>DASXZL010000015.1:0-33673 GCA_036501935.1 Polyangiaceae bacterium | reverse complement strand
GAGCGATGCAAGGCCGTTCAGCGTGAACGAGCCGCGAACGGTCGCCAGAGCGCCGAGGCCGGCCATGTTGTCGAGGTTCGCCACACTGGCGAAGTTCAACGACCCGTTGACGGTCGTCAGCGACGCGAAGTTCGTCGCGAGTGGCCCGGCGGCTTGTGAGCCGATGGTCGTGAACTGGACGTTCGAGGGCGTCGTCGGGAGGCTTCGGAAGTCAATCTTTGTCAGGCTGGCCAGCACGTTGAAGACGACCGAGCCGTTGAAGCCGTCCGGCAGACCCGAGGTGCCCACCGAGGTGAGCGCCGGAAGCGCCGCGTCGGTCAGCGCCTGGTCGCTCTCGAATCCGATCGCTCCGGTCACCGTCTGGAGTCCGGCAAGGGTGACGTCGGTCAGGGCCGGGTTGCTCGCAATGTAGACCGAAGCCACCACCCCCGGTGCGCCCACCGTCGCGAGCGCGCCCAGGCCGCCTACGTTTTGGAGCGACGCGAGGCCATTCAACGTGAACGAGCCGCGAACGGTCGTCAGAGCGCCAAGGCCGGCCATGGTGTCGAGGTTCGCCACACTGGCGAAGTTCAACGACCCGTTGACGGTCGTCAGCGACGCGAAGTTCGTCGCGAGCGGCCCGGCGGCTTGTGAGCCGATGGTTGTGAACTGGACGTTCGAGGGCGTCGTCGGGAGACTATGCACGTCGATATTGGTCAGGCTGGCCAGCACGTTGAAGACGACCGAGCCGTTGAAGCCGTCCGGCAGACCCGAGGTGCCCACCGAGGTGAGTGCCGGCAGCGCCACGTTGGTCAACCCCTGGTCGCTCTCGAACCCGATGGCTCCGGCCACCGTCTGGAGAGCAGAGAGGTCGCTCGCGCTCGTCAGCGAGGGGTTGCTCGCGACGTAAAGAGAGCCGCCGATCGAACCGAGGCTGTCCAGACCGGAGAGCGTGCCGAGGGTGGTCGACGTGATCGAAACGGACCCGCTTACGGCCACCAGGCACTGCAAATCCTGCAGGGTCACCACGTTCGTGCCCGAAATGGTGAGGTTCCCGTTGATGCGCGTCACGCCGTGGAGCGTGCTCAACGTGGTGCCGTCGAACGCTCCCGTCGGTGTTACCTCGAGATCTGGGCACGGGTTCGCGTCATCGACGGGTCCTGCGTCGCCCGCATCGATCGGTTCGCAAGTGATCAGAGTCGACAGCGACTCGTCGGTGCACCCGGGAGCCGTCGTGACGACCGTAAGTCTCACTTGTCCCGGGGAGTTGCAGGTGAAGACCGCTCCTGTGGCCGTGGACGCCACCGTGCCGCTGCCCGACCCCCCCGGATCGACGGCTACGACGGAATAGGTGACCGAAGCTCCAGGCGGCGCCGTCACGACGGTCACCGTGCTGCTCGCCCCGACGATTTCCTCGGCCGGGCTCACGGATATGCCTGCGATCGTCGGACAGACGATTGGCGCTCCAGCCTCGCCTCCGTCCACGCTGACCGTCACGTTCACCGCCACCGATCCACTTCCCGCGTCCGCCACGACGATCGTTGGACTCGGCGGCGTGTCGCAGACGAGATTCACGGTGACTTGGGTGATTGCGCCGACGTTCACGTCGAACGGAACGGCTGCGCTCGCGCAAGGGTCGCCCACGGTGTCCGTGGCGCTCAGCGCGATCGTATAGCCCGAAGCCGCGCTGAGCGGACCAACCACGAAGCCTATGGCGCTCTGAGCTTGGCTGACGTCGACGGTATTGGAGAGATTCGTCGGACCCGTCACGACGTAGCTGACCTGATTGAGCGTGACCTCACCGGGAATGGTGAAGGCGAGCGAGACCGAACCCGTAGGGTCGCCGGAGAGCGTCGGTGTTTGCATACCGGACGCCGAACCGGCCGATGGCCCGGTGGTGCAACCGGCGACTGCGACCAGAAGGACCGAGCACAAAATGGATTCCAGCCAGCGGTTCATCTCGAACCCTCCCAGGTGAACTGCGACGACCGCTCAGTTCGCATGAAAACGCACGGGCGTGAGTGAAGATCGCGCAAACAAGCGCGTACGGCTGGAGCTCGCCGAGCTCAATGCGCGTCTCGAGCGGCTGCGACCCTTCCCCGGCCGTGCGCGTGAGCCGCGCCTTCGCGGATCCGGGGTGGCGGAGTCAAACCGCCGGTCCCGCCACCGGAAGACGGACGGTGAACGTGGAGCCGTGATCGGGCGCGCTCGCCACCGAGACGGCGCCCCCGTGCGCTTCGCTGATCGCCTTGACGAAACTCAGCCCCAATCCGAGCCCAGGCTGCGACCGACTCCGATCGCCGCGATAGAGGCGTTCGTAGATGTGGGGCAGATCCTCCGCAGGGATGCCGACGCCGGAGTCCCGTATTTCGATCTCGGCATAGCCCTCGGTCACGCGGGTGCGGATCTCGACGAGTCCGGACGCGTCGGTGTACTTGACGGCGTTGTCGACCAGATTCGCGACGAGCTGACGAAGACGCACCGCGTCTCCGATGACGGATGCCGGCTCGAGGCTCGACACGATGCGAACGCCCTTCTCATCGGCCACGAGTTCGTACGTCTCCACGACTTCGCGGGCGACGTGGTCCAACTGGACGGGGGCACGTTCCAGGTGCATGACGCCCGTTTCGGCGGCCGAGACGTCCATCAGCGTGCGCAGCATCGACAAGAGGCGGTCCGACTCTTCGACGCAGTCCGCGACGGCCTCGCGAAGCGCGGCGGCGTCCTCGGGGCTCTTCAGCGCGAGCTCGGCGCTCGCACGCACGCGCGTCAGCGGGGTGCGCAGGTCGTGGGCGACGTTGTCGAGCGCTTGGCGCATGCCCGTGACGAGCGCCTCGTTGCGGGCGAGCATACGATTGAAGAGCGTCGCGAGCTCGTCGAGATCGTCGCCCGTGCCGCGCGTCGGAACACGAGCGTCGAGATCGCCGGATCGGACAATGCTCTCCGTGACCTCCGTGAGCTGCGCGACCGGGCGTAAGGCTCTGCGGGTCAGCACGCCGCCGCCCACGACGCCCAACAGCAACGCCGCTGCAAGGGCGGTCATGGCGGCGCGGCGCACTTGTCGGAGGAGCTCGCGCTCGCGGGTATCCACACGGCCGATGCGGAGCTCGAGATCGCCCGTGACCGTGGTGACGGCGACGCGCCAGCCCATCCCTCGAGATACCGTCTTCGAGGCCGCTGGCTCGGACTCGTACACCGCGCGACCGTCGCGGCTCACGACGACGACGTCGCGTTCATCGGACCCGGAACGGGCCAGGACCGCCTGCGACAGACCTTCGATACCTCCCGACTCGAGCTCGACGCGGTACTCCTGAAGGCGCGCCGCGACGCGCGTTTCCTCGTTGGAGCTGACGGCACGGGCCATGAAGTACTCGCCCACAGCCGCTACGGAAGCGAGGCTCAGGAAGAAGACTGCGACGTACCAGGCCGTCAGTTTGAAACCGATGGAGCGGAGGACGCGCTCAACCCGACCGGAGGACATAGCCGACCCCACGAATCGTGTGGATGAGTTTCGCGTCAAAGCCGCGGTCGATTTTGGTACGCAGACGGCTGACGAGCACGTCGACGACGTTGGTTTGCGGGTCGAACGCGTACTCCCAGACACGATTGAGGATCATCGTTTTGCTGAGGACGCGCTCGGGATTGCGCATCAAGTACTCGAGGAGCGCGAACTCCTTGGCGTGGAGGTCTATCGTTCGCCCTCCACGCATGGCGCGCCGAGTCAGCAGATCGAGCGTAAGGTCGGCGAACTCGAGGTGCGTCGCGCTGGCCGTGTTCGGCCCGCGGGTGCGGCGAGCGAGCGCCTGCACGCGCGCGGCGAGCTCGGCGAACGAGAAAGGCTTCGTCAGGTAGTCGTCCGCCCCGATCTGCAGGCCGGCGACACGGTCGTCGACCGAGCTCCGCGCGCTGAGCACGAGAATGGGGGCCGAGAACTGATCCGCGCGCAGGCGGCGTATGACGTCGATCCCATCCCGGCCCGGGAGCATGAGATCGACGATGAGCACGTCGTGCTCACCCGCGCGTGCCTGGGAGAGCGCGTCGTTACCGTTCTTGATCCAGTCGACGTGATGTCCTTCCTGCTGAAGGCCGCGGGTCACGAACGACCCAATTTTCTCGTCGTCCTCGATCACGAGGAGATTCATGCGCCCAACCTAGCTCCATCCGCCACGAGCGGAGCGACCGCGCTGCGCTCCATCCACCCCGACCGCCCGCGCCGATCGTGCACGAGGACGAAGGAGTCGTGGGCGCGCCCGAGCTCGACGTTGCTGCCGGCGCGCACCGAGAAGCTGCTCTTCGCTCCCTCGAACGGCGAGACGAGGACGGGCGCGGCGTCGAGGACCAACCCCGTGCGCTGGTCTTCGCTCGACTCGGCGAGGGCGACGATCGAAATGGTTCCCGCGAGCGCCCCGATCCAGGTTGCACGCGCCAGCCACGTTCGCCTGCGAGGGTACAACGCTGCCCCGCCCCCGGCCGCGACGGCGAGCCAAACTGCCGCCGTCGCCAGCCACGTCCATTCGTTCGCGGTCAGGAAGTGGGCCGCGCGGCTCGCGAGACCCCTGTCTTCGTCGACGCCGGCCGCCTTGCGCGCTTCTTCGAAGTTCCTTTCGATGTCCGGGTCGCGGGGGGCCAGCAAGCGGGCTCGCTCGTACGCCAACATGGCCTCCACGGGCTTGCCGTCCCGAAGATACGCGTTGCCCAGGTCGAAGAGCGCGGGCGCCGAGTAACCCTGCCTGTCAATCAGCGCCTCGTATTGCTTCGTGGCTTCCGGATAGTGACCCTCGGCGAAGGCGCGGTTGGCGGCGTCGAGCGCCGGTGAGGCGGCCGCGAGCGGCGCGAGGGAGAGCCCGAGGACAAGACCGACGATCGCGGCGAGTGACGTGCGCGCGATCCGGTGACGGCAGGTGCGAATCACGAGGCCTCCGGGTGTGCGAGAATGCGACCGACCTCGTCGCGGCACCGTGCGAGATCCCCCGCGGGGGCGCCGAAGCCGAAACGCGCGGCATCGGCGTTGAATATCGTCCGTAGGGTGTCGAGCTGGGGTCCTTTCACGCGCCGTTCGATCTCCACGAGCGTGATCGCCTCCGGCGCGATACCCCACGATGCGCCCAGCCTCTGCTGGAGGGCTCCGCGCGCTGCGGCGAAGAAGACCGGGCCGTCCCCCATGGCGACGGCGGAGTCCATGGCCGCGCCCAGCTTGCGGAGCGCGTGTCGTGCCCGCCGTCGCATGGCGTGTCGGGGGTCCGCGGAGATGCGCCTCCGCCGGACGACGAGCGATGCCGCGGCCGCGAGCGCTCCGAGGGGTGCCAGCTGCGCGAGCCAGAATCCTCGATGCGTGTACGCGGGCCGCAAGCTCGCGACAGCTTTGCCGTCGAGATCCACGTTGGGTGCCAAGGGCGGACCGCTCACGGTGTCGGGGACGACTCCGGCATGGGTCGACGCGAGAGCCTGCGCGGGGCCGACGTCGAGAGGGATCGCGACGCTGCGGGTCGTGGCGTAGCGCCCGAGGTCCGGGTCGAAGTACGCGAGCTCCACCGACGGAATCTCCATCGCTCCGGGTCTCTGCGGTACGACCGCTTGCTCGAAGGTCTTCGCTCCTTCAGCCTCCGTCGTCGTCGGCGAGTACGTCTTGAGCTCCGCGGACTCGGGGATCCCCGGCGTCGTCACCCGGTCAAAGTTGCCGTGGCCGCGGACGACCAAATGCAGATCGACCGGCTCGCCGGCGCGCACGTGCGCGCTGTCCACTGTCGCTTCCAGCGCGAAGCGGCCCACGGCTCCCGAGAAGGCCGGCGGGCGACCGGCGGCGGGGAGAGGCTCGACGTCGAGATCCACGCCGGTCGATTCCACGACGACGTCCTTCTTCTGCACGGACCCGAGATCGAAGTCCTGAAAAGACTGGCTCATCATTCGCTGCATCCGTTGCTGCATCTGGGCAAAGAGGTCGCCGTCTTGATCCGAGCGACCGAGCGAATCGAAGAAACTGGCGATCCCGTCCTCCGCGTCGGGCGTCGGTGCGGATCTACGTTGCACCGCGCGCCACTCGAGCGAGCTCGGGACCTTCATCCGAAGGGCATAACGGCCGGCCTTGGCCGGGGACAGGTGCCCCTTCCAGGTCACGACCAGGTAGCTATCGTCTCCGATGGTAGCTCGCCCCTGCGCGGCATCGCCGAGCGAGAGAGTGAAGTCCACCGCGTTCGACGCGGGAACCCCGGTGATCGTGACGCCGGTGCCGGCAAGATAGTAGGCTTGCACGGTGATCGGGACCGACTCGCCCACGTAGAGCGTCCGTTTGGGCAGGGACACCTGCGCGAACGCGCGGACGCTGGGGCCCGACTTTGCCGGAGCCATTGCGGTCGGCGGTTGCGGCGTCGCCGCCCCCGCGGTCACGGCGGCGGTTGCGACGGGAAGCATCGTGAGCCCGACGAGGCACGCCTTCATCATTCTGGTCAGGGACTTCATCGCTCACCAATCCTTCACGGGCTCTTGGTTTTGCGGGACTTGCTTCTTGTCGACGGGCGCGCCCCGGGTCAATCGAAGCTCGCTGCGCATCGAGTCGAGGAGCGATTCGGCGTCGGCCTTGCTCAACTCTCCCGGACCGGCCCGTCCGGCGCTCGCAGCTCCGACCTTCGGGCCTTGCGGGTCCTTGTCGCCGTTCGCGCCTCGGTCCTGACGGTCCTGCCCGGTGACAGGCCTGGGCGCTTGCTGGCCGCTGTCGCCGTTCTGGCTTTGGTCCAGAGGATTCGGCCCCGCGCCTCGTGGCTGACCCTGTGGGCCCTTGTTGCCATTGGGGCCTTGGTCCTGAGGCTTCTGCCCAGTCCCGGGCTTTTGCTCTTGGTGGCCCTTGTCGCCGTTCTGCTTTTGATTCTGCGCCTTGTCTTGCGCTCGGGACCCCTGACCGGAGTTCTGCTTCGGCTGGTCCTGTGGTGTCTGTTCCTCTTGCTTCTTCTCGAGAGCCGCGAGCCGCCGCTTCACCAGCTCGAGGTTGAATTGCGCGTCGGCGTCGTCCGGGCGCAGCCGCGTGGCGCCCTCGTATGCGTCGATGGATCGCTTCCAGTGGCCCTTCGTCGCCTCGACGTCGTCCTTCGCGAGGGTCGCCTCGCCCAGGCGAAAGCTCGCGTCGCCGAGGTTGTAATAGGCGTGCTCCTGAATACCGAGATCTTCGCTGCGCAGCGCGCTCTCGAACTCGTGGCCCGCATGCGCGAAATCCCCCTTTCGATACGCGGCGGCGCCGAGGTCGAAGTCGAGCCTCGCATCGCCGGGTGCAGCCTTCGCCGCCGCCGCGTATTGCTCCTCGGCGGCCGTGTAGTCCCCCTTCTCGTACGCGCGCTGCGCGCTCTGCGGCGAAGCCGCGGCCGCCGGCGCGACACACATGACCGCGACGGCGCCCACCGCGGCCGCCGCGCGAGACATGGCCGCCGATCCGAGGTGAACCGAGCGCCGGCGCTTGCGCTCATTGACGAGCGGCTCGATGCCGAGAAGCAGAAGACCCGCCGCCAATGGCCACTGGTAGCGCTCGATCGGCACGCGCACGCTCCTCGATGCGAGGTCGGATTGAGGGAGCTTCGAAAGCTCGTCGTCGTAGAGCGATTCGAGGCCCTGACCGCCGTCCCCCAGTCGTCGATAGTCGCCGCCCGACGCGCGAGCGATCTTGCCGAGCAGAGCCTCGTCGAGCCGCGAGGTCACGAGGGCACCTCGTTCGTCGCGTACGAACTGGGTCTGGCCCCGTGGGCCGGGCTCGGGAACGAGCTCGCCCTTCGGGGTGCCGACACCCAACGTGTAAATGACCACGCCGTCCTTCGCCGCGCGCTGCGCCGCATCGACCGCCTCGCCTGCCAGGTCCTCACCGTCGGTGATGAGCACGAGGACCTTTCGGTGCGCGTCGCCCGCGAGGGCCTTGTCGGCCTGATCGATGGCGCGGGCGATGTCGGTTCCGCCAAGGGGGATGACATGGGTGTCGAGCGATGCCACGGACTCATCGAAGATGCCGTGGTCGAGCGTGAGCGGCGTCTCCACGAACGCGGTCCCCGCGAAGGCCACGAGGCCCACGCGATTACCGGGAAACTTTTCGACGAGGGATCTCACCGCGAGCTTGGCGCGCTCGAGCCGATTCGGCTTCACGTCGCGCGTCAGCATGCTCTTGGACGTATCGATCGCGAACAAGAGGTCGACGCCTCTGCGGTGCGCCTCCTCCCATCGGTAGCCGAGCTGCGGTCGGGCGAGCGCCGTGCCCAACAGCACCGTGCCGAGGACGACGGCGCCCTGGCGGAAAAGACGACGGCGACGCGACAGCGAGGCAGTGAGCTCGGGCAAGAGCCGCGAGGATCCGATCCGAGCGAGGGCGCGACGGCGAGCGTGCGCGAGCAGGACGAAGAGCGCGATCAAGAGGACGGCCGCACCGGCCGCGACCGCGAGGAAAATGGGATTGGCGAATCGCATGGTGGCCTCTCTCACGGGATGCGGCGGAACCGAGTCAATCCAAGGCCGAGCTCCACCATGAGCAAACAGCTCGCCGGGAGCAGGAACCAGGCGAAGCGCTCTTCGTGCGTCTCGTAGCTGCGGACGGTGTGGGTCGTCTTTTCCATCTTGTCGATGGAGGCATAGATTCCGCGCAGCGAGTCCGTGTCGGTCGCGCGGAAGTATTTCCCGCCGGTGGTGTCGGCGATCTTGCGCAGCGTGTCCTCGTCGATGTCGACCTTCGTCATGACGAGGCTCGTCGACCCGTCCGCGCGGGTGACCGGCGTGGGAGCTTCGCCGCGGACGCCGACGCCTATCGTATAGACCCGCACGCCGAGCGCCTTGGCCGCCTCGGCGGCGAGCTCGGGGGGCACGCTGCCGCTGTTGTTGACGCCGTCCGTGAGCAGAACGACCACCTTCGACTTCGAGGGCTGATCGCGCAGGCAGTTGACGGCGGAGCCGAGCGCGGAGCCGATCGCGGTTCCGTCCTCGACGGCGCCTATCTGGACGCGAGCGAGGTTCTCGATGAGCCAATCGTGGTCGAGCGTGAGCGGGCTCACGAGGTACGGCCGCCCTGCGAACGCGATCATCCCAATGCGGTCGTTGGGTCGCTGCGCGAGAAACTCGGCTACGACGGACTTGACCACGTCCACCCGGCTCACCGGCTTGTCGTCCTTCTTGAAGTCGAGGGAGCCCATCGAGCCCGATACGTCGAGCGCGAGAACCAGATCGACGCCGCTCGCTTGGGCCTCCGCATGGGCGTGGGCGATCTGCGGTCGTGCGAGCGCCACGACGCCACCCGCGAGCGCGAGCATGCGCGCCAGCGCTTGCCAGCGACCCCACCGGCTCTTCACGTGGCGGGAGACCGACCGTGCGGTCGCGGTGCTCGAGAAACCGAGCGCCGGTACGCGGCCTCGCCGCCCGCGAAGCAGGTAGACGAAGGGCAACGGCAGCAACGCCAACAGAAGCAAAGGCGATGCAAAGTGGAGCATGCTCACGTTCTGGCCTCCTCTACGTGACCTGCGGTCGAGTCGAGTCGACGGATCTCTGCGGCGGGCGGAGCCCCGGTCGCACGCACGAAGCTCTCGGCCGCGTCGATCATCGCCAGCATGTGCTCCGGGTCGATCGCGAATCGCGCAAACTTGGCGAGGTCACATGCCGCGAGGAACTCGCCGAGCGACGCGCTATGCGCCGCGACCGGGCTCTCGCGCGCGGAGAGCAGCTCGTGGAGGAACTCTTCGGTCGTGCGGTGCGGCGCGCGCAGCTCGAAGCGTGCCTGCACGTAGTCGCGTACGGCGTCCGAAACCTCGGCGCCCAGGTCGGCGGGGCGTCCGTCCCGAGCGAGGACGCGAGCGCTCTCGAGTCTCTCGAGAGCGCGTTCGGCGGGCGTCTTGGCGCGCACTCGTCGCAATCGACGCAGCAGCCAGTACGCCGCCGCGGCGCCTGCGAGCGTGAACACGAGTGCACCCGCCACGATCAGGAGTACCGGCCAGACGGAGGGAATCGCGATGGGCCCGCGAATGTCGTGAATGTCGGGGCCAGCCGCCGAGACGACGGGGAGAAGGGCGGCGGGGGTCATGCGAGCCTCTTCTCCCGGGTCTTGAAAAATCCCAGCAGCGCAGGGAGATACGGCCTGGAAGTGTCGATCTCGAGACAGTCCACCCCTTCACGGCGAAGGGCGCGGGCCGTCTCGGCTCGTCGAGACTTCGTGAGCGCCGCAAACTGCTCGCGAACGCGGCTTTTTCCCGTATCGATCTCGACGATCTCCCCGGTCTCCGTGTCTTCTAGCGACAAGACGCCGACGTTGGGAAGTGCCATCTCGCGCGGGTCGTACACGTGCACTGCCACGAGGTCATGGCGTCTGCGCACGAGCCGTACGGCGTCCCGCAGTCCGGCGAGTTGCGAAGACGCATCGCGCGACGATTGAAGGTCGGAAAGCAAAAATACGATCGCACGCCGTGGTGTCACCTGGTGAACGAACCGCAGGGCGCGTTCGACGTCGGTTCCTCGACGGCGCGGACGCGCGCCGAGAATCTCGCGCACGACACGCAGGACGTGGAACCGACCCTTTTTTGGCGGGAGGTAGACCTCTATCTCGTCGCTGAAGAGGACGAGGCCCACCTTGTCGTTGTTGCGCGTGGCCGAGAGTGCCAGCACGCTCGCGAGCTCGGCCTCGAGCTCCCGCTTGCTCGCCCCTGTCGACCCGAAATCGAGTGAAGCGCTGACGTCGACGACGAGCAGGATGGTGAGCTCCCGGTCCTCGCGGAACTTCTTCACGAACGGGTGCCCGGCGCGCGCGGTCACGTTCCAGTCGATGGTTCGTACGTCGTCGCCGGGCACGTACTCGCGAACTTCGTCGAAGTCGATTCCGCGCCCGCGGAACACGGAGTGATAGTGTCCGGCGACGGCGTCGTTGACGAGCCGCCTCGTGCGGATCTCGATTTGCCTCACCTTGCCGACAATCTCGCGCAGCTCTTGGTCTTGCATGGGCGTCGTCCTCCCGTCAGGGAACTGGCAACGCCTCGAGAATGGCGTCGATGATGTGATCGGTCGTGATTCCCTCTGCCTCCGCCTCGTACGTGCGGACCACGCGGTGCCGGAGCACGTCATGCGCAAGCGACTTGACGTCGAGCGGCGTGACGTACGCCCGCCCCTGCAAGAACGCCCATGCCTTCGCCGCGAGGGTGAGACTGATGGTGGCGCGCGGCGACCCGCCGAAGAGCACGTGAGGCGTCATCTTCGGCGCCACCGCGGCCGGGTTGCGGGTCGCGCCGACGAGGTCGACGATGTAGTCTTTGATGCGGTCGTCGACGTAGATGCGGTTCACGACGCGGCGCGACTGCAAGATCTCCTCGACGGTCACGACGGGCCGCACGTCGAGACGAGGCTCGCTCGTCGCCATCGCGTCGAGAATGGCGCGCTCCTGGGCGCGCTCGGGGTAACCGATGACCAGCTTGAGCATGAAGCGATCGATCTGCGCTTCCGGAAGTGGGTAGGTGCCCTCATGCTCGATGGGGTTCTGGGTGGCGAGCACCAGGAACGGCTCGGGAAGGAGGTGCGTCTCGTCCCCCAACGTGACCTGACGCTCTTGCATCGCCTCGAGGAGCGCGCTCTGGACCTTGGCCGGCGCCCGGTTGATTTCGTCTGCGAGCACGAGGTTCGAGAAGACCGGCCCGCGCTTGGTGACGAAGCCGCCGTCGCGCGGGTTGTAAATCAGGGTCCCGACGATGTCGGCCGGTAACATGTCCGGAGTGAACTGGACGCGCCGAAACTGGGCGTGGAGAGCGCCCGCCAGCGTCTTGAGCGAAAGGGTCTTCGCCAGCCCAGGCACGCCCTCGAGGAGCACGTGTCCGCCCGCCAGGAGGCCGACGAGCAGGCGCTCCACGAGGTAGCGCTGGCCGACGATGACGCGACCGATCTCCTGCTCGAGCGGCGCCACCCACTGGGAGTGACGCCGGACGTCCTCTTGAAGGGCGAGGATGCCGGCGTTGCCGACACCGTGGGCGAACGAGCTCGGACGGCCGCCGTCGATATTTGCCTGCGTTTGCATGTGCACGCTCTCCTCTGCGCTCCCGACTTCCGGGAACCTCGAGAGAATGAACCGCAGTGGATACGTGGGTACTGCGCGGACATTACAGGCGTGTCATGAACATCGCATTTTGCGGTCGAGCTACGTGCCGGTCGGGCCGTCGTCGATTCCTACAAACTCGTCATGTGGGCGCAAGGCGTCGGCCACGGAGGACGTCGATGGTACGACCTCGACGGCGCGAGGATCGAGCTCCGTCGCACCCGCCCCATCTACCCCTGGAGTCTGCATGAACCTTCGAAAGGCCGGCGTGTCCACCGTGACCTCGGGCCTCATCATCGTGCTCGTCGCGACCGGCGTCGGAGGTCGCGCGGCTGCTGCTCCGATCGAGACGACCGCGACGGGAGCCAACATCACCCGGATCACGACGAACGTCCTCGAGCATTCGCAGTTCGCGCATCACCCGTTCGACGATGCCTTCGCGAAGCTCCTCCTCGATCGCTACGCGGACGCGCTCGACGGGGCCCGCTCTCTGCTGTTCCAAACGGACATGGATGAATTCGCGGTCGCGTATGGGCGTACGTTGGCCTCCGCGACGCGCGAAACGGGAAGCACCGCTGCGGCCAGGGCCATCTTCGCCCGGTACATCGAGCGTCTGCAGCAGCGCGCGTCCTATGTCGCCGACACTCTGCGGACCGCCCGGTTCGACTTTACGGGACAGGACGCCTATCCGCTCAATCGGGAACGGGCGCGAAGGCCCCGCGACCTGCGCGAGGCTGAAGGCCTATGGCGCCAGGAGCTGCGCGCCGAGTATCTGGGGGAAAAGCTGGCGGACGTGCAGCCGGCGCAGATCGTCGACACGCTGAGCCGGCGATACGCACAGCGGCTGCGGACGATGAGGGCGCTCGGAACGGACGAAGTACTCGAGATTTACTTGGACACGCTCGCACATGTCTACGACCCCCACTCCGACTACCTCGGGCACGAAGAGCTGGAGACCTTCGCGATCTCGATGAATCTCTCGCTGGTGGGAATCGGAGCGACACTCGAAAACGCAGACGGTTACTGCGAGATTCGCGACCTCGTCCCGGGTGGCCCCGCCGCGAAAAGCGGCCTTCTGAAACGAGGCGATCGCATCATCGCCGTGGCCCAAGACGGTAAGGAGCCGGTCGACGTCGTGGACATGCCTCTATCCCGCACGGTCGAACTGATACGCGGACCGAAAGGATCGAGCGTGACCCTGAAGCTTCTCTCGGCCGGCGCCCCGAACGGGTTGCCCCCGAGGACGGCGACCATCGTCCGCGGCGCGGTGCGGCTCCAGGACCAGGCGGCAAAGGCACGCCTCGTCGACTGGCCCGCGGACCAGGGGCGAACGCTCCGACTCGGCGTCATCGATCTGCCGTCCTTCTACGCCGACACGGACGAGCGTGACGGAGGCGCGCGCCGCAGCGCCACCGCGGACGTAGCCGTGCTCCTCAACAAATTGAAGGCGGAGCACGTCGATGGCGTCGTTCTGGATTTGCGCCGCAACGGGGGTGGCTCGCTCGAAGAGGCCATTTCCCTCACGGGCCTCTTCATCCGCACGGGTCCGGTCGTACAAACCCGCGATCCCGCCGGCCATGTCGAGGTGGAAGGCGACACGGATCCCGCCATCGCCTACGACGGTCCGTTGGTCCTCCTGACCAGCAAGTCGAGTGCATCGGCCTCGGAGATCCTCGCCGGCGCGCTCCAGGACTATGGACGAGCGCTCGTCGTGGGCGATTCGTCCACCTTCGGCAAGGGGACGGTGCAGAGCATCTTGCCTTTGGCGCAGGTCATGGACCAAGTAGGGCTCGCGCACTCGTACGACCCAGGCGCCATCAAAGTCACCATCCGCAAGTTCTACCGGCCGAGCGGCGCGTCGACACAGATGCGCGGGGTCAGCTCCGACGTCATCCTGCCCTCCGCGAGCGACCTCGGCGAGCGCGGAGAGTCGGGGATGGAGAACCCGTTGCCGTGGGATATCGTCGGGTCCGCGTCTTACGATCATCTCGGCCGCGTGAGGCCTTATGTCGCGAAGCTACGCGAGAGCTCCGCGCGTAGAATCGGCTCCGACGAGGATTGGCGGTTCCTCGAAGCAGATATCGCCCGCGACCAGCGACGCCTCGATGCGAAGTCGCTTTCGTTGAACGAGGCCGAGCGACGAAGAAATCTGGCAAGCGACAAGGCGCACCGGGACGAGCTGGAGCGAGCGGAACGAGCGGAGCGCGCGGCCGAGCCCGCGGAGTATGAGATTACCCTCGAGAATGCTGCTTCTCCGGGGTTACCGTCGCCAATCGCCCCGATGAAAGGCAAAGACGCCGCGTCGTCGCGCTCTCCCACGCAGGGCCATGACGATCGCGAGTCGCGGGACGACTCCCGAACGTTTGCAGACCGCCTCGTCCTCGACGAAGCGCTGCGGATTACCGCGGACTACGCGAGGCTTCTGCGAACGGGCGCGGATGCAACCAGGCTCGACACCTCGCGGGCGCCCCCCGGAGCGAGCCGCGCAGCTTACGAGAGGCCTGACGAATCCCGCCAAGAGGACTAGACTTGCGGCAATAAAAGCACGTCCGAGAATGTTTGACGCCCAGATGCACCCTGCCTTGCCGACCCAAGCGACGCTGCGCGCGATCATTGCCTCCGTCGCGAGCAGCGGAGTCATCGACATCGGGTAATAGCCAGCCTGCCTCCGGGGCGACCTCGTGCGACGAATCCAAAGTGCGAGGGCGTAAGTGATTTGTGGCGAGCGGATCATGAGCCGCTCAGGAGACGCCATGCGCATTCTCGTGGCGACCGATCTCAGCGACGGGAGCGACTTGGCGTTGCGCGAGGCCAAGTCTTGCGCTCATTCGAAGGAGGACACGTTCGCCGTGTTGCACCTGGTGCCCGCCCTTCCTTCGGTGCACATGTTGTTTCCACGGGCATACGCGAAGCAAGCAGCAGCACTTCAGACGCTTCTTGCACGCGCCCGCGACTTGCTGCGCGAACGCGTGGCGCGAACGCTCGGGAGCGGAGTCGATATTTTCGTGGCTGCGGGCTCCGATTATGCCGAAGTCGTGCGGCGAGCCGAACTCTGGAAAGCGGACCGCGTGGTCATCAGCAGTCGCGGCACGTCGGGTTTCGCTCGAGTCCTCGGCGACGTTGCCGATAGAGTCGTCCGGTCTGCCGGTTGCAGCGTGCTCGTCGTCCGCCAGCCCAGCGTCGCGGGGCCGGTTTTGGTTGCGACGGACCTGTCGTCCGCGTCGCTCCCAGCGGTCGTTCAGGGGGCGGAGGAAGCGCGCCGGCGCGAAGCGAGTCTCATCGTCGTTCACGCCATCGGCTTTCTCGATATCGAGGCCGCGCACCTCCTGAAAGGCGACATCGGCAATTTGGCTCCGAGCGCCTTCGAAGTGTCGCAACACGCGCTCGTGACCGTGGTGCGAAAATTGAACGTCGAGGCGACGTGTCGCGTGCTGGAGCGCCCGGCCGCTGCCGCCATACTGCGGGAGGCAGAGACGGTCAGAGCACAGCTCGTCGTGGTCGGGGCGCACAGACGCGGCGCACCTTGGCGTTGGGCTACGGGCCGGGTGATGGAGCGGGTGCTGCATGTCGCCCGTTCCTCGGTTCTTGTCGCCAAGGCCCCTCGCGCGAACGCTTGACGGCTGCACCCTCCGTTTCCGTTGCCGCGCGTTTGCAACGGACGACACCGGTTGGAGAAACGAGGAATGCCATGAACCTGCCGATTTCTCTTCAGTCTCGATTCGTCGCTCCCGCACTGGCTCTGTCGGCTCTCGCCGTGGGCCTGCTCGATTGCCACCGTGACATGTCTCCTCCGCAGCTGGCGACCGTGTGGACCTCGACCCCCGCGCCGCAACGACGAGCTCCACCGTCCGACACGGACGTGGCCGCGGCCATCGAGCGACATTTCAAAGACGAGGCGCCTCTCCGGAGTCAGGTCGTTCGGGTCGATGTCACGCAAGGGATCGCCACGTTGTCCGGGTCGGTCGGCGATATTCTCGCGAAGGAGCGGGCTCTCAAAGTTGCCGAGACAATCAAGGGTGTCCGCTCGGTCGTCGACCGCATTGCCGTCAAGCCGGTGGCCCGCACCGACGGTCAGCTCAGGACCGATGTCATGAATGCCCTTCATCGTGATCCGGCGACACGCGCGTACGCGATCGGCGTCGAAGCCAGGAACGGGAAGGTAACACTCTCGGGCGCGGCGGACTCATGGCAGCAAAAGACCTTGTTCGCCGACGTGATCAAGGCGGTGCCCGGCGTCGCGGCGGTAGAGAACGAGGTCGAAGTCCACTACCCCAAGGATCGCTCCGAGGCGGACATCGCCGCCGACGTGAAGCATCGATTCGCCAACGACGTATGGCTCGACGGCGAGACTTTTGGCGTCACCGTGTCCGGGCACACAGTGCATCTCAGCGGTATCGCCGGCAGCCTGGGCCAGGAGATGCGAGCCAGCTCGGACGCGTGGGTGATGGGCGTCGATGCAGTCGACGACTCCAAAATCAACGTGGATTGGGGCGCCTACGACGATCAGAGGCACATCGTCGCTACTCCGGAGCGGACCGATGCTCAGATCGCCGCGGCGGTGCGCGACGCCTTCGTGTTCGATCCGCGCCTGAAGGTCCTCGAGCCACAGGTCGCCGTCATGGATGGCACCGTCACGCTGAGCGGAGCCGTCGACAGCGCGAAGGCGCGGGCCGCCGCCGAGGCCGACGCGAAGAACACGGTCGGAGTTTGGGACGTCCGCAACGATGCAACGGTGCAACCGTCCTCCCAGCCGGCGGACGCCGACATCGTACGCGACGCGAAACGCGTGCTCGCCGATGACGCCTTTCTGGCGGACGGGAAGTCCATCCAGGTATCGAGCGCCAAAGGAAAGGTCGCTCTCAAAGGGACGATCTCCGGGTTCCTCGAGCGCTGGGATGCGGTCGCGGATGTGGAGTCGGTGCCGGGCGTCGCCGAGATCGATGACGATCTCTCCGTTCAGCGAACGCCGGCTCAAATCGCCGCGAGCATCGAGGATCGCCTGGTTTGGGACCCCATGGTGGAGCGCGACCACATCACGGTTTCGGTGGCGCCGGACGGCGTCGCCACTCTCACGGGGACCGTGGACTTCGTAAGCGAGGCTCGCGCGGCGGTCGACGACGCCTCGTGGGGCGGCGCCAACCACGTCGTAGACCTGCTCAAGTTGAAGAGCTCGCGCGACTCCGGCATTCGCTGAGAAAGGTCATTGATGCGGCGCGAGACAGGACACTGCCCAGGTCATTTCGCCGCGTTTTGGCAGGCTGCCGTGGAGCCGGTCCTCACCGAGCGACGCTGCTTGGCAACATGGGCCAGGAACCCTCTGCCTCCGAATATCGCAGGCACCGCCTTTTTGATGCGTGCCAACCGCTTGCCGGAGGCAAGGTTGATAGAGGGAGCTTCTCTGCCGCGCCGGCGTCAGCGCCTCGAAGGCGCGCTCGAAACGTGGGACCGCTCCGTCAGCTCCTCGGGAACCGGAAAATCTGAAGTCTTCTTCTGCTTCATCCGCAGCCCGGCCTTCTCGACTGCGATGGCTTCGCGCACGTAGGCCTTGATGGTCGCCGCCTTCGCCGTGATGCCCTTCGCGTCGGTGAACTTCATCCCGCCCGGCGTGCACCTGACCGAGCTGCACCAGCACCTTCTTGGGGTCCTTCCCGCTTTCCACCGTTCTCGATACGCCATCTCGGTGTCAGCGCCATCCTCCGCAATATTTGGCACAATCAGGCGCGCCTGCGGAGAGTTCCAAAGGCAGGGGGTGGAGGCGGCGGCGCGCGCCGGTTGCGATATGGTGTCACCATGCACACGCTGACCTGCCCCTGCAGCGCGGTGGAGCTCGCCGTCCGCGGCACCCCGCTCGCCCAGTTCTACTGCCACTGCGACGATTGCCGGAAGATGACCAGCGGCGCGTACGCGGCCGAGTCGGTCTACAGCGGCAACGACGTCGAGGTCACACGCGGGGGCGCCATGGTGTGGATGCTGAAGCGCAACCCGCGCTACTTCTGCGCCGCGTGCGGTGGTCGCCTCTTCATCGACATCGCGGCACGGAACCTCCGCGGGGTGAACGGCTTTTTGCTTCCCGCGGAAGCCTTCCGCCCGCAGTTCCACGTCAACTGTCGCTTTTGCGGTCCTCCCCGTTCGCGACGGGCTCACGCACTACGCCGGCATGCCTGTCGCCTTCGGCGGATCGGACGAGACGGTCGATTGGTGACGCGAGTTCGGAAGCGCGCGGATGCTCACGAAATCTATCGTGACGATAGAGCCGTGGCCTGACAGGTGGTGTTGAGCTCGATTTCTGCGTTGCACGCCGTAGAAAGTAGGATGGGAAAGTATCCAACCGTCGCCTTTTACGTGCTTGCGCTAGTAGCCGTCGTGGTCGGCGTGGACGTCCTGTTCTTTAGGAACCGCTTCTGGGAGCGACTGACGGTGAACATCGGAATCGTCCTCGTGTTCGCGGCGTTCTTCGGGAGGTTTTTGAAGCGCCCATGAATGGAGCGTCACCGGCGGGTGAGCACGTGGGGGCGTGCTCGTCGCGCTCAGGTCGCTGCGCGAGCACGCGCCGGGCGCGGCCCGCACGTGCTACCCGACCTCGCCGATCGCCGCATCCGATCCCCACGCGCATGGGGGCTCTTTGGGGGCGGGTGGTGGCATACGTATTGCGTTACATCCGGCCATGAGCAACCAGAGCAAGAAGACTGAAGGCGTTGCCGAGCAGCTTGGCGGCAAGATCAAACAGGGCGTCGGCAAGGTGCTCGGCAACGAGCAGATGACGGCCGAGGGCAGGGCCAAGGAGTTCGAGGGCAAGGCCCGCGAGGAGGGCGCGAAGGCCGCCGAGCGGACAAGGGGCAAGATCGAGGAGGTCGTGGGCGCCGTGAAGAACCGGGTCGGCGCGCTCACCGACAACGAGCAGTTGGAACTGGAGGGCCGCGCCAAAGAGCTAAAGGGCGAGACACGCCAGAAGCTCAACAAGTAACTCTGACGCCGCTCGGCACCTGCGACGCTCGCAGGCCCTCGAAGGAGAGGCGTTCTCCTTTGACCGCGCGCCGCCGCGCACGCGAAATATGAGAAGGCGAGACGGGGCATATCCTGACCCAAAACCTTGCCGCAGCATCTCTCGAGCAATCTTCGACGGCTCGCGTTGGGCGCGAGTCTGTCGCTCGTGGGCGCGTGTTTCTCGCTTGAGGAGGCCAGGCTCGCGGCCCAACGATGCGTTCCCGGCATCGCGTTGTCGCCGCTCGCGTCTCCTGCGCCGAATCCTCGTCGGCATGGTCCGCGCCGCTTGCGTCCCCGATCGCTATGATATCCATTTTCGCGTCCGCCCTTATGTCCGTGCCGTCCCAAGTGGATGCATCCGTTTGCTGGTAAGTTGTAGATTTAGTTACGAGGCCTGACTGACTGCCCTGACGACGCGGAAGGGGTCGCCAGGGGCTTGGGCGGGTCCCGCCAAGCTTCTCCTGCGGATCAGGACCCCATGTACGGCGTCGTCGTAATGGCGTGTTCGCAATGTGTGTGTAAGCTATTGACGATGGTTTCTGTCGCCTATCAACCGTTCCCGATGGTCGGCCGAGCACGCGGCCAAGTTTGGCGCTACGCGCCTCAGTATCGGCGCCCTCGGCATTTTCACGCCGAGCTCGAGGTCAACCTCGTCACCGCCGGTACCGGTACGGTGGGAGTCGGTGAGCTCATCTTTGGCGTGCTTCCGGGTGACCTCCTTTCATGGCCGCCTGGCGTCGACCACGAGCTTCTCGAGGCTTCTGCGGATTTTGAGCTCTACGTCATGGGGGCGACCCCGGAGTTTTCGGCACGTGTCCTCGGTTCCGCGGAAGGTCGTGCGTACGGCGGCCCGGTGCAGCTGCGTTTGAATGCCGCCCAGGTCGCGGAGCTGCGTCAGCGCTGCGCGGTGCCTCCGGGGGAGGGCGGGGGAACGGTGGCGGCAGAGACGGCGATCGGAGACCTCTGGCATGACCTTCAGGCGTCACGCGCGGCCGACGGAGCGGCGAACTCCATCACGCGCAGGGTCGTCTGCTCCTTGAAGGCCAAACCAGACCTCGGGCGGGACCGACTCGCACGTTTGGTTCGAACCCACCCGTCGGAACTAAGCCGGCACTTTCACCGGGGCGTGGGCCTCACGTTGGCTGCCTACCGCACACGTGTGCGTCTGGCGCGTTTCATCGAGACGGTCGATCGCGGGGGGGACCTCCTCTCCTCGGCACTGTCCGCGGGCTTCGGCAGTTACTCGCAATGCCATCGGTCGTTTTGGAGTGTGCTGGGGTGCGCTCCGAGCCGATTCTTCGACCGGCAGACCCGTCGTGAGATGGAGGAAGCATTCGTCACGCTGGACGAGTCCTTTCGTTGAGACCGAGTGCCAAAATGCAAATGCCGCCGCAGTCGTCATGTGATTCAAAGGCGCGCGGCCGCCTCTATCGCGGGTCCCGAGACGACGGTCTCCGGGCAGCCCATTTGCCCGCATCCGCAAGCCAGATCTCCGGTGCCGAGCTTCCAGTGTCCAAACCGGCGTAGCCGTTCTTGCCCCCGAGGACCCGCCCATCGCTCACCACCGCGGCCCCGATGCCCTCCTCGACGTAGATCCATACGAGGGAGACGTGGCGCTCGTGGTCGCCAGGTGAAGCTCGGCGAGCCCACCCGCCTGAACGCTATTGCGGATCCTCACAGGAATCCCCAGCTGGTCGCCGAGCGCCTTTTGAATCGGAACGTGCCTCCAAGCGAGGTTGGGCGCGAGCACTTAGCACCACTGCCAGAGGGTTGGTCACGAGAGCTGTGTGAATCGCTGTATCGAGCATCGTGAAGGGGCGTGGGGCTGATGGCAGAAGGGGCAGCGCGGTAGCCATCGGGCGAGGTAGAGGGCGATGGCGAGGCGACCCGAGATCACGCATCGAGCGATGACGGCGAGCGTGACCGACGTCGCGCAGATCGTGCAGCGACTCGAGGAGCTGGAGAAGCGGGTGACGACCGCGGAGCGCCAGCGCGAGGAGTACCGCGCACTCTACCTTCAGACGATGGAGCGATGCCGCAAGCTGGAGCTCGGCATCCTCGGCTCCAAGTCCGAGCACCTGCCGGACAACAACGCCCAGCTGTCGCTCGGCATGCTGTCGATGATGCTCGGCGAGCGCCAGGCTGCGGAGCTGGACGCGGCGCTCGCCGCAGCCAACGCCGAGCAGCAGATTCCAGCGCACACGCGTCGCAAGCCGACCGGTCGCAAACCGCTGCCCGAGCACCTGCCGCGCGTGGAGATCGAAGTGCTGCCTCCCGAGGTCGAGCGAGGCGGCCTGGACGCCTTCGAGCGTATCGGTGAGGACGTCTGCGAAACGCTGGAGCGACGGCCGGCGTCGCTTGTCGTCGCGCGCGTCATTCGCCCCAAGTTCGTTAGTAGAGAGCGCAAACGCCACGACGCGACCGAAGTGTTCGTCGCCGAGCCGCCCGAGTTGCCGGTCCCGCGCGGCCGGGCCGGACCGGGGATGCTCGCCGACACCATCGTCCGGCGGTGGCAAGATCACATGCCGCTTCATCGCCTCGAGGACATTAAGCGCGCGACGGGCTGGAGCTGGGCGCGTTCCACGATGTGCGGCTGGCACGCCGCGCTCGCGGAGGTCGTGCAGCCGCTGGTGTCTGCGATGCGACCCACGAACCCGCTCGTACGTCGAAGGCGTACCGGCCAAGGTCTTTCAAAGCCAGAAATTCTGCGCTGCCTGAAGCGCTACATTGCGCGAGAACTTTTCACGATCCTATGCCCGTCGAGGCTCGCACATCCTCAAACCGGTGCCGGAGAGGTTGCCACTTGACAGAACATAGGAGTATCAACGCCGTCGCCAGAGCTTCTTCGCCACGCTCAAGGCCGAACACGTCGACCACGAGGACTTCGCCACCCGAGCCATCGACACCGCCTCTATCGGCGACTACGTCAAACGCCTCTACAACACCGCCCGGAGGCACCCGCATCTGGGCTACGTCAGCCCCATCGAGTTTGAATTGAGATCACAGACCTCCGCCCTTGCGGCACAGTCGGACCGTCCACGGCGGGCGGCGGAAGATCCGTCTGTCGCGCAAGGGTGAGCCATCTCGTAAGGAGGGCCGCATCCCAGCCGTAGCGTAGGTCCGAATGCAGGCCCACCCAACCCCGGCGCAGCGACTGCGCGTCGACTTCCGGCGGTTGCTCGAGGCGTGCGATAAGGCTCAAGCTTATCGCGCGGCACGACTTGCAGACCGGGCTCTCCGCGCGTCGATCAGATAGCGTTCGGGTGCTCTCGTGGCGACCCTCACCCTTTGTCATGGCGTGGCGCTTCGCCCCGGCGACGATCCTGCGTCTTGAGCCTGAAGATACTCGTCGATCACTTTGCGGGCGTTGGCGTCCTTCGGGATGACTGCGATCTCGATCCGGCGATTCTGCTGGTACGCAGCCTCCGATTTGGAGGCGTCGAGCGGTCGGAACTTCGAATAGGCGCTCGCGGTGAAGTAGCGACCATAGGAGTCTTCGAGAGCTCTGTTTGCCTGGAACAGGTACGCGAGGACCGCATTGGCGCGCTTGGCCGACAGGTCCCAATTCAAGGCCCCCGATCCCCGCTCGTCGGTGTGACCCTGGATCGCGATGGCGTCGACGTTGTCGCGCACTTGCGCGTCCGAGAGCAAGCTACCGAGGGCGCGCGCGAGGGTATCGAGCAGCGGCTTCGCCTCCTGCTTGATGGCGTAGGAGTCGGTCTCGAAGACGAGGCTCTCGTTGATGATGATGTTGCCGTTGTCCCCGATGCGCACGAGCCTCCCGGCGTCCGGCCAGTCCCGCGGACCCAGCTCGGCCTCGAGGGCCCGTTTCAGCTTGTCGAGCACCTCGACACGTAGGACAGCGATGCTCTGGAGCCTCAAGCGGAGCGCGTCGAGGTCCCGGTCGTTTCCTGCGATCGTGTCCTGCTGCTGGCGCAGCTGCTCCCTAGACGCATCGAGCGCCGCCCTACCGGACTGAATCTCGGCCGTCGTCCGCGCGAGCTGGTCCTCGAGCGTTCGCAGCACCTGCTCGGACGTGGTAATCCGACGTGCGTACGCGTCGAGTCGCTTGCTCGCAATGAGGTTTCGTACATAAGCGAGAAGGACGACGACGAACAGGATCAACGCCAGCGTCGACATGACGTCGGTAAACGCGGGCCAGACTTCCCACGTGGTCTCCTGGTCAGAAGGAAGGCGCCGGTTTCGCATGGCTCGCTTCAACGATCGCCAGACTTGAGCGCGTCGGCATGCGCCTGCAGCGTCTCGCTCAAGTCGCCGAAGGAGAGGCTCATGCGCTGGACGTTATCCTTCAGGTGCAGATTAAATTCGCGAAAGTCCCGCGTGGTCGTCGCAAAGGCCTGCAACGCCGACTCGAACCGCGTGACAGCTCCGTCGAGCCGCGCGGCCGACTCGCCGAAGGCGACGACGGTGCGGTGGATTCGGTCCGCGTCAACGCCGATCGACGCGCCGTGGCGTCTCTCGAGCGTCGCCGTCTCGGCGTTCGAAGCTTCGTGCACGCGCCAGTCGAGATACGTCTCGATCCGGAGCATGAGACCCACGCGGCGGTCGGCGACGTTGGCAAACACCCCGAGCACCGTAAGAATGACCGCGGACCCGATGCCGACGAGGGAATTGGAAAACGCCACGGCCATACCCGAGAGGGCGCGGGTCAAGTCGCCAGTGACGGCTTGCGCCACATCCGAGACCGCGGCTTGATCGGCCGACACCAGGTGAACGAGCCGACCGATGGACAGCGTGAGCCCGTAGAAGGTACCCAGAAGGCCCAAGATGATGACCAGGCCCGTCGCGGACTTCAGGAAGCGCTCGGCGAGGAGCAGCGTCTTGAGGTCGGACTGGAACGCCTCCTCGATGATGGCCTGCACGTTCGCGTTACGCGAGCCGCGGAGGGCTCGCTCGCCCTCTCGCGCGATCCGGGTCAGAAGGTCGCTGGAGAAGCGCCTATCCGGGACACCATTGTCTCGCAAATCTCGCTCGAGACCCGCATAGCGCGCGCGGACGACGAGCGTGAGAAGGACGGCGGAGAGCGTGGTTGTGGCCGTGGTCGCCAGGATGGCCCAGCCGGTGACGTCGACCACCAAGAGTCCGTCGAGGATTGCCCCCGGCATCGCGGCATACTCCCATTCCCCCCATTCATTTGCTTGCGCCGTCCGGCGCGCCTCTCGGCACCGAGCGCGCGGGTCGAGCGCCGTATTCCCGGACGCTGGGCCATTCTGCGTCGGAGGCCGGGACGTGGGTGTGACCCATGCGGAAGCGGAAGCCGCCCCTCTTCAGTTCGCGAGCAACACGTCGACGCGACGGTCGCGCTCCCACGTCGCCTCGTCGTTGCCGGTCGCGTCCATCGAGCCTCGTGACGTCGTCGTGGCCTTACCCTTGTTAAGACCTCGCGAGGTCATATAGCCCTCAACCGCGTCCGCCCTCCACTGTCCGAGCGCGATGTTGTAGTCGGACGGCCCGCGCGGATCCGCCCGGCCGACGAGCTTCGCGGCGTGCCCCTTGAGCGGGCCGGAGGTAAAGCACCGAACGACGAGATCGAGGGGCGTGCGATCCCGGGTGGTCACGGAGGCGGAGTTGAACGCAAAGTACGCGTCGGCATCCGGGATGCCGCACTTGACGCGGATCTCGTCCGAAATATGAACATCCGACGACGTCTGTCGCGCTGCCGGCGCGGCTTCCGCAGGGCCCGCGCTCGACGGGGCGCTCGCGGGAACAGCTTCGACGTTCGCAACGGCGGGCTTGGTCGCCGCGCAAGAGAGGCCGAAGGTGGAGCAGCTGATGGCCAGGAGAGATGCCAATGACGGGGCGATGGTACGGAGGTTGCGCATGGTGACGCGGCGCCGAGCAAGCGACGTACCAGCCCGCGAGTGCGAATTGCCCGATTCCGAGAGCACCACGCGTTTGCGTTAGTACGACCCGGTTGGGTCAAAACAACGCGGACAGCAGGCCGCCCAATGCTGGAGAAAGTCGACGAAACCATCGACCGCCCGGGGGTCCCAAAGTTCGGCGTTGGGGTTCCCTTTCCGGGCCGAATGATGATCGTGCGCGTTCCATGCGGACCCCGCTTGGGTCGACGAGATCGACCAGATGATCATGCGGGGCCGCTTCGCGATGGCGGAGGTTACCTTCCTCCACCGTCGATTGCGTACTTGCTCGCGACCGACTGGCTCCTGCGCATGATCCGACGACGCTGTCCACCTGGCAGCGCTGGCTGACGTGCCTCGGCGGCGCCGCCGGGCCGGAGGGGAGCACGCCGCTCGACTGGCGCATACCTTTTTGGATCGAGCACGGCGAGCCAAGGCCCGGGTCCTGACGTGGAATCCGGAGCGACCGATCGTGGCACCCGGGGCATGGCTCGCAGCGGGAACAAGGACGTGACCGACGCTTTGAGATGGCTCTGATCACGTGCGCTCCGCTCGGGAATACGCTGCAGAACAGCTCGTTTTCCGGGGTCGTAGTACGTCAGCGAGCGCTCTCATGACAGTGGTGGCGTTATGCGCACCTGCAAGCGCATCGGCCGAACTGACGGGGCCGGTGGGATTGCTACCTTCCGAACGCCAGCGTCGACTGCACACTGCTCGAGTCCAGTCTCACCAGGTTCCTTCCTCAAGGTCGTCTCGGGTCGCGGAGATGCGAGACGTAGCCATCACCCGCGGTCCACGACGGGAACGTACGTCAGCGACGTCTCCGGGGTGGGTATGCGTCGCTGTCGTTCAACTACTCCAAACGGAGCTGGCGTGTCCAACAGTACCGCGTCGCGGTTACAGCACGCAAAGCCAGCCCGCGCGGGGGACCCGGCGAGACCGCCAGCATCTCGTTCGCAGGTGGCGCGACGAGCAATGTGATCTCGCGGTTCATCACAAGCGACGAGGGGGCTCGACGAGCCGTCGCCCGGCAATTCTGCGATAATTTCCTCAGCTGGCATGTGCCCGAAGTCGACGTCTGGGCGTTTGTCTGATCCATCGGAGAGAGCGCGCCTCAAGGTCGACGCGGGCACCGGCCGCCGAGCTTCTCGATATAATTCCCGCGATAATGAGAGCGTACGCCACGACTCGCGCAATGTAGAACATCGTCTACCGCGGCAACATGTGGATCCCTCCGAAGGCGACGGCAGCACCCAAGCCCAGGACAATCAGCGCGCGGAGCAAAGGCCTCGAGTTGGGTCGTGCAGTCCTTGCGAGGACATAGGCGCCGACGAAACCCGTCACCAGGCCGCCCAGGTGTGCTGAAAGGTCGATCTCTCTCTGGGAGAGACCGAACACCAGGTTGATACCAAAGAACATGCCGAGGCTTCCCATTGTGCGCCTCCAGGCTTCGGGCTGGATGCGGTCGCGGCGGTGGACCATGACGCCCGCGAACGCCCCGAACATCCCGAAGACTGCTCCTGACGCGCCCGCCGAGACCGCCATTGGGTGGAATGCGACGCTGGCAAGGCCGCCGACGAGGCCCGACGCGAAGTAGAGCGCCAGGAACTCGGCGTGGCCCATCATGCGCTCGACGACGCGAACCTGGTAGAGGCACGCCATATTCATGCCCAGATGGAGCAAGCCGTAGTGAAGGAACATCGCCGTCAGGACCCGCCACGCCTGGCCGTTGCAGGTGAGCGGGCCGAAGTTGGCGCCGAGCGCGACCATCCGTTGCGGGTCGGGGCCCGCGAGGCTCGGCGCCGATGCGAGCTCCAACGCGAACATCGCTACGTTCGCCGCGATGAGGCCGTAAGTAGCCCAGCCACTCCAACCGTCCGCCCGTGGACGTGCGCGGACAGCGGGGACGTCACCGGTGAAAGTTGCCCGCGGGCGATCGGGAGGTAGAGAGGGCTCGCTCACCGTCCGAACCGTATGACCCCACGAGGCCCACGCAAGGGCGATCGTCATGACGTCCTCGTGGACCGCGAATAATTTTGCGTGCGGCCCATAAGCGCGCGTTTAGGGCTGTCGTTGAATTTACCCTGCGAAAAGCCGTGGACGGGCCAACGCAGAGCGAGGGTCACTCGCCCTGGATGGTGCCCGTAGATTTGATCGCGGTGATTCGGCACAAGGTGCACGCGGAGATTCCCATCCCAGAGATCGCCGGGGAGCTCGGCCTTTCTCGCAACACGATTCGACGATACGCATGCGTCAAGAGAGTCTCCATCGATAGGTCGTCGCTGCCCACGCGCTCGCCTCCCGGCCCGCGAACGCACCTGCCGCCTGATCGCCGAGCTTCGGAGCGCGAAAGGGTCGCGCAGGTGGACTTCTTCGAGGTCTGGGTTGAGCTCGCGGATCGCGGCATGCAGTCATGAGTCGCCTCGGCGAACGTGAGGTTGCACGCACCGACCGCAACGGGAGCTCGACATCGGTGACTTCGCCCGTCTTCGCATCGAGATGAAAACCGACCTCGGCAGGCGCAGGCCCCGCCTTCGCGGACCGGCGGGAACTGCTTTCCTTGGCGTGCTCGGGTCGCGGCGCGCGGTTGCCACGGCTCGCGACGACGGCCTTGCTGGGTGGCGGCCTCGCGATCCTACGGATTCGGCTGTGGGTCCAGCACGTGGCGCACGACGTCGCCCGAGAGTTCGCTGTCAGGAAAATCACGCACCATCACTCGAGCCTCGTCTTGTGCGGCCTCGAGGTCCCCCATGTTGAACAGCGCCTTGACGACGTTCCACTCGAACTCGGCTGCGCTGGCGCCGCGCGGATTTCGCTCGAGCGCGCCGCGGGCCAATTTCAGGGATTGCTCGGGATCCGTTGCTGCGAGGTCGCGCAGCTCAGCGACGACAACAGCGTCATCGGGAGGCAGAGGTTCGCTCCGGACCGTGGGCAGCGAGCGCACGGTCACCGTCGGCGCGATCGGGGTCGCCCGTACGACGGGCTCGGGTACGTCGACTGGCAACTGAAAGGCCTCGATGGTCCCCGGATCCACGCCGGATGACGCAACCGGTTTCGGACGTGGGACGGAACCCTCGAGAGCTCGGAACCCAAGCGCCGCGGCGACCACCACGGCGACGCCAGCACCGAAACTGACTAGTTTGGACAACCCAGCACGCTCACTTCAGACTCGGCACCTTGTCGCGGGTGATGACAAACTGGCTCGTGTACGCCTGCTGCAGGCTGGACAAGGTGTTGTACGTAAAGCCGCCGATGACGGTGTTCTCGTATGTCGCCCACACGTTGAAGAGAACCCAGGGCGCAACCGACGGAAACATCGTGTCGGGCTGCGCGACAGCGCCGGTCTCGTGGAGCGCGATCGGCAGGGTGCTCCCGAATATGTTGGCCGCGGGGCCATAATTTCCGGCTGCGTTGAAAGTCAGCAAATTCGCCGGTTGCGAGTACTCATCGGGGCCTCCGATGTCCACGACGGCCCTACCTGGGTAGAAGGCGGCATTCGGAGACCCGCTGAAGGGCATGAGCCATACGATGTTGGACAATCCCTTGGTCTTCGTGAGGTAATTGAATGTATACATCCACAGGTTGACGAAGGCCGGCCCCGAGTCGTTCTCAGCCCACCAAAACCACCCATTCGGCTGGGTCTCATGGTAGGTGGCCAAGATCACGGGCACGTTCGCGGCCTGCATCGCGCCGATTTGTACGGCCACGTAGTCGAGCTTGGCATTCAGGGCCGTGTTTTGGGGTGTCCCGGGCGTCACGATGCTCGTGAAAAACGTCGCCGTGGGCAACGTCGTGGGCTCGGCGCAGTTGGCGCCACCGGAAAAACAATCATCCGCGCAAGTCGTACCCGCATTCGGCATTCCCATGTGATAGCGAAACATGGTAATGCCTCCGGCGTTCCAGTAGGCAATGGCCCGGGCCGTGGACGGCGTCTCCTGCGTGCACGATGCGGAGCCGTGGTAGAGAAAGTCGCTGCCGAGCACGGCCGGGAATTTGCCGATGTTCGTCGAATACCAGCTAATGTCGGTGGGATTCGCGTTCCAGTTCGCTTCTTGCTGACCGGAGAGGACGTGGTTGCCCTTGATGCTGTAGATGTAGCAGAGAAGGTTCTTGGCCTGCGAAGACGCGTTGGGCGTGACGGGATTGACATCGCAAGCGATGGCCCCCCCTCCCGAGCTCGATCCGGTGCCTGAGCCACCGCTGCTCCCCGAGCTCGAGGAACTGCCCGAACTCGAGGAGCTTCCCGAGCTCGTTCGGCCGCCGGAGCTCGAACCGGAGCTCGAACCGGAGCTCGACGAGGAGGCCGAATCTGGCCTTCCGCTCGATGAGCCGGATCCCGAGCTGCTCGATCCCGCGCCCGTGGGTCCCGAGCTGGAGCCCGACGAGCTAGACCCCTGATGACCGCTTCCGGAACTCGATGAGCTACTCGACGCTCCCGAGCTCGAGCTCGTCGCTCCAGAGGAACCAGAGGAGCTCGACGCGGAGAACCCCGCACCATGCGAGTCGCCGCCGGTGCCGGACGAACCGCTGGTAGAAGATGTCTGCCCTGCTCCGGAACTCGATGACGCGTTCGTATCTCCCGCGTCGCCTTCCGGCGCGGGGGGTCCGAAGCCTCCCGTTTCATTCGCGGCAGAGCAACTCACGGCGGCGACCACGGCTCCCAGGGTACCCAGCAATCGCAAACGCACTTTATCGCCTCGCCCTCTGGCTTTGGGTTCTTGCAAAAGGTAGATGCCCGGCCTCGTCGCGGTGGCTCACGGAATTACCCGACGGCGTTGCATTTCTATCGAGCGAGAAATTGACGGCGAAACGCTGCGGGCTGCCCGGCAGCGTCGACGAATGACTTTTCTCACAAAATGCGAAGAAGCGCTCACCGAGGAGAGAGCGTCCGCGCGACGACAGGTAGGCCTCTATGCTGAGCGTCGGCGACGTAGTCCAGCACTCGGTGCGTTCGCGGGCCCGTGAGCCCATCATACGATGCCCTTCGACCACTTCCTCGCCCTCAGGGTCGGTGGAAGGCGTTCGCCTGCATCGCTCGGCTACGCTTCGTAGTCGGACGAGGGCAACGACCCAGAGCGCTCGATTGGCGTCGCGGTTGCCGCCGCGATTGAGCCTGTGGCGGTTCTGCCTGCCCGAGGACGCGTCGATCGGTGACACGCCGCATAGCGCGGCGAAGGAAGCCTCGGCGGTCGGGGTTATCGCCCGCGGCTACGAGTAACGCACCGGCTACCTCGACGCCTACTCCCCGGAGCGCCAAAAGCGCCGGCGCCGTCTCCTTGACCAATACGGCGAGCTGTTCGTCGAGAAGTACCACTTCCGGATCGAGCTGCTGCCAGCGCTTGGCGAGCCCTCGAAGAACGCGGCAGGCGGCTGAGAGGGGGTCGACCGGCGGGGCGTTAAGAAGCTTCCCTGCACGGGCGACCAAAACGGTGAACGTGACACCACGGAAGTCGGCCCTCAAAGGCTCGGGGGCGGTCGATACCACCGCGTGGACCAGGTTGGCGGCTTGCGTTCGCGCATGGATGTAGCCGTTGAACAGCTTGCTCTTGGACTTGCGGCCGTGGCGCATGTCCGCATCGGTGACCGAGACGCGTCGGTCTTTGGCAACGCCACGCTTGATACGCACGCCGCCCCCGCCAGGGTCTGGCTCGAGGTCCTGGCGGATGGCCGTGTGCTACGGGACGGCGGCCTGAGGCAACACGACCTGCAGAAGTAATTGTCGTCCATCAGCTTCCGCTCCCGTGGTGACGGTTGGATTCGATCGTGCTCCGTGACTTCATAGGAGCTCGTGGAGCGGCACCCGTCACTGTCCTGTCCGAAGCGCGATCGAGTCCGGCCCTTTTCACCCCTTGGAGGAACGGACCATGATCGATTCGATTGTCACCACCTCGCGCGTCATCGGCGGGGTCGATACGCACAAGGAGACGCATACCGCCGCAGCGCTCACCTTGACGGGAACATCACTCGGGCACGCCATGTTTCCCGCTTGTGCCGCCGGGTACGTGGACCTGTTGAAGTGGCTGCGGCAATTCGGGCCTATCGATCGCGTTGGCGTGGAGGGTACGGGCTCATACGGTTCTGGGTTTGCCCGCTCACCTCCGCGCCGAGGGCGTGAGCCTCGTCGAGGTAAGCAGGCCGAATCGTCAGGCACGACGCCGCCACGGCAAGTCGGATGCTGCGGACGCCGAGGCGGCGGCGCGTGCGACGTTGTCGGGCGACGCCATCGGTGTCCCCAAATCGCAGGACGGCAAGGTCGAGGCGATCCGTATCCTTCGTCTCGAACGACGCTCGGCCAGCCGCTCGGCGAGCAGCCGCAGGGCGATGCTCTTGCCGGTGCCGGGGTCGCCGGTGAGCATGGCAAAGCCGCCGTCGGCGATGCCGAGCTCGATGCGTCGGACGAAGCTGTCGACGGCAGGGGTGGTGAAGAGGACGTCGGGGCGGAACGGGTGAAACTTCAATCCGTAGAGCGAAAGCAACTTGCTCATGAATCCTCCGTGGGCTCGTCGGTGACATCGTGTTTGGGCAGATAGGCGGGGGGCAGTCCGGTGGCCGCGTAGTCGGCCATCAGGGCGCGCCGGTGCGGGGCGATCCCGACGGGCCGCGATGGCTCGTCGGTTGCGGCCGCGGTGAGGACGCGTCGCACGCGCTCCGCGTTACGGGCCTTGTCGAGGGGCAGGAGCGTGACCAGGTGCTCGCCCGAGCGCGGGTCGACGAGGCCGACGCTGGAGAGGTCCAGCGCGCGACGCGCAATCGCAGCTGAAGGAGGGTGCGGTACGCGGAGGGGACCTCGAAGCGGACGCCCTCGACGGTGACGGTGCCGTCGCTGCGCCGCTGTTTGCGAGTGACCTCGGTGCGGACGGCGCGGCGGAGGGCGTCCGAGCTGGGACTTTCGCGCCCGACGCTGGGTCCACGGAGCTAGCGGTCGAGCGGACTCTCGCGAATCTCGGAGTGTTCCTTGCGCTGGTATTCCTCTTCGACCCACGCCCGGGTGGCGATGTTGAGCAGGTCGAGCGACAGCTCGGGCTCGCCCTCGAGCATGGGCAAGAGGCGCCCTTCGATCTGTCCCCAGAACGATTCCTATTTTCCATTTTGCTCAGGCGAATACGGCAACGTCGTGTGATGGACGACGCCCAGGCGCTCGAGGCCGAAGCTGCCGACGCCCCGACGTGCTCAAAGGCACCAATCGAAAGAGGGGCCCAAGGGAGGTCAGTCATGCGCAGCGTAGGTTTGGACTTGGGGGCGCGCCACATTGCGTGGTGCGAGGTGGTTGACGGAGCCGTGACCCGGCGGGGAAGCGTGCGCCGGCTGGACGAGCTCGAGCCGGTGCTGGGGGTCGCGCCGGCGCCGGCGAAGGTAGCGTTCGAGGCCAGCCGGGAGGCTGGCACGTGCACGACGTGATGGCCGGTTGGGAGAAGCAGCCCGTGCTTCTGGACACGACGCGCATACGCCGGATCGGCGTCGGGCAACACGGTCGCAAGAACGATTCGATCGACGCCGAGGCCATCGCGATGGCGATGGACGCCGGGCGGGTGCCAATCGCCCACGTGCTGTCACCCGAGCGGCGAATTCTGCGAGCGAAACTGAGCGTGCGCGGCGAATTGGTCGAGATGCGAGCCCGCCAGGTGTCGTTGCTGCGTGGCTTGGCGCGCGCGGCGGGCGTACTGATTCCGACGTCGAGCACCGACTCCTTTCTGCAGAGCTGCAGCGGGCGTCGATCGACGAATCGACACGCGCGCTCATGGCGCCGCTGGTGGCAACTCTCACCGTCGCCCAGGAGCAACTGGCCGAGGCCGACGCGCGGATCGCCCAGGTGGCCAAGGGCGATCCCATCATCCGGCTTTGCGCAACAGCGCCTGGGGTGGCGGTCATCGTTGCGGCGACTTTCGTTTCGGTCAAGGGCTACGACGATCACCTCACGACGTCAGGAACGCGACTCGACGAACGGATACGATCAACGCGGGCGGAGCGCATCGAATCTGCGCTGACACCTCGCGGTGAGGACGCGGACAATCGCATCAGATACTCAGGAAGCGGCTCTCGCACCTGCGGATGGCACGTGCTCCCAGAGCTGAGCTGGTGAGCGGCCTTGTGCCGGCAGCCACGCCGCGGTTCTTGCTCGCCGTCGCGCGAGCTCCGCCTTACCCGTAATGGCGACGCTCAGGTCCAGCTGCGGTCAGGACACCGACCGAGGTCAGCAGCCCCGTATGCCGGCGCCTGGTCAAGACGTCACCGGGAATTCGCAGCGACCTCAGTATGCTCTCTCGGAAGAAGACCACGCTTTGAGGCGCACATGAAGGCGCGCGGGACATGGCTGCTCGTGATCGTTCTCGCACCGGGTACGCTCCTCGCCGTCTATACGCTGTCGTCAAAGCTCGACAGGGCCTTGGTGGATGCCGCGGCCGCTAGAGCCGACCTTGCAGCGACCGCTGCCCAACATCGTACTGACGAACAGCAGATCACGATGCTGCGCGACAAGCTGGACCGGACGGAGTCGCAAGTCCGGGAAAGCGCCGAAAGACTCCACGCGCTCTCGGAGGCCGACCAGGACGTCGCAAGCAAAGTACGAACGGCCGGTACGCTCATCGAGCAGCTTCACGAAGCGCTCGTACGCGTCGACGCAGACCGGGATGCGGGTGGCGACGCGCAGGCGAGTGGAATCAGCCATGGCACGGACCAACACTGGCACCGTACTTCGTTCGTCGAGCCGACGCCTCCTTTGCTTGTCGGTGAGCTCGAGCGAGCGTGCACTCACTGCAAAGTCCACTCGTCCGAAGGCGGCGCCATCATCACGGTCGATGGGCCGAGCGAGGAA
>DASXZL010000014.1:0-81111 GCA_036501935.1 Polyangiaceae bacterium | reverse complement strand
CCTCCACCAGCACCTTGTGCCGAACCACGTTGACCTGATCCATCCGAAGCATCCTTCCCGCGGGGTACCCGCGACACGGAAGCCGGGTGGGTCAATTTCCGAGCGACCAGAGGGTCAATTTCCGAGCGGCGCGATCAGGAGCAGCGCAGCTTGTCGACGAGATGCGCCTCCCTGTCTTGAAGGCGCGTCGTCTCGTCTTCAAGGCGCGCCATCCCGTCGACGAGATGCGGCGCCTCGAAGACAAGATGGCGCATCCGGTCGAGACGATGGGTCGCCTTGAAGACAAGATGAGGCATTCGGTCGACAAGACGACGCAACCGAAGCTCGAAGCGTCGCGCCGGCGTTCCTTCCTTCCCGAGCACACCCCGTAACCAGCTGGATCGCTGCATGTTTCCGCCGGACACCGCGCCGCCGAAGATGATCCTGTCAGGCCTCTGCGACGACGTACTAGCGCTTCATCGCCCCATCGCCTGATTCCGCGACGTCTCGGGTTGTAGTCGGTAGAGAAGGCGCCCACGGTCCACATGGACCGTCCGATCGGGCGCCCGCCCCGTCGAAGCCTTCGGGGCGGGCGACCCGCGTCAGCAGCTCTACGCGTATGCGTGGAGGTCGTCGCCCCGGTTCTCGAACCAGAATGCGATCATGTTTCGGAGGTCGGGGACCCCCATCCAGTTCTTTTCGCAGAGGTGCTCCATCCAGGCGCACCACGCTTCGAGGCTGTCAGCCTCGTCTGCGGAGATCCAATACGGGTTCGTGTCTGGATCGGGATCGCAGTCGCGGTGGTAGGCCTCGAAGAGGTTTCGATCGAGAGGCAGCTTGATCTCTCCCATACGCACCGACTCGAACGGCGGCTCGGTCGGCTCGCCGTTCCTCCGGCGCTCCGCGATCGCTTCGTCGGTGAGCTGCATATCGGTCGGCGTAGGGTCCGTCGGGTGATTCCGGGTCACCCTGTCCATGATTACGACGTACCCCTTCTTGCCCTCAATTGGCTGCTTGCACACCTCGCACGTCCAAGGCTTGGTACGGGACGTACCACCGCCGACCGTCCGGAGGTGACCTTCGTACTTGCCGCCATGCTCTGCCTGCCGAGCACGAGCCCCATCCTTCTTGGCGTTCTTCGTGGTCATCGTCTGGTCCGTCTTTCCCCTGATGCCGATCGGCCCCCGCATCCGTATCAGCCCAGGAAAAAGCGGCCGCGTGACCACGCACTCCAGAGACCAGGGCCCCTTTCCCCGTTGGCGGACTCCGCGGGGGGGAGTCCATCGGGTCCGGCGGTGGAGACGCCGACGACGACAGGCGTCGCAGTGGGCAACATAGCTGGGCCACGGATCCCTGCAAGCCTCAAGAGCGAGCGAGCTGCGGCAGCCGGTACGCGAGAGCAACGGTGACTAATGTCCGCGATGGCAGGGCCGATGGATGCTGTCCTCGCAAGGGTGCTGCCAGCCAAGGCGCCCTTCGGAGGTGCGCCCTGGGGTCTTGCCGCGAGTGCAAGGACGGTCTCGACGAGGCGTAGAAGATTGCCCCGGAAGGAGAGAACGATGCGGCGGTGAAGGACGCCCCTGCGGTTGTCCGAGCCGACCATCCGCCGCCCCCTCTGCGCCAGACCGCCGGTAGCTCCAAGGGAAAGGCCGCTTCGGCGCCATCCTGGAGACGGAGGGGCGAGGCCTTTCGGCCGAGGAGCGGGCCGGCACGAGGGACTAGCCATGTTGTCCGTGCGGACAATCGTGGCCGTGCGGCGGGCAGCTGCGCTTGTCCGTCGCGCCGACGCGGGGATGCGACGGATGGGCGCGCGGGATGGGTCGTGATGTCCGGGCCATGCGTTCCCATGGACGCGGCAGCCGGACGGACAACCGCGATGGTCCAGCGAGCCGGCGCTCCGGCGCGTCGGACGGACGCGATGGTCCAAGCGAAAGGTCATCGTCGAGCGACGCGCCAGCGGTCGGAATGGGCGGATGGTCCCGGGGATGCGGTCGACGGCCGCGTCGGTCCGACGGACAATCGCGACGGTCCGTCCGGATGGCACGGGAATACGAGTGCATGGTCCGGGGAGACGTTTGGAAAGGGTTCTGGAACGAGACGCGCATGCCCAGCGGGCGCCGTGGCGCGCCCGCCGAACCCGGCCGCCGCTACGAGCCGAAGCCGCCCAGCCGCGTGAGCATCGCCGCGAGCCGATCGAGGTCGACGAGGACGCCGTTTGCTTCGGCCTCACCGATGAGACCGAGGGCCGAAGCGCCCTCGATGGCGGCCGCCGCTTCGTTGCACTCGGCCCGGGCGCAGCGGAAGCGCTGGCGCCGATCGTTGCCGTCGCGCGCCGCGGCCTCGGTGAGGTTCAGGTAGGCGCCGAGCAACGCCCGCCGCATCTGATCCGCCAGCGGGCCGTATCCGCGAGGGAGCTTGCGGACCAGCGCATCTCCCGCGACGAGGGCGCCTCGAGCGACGTGGAATGCATCGAGCCGGTGATGAGCGAATCGAGTGGTGTGCATGGGGAAGCCTCCTTGCCCGGAGCCCCGGGCCTCGACCCCCAAGCGCAGGCGACGTGACGACGCCGAGGGTGCGTAGGGCGGGACCGCAAGAGGCGTCGGCGCGGCGCGTGCGCGTCAGGTCGGGGCCCGGGGCGCAGGGCAAGGAGGCGAACGCGGGCAGGCGTCGGTTCATGGTGCGATCGGGCGGCGCGCGTCTTCCGGCTGCGAGCGCGTTCGCGGCTCGAGGCTCGCGGCTCGGGGCCTCGGGCCTGGTCGAGGCATACCGCGCATACGAAGCCGTAGACGAAGCCGCCTCGAGCCCCGAGCCCCGAGCCCCGAGCCCCGAGCCTCGAGCCCCGAGCCCCGAGCCCCGAGCCTCGGGCCCCGAGCCCCGAACGCGCTCGCAGACGCGACCCGCGAGCACGCTCCGCGTGGACCCAGCGCCCCGCCCCCCGGGTGGGACGGTTCCCGAGGCCCATGCTATTTGACCCCCATGATCGAGAACGTCGTCATCGCGGAGGCCGTGCGGTCGGCGGTCGGCCGCGCGCACAAGGGAACGCTCGCGCTGACCCGCCCGGACGAGCTCGCGGGGCAGGTGGTCGCGGCGCTGATGGCGCGCGTTCCGGGGGTGAAGCCGGCGGACGTGGAGGACCTGGTCCTCGGCTGCGCGATGCCGGAGGGCGAGCAGGGGCTCAACGTGGCGCGCGTGGTGGGGCTGCTCGGGGGCCTTCCCATCGAGTCGGCGGGCGTGACCATCAACCGGTTCTGCTCGAGCGGCCTCCAGGCCATCGCCATGGCGGCCGGGGCCATCGCCACGGGCGTCAACGACATCGTCGTGGCGGGCGGGGTCGAGTCGATGACGATGGTGCCGATGATCGGCAACAAGCTGAGCGCCTCGCCCGAGGCGATGCGGCGGTGCCCCGACGTCTACACGCCGATGGGCATCACGGCCGAGAACGTCGCCAAGCGGTTCAACATCTCGCGCGCCGACCAGGACGCGTTCGCCCTGCGGAGCCAGCAGAAGGCCGCGGCGGCGCAGAAGGCGGGCAAGCTCGACGAGGAGATCGTCCCGGTGAAGGCGACTCGTTACGAGAACGGCAAGCACGTCGACGTCGAGTTCAAGCGGGACGAGCTGGTCCGCGCGGACACGACGCTCGAGGGGCTCGCGTCCCTCAAGCCGGCGTTCGCGAAGGACGGGAGCGTCACGGCGGGCAACTCGTCGCCGCTGTCGGACGGCGCCGCCGCGGCGCTCGTGATGAGCAAGGCCAAGGCGGACGCGCTCGGCATCAAGCCGCTGGGCTGGTTCCGCGCCTTTGCGACGGCCGGGGTCGATCCGGCCATCATGGGCATCGGACCCATCCCGGCGGTGCGAAAGCTCCTCGCGAAGACGGGGCTGTCGCTCCGCGACATCGACCTCATCGAGCTGAACGAGGCGTTCGCCAGCCAGTCGGTCTACGTGCAGCGCACGCTCGAGCTCCCGGAAGAGAAGCTCAACGTGCACGGCGGCGCCATCGCCCTCGGCCACCCGCTCGGCTGCACCGGGGCGAAGCTCACGGCGACGGCGCTCTACGAGCTGCGTCGGCGCGGGGGCCGCTACGCCATCGTCACGATGTGCATCGGCGGCGGGATGGGCGCCGCGGGCCTGCTCGAGGCCGCTCGCTGACGCGCGGCGAGGCCGCCCTCGAAGAGCTGCGAAGCCTCGTCCGGCTCTCGGTCCCCATCGCGATCGCCCAGCTGGGGCTCGTGGCGATGTCGCTCGTCGACACGGCCGTCATCGGCCGCGTGTCCGTCGAGGACCTCGCCGGCGCGGGCATCGGTCGGTCCATCGGGTTCGCGTGCATCATCGTCGGCGTCGGGGTGACGACGGGGCTCGAGCCGATGGCGGCGCAGGCCGTCGGCGCGGGGGACCACGGCAAGGCGTGGCGAAGCTACGTCGCCAACCTGCGGGGCGCGCTCCTCCTGTGGGCGCCGGCGATCGTCGCCGCCTTCGCCGTGACGCTCTCGCTGCCGATCCTCGGGGTCGAGCCGGCCGTCGTCACGCGCGTTCGCCTGTATCTCCTCGGGCAGACGCCGGGCTTCGGTCTGATGCTGGCCGTTCTCTCGTCGAAGACGTTCCTCCAGGCGCACGGCGTGACCCGCCCGGCGCTCGTCGGAAGCCTCGTCGCGAACGTGGTGAACCTCTTCGTCAGCAATATGCTGGTCCGCGGCGACGATGCCCTCCGCGCCGTCGGGATGGCCCCCGTGGGGCTCCACGGGCTGGGCGCGCTCGGGGGCGGGATCGCGTTCAGCGTGTCGTGCCTGGTCCTGCTCTCGTTCGTGGGCGCCTCGGCGCTCCGGTACCGCGTCGTCGCCTCCGGGCCGCCCGTGCCCCTCCGGCGCGTCTACCACCTCGGGCTGCCGGTGGGCCTCCAGCTCCTGGCCGAGACGGGCATCTTCTCGCTGGTCGCGCTTCTCTCGGGCGCGCTCGGACCGGAGGTCGCGTCGGCGCACCAGGTCGCCATCGGCATGGCGAGCTTCACCTTCATGGGGGCGCTCGGCGTCAGCGGGGGGACGGCGGTGCGGGTCGGCCACGCGATCGGCGCAGGGAGGTCGCCGCGTCGCGCGGGCATCCTCGGCATCGCGCTCGGCGCCGCCGCGATGACGGTCGGCGCGGTGGCCTTCACCGCCATCCCTCACACGCTCGTCAGCGCCTTCACGCGCGACCCGCGCGTCATCGCCATCGGCGTCGATCTGCTCCGCATCGCCGCCCTCTTCCAGCTCTTCGACGGCGTCCAGGCCGTCGCGGCCGGAGCGCTGAGGGGCGCGGGCGACGTCCGCTTTCCGTTCGTGGCCAACGTCCTCGCGCACTGGTGCGTCGGCTTCCCGGTGGCGCTCGTCCTCGGCTTCGCGCTGCACGGGGGCGCGCGCGGTCTCTGGTGGGGCCTGACGAGCGGCCTCGTCGTCGTCAGCGTGGCGCTCGCGATGCGCTTCGCGGCCATCTCGCGGCGCACCATCGCGCGCGTGTGAAGCCCAACCCTACGCGACGGCCTCTCCGAACATGTCCTTCGCGAAGGCCTCGCACCCCTCGCGCCATCGCTCGAGATCTTTCGCCAGCCCGTCGACGATCTTCACGCCGAACCCCGGCGGGACGGTGGCCTTCTCGGACGCACCGAAGGTGCGGCGCCACGCGACCAGCCCCGCGAGCCGGACCCGCCGCTGCGAGCGCGGGGCCCACATGTCGAGCCAGACCTCCTGCCCGGGGTCGAGCGGCGCGAGCGTGCGCACGTACACGCCACCGGAGCTCACGTTGTACGAGAACCCGACCTCATCCTCGTCGTGCCCCGCTCCGCGGAACAAGACCGAGGTGCCGTAGAGGAGCCGCGGCGCCGCGCGCTGGTCCGGAGCGGGCCGGGCCACGAGCTCGTTCGCGCGAAAGAGCACGTTCTCGGGCGGCGCGTACCCGTCGACCGCCGCCGTCCGCGGCACCTCCGCCGCCGCGGCGTGCACCGCCGCCATCCGCTTCGGGGGCGACACGACGATCCACGCGGCCTTCGAGCCACGCGCGCGCGCGCTCGCCGCGATGGACACGGCGCCGCCCGCGGCCAGATCATCGGCCACCACGACGACCGCCACGTTCCCCGCGAGGGAGGCCTCGACGAGCTCGTCGACGTCGGTCACGAAGTGCACCGCGTAGCCTCCCGCGTGAAGCCCGCGCCCCACGACGCTCCGCCAGCGGGTGTCCGGAGACGCCACGAGGGCGACGCCCGCCCCGCCGCTGCGCACCGTCGCCGGGGACGACGTGCGTCCCGCGAGCGGGCGGAGACGCCGCGCCAGCGCCTCCGATACGCGCAGGCCGACCAGATCGTCTCCACCGAGCGCGAAGAGGTCGATGAAGGCCATGTCCTGACGCCTCGCGGTCACCCCGACGACGGGGACCCCCGCGAAGCGCGTCTGCCGCCGGAGCAGGGTGCAGGTCTCCGCCGCCCCGGGCGTATTCATGGGCAGCACGACGGCCGACGGATCGGTGTCCGGCGCCGCCAGAACGTCCTCCCCATCGGGCACGAACCGCGCGGTCAGCCCGACGGACGTCGCGGCCTCCCGGATGCTGCGGGCCACCTCGTCGTTGAACCTGCCGACGGCCAGGACCGGGCTCTCGTGCATCGTCGCGACCTCCCTCACTTCGAGGGAACGGCGCGCCGCCGGCGGAGCTTAAGCCGGCTACGCCATCGACGCGTTCACGCCGGCCTCGACCGCCGACACCGACGCCGTCTCGAGCTTCAGCTCCGCCCCGTTGGGCGGGTCGTAGGCCGCGCGTCCCACCTGGTGGGTGCGGAAGCGGTCGCTGAACATCCCGAGGAAGTACGAGCGGATGCAGAAGCGGATGATGCTCGGCTGCTGCAGCTCCGGATCGATGAGGTGGGCGATCTTCGCGTGCGCCTCGGGCAGCTTGCTCCAGTGGAGCCCGGCGCTCTCGTGGTGGGCCGTGTGAAACCCGTTGTTGAAGACGAGCCAGTTGCTCGACTTGCCGACGAAGTTCCGCGAATGGTTGTGCTCCGACCAGGGGTCGGCGTGCACGTGCTGGATGTAGTTGATGAAGATCATCGACCAGTTGGCGAACATGGCCGAGACGCCGAAGCCGAAGAACCAGATCTCGACGCCGCGCCACCAGACGTCGTGCCGCAGCACGAGGGTGACCACCATGGCCACCCCGAGGAGGGCGAGCTGGACGCCCGCGAGCGTCGCGTACTGCGCGATGATCTGCCGGAAGAGCGAGCGGTTCCCCGCCCTCGCCTTGGCGATGTACTCGTCGATGACCGGCTTCTGCCAGTACGCCGACACGAAGTAGTACGTGCTCGCGACGAGCCAGGTGTGCCGCTTCGAGTAGCGCCAGGTGACGGTCGCGTCCCCCGCCTTGTTCACGTACTTGTGGTGGTTGAGGTTGTGCGTCGGGATCCAAGCGAACGTCGGGAACCCGTAGAAGACGCTGAGCCACGCCGAATAGAAGGCGTTGAGCTTTCGGTTCTTGAAGGTCGGCGAATGGTTGTGGTTGTGACTGAAGACGCCGGCACAGAACCCGAAATAGAGCGAGAGCGGCAGCAGCCACGGGATGAGGCGCGGCTCGACGTACGGGGCGAAGCCCACGGCGGGGAAGAGCACGAAGGCCCAGAGCAGGGTTCGACGGTCCGCTCGGTGACGCAGCATGGGGGACGACCTCGACGTGGGGAGGGTAATCCCCGGGTGGAGGTCGGACATCACCTTTCCGTCATTCCAGGGTGCGCAAGATCGTTCGCAGCGTATGAGGCGGCGCAGACGCCTCGGGACATCGACGACTTAGCGGCGGGTTCGCCCGTCCGCCGTGGTCAGCACGTCGTACAGCTCGGGCCGGCGGTCGCGGAAGAAGCCCCAAGCAGCGCGCGTCCGGGCGAGCGCATCGAGATCGAACCGCCCCAGGATGACCCCGGCGTCGTCCCGCCCGAGCTCGGCCACCTTGTCGCCCCTCGGGTCCGCGATGAACGACGAGCCGTAGAAGCGCTGCCCGTCCTCCTCCCCCGTTCGGTTCGCCGCGACGACGGGGACGACGTTCGACACCGCGTGCCCGATCATCGCCCGCTGCCACGGGTCGCGCGTGTCGAGGTCCGGCTCGTGCGGCTCGCTGCCGATGGCGGTCGGATAAAAGAGCAGCTCGGCGCCGAGCAGCATCATCGCGCGCGCCGACTCGGGGAACCACTGGTCCCAGCAGATGCCGACGCCGAGCGTCCCGTACCGGGTCGGCCAGACGCGGAAGCCCGTGTCGCCGGGGCGGAAGTAGAACTTCTCCTCGTAGCCCGGGCCGTCGGGGATGTGGCTCTTGCGATAGACCCCCAGCAGCGAGCCGTCCGCGTCGACGACGGCGACGCTGTTGTAGTGGGCCTGCCCTGCCTTCTCGAAGAACGAGACCGGGACGACGACGCCGAGCTCCCGGGCGACGTCGCGCATCCGGAGGACGGCCTCGTCCTCGTCGACCGAGCGCGCCCGCGCGAAGTGCTCGGCCTTCTCCTCGCGACAGAAGTAGGGGCCCTCGAAGAGCTCCGGCGGCAGGATGACCTGCGCGCCGCGGGCCGCGGCGTCCCGCACGTGCTCCTCGACGCGCGCCAGGTTGTCGGCCCTCGATTCGCCGAGAGCGCACTGCACGGCCGCGACGACGACGGTCCGCCCGCTCATCGCGACGCCCGCGGCTGCTGCTGCGTGATGCAATGGAACGCTCCGCCGCCCGTCAGCACCGCCCGCGCGTCGACCGCGACCGCGCGCCGGCCTGGAAAGAGCGCGCCGATGCGCTCGACCGCCTCGTCGTCGTCCGGCGAGCCGTACGTCGGCACGACCACCGCGGCGTTGGCCACGTAGAAGTTCACGTAGCTGGCGGGCATCAAGCGCCCTTCGGCGTCGAGCACGCGTCCGGGCGAAGGGATCCGCACGACCTCGAGCCCGTGCGCCCCGGCCTCGCGGACGAGCGCGTCGAGCGCCTCGCGGTTCGGATCGTCCCCCCGGCGCGCTTCCATCGCCACGACGACCCCGGGCCGCACGAAGCGCACCACCGTGTCGACGTGGCCGTCCGTGTGGTCGTTCAGGAGCCCGTCGCCCAGCCAGAGCACCCGCTCGACCCCGAGCGCGTCGCGCAGCCAGCCCTCCACCGTCTTCTCGTCGACGGGGCCGTTGCGGTTCGGGTTGAGCAGGCACTGCCGCGTCGTGAGGACGCTCCCCTCCCCGTCCACGTCGATGGCGCCCCCTTCGAGCACGAAAGGCAGCACGAAGTCGCGACGGCCGGCGCCGCCGAGGCGCGCGATTCGCTCGGCGACGCGGTCGTCGTGGTCCAGCACGTACTTGCCGCCCCAGCCGTTGAACGCAAAGTGCACCGTCGCCGCTTCTCCTCCCGGCCCGCGGAGAAAGAGGGGCGCGGTGTCGCGCAGCCAGATGTCCCCGAAGGGAACGCGGTGGGTGCGGACGCTCCGCGCCGGAAGGGCGGCCCGCGCACGCGCTTCCTCGGCCTCGTCGGGGACCAGGACCTCGGCGGTCTCCCCCTCGGCGATGGCGGCGACCAGACGCGCGAACGCCTCCCTCGCGGGTCCCAGGTTCTCCTGCCAGAGCTCCCCGTGGCTCGGCCACGCGACCCAGGTCGCGTCGTGGGCCTCCCACTCGGCGGGCATGCGGAAGCCCGCTTGTCGCGGCGTCGTCACGATCGCGGATATAGCCGACGCGCGCCGGTCTGGTAAGCATGAGTCCTTCGGGAGGCTCTTCATGCGCAGGTCGTCTTCGGGTGGCATCGTGGTGCTCGGGGCCCTCGCGGGCGCCGTCGCGGTGTTCTTCGCGTGCTCCTCGAACAAGAACGGCGGCACGCCGGGCGGCGGCGAGGCCGGACCCGGCTGCGGCGACGACGAGACCCTGCTCCTCGACGCGAGCGACGACGGGCCCACCGTCCTCACGCCGTGCGCGTGGGACCAGCCCGTGACGCAGCCCACCGACGACGTGGCGAACGCCGGCCGCGCCGCCTGCCAGTACGCCCGCGGCGACATGCCGGCCGCCACGCTCGGCCCGAGCACCCCGCTCGACACCTCCATCCCCATCGACAACGTCGTCGTCGTCATGATGGAGAACCACTCGTTCGACAGCTACCTCGGGCACCTCAACCAGTACGCGAACCGCACCGACATCGAGAGCGCCGACGCAGGCGCGACGAACCCCGACGTCGACGGCGCGGCGGTGCCCTGGGTGCACGCCGAGCACCCGTGCACGGCGGACACGGATCACGAGTGGAAAGGGACGCACCAGGAGATCGACCAGGGCGCGATGGACGGCTTCGTCACGACGAACGACGGCTGGAACATGCCGACGGACGCCGGCCCCGTCGCCGACCCCTCGCTCTACAGCGGGGCGCGCGCGATGTGGTGGTACGACCAGACCGACATCCCGTTCTACTACCAGCTGGCGAGCACCTTCGCGCTCGCCGACCACTACCACTGCTCGGTGCCCGGGCCGACGTGGCCCAACCGGATGTACCTCTACGCCGCGACGAGCTTCGGCGAGACCACGAACGTCTTCCCCGACATCAGCGCGTATCCGTACCCCAGCAACGACGCGACCATCCTCGACGAGCTCGAGAAGCGGCACGTCAGCTGGCTGGCCTACTCCGACGGCGCGCCGGGCGCGGGGACCGTCTACGGAACCGAGGGGGCCACCCGCTGGGGGAGGACCATCCTCGCCAACTTCAAGCAGTTCCAGATGGACGCCGCGTCCGGCAACCTTCCGCAGGTGTCGTTCGTCGACCCGAACCTCGACTCGGAGACGATGGGGGGCGGCGGGACCGACGAGCATCCGCCCGGGGACATCCAGAGCGGCGAGGTCTTCGTCAGCCAGGTCGTGCAGGCGGTCACGTCGAGCCCGCAGTGGGCGCACACGGCGCTCTTCATCACGCACGACGAGAACGGCGGCTTCTACGACCACGTGACCCCGCCGGCGGCGTGCCCGCCCGACTCGACGCAGCCCATCCTCGTCAAGGGTGACACGACGCAGGGCGGGTTCGACCTCTACGGGATCCGCGTCCTTCTCATCGCCGTCAGCCCGTACGCGAAGAAGGCGTACGTGAGCCACACCGTTTACGACCACACGAGCATCACGCGGTTCATCGAGGCGAAGTTCAAGATCCCGGCCCTCACGGCGCGCGACGCGAACGCCACCCCGCCGATGGACCTCTTCGACTTCACCGATCCGCCGGCCTTCGCCACGCCGCCGACGCTGACCACGCCGACCATCGACCCGACGCAGCTCGATTACTGCGAGTCGACCTTCGGCAAGTAAAAGCAAAAGAGCGAGGGACCCACTCGGGATCCCTCGCTCCGCTGCCGCTCAATCGTCGTTGGCTACTTGCAGGCAGCCGAGGGGAAGTTGTCGAGCATCATCTTGCAGCTCGTCGCCAGGCCGGCCTTGCCCTGGGGGGTGGAGGCTGCCTGCTTCCAGGCCGCGACCGTCTGATCCAGGCCGGGCTTCGCGGCGGCCTTCACGGCGGGGTCCTTGTAGCAGTCGTTCCACTTCTTCATGTAGTCGTCGCACTCCTTGACGCCGATGTCGCCACCGCCGGCAGCTGCGCTGCCTCCGCTGCCACCGCTGCCGGCGCCACTGTCCTTGTTGCAAGCCAAGAGCGCGGTCAGCGCGACCATCAAGCCCACAACGATCGTTCGCTTCATGTTGAATGTCCTCCCAGAAGGTTTGGTAGCAACGGCGGAGACACGATAGACGGGGTTTGCCGCAGGGCGCAATGCAAGGAGTGTGAGATACTCGGCCCCCGGCCATGCCGCGTTTTTCGCCCCGCCCCGCCCGCGCCTTCGCCGGACTGGCCGTGCTCGCCGCCCTCGCCGGACCCGGCTGCGGGCCGCCTGCGTTCCCCGTGTCCGCGAGCCATCCCCTCCTCGGGGCGCACCTCCCGGAGATCCACCGCCAGAGCCTCGACGGCCACACCGTCGACAAGGGCAGCCTGACGGGGACGCCCGTGCTCGTGAAGTTCTTCGCCGACTACTGCCAGCCCTGCAAGGAGACGCTCCCCGCCGTCGAGCGCATCCACGAGGCGTACCCCGACGTCATGTTCGTGGGCGTCGACGAGGACGAGAGCGGCGAGACCGCCAAGGACGTGGCCCGCCGCTACGGCCTCTCGTTCCCCGTCATCCACGATGCGTCCAACGTGCTCGCCGGGCGCTTCCGCGTGAGCACGATGCCGATGACCTTCGTGGCGGACCCGAGCGGAACCATCCGCTGGGTCGGCGCCGAGGGGCAGACCGAGCAGGAGCTCCGGCAGGCGGTGCAGGCGGCGCGCGCGGCGCCACGCGCCCCCTGAACGTCGCCAGCCTGCCGCCCGCGGGCTTTCCTACTGCACGTCGATCGTGATGGTGGCGGTCCCGGTCACGTCGTTCGCGTCGTACGCCGTGACGGTGAGCGTCCGCGGTCCGGCCCCGCCCGCGCCGCTGATGGGAGGCAGGGAGATGCCCCACTGCGTCCCGCCCATCGAGCCGAGCTGATACTGCTGGTCGCCCGCCGGGCTCGACCAGTCGAGCCATACCTGGCTGATCCCGCCGGGCGCGTTGGCCTCGACCACGACGGACACGGCGTCGCCCACCACGTACGCGTCGCCCGCGGACGGGCTGTCGAAGCTGACCGTGGGCGTGGGCGACGCCGTGCCGCCGAGCGTGAGCGTGCGCGTCGGCGAGGTGACGGTGGCGCCGTTCGCGTCCGTGGCGGCGACCGACCACGAGCGCGCCCCGGTCGTCCCTGTGAAGCTCCACGTGTACTCGTCGCCGTTCTGCGAGCACGTCGTGCCGGCCGGCGGCGACGCGCAGTCCACCGCGACGGTGCCGCTCGGCTCCTGCCACTCGAGCACGACCTGGGTCAGCGCGGCGCCGTCGTCCACGGCCGCGACGAGCGTCACCTGCGAGTTGGCGGGCAGCGTGGCCCCGTCGTCCGGCGAGACGAGCGTCACCTGCGGTCCGCCCGTGCTTCCCCCGCCGGCATCCGGCGGCCCGCCCTCCGAGCCCCCTCCGGCGCCGCCGCCGCTGCTTCCTCCGCTGCTTCCTCCGCCGCTGCCGCCGCCGGCCCATGCCGTCGCGTTCGGCGACCCGAGCCCCGTCGGCCCATCGTAGCCAGGCCCCGCGGTGCACAGGTACGAGCCGCCGCAGCTGCCGTTGCTCCCGCTGGTCACGTCGAAGAGGAGCGACGGGTCGCCGTAGAGCGCCGTCACCCCTTGCGACGAGAGCCCGGTGACCGCGAACATCGACGCGACGACGGGCGACGCCACGCTCGTCCCGCCGAGGATGATCCAGCCGCCCTCGCCGAACGAGTCGTACACGGCGACGCCCGTGTTCGGGTCGGCGATGGCCGACACGTCGGCGACCGTCCGCTCGCCGCACCCGGGGTCCTTCTGGAAGCCGGGCTTCGGGATGAACTGGCTGCACCCGCTGCCCGCGCCGCTCCACGCTCCCTCGACCCAGCCGCGCGCCGTCCCCGCCGACTGCACGAGGCTCGTCCCGCCCACGCCGACGACGTACTGCGACGACGCGGGGAAGTTGACGCCATAGCCGCCGTCGCCGGAGCTCGCGGTCACGAGGACGCCGTCGTGGTGGTAGTACTGCTCCGAGGTCTGCGTGACGCTCGCGTCCTCGGCCCCGCCGTAGCTGTTGCTGATGGTCGTCGCGCCGAGGCTCGCCGCCGTGTTCACGCCGGTGCCGAGGTCGGAGAGGTCGTCGCTGCTCGTCTCGACGAGCAGGATGTTGCACGACGGGCAGACGGCGCTGACCATGTCGAGGTCGAGCGAGATCTCGCCGCCCCAGTCGCTGTCGGACTGCGGGTAGTTGCTGCCCCCGCTCTGGTCGACCTTGTGGAAGCACCCGTTCGCCGTCGTGCACGGCGGCAGGCCGAACTGCGCGCGGTACGTGGCGAGATCGGTCTCGGCGTTCGGGTCGTCGAACGCGTCGACGATGGCGACCGTCTTGCCGGCGCCGCCCGCCGGGATGGCGTACGCGCTCGCGAGATCGGAGGGCCCGAACCCCTGGGGAGCCACGTTGGAGACGACTTGCCCGCCCGCGTCGATGCGGACGTGGGCGAAGCAGCGCGCGTGGCCGGGCGCGACGTCCTTGCAGAGCGGCACGTGCGGGAGCTGCGGGATGGAGGCGAGGGCTCCGTCCGCGGCGGTCTGGGCGAGAGTTTCGGGGTTCGACGGCGCAGCGCAGGCCGCGACGACGAGCAACGCGGAGACGACGATCCAGCGGGGGAACGGCATGGGGCCAGGTCCTCTCGAAGGGCGGTCACCTCGGTTCGATGGCGGGAAGACGGGGCTCGGGTATGCCGGGGTCGTGCCAGAGGCAGCGGGACGCGGTCCCGGCGGAAGCCTGAAGCACCAGCGTTCCCGGGGACCCGCGCGCTCGGCCCCGGGCGGACGTTTCGCGTGAGAGAGCCTCCGCGCGTGGCGTAACGGGGAGTCAGCGGTGGATCGTCATCGCCCCGATCGGTTCTTCACGTAACGGACCGCGCCGTGGTCGCTCTCGACGATGCGCCCCTCCTGGCGCCGGAAGAGCACGAGGCGCTGGTCCTTGTCCCGCGGACCCACGGGGGCGACGAGCCGTCCCCCCTCGGGAAGGGCGGCGGCCCACGCGGAGGGCACGGCCTCCACCGCGAAGGTGACGACCACCTTGCCGGCGTCGCCCCACCGGCGCGCGCTCGTGACGGCATCGCCATGGTGATGGGTGACGTTCGGTTTGTCGGCGAGGTTGCGCTCGGCCCACCGGGCGAGCGTCTCGTCGATCTCGAACGTGGTGACTCGCCCTTCGGCGCCCACGATGAACGACGCGAGCGCCGCGCCGTACCCGGAGCCCGTCCCGAGCTCGACGAGGGCATCGCCGGGCGCGAGCTCGAGCAGGCGGTAGGAAAGCAGGTAGGCGTGCGGCGCGCTGATGGTCGCGAGCCCCTCCTCGTCGAGCGGGAGCGGCATGTCGTCCGCGCAGCGCTCCAGGTCCTCGGGGCGCACGAAGCGCTCGCGCGGCACCTCGAGGATGGCCTTCAGGTGCAGCGCATCGAACGGCCCGAGCTGCTTCTGGATCGAGTCGACGAGCGGCAAGCGGCAGCCCCGCGCCACCTCGCGCAGCTCCTGCTGGAGGAGCGACGAACGGCTGCGCCGCACGCGCGCCGCGAGCGAGGAGAGCCACTCCTGCCGCTCTTTCTGCGGCAGCTGGGCCATCTTCCTCCGGAACTCGACGGTGAAGAGAAGCGGCTGCACGGACCCTCGGGGTACCTCCCTCGTCAGAACTCGGTCGTCCCGTTCGCGCACAGGACCTCGGGACCCTGGGCGTAGTGCTGCAACGCGAACGCGGTCAGCGTCGGCAAGTCCACGCACTGGGCCCGGTAGACCCAGCCCCAGGCCGCGGCGGCGATCGGCGCGTCGATGAGCGGATCGGGCGTGATGACGGTGCGGACGCGCACGCCCTGCCCGCCGGCGGCGCAGAGCGAGTCGTCGGGGATCGCGTCGGAGACCGACTGGAGCGCCGCCGCGACCTCGGGGCAGCCCGCGTCGTCGTCGCACTGGTAGAGAAGGACGATGGCGCCGTGCTCCTCGTCGTGCACGTAGTAGCCGCGAGGCACGGGCGAGGTGTACGCCTGGTACGCCGCCCAGATGGGATAGTGCGGGCCGCTCGAGGGCGGGTTCGAGTCCCACTCGATGGAGGTGCCGATGGGGACGTGGACGGCCGGCAGCAGCGGCGGCGAGTCGATCTCGACGAAGCAGCTCGCGTCGGGGAAGTAGGCCGTGTCGAGCGCGGCCGCCGCGTCGCCTGGGCCGGGCGCGCCGGAGAGGTCCTCGTCCTGGCGGCCGCCGCAGGACGCGACGACGATCGCCGGCACGAGACCCACAGTGGTCGCCAGGAGAGCCCCGATCCGCACACGCGGAGTATGCGAGAATCCCGGCGCTTTGACGAATCCTCCGATGGGCCGGCGCCTCGTCCGCGCATCACGCCGCTTCGTCGAGGGACTCAAGGCGCACAGCGCCCTCGAGGCAGCCGCGGCCATCGCGTTCTGGTTCTTCCTCAGCCTCTTGCCGCTGCTCGTGCTGCTCGGCTTTCTGGTGGGGCAGGTCGCGCGGTCGCGCGGCGTGGATGCGCTGCTCACGCCCGTGCTCGACGTCGCGCCGGGCACGACGGAAGACATCCTGCGCCACGAGCTCGAGCGGATGGCGGGGAGCACGGCGTCGGTCGCGCCGCTCGGGGTGGTCGGCTTTCTTTGGACCGCCTCGTCGGGCCTCCACAACTTGATGGATGTCTTCGAGATCGCGGCCAAGGTCGACCCCCGACCCTGGTGGAAGCAGCGCGCCATCGCGATCGGCTGGGTGCTCCTCGGGCTCGTCGCCGCGTGCCTTCTCGCGTGGCTGCTCGTGAACGTCGACTCCGTGATCCACGCGAACGATGCCCCCGCCCAGGCGCCGATCGCCACCAGCGTCACGCCGATCGCTTCGTCCGTGCCCACGGTGGGTCTCCCCGGCCCCGCGCCGTCGGCGCATCCGGTCGACCACCTCGTGAGCCATCCGGCCGCCGCGGTGTCGCGCGCCCGCACCTCCATCAAGCGCCGCTTCACGAAGGCCCTGCACACGCCGACCGAGCAGCTCATCGCCACGGGGCTCATGCTCGCCGTCGGGATGCTCCTGCTCGCAGGCTTCTACCGGTTCGCGGTCGAGCATCCGAAGGGGGTGCGCCGCCGCGTCTGGCCGGGGACGTTCACGGCGGTGGCGAGCTGGCTCGTCGTGTCGTGGGGCTTCGGCCTCTACGCCGTGTCGATGGCGAGCTACGCGCTCTACTACGGCAGCCTCGCGGCGGTCGCCGTCATGATGGTCTGGCTCTACCTCACGAGCCTCTCGCTCGTCGTCGGCGCCGAAGTGAACGCCCACCTCGAGCGCCGCGTGCCCCCCCTGCCGTCATCCTGAGGGAGCGAACGATTCTCGATGGATCTCGGACGGGCGGCGGAGCCGCCGTCAGCTCACGCTCGCGGTGCTGATGCCGCTGGCGCGGCATCGGGCGGCGTCTGATCGACAATGGCGCTCGGTCATTCAGAAGCTCGGGAGGGCGCCCTTCATCAGGCTCGAGTCGCCCATCAGGGAGCTCACCTGGCCGAGCTCCTTCGAGTCCTTGAAGAAGGCGAGCTGCTTGTCGAGCTTGCTGCGCGCGAAGTCGCTGCCCGCGTTGAGCAGGCCCCCGTCCTTCGCGAGCTGCAGCACGCCCGCCGCGTCGGGCGCCGCCGGGAGCTGGCCGCTCGCGACCTTCTTGCCCGCGTCGAGCGCCGTCCCCGCGACGGCCAGCCCCTTCTGCACCTGACCGGCCACCTTGCGGACCTTCTCCGTGTACTCGATGGCCTGGTCGGCCACCTTGGCGACGGCGCTGCCGCCCGGGAGCATCTTCACGAGCATCTTCAGGTACGAGAAGTAGTCCGCGTCGCCGCGCCAGATGTCGAGGCACTGCTGATAGACGGCCGACGTGTGGAGCCCCGTCATCGCGTCGACCAGCGTGAGGATCTGCCCCAGCTGGTCGAACGCCTTGGTCCGCTCGTGCTTTTCCCACTTCACGTACTCGGGCGTCTGCTTGATCGAGTCGAAGAGCTCCTTGCCGTGCGCCAGGTACTTCTCGCGGTCGGCGCTGTCCTGCGGGAACGACGGCGGGCGCGGCGAGCTCCCCTCGGCGTCCGTCACCACCGCGAGGAGCACCTTGTTCAGGTTCGCGGCGAGGCTCCCCGAGCCCGCGTCCGTGGCCCGCGCCGTCAGCCCCACCGTCACGATGTCCGTCTCCACGCGATGCAGGCGCGCCGCGTCGTCGTCGAGCCGCTCGAGCAGCAGCGTCAGCACGTCGCGGTAGTCGCCCGCGCTCACCTGGAAGGGCAGCTCGAAGGGAGGCTTGTCGCCCTCGGCGAGCGCCTCGATCTGCCGCACGAGGCGGTACTGCTCGAGCTTGCCCTCCTCGATGGCCGAGCGCACGTGCTGGAGCTGACCGAGAAGAGTCGTCAGCGCCCAGTCGAGGCGCCGGATCTCCTCGTAGTCCGTCTGCACGTGGTCGCGCGCCTTCTCCCACTTGGCCTGCGCCCCCTGGCGATCGGCCTCGGTCATGTCGGCCGTGAACGTGAGGCGCTCGGGGACGTCGCGCGCGATGGCGAAGCCCTGCTCGCCCGGGTCGACCCGGATGAAGAACGGCACCTCGCGCGTCTGCAGCGCGGCGAGCGCCACGATGCCCTTCTGCGCGATGGTCGCGTACGCGCCCTGCGTGGCCTTCTCGCTCGACGACTGCACCGCCGCGTACTTGCCCGCCGAGAGCTCGTACGCGCCGTGGACCCACTCCTTGCCGTAGAGGTGCGCGAGCGGCGTCTCTTCCTGGTGGGCGCACGCCGCGGGGAGCCAGAGCGGCGCGCTTCCGAGCGTGAGGACGAAGGTCCGCCGTCTCACGACCCTCCCCCGGGGGCGGTCTTCTTCTTCTTCGGCGCGCCCTTCGCGGGCTTGCCCTTGCCGGCCTTCGTGTCCGTCGGCTGCGCATCGGCGACGCCCGCGGAGCCGCCGCCGTCGAGCAGCGTGATGCCCTCGAGGCCCGCGAACTGGTCGGCCGCCTTGCCGGCGTGCGCCGACGCGTGCCCGTCGGGGCCCTTCTGCCCCGAGCTGCCCGACGCGCCGCCGGGACCATCGCCGCCCTTCTGACCGCTCGCGACGGGCGTGCCGCCCTGGGGCGTCATCCCGTTGCCGCCCCCGCCGCCGTCGCCGCCGTGCCCCGAAGCGCCCGCCTCGCCCGCCTCGCCGCCCGAGACGTCGAGCTTGATCTGGTTGGCGAGCTCCGGGTACCGCGCGTCGAAGACGAAGTCGATGCTGCCGCCGGCGCCGCCCATGCCGCCCCGCCCGCCGTTGCCGCCCTGGCCGCCGCTGCCGCCCTGCCCCGCCGGGTCGCCGCTGCCCCCGCGCCCGCCGCGCCCGCCGGAGCCGCCGCTGCCCCCCGGGCCACCCGGGCCGCCGGTCGCCTTGATGACGATGGGCTGATCGACGGGGGCGAGGAGGACGTCGTCGACGTCGCCGCTCAGCTTGATGGCGACGAGCTTGTCGTAATAGGGCGTCTTCACCATCGTGGCGTAGCCCTGCACGTGGGGCCCGGCGCCGCCGTTCGCGCCGTCGCCGCCCGGGCCGCCCGCGCCGCCCTGCGTGCCGTTGCCGCCGCCCTGCGAGTCGGAGCCCATCGGCCCGTCGTGCCCCGACTGCCCCGAGGGGCCGCTCGAGCCGCCGTTGCCCATCGAGCCGCTCTTTCCGCCGCCCTTGATGCACTGGTAGTCGGGCTTGTACTTGGTCGAGAAGGAGAACTTGTCGGGCTGCTTCTTGAAGACCGTCTTGATCTCGAACTCCTTGTCGGTCGAGGCGAGCAGGCTCGCGTTCGGCGCGAACCAGCCGTCCTTGTCGAAGGCGCCGAGGTCGGACTGGAAGGCGAACCCGTCGAAGTCGAGCTTGTCGTTCTTGTTGACGCTGCCCTTGCCGGCCCACGTCTCGATGGTCTTCTTCTCCTTGTCGCCGTCGAGGACGGCCTCGACGAAGACGGCCATCTGCACGGGCTCGCGCGGGCAGATGGTCTTCCGCTCCTTGCGGATGTCGACGCTCATCGACTTGATGTCGGCCTTCTCGAGGTCGACCGTGTCCTTGCCCCAGAGACGGTTCCAGAAGTGGCACCCGGTGAGGGTGGTGCCCCCCAGCGCGAGGGTCGAGAGGAGGAGGAGCGGGCGCGAGACGGAGGAGATGCGGGCGATATTCATGCTGGCGTGATGGGAATACGCGGGAGGGGGGCGGCTTCTACCCTGAGCGGGCGCGATTGCGTGTCGACGGCCCTTCCTCCCCGCCGCGCGGGGACGCACGACCGCGGCGCGGAAACGTCATTCCGCGAAGCGGGGATGCACGACCGCGGCGCGGAAACGTCATTCCGCGAAGCGGGGATGCACGACCGCGACGCGGAAACGTCATTCCGCGAAGCGGGGATGCACGACCGCGGCGCGGAAACGTCATTCCGCGAAGCGGGGACGCACGCCCGCGACGCGGAAACGTCATTCCGCGAAGCGGGGACGCGCGGCCGCGGCGCGGAAGCGTCATTCCGCGAAGCGGGGACGCGCGGCCGCCTCGTCTCGACGCGTGGCGACACGCTTCTCGCGCCCTCCCCCCTGCGGAATCGAAGGGGCCGCTCAGAAGATGTGGTTGAAGTTGAGGTAGAACGCCGTCCCCTCGTCGCTGAACCCGTAGTCCGCCATGATCACGGTCGCCTCGTTCCAGGCGATCCGCAGTCCCCCGCCCTCCGTGCGCTTCCAGCCGCCGAGCGTCGTCTGTCCCACGTCGTCGAAGACGCGCCCGAGGTCGAGGAACGGCACGGCGATGAGGGCGATGCCCTGCTTCAGGACGCGAAACTTCACGAACGTCCAGCGCACCTCGTAGTTCGTCAGCGCGATGACCGGGCCGACGAAGCGGTTCTGCGCGTACCCGCGGAGCGTGCGGAAGCCGCCGAGGCCCGCGTGGTTGTCGTCGATGAAGGGGAGCAGCGTCTGCGAGAAGAACGGCGTTCCCGAGGTCTGCACCTCGTAGAGGCCGCGCGCCGCGAGGACGAGGTCGGCGTACTTCGGGATGGGGCTGAAGAAGCCGCGCACCGAGAGCATGAGGCGCATGTACTGGTACTGCGAGCCGAGGCCCTTCGTGCCGAACTCGCCGGAGAGCTCGGAGTAGACGCCCGAGTTCGGGTCGGGCTCGAAGTCGCGCGTGTCGAGCGAGAGCGCGAGGCGAAGCACGTTGTCCCACCCGCCGCCGCAGCCGACGAGGCGGCCCGCGGCGCAGTCGCTCGCGAGGAGGGTCGGGGCCTCGGGCGCGTCGATGGTGTGCCCGCTCGCGTCGTGGGCGGTCGTGGGCACCGATTGCCCGGTGTAGTCGTGCAGGTTCATGTACGCGATGTTGACGCCGATCATCGAGCGGAGGATGCCGCCGAGCAGGTTTCGCTCGAGCGCGAGCTGCAGGACGGGGCGCTGGAACTCGTAGATGTTGTAGCGGGCGTAGGTGCTGCCGTTCGGCTGCAGGGCGGAGGTCGCGTTCTGGAAGGCGTCGAGCTTGGAGAAGGTCTTCCCCGGCGCTCCGGCGAAGGAGAGCGGCGCCATGCTGCGGGTGCCGGTGCCGAAGTAGGGCCAGTCGGTGTCGGCCTCGTACTCGAGGGTCGCGCGCACGCGGTAGTCGGCGTCGGGGAACGCGGGCGCGTCGTAGTCGATGAGGTGATCCTGCGCGCCGCCTGTGCTGGCGAAGACCTGCGCAAAGACGCGCTGCAGGTACGGCGTGTACGCGAAGAGCGGGTCGGTTCGGTGCCCGTCGTAGTAGTAGTAGGCGCGCGCGCCGAAGCCGTAGCCGAAGTTCGGATCGTAGGCGAAGAGGGGGACTCCGGTGAGGTAGCCGCCTTCTTCCTTGCGGGCGAGGTCTTCGTCGGAGAGTCGGCGGCGGGAGAGGCTCGCGGGCGGCGGGGGGGAGGGCGTGTCGTCGGCGCGGGCGTCGGGGGCGGCGAGGACGCAGAAGCCGAGGGCGACCCACGGAAGGCTGCGCATCCACGCACAAGCCTACGCGGCTTCCCCGGTCGAGTCGTGGTCGTGGACGTCAACGTCAACGTCAACGACCACGTCAACGGCTTCGGCTGGCTGAACCCTTCACAACGGGAGGCTACTCGTGCTCCTCCGGCGACTCCGCGAAGCGGTACCCGATCCCCCGCACCGTCTGCACGTAGTCCGCGGCCTCCCCCAGCTTGCTCCTCAGCCGCTTCACGTGCGTGTCCACCGTGCGCGTCGTCAGATCCGCCGAGATCCCCCATACATCGCTCAGCAGCGCGTCGCGCGACTGCACCTGACCGCGGCGATCGTGCAGCGTCACGAGCAGCCGGTACTCGAGCGGCGTCACCGTCACCTCGCTTCCCGAGAGCCACACGCGCTGCGTGTCGCGATCCACCCGCAGCACCCCGAACTCGATGGGGCGCGTCGGGTCCACCTCGGGGCGCGCGCGGCGCAGGGTCCCCTCGATGTGGGCGATGAGCTCGCGCACGCTGAACGGCTTCGCGATGGAGTCCGCCACCCCGGTCGCGCCGACCACCTCCTGCTGATCGATCGCCAGCATCACCACGACGGGGACGCCGCGGGTCGACATCTCCGCCTCGAGCGCGCGGCACACGCCGGCGGGCGACATGTCGGGCAGCTCGGCGTCGAGGAGCACGACGTCGGGGCGGCGTTCGCGCGCGAGGCGCACGCCGTCGGTGGCGGCGGCCGTCGTCTGCACGCCGTGCCCCGCACGCCGCAGCTGCTCCTCGAGGGTTTCCCGGGTCTCCCGGTCGTCGTCGATGACGAGAACGCGCGCCATAAGCTAGGGGTCCTCTCCTAATTTCCCCCAATCCTCGGGCGCATTCAAATTCATTCGGACTCGGGCGTCCCCGGCGGGCACCAACGCGGCCTTCGCCGAACGCAGCTGGACGTCCAGCCGGGCCTCCGGGGAGGCCGGATCGAGCGCGCGAAGGCGCCCGAGGAAGGGGGGCGCCAGGAGCACGGGATGGCCGCCGCGGCCGTCGAACGTGGGGATCGCGGCGTCGAGCCCCGGGGCGAGGGCCTGCTCGAGGGCGGCCCAGAGGGCGGCGGACGCGGCCGGGACGTCGACCGGGAGCACGAAAACGGGCTTGCCGCCGGGCTCGCACGCCGCGAGGCCGACCTGGAGCGAGGAAAAGGGGCCTCGGTCGGGCTCGGGGTTCACGACGAGCTCCGCCCGCTTCGCCAGGTCCGGGAGCGCCTCGCGGTACCTCGCGGCGTCGTGGCCGAGGACGACGACCACGCGGCGTCCCCGAACCGCGTCGAGCTGCGTCTCGATCCAGGGGCGACCGGCGAAGTCGACCAGTCCTTTGGGCTGGCCCATCCGGGACGACCGGCCCGCGGCGAGCAGGACGACGTCAGCGGACGGCGACATGCCGCAGGAAGTCCCGGAGCAGGTTGTCCGCGACGCGCCGACGGTAGGCCGCGTTCGAGCGGACGTCGTCGATGGGGGTGATGGCTCGCCCGAGCGCCTCGCTCACCCGCTCGAACGGCTCGCCCGCGACGATCGCCTGCTCGGCCTCCAGCGCGCGCACCGGCACCGGCGCGACGCCCCCCAGCGCGATCTTCACGTCGCGCACCCGCGCGCCGTCGCGGTCGGCGCACGCGGCGAAGCACACCTTGGAGATGGCCTGCGCCCGCCGAGGGCCCACCTTGCGGTAGTAGTGCACGCGGTCGGCGCGCCGGGCCTCGCCGCGGGGGACGACGATCCTCGCGACCAGCTCGTCCGGCGCCGCCACGGTCCGCTTGTAGGCGGTGTGAAACGTGGCGTACGGCACGGTGCGCTCGCCGCGACGCGACGCGAGCACCACCTCGGCGCCGTACGCGAGCAGCGCCGGGGGCGAGTCGGCCGCGGGCGACGCGTTGCCGATGTTGCCGCCCAGCGTGCCGCGGTTCTGGATGGCGATGCCGCCCGTCTCGGACGCGGCCTGCGCGAGCATGGGCAGCTCGCGCGACAGGAGCGGATGGCGCCGGACACCGGTGTACGTCGTCAGGGCGCCCATCTCGAAGCGGGCCTCGTCGGCGCGGACCTGGCGCAGCTCCTCCACGGCCCAGAGGTCGACCCACTTGCCGTGCGTGAGCTTCCCCGACGAGAGGAGGACCATCACGTCGGTGCCCCCGGCGAGCGGGCGGTAGCCCTCGGCCACGCGGTCGCACGCGTCGCCGAGAGAGCGGGCCGTCACGAGCTCGAAGTCGCCGAGGTCACCGCGCACGGCCGCCCCGCTCGAGCTCGATCGCCTTCAGCACGCTCTCGAAGATGCGCGTGTACCCGGTGCAGCGGCAGATGTTGCCGGCGAGGGCCTCGCGGATGTCGGCCTCTCCGGGCTGCGAGACCCGGTCGAGCAGCTCGCGGGCGGCGAGGATCATTCCCGGAGTGCAGATGCCGCACTGCGCGCCGCCGTGATCGACGAAGGCCTGCTGGATGACGGCGAGGGTCGTCCCGTCCGCCATCCCCTCGATGGTCGTCACCTCGCGCCCCCTCACCTGCGCGATCGGCACGAGGCACGAGTCGACGAGCTGCCCGTCGACGAGCACCGCGCACGCGCCGCACTCGCCCTCGCCGCACCCTTCCTTCGTCCCGGTCAGCAGGAGGTCTTCGCGGAGCACGTCGAGGAGCCGGCGCATCGGGTGCACGCACGGCGCCCGCTCCACGCCGTTCACGCGGAGCTCGATGGGGAGCTCGATGGGGGGATTCTCAGCCACGGGCACGCTCCGTCGCCGCGAAGATGGCCTCCGGCGTCGCCGGGATGCGCTCGAGGCTGAGCCCCGTCGCGTCCTCGATGGCGTTGAGGATGGCGGGCGCCGGCCCGTCCATCGGCAGCTCGCCGATGCCCTTCGCGCCGGCGGGGCCGCCCGAATACGGCTGCTCCTCGAAGAGGACGTGCATCGGCGGGATGTCCGCGCTCGTCGGCACGATGTAGTCGGTCATCCGGTCGTTCGACATCCGGCCGTCCTTCCACACGACGTTCTCGTAGAGCGTCCAGCCGATGCCCTGCGCGACGCCGCCCTCGATCTGCCCCGCGGCGAGCAGCGGGTGGATGACCTTGCCCACCTCCTGCAGCGCCCAGAACTCCTCGACCCGCGCCTCGTAGGTCGTCGCGTCGACGGCGACCTGCGCCACGTAGACGGCCCACGAGTAGGCGCCGTACGCGTCGCCGCGGAACGTCGCGTCGTCCCAGGCGATGTCGCGCGGCTGCTTGTACTCGGCGGTGGCGCGGAGGGCGCCGTGGTCGCGGACGTAGCGCGCGCACGCGGCCCGGAGCTGCGGGGCGTCGTACGGCTCGGTGAGGGCGCCGTCCGCGAGGAGCTGCGCCTTGATGGACACCGCCGCCTGCTCGACCAGCTTGCCCACGATGGTGCACGTGCGCGACGCCACCGTGGGGCCGCTGTTCGGGACGTCGCGCGTATCGGGCGTCGCGACCTCGACGTCGTCGTACCCCACGCCGAGGGCGTCCGCGGCGATCTGCGCGAAGATGGTGCTCGTCCCCTGCCCGATCTCGGTGCTGGCCGCGAGCACGCGCACGCGCCCGTCGGCCATCCCCTCGGCGCCGACGATCGACGCGAGGTGCTTCTCGCCCGAGCCGGTGAAGCCGGTGCCGTGGAGGAACGTCGCCAGGCCCATGCCTCGCCGGACCGAGCCGCCGCGCGCGTTCTCCTCGGCGAAGCGGGCTCGCCGCGCCTTCCAGTCGCTCGCGGCGAGGGCCCGCTCGAGCATCGCGGCCATGTCCACGTCGTCCTTCACCACCTGCCCGGTCGCCAGCGTCTGCCCCTGGCGCACGAAGTTCCGGCGCCGCATCTCCTCGGGCGAGAGGCCCAGCCGGCGCGCGATGACGTCGAGGTGCCGTTCGAGCGCGAAGAGCGACTGCGGCGCCCCGAACCCGCGGAAAGCTCCGTGAGGCGGCGCGTTCGTGGCCATGGCGCGGGCGCGGATGCGCACGTGCTCCACGTCGTAAGGCCCCGCCGCGTGGATGCACCCGCGCGACAGCACGACCTGCGACAGCGTCGAATACGCCCCGCCGTCGATGACGAAGTCGATGTCGAGCGCGACGAGCTTGCCCTCGCGCGTCACGGCCGTCCGGTGGCGCGTCCGCGACGGGTGCCGCTTCGTCGTCGCCGCCATGTCCTCGGCGCGGTCGTAGATGATCTTCACCGGGCGCCCGCTCTTCCGGGCCAGGAGCGCCGCGTGCACCGCGAGGATCGACGGATACTCTTCCTTGCCGCCGAAGCCCCCGCCTGTCTCCATCTGCACGACGCGCGCCTTCTCGGCCGGCACGTCGAAGAGCTTCATCAGCGCCTTCTGGATGTAATACGGGCACTGCATCGAGCCCCACACGGTGACCGCGCCGTCCGGCTTCACCTCGGCGATCATCCCGTTCGGCTCGATGTAGAGCTGCTCCTGCGCTCCCGTCGCGTACTCGCCCTCGACGACGAGCACGTCCCCCCGCGCGAGCGCCGCGTCGACGTCCCCCTTGCGGACCCAGTACTCCTTGAAGACGTTGTCCTCGCCCCACACGACGGCGCGCTTCGCCAGCGCGTCCTCGATCGTCAGCACCGCCGGCAGCGGCTCCACGTCGATGCGCACGGCCCTCCGCGCCTTCTCGAGCAGCGCGCGGCTCGGGTGCGCGAGCAGCACCACGGGCTCTTCGGGATGGTTGACGAGCCCGTCGGCGAGCGCCGGCTGGTCGTCGTTGATGAGGGCGACGACGTTGTGGCCGGCGGAGCCGATGTCCTTCGCGGTGACGACGGTGATCTCGTCCCACGGGATCCCTTCGCCGAAGTGGATGCCGCGGATGCGCCCGCGCGCGCACGTGCTGCGCACGGTCACGCCGTGGATCATCCCGGGGAAGACCACGTCGTCGACGTAGCGAGCCCGCCCGGTGACCTTGGCGTGCGCCTCTCTTCGCGGAACGGAGGTGCCGATGGTGGTAGCCACGGAAGCCCCGGAATCTCTATCGGAACGTGCTGCCCCGCAAGCCCTCCGTGCGCCCTTTGGCTATGCTCCCGGCCCGGGCCCCGATGACGCTCCGCGTTCTCTACTTTGCCGGCCTCCGCGACGCGCTCGGCCTCGCCGAGGAGACGGTCGAGCTCCCCGAGGGGGTGCGGACCGTCGGGGCGCTGGCGGACCACCTGGCGCGACGCCATCCCGCCTATGGCGAGCGGCGGGGGCACGTGCGCATCGCCCGGAACGAGGCCTTCGCGGGCGACGACGAGCCGGTGGCGGACGGGGACGTGGTGGCGTTGATTCCGCCCGTGGCGGGGGGGTGAGCGGATGTCCGAGGGCAAGGTCCGGGTGGCGGCCATCACGGTGAGCGACACGCGGACGGTGGACGACGACGAGGGAGGGGCGCGGCTCCGCGAGCGGCTCGAAGCGGCCGGGTTCGTGGTGACGGTGCGGGCCGTGGTCAAGGACGAGCCGGCGGAGCTTCGCGCGGAGGTCGCCCGCGTGTGCGACGAGGACCTCGCCGACGCCATCGTGACGACCGGGGGTACCGGCATCGCGCCGCGCGACCGGACGTACGAAGCGATGGAGGCGCTGCTGGAGAAGAAGCTCGACGGGTTCGGCGAGGCGTTCCGGAGGCTCTCGTGGGACGAGGTCGGGCCGCGCGCCGTGCTCTCGCGGGCGGTGGCGGGGGTGCATCGCGGGCGGGTGGTGGCGGCGCTGCCGGGGAGCCCGAAGGCCGTGGTGCTGGCGGTGGACCGCGTGCTGGCGCCGATCCTGGCGCACGCCGTGGCCCTCGCGCGCGGGAGCAAGCATGGACACTGAGGAGCCGCTCTCTTTCGACGCGGCGCGCTCGCGGCTCCTCGCCGAGGTGCGTCGCACGGGCCCGGAGCGGGTGACGCTCGCCGAGGCGGTGGGGCGCGTGCTCTCGGAGGACCTCGTGGCCCACGAGCCGCTCCCCCGCTTCGATCACAGCGCCATGGACGGCTACGCCATCGCCACCGCGGACCTCGAGGGCAGCGGACCCTTCGTGCTCGACGTGGCGGGCGAGAGCAGCGCGGGCAAGGAGCCGCCGTGGCTCGCGCGCGGGGCGGCGTGCCGCATCTTCACGGGTGCCGCGGTGCCGGAGCGCGCCGACGCGGTGATCATGCAGGAGCAGGTCACGCGGGAGGACGACGTGGTGCGCTTCGCGTCGCGCCCGAGGGTCGGGCAGCACGTGCGGCGGGCGGGCGAAGACCTCGCGCGCGACGCCGTGGCCATCCCGGCGAGGACACGGCTCACGGCGGGCGGCGTGGCGCTCGCGGCGATGCTCGGCCGCTCGGAGGTCACCGTGGCGCGGCGCCCCGTCGTGACCATCGTGTGCACCGGTGACGAGCTGCGTACTCCGGGGGACGAGCCGCGCCCGGCGTCGATCCCGGAGTCGAACAGCGCGCCGCTCGCGGCCCTCGCCCGGCAGGCCGGCGCCGTCGTGCGCATCGCGCCCATCACGCGGGACGACCCGCGCGCCACCCGGCGGGCGCTCGAGCAGGCCCTCGACGGCACGGACATGCTCCTCACGGTCGGCGGCGTGAGCGTCGGCGACCACGACGTCGTCCGCCCTGCCCTCGAGGAGGCCGGCGTGACGCTCGACTTCTGGCGCGTCGCCATCAAGCCCGGCAAGCCCATCGCCTTCGGGCGCAGCGCGCGCGCGTCCGTCCTGGGTCTCCCCGGCAACCCCGCGAGCGCCATCGTCACCTTCACGCTCTTCGGCATGCCCCTCCTCCGTGCGATGCAGGGCGATGCGCGCCCGGTGCCCTTGCCTCTTCGCGCCCGCCTCTCCGCCTCGCGCAAGCGCTCGCCCGATCGGCTCGAGCTGTGCCGCGCCATGCTCCAGCTCGACAACGGGATGCTGACGGCGCACGTGCACGACAACCAGGCCTCCGGCTCGGCCACCAGCCTCGCCTCGTCCGACGGCCTCGCGTTCCTCCCGGCCGGCGAGGGCGCGATCGACGCCGGGGGCTTCGTCGAGTTCTTGCGGTGGAGCGACGCGTGAGGGCGATCGCCGGCGTCTTCGTCGGCGGATCGGGGACGCGGATGGGTGGGCTCGCCAAGGGCCTCCTGCGCGGACCGGACGGGGCGACGCTGGTCGAGCGGTGGCGCGCGACGCTCGAGGAGCTCGGCGTGCCCGTGGTGCTCGTGGGCCAGGGGGAGGCGTACGCGACGCTGCGGCTTCCGATGGTGGAGGACGAGCCGCCGGGGGTGGGCCCGCTGGGGGGCCTGGTGGCGCTGCTGCGTCACGCCGGCGCCGGGCCGGCGCTGGCCTTCGCGTGCGACATGCCGTTCGTCTCGCGCGCCCTCGTGGCGCGCCTCCTCGCCGCGCCCTCCGAGGCGCCCATCGTCGCCCCGCGTCGCGACGCGCGGTGGGAGCCCCTCTGCGCCCGCTACGATCCGGCGCGCGTCCTTCCGCTCGCCCGGGCGCGCATCGCTTCCGGACACCATTCGCTCCAGGGCCTTCTCGACGAGGCCGGCGCGGCCGCCCTGCCGCTCCTTCCGGACGACGACGCCGAGCTCCGCGACTGGGACTCGCCCGCCGACGTCACAGCGTCTTGAGGTACTCCATCACCGCGCGTCGGTCGTCGGCCGGCAGATCGCTGAGGAAGCGGTGGCCCTCGACGCCGTACCCCGGCAGCGTGCCGTCGTACACGTAGCCCTTCGCCGGCTTCTCGCCGGCGCGCAGCGGGGCCCACGTCGAGCCGAGCTTCGCCAGGTCGTAGGGCGCGTCCGGGTCCACCGCGAACCGCCGCGGCCTCTCGTCCGGCTTCATCGCCATCACCTCGATGCTCGGCCACTGCCCGATGTGCCCGTACGTGCCGCGGGCCCACACGTCGAGCAACACCGGCGGGACGTAGCCGCCCGTCGCCGCCACGGTCGACACGCCCCGCGCGAGGGGCACGCTGTTGGCCGCCGCGACGAACGCCGGCGTCACCGCCTCCACGCGCGCCGGATCCGTCCCCACGATCGCCACCGGCACGACCCGCTCGCGGTACCGGAGGCGCGGCTGCGGCCCGGGCGGCGAGTAGAAGCCGTGGCAGCGGGCGCACGTGGCGTCGAAGGCCGAGTGGCCGCGCTCCGCGAGCGCCGCGTCGATGGCCCCGGGGTAAGGGAGATCGCGGTCGAAGTGTTTGAGGAAGAGATAGAGGCTCGTCGCGATGTGGCGGTGCGTCTCGAACCACTGCGGGCGCGCGCCGAACGCGAAGTCCGCCTCCGCCGCGAGCGCCACCGGGCTGCCCGTGCCGACGCCGTCGAAGCTCAGCGTGTCGCGCCAGGGAAAGCTGCGGACGTCGGGGATCTTCGCCCATCCCACGGTGGGCCCGAGCGGCACGTGCGTCCCGTGCGCGCCGAGCGCGAGCGCGAAGCTCTCGATGGTGGCCACTCGCCCCGGCAGCCCTGCGGCGAACCGTTCGACGTCCGCCCCGCGCGCCTCGGCTCGCTCGCGCAGCGCCGACACGGTGGCGCGCACGATGGGCACGCGCGCCGCCTCGGGCCAGGTGAGATCGTGCTTGCGGGCCGCCTCGTTCGCCAGCGCCAGCACGGCTTCCGTCGTGAACGAAGGATCCCTCGCGAGGTGCACGAAGGCCGCGTCGTACGCGTGCGCGCGAACGTGCGTGCTCCCCAGGCCGGAGACGACGCGGTCGCCGCCCGGCAGCCGCAGCCGCTCGACGTGGCAAAGCTGGCAGTTCATGACGACGAAGGGCACGCGCGTGTTCGGATCGGTGGTCACGTGGAAACCCACGGGGAGCGCGCCCGGCGCCCCGTCGACGAGCAGCCCGAACTTCGCCGCAAACCTCGCCAGGTCTCCGCCCATCTCGCCGGGAAACCCCTCGATGAGCCCCAGCCACACGGGATACGCGAGCCCCGTCGCGTAGGGATCCCCCCCGCCGAGCCGCGCGAAGTACGCCTCGCCGGCCGCCGCGGAGATGCCGTGGTCCTGGTACTCCGCGGGATCGCTCATCGTCGGGGCGGCTGCCGAAGCGGGGACGGGCGCGGGCACCGGCGCGGCCGCGGGCGCGCAGGCAGCCAGCAGAACCCCCACCCCGAGCAGCGCATGCCCTCGCGTCATGTTCCTCTCCCCTTCCCATGCCCATGCCCATGCTCGTGCCCGTGACCTTCCCCGCTCTTGCCCTCTCCCCCTCGCTCTTCCTCTGCCCCGCATCGCGCGTCCTCCCATCCCACCCAGTACGCCCCCTCCGCCCCGTGCTCCCTCTTCCAGACGGGGACCCTCGCCTTCACCCGATCAATCAGCCCCCGGCACGCCGCGTACGCCTCCCCCCTGTGCGGCGCGCTCGCGGCGCAGACCACCGCGACGTCCCCGATCCCCAGCGTCCCCGTCCGGTGCAGCACCGCGAGCCGCACCCCCGGCGTCTCCGCCGCCAGCTCCTCGGCGATGCGCGTCATCTCCGCCAGCGCCATCGCCGGGTACGCCTCGTACTCGAGCTTCACCACCGCCCGTCCCTCGTTGTGATCGCGCACCATCCCGAGGAACACGCACACCGCGCCCGCGCCCGGGTGCTTCACGTGCGCCACGGCTTCGTCGAGCGAGAGCGGCTCGCTCCGCAGCGCGACGAGCGCCCCGCTCACGACCGCTCCCCCGGCCGCCTCACGTCGCCGCTCTTGCCGCCGCTCTTCGACTCGAGGCGGACGCCGTCGATCGTCGCCCAGCGGTCCGCGCTCTTGATCATGTCGTACACCGTCAACGACGCCACGCTCGCCGCGACCATCGCCTCCATCTCGACGCCGGTGCGATCCACGGCTTCGACCGTCGCCTGCACCCGGACCTCGCCGGCTTCCACGTCGAGCACCAGCTCCACCGCGGCGCTCGTCGTGCGGACCGGATGGCACAGCGGCACGAGCTCCGGCGTCCGCTTCGAGGCGAGGATCCCCGCCACGCGCGCCACTGCCAGCACGTCGCCCTTGGCCAGCGTCCCCGCCGCGATCGCCTCCACCGTCGCGCGCGTCGTGCGCACGCGTGCGCTCGCGACGGCCCGCCGCGAGGTCTCGGCCTTCTGCCCGACGTCGACCATGCGCGCTTCTCCCGCGGGCGTCAGATGCGTCAGGACCGGCGACGACGCGCCGACGATCTCGTCGTACGCGCGCGCGAGCTTGTCGGGCTTGTCCGCGCACTTGCCCAGCGAGTACCGGTCGAGGGGACGAAGCCGGCGCCAGCGCGCCGCGTCCAGAGGTCGCGACGGAGCGAAGGCGAGCAGCGCCGTGACGAGCGACGGAGGCGGCGCGCTGCCGTCGGGCTCGGCGACGGCTGGAATGGCGAGCGGTGCCGGCTTCGCCGTGTCGATCACCGCGCGCGCCGACTCGTCCACGCTCGCCTCGGTCCCCGCCCGTACGAGGAGCTGCCGGTGCTCGGCCGGGAGCGAAAGCCACCCTTCCAGCGACATCTTGCGGCCCAGCCGATCGAGGACGCGGCGCGCGGCCAGCGGCAGGAACGGAAGGTCCTCCTCGATCGCCTCGAAGGCGTAGACGCCCGGGCTCGGCATGGCGAGGCGGCTAGCATGGCACGGAGCGAAACCGGCGTCGTCCTGCAGCGTATTTGCTAGGGTAAACGCGCCATGCAAGCCGCCCCGCAGCGCCGACGCAGCCTTCCCCTGATGGGGGACGCGCCGCGCAACGAGGCCCGGAGCGACCCCCGGGCCGTGCGGGTCTCGCTCACCGACCGGTGCGACCTGGCGTGCGTCTACTGCCGTCCCTCGCGGAGCGACGGCTACCTCGAGAAGCGCCTCGACGACGACGCGTGGCGGGCGATGATGCAGGCGCTCGTCCGGGCCGGCGTACGGCGGGTGCGCATCACCGGGGGTGAGCCGCTCCTTCACCCGCGCGTCACGGAGCTCGTGCGGTACGTCGCGTCGCTCGGCGTGGACGACCTCGCGCTGACGACGAACGCGACTCTCCTGGCGAAGCTCGCCCGCCCCCTCCGCGAGGCAGGCCTGCGCCGCCTCACGGTCTCGCTCGACTCGCTCGTCCCCGAGCGCTTCTGGCGCATCACGCGCGGCGGTCGGCTCGACACGGTGCTCGCCGGCATCGAGGCGGCGCGCGGCGCGGGCTTCGACGAGATGAAGCTCAACACGGTCGTCCTCCGCGGCGACAACGACGACGAGCTGCCCGCCCTCGTCGAGTGGGCCTGGGCGCGCGGCATCGTCCCGCGCTTCATCGAGCTGATGCGCATCGGCGAAGGGGCCAAGCTGCCGGCCGAGAAGCTCGTGGGGCACGACGAGATGCGCGCTCGCCTCGCGCACCTGCTCACCGACGGCGCCGGGGAAACCCCGCCCGACCGCGGCCCGGCGAAGTACGTGGCCGCGCGCCGCGATCCGCGTCTTCGCGTCGGCTTCATCACGGGGACGACGGACACCTACTGCGCCACGTGCGACCGCCTCCGCGTCGCCTCCGACGGCACCCTTCGCCCCTGCCTCGCGACGAACGACGGCGTCGAGGCGATGGAGCTGGCGACGCGCGGCGACGTGCCGGGCCTCGTACGGGCCATCGGCGACGCGTGGACGCTCAAGCCCGACGGGCGCACGTGGAAGGGTTGCACGGAGGACACGGCGGCCGACGTGTCCATGCGCGCCATCGGCGGGTAGGCGCGTAGGCGCGTAGAGCGCAAGGTGGGATGCCAGGCGCAAGCTTGGACATTGCCGGGCCTTTGGCCCACCATGATCGCGAGGTGCCGGAATGATCAGGTCCCTTGCTTGGTCGGTGGGTGTCCTTGCTCTCGGGGTCGTCGTCGCGCAGTGCGGCGGCGCGTCCGACCCGCTGAGCAGCGGCGGCGGGTCCGATGCGTCGGTGGACCGAGGCAGCGGCGGCAGCTCGGGCAGTGGAAGCGGCAGCGGCGGTAGCTCTGGAAGCAGCAGCGGATCCGGCAGCGGAAGCTCCAGTGGCTCCAGCAGCGGATCCAGCAGCGGCAGCTCCAGTGGCTCCAGCAGCGGTAGCTCCAGCGGCTCCAGCAGCGGATCCAGCAGCGGATCGAGCAGCGGTAGCTCCAGCGGCTCCAGCAGCGGCAGCTCCAGTGGCTCCAGCAGCGGCAGCTCCAGCGGCTCCAGCAGCGGATCGAGCAGCGGCTCCAGCAGCGGCAGCTCCAGCGGCTCCAGCAGCGGGGGCAGCGACGCCGGTGTCCTCGACTGCGGGCCCAAGCTCGCCTGCACCGCCGGCGAGTACTGCATGATCTCCGAAGGCCTTCACCTCGGGGATGGTGGCCTCGGGACCACGTACAGCTGTCCGGCGTACCCCGCCAAGTGCGACAACACCCCGTCGTGCGCGTGCCTCTCGACGTCGACCGCCGGCTGCGTGTGCACCGAGAGCAGCGCGGGCTACACGGTGACGTGCATGTTTCCGTGACCCGGTCGTGGTACGCACGCGTCCATGCTCTCTCGCGTTTCCCTCGGTCTGACCGCGGCGGCCGTCGCCGCCTCCGCGGCGTGGTGGGCCGGCTGCTCCAGCAGCAGCAGCCCGGGCGCGCCCGCGGGCGGCGACGCGAGCACCGACGGCGCTTCGTCCGGGAGTGGCTCGGGGGGGAGCAGCTCCAGCGGGAGCGGGTCGGGCGGCGGGAGCGGCTCGAGCAGCGGCAGCGGCTCCGGAAGCAGCAGCGGTTCGAGCAGTGGATCGAGCAGCGGCGGACCGGGCGACGCGGGCGCCCCGACGTGTCCCATCGTCCCGTGCACCGGCTCGCAAACCTGCTGCGCGGACCTCACGAACGATGTCCCCGTCTGCGCTCCCACGTGCGCCGCCGCCGACACCATCGCGTGCCTCGGGGCCGCCGGCTGCGGAGGCGCGACGCCGGACTGCTGCGCGACCGACGTCCTCGACGGCATGGACGCCGGTCAGTCGTTCCCCCACTGCTACACGGGGTCGCTCTCGACGAAGTGCGGCACGTGCGCGTCGAGCATCCAGCTCGATTGCAACGCGACGCAGCTCCTCCACGTGTGCCAGGCGGCCAGCGAGTGCGCGGACGATACGGCGAACCCGAACTGCTGCCTCGTCGCCGGTTACCACGTCTGCGTGAACAACGAGCTGAAGCTGCTCGGCAGTCTGAGCTGCCTGTAGCCGCTCGCCCCGCGCCTACTTCTCTTCGTACGCGAGAAGCCTGGCGTCGTGGAGCTCGGCCACGGCGCGGAGGAAGTCCGTCGACGGGATGGCTTCCATCAGCTCGAGGAGCGTCGTCGTCCCGTCGATGCGCTCGACGAGCGCCCTCGCCTCGGCGCTCATCTCGAACCATGCGAGATCCGCCTCCGGCACGGCGAGGCGCACGCGCCGGTTCAGCGGGGGCGGCGTCACCTGCGTCGTCAGCTTGTAGTCCGACGCCACCCGGAGGGCCGACTCGCTGCTCCGCGCAAACTCCTCCGGATTGAAGGGTGGCGGCGTCGTGGGCTGCTTGGAGTCCGGCACGCTACCCTCCAGTATAGCCCCCTCCTCTAAGGCGATTGCAAATACCGCAGGATCATGTCCGTCAGCTCGGCTGCGACCTCGCTCCGGCGGGGGTCTCTCAGCTCGGCCAGGACGGCCGCGTGGGTCACAGCCTCGACGAGGTTACACACGACGAAGGCCGCCGCTTCGAGCCGGCTCCGCCGCAGCTCGCCCCTCCGCGCCTCGAGGAAGGCGGCGACCAGGACCTCGACCTCCCGCTCGACGCCCACGATGCGCTCGAGCTTGCCGATGCGGGGCACCTGCTCGATGAGCACCTTGTGGAGCTTCGGGTCGACCGCGTGCGCGGCGAACATCGAGTCGATCATCGTGCGCACGGCCACGTCGAGCGGCGCCGTCGACACCTCGGCCAGCTTGCCCGTGACGAGGGACGTCATCTGCTCGACGTGGCGCTCGACCAGCGCGGCGACCAGCGCCTCTTTGCTGGGGAAGTACTGATAGAGCGAGCCCACGCTCACGCCGGCCGCCATGGCGACCCGGTTCGTGCTTGCCCTGTCGTACCCCGTCGAGCAGAGAACGCGAGCGGTGGCGTCGAGGATGCACTCCACGGTGTCTTGCGAGCGCTGCTGGCGAGGCTTTTTGCGGGGGGACGTGCGCGGGCGTCGGGGCATGGCTGCTCCTGCGGAATGCGAGTTGTCGATGTGAGCTATCGCTCGCATATTCAAATGCAACAAGGAGGCACGTGATGCAACTCCTCAGGGAACGAATTGCCCTCGCACGAACGCTCTGGAGCTTCGTCGATCTGGTGAAGCACCCCGACCACCTCGATCGCGTCTTCGAAATCTCCGACGGCCTGGTGAAGCAACGCACCGAGGTCCTCGAGAAGATGGCCACCCACTTCGCCGGCGACCCGCGCGGCGCCGAGGCCATCCGCGACAAGCACCGCGTCCGCTTCGACCTCGCCGAGCTCGACGCGATGCCGGCCGGCACGCTGGGCCGGGTGTTCGCGGATCACATGCGAAAGAACGAGCTCGATCCGGCGGACATCCCGACGCTCGCGGCCGTGGACGACTTCGAGTACGTGCGGGCGCATCTCTACGAGACGCACGACATCTGGCATGCGGTCACCGGGTACGACACCGACGTGGCCGGGGAGCTGGGGTTGCAGGCGTTCTACGCGGCGCAGGCTCCCGGCGGCCTGCCCTGGATGCTCCTCGCGATGGGCTTCCTCAACACGGCCCTCTACGCGATGGACGATCGCGAGCGCCGCTTCGACGCCATCGCGCGCGGCTGGGAGATGGGTCGACGAGCGCGCCCCCTCTTCGGCACGCGGTGGGACGAGCTATGGACGACCCCGGTCGCCGAAGTGCGAAGGGCGCTCGGAGTGGAACCTTACGGGGAGGCGCTGAAGCTCGCGGCGTGACCTGCCTTCCCTCCGGGCGTGCGGTATCGTGCACGCATGATCCGAATGGGGACACGTCTCGCGCTGGGGGCGACGGCGGCGTTCGTGAGCGTCGTGGCCTGCGGTCATTCGGGCTCGAAGACGCCCGCGGCGTCCTCACCGGGACCTTTCGGGGCGGCGCCGCCGATCACGACGACGACGCAGCTCTCGAACCTGTCGGGCCCCGTCGACGTCGTGCGCGACACGAACGGCCTCGTGCACATCTGGGCCACCAACGCCGCCGACGCGCTCCGCGTCGAGGGCTACCAGATCGCGAAGGACCGGACGGCGCAGCTCGAGCTCATACGCCGCTCGGCCGAGGGAAAGACCGCCGAGCTGCTCGGCGACTCGGATCCGGACCTCATCGATCAGGACATCGCCATGCGCACGATCGGCCTCGGGCGGGTCGCGCAGCTGATGTACGACGCGCTGCCCGCGGGCTCGGAGGCGAAGGCCGATCTCGACGCGTATGCCGACGGTGTCTCGCAGTTCAACGCGCGCCTGCAAACGGGCGACGAGTCGCTCCCCAAGTCGATGATCGGCATCTCGCCGTCGGCGTTCGTGCCCTGGACGGGGGCCGACTGCGTCGCCGTCGCGCGCTTCGAGGAGTGGAACCTCGCTTACACGGCGGACGACGAGATCGCCGACACCCAGTTCGCGCAGGCGGCGAGGACCGAGTTCGCGTCGACGAGCCGCGCGGGGTTCCTCGTCGACACGATGCGGTTCGCGCCGATCGATCCGACGCTCGCGATGCCGGGAGGCTTTCCGAACGACCCGACGCACACGCTGGCGCTCTTCCGAGGGGGGCCGGCGCATCCCTCGCGGCCGGTGGCCCGGACGCCGGTCGTCCCCGGCGGTGTCCTCTCGGCGGCAGGCGGCTTCGTGAAGGCGACCGCGGCGCGGCGCGACGCCCTCGCGAAGCTCGGCGTGCGCGGGTCGAACGACTGGGTCGTGGCGCCGTCACGCACGGCGACGGGGCACGCGATGCTCGCGAACGATCCGCACCTGTCGCTGAGCGCCCCGGCGGTCTTCTGGATGGTGCAGATCGACGCGCACGATCCCTCGTCGGCGGACACGAGCCTCGACATCCACGTCGAAGGGACGGCCTTCCCCGGCATCCCGGGGATCATCCTCGGGTTCAACCAGAACATCGCGTGGGGCGCGACGACGGCCGACTACGACGTGACCGACGTGTACAGCGAGACGCTGACGCCGGACGGGAGCGGCGTCGTCTACATGGGGCAGAACGTGCCCTTTCAGACGGCGCACGAGGAGATCCAGATCGCAGGCAGCTCGCCGCTCGAGTACGACGTGCTCATCGTGCCGCAGCACGGGCCGGTCGTACCGACGATCGTCGACCACAAGGTGGTGGCGCCGAACCCGGCCGACGGGGCCATGAGCATCAAGTGGACCGGCTCTCAGCCCACGAGCGAGCTGCCGGGGGTGCTGACGGGCTTCTTGCGGGCGACGAGCGTGGACGACTTCCGCACGGCCATCCGCGACTTCGCCGTGGGCGCGCAGAACTGGGTGGTCGCCGACACGGGCGGCAACATCTTCTACACGAGCCAGTCGCAGATCCCGCTCCGCGACAAGCGCGCGTACACGTGGGACCCGACGACGTTCACCGGGACGCTGCCGTGCTTCGTCGAGGCGGGCGACGGGTCGGCCGAGTGGACGGGGCAATTCCTCGACGAGGCCTACGTGCCGCACGTCGAGAACCCGTCTCAGGGGTACGTGGGGACGGCGAACGGCGATCAGGTGGGCGACACGCTGGACAACGATCCGTCGAACGACACGACGCCCGACGGCAAGCCCATCTATCTCGCCTGCTACCACGACCCCGGCTTCCGCGTCGGGCGCATCCACCAGCTCATCGAGAACCTGGGACACCCGATGGCGCTCGACGACATGGCGACCATCCAGGCCGATGCGCGGTCCGCGATGGGGGCGGAGCTGGCGCCGGGGCTCGTCACGTCGCTCGAGCACGCGATGGCCGAGGCCACGACGCCGGGCACGTACCCCGATCTCACGGCGGACGTGCAGAGCGCCCGCTACCAGGCGGCGAACGTCCAGCAGCTCCACGACCTGCTCGTGCAGTGGGGCGGCGCGCTCGCGTACGACACACCCGCCGGCGTGAGCCTCGACGACGGCTCGCCGTCGAGCGATCCGACGCAGACGGCGGCGAGCGAGGCGACGCTCGTGTTCGCGGTGTGGCTGATGCGGATGCCGTGGGCGGTGCTCGGCGACGAATGGAACGCCGTCGGGCAGGGTGTCCCCTACGACGGCAAGGTGGCGCTCGTGTACCTGATGAACGCGACGAAGACGTCACTGGCCACGTACGACGCGGCCTACGGCGACAGCGTTCTCTTCGACGATCTGACGACGCCGAGCGTGATGGAGACGCGGGACGAGCGCGCGGTGACGTCGCTGCTCGACGCGGTCGACTACCTGAACACGACGCTGGGGACGGACCGGACGAAGTGGCTGTGGGGAGCGCTCCATACGCTGCGGTTCGAGTCGCTGGTGTCTCTGTGGGACTCGCTGTCCATCCCGCCCATCGGGGACTCGACGTTCCCGAACGGCTTCCCGCGGCACGGCGACGGGTACAACATCGACGTGGGCGATCCGGGGCTCGCGAGCAGCCTCGCCACGGCCACGTTCACGTACGACGAGGGGCCGACCCAGCGGTTCGTCATCGACGTCGACCCGGCCGGCCCGACGCCGCGCAACGTGCTCCCGGGAGGCGAGATCTGGGACAACGCGAGCCCGCACTTCGCGGACGAGGCGGAGCTGTGGCGCCGCAACGAGAACCACCCGCTGTGGTTCACGCACGACGACGTGCTGGCGAACGCCGAGGAGCGCGACTCGTACACCCCGTGACCACACTCTCTTCCGACAGGAGAATCCTCGTCGGCCATCTAAATGACCGAGCGCTACCGAGCGCGATTGTCGATCAGACGCCACCCGATGCCGCGCCAGCGGCATCAGCACCGCGAGCGTGAGCGAGCGGTGAGCGAGCAAGGTCGCGACGCGGAGTGCCGTGTGCAAGCGGCGCGGCTCACCGCTCGCTCACGCTCGCGGTGCTGACGGCGGCAATCGCGCTCGCTCATTTAGGCGTCGGAGTGGGGAGGTCCCAGGCGCCGCAGAAGCACGGACACGGAGCCGGCGGCGGCGCGGAGGAAGCGGTCGACGGGGCCGCCGCGGGCGGGGCCGACGCTGTCGAGGGGGACGTCGTAGCTGATGACGCCGGCGGCGGCGCCGCGCTCGGTCGCGCCGATCTCGGTCATCATCGCGCGCATGGGCTCGTTGTCGGCGAGGACATCCGAGCGAAACATGCGCACACCGCGCTCCCGGGCGGCTTCGGCGAGCGTCGTCGCGAGGAGGCGGCCGAGGCCGACCCGTTGCGCGTCGTCGACCACGGTGACCGCAGCCTCGGCCACGGTCGGCTCGTCGGGGATTCGGACGAAGCGCGCGACCCCGAGGCCGAGCTCGCGTTTCAGATCGGGCGACTCGCCCGTGGCGACGATGGCGACGTGGTCGTGTCCGTCCACCTCCGTGAGGTAGCGCAAGGTGGCGTCGGTCAAGTGCGTCAGCCCGCCGAAGAAGCGGCGGTACCTCGACGCGGGCGAGAGGCGCTCGAAGGCGGCGCGAAGCTCGGGCGCGTCGGCCGCCCGCACGTGACGGAGGACGACGCGCCGCCCGTCGCCCAGGGTGTGCTCCTCGCGGAAGTCGGGGCCGGTCCGCACCACCGTGAAGGGTAGCGCCGGGCCGGAGCGGCGTCAGTCGCCGCTGCCCGAGCGGACGACGATCTTGCGCGCCTTGGCCGCGGCCGCCTTGGGCAAGCGAACGAGCAGGGTGCCGTTCTTCGTCTGCGCCGTGATGGCCGCTGCGTCGATGCCCGCCGGGATGCGGTACGTGGCCGCAAAGTCGACCTCGTCGTACTCTCGCACGAGGGCCGGCGCTGCGCCCGCGTCTCCGCCGACTCGGCCCGTACGGCGGGCGGTGAGCGTGAGCGTGTCGTTCTCGCAGCGGAGATCGATGCCGTCGTTGGGGACGCCCGGCACGTCCGCCACGATGAGCAGCTCGTCGGCGTTCTCGAACACGTCGAACGGCGGCGCGACCGTGCGGCGCTCGTAGGCCTTGCCGGCGACGCTTCCGTTTCTGTCCTCGACCTTGGTGACCTGGTTCATGGCTGTTTCTCTTTCTCTCTCTTCTCCTGAAGCTCGTTGGGGTGGGCTCAGCCGGCCTTCACGGCGATCTGTCGGGGCATGGCCTCGCGCGACTTGGGGAGCGTGACGGTGAGCACGCCGTCCTTCAGGGCGGCGGTGACGGCGTCGGCGTCGACGCGGACGGGGAGCGGCAGCTTGCGGGTGAACGCGATGGGCGCGCGTTCGCGAAGGTGCACGTGGTACCCGGCGGGGACCTCGGTCTTGCGCTCGCCGCGGAGGACGAGCGCCTCGTCCTCGACCGAGACGGCCACGTCGCCCTCGGTGACGCCGGGCACCTCGGCGCGGACGACGAACGCCTCTTTGGTCTCGTAGACGTTGGTGGGCGGCCAGGCGAGGCGCGGCGCGCGCCGGCGCTCGCGCGCGTGGCTCCCGTCGACCGAGTCGACGAGTGCACGGTCGAGCTGCCGTTGCAGGCGGTCGAAGGTCTGTAGGGGGTGCTCGAAGTCTCTCCAGCCGGTCAGCATTCGGTCCTCCACGGGCGGCCACAGGAGCAGCCGCGAGTCTTGGGCGCTGCGCTCGGAAGGCGCATCGCCAGGGGTGATGGTGGTGGCCCGGGCAGCGCCGGGAGGGCGCTACGCAACGGGCACGCCCCATTCGTAATCACCGCTCGGGGCGTGTAAAGGGGGCCTCGGCTATGCTCATGCCGCGTGAAAACGGCTGTGCTTTCGCTCCTCGTGGCCTCGAGCCTCTCGGCGTGCGCCGCGGCGCCCTCGTCCCCTCCGGCGCCCCCGCCGGTCCCTCCCGAGCCCGGCCCCCGTTTGCTCGCCCCCGCGGCGCCCATCGCGACCACGGCGGCGGCGTCCCCCGCCGCGGCCATCACCTTCCTCGAGAACGACTACCCGCGCGCGCTCGCCGAGGCGCGCGCGCGTCACCTCCCGCTCTTCATCGATGCCTGGGCGCCGTGGTGCCACACGTGCCTCAGCATGAAGAGCTACGTCTTTCCGGACCCGGCGCTGCGCGCGTTCGCGCCGCGGTTCGTGTGGCTCTCGCTCGACACGGAGCGTGACGAGAACGCGGCGGTCGTCGCGAAGCTCGGGCTGCGTGTCTTGCCGACGCTCTACGTGGTGGACGCGACGAGCGAGGAGGCGGTGCTGGCGTGGCCCGGATCCCTCACGGCCGCGGAGCTCGTGGAGCTCCTGAGCGACGCGGAGCTCGCGGCGAGGGGCGGGGACGCAGGCGGAGCGGCCGCCGCTTCGCTCTTGGAAGGCGATCAGGCGACCGCGAACGGGAAGATGGAAGAGGCGGTCGCGGCGTACCGTGCCGCGCTCGCGGCCGCGCCGGCGGGATGGCCGAGGCGGGCCCGCGCGGTGGACGCGCTGGTCACGGGGCTCGCGCAGAGCAAGCAACCCGCGGCGTGCGTCACGGTCGGCGCGGACGAGGCGCCCAAGCTTCCGCCGGGGACGGCGCTGGCGGACGTGCTGCGGACGGCGATGGGCTGCGCGGACGATCTGCCGAAGACGGTCCCCGAGCGAGAGCGGCTGAAGGAGCTGGCCGTCCTCGGCGAACGGGTGGTGCTCGATCCGTCGCAGCCGATTCTCGCCGACGACCGCTCGGATCTCTACGACTACGTCGTTCACGCCCTCGGCCCCTCCAAGGAGGGCACGCGGGTCGCGCGCTCGTGGGCGGCGTTCCTCGAGGACCAGGCCGCACGCGCGCCCGACCCCGCGGCCCGCTCCGTCTTCGATGCGCACCGCTTGCTCGCATACCTCGCCCTCGGCGAGCCCGAGCGCGCCCTCCCCATGCTCGCGCAGAGCGAGCGCGACTTTCCCTCCGACTACAACCCTCCGGCCCGTCTCGCGGCCGTGCTGCTCCGGATGAAGCGTTACGACGACGCCCTGGCCGCCGTGAAGCGCGCCCTCGACCGAGCCTACGGTCCGCGGAAACTTCGCCTGTGGTCCCTCGAGGCGGACGTCTTCGAGGCCAAGAAGGACCGCGCTTCCGCCCGCCGCGCGCTGGAGGAGGCCTTGCGATTCGCCGCCACCATTCCGCTGAGCGGCGGCTATGCCAAGCTCCGCGACGCGCTGCGGAAGCGCGCCGACGAGCTGCGCTGACGCGCGGGCGGGCCACCGAGCCCCGCGCGCGACCCCACAAACGCACGAACCCCTCGAAGCAGCCGCCTCGAGGGGTCCATACGATCCGAGCGGAGGAGCCTACTGGGCCGTCGTGTCGCCGCCCCACACGCCGTACGCGTCGATCATGTACTTGATGTTCGCGTCGTAGCTGTAGACCGCGCCGATGTTCCCGTCGTCGTAGTTGATGAGCACGTCCTGGTTGTACGTGAGCACCTGGTAGTACGAAGACGAGTTCCGGTCCTGGTCCGCGAAGAACCAGATGTTCCGGTCCGCGAGGTAGACCCAGACCCAGCGGCGGCCGTCGGGCCCGACGAAGGCATTGGTGCCGGGGTTGCTGTGACCGACGTCGGCGGCGTTCACCATCGGCGTCATCGGGTTGTACGTGCAGGTGTCGAGGCTCGCGCAGCCGTTGAGGCCCTGCGGGTTCTGCGCAGCGATGTTCTGGAAGTACGTCAGAACGTCGGGCAAGCGGATGAACGTGTGGCCGCCGATCCAGTCGCGCATCTGCGGGTACGGGAGGGTCGTGAACGTCGGCGACTGCGTGTCGTGCCCGAAGAGCGAGACCGCCGCCGGGAAGAACTGCGGATACGCGTCCCAGGGGCCCTTCTCGCCGAGCATCGAGCCGACGGTCGACCAGGCCTGCGAGGGCTGCGTGATGCCCGGCCCGGTGACCATCGAGCTGCCGAGGAACCCGGCCGTCTGCGTGGGGTCGTAGTTGTCGTAGGACCAGAGCCCCAGCCAGTTCACGAACGCCAGCTCCTTGTCGACCGCGATGCCCTGCTGGGTCACGTCACCGAAGTACGGGTCGTAGGTCGTCTGGTAGGGCCGCTGACCGGTCGACTGCTGGATGATGGCCTCGTGGAACGCGGCCACCAGCTCTTCGGCGGCGCCGACGTCACCCTGGAACTGGTTCGCGAGCTGCGTGTAGAAGAGGCCCGCGTTCGCCGCGCCTGCCGGCGGGTTGATGCCGACCTGGATGAGCTTGTCCGTCAGCTCCGCCGGCGACCAGTCCCAGTCGTCCATCGCGAGGAACCGGCGCGTGTCGTCGATGAAGTTCGACACCTTCGCTCCGTACGAGGCCGCGCTCCACACTTTGTAGAACTGACGGAAGTTCCGGTAGTTGTAGTTCCACTCGTAGTTCTCGATGTCGGCCGCGGTGATTTCCGACGGCGTCGAGCCCATGTCGAACTCCCGGCAGAGCGGGGTGTAGTGGATGTGCTGGCTGCCGCAGTAGAGGAACGGGATCTCTGCGTTCGTCTTGCTGTTCCATCCGATGGGATCGTTCCACGGGGCCGTGGCGCTCACCTGGCCGGACGCGCCGACGCCCTGGCCCGACGCCGGCGTTCCCGCCTTCGGACCCGCGCTCTGAGCGGTGAGGTTATTGCCGTACACCCAGGCAATGCCCGCCTGGTCGTAGATCTGCCAGCCGGTGTTGACCGTGGTTCCGTTCGGATTCGTCTGCTGCGTGCCGTTGTTCCAGAACGCCCGGTCGACGTTCATGTTGTAGTCCATGAGGCTCGAGCTGTTCATGCCGTACTGGGTCGTGCCGTCCTCGGCCGTGTACGTGGGCCAGTTGGCCTTGTCGACGCTCCCCATGAAGTTGTGGTCGAGGCCCAGAACGTGCCCGAACTCGTGGTACACGGTCTGCTGCATGTAGCTCTCGAGGAACGCGCTCTCCCACTCGTCGAACGACTCCCAGTGCGGGGTGGAGTTCGCGGTGGACGTGATGCACATGCGCGACCAGCGCTGGATGGTTCCCGGGAACGAGATCAGCGTCGGCGGGTCCATGCGCATCGACGAGTAGGGAAGGTTCCACGTGTTGACGAAGTTCCGGTGGCCCTGCCAGAGCTGCCGCATCTGATCGACGTTGTTGTACGCGTCGACCATGCCCTGCTGGCTCTGCGAGATCTGGAGCGACGCCAGGCCGCCGCCGTGGTCGAGATCGCTCATGGCGGCCTCGAACTGCGTCTCCTGGGAGAGCGTCGTCATGCGGGCCGCGAGACCCATCGGCAGCGTTCCGTCGGTGCTGGTGAACTGGTTCACCAGCGGATCGGCGTACGTCGTGAACGGGATCAGGCTGTCATAGGCCGAATAGAACGTGGCTCCGTCGGGGCCCGTGTGATTGTAGACGTAGTCGTTCGGACCAGGCGAGGACGCGCCGTCGGTCGGAGCGGGAAGGTACTGCGCCATCTTCTGGTAGAGCGACGAGCCCGCGTAGATGTTCGCCTGGATGTTGGCGGGGGCGAGGGGGATGGTCTGACCCGGCTTGCAGCTCGACGGAATCGTCCCGCCCGGATTCGTGGGGTCCGGCGGCGGATCGTTGAACGGGTTGCGCAGGTTGCCGTTGGTGTCCGCGCCCCAGGCCTTGGTGATGTACGCGAGGATGGGCTGCTCGAGGAACGCCTTGAGCGGGAACCCGGCGACGTTGATCGAGGCCGAGATGAGCTGGCCCGTGCGCGGATCGGGCTGATACTGCGTCACCGCGAGGAACGGCACACCGGTGTCGAGGTCGCTCTCCCAGCGGATGAAGTTGTAGCGGATGTCCCCGTAGACGCGCGACGGACCCTGCCCGTCGCCGAGCGTCTGCGCGTCGTTGTAGTTGAGGACGGACAGGCGGATGGGCGCCTTGGCGGTCGTGAAGATCGCGTTCGCCTGGTCGACGATGCCGCCCTTGCGGGTCCACATGTCTTCCTCGGCCACCGGGTAACCCTGCGCGAAGTACCAGACGAGCGGCTTGTTCGGGTCGTACCGCATCACGTACTGGTTGGCGGCGATGAGGCCCGTGCTGGTGTCGCGCGAGAAGATCGTGTCCTGGATGGTCCCGTACTTGTGCTGGATGGGATCCTTCTCGGAGACGACGAGCGGCACGTACGTCGTGGGGTCGACGCCCGAGGCTTGCGGGGTGTTCCGCACGAACGAGTACATCACGTTGAAGGTGACGTTCGAGCGGCCCATCTGCTCGGCCTGCTGGAGCAACGGCCCGAACAGGGTGGCGCAGTCCTGAGCGTCCGAGGCGGACGACACGGCGCTGTCGGGGTCGAACGGCACGGTGACCTGCACCGTCCACTGCATGTAGTTGTTGGTCTCGTCGACGAGGAACGAGTCGGGCACCAGGGTGGCCGAGCTGTTCACCGTGTCGCCGCACTTCTCGAGGATCAGGTTCTGGTAGGTCCCGAGCCCGGCGAGGTCGCTGAGGTCGTTCTTGTCGAGGTTGACCTTGACCCACTGGCGAACTTGCCAGTCGAGCTCCTGGTTCTCCTCGTAGAAGTTCGTCTTCTCTCCGTCGAGGTTGACCCTGTATTTCAGGTCGACGTTCGTGACCGGCCAGGCGTTGACCACGGAAGGCGTGCGCGTGTTCTGCGCAGTGATGTCCGACGTGTTCGACAGCTCGCGCATGTCGAGCAGGTTCATCTTGTCCTGCGTGATGTCGAACCGGACGAGCGTGTTGCCGCCGTTCTCGGCGCCCGTCCAGATGTCGGCGTTCGCCCACGGATTGGGATCCGAGGTCTGAACGACCGTTGCTTTCATGAACCAGCCGGGATCCCCGCCGCCCGTTCCGGGCTGCACGAGGAAGTCCTTCCGGATGTACTGGTTCTCGTCGAAGACGCCGTTACGCGAAGGGCGGTCGGCGACGCAGCCCTGGGCCGAGAGGATCGTCGTCGCGAGAGCGACGACGCCGAAAAGAGCTCGCATGGTGGTGTTCATCTTCAAGGTTCTCTCGGTTTTACTGAGACTGCGTTAGCTGGCTGGGGTCGAAGAGCGTGGCATCCGCGACACGGCCAGGGCCGCCGCCTGCACCCGGGTTGACGCTCATCAGCACGCCGTTCTTCACCGACGTGATGTAGTCGGGGTAGTTGTTGTACGGGCTGTACTTGATGAAGATGTTGCACGCGGTCTGAGCGCCCGGGTGCTGCTCCAGCCACGTGATGATGTCGAGGACCGGCGTGTACATCTTGACCCGGAGGATGTCGCCCGTGTTCCCGTCGACGCAGGGGAACACCTCGCCGAGGAAGTCCTGCGTCTCGACGGCGACGATCTGCCCGCCTGTGTCGTTCCCGCTGCTGTCGTAGACGGGGAGGTAGTCGAAGTTCGTCGTCACCGTGACGCCGCTGAAGTCGAGCGACCCGGTCTGGACGAACTGCGTGCGCTGGCCGTTGATCGGAATTTCGAAGCCGTTGGTCGGCTTCGACGGGATCCACGGGACGATGGTGTTCGCGAGCGGCGTCGACGTCGACGTGAGGTCGTACGGATTGGCGTAGTTCGGCAGCGTGATGAGCGCGCTCTGGATGAAGGGGAGCGTCTGCGTGATGGTGAACGACTGGCCGTCGCTGAAGGCCGTCGGCGCCCAGATCCCGTGGTAGTTCGTGAAGAGCGCGCGACCCTGGCCGTCGACCAGGCCCCCGGGGGGTGCGGCTCCGCCGCAGTCCGGATCGACGTGCGTGTAGCAGTACCAACCGTCGGTCTCACCCGGGATGGGGTTGCCCATCGCGTCGGCCGCGGCCGGAGCTCCGAAGGCTCCGAGGATCGCAGGCGACCCGAAGAGGTCGGTGACGTTCACGTTCTCGTTGCTTCCCGGGACGTCGGACTTCGTCGTCGCCGGGTAGTTCGGGGCACCCGCGGCTCCGAGCTCCGACGTGTAGAGGGCCGACTCGGCGCGGCTGAGGCGCTGGTAGAAGTTGTTGTCCTGGACGTTACTCGAGTTGATGAGGACGTCGTAGCTCATGTCGACCGGCGCCCCGAGCTGCGCCGCGTGGGTTCGGTCGATGTACTCGAACCGATCGAGCCCGTTTTCGAGGTCGAAGAAGAGCGCGTCCTGATTGACCTGATTGAGCGTCTTGGTCGGCGCCTGGTCATCCGCGTAGAGCGTCTGCCACGTCGGGTCCGAGGCCCGATTGAGCATGTACTTGACGAACGCCTGCGCCCAGAACTTGAAGTAGTAGCGCCAGTCGCGCGCCGCCGGCGGCACGTTGTTGATGTTGCCGTGGCCCATGACGGCGACGACCTGGTTCAGAGAAGACTGAACGAGGTTGTACGCCTCTCCGTTCAGCGCGTCGTACAGCGCGCCGTTCTCCGGGTGCCGCGGGTCCGCGAGGAAGTCGATCTCGGGGTCGCCCGGCCGGAACATCGTCGCGATGCCGCCCCAGTAGATCCCGTAGTTGCCGACGCCGAGGTCGTTGTAGTCCCAGCCCGTCGGCGAGACGGGCGCGAAGAGGAAGCAGCCAGCTCCGGTGGGATCGGGATCGGACGGGTCGGAATCGGGCTCCGCGCACGTCATGCCCTTCGACGGGGCGGCGACCGTGATCATCTGCTCGAAGCCGGTGCAGCCCACGGGCGGAACCCACGTCAGCGGGCTCTGGGTCGTGGAGTCGAGCCAGCAGCTCTGCAGGGGCGCCGCCGCGATGTTGAACGTCGCCAGGTTCTGGGCGAGGAGATCGTTGTAGACGAGCTGCCGGTAGTAGCCCGTGATGCTGGCCGTTCCGTGCTGGTCCTGCCCGAGGAAGTTTGCGTCCTCCCAGCGGTCGAGCGGGGTGACCGCCGCCTTGGCCACGAGGCCATCGCCGCGCATGTCGTTCAGCGGCTGTCCGTAGGCGCGAATGTCGTCGAAGAAGTCGGTCGCGACGTCGTCGCTGTGGGGGGTCACTGTTCCCCCGGCCGGCGCATCCTGCAGCACGCCCGGCAGGCCGTTCTGCGTGAGCTCCGCGGTATCGCCGCTGAAGTTCTCGTTGATGCCGTTGATGTTGAAGGTAAACCACTCGTTGGAGTGGGCCTGCGTGCCGAGGAGCTTCGCCATCGACGTGGCGTCGACCATCGAGTCGCCCGTCACGTTGATGCAGTTCTTCGTCAGGTCACCGAAGGTCTGCCCCATGTAGATCGTGCAGAACGGCGTCTCCGTCCCGCCCGGGGGCGACAGGACGCCCGCCGGCGCGAAGGGACCGTAGATGGGGAGGCCGTTGAGCGTCAGCGTCGGGTCGCCGGCCGAGCTGATCTTCGCCATGTTGTCGAGCGAGACGTCGTACGGCGCGAACGAGTACGGCTCGTACTTCGCCGGGTACATGTAGATGTCGCTGGGCGTCGAGGCGGTGTCGAGGTTGGTCGACTCGAGGTTCGACTGCGAGAAGTCGGCGTAGAGGGCCGTCGGACGGCAGCCGAAGTTGCCCGCCGAGGAGTCGGGGTTGGCGCTCGTGCGGCACTTGCCGACGACGCGGCAATCGTAGTTCGGGTCGGTCATCTCGGTCAGCCCGGCGCTGGTGGCCGCGATGAGCGAGGGGGCGAACGTGGCGAGCTGCCCGAGGTAGAGCTTGTTGAGGGGCGCCGACGCCATCCCGCGCGCCGACCAGCCCATGTCGAGCGTCTTGCCGTTCTCGGTGATCGGCTTGCCGACCTCCCAGACGTAGTTGAGATCGACGTGGTTTCCCGCCTGGTCGACGGCCTGCGGCACGTCCTTCCCCTGGTACGTCATGGGCAGCTTGTAGGTGACGGTGCCCGAGTAGCCGTTGTTCGCGGTGAAGAAGGTCAGCGCGTGGGAGGCCGGGTCGTAGCAGGTGTAAAGCTGACCGCTCGGGCCCCACGTGTACGCGACGCCCTCGCCGGAGGCCGAGCACGATCCAGCGGCCTGACCCTGACAGAGCTGCGTCTGCCCGTTGGCGCCGTGGATGACGTCCTCGAGGGTCACCGGGAGGAAGGTGCCGCCGTTCGACAGGTCGACGCCGCCCATCTGGAAGGGCGGGACGATGGCGGCGGAGAAGGCCTTGGCCCACGCCGCATTCTGCTGCGGCGCGGAGCAGACGTTGACCGCGTTGGTCCCGCCGCCTCCGGAGTCGAAGCCCTGCGTTCCCGGATCGTTGATGGAAGCGTCGGGGCCCGCGTTGTTCCAGTTGCCAGCGGCCCCCGCGGGAGCTGCGTTGTACGTCTGGTTGGGGCCGTCCTCGCACGCCGCGTTGGTCGCGGCGCCTACGACGACGAGGGAGATTGTGAGAAACCTTCGCATGAAACGCTCCTGATCCAGGTGAAAGTCGCGGCGACTGCGCTACTCACGCCGCCGCAACATGAAGCTCCCGCCGTCTCCAACTCCGGGTCGGCTCGCCTACCCTCTTCCGACCTTCGCGGCCTCGGTCCAGGAGCCCTGGGCGTCGTCCACGTTGGCTCCAATCAGACCCTTGTCGCCCCGAGATCGTCCCCTCGTGACTGGTGCGCCGAGGACGGATCGGGGGGTGACCTCTCCCACCTCCCAAAGACGGGCGCACCGTACACTTCGAGGCGCCCCCGCGCATGACGAGAAGCGACTGCGAGATGCGCTAAATCAAGCAACAGTTCAGCCATGTCCAAGAAGTCGACCCAGGCTGGTATGAGAGGGGCGTTTCGACGGCGGTGGACGTGGTCGCGGGGGCTGCGGAGGTAGTGGTTCGTCCGATGAACCGCAAGGAGCGACGCGCGGCGGAGAGGGCGAGCGAGCGCGCGGGCCGCCCGCCCGTCGAGCGTCCGTCGGATCTGAGCCTCCCCGCCCCGAGGCCTCTGACCGATGCGCTCACGGCGAGCCTCTCGGAGATGCTCTCGCGCATGTACCAGTTCTGTCGCGCGAACCGCCAACCGCCCCAGGCTCCGCCGGACGTGACCTGGAACCTCGACCTCGCCGAGCGAAGCTTCTCGGTTCGGCCCTCCCCCGACGCCGCGCCAGAGAAGCTGCGAGGCCTGACGTTCGCCCACTGCCTCGACGGCGCGAAGGAGATCGTCGGCTCACGGCTCCAGTTCGAGCTCGACAGCGGGGCGGAGACGTACTGCGTGCGGCACCGCGTGCGGTTCGACGCCCTCCAGCACTACCTCACCGGTCGCGAGTTCGAGCGCACGTTCCCGCGCCCCGCCCCGCCGCTCATCGACGCGGCGGAGTGGGATCGCTGGGGGTACGGGCTCAGCGCCGAGATCACCCAGCGCTACGAGACGGTCATCTATCCGCGCGTCCTCGAGACGCTCGAGAAGCTCTGCGCCCGCGACCGCGGTCGGCCGCTCTTCGTCGTCGATCTCGGAGGCGGTGCGGGGCAGCTCGCCGAGCGCGTGTGCGCGAGCGTACGGGGCGTACGGAAGGTGCTCCTCCTCGAGCGGAGCGGCGCGCTGCTCGAGAAGGCCCGGGCGCGCGCCGCCCGGCATGCCGGGCGACTCGTCGCCGAGCACGCCGACGTCACGGGTGACACCGTCTTCGACCTGCTGGAGGAGGCTCCCGACGTCATCATCGCGTGCGGGGTGGTCGCGGCGCAGGTGATGGACGAAGCGCAGGGCCTCCGCGTCGTGCGCCGTTGCTTCGAGCGTCTGCCGCAGCGTGGGGTCATGCTCGTCCCCTCGTACTCGCCGGCGCTCCTTTCCAGCCGTGAGTACGAGGCCATGGGTTTCACCGTCCACAACAAGACGCTCAGCGTGATCCAGTCGACGCCGAGCGGGGAATTCCTCGAGACGAACGATTTCTACATCCTGGAGAAGCCGTGAGCGGCTACCGTCCAGCTCGATGATGGACGACGCCAAGCGAGCTGCCGCACGCGCCGCGCTCGCGGAGCTGCCGGATCACGGGCTCGTCGGGCTGGGTAGCGGCTCGACCTCGCGCATCTTCGTCGAGGAGCTCGCGCCGCTCGTCCGGGCCGGCCGGAAGCTCGTCGGCGTCCCGACGAGCGAGTCGACGCGCACCCTGGCCGCCAGCCTGGGCATCCCCCTCCTCGGCGACGAGGGCCCGTGGGACATCGACGTGAACGTCGACGGGGCCGACGAGGTGAGCGCGGCGCTCGACCTCATCAAGGGCGGCGGCGCGGCGCATGCGCGCGAGAAGATCGTCAACTACGCCGCGAAGCGAAACGTCGTCATCGTCGACGAGAGCAAGCTCTCGACGCGCCTCGGCGAGAAGTGGCCCGTGCCCATCGAGGTGCTCGGCTTCGCGCACGGGGCAACGCGCGCCCACCTGGAGAGGCTCGGCCGTCCGGAGCTGCGCGAGAAGAGCGGGGTCCCCGTCCGGACCGACGCGGGGAACCTCATCTACGACCTGACGACGGGGCCCATCGAGGATCCGGGCCGCTTGGACCGGTCGCTGCGGGGCATTCCGGGGGTGGTGGAGACGGGCCTCTTCGTGGGCCGCGCCGACGTGGTGCTCGTGGCGGGTGAGCAGGGGGTGAAGCGCCTCGTTCGGTGAACGCGGCGTCGTCTCTCGGTGAGTTGCAGTGACCCTCGGACGGGGCCACCGGCCCTCGTTCACGCCGACAGTCGTCTCGCGTTCTCGAGGAGCACGGCGAAGCGATCGACGGTGAGACCGGCTGCGCGCAGCACGTCCAGCAGCTCGGCGGGCTCGACGACGCTGCGACGTCGCACGAAGATGAGGCGGCGCCGCGCACGCAGAAAGACCCCGTGCTCCTGACGCGCGATGATCACCGCACCGAGGCGTCGCAGCAGCTCGACGAGCTCTTCCCACGACGGCGGAGGCGCCCCCTTCGGGCTCCCTTCGGCCGACGGATCTTCGTCGTCCAGGGTCACGACATTCGCGAAAGCACCGCTCAACAACATGGTGTTCACCTCGCGCCATTCCTCTGTACAAGTCGCATGCCAGTCGCATGAGCCGCGGTCATCGGGGCGTCGCGACGCGGCGTCGCATGCTCCAGACCAGCTCGCGAACCGCGGAGAAGGCCGAGGGTGTCCCGGTCGTGGGCTCCTCGGAGGGCGTCCGGGAGACCTTGGCCCTGCCGGCGTGGGCCGCCCGTGCGGAGGCCACGTCCAGGAGGTGAAGCAGGTCCGCGCGGAGCTCTTCGGCCGACTGGAAGCGCCGCGCCGGATGGCGCTCGAGCGCGCGCGCCACCACGGCCGCGAGCCCTCGTGCGACGGGATCGCGCCGTGCCGTCGGAAGGGAGGGAGCCTTGCGCGTCAGCTTCGCGCGAACGAGCTCCAGCCGGTCCAGGTCTGCGCCGAAGACGTGCCGGCCCGTCACGGCGCGGAAGAGGAGCGCGCCGAGCGCGTACAGATCCGCGACCGGCGTGACGTCTCCGCAGCCGAGGATCTGCTCGGGAGCCATGTACGCGACCGTTCCCACGACGACGTCGTTGCCCGTCGTCTCCGCGACCTCGCCCGGGAAGTCCTGCCCTACCAGCCGGCTCACGCCGAGGTCGATGATGACGGCTCGCGTCCGACCCGGTCCGACGGGACGGAGGATGACGTTGCCCGGCTTCAGATCCCGATGAACGACGCTCGCGCGATGAAGCTCCGCGATGCCGGTCGCGAGGTCGATGCCGAGCTCGATGGCCTGTTCGATGGACAGCGGCTGGGCGAGGAGGTCCGCGAGCGACACCCCCTCGACGAGCTCGGTGACGAGGACCGGACCGTGGACGTCGTCCTCCAGGAAGTCGATCGCCCGGGGCAGGTGGTTGCTGTGCATGCGGCCGAGCAAGAGCGCTTCGCGCCGGAACCGCGCGACGACGGCGGGGACCGCGAGCGCGTGGGCATGGAGGACCTTCACGGCCACGCGCGCCTGGAGCGTGACGTGCTCGGCCGACCAGACCTCTCCCATCCCCCCGGCTCCCAGCTTGCGCACCAGCCGATAGCGCCTGGCGAGCACACGGCCGGTGGCGAGCTCAGGTCTCTCGGAAGGGCTCCGAAGCTCCGTCATGGCCGACCCTCTCAGCCTTCGAGAGTGCAAAAGGGGAGCCGACGGGGAGCCGAGCGGGGACGCGAGCGGCGCATGGCGCGTGGCTTGCGAAGGTGGCCCCGAGAGATTCCTCGATGCCCAAGCCGCCCCTGCCCGGCAAGAGGCCGAACGAGAGGGACAGGCCACGGTCGCCCCCCCGGCGCGGTCCGCCCCTGCCCGGGTTTGGCCGGCCCGTACATCACGAGCCTCCGAAGGCGCAGCCGGACCGGAACGAGCCGGTCAAGCAGGTCCCCCGAGGCCCGAGCGACGACACGCGGCAGCCTCTCCGTGTGCCGGTGAAGTGAGCTTCGTGGCGGCCCGCCGCACCTGTGGCGTCCCTGGGGCGCCGCTGCCCGGAGGCGCCTCCGCTCTCGGGCGACCTATTCCGGAACGGCCACTCCGGTCGCCGCAGGATCGAGCAAGCTCCCCAGGTTGGCGACCACGGCGTCACGGCCGCCGAGCTGACCGGTCTGCTGCCCGAGGAAGTTCCATTCGATGAGCTTCACGATGGACGAGTGCTCCGTGACGACGTGCGAAACGAAGCCCGGCCGCGCGAAGGGTCCGAGCGCCATGAGCGGAATGCGCGTCCCGTAGGGCTTGCCGTCGACCGCGCTCGGGGGAGGGGGCGGGACGTGATCGAAGTAGCCGCCGCCCTCGTCGTACGTGATGAGGACGAGCGTGTCGTCGCGATACCGCGACGCGAGGATGTGCTCGACGATCCCGGTGAGAAACGTGACCCCTGCGCTCAGCGTCACGCCCTGGCCGGGGTGCTCGGTCTTGTACTCGAGGGCCTTCACGAACGACACCGCCGGGAGACCGCCCTGGTCGAGAGCGTCGTCGAACGCCGAGAGATCCTGCATCGTCGCCGGGTTGTCCCGCGTGGACGCGTAATACTCGAAGGGGACGTCGCTCGGCTCGAACCCGCACGGATCGAACGGCAGCGGGAAAGGGCAGTCGGCGGGCTTGGGGGGGCACCCGGGGACCGCCTGCTGCATGGCCGCGTAGCCCTCGGCGTAGAAGGTCCACGGGATCGAGGCCGCGGTGAGCACGTCGCCCAGCGTCGTCCCGGTGAGCTGCACCTCGTCGGGTCCCTCGACGCCGCACGTGACCCCGACGGCGCCGAGGGGAGCGTCGTCGTCGTTGGCGAACACGTACTCTGCTCGCGCGAAGTACATGTCGTTCGCGTAGCTCTCGCCGACGACGGGCTGGAAGTAGCGGTCGGCGAGCGCGCCCTGCCCCGCGAGGTCCCAGATGGGCTGGAAGATCGAGGGATCGACGGCGGCGACGTTCTGCGGACTGCCGCACGCGTTGCCGGACTGCGCGGGAGCGGTCGCGAACATGTCCATCTTGCCGCCGTCGATCTCCACGGTCTCGCAGGTCGAGTCGTGCGCCGGATCGTAGCCGGCCATCGTGGTGTCGTTCAGCACCGTCGGCGTCGTGCCGGCGGGATCGGTCGCCGGCATCGCCTCGCAGCAGCTCGGTCCCTCGTTGCACGTCGGGTTCGATCCCGGAGGGGCGGTGCAGTACGCGCCGAAGTGGTCGTCGAACGTGTGGTTCTCCTGGATGATGACGACGAGGTGCTTGATGTTGGAAGAAGGGCAAGCCCCCGCGCACGTGAGATCTTCCGGGGGGAGCGGCGTCGACGAGGGGGAGCTCTTGCACGCGGCGACGACGGCGACGGCGACGAGGGGGAATGCCAGGGGGGTGCGCTTCAGGTGCTTCACGGACCCGTCATGCTACGCAGTCGCCGTGCGAAACGTGAGGTCCGTCGCGTGCGTCGCCCTCCTCACCGTGGGCCTCGCCGTCCTCTCGACGGGGTGCGACGACGCGACGCCCCTCGACACAGTCGCGGACACGTCGCTCGACCCGGGGGTCTGGCGGGCGGACTCGCGAAAAATCGCCGCGGTGCTGCCCGCTCGCGTCGGGTCGTTCGTGCCGCTCGAGGGCGCCGACCCCTTCTACACGAGCTACGGCGCCGGTCCCGTCTTCGGAGCGAGCTGCACGTATGCCGAGGGCGATCGGCAGGTCATCGTGCGCGTCGAGAGCGGGAACATCCGAGCCCGCGCCCGCGCCGCGCTCGATCCGGGCGGCGAGGCGGGTACGGACCCGAAGTTCCAGAGCCACGCCGCGAAGGTGCAGGGCCGCCCGGCCCTGCAGCGATGGAGCGACGCAGGGCGAGCGAGCGAGGTGAGCTTCCTCGTCGCCCGGCGCTACCTCGTGCAGGTCCGAGTCGTGCCCGCGACGAGCGACTCCGAGGCCTCGACGCTCGCGGAGGCCATCGACGTGAAGCCGCTGGAATCGCTGGCCCTCGACGGCGTCACGCGCTGACGCGGCTCGGCCGTTCTCGGCCGCCGCCCGTCACGCCGTCTCCTCTTCGCCGTTCATCGGGCCGGGCCGCATCGAAGGCGGTGATCCGTGGTGGGCGTTGCGCCGCTCCATCCACGAGTGCGCCAGGAGCAGCAGCGGGGGCTGCACGGCGCGGGCGACGACGGCGACGAGGAACGCGCCGCCGATGACCACCACGGCCAGCGGCTTCTGCGTCTGCGAGCCGATGCCCGTCGAGAGGGCCGCCGGAAAGAGGCCGATCATCGCCACGAGCGTCGTCATCAGGCACGGCCGCAGACGCTTCTCCGAGGCCTCGCGCGCGGCTTCCATGATGGGCAGGCCCTCGACGTTCCGGAGGCGCTGGAAGTACGTCACGACGAGGATGGCGTCCTGCACCGCGATCCCGAAGATGGATATGAAGCCCATCGCGGCCGACACCGAGAAGTGGATCCCCGTGAAGAGCAGGGCGAGCACGCCGCCCGCCGTGGCGACGGGGATGTTGACGAAGACGATCAGCGAGTCGATCCAGTTCTTGACCGCGCTGTAGACGAGGAACGCGATGAGCAGCAGAGTGACCGGGAGGATGACCTTGAGCCGGTCTTCGGCCTCCTTGAGCTGGTTGATCTCACCGGCCCAGTCGAGGTGCGAATCGTAGGGAAGGTGCACGGACTGCGCGATCTTCAACCGCGCCTCGGCGATCGTGCTCTCGAGATCGCGCCCGCGAACGCTGAACTTCACGGGCGTGTAGCGTTGACCGTCCTCGCGGTAGATGTTGCTGGGCCCCTCGCTCACGCTGATCTTGGCGATCTGTCCGAGCGGGACGGTCCCTCCCGCCGGGGTCGAGATGGCGAGCTCGCGGATCGACTCGAGCGACGTCCGGTACTCGGACAACCACCGGACCGTGAGGTCGAAGCGCTTCTCGCCCTCGAACACCTGCGTGACGGCGAGACCGCCCATGGCCGCCTGCACGACGGCCTCCACGTCCCCCGTGTTGAGCCCGTAGCGAGCGCACGCCACTCGGTCCGGCGTGATGACGACGTTCGGCTGGCCCATCGAGCTGAACATGCCGAGGTCCTTGATGCCCGGGACCGTCCCCATCACGTCGACGATGCGCTGCGCGTTCTTCTCGTTGGCAACGAGGTCGTTGCCGAAGACCTTCACCGAGTTCTCCCCCTTCACGCCGGAGACGGCCTCCTCGACGTTGTCCGAGATCATCTGCGAGAAGTTGAAGACGACGCCCGGGAACGTATCGTTCAGCTCCTTCGACAGATCGTCGGTCAGGCTGTCCTTGGTGACGCCGCGGGGCCACTCGTCGAACGGCGCGAGGGGCGCGAAGAGCTCGATGTTCTGGAAGCCGGCGACGTCCGTCCCGTCGTCCGGCCGGCCGAGCTGGGACACGACCGTCAGCACCTCCTTGTGCTTGCGGTTCGCCTCGTCGCACGCGCCCTGCTTCGGGCAGCCCCGCAGGATGTTGCGGATCTGACCGACGTACTGCGACGACTGCTCGAGCGAGATCGACATCGGGAACGTCGCGCGGATCCAGAAGTTGCCCTCCTCGAGGTGCGGCATGAACTCGCCCCCGAGGAAGCGGAACGCGAACATGCCGACGAAGACGGGAACGAGCGCCACGAAGAGCGTGCGCTTGGGCGCCCGCAAGGCGAGCCCGAAGAGGGGGCTGTAGAGGTGATGGAGCGCCCGCATCACGATAGGCTCCTTCTCCTCGGTCTGCGCCGGGACGAACTTGCCCGCGAGCACCGGAGTCAGCGTGAGCGCCAGGACGATGGCGCCGCCGATGGCGAACGCGTACGTCATCGCCATCGGCGAGAAGATGACCCCGGCGACGCCGGTCATCGTGAAGAGGGGCAGGAACGCGACGCCGATGATGAGCGTCGAGAACGTCATCGGGCCGGCCACCTCGCGCGAGGCCTGGAGGATTCGCTCGGGCATGTTGCCTTTCCCGTGCGGTCCGAGGTGCCGGAAGATGTTCTCCATCATGATGACGGTCGAGTCGACGACGATGCCGAAGTCGACCGCGCCGAGCGAGATGAGGTTCGCCGACGTGTTCGTCCCTACGAGGCCGCAGAACGCGACGAGGAGCGCGAGCGGGATGTTGAGGGCCGTGATGATGGCCGCGCGCGTGTGGCCGAGGAAGAGGAAGAGGACGATCGACACGAGCAGCATGCCGACGACCAGGTTCTCGAGGACCGTGTGCGTCGTCAGCTTCACGAGATTGCCGCGGTCGTAGTACGGCACGATGTCCATGCCGGGCGGCAGGATGTGATTGGCCCGGATGTAGTCGATGCGGTCGTGGATCCCGACGAGGGTCGGCTGCGTCTCGCCGCCGTAGCGCATGAGGACGACGCCCTGGACGATGTCCGGGTCGTCGTCGTGGCCCACGATGCCGAGCCGGGGGGCGAAGCCGACGTCGACGTTGGCGACGTCCCTCACGCGTGTCGGAATGCCCTTCGTCTCGTTGATGACGATGTTCTCGATGTCGTGGACGTCGCGAAGCAGGCCGATTCCGCGGACGGTGTAGGCCTGCTCGCCCATCACGAGCCGCTGGCCGCCGACGTTCGTGTTGGCGGCCTGGATGCTGCTGATGAGCGCCGAGAGCTGCGTGTTCTGCCCGCGCAGCCGGTAGGGGTCGACCTCCACGTGGTACTGCTTGGTCTCGCCTCCGAAGCTGACGACGTCGATGACCCCTCTCACCTGCTTGAACTGCCGCTCGAGGATCCAGTCCTCCGCGGTCTTGAGGTCGCGCGTCGTGTACCCGCGTCCCTGCACCGAGTAGCGGAACACCTCCCCGATGGCGTTCCACGGGGAGATCTGCGCCTGCATGTTCTGCGGGAGCTGGACGAAGCCGAGGCGGTTGATGACCTCCTGCCGCGCCTTCTCGTACGTCGTCGACCAGTCGAAGTAACATTTCACGTCGCTCAGGCCGAAGAGCGACTGCGACCGTGTGTGCTCGAGGCCCGGCATCCCGGCGAGGCCGATCTCCAGCGGGACGGTGACGTACCGCTCGACCTCCTCGGCGCTCCATCCGTCCGGCTGCGTGATCACCTCCACGAGCGGCGGGACGGGGTTGGGGTACGCCTCGATGTCGAGCCGGCTGTACGCCGTGAGCCCGGCGATGACGAGACAGGTCGCTGTCGCGAGGATGATGAAGGGCATCCTCAGCGCGAAGTCGACGAGCTTCTGGATCATGTGCCGCGGAGGCTAGTCCGCTCCACGGCGGCGGGCGACAGTTTCCGACGATCGGCACTGGGGCCAAACGCCTCTACCGCCAGCGTCGCCACCTCGCGCATCGCGCGAGAATCACTGTGGGAGGTGCGGATCGGATTCGAACCGACGTGTAACGGATTTGCAATCCGCTGCCTGACCACTTGGCTACCGCACCGTCACCCGACCCCGAACCGGGGGCGGCCCCGGAACATGCCACAACGCGGGGCGTCGGCAAAGGCGTCTTTAGCTCAGCACTTCACGTACGGCGGCACCCATCGAGGCGGTCGACAGCGTCGCCCCGCCACTCTTTGCGCCGTCAACGGGTCCGCCCGCCGCGTGCATGTCCGCGGTCCGCGCCCCTCCCGCGATGGCGGCGTCCACCGCCCGGTCGACGGCGCGCGCCTCGTCCTCGAGCCCGAGCGAATGGCGCAGGAGGAGCGCGACGCTCGACAGCGTCCCGAGCGGGTTCGCGAGGCCCTTGCCGGCGATGTCCGGGGCCGAGCCGTGAATGGGCTCGTAGACGCCGCGGCGGCCCTCGCCGAGCGACGCGCTGGGGAGCAGTCCGAGCGAGCCGACGAGGACCGCCGCTTCGTCGGTGAGGATGTCGCCGAACATGTTCTCCGTCACGACGACGTCGAACGCGCGCGGGGACGTCACGAGGCGCATCGCCGCCGAGTCCACGAGCTGGTGCTCGAGCCGCACGCCGGGGTGCTCCCGGCCGACCTCGATCGCCACCTCACGCCATAGCCGCGAGGACTCGAGCACGTTCGCCTTGTCCACGGACGTCACCACGTTGCGCCGCCCTCCGGCGAGCCGGAACGCCATCTCGACGACGCGCCGGATCTCGACGTCGGTGTACTCGAGCGTGTCGACGGCGCGCCTGCGCCCCTCGACCGTCTCGCGCAGCCTCGGCTGGCCGAAGTAGAGGCCTCCGGTGAGCTCGCGCACGAAGAGAACGTCGACGCCGGCGACGCGCTCCTCCTTCAACGGCGAGGTCGCCACGAGGGCCGGGTGCACGCGCACGGGGCGGAGGTTGGCGTAGAGGCCCAGCGCTCGCCGCAGCCCCAGGAGCCCCTGCTCGGGGCGAACCTTCGCGCGCGGATCGTCCCATCGTGGGCCGCCGACGGCGCCGAGCAGGATGGCGTCGGCGCCCTCGCAGGCCGCCAGCGTCGCCGGCGGAAGCGGGCTGCCGGAAGCGTCGATGGCCGCGCCGCCGATGAGGTGCTCGGCGAACGTGAAGCCGTGGCCGAAACGCGACGCGACGGCCTCCAGCAGGCGGCGCCCCTCGTCGACCACCTCGGGCCCGATCCCGTCGCCCGGCAGGAGAATGACCTTCGCTCTCATCTCATGCAGCTCCTTTCACGGACGTTCCGGCTCCTTCGGTCTCGCGCGCGACGAGCAGGCCATATTCGATCCCGTCGGCGAGCGCGGTCCACGAGGCCTCCAGCACGTTCGACGACGCCCCCATCGTGGTCCACCGCGACTCACCGCGGGCGCTGTCGATGGTGACCCGGACGGTCGCCGCCGTGCCTGCGACGCCGTCGAGGATGCGGACCTTGTAGTCCTCGAGCCGGATGCCCTCGACCTCGGGGTACGCCACCCCGAGCGCCTTGCGGAGCGCCGCGTCGAGCGCGCTCACCGGGCCGTTCCCCTCGGCCGCCGTGTGCACGACCTGACTGCCGACGCGGATCTTGATGGCCGCGTCGGCGGATGCCCCCTCTTCGCGCCGCTGACCGACGGTCACGCGATAGTCGAGGAGCTCGAACGGGGGCACGTAGCCGGGCGCCCGCCGGCGAAGCAGCAGCGATACCGATCCCTCGGCGGCCTCGAACGCGAACCCGCGCGCCTCGCGCGTCTTCACGTCCTCGAGCACCTCGGCCTCGCCCCCCGCGTCGAGCGTGACCTCGTGCTCCTCGGCCTTCGCGAGCACGTTGCCACGGCCCGAGAGCTCGCTCATCACGACGCGCGTCTCGTTGCCGACCTGCGCCGGGTCGATGTGCTCGTAGGCGCGCGGGAAGCGCCGGATGGCCGCGACGTGCACGCCGCCCTTGTGCGCGAAGGCGCTGTGGCCCACGTACGGCGCGTGGGAGTCCGCCGCGAGGTTGGCGATCTCGGCGACCTGGCGCGCCAGCTGGGTGAGGTGCGCGAGGGCGCCCGGAGCGAGGCAGCGCCGCCGCATCTTGAGCTCGAGGGTCGGCACGATGGAGCAGAGATTGCCGTTGCCGCACCGCTCGCCGTAGCCGTTGATCGTCCCCTGCACGTGCGACGCGCCGCCGCGAACGGCGGCCAGCGTGTTCGCCACCCCGCACCCGACGTCGTCGTGAGCGTGGATGCCCACGGCGCCGCTCACCGCGCTGCGGACGGCGCGCACCCGCTCCTCGATGACCCAGGGCAACGTGCCGCCGTTCGTGTCGCACAGCGCGAGCACCTCCGCTCCTCCGGCCGAAGCGGCGCGGAGCGTTTCCATGGCGTACTCGGCGTCCTCGCCGTACCCGTCGAAGAAGTGCTCCGCGTCGTACACGACCTGCCGGCCGTTCTCGACGAGGTAGCGCACCGTCTCGCCGATCATGCGGAGGTTCTCCTCCGGAGCGACGCGCAGCACCTGGCGCACGTGCGTGATCGACGTCTTCCCGAAGAGCGTGCACACCGGGGCCCCCGTGGCGAGGAGCGCCGAGACCTGCGGGTCGTCCTCCGGGCCGAGCCCCGCGCGCCTCGTCGCTCCGAAGGCGGCGATCCGCGCGACGCTCCAGTCGACGTCCCGCGCGCGGGCGAAGACCTCCGTGTCCTTCGGGTTGGAGCCGGGCCAGCCGAGCTCGATGAAGGCGACGCCGAGCGCGTCGAGCCGCCGCGCGATCCGGAGCTTGTCGGCGGCCGACAGGCAGACGCCCTCGCGCTGCGTGCCGTCGCGGAGCGTCGTGTCGTAGATCTGGATCGTGGGGAGGAGCTCCCGCGGCGTGGGCCCTTCAGTGGGTGGCTTCATGGCGCTCGATGTCCGGCAAGCGTGCGAGCAGGTATCCGAGCTCGTCGACCCCGTGGACGAGGCAGTCCCTGGCGAAGGCGTCGATCTCGAAGCGCGCGGGCGGCTCTCCCGCGAGGCCGACGGTCTGCCGCGGCAGGTCCACGCGGATGCGCGCCGACGGATCGCGCTGCCGGGCGGCGAGGAGGCCCGCGTGGCGGGCCGCGTCCACGACGACGGGGAGAAGCCCGTTCTTCAGCGCGTTCTGCTGGAAGATGTCCGCGAAGGACCGCGCGACGATGGCCTTCAGCCCCCACCCCACCAGCGCCCACGGCGCGTGCTCGCGCGACGAGCCGCAGCCGAAGTTCGCGCCCGCGACGAGGATGCGGGCGCCCACCGCGTCCGGCCGCCCGAGGGGAAAGTCGGGCCGCTCTCGCCAGTCGGCGAAGAGCGAGGCGCCGAGGCCGCGCTTGTCGGTCGTCTTGAGAAAGCGCGCCGGGATGATCTGGTCGGTGTCGACGTCGTCGACCGGGAGGACGACGTACGTCGCCGTCAGCGTCGTGAAGGGCTCTCGCTCCGGCGTGCTCATCACACTTCCTCCATCATCGTCCGCGGGTCGACGACGCGCCCCGCCACGGCCGCCGCGGCCGCCGTGAGCGGTGACGCGAGCAGCGTGCGACCGCCCTTGCCCTGGCGCCCCTCGAAGTTCCGGTTGCTCGTGCTCACCGCATACTCGCCGGCCTTCAGCTGGTCGCCGTTCATGGCGATGCACATCGAGCAGCCGGCCTCCCGCCACTCGGCGCCTGCCTCGCGGAAGACCGCGTCGAGTCCCTCGGCCTCCGCCTGGCGCTTCACGGCCTTCGACCCGGGCACCACCAGGGCCCGGACACCGGGCGCCACCTTGCGGCCGCGGAGGACGCTCGCGGCGGCGCGCAGATCGCCGAGGCGCGAGTTGGTGCACGAGCCGATGAAGACGACGTCCACGTGCTGCCCGGCGATGGGCGACCCCGGCTCGAGCTGCATGTACGCGAGCGCCTTGGCGATCGCGCCGCGCTCCCCGTCGCTCGGCGCCGCGTCCGGCGAAGGAATGCGCGCGGTCACTCCGATCCCCATCCCGGGGTTCGTGCCGTACGTGATCATCGGCTCGAGCCGCGTCGCGTCGAGGCGGACGGTGGCGTCGAAGGAGGCGCCGTCGTCGGTGCGGAGCGACGTCCAGCGCGCGAGCGCCGCCGTCCACGCGTCGCCCTTGGGCGCGAAGGGACGGCCCTCGAGCCAGCGGAAGGTCGTCTCGTCGGGGGCGACCATCCCGGCGCGCGCTCCAGCCTCGATGGACATGTTGCAGAGGGTCATCCGGCCCTCCATGTCGAGGTCGTCGATCGTCGTCCCGCGGTACTCGAGGACGTGACCGGTCGCCCCGCCGACGCCGATGGTGGCGAGGAGGGCGAGCGCGAGGTCCTTCGCGCCGACGCCTCGAGGCAGCGCGCCGTCGATGCGCACCTGCATCGTCCTCGGCCGGCGCTGGAGCAGCGACTGCGTCGCCAGCACGTGCTCGACCTCGCTGGTTCCGATGCCGAAGGCGAGCGCGCCGAAGGCCCCGTGCGTCGAGGTGTGGCTGTCTCCGCAGACGATGGTGCGACCGGGCTGGGTCAGGCCGAGCTCCGGACCGATGACGTGCACGATGCCCTGCTCCGCAGAATCGAGCGAATAGAGCGGCACGCCGAAGTCCGCGCAGTTCTTCGCGAGGACCTGGAGCTGCGCCTGGGCCTCGGGATCGAGCACGGCGAGGTGGCGCGGCAGGGTCGGCGTGGAGTGGTCCATCGTGGCGAAGGTCCGGTCCGCGCGGCGCACGCGCAGCCCCCGCGCGCGGAGCCCGGAGAAGGCCTGCGGCGAGGTCACCTCGTGGACCAGGTGAAGGTCCACGTAGAGGACGGTGGGGGCGCCCTCGTCCTCGCGGACCACGTGCTCGCGCCACACCTTCTCGAAGAGCGTCGACGGGCTCACGACGCGTCCTTCTGCGGGCGCGGCTCGCCGAAGACCAGCGCGACGAGATCGGCGTCGGCGATGGACTTGCGCCGCTCGGCGACCGCCTTGAAGCGGGTGAAGACCCGGTCGAGCGCCGCGTCGTCGAAGGCGTATCCCAGCTCGAGCAGCCGCGACGCGAGCGCCGCCCTGCCCGAGTGCTTGCCGAGCACGAGGCGCGGCCTCTCCGCGCCGACGCTCTCGGGACGCATGATCTCGTAGGTCGACGCGTGCTTGAGCATGCCGTCCTGATGGATGCCCGACTCGTGCGAGAACGCGTTCGCGCCGACGATGGCCTTGTTGGGCTGCACGGCCATGCCCGTGACGGAGCTGACGAGGCGACTGGCGCCGACGAGCTGCGTCGCGTCGACCCCCGTGCGCAGACCGAGGCGCGCCGCGCGCGTCGCCAGCGTCATGACGATCTCCTCGAGCGACGTGTTGCCCGCGCGCTCGCCGATGCCGTTGACGGTCACCTCCGCCTGGCGCGCGCCGGCCATCAGCCCCGCCAGCGTGTTCGCCGTGGCGAGCCCCAGGTCGTCGTGGCAGTGCACCGAGAGGGTGACGCCCTCGACGCCGGGCACCTCCTCGCGGATGCCGCGGATCATGGCGCCGAACTCGTCGGGGGTCGTGTACCCGACGGTGTCGGGGATGTTCAGCGTCGTCGCCCCCGCGCGGATCGCGTGCTCGAGGACCTGGTGCAGGAAGTCGGGGTCGCTCCGGCCGGCGTCCTCGGGGCTGAACTCGACGTCGTCGCAGAGGCTCTTCGCGTAGGCCACCATCTCGGCGACGCGGGCGAGCACCTTCGCCCGCGTCATGCGGAGCTTGTGCTCGATGTGCAGGTCCGAGGTCGCCAGGAACACGTGGAGCCTCGGCCTCGCGGCGGGGCGGACGGCGTCCCACGCCTTGTCGATGTCCTGCCGGCTCGCGCGCGCGAGCCCGCAGATGACCGGCCCGCGCACCTCTTCGGCGATCGTCCGCACCGCGATCCGATCGTCCGACGAGGCCGCCGGGAAGCCCGCCTCGATGACGTCGACGCCGAGGCGCGCCAGCGTCCGCGCGACCTCGAGCTTCTGGCCCGAGGACATCGTGGCTCCGGGGGACTGCTCCCCGTCGCGCAGCGTCGTGTCGAAGATGCGTACGTACGCGCCGTCGGAGGCTTCCATCAGTCGACCTTCACGGGATCCAGGAACGGCATCATCGCGCGCAGCTTCTCGCCCACCTGCTCGATGGCGTGGGCGCGCTCCTTGTCCTTCTGCGCGTCGAACCAGGGCCGCCCCGCCTCGTTCTCGTCGATCCATCGGCGGGCGAAGGCGCCCGACTTGATCTCCTCGAGGAGCTTGCGCATGGTCTCGCGCGCGCGCCCGTCGACCACGCGCGGGCCCGACACGTAGTCGCCGTACTCCGCCGTGTCGCTGATCGAGTGGCGCATGTAGCGGAGCCCTCCGCGGTACATGAGGTCGACGATGAGCTTCAGCTCGTGCAAGCACTCGAAGTACGCGACCTCGGGCTGATACCCCGCCTCGACGAGCGTCTCGAACCCGGCCTTCACGAGCGCGCTCACGCCGCCGCAGAGGACCGCCTGCTCGCCGAAGAGATCCGTCTCCGTCTCCTCCGCGAACGTCGTCTCGAGGACGCCCGCTCGGGCCGCGCCGATGGCGGCCGCGTACGAGAGGGCCAGCGCGTGCGCCTTTCCGCTCGGGTCCTGGTGCACGGCGACGAGCGCCGGAACGCCCTGCCCGGCCTGGTAGGTCTCGCGCACGCGGTGGCCGGGGCCCTTGGGGGCGACCATGCTGACGTCGACGTCGGCGCGCGGCGTGATCGTCCCGAAGCGGATGTTGAACCCGTGCGCGAACATCAGCGTCTTGCCGGCGCCGAGGTGAGGCGCGATGTCCGACGCGTAGAGCGCCGACTGCGCCGTGTCGGGGACGAGGACCATCACGACGTCCGCCCACGCCGCCGCCTCGGCCACCGGAGCCACGCGCAGGCCCGCGGTCCTCGCCTTCGCCACGCTCTTGCTCGTGGACGGAAGGCCGACGCGGACCTCGACGCCGCTCTCCTGGAGGTTCAGCGCGTGGGCGTGGCCCTGCGAGCCGTAGCCGAGGACGGCCACCTTCCTGGCGCGGATGAGGGAGAGGTCGCAGTCCTTGTCGTAGAAGATCGTCGCCATGTCTCTGTCCTTTCCGAATCAGGCAGCCTTCACGCTCGTCGCCTCCGCGCTCCGCAGCATCGCGACCGCCCCCGTCCGCACCATCTCGATCACCCCGAGGGGTCGCAGCACGTCCACCAGCCCGTCGATCTTGTCGGCGGTGCCGGTGATCTCCGCGACGAGCGCCTCCGGTCCCACGTCGACGACGCGGGCGCGAAACACCTCGCAGAGCTTCATCACCTCGCCGCGCGTCGACGCGTCGGCCTTCACCTTGATGAGCGCGAGCTCACGCACGAGCGTCGCGGCGCGCGTCGTGTCCTCGACCCGGAGGACGTTCACCAGCTTGTAGAGGTTCGCCTCGATGCGGCTCGCCGCGTCCTCGTCGGCCTCGACGACGATGGTCATGCGCGACGTCCCGGGCCGCTCGGTGCGCCCGACCGTGAGCGACACGATGTTGTAGTTGCGGCGACGAAGGAGCGACGTGATCCGATTGAGGACGCCGGGGAGGTCCTCGACGTACGCGATGAAGGTCCTGAAGGTGCTGCCGGGGGCGAGGCTCATGAGTCGGCGGTCTCCGAGGCGCTCGTAGGCGCGAAGTGAGCCCGTGCTATCTGCACGGGCTCGACCAACGGGTTCGGCCGGCGAATCATGTCGTGCAGGTCTGCCCCCGCCGGGACCATGGGGTAGACGCTGTCCTCCTGCTCGACGCGGAAATCGATGACGACCGTGTCCTTCGAGGCGCGCGCCGCGGCGACCGCGCTCACGATCTGGTCGCGCTCGGTCACGCGCAGACCCACGAGGCCGTGCGCCTCGGCGAGCTTCACGAAGTCGGGGCTGCGCATCGGCGTCGCCGAGTAGCGCCCACCGTAGAAGAACTGCTGCCACTGCCGCACCATGCCGAGGTACCCGTTGTTGATGACGGCCACGTGCAGCTTCAGCCCCTCCTGCGCGACGGTGGACAGCTCGGCCGCCGTCATCTGGAAGCCGCCGTCGCCGACGACGACCCACACCTCCTCGTCGGGACACGCCAGCTTCGCGCCGATGGCCGCCGGCAGAGCGAACCCCATCGTCCCGAGGCCGCCGGACGTGATGAGCTTCCGCGGGAAGTCGTGCTTGTAGTACTGCGCTTCCCACATCTGGTGCTGCCCGACGTCGCTCACGATGAGCGCGCGGCCCTCGGTGATGCGCCATAGGTCGTGCATCACGTGCGCCGCGAAGAGCCGGCCGCAGGAGGGCAGCGTCTGGATGTCGCGCACGGAAGAGGCGCCCTTGGTCGAGTCGATGCGCGCGAGCCACGCCCGTCGCTCGCGCTTCGCGATGGCCGGCACGAGCGCCTTCAGCGTCTCGCCCACGTCGCCCACGAGCGCCACGTCGGCGCGGACGTTCTTGTGAACCTCCGCGGGATCGAGCTCGCAGTGGATCTTCTTCGCGCGCGCGGCGTAGCTCTCGAGCTTGCCCGTGACGCGATCGTCGAACCGCATCCCGAGCGCCACCAGCAGGTCCGCCTCCTGGATGGCCTGGTTCACCCACGCCTCGCCGTGCATGCCCATCATCCCGAGGCTCAGCGGGTGGCTCGCCGGAAAGCCCCCGAGACCGAGCAGCGTCGACGCGACCGGCAGGTCGCCCTTCTCCACGAGCGCGCGCAGGAGCTCCCCCGCGCCGGCGGCCACCACGCCGTGCCCGCAGAAGACGACCGGGCGCTCGGCGGCGTCGATCAGCTCGACGGCTCGCTCGAGATCGCCCGGGCTCGGCTTGCGGTCCGGCCGGTATCCGGGCAGGCGCACCGGGCGGTCGTCCCAGATGAACTGCGTCGAGGCTTGCTGCGCGTCCTTCGTGATGTCCACGAGCACGGGCCCCGGCCGGCCCGACCGCGCCACGTAGAACGCCTGCCGCAGCGTGGGCGCGATGTCCTCGACGCGCGTGACGAGGTAGTTGTGCTTCGTGATGGGCAGCGTGACGCCCGTGATGTCCGTCTCCTGAAAGGCGTCGCTGCCGATGAGCTTCGAGCCGACCTGCCCGGTGACGCACACCATCGGGATCGAATCGAGCATCGCCGTCGCGATGCCGGTCACGAGGTTCGTGGCCCCGGGCCCCGAGGTGGCGAGCGCGACGCCCACGCGGCCGGACGCGCGCGCGTAGCCGTCGGCCATGTGCGCCGCGCCCTGCTCGTGGCGGACGAGCACGTGGCGGACGGGATACTCGAGCATCGCGTCGTAGGCGGGCATGACGGCGCCGCCCGGGTAGCCGAAGACGACGTCGACGCCCTCGCGCACCAGCGCCTCCCAGAGGATCTGCGCGCCGGTGCGTCTCGCGTCGGTGCTCATGCAGCCCCTCGCTTGCCCGGGTGGTCCATGCGCGAGGAGGGCGGGCTCGCCAGCATCGGGCCCGACTCGGCGAGCACCGTCGCGCGCAGGTGCTCGTAGTAGCGGAGGGTCGCCTCGTCGGGCTCGTGGCTCGGGTTGGCGAGCACGTGGTCCCACTCGTCGAGCAGCGCCTGCATGCCCCCGAGGCGCTCGACCAGCTCGGACAGCTCGGTCTTCACCTCGGTGGCCAGCGTCGTCGTCCCCACCTTCGCGCCGTCGAAGACGGCCCGCGCGAACGCCGCCGCCCGCTCGAGCGCGCGGCCCGTCGCGTCCTGGTGGACCGCCACGCGGCAGGCGCCGGCGCGATCGGCCGTCGTGACGAGGACGACGTCGAAGCGCGCGTCGGGCTCGAGGGCGCCGGAGTAGAGCGCGGCGCCGTGCGAGAAGACGACGAGCGCCCCCGTCGGCAGGAGCGGCGCGATGGTGTACGCCCACACCGCCGGTTGCTCGACCTCGGGCAGCTCCACCGCCACCACGTCCGCTCCGGCGAGCGCCTCCCGCGCGAGCGCCGGACGAAAGCCGTCCGCCATCGCGCGGATCCAGCTCATCCCGCCGGGCCGCACGACGACGCGCACGCGCCAGCCCGACGCGCGCAGCCGCAGCGCGTGCTCCCGGGCCTCCGGTCCGTACCCCATCATCGCGACGCGCGTGCTTGCTTGCTCAACCATGGTCATGTCCTCCGGACGGCGAGAGCTGCGGAGGAGGTCGCGTGACGGCCCCCTCGGATGCGGACGAGACGAGCGCGGCGTACTTGGCGAGGACGCCGCCGGCGTGACTTCGGGGGGGCGGGGGCGCTGCGGCGCGACCGGCGAGGTCGGCCTCGATGTCGAGCCGTCGCCCGGCGACGTCGATGACCACGCGGTCGCCGTCGCGCACGTACGCGATGGGCCCTCCCCGCTCGGCCTCCGGGGCGACGTGGCCGGCCATCATCCCGTAGGTCGCCCCGCTGAACCGGCCGTCGGTGACGAGCGCCACCGAGTCACCGAGGCCGCGGCCCACGAGCGCCGCCGTGACCGAGAGCATCTCGCGCATCCCCGGTCCCCCGCGCGGCCCCTCGTACCGGATGACGACGACGTCGCCCTCCCGGATCGCGCCTGCCTGCACGGCGGCGAAGGCCGCCTCCTCGCCGTCGAAGACGCGCGCGGGGCCCTCGTGGCGGGTGCGCCCGTGTCCGGCGAGCTTGAGGACGCAGCCCTCGGGCGCGAGCGAGCCGCGCAGGACCGCGAAGCCCCCCCGGGCCTTCAGCGGCGCCGCGGCGGTGCGCACCACCGCTTGCCCTTCGTCCTCCTGCGCCTCGTCGAGCTCCGCGAAGAGCGTCCGCCCCGTGCACGTCGGCGCGTCCTGGAGCAACCCCGCCTCGCGGAGGCGCGCGCCGAGCAGCCGCTCGCCCCCCGCGCGGTGCATGTCGACGGCGGTGAAGCGTCCGCCCGGCTTGAGGTCGGCGAGGACGGGCGTGCGCGTGGCGATGGGATCGAAGTCGTCGATCCGCAGGGGAACGCCGGCCTCGTAGGCGATGGCCAAGAGGTGCAGGACCGCGTTGGTCGAGCCGCCGGTCGCCGCGACCGTCGTGACGGCGTTCTCGAAGGCGGCGCGCGTCAGCAGGCTCCGCGGGCGCACGTCGGCCGCGACGAGCCGCATGAGCGCCCGCCCGCAGCTCCTCGCCACCTCGGCCTTGCGCGGATCGGCCGCGGGCACCTCGTTCGCGCCGAGCGGCGACATCCCGAGGAACGCGATCGCCGTCGCCATCGTGTTGGCCGTGTACTGCCCACCGCACGCCCCGGCGCCCGGGCACGCGGCGTCCTCGAGGACGCGAAGCTCGCGCGCGCTCATCTTGCCGGCCGCGTGAGCGCCCACCGCCTCGAAGACGTCCTGGATGGTCACGTCGCGCCCCTCGAAACGGCCCGGCGCGGTGGCGCCGCCGTAGAGCATCAGCGAGGGCACATCGAGGCGCGCCAGCGCCATCACGGTGCCGGGCAGCGTCTTGTCGCACCCCGAGAGCGCGACGACCCCGTCGAGCGCGTGCGCCATCACGAAGAGCTCGATGGAGTCGGCGATGACCTCGCGCGACACGAGCGACGCGCGCATCCCTTCGGTGCCCATCGAGATGCCGTCGGAGACCGCGATGGTGTTGAACTCGACCGGCGTGCCGCCCGCCTCGCGGATCCCCGCCTTCACGTGGTCGGCGAGGGCGCGCAGGTGCACGTTGCAGGGCGTGACCTCGGTCCACGTGTTGGCGACGCCGACGAGCGGCTTCTCCAGATCCGCGTCCGAGTACCCGGCGCCCTTGAGCATGGCGCGCGCCGGGGCACGGGAGGTTCCTTTCTTGAGAGTGTCGCTGCGCATTCGGTTGGGTCTCGTCGTCGTCAGGCAAAAAAAAACCCCGCGTCCCTGGTCGGGCGCGGGGGGCGGAGTCGGGGGAAAGGGTCCCTCAGCTCGGCATCCCGCGCCCGGGCCGAATGAGTACGAGCCCGAGGAGAGCGACCCCGACCGGCGCCACGACGATCCCGACCCGCGCCGCGCGCAGGGAGGACCGAGCAGCGGAGGAGCCGGTGACCGTCATCGTGGAGATGAAGCCTACGGACGTACCGCGACGCGTCAAGAAGTATTGTGCTGTTGTGACGCAACCGGTCGTCGCCCGTGCGGAGAAAGGCCAGCAATCCCGCCAGGTAATGAAGGACGTCTCCGTTGCGTCATGGCCCGGCGCCGCGTCCGGCCGGGCTCGCGGTCATGGACCGGAGGATCCACGGGCCGGGGCGGAGCGAGCCCGGTTCAGCGCGCGAGCAGCTCCTTGATCTCCTTCTCGACCTGGACCTCTTCGCCGTCGTGGTAGCCGACGTGCGCGTAACGAACGACCCCGTTCTTGTCGATGAGGAAGGACGTCGGCATCGTCTCGGGCTTGTACGACTTGGCGATGGACTTGTCCGCGTCCCAGCCGACCGCGAACTTGGCGCCGTAGGTGGTCGCGAAGCCGGGGATGGACTCCTTCTCGTCCTCCTCGTCCTCGCTGATGCCCACGATCCGCAGGCCGCTCGCGGCGTACTTGGTGTTGAGGTCCTGCAGCTTCGGGAACGACTTCTTGCATGGCTCGCAGAAGGTCCCCCAGAAGTCGACCAGCACGACCTTGCCCCGTAGCTTGCTGAGGGCGACCTTCCCCTTGCCGTTCGCCGCCGCGGCGACCGCGAAGTCGGGCGCAGGCTTTCCGACGAGGCCCCCCTGGGCGGCGGGCGTCGAGTCTCCCCCGGCGGATTCCTCCGCGCCGCCGCCGCAGGCGACGACGGAGGCAGCGAGCACGAGGCCGAGAACGACGAGGGTCGGATGGATTCGCATGACCCACGCCTCTCGCAACCACCGTGCCCGCGAGCCCGCCCGCTCCGCGGCGTCCAGGCGCGGCGAACTTTTACCGGGACCGTCCCCCTACGGTCTCCTCCCGGGCACCGGCTTGATAATATTGCACTGACACGGCAAGTATACGCCTCGCTCCCTGGAGCCGGAGGTCGTCATGAGAAACGGTCGCTTCGCCAACGCGTGGGTTCTCGGGGGGCTCCTGGCGTGTGGCAACGGCGGCGCCGGATCCTTCAGCCCTGGAACGGACGCGGGCTCGGACGGCCCCGCTTCCGTGTGCAGCGAGGGCGCGACGGCCAGCTGCTATTGCCCGAGCGGTCAGATGGGCACCGAGAAGTGCATCTCCACCGGGTGGGGCGCCTGCGATTGCACGCTGCCCGACGCCGGATACAGCGGACCGCAGGTGTGCGGCGACGGCTTCTGCAGCGGGACCGAGGACTGCGAGTCGTGCCCCGTGGATTGCGGGCAGTGCGCCTCCTGCGGCCTGGCCCCGACGTGTACGAACGGCGCGTCGCTGCCGGCCGCGTTCTCCGCGCTCGATTCGTTCGACTGCACCGACACCGACGGCGGCCTCCCTCGCTGCGGCGTCGGGGTCGACGCCGGGCCCCCGCTCGACGACACCACGTGCCTCGCGCCAGAGCTCAAGATCGGCCTCGCCGACATCCGCGTCGTCCTCAACGGCGTCGGCGGGACGCTGACGATGTCCTGCATCCTCGGCTCGGACGACGGCCACTCCTCGGAGCTCATCATCACGCCCCAGGAGAGCGGCATCTCCGATCACGCGCCGGCCATCCTCGTCCCCGCCGCGCAAGCCACGTTCTGGGGGCAGGACACCGGCGCGCCGAAGCTCTCGCAGTTTCCGCTGACGCTCAGCTACCAGTGCTTCGAGATCGACTCGAACAACACGTGGGAGTCCGTCCTCGGGGCCATCGCCATGTCGGCCGGCTCGGTCGCGCAGGTGCCCGGCGATCCCTTCGGCTGGGTCTTCGGCGTGGCGTCCGCGGGCGCCGCCGCCGCGCAGGCGGGCCTCCAGGCCGGCGACGGGGTGTCGATGCGGCTCGACTACCAGCAGACGATCGATCCGTCGTCGTTCCTCGAGCTGACCAACGGCAAGACGTGGACCGTGGAGCAGTCGGGCAACGCCAACGGGCACACCTGGGACTGGGCGCTCGACGTGCAATCGTGGGGCTGCAGCGCCGCGCGCGCGTCGTCGCACTGACCGCCGTCCTACCGCGGCGACAGCTTTTCCCGGCCCAGCATGTAGGGCACGAGCGCCTTCGGCAGCGTCACCGAGCCGTCGGCGTTCTGGTGGTTCTCGAGCAGCGGGATGAGGATGCGCGGGCTCGCGACGGCCGTGTTGTTCAGCGTGTAGGGGAACCCGAGCGAGCCGTCGGCGAGGCGCAGGCGGATGTTCGAGCGTCGCGCCTGAAAGTCGCCCATCGTCGAGCACGAGTGGGTCTCGCTGTAGGCGCTGCGCCCCGGCATCCACGACTCCACCTCGTGCTTGCGCGTCTGCCCGAGGCCAATCTCGCCCGTGCACGCGATGGCCACGCGGTAGGGGATCTCCAGCTTCGCGAGGATCGCCTCGGCGTTCCCGAGAAGCTCGTAGTGGTGCTTCTCGGCCACCGCCTCGTCGGGCGCGCAGAAGATCACCTGCTCGACCTTCGTGAACTGGTGCACGCGGTAGAGACCGCGCGTGTCCTTGCCGGCGGCGCCCGCCTCGCGGCGGAAACACGGAGAGATGCCCGCGTACTTGATGGGCAGCGCCTCGGGCTCCAGCGTGTCGTCGCAGTGCATGCTGACGAGCGGCACCTCGCTCGTGCCGATGAGAAAGAGCTCGTCCGCCGTGATCGCGTACGCCTCGTTCCTCCCGCCGGGGAAGAAGCCCGTCCCCGTCATCGCGCGCTCCTTCACCATCACCGGCGGCACGACGAGCTTCATCCCGCGCTCGATGACGGTATCCACGGCGAGGCGCAGCACCGCCAGCTCGAGCAGCGCGCCGTCCCCCACGAGCGCGTACGACCGCCCGCCCGCGAACTTGCGCGGCCCGTCCCACGCGACGTAGCCGAGGCCCGTCATCAGCTCGACGTGATCCTTCGGCGTGAAGTCGAACTTCCGCGGGGCGCCCACCTTGCGGATCTCGACGTTGTCCTCCTCGCCCTTGCCGATGGGCACCTCCGGCCGGGGGAGGCTCGGCACGCGCAGCATGAGATCGTTGAACCGCTGCTGCACCTCCGCGAGCGCCGGCTCGAGCTGCTCGATGTCGGTCCGGATCTGCTTCGCCTCGTCGACGAGCTTCGGCCGATCGTCCTTGCTCGCCTTGGGGATCTGCGCCGAGAGCTCGTTCTTCCGCGCGCGCTTCTGCTCGAGCGTGGTCGTCGCCTCGCGACGCTCCTTGTCGGCGGTGAGGAGCTGGTCGAGATCGAGCTCGAGCCGCTTGTTCGTGATGGCCGCGCGGACCTCGGCGACGTGCTGGCGAATGAACTGGATGTCGAGCATGGCGGTACGGGATGCTTCAATAGCACCCGTCCGCGCGCGTCGTCACGCGGTGCCCAGCGGTCCCCCGGGCGTCTTCGCGGGGACCTCGGCGCGCACGCGGTCGGTCGTCCGCACCCCGCGCTCCAGCGCGTCGAGCCGCTTGTTGGTCTCGGCGCGCATCGCGCCCAGCTCGACGAGGATCTTCTCGATGCCCACCTCGTTCTTCAGGTTCACGCGGAAGTCGGTCTCCGCGGTCGCGCGGTCCTTCGCCGACTCGCGGTTCTGGCTCATCACGATGAGCGGCCCCTGGAGCGCCACGAGCACCGCGAGAAACAGGTTGTAGAACTGGTACGGGTACTCGTCGAACGCCTTCGGCAGCCACGTGTTGGCGCCCGCCCAGCTGAAGCTGAGGAGGAGCAGGAACGTGATGAACCCCCAGCTCCCGTTCCAGGCCGCCACCTTGTCGGCGAGCTTCTGGCCCCACGAGAGGTTCTCCTCGAACTCCTTGACGACGTCCTTCGCCGCGCGCTGGCTCAGCATCGCGTTCGTCTCGCGCAGGCGCTCGGCCATCTCGGCGAGGATCGTCATCGCCGAGCTCTGCGAGCGCCCCAGGTGCTCGCCGAGCTCCTCGCGCGTCAGCTCGAGGAGCACCGTGTCGACCATGGCGCGCACGCTGGCGCTCCGGGGCTTGTCGTCGAAGATGGCGAGCTCGCCGAAGTACTCCCCCGTGTGGAGATCCTTCAGCACGACGGGCGGCAGGTCCTTCTCCTTGCTCGGGAGGTAGATCTGCACCGCGCCCGACTGCACGACGTACATCGAGGCGCCCTTCTCGCCCTGCGAGAAGACGATGTCGCCCGCCTTGAAGCTCTTCTCGGCGAGGCGCGCCGCGAGGGCTTCGCGATCCTCGTCGGTGAGACCCTGAAAGAGTGGGATCTGCGCGAACAGCTCGGCCGGTCTCATCGCGCCATCGATACTACTTGCTCCGCGGGCCCTTGCCGATGGGCCTGTCAGCCCTTGCCGGGCACCCTCTTTTGCGAGCTGCTCGACGGCGGGACGACCGGCGTGGAGCCCGACGCCGGCACCGACGAGCCGGAGTCCTCGGCGATGGGGATCGAACGGTAGGACCAGCGCGCGCTCGTCGGGCCGTCGCTGCTCTCCTCGTTCCGGTCGCGCGGGTGCATCCCCCACGACCGGAGCTTCGCGTAGACGGTCACCTTCGAGACGCCCAGCGCGTCGGCGGCCTTCGACACGCTGCCCTGCGACCGCTCGATGGCGTGGAGGATGGCGCGCTTCTCCACCTCTGCGAGCGGGACCAGCGGCTGGTCGACGCCCGGCGACGTCAGCGCTCGCCACTCGCCCGTCGTCGCCACGCCCGAGGTGCGGAACCTCCCGACGAGGCGCGTCGCGAGGCGCTCGAGCACGTCGATGTCCGCCGGCGCGAGGCTCACCTCCGCCTCCATGACGTTGGCCAGCTCGCGGATGTTGCCCGGCCAGTCGTACCGTCCCAGCTCGTCGTGCACCCTCGGCCCGACGTCGCGCACGCGCTTTCGCTGCTGCTCCGCGAAGCGCAGGAGAAAGTGCAGCGCGAGCGGCGAGATGTCCTCCTGCCGGTCGCGGAGCGGCGGCACCTCGATGGCGAGGACGCGCAGGCGGTAGAGGAGATCCATGCGGAACTTCCCCTCGTCGACGAGCTGACCGAGGTCGCGGTGCGTCGTGGCGATGACCCGCGCCTGCACGTGGATCTCGCCGCGCCCGCCGAGGCGCGTGACGACGCGCTCCTGGAGTACGCGCAGGAGCTTGGCCTGCATGTCGAGCGGCATGTCGCCGATCTCGTCGAGGAGGATGGTGCCCCCGGCCGCGAGCTCGAACTTCCCCGGGTTGCCCTCGGAGCGGGCGCCCGTGAAGGCGCCCTTCTCGTAGCCGAAGAGCTCCGCCTCGAGCAGCTCGCGCGGCACGGCGGCGCAGTTGACCCCGATGAACGGTTCGTTCACCCGCGGGCCCGACGTGTGGATGGCCTGCGCGAGGACCTCCTTGCCCGTCCCGCTCTCGCCCGTGATGAGGACGTTCGCGTCGATGGTGGCGGCGCGGCGCGCCATCGCGACGGCGCTCTGCACGCTCGGGCTCTTGCCGACGACGTCGTGGAACCCGTAGCGGGCGCGCGTGGCCGACAGGCGCTGGGCGATCTTCTGCGCGTGATCGAGCTCCACGATCGTCGCCACGAAGCCGCGGTCCTCGTCGTCCGCCGCCGAGATGGGCCGCGTCGTGAGCACGAGGCTGCCGTGGGCGAGGCGCACGACCGCGCCGTCGAGCCGCTGCGTGACCGAGAGCATCGCCCAGAGCGGCGCCAGGCGCGGGACCGAGTCGAGGCGCGCCCCGAGCAGCTCGTTCTGCGGCATCTGGAGCATGCGGGCGGCCGCCGCGTTGAGCGACGCGACGACGCCGTGCGCGTCGCACGAGAGGACGCCGTCGCGGATGGTGTCGAGCGTCACCGCGAGCTGGTGCAGCGCGAACCGCTCCTGCTGGCGGGCCCGCAGCCGCCCGAACGCCAGCGCCACGTACTCGGCGAGCAGGTGCGCGATGGCCTGGTCCTGCTCGCGAAACTGGCCGGCCCGCCGCAGCTTGTCGGCGTAGAGCACGCCGTGCACCTCGCGCCCGCGGATGGCGATGGCGATGCGCGGACCGCAGAGGTTCTCGCCCTTGCGAGGCGAGAGGGCCGGCGCCGACGGGCGCGCGCTCGGGCGCTTCGCCGCCTCCTCGCTCATCGCGCGCCACTCGTCGGTGCTGCCCTTGTCGAGCTCTCCCGCTTCGCCGACCGGGACGAGCACGCCCCCCTGGTCGACCGCGACGACGACCCGATCGGCGTCGAGCAGCTGCGCGGCGAGCGACGCGACGATGGGCGGAAGGGACGCCTCGTCGGCGGCGGCGTCGATCTCGCTGAGGACGTTGAGCAGGATGCGCAGCCGGTCGCGCTCGAAGAGCGCCGCGCCGATGAGCTCCACCAGATCCCGCATCGACTCGTCGAGATCGCCCACCGCCTGCGTCGCGAGCCCGGCGTGCTCGCGCGCCGCCTCGCGCACCCCCTGGATCCGCGTCGCGAGGGCCACGACCTCCTCGCCCTGGTCGACGCCCACCTCGAGATCGGTGAGCGCGCGATCGGTCGCGTGCGCGACGTTCGACAGCGCGTTGACGAGCGAGCCGCGCGCCCGCTCGAACGCCTCGATGCGCGTCACCGTCTCCTCGGTCATCACGCGGTCGAAGACGCGACGGCCGAACGCGCGGAAGCCCGTGCGGATGGCCAGCCGGTCGCGCCAGGTCGCCGCGGCGCCGAGGACCTGCTGCGAGCGACCGAGCCACACCGCCGCGGACTCGTCGCCGATGCGCTCGGTGCGCGTCGCGATGAACTCGGCGAACCGGATCATCGCGCGCCCCTCGCCCCGCCGGAGCCCCGCCTCGTGGAGCCTCTCGATGGCGCTCCGGAAGCGCGAGCGGGCCTGGCCGGCGTCGCCGGCGTCGGCGGCGTAGCACGCGGACTCGACCTCGAACGCCGCGACGAGGCGCTGCGAGCCGCTGCGATCCACGATCTCGTGCGCCTTCGCGAGCTCCGTGTGCGCCACGGCCATCCGCCCGCCCTCGCGCGCCTGCTGCGCGCGCTCCAGCGCCAGCTCCGCCGCGAGCTCGATGTGCTCGTCGGGATCCAGCGGGTCGTCGGGGCTCGGCTCCGGATCGGGCGGAGCGGGCACGACGGCGCCCTCGGCGAAGCGTCCCAACCGCACCTCGACGATCCACGCGCGGCACTGGATGCTCGCGGGCAGGCCGGGGAGCGCCCGCACCGAGGCCAGACGGGCCCGAGCCGTGTCGTCGTCGTCGCGCGCCGCAGCCGCGCTCGCCAGGGCGATCTCGATGCGCGCCAGCTCCCGCGCGTCCTGGGCGCGCACGGCGTCGCGACGGGCCGCCATGAGCACGCGGTCCGCCTCGTCGTCGCGCGCGCAAGCCAGCAACATCGCTGCGAGACGCGCCACCGCCGCGGGCCGCTCGTGCCTCGGGGCCTCCGGCAGGGACGCCTGGATCTCCTCGATCCATCGCTCCGCCCAGAGCTCGATACGCTCGCCTTCCCCCGCCGGCGGTGGATGCACGACCGACATCGTCCCAAAGCGTACAACCTCTGAACGTCGCGAACCGCAAACATGCGTCTCGCCAGTTGCCCTCTTCCACGCCCGCACATGCGGGTGCAGGTGGTCGCCTCCCACCGTGCGACGCGCCGCGGAGCGTCAGGCCTCGACGCCGAACGCTTCCCGCAGGCGGGCCTGCACGTCCTCGCGCGCCTCGGGGCCGCCGACCCCGATGCGCAGCGACGTCGCCATCCCGTCGCCCCAGGGCCACCACAGGCCGAAGGTGAACGCGCGCCCCACGACCTCGCTCGCGTAGAGCAGCTGCCCGGACCTCATGCCCCCCGTCTTCTCGACGAGGTCACGGATCGCGGGCAACGCCTGGCCGATGGTCGACGGCGTCCACTCGGTCTTCAGCGCGATGGCGATGGCGGCGCGCGCGCGCGGCTCGAGCTCCGTGTTGAAGGTCGACGTGACGCAGGAGAAGCGCCCGTCCCAGCTCCACCCGCGCTGGGGCCAGGCGGCGCGCAGGCGTTTCAACGCCTCGAGCAGGGTGCTCCACGAATCGTTGCCGGAAGGTAAAGGGGCCATCACCGTCAAGCTTACGCCAGAAATGGCCGAGTCGAGTCAGTGCGCGCCGCCGGCCGCCGCCTTCGACCGCCGCGGCGTCACGTTCCACAGCTGGGCAATGATGAGAGCGCCGAGGAAGGCAAAGGGGATGGGGACCCACGGCCAGGCGCTCCAGCCCCAGTGATCGAGCACCCACCCCATCCCGAGGCCGACCACGGAGCTCGCGAGGTACTGCATGCCGTCGAAGAGGCCCGCGGCGGTCGCCGCCGCCTTCCGGCCGCCGAAGTCCATCGACGCCGCGCCGCCGACCATCCCGTGCGCGCCGTTGACGAAGAAGGAGAGCACCGCGAGGCACGCGGCCGGCACCCAGGGTCCCAGGCCAAGGCGCCCCGCGAGACCGAGCAGGACCAGCATCCCCGCCATCCCGAGGAAGCCGAACGTGATGACCGGCGCGCGCCGCCCCCCGTAGAGGCGGTCGGACGCGAGGCCGAACGCGAAGCCGCCCGCGATGCCGAGCAGCGCGATGCCCCACGCGCTGGCCTGGTAGGGCCCGTAGTGCGCGAGGTCGGTCGTGCCCGCGGCGGCCATGTGCGTCTCGCGGAAGAACTTGGGGTACCAGGAGTCGACGGTGCTCCGGCGCACCATGCCGATCATCATCGAGCAGAGCGCGATCATCCAGGTGGTGCGGCTGGCGAACACCTTGCGGAGCACGAAGGCGAGCTTCGCGGGCTTGCCGTCGTCGGCGTCCCCCTCGCCGGTGTCCAGATCGCCGAAGCCGGCGTCCTCCGGGCGGTCGCGCATCCAGAGGAGGTTCGCGACGAACATCACCGCGACGAAGGTGCCCGGGAGCCAGAAGGCCCACTGGAGCGGCAGCACCGTGAGGATGAACGGGACGCCCGAGAACGCGAGGATGAGCCCGAGCCGGATGAGGACCCCGAAGACGCCGGCGAACGTCCCCCGCTCGAGCACGTGAAACCATTGCGCGTTGACCTTGACGATCGAGAGCGCGCCGAAGCTCTGGAAGTAGCCGTTGATGGCCCAGACGGTCGCCATGAGGACGAGCAGCGTCCCCGGCGTCATCCCGCCGCGGAGGACCGCCGCCGTGACGACGTGGGCGTCGTGCCCCGTGCCGGCGAGGACCGCGGGGGCCGCGACGAAGAGGATGCACGCGCCGAACGCGAAGTTCATCACCGTGACGCCGACGGCGCCGAAGAGGAACGCCTTGCGCCCGCCGACGCGGTCCGCGATCGGCCCGTTGAGGACGACCGACAGTCCGTAGACGAGCGGCATCATCGTCTCGAAGATGCCGAGCTCCGTGTTCGTCCACCCGAACGTCCTCGAAAGCTCGGACATCGTGGCGGCGAAGTTGTACCGGGTCATGTAGAAGAACGCGTAAAGGAGCCCCAGCACCATCCAGTTGGCGGTGCGGCGCCGGCGGAAGGCGGGATCCGCGAAGGCAGGCGGCGGGCTCGCGCTCATCGGTCGCGCCGGTATAGCGGATTACGCGGGCCCGAGGGTTCCGACGTAGGCTCGCGCGCGTACGCGGCCGCGCTCGCGGAGCGGGACGTTCGCCGCGGAGAATCCGGCGGCGCGCAAGCGAGGGAGGAAGGCGTCCGCGGCGTATCCGCTCCAGACGGCGAAGAGGCCCCCAGCGGAGAGGGCGCGATGCGCGACGGCGAGGCCGGCGGGCGCGTAGAGCCGGGCGTTGGTCCGGAAGCTCGCCCAGTGGGGGCCGTTGTCCACGTCGAGGAGGATGGCGTCCCAGGCGCCGGGCGCGCGGGCCATGACGTCGTGGACGTCGGCCGGATCGACGGTCACGCGGGGATCGTCGAGGGGGCGGCCGGCGCGGTCGGCGAGGGCGCCGCGGAGAAGGTCGACGACGGCGGGGACCTTCTCCGAGACGGTGACCGCGGCGTCGGGTGCGGCTTCGAGGACGCCGCGGACGGTGGCCCCGAAGCCGAGGCCGCCGACGAGGACGCGGCGGCGGCCGGCCGCGAGGCGTCCGAAAGCGAGCTCGGTCTCGAGGGCGGCGCTCGAGAGGAGGACGACGCTGCCCGCGAGGATCTCGAGGACGCCGTTCCTCTCGCGGACGACGAGCGAACCGCCTTGGACGGTGGGCGGGGCGACGCGGCGGGTGGGCTTCGGCACGGGGGGGCGATGGTATCGCCGGATGGCTTCGACCTCGACCTCGACATCGACATCGACTCTCGACCCCGACCTCGACCTCGACCTCGACTCTCGACCCCGACCTCGACCTCGACCTCGACC
>DASXZL010000013.1:0-76222 GCA_036501935.1 Polyangiaceae bacterium | reverse complement strand
TCGCCACGCCCTTGTCTACCTGCGTCTCCTCGCCGACGAACTGCGGCGTGAGGCACGAAGCTTCGAGACCGCCCGCCAGGACTCCTTCCGGAGACTCCTGCCGTTCCTGCCATCGAGCCCCGCTTAAGGGATCGCCGATGGCGCTCGGTCATTTAGATCGCGCGGTCATCGTCGGTGAACATCACGAGCCTCGGCGGCTCGTGGAGCTCGTGGCGCTCGTCGGTGATGGGCACGATGGCCGTGCCCACGCTGACGAACTCGATGATGTGCGCTTCCCACCCGTGACAGGACTCGCGCACCTCGACGCCGACCAGCCCGATGCCGCCGGCCTCGCCCGCCTCCCCCTGCATGCGTTCCATCGCGAGCTCGCGCGCGTCGTAGAGGGCCTGCGTGAACTGAGGCTGCTCCATGTTCTGGGTGACCTGGCTCACCGACGAGAACCACTGGCCGAGCGTCTTGTGGGCCACGTGGTACACGCAGACCCCGTGGCACAGCGCGACCGGGCGGAAGCCGCCGCGCACGAGGCCCCAGAAGTCCTCACCCGACAGGTCGCACGTGAAGGGCCGCCCGCGCCGGTCGCGCCACCCTGCGCCCTTGCCGTCGCGGCGGCGCACCGCCGTGCCGTACGCCGTGAACTCCGCGCTCTGCCCCTCGCGCTCCATGTCGAGCCGCATGCCGACGACGCCGTCGGCACCGAGCGCCTGCGCGTGGTCGAGCAGCCGCTGCATCGCGACCCGGCGCGCGTTCAGCATCATCGCCGAGATCTGCGTTAGCTCCATGTTCTGCGACCACGCGGCCGGCGCCCACCCCGTGTGGAAGTAGCTCGTCCCGAGGACGAGCTCGACCGGCTCGAAGCCCACCTCCTCCACGAGGAGCAGCTCGTCGATCGATAGATCGCTCGTGAAGGCGCGCTGCGGCGAAGGCTGCGCGGTCACGAGTCGACCGTCATGACGAGCTGCGGGGTCGGCGGCGGCTCGGTGGTCTCGATGGGCAGGACGGCCGTCCCCACGGCGAAGAACTCGATGACGTGCGGATCCCACGCGCCGTGGGTCCACTCGGAGATGGTCGCCCCGACGACGCCCGACGCGCCGTCCGTCTGCGCCTCGTACTGGAGGCGCTCCATCGCGAGCTCTCGCGCGTCGTAGAGCGCCTGCGTGAACGCCTGCATCTCGACGTTCTGCCCCGCCGTCTTGAACCAGCCGCCGAGCGTCTGGTGCGCCACGTGATAGACGCAGTTGCCGACGACCATCGAGACGGGGCGGAAGCCGCTCTTGAGGAGCATCCAGAAGTCCTGGCCCGAGAGATCGCTCGTGAAGGCCCTGCCGTTCGGCGCGCGCCAGTTCTTTGCCGGATCGCGCGGGTAGATGGCCGTCCCCACCGCCACGAACTCGAGCAGCTCGCTGCCCCACGCGTGCTGCCGCACCTCGAGGCGGACGCCGACGATGCCGTGCGCGCCGAGGGCCTCCGCCTCTTCCTCCATGCGGGCCATCGCCAGCTCACGCGCGTTGTAAAGCGCCTGCGTGAGGACGGTCATCTCCATGTTCTGCGTCCAGCTGCTCCGCTGGTAGCCCACGTGGTAGATGCTCGACCCCATCACGAGGCCGGCGGCCTCGAAGCCGCTCTCGCGGATGAGCAGGTACTCCTTCACGGAGAGATCGCTCGTGAAGAAGCGCTGCCCCTGCGCGCCGCGCATCCCCTGGATGCGCTCGATCGCGTGCTGCGGAAGGGCCTGCTGCTGCGGCGGCTGTCCCTGGGGACGCTGATTGGCCATGGCTCTTGGTCTTCTCCTATTCCGATGGACGGCGGCGGACGAGATCGCGCAGGTCGACGACGAGCTTGGGGCGCGGCGGGGGCGCGGCGTCGCCACGGCGAACGACCGCGGTGCCCATGAGCACCATCTCGATGTGAAACGCCGTGTGCCGCGTGTTGTTGGTGTCCCACTCCAGGTCGCGCGCGTGGCGCTGCACCTTCACGCCGACGACGCCGTGCGCCCCGAAGTGGTGGGCGAAGTGCCGGAAGCGGTCGACCGCGAGGTCGCGCGACGTCGTCGAGGCGCGCGTGTGCGCCGGCAGCTCCTGCGAGAACCACGACCCTTCGCCCGCGCAGTCGGCGTGCGGCTCGTACCAGAAGCAGTTGCCCATCGCGATGGCGACCGGCCAGTACCCGGCCTGATGCAGCTTCCAGAGCTGCCCGGTCGTCAGCAAGGTCAGCGCGGGCGCCTCGCTCGGCGGCGCGCCTTTCAGGCGAACCGCGGTCCCGACGGCGGTGAACTCGACGAGCTCGTCGGCCCACTCGTAGCCGCGCCGCTCGAACCTCACGTCGACGACCGCATGGGCGCGAAGGAGCGCGGCCTCCTGCTGCATGCGCGAGAGCGCGCGGGACCTCGCCTGCTCGTAGGCGACGGTGAGGTTCTGCAGCTCGCCCCCGGTCCACGACGAGCGGTAATTGCCGAATCCCACGTGGTAGACGGACGAGCCCATCACCTGCGAGACGGGCTCGAGCCCCGTCATGCCCGCGACCAGCGTCTCCGCCGGGCCGAGCGTGCTCGTGATCAGCGGGCGCTGCGACTGGCCCATCTCCCAGATGCGTCGCTGGGCGCGTAGCGGCAGCCCGCCTTGCTTCACGGCCTCGGCGCTGCGCGCCTCGTCGACGGGGCGATCCGGGAGAAAGGTGTGACCCATCAGCGGTGGCCTCCTGCGGCGCGCGCTCGTCGCATGCGGAAGACGAGGGTACCCGCCCTCGGCCCGGCGCAAAAGGGAGCTTTACGAAGGGAGCCGGTGCGGGAAGCTCAGGGCGTCACGCTCGCGTCCGTGAAGCTCTGGCGGACCGTGATGACGCCGGCGTGACTGCGGGGGAACGGGAGCCCGTGAAGCGTCCCGAACACGCATTCCCGCAACGCCGGATCGAGGTCGCCCTCTTTCTTCTGGTTCGCGGTCATCACTCCGAGGAGCGTCCCCTCCTGGTCGATGCCGATGTCGACCACCACCGCCTTGTGCGGGTCGCCCTTCTTGGTCCGGTAGTCGGTGACGCACTTCCACAGCGGCTTCATGTGGGCATCGATCTGCTCCTGGATGAGCGATTGCGCCTCGAGCGAGGTGGTCGCGAACGGGCGCGGGGCGGGTGCCTGCGCCTGCGCCTGCGCCTGCGCCTGCGCCGCCGCTGCGCCGCCGTCGCTCGCGCCGGATGCATCGGGGACGTTCGTCGCGGGGGCGCTGGCGGCGCCCTGCTTGCCGCCGCATGCGGTGAGCAAGGCCAGCGCGAGAAGCGCGGATGCGGAGCGGGGCCGCAGCGTCGTCGGGGTCATCGCGTCAACCGCCGCTCGGCGCGTCGCCCGCTGCGCCGTCGCCCTGCGAAGAACCCGCATCTTCGCCGGAGGACGGCGATACGCAGATGCTGAACTCGGGGCCGCCCGCTCCGCCGAGGACCGCGGTCTCACAGAGGTCGCCGGAGGGGCAGGCGTGGCTCGGGTCCGTCGTGCTGCAATACGCGACGCACGAGCCCATCGTCGACGAGCTCCCGACCGACTGGAAGCACGCGAGGCCGGCGCCGCAGGTCGGCGTCGTCACGGTGTTCTCGCACGGGTCACCGAGCGCTCCAGGCCCGGCGTTCAGGCAGGCGAAAGCGTCGACGCTCTCGGGCCAGCACGTCTGAGCGGACGGGCACTCCCACGGGTCCTGGTTGCACGGCGTGGAGGCCGACGATCCGCCGCTGCTGCTCGAGCACGCGGTCATCGCGAGGAGAAGAAGGACGAAGCAACGCATGGGTCGCTCATACCACGACGCCCGAGCCGCCGGCATCGCGCATGCCCGATCAGCCGTGATGGCGCACGAAGGCGAAGTAGTACGCGCCGCCGACCGCCGCGAGCAAGAGCGCGACCCAGAGCCAGATCGGCTTCGGCTTGGAGTCGGCCTGGGCCGCCGGGACGACGCTCTTCTCGTCGGACTTCGTGCGCGCGGTCGCCTGCTCCTTCGCCCGCTCGCCCGCGGCCGAAGCGCGTTTCTTCTTCGCGGCCGCCTTCTCCGCGGCCGCCCGGTCCGCGGCTTTCTTCTCGGCCGCCGCCTTCTGCGCGGTCGCCTGCGCCTCGGCCTTCTTCTTCGCCGCCTTCTCCAGGGCGATCGCCGTCTCCGCGGCGAGCTTCTCGGCCGCGAGCCGGTCGGTCTCCGCCTTTTCGCGAGCCGTCGCCTCCGCGGCGGCCTTTTCGGCCGCGGCCCGCGCTGCGGCGGCCTTCTCGGCCGCGACCTTCTCCGCGGCGGCTTTCTCGGTCGCCGCCTTGTCTGCGGCGGCCTTCTCCGCGGCGGCTTTCTCGGCAGCTGCCTTGTCCGCCGCCGCCTTCTCGGCCGCGGCTTTCTTTGCTGCGGCCTCCACGGCGGCCTTCTCCGCGGCGGCTTTCTCGGCCGCCGCCTTGTCCGCGACCGCCTTCGCCGCCGCCGCTTTCTCCGCCGCCGCCTTTTCGGCCGCCGCCTTGTCCGCAGCGGCCTTGTCCGCGACCGCCTTTGCCGCCGCCGCCTTCTCCGCGACCGCCTTTTCGTCAGCCACCACCGGCGCGACGGCGGGCGGCGGGACCGTCTCGGTCATCAGCCCCGCCACGAACCAGCGATTCCGCTCTCGCAGCGTGAGTCTCTGCCGCGCACCCGACTCCCCCTCCGCGTACTCGACCTCCAGCGCAGGCTGCGCCACACGCCGGGCATCGCCGAACAGCGGGACGTTCACGCCGCGGTCTCCCCGGCGGGTGGCCTGCTCCAGCGCCTCCACGACCGAGCGGGCCCGCTCTTCGTATTTCGAGGCGCGCGTCATCGTGAGCACGAGGAATCCCTCGAGGGTCTGCAGCTTCACCGCCGCTTCCGAGTCGGGCTCGCCCAAGGCGGGCAGCGTCGCCGCGAGCTCGATCTGCGCCTCGGAGAGCGCGCCACCCGAGAGCTCCGCCAGCACCCGGGCGATCACGCCGTCGAGCGCCATCTCCACGGCCGCGTTGTCCGCCGATGCGGCCAGCGTGGACGCGACCATCTCGACGAGATTCCCCTGCACGCGCACCGGCTCGCCCGCCCCGCCTTTGGCGAAGTAGTAGAAGCCCCCCGTGATGCGGTCCGAGCCGATCGTGTGGACGCGCACACCCTTGGCGACCAGCGGGTCGACCACCGGCGACTCGACCGCCACCAGGTTGGCCGCTTGGGCCGCGCGCTGCGCGTGGGCGAGGCGCGCCATCTCCGGATGCCGCTCGGGGAGCACCACGCCGAGGTCGCGGCACACGTCTTCGCCGACGTCCCCCTTCACGGCCACCGAGATCTCCCGGCTCCAGGTATGGAGGCCCTTCAGGGCGACCCAGCCGACGCCGGGGCCGACGTGTAACACTGCAAGCTCTTGCTCGCCGGACGTGCCCACATAGAGAACGCCGGGGATTCCCAGGGACGCGCCGCTCATGATCGGGGCACCACCCTACCATCGAGAGCGCGACTGCCGGGGTACCCCGGTCCGAGCTTGCTCGCGTCGCCGCCCGCGAGCTGCCGCACCAGCTCGTCCTGGACGTAGTCGAACGAAGCGCGCACTTCTTTCGGGACCCGACGCTCGAAGAGGGCCAGGGCCTGATCGATGGGGTCCTTCAGGGTCGCGTAGAGGTTGCCGGCGGCACGTCCCTCGGTCACGAGCTTCTCGTTATAGAGCTTGATCTCGGAGACCGCGAGTCGCGCGAGCTTGCGCGCGCTCTTGTGCTGGGGATCGGAGGACTCGAGGGCGGCTTGGGGGGAGGGGGGAGGAGAGGGCGCGGCCGCCGGCGCGGTCGCCGGCGCGGACGCGGTCGCGGTCGCGGTCGCAGGCGCGACGAGGGCCGGCGACGATGCGGCCGCGGTCGGGGTCGCGGGCGCAGGCGCCGGCGCCGGCGCAGGCGCAGGCGCGACGAGGGCTGGCGACGATGCGGTCGCGGTCGGAATCGCGGTCGCGGTCGCGGTCGCGGTCGCGGTCGCGGTCGGGGGCTTGGGCGCCGGCGCGGGTTTGAGTGCAGGCGCAGGCGCGGGCGCAGGTTTGGGCGCGGGCGCCGGCGCGGGTTTGGCGGCAGCGGCCGGTTCGAGATCGAGCTCGAGGTCTGGCGCTGGGGGAGGAGGGCGTGGCGCGGGTGCCGGCGGGGGCGCGGGGGAAGGGTGGACGGAGGCCGGGGCCTCGGGGACCGGAGTCGGAATGGACGACAGTCGTGCCGTCTCGGGCGGAGGTGGAGCCGTCGTGGCTGCGGCCGTGGGCGCGGGAGGCTCTTTCGCCTCGACCGTCTCGACCTTCGCTTTCTCCTCCTCCTCCTCCTCCTCCTCCTCCTCCACGGCGGCAGGCTGCGGCTCCGACTTGGGCTGCGGCTCGGACTTCGCCGTGATCTCGGGCTCGGCGAGGGCGGGCGGCTTCTTCGAAGGCAGCGCGTCGGGCGCGGCTTCTTTCTTCGCGTCCTTCGAAGGCTCGTCGGGTGCGGCGGCATCCTTCGCGGGCTCCAGCGAGGGGCGCGGCCGAAGAGCGGGCCAGGCGACGTACAACACCACGAGTGCCGCGAGCACGGCGAGCGCGATGAGGAGGGTCACGGTTTGTCCCAGCCTATCCGGCTCTGCGGGCCTTCGTCGCATCGAAACGCCGTCCGGCTCCGAATGCGCTCGTCATGCGCGCCGAATGCGCCACCGCACGGGCCCACCCGAACGGACGAGGCATCCCCTCCGCACTCGCTACAATGGCCCCCATGCCTTCGGCTCCGCGGCGCGCCGTCAGGCGCTGGTTCGGCCTCTGGACCGGCGCCATCGCCACCGCTCTGCTCGTCCATGCTTGCGGGAGCCGCACCGGGCTCTTGACGACCGAGCCGTTCGACGCGGCGAGCGACGTCACGCTCCGGGATGGCCCCCTCGAGGACGCCCGCACCGACGCCTTTGCGCCCCAATGCAGGGCGCGCACGTGCGCGGAGCTCGGCTACACGTGCGGTTCCAACGGCGACGGCTGCGGCGATGCCCTCCAGTGCGGCGCCTGCCCCGAGCCGGAGATCTGCGGCGTGGGCGGCTTCAGCGAATGCGGCGGTGGGCAGGGGCTCGGCCCGGACGGCGGCCCGCTCTGCACGCCCCGCACGTGCGCGACCCTCGGCTTCGACTGTGGCCCGGCCAGCGACGGCTGCGGGGGCGTTCTCCAGTGCGGCATCTGCCAGTATCCGGACGCCTGCGGCGGCGCGGGCGTCTACGGACACTGCGGCAACCCTCTACCCTGCACCAACCTGTGCCTTCAGCAGGTGTCCTGCGAGGCGGGAACGACGAGCGTCACCGGCACCGTCGTCGCCGGCACACTGCCGCAGTACGGCAGCCCCGATCCCATCTACAACGCGATCGTCTACGTTCCGAACGCCGCCGTGTCGGCGTTCACACCCGGTGTGCAGTGCAGCCAGTGCGGCGGAGAGGTCTCCGGCGATCCGCTGGTCGCGACCCAGACGGCGCCCGACGGGACGTTCACTCTGGTCAACGTGCCGGTCGGCACGGACATCCCGCTCGTCATCCAGCTCGGACGCTGGCGGCGCCAGATCACCATCCCGACGGTCGCCGCCTGTGCGACCACGGCCCTGCCACAGTCGCTCACGCGCATGCCGCGCAACCAGACCGAGGGGGACATCCCGCTCGTCGCGGTCGCGACGGGCGAGGCGGATCAGACCGAGTGCGTGCTCCTCAAGATGGGGATCGACCAGGCGGAGTTCACGCAGCCGACAGGCACCGGGCGCGTGCAGTTCTACGTGGACAACGGCTCCGACCTCGGCCCGGGCACGCCGCCCGCCGAGACGCTGTGGAGCAATCCGCAGGCCCTTGCCAAGTACGACATGGTCGTCCTGCCGTGCGTGGGGATGCCTGTCGACGAGCTCCCCAGCGATCAGCAGAACCTCGTCGCGTACACGAGCTCCGGCGGCCGCGTCTTCGCGACGCACTACAGCTACGCGTGGCTCGACGACGTTGCGCCGTTCTCGAGCACAGCCAACTGGTTTCCGAGCGGCGATCCCACCTCGCCCAGCGCGCTCGTGGGCACTATCGACACCACCTTCGTCGAGGGGCAGAGCTTCGCGACCTGGCTCCAGGACGTCGGCGCTCTCTCCGGGCCAGACCAGATCTCGCTCGAGAACGTCCGCTACGACGTCCTCGGCGTCGTGCCGCCCACCAACCAGTTCATCTACGCGCCCCAGCAGGTGCTACAGCTCAGCTTCTTCGCGCCCGTCGGGCAGCCGGCCTCCCAGCAGTGCGGCCGCGTGGTCTTCACCGACTTCCACGTCAGCGGGGTCGCGAACATCGGCGACGCGGGGCTCTCCGACGACACCACGTTCCCGGCCGAGTGCACCCCCACGCCGCTCACGCCGCAGGAGAGGGCGCTCGAGTTCATGCTCTTCGACCTCGCGTCGTGCGTGCCGCCGCAGCCGCAGAACTGCACGCCGCTGACGTGCGCGCAGCAGCACATCGGGTGCGGACCGGCGGGGGACGGCTGCGGCGGGCAGATCGCGTGCGGGTCGTGCCCCGGCAAGCAGACGTGCGGCGGCGGCGGCGTCTACGGGCAGTGCGGGTATCCGGACGCGGGGACGTGCGTTCCCCGCACGTGCCAAGAGCTCGGCTACGACTGCGGCGCCAACGGCGACGGATGCGGCAACGTCATCGACTGCGGCACGTGCACGCCTCCCGAGATCTGCGGGGGCGGAAACCTCCCGAGCGTGTGCGGCCTCTGAGAGACGGACGGGTGGCGCGTCAGACCGGGCAGGGCGTCTCGACGATCTGCCAGGAGCCGTCGGTGCACTGCAACTCGACGCCTCCCGTGCAGGAGCCGTAGTTGCATGCGAGGCCGGGCTGGGTGCACGCGGCGCCGATGTTCGGCCGCGGCTCGGGGCAGCCCTGGGCGGGCGTGCTGCACTGCCAGACCGGCGTCGTGCTCGCGACCGGCGTGAAGGCGCAGTTGCACTGCCCTTCCGGGTAGGAGCAGTCGAGCTCCTGCGGCATGCACTCCTTGCCCTGCGGCACGTCCGCGTACGTGGCCGGGCACGTCCCGGCGGGGCAGGCGGGCCCCGGAGTCGGGTAGGACCACGTGCCGTTCGCCATGCACGTCTCGGTGTCGTTGCAGACGGGGTTGGGGTTGGTGCCGTACTCGCATTCCATGCCGGGCACGGGACAGACCGTGCCGCCGCTCGGCGCCGACGGCGGACACGCAGGCGTCGTGCCTCCACTGCTGGACCCACTTCCCGAGCCGCCGGAGCTGCTCGACCCGCTGGAACCGGAGCTCCCGCTCGACGAGCTGCTCCCGGAGCCCCCGCCCGACGAGTTACTGCCGCTGGAACCGGAGCCCCCGCTCGACGAGCTGCTGCCGGAGCTGCCGCTTCCGCCCGAGCCGGAGCCCGACCCGCTGGAGCCCGAGCTGCCGCCCTCTGCGCCTCCGTCGCTCGGACCGGTGAACGTCGTACCTCCGCACCCCCACATCACGCTCGCCACGACGGCCATCCAGAGCTTCGCGCGCATGTCTCCGACCTCGTGGCCCCCTGAACGCAAGGGCGATACCAGCGTGAAAGCGCCTGTTTCCGCGGACTTTACCCGGGACCATGTGCCGTGTCCGGACATGCGCGTCATGGTCCCGGCTGCGGCCTCCCCTGCAAGCCTCAATCGTAGCTGCAGTAGTTCGGCGCCGACGTGCCCTGCACACAGACCGACGGGGCCGGGCAGATGCCCGCCTGACACGCCCCCGTGTTGCAGTCGCTCGCGGAGCAGTGGTAGGGCGTCGTGTCGATCGCGCAGCACCCCGACCAGCACTCCGTGTTCGCGGCGCAATCGACGCACTGGTAGTGCCCTTCCAGGAGCTGGCAGTCCTGGGCCTTCGTCACGCCTGCCGTCGCGCACCCCACGCCGCAGACGCCGCAGTTGGCGTTGGTGTTGGTGAGGACGGGCAGGCCGTCGCAGCACCGCGCGGTATCGACGCCCGCCTCCCAGTTGAAGCCCTGCGCGCAGGCTTTCGTCTCCGAGCATGCCCCGCCCTTGCAGTACTGACACTGGCAGCCGCCCGCGTAGCCGCAGAAGGCGCCGTCCGAGAGGGTGGCGCAAGGACCGGCAGGGCCGTCGCTGCTTCCGTCGAGGGAGGGGAGCGCGTCGCCCGGCGATGCGTCGAAGCATCCTCCGTCGGGGCAGGAGGGCGCGGGCGCGTCGTCGAAATGGACGAGAAGCGTGCAGCCGGTCAGGACGACCGCCGCGGCGAAGAAGCTCACGCCGCAACGCCTCATCCGCACGGCCGGAGCCTACCACCCCGCACTCCTCGAGCCTGCAGGCGCCGTGGTTCTTCTACCCAGGTGCCGTCCCTGTTCTTTTGACGCGAAGGCGCGGAAAAGGAGAGGAGACGCGGGGGTTGTTTGGACTACGGGTAGATCACGCAGCTGGCCATGCGGGTCAGATCCTCGCGCACCGCGCTGCGCAAGATGTCGGCGTCGGCGACGTCCGACGCCACGAGAAACAGCGTCGCGCCCGCGGGCGTCTCGCTGACCGTCGCGGCGCCGAGACGCACGGGAATCGACGACAGGGGCTGCATCGACGTGCGTCCGACGTCGGTCAAAGGGACGCCGGTCACGCTCGTGACGCCGCACGGGCAGATGACGAACGGGTCGCCCTGCTGGTCGCTGGCGACCGCCATCGCGTGCACGTTCGCGCGGACCAGACCCGCCGCGCGGTCCGGCGCCGTGAGCTCGACGGCGATCCCTCCGGGAACGTCCGTCGCGTGGGCCTGCACGCCTCGGATGTGGGCCAACGGACAAGCGTCGGAATAGATCGGGACGCCCACCTCGGCACGTGGGGCCGCGATCTCGGCTTTCTGGTGGCTGCATCCCCACCCACCCGGCGCCACCGCGACGGCGACCGCCAGAATCGATAGAGCATCTTGGAACATCATGACTGCCTCGCTTGGTACCATCGAGCTACACACCGAGACGCTGGCGAGCTCGGGCAATGCGCGGGCTTCCGCCGGGGACCCGGACCACGAAGAACTTTCTCACGAAGCGCGGGACCTCCCAGTGGGTCACCAGACCGAGCGGGAAGTACGCCGCATCTCCGGGGCGCAGCGTGTAAACGCCCCGGTCGCCTTCCTCGTGAACGATGACCTCGCCAGCGAGGATGTGGATGATCTCGTCGAGCGGGAAGTCGACCTTGAACTTGCCGGCCGTGCACTCCCACAGCCCGCTCGAAAGCCGCCGGTCCGGTGACTCGGCGAAGGTGGTGCCGCTCGCGATGGGCGTCCCTTCCTCGATGCAGGAAGGGTCGATCGGAGCAGGCTTGAGCGGTCGCGGGGCGAGGTCGAAGGTCTGGGGTCGCCCTCTTCGAGCGTATCGCCGGAACAGACTGAGCGGGCTCGAGGAGGAGAGATCCATCATGCCCGCTCGGAGTCGCAACCTGCGTGCCACTCAAGCTCCGCCGTGGAATCCTCGTATACTGGCGGTCATGAGACTTTCTTCAGGCTCGCCTCTTGTCTTGCTATTCGCGCTCTCGGCCGGCTGTTCGGGAAAGGTCGAAGCCAGTCCCCAGGACGCCGGGCCGTCGGACGCGCCGTTCGGAACGGACGGCATCGCTCCGGGGCCCGAAGGCGGCAGCCATGGAAGCGACGGCGGCGCCGACGCGGGCGACAGCGCCACCAGCCCTCCGCCGACGCCCACGAGCAAGCTCGACATCCTCTTCGCGGTCCAGAACTCGGCCTCGATGGTGGGCGTGGGACCGTACGTTCAAGCGTCCGTCCAAGCCATGTTCGACCGCCTCGTCAGCCCGAACTGCATCGACGGCAGCGGGAGCGTCGTCGGTGTCTCCTCGGCGGGCGTGTGCGCCACGGGCAGCCTCGAATTTCAGCCCGTTTCGGACATCCACATCGGCATCGTGACGACCTCCCTGGGCGGGCGCGGCAGCGATCAATGCGCCGACACGTCGACCAACCCCGCGAACCCATCGCTCAGCGCACACGCCGACGACCACGGAGAGCTCATCAACCGCACCGGCGCGAACGAGACGCCGCTTTCAGACGCGTCCCCGTCCAACTTCCTCGCGTGGTTCCCCAGCGTCCCGCAGAACGCCGGCAAGCCCGCTCCGCCCGTGCCCGCCATCGGCACGGAGTCGCAACTGGTCAGCGACTTCCAGGGGCTGCTCGCCGACACGGGCGTGTACGGCTGCGGTTTCACCGCGCCCCTCGAAGCCTGGTACCGCTTCCTCGTCCAGCCCGATCCCTACAAGAGCATCACGCTGAACGGCACCAAGGCGACGTACACGGGCATCGACGCGACCATCCTCCAGCAGCGGCACGATTTCCTGCGGCCCGATTCCGCGCTCGCCATCGTGCTGGTCGCGGTCGAGAACGACCGCAGCGCCGATTCCCTCAGCGTCGGCGGACAGGGATGGGCTTTCGAGAGCCAGGATTTTCCCGGGTCGCCGAGTGGCGCCGCGCCGGAGGGCACCATCGAGTGCCAGACAAATCCCGAGGATCCCAACTGCACGTCGTGCGCATTCCTGACGGGGAGTCCCAACTTCGCCACCGAGTGCCCGAAGGACGGCGCCAACGGGACCGGCGGGTACCTCGATCCAGCGGACGACGCCCTCAACGTGCGCTTCTTCCACATGAAGCAGCGGTTCGGGCTGGATCCGCAGTTCCCCCTCCAGCGCTATGTGACCGGCCTACAGAGCGCGACGGTGCCCGATGGCGCCCACGAGCACGACTCCGACGGGAACTATGCGCCCACGCTCGACTGTACGAATCCGATGTTCGCGACGGGGCTTCCGACGAGCGCGACCGCATCGACTGGGCTGTGCAACCTCGCGCCCGGTCCGCGCCAGCCCAGCCAGGTCTTCTTCACGGTGATCGGCGGCGTGCCCCATCAGCTGCTTCAGGCCTCGCCGGGGGACGGCACGTGTGCGACCGGGACGGCGCCGGCGGACTGTCCCCAGAAACCGGCGCTGTCCTCCGCCGACTGGACCGAGATCCTCGGCGCCGACCCGCTCGATTACGACTTCACCGGTGCCGACTTCCACATGCTCGAGTCCGAGAATCCGCGGCCGCAGAGCCCCTGCCCGCCCTCGGCGGCCGACGACTGCGACCCCATCAACGGCCGCGAGTGGACCACCAACGAGGGCGACCTCCAGTTCGCCTGCATCTTCCGGCTCGCGGCGCCCATCGACTGCAGCCAGCCCGCGAATTTGGGCGCGTGCGCGTGCGCGCCGACCGCGCTGGGGGCAGACACGCAGCTGTGTGAGCGGAGCACGACCGGCGGGGACGCCGGCACGCCGTACACGGAGACGCAGGTGAACGGCGCGGCGTACCCCACCATCCGCGCCCTTTCTCTCGCCAAGGACCTGGGAGCGCAGGGAGTCGTGTCGTCCGTCTGCCCGATCCACGTGGTCGAGGCCGCGCCCGGCGACCCCCTCTACGCGTACCGCCCGGCGTTCAGGGCCCTCATCGACCGCGTGGCGACGACGCTCGTGAAGTAGCGGGCCTTCGGCAGACGTGCCCTGAGCGCGGCTGCACGGGGCTCATGCGCGCGCCTCGCGTCGCGTGACCGCGCGGAGCGTCTCCGCGCCGTCGCCACGCTGGGCCAGATCCGAGAGGCTCACCACCCCCTCGACGCGTCCGAACTGGTCGATGCACATGATGCGCGACTTGCGATGACTCGCCATCAGCTTCTCCGCGACCTCGATGTCGTCCGACGGGGCGCACGTGATGGGGTTCATCGACATGAGATCGCCAACGCGCGTGTCCCCGTCGAGGCCGGAGGCCACCAGGCGGATGGCCAGATCGCGATCGGTCAGCGTGCCGACGACGGCCCCGTCGGGGCCGCAGACCGGGAGGAACCCGACGTTGGTGTCGCGCATGAGGCGTGCGGCTTCCTTCGCCGTGGCGTCGAGGCAAAGACATTCCACGTCTTTGCTCATGATCTCATCGCACCTCATCTTCGCGCCCTCCTCTCCCTTCGGCCGTTGCCGAGCCGGTCGGACGGGTCCCACCTTGGCGCACGCATGGCGTGTGCCAGGCGCAGCACGGGAGGAGAGGGCCCGGAGAGTACCCCTCATCCGTCCTTGCGCAGCCCGACGGGTATGCCCACGATTGCCGCACGGTATGTCGCGCAGCGCACCCGTGGAGGTCCCGATGAACGTCAAATCGCCAATGGCTGCCATGCTCGTGCTCGGCTCGTTGTCACTCTGCGTGCTCGGCTACGCGGAGGAGCGAGGCAGGACCCCGCGACAGGCGCCGCCGCCGTTCCAGGCGCACCCCCCCGGAACCCATCCGCGCGGGGCCACCGTGCGTCCACACCAGGTTCGCGTGCTCGCGCCGGCCGCCGTCGCCCACGGACACACGACGTGGGCGCACTGGAATCACCCTGAGTTCGCGCGACCGGTCTACTACTGGGACTGGGGCCGCGTCCACAACGTGACCTGCATCGCGGAGGACTCGTACGGCGACCAGTACCCAGTCAGCGAGCCCGCACCGCCGGGTTTCGGTCTTCCCAACATGACCGAGGTCGAGGACGACGCGCTCGACCGCTGCTTTTCGGAGTCGGGACAAGACGCCACGTGCGTTCTCACGACGTGTACCCACGTCTAACTCGACGAGACGCCGGTGACGTCGAGCCGCTGGCCGTGGCATCGCCGATGCACCACGAAGCACCGCCATGCGATCCGAGCAGTCCCCCGCAGAGCGCGCTGCCGCCGTCCTGAAGGAAATCCTCGCCGCTCTGAGGCGCAGTCCCGCCGTCCAGTCGTTCGAGGTCCGGCGCTACGGACAGGCGCCCGACCCCCGATTGAATTGACGACGATCACCCCGAACCGTGGTCGCCGCCCTGGACGGCGGGCCGATGCGAGCGGCCGGGGAGGGGTAACGAGAGACTGCTCGGGGTAGGCGAGCCGTCGTAGGGCAGGGAGAAGACGAACGACGCGCCCAGCGGTCCCCGGCTCTCGAGACGCAGCTCTCCGCCGTGGGCTGCGATCATCCCGTGCGCGATGGCCAGGCCGAGCCCCGCGCCATGGGCGGACGTGTCGGGTGCCTGCCAGAAGGGCCGGAAGATGTCGTCCACGTGCTCGGGGGCGATGCCTGGACCCGTGTCGCGCACACGCACGAGGCAATGCCTGTCCCCCGGCTCGAGCTCGACGCGCACGGCGCCCCCGTCGGGGGTGAACTTGATCGCGTTGATGACGATGTTTCCGAGAGCCTGGAGGATGCGGTCGCCGTCGCACATGGCGTGCACCTCGATGTCCGGCACGGACAGCGACACCTGGATCCTCCTCCGGCGTGCCAGGGGCTGGTAGTTCTCGTGCGCCATGCGCAGGAGCGCGCACAGGTCGACGTCGGCCGGATGGATCGAGAACTGACCCGTCTCGATCTTCGAATAGACGAGCAGGTCCTCGACCAGGCGCTCCATGATCCGCACGCTGCGCCCGAGCACCTCGCCCACCTGCATCGGGTCCTTGAGCGTGCTCCCGGATTGCAGTTGCGCCGCGTACATCGTGACCGTGTTGAGCGAGTTGCGCAGATCGTGGGCCACGACGCCCATCGCGAGCTCGTACGAGGTCAGCGACGCACGCTCGAACTCGCTAGCCGAGGCCCTCATCATCTCGTCGATGGTCGAGTGGAGTAGGGTCGATTCGGCCTGGGTGAGCGAAACGCGCCGCTCGGCGGCCAGATCGAGCACCGCGGCCCGGAAGTGCGACAGCTCACGAAGGGCCTCCGCGAGCGTGTAGCCGTCGTCGAACCGGTTGTGGGCGTGGGCGATCCCGGCCGCCGACGCTCCGACTTCGCGCCCGTCGTCCTCGCGCCACGCCTCGATGGGATGGTCCACGAGGCGCTGGACGAGCCGAGCCATGAGCTCCGAGACGTGGTCCTCGAGCGCCGGGGCCCGGCTCGCGTCAGGCACGGCTGGGTCCTCGCGAACGCGCCTCGTCCACAGCTCGACCAGCGCAGCTCGCTGCGTCAGCAGCATCCACGCGAGCCGTCCTGGCTTGAGCGCGGCCGAGAGTCGTTCCTTCTTCATGCTCTCCCCCTCGGGGCGACGCCACGGAACGAGGAGCCGCGCCGTACTCCGCCGTGCATCTCGCGCAAAGGGGCTCGTGCATCCTGCGAGCCACGCTCGGGCGGGGGCGCCGAAACGCGCGACATTTGCCCGTATCCACGCGTCGCGCCACGCTCGTAACTTTCGTGTCCGGTAAAACTCGCCAGCTGCGCCGGAGTGACGAAACGTCCCGAAATCGCCGGCTCGAAACGCGCAGCCGCGCGATTGGCGCGATGACCGAACGCCACGCGTGACTTTGTGGCGCTGCCCTTCCCCGGCTCACCCGCGGTCGCGTGCCGCCGTCCCCGGCGGATTCTGCAAGGGAGGCACGGACCGTGTCACGATGTCGGCGGTGACCAGGGCGAGTAGCAGCGCGAAGAGCGATAGGCAGGTCGCCAGGGCGAAGCGAACCGTCATCTTCTCGACGAGGAGCTCCATGAAGAACACGACGACGAGCGCGGCCTTGATGGTCGCCACACCGAGCCCCACGAGATAGCTGAAGGCGCCGAGGTGTGCGAACCGCATCGTCAGGCTGAACGCGGCGAGCACGAGAAGCGCCAGGAGTGTCAGCAGCAGCCCGCGCGCGGACGTCTCTCGGGCCTCGGCATGGTCCGTCATGGGTTGGCCCCCGGGATGAGGTAGAAGAGCGGCCAGAGGAAGATCCAGATGACGTCGACGAGGTGCCAGTAGATGGCGCCGATGGCGAGCGGATGGGGGGCCGCCGGCACGACGCGCCGCCGCAGCACCTGGCTCAGGAGAAACCCGAGGACGCAGGTGCCGACGAACACGTGGATGGCGTGGAGTCCGGTCATGCAGAAGTACAGGGTGAAGAACATCTTCGTCCCGGGCTCGTCGTACTCGTGAAAGAAGGTCCCTACGCCGCCGGGGTAGAGGCCATCCCGGAAGTGCTTCATGTATTCGCCTGTCTTGATGGCGAGGAAGCACCATCCGAGAGCGATGGTCACCCCGACCAGCCAGGCACAGGCCCGCGTCTTTCCTCGCCGCAGCTCGTGGACGGCGAGCGCAACCGTGTAGCTGCTCACGAGCAGGACGGCGGTGTTGACCGAGCCCCACGCGACGGTGTTGTGCTCGACGCCCACGCCGAAGCCGTGAGGGTGCTCCGTTCGATAGGCGGTATAGAGCACGAAGAGCCCCGAGAAGAGGAGGACCTCCGTACCCAGGAAGATCCACATGCCGAGGCGGGCGGCGTGCGCCTGGCGGGCCAGGCTTTCGAAGTGCTCCGCAGCGCGCTCAGACATGCATCTGCTCTGCGGGCACGGTGTAGTCGTAGGGGTCGAGGGCGAACTGCGGCTCCTTCGTGAAGTTGTGCTTCGGCGGCGGCGACGGCGTGTACCACTCGTAGCTGCGAGAGTCCCAGGGGTTGTCGCCCGCGCGCTCGCCGGTGAAGAGCGCGACGACGAGGTAGCCGAGGGTCATCAGCATCGCGGCTCCGAGGATCCACGAGCCGACCGTCGAGATGACGTGCAGCGACTGATAGGCCGGCGCGTACGTGGAGTATCGCCGGGGCATCCCCGCGTTCCCGAGGAGGAACTGCGGAAAGAACGTGAGAAAGAAGCCCGCGAACACGAGCGTGGCGGCCACGATGCCCCAGCGCTCGGAGTACATGCGGCCCGTGATCTTCGGAAACCAGTAGTGCAGCGCCGCGAGCCACGCGGTGAGCGTCCCTCCCACCATGATGAAGTGGAAGTGGGCCACGATGAAGTAAGTGTCGTGCCAGTGGACGTCGAGGCTCTCGGTCGCCGTGGCGACGCCCGTCATCCCCCCGAAGACGAAGAGGAAGAGGAAGGCGAAGAAATACACGAAGGGTGTACGCACCACGACCGAGCCGCCGCGCATGGTGAGCACCCACGTGAACACCTTGATGGCGCTGAAGATGGCGACGAGCATCGACAGCACGCCGAACGCTCCGGCGTCGAAGAGCGACATGCCGGCGACGAACATGTGGTGTCCCCACGTGCCGAAGCCGACGAACGCGATGCCGAGGGTGGAGTACGCGATGGCCTTGTAGGACGCCGGGTTCTTGTGGCTGAACGTGGGGACGATCTCGCTGATGACGCCCATCGCCGGCAGGATCATGATGTAGACGGCGGGGTGCGAGTAGAACCAGAAAAGGTGCTGGTAGAGGACGGGGTCGCCGCCCCGCGCCGGATCGAAGAGTCCCCAGTCGAACCACGCGTCGACGCCGACGATGCAGAGCGAGATGGCGAGCACGGGCGTGGCCAGCGTCTGGATGACGCTGACGCCGTACATGGCCCACACGAACAGCGGCATCCGGAACCAGGTGACACCCTTGGCTCGCATCGTGTGAATGGTCACGATGAAATTGACGCCCGTGATGATCGTCGACCATCCCACGATGAAGATGCCGAAGACGGTCGGCACGACTGCGCTGGGCGAGTGCGCGCTGTACGGCGTGTAGAACGTCCACCCCGTGTCGCAGCCGCCCAACCAGAGCGCCGCGATGACCCATAGCGCGCCTACGAGGTAAATGTAGTAACTGAGCAGGTTCAGTCGTGGGAAAGCCACGTCCTTCGCGCCGATCATGATCGGCAGGAGGAAGTTGCCGAAGGCCGTGGGGATCGACGGGATCATGAAGAGCCACACCATGACGATCCCGTGCATGGTGAAGGCGCGGTCGTACGTGTACGAGTCGAGGAGAGCGCCGGTCGGCGTGAGCAGGTGCGCGCGCAGAACGAGCGCGAACGCGCCGCCGAGACCGAGCATGGCGATGGTGGTGACGAGGTAGAGGATGCCGATGCGCTTGTGATCCGTCGTGAGCGCCCACGACTTCACCGTGTGCGCGACGTTGAGATACGTCTCGCGGGTGGGCGACAGTACCCGTTTCGCAGGTGCAAAGCCGGCGTCGACGGTCGTCATGGCGGTGGCGCCTGGGGCATCGCGGAGCCCTGTGGGATCACCTTCGGAAGCGTGATGCTCGGGGAATAGGGTTGGGTCTGGAGTGAGCGCATGAGCTCGAGGAGCGCCGCCACCTCCGGCTGCTCGAGGATGCCGCGATACGTCGGCATGACGCTCCGGTAGCCCGCGACGACGTCCGCCTGCGGGTCCATCATCGAGCGCGTCAGGTAGGCGCCGTCCGCCACGACGGTGACCCCTCCTTGCAGCTGCACCTGCGAGCCGTAGAGACCCGCCCACGTCGGACCGATGTGCGGCTGTCCGTCGAGCGTGTGGCAGTTGAGGCAGCCACGCCGCGCGGCCACGTCGCGGCCTGCCTCCACCAGATCGCTCGTGCGGGGGGGCTGTCCGACGAGCCACTGCGCGTACGCTTCAGGCGCGAGGACATGGACCTCCCCGAGCATCCTCGAGTGGCTGACGCCACAGTACTCGGCGCACTCGATCGGATAGCTGCCGGGTGCTCTCGCCTCGAACCACGCCGTGTAGTAGCGCCCGGGAACGACGTCGTGCTTCATCCGGAAGGCCGGCACGTAGAAGCTGTGGATGACGTCGCGCGACGTCATCACGAGCCTCACGGGGCGTCCCGTCGGCACGGTCAGCACGTCCATCGTCGAACGCCCGTCGGTGTACGAGAACTTCCACATCCATTGCTTGCCGGTCACGTAAACCGTCATCGCGTCGTCCGGCGGGGTCAGCATGTGGTTGTACTGGAGCGAGCCAACGACCCAGAACAGGAGGAACAGCGACAGAATGCCGCCGATGATCAAGACCTCCTGCGGGGTGGATGTCGTCGTATGCGCCGTGGTCTCACCGGGCACGCGCCGCCGATAGCGAAGAAGAAAGTAGAGTGCGAGCAAGAACACGAAGGCCGCTCCGAGCATGGTCGTCGAGATGACTGCGAAGTGCAGCCAGTCGACCTCGGGCGCGTACGTCGACGCCTCCGGCGGCAGGTTGAGCAGGCGCACCAGCAGCTCGTTCATCGCTGCCCCCTCGTCACCAGGTCCATGGCGCGCTCGATGGGAATGCGAGCGATGCCCGCGTCGCGGTCCGCCCAACCCCATGTTTCTAGAGAGCGTTGCTGCGACCGTTGGAGGTCCTCCGCGGCGTGAGTGTCCCAGATGGGGGTCTGTTCGATGTTGGAGATCTCGGGTCGAGCGGGCTCCGGCCCGGACGGACCGGCCATGTTCCCCTTGAGAGCGCCTGCGCTCGCCACGAGAAGCGCGCCCGCCGCCACGACGCCCACCGCGCCGATCACGATGCTCGCCACGGCGATACGGACGAGGCGGCCGGACGGCACCACGTCCTCCTCCTGGTGCACCTCGAATTCGGGCGCGCTCATACCGCTGCCTCGTATCCGAGCCCCTCGGCCATCTCGGGGTCGTGTAGCGGCAGCGGCGGAGCGCTGAAGTAACGGCGCGCGATCCACGCACACGACAGACCGCCGACGAACAGAATCGCGCCGAGGTCCAGCCAGTGCGGTCGAACGCCGGTGGTGTCGCACACCGGGAGCACGAGCCAGTAGATGTCCACGAAGTGCATCACCAGGACCCACGCCGCGACGGTGGAGAGGTAGTCCGCGTGGCGCTTCCAGTGACGGTTGAGGAGCGCGAAGAACGGCACGACGAAGTTGCCGCACACGAGGACGTAGGTGACCGCGGTCCAGGAGCCCGCGGTCCGGCGCCCGTAGAAGGTGATCTCCTTCGGAATGTCGCCAATCCAGTAGATGAGCAGCTGGCTGAACGCCATGTACGCCCAGAAGGCGATCATCGCGAAGAGGAGGCGCCCGAGCGCCTGCGCGTGATCGGGAGTCACGGGCGAGGACGAACCGGCGCGGAGGCGAGATAGATTCACCATCAGGGAGACGAGCGCGATGGCGCCGACGAACGCTCCCGCGAAGAAATAGAGACCAAAAATGGTCGAGTACCACTCCGGCTGGAGCGACATCGTCCAGTCGAACGACGCCCAGGTCGTCGTCAGGCCCACGAGCGGCAACCCACCCCCGCCCAGCCTGCGCATGCTCCGGACGAGCCGCATGCTGGGGCGCACGTCGTTCTCGCGCGACCACCGGCACAGCAGCGTGCCGACGAGGATGAAAATGCCCAGGTAGAGGAAGGCGCGGCCGACGAAGAACGGGGGATTGAGGTAGCTCCGTTTGTGCTCGTCCGGCTGAGACACCCACGGATAGAGCTTGTCCAGGCCGAAACAGAGCGGAACGAAGAGTGCCAGGTAGAGCGGTAGCGCCGTGACCACGGCCTCGGTCACCCGCCGCGTGACGATCATCCAGCTCGCCTTGGCGGCGTGCCCCACCATGAGCAGCAGCAAGGCGCCGATGGTGATGGTCACGCCCACCGTCCACGCGGCCAGGTACGCGAACCAGGCCCGGCGTGCGTCGACCACGAGCCCCAGGGCGAGGGCGGCGGCGCCCACGGCCGATGCGACGAGCGCGCCGAGGACGACGTTCCTGCGATTCACGGCGCCTCCTTCGCGAGCTCGGCCCGGACGTCGGCGGGGAGGTCGGCGACCCGCACGCCGCGCGAGAGCTGGAGCGCGCGGACGTACGCGACCACTCCCCACGTGTCGCGGACCCCGAGCTGCACGCTGTAGGACGGCATCAGCCCGTAGCCCTCCCGCACGGTCTGGAACAGCCTCCCCGGGGGGTACGCGCGCACCTTGTCGGCGAGCAGGTCCTGCGGCTTTCGCAGCGCCATGCGGCGGGCCACCGGGCTGTCGCCGTCGCCGAGCTCTCCGTGGCAGGCGGCGCAGAACGTCTGGAAATGACGTCGCCCGTCGTCGAGCATCGCGCGGTCGAGCACGACGGGAATGGTCTGGGCCCAGCGATCGTTTGCCACACCTCGCTCGACGAGCGGGTCGCCGAGCGGCGTATCCACCGAGAGCGTCCCGTCGGGCGGCAACTGCATCGCCATCCCCTGCGGCAGCATCGGGTCCTCCTGGTAGGGCAGGCGCTTCTGCTGGACGACCATCCGCTCGAGATGCGGATCGGGCGTGACGATCGTGTCCTCCACCCGGCATGCCGAAAGGGCGAGCGGAAGGATCACGGCCAGTCGCGCGCGCGTCACGGTCCACCCCCGAGGCGCGCGCATCGCAGCGCGCCGAGTCGCGTCAAGGCCTCGCTGACGCGCGCGTCGAACATCGGATCCGCCTCGTCGACGCCCAGCCAGAAGCGGTCGACGGAGGCGCGCTCGAAGCCCTCGATCTCGAACAGCGGGTGATGGAGCCGCGGCAGCCGACTGAGCGCCAGCATGGCGATGAACCCGGTGACCGCCGACAGCAACACCGCGGACTCGAATGTGATCGGGATGAACGCAGGCGCCGAGTCGAGCGGCCTGCCGCCGACGTTGATGCGGAAGGCGCGGACATTGACCCACAGCTGGATGAGGTATCCGAGCGCGCCTCCGGCGAGGCCCGCAACCAGCATGATCCAGGCGACGATCGATCCGTCGAAGCCCGCCTTGACGAGACTGCGAACAGGGTAAGGCGTCCACGCGTCGAGGCGCGTGTAGCCCTGACGCGTGAGCGCTTCGTAGGCGCCCTCGAGCGCCTCCGGAGTCTCGAACTCGGCGACCACGCCACTAAGCATGGCGGCGCCTCGCCAGCTGACGGCGCATCTCCTTCAGCTCGGAGATGGGAATGAAGGGGACGTACCGCAGAAAGAGGAGAAATAGGAATAGAAAGAAGCAAACCGTACCGCCGAGTATCGTCCAGTCGATCCAGCTCGGTACGTAGATGCGCCAGCTCGAAGGGAGAAAGTCGGCGTGCAGCGAGGTGATGATGAGCATGAAGCGCTCCGACCACATGCCCAGCTGGATGATGCATGCCACGACGAAGAGGCGGCCCGGGCTGACGCGCCACCGTTTCATCCAGAGCGCCTGGACGGCGATGCAGTTGCAGAAGACGACACCCCAGTAGACGAAGGCGTACGGCCCCGTCGGTCGGTCCACGAGCACGTCGTAGATCTCGTAGGCGTCGTTGCTCCACCACGCCATGAACGGCTCGACCATGTACGTGTACGTCACGACCCAACCCGTCACGAGCAGCATCTTGGCCATGTTGTCGAGGTGGTTGCGGGTGATGACGTCCTTCAGCCCGAAGACCTCGCGCGCCGGGATCATGAGCTGCAGGACCATGGCGAAGCCCGAGTAGATCGCCCCTGCCACGAAGTACGGCGGGAAGATCGACGAATGCCACCCAGGCAGCTGCGCGATCGCAAAGTCGAAGCTGACGTTCGTGTGCACGGAGAGGACGAGCGGCGTCGCCAGACCGCCGAGTACGAGGTACGCAATCCGGTAGTGGCGCCAGTGGCCCAGCTCGCCGCGCCACCCGAGGGCGAACAACCCGTAGATGCGTCGGCGGAAGAGCGTGGGCGCGCGGTCTCGTGCGGCGGCGAGATCGGGAAGGAGGCCCGCGTACCAGAAGAGGACGGACACGGTGAGGTAGGTCGTGACCGCCACGACGTCCCACGGGAGCGACGACCGGAACTGCGGCCAGACCCCCATCTCGGAGGGGTATGGAATGAGCCAGTAGGCGAACCACGCGCGCCCCATGTGGAAGATCGGGAAAAGACCCGCCTGCACGACGGCGAACAGCGTCATCGCCTCCGCGAAGCGGTTGATGGATGTACGCCAGTGCACCTCGAAGAGCAGGAGGATCGCGCTGATGAACGTGCCGGCGTGGCCGATCCCGATCCACCAGACGAAGTTGATGATCGCGAACGCCCAGGCCACCGGGATGTTGTTGCCCCAGAGGCCGATTCCCGTCGTCACCGTGTAGGTGAGCGCTGCCAGGAGGACGACGGTGCCGAGACCGGTGATGCCGATCGCGTAACGGAACCACGGCCAGCGCCGCCAGAGAGGCGCCAGCAGCTCGTCGGTGAGCTGAAGGTCGGAGCCGCCGCGCATCAGGACCGGCTCGCCGCCGGTCGGCTCTTCGTGCAGCAGCGCCAGGGCGGGGGCGTCGGCCGTCACGAATGAAGCTCCGGGTTGGGATTGACGATCCGTGCCAGATACCGCGTGCGCGGGACCGTGCCGAGGTCGTGGAGCACCTCGTAGAGGCGGCCGTTCGTGCGGGTTTGCGAGACCGCGGTCCTCGGGTCGGCGATGTCTCCGAAGGTGATCGCGCCGGTCGGGCAGGTCTGCTGGCACGCGGTGACGATCTCGCCGTCGGCGATGCGCCGGTGGTCACGCCGCGCTCCGATCTCCGCCTCCCGGATGCGCTGCACGCAGTACGTGCACTTCTCCATCACGCCGCGGGCCCGCACGGTGACGTCGGGGTTCATGGCGAGCGCGAGAGACTCCGGCTTGCTGCTGTTGTAGTTGAAGAAGTTGAACCGCCGGACCTTGTAGGGGCAATTGTTCGAGCAGAACCGCGTCCCGACGCAGCGGTTGTAGACCATCTCGTTCAAGCCATCGTGGCTGTGCACGGTGGCGTTGACGGGACAGACGTACTCGCACGGCGCTTTTTCGCACTGCTGGCAGAGCATGGGCTGGACGACGGCGGTGGGCTCCCGCGGGTCACCGCCGTAATAGCGATCGATCCGGAGCCAGTACATTCCGCGCCCGAGACGGACTCCGGTCTTGCCGACGGTCGGGACGTTGTTCTCCACCATGCAGGCGACGACGCACGCGCTGCACCCCGTGCAGGCGTCGAGATCGATCGTCATCCCCCACTGGTGCGGGGCGTCGGGCTCGAGATCGTAGAGAGTCGGCAGCGGCTCGTTCAAAGACTTCGCGAAGTCGGGAGCCTGCCGGTACCCGGCGAGGGTATGGGACAGCACGATGGGCCGCCCCTCCATCGACGCGTGCTCCTGCGCCAGGGAGAGGGAGTGCGTATCGGAGGTCTTGGCGAGGATGGCGTCATCGAACCATGGCGCAGTCGAGCTCCGCAGCGCATTGGCGTCCGCGCCGATGCCATGCGAGACCCGATCGGGCACGCCCTGGCCGTACCCGAGGGCGATGGCCACGACGTCGTCCGCCATCCCTGGAACGACGAGGGCGGGCGCGCGCACGGTATGCCCGCGCACCTCGATCGCCACGACCTGCTCGTCTCGGACGCCCAGCCGCTTCGCCGTCGCCGGTCCGAGCAGGGCGGCGTTGTCCCACGTGAGCTTGGTGACCGGATCGGGCAGCTCCTGAAGCCAGGAGTTGTCGCCGAAGCGTCCGTCGTGGACCTTGGCGTCGAGGTAGAAAGCAATCTCGAGCGGCGCTGCCGGCCGCGGGGGTGCCGCCAGGATGCGCGCCACGGCGCTCTCGTCGACGCGCACCTCCACGGAAGGCGTGCTTCCCGTAGGCACGACGCCGTGGACGAGCGACTGCCGCCAGAACGCGTCGAAGTCTCCACGGCTCTGCCCGCGCCAGTACGCCTGGACCAGATCTAGCGAGGTGGTCTCGTGCGGGTCGAGCATCGCCGCGAGGACCTGCGCGGCGGTGCGTCCGTCGACCAAGGGCCTCATGAGCGGCTGCGCGATGGCGGGCGTGCCGTCGAAGGCGAGAGCGTCGCTCCACGCTTCCAGCCAGTGCGCCTCGGGACACCTCCAAGCGCAGGCGCGCGCCGTGCGCGTCTCCCGCAGGCCGACGTAGGCCCTGGTGGGAATGCTCTTGAATCGACGCTCCAGACCGAGGTTCGCAGGCGCCGTGAAGAGCGGGTCCCCTCCCACGATGACGAGCGTGGCGACCTCCTCCGCGTCGATTGCACGCACGAGGTCGCCGAGCTCGTGCGAGCTCTCGCCCGCCTCGAAGATCGGCGCCGTGCCGTACGTGACCGTGCGGCCGACATTGCCCAGACGCTGGTTCATGGCGTGTGCGAGCGCGTGCACCTCGGGCGGCTGGCGGTCCCCCGCCAGGACGACGCTCGCCCCTGACCGCGCGTGGAGATCGCGCGCCAGCGCCTGGACCCAGGGCAGCGCGGGCACCGGTCTCGGCGTCCCCGGCGTGCCGCCCAGCGAATCGATCTGCGCAAGCAGGTCGGCGGCGATTCCGGCGACCTGTCGACCCTGCACCCGAAGGCGCTCGTCGGCCGCCATGCCCGTCACGGTCATCCCCGGCTCGACGACGTAGAGGCGACTCATCGTGTCGTTCGGCGTGTTCAACCGACGACGCGAGGCCCACGCGCGCGCCCAGGCGTGCGGCGTCGTCGTGGAAGAGAGAAAGTCCGCGTCGAGGCAAACCACTACGTCGCAGCGGGAAAAGTCGTATCGCGGCTCGACCACGCGGCCGAACGCCAGCCGGGCTCCAGCCCATGCCGCTCCCCGCGTTGCCGGCGTATCGAAGTGAACGACGACGTCGCCCCGGCCGCGCACTCGCTGGATGAGAGCGACGAGGTGCGGTGAGCTCGTCGGCCGCAGGAGCACGTGCGTGCGCTTGCCCGCCGGCATGGGCGCCGCAATCGCGGCCACCAGGGCCGCCCACGTCGCCGGCAGACCCTCGTGGTAGATACCGCGCGTGCGCTGCGGATCGTAGAGATCGTAGACGCTCGCCTGCTCGATGGCGCTCAGCGCGCCAGCGCTCGCCGGATGACTCGGGTTGCCCTCCAGCTTGGTCGGACGTCCCTCGTGGCTCTCGGCGAGGACCCCGACCCCGTATCCGTCGAGGCACGTCACCGTGGCGTAGTGTGTTGGAACGGATGGAGTCACCTCCGGCGGTTGCTGGACGTACGGCACGATGAGCTCTTGCGGCCCACGGCTGCACGCCGTCGCGCTGGCCGCGGCTGCTCCTGCTCCCACGAGCTGGAGCACCACGCGGCGAGAGATCGGATCGGCCAAGACTTCCTCGCTATCTGTGGCAACCGGTGCAGCTCACCGGAGGATCGACATCGAGCTGGCGCATGATCTCGTCGCCGATCTCGCGTCGCGGCCGGTCCGGCACCCAGCCCATGCGGGTGATCTCGCTCTGCGGTCGCAGATGCGGTGAAGGATCGCCGTGACAGTCCAGGCACCATTCCATCGTCAGCGGCGCGACCGCGTGGACTTGCCCCATCTCGTCGACGCGCCCGTGGCACTCCTCGCACCCGACGCCGTGCGAAACATGAGCGGAATGGTCGAAATAGACGAACTGCGGAAGCTGATGAACGCGACGCCATCGCAGGGGGCGGTCGTCGAACCAGCTTTCGCGCACGGGGGCGAGGCGCGCTGAATCCTGCCAGACCTGCGCGTGGCAGTTCATGCAAACCGTGGTCGGCGGGGCGCCCGCATACTTGGAGCGCTCGGCCTCGTAGTGGCAATAGAGGCAGTCGACGCCGTCATCGCGGACGTGGTGCCGGTGATCGAAGGCGACCGGCTGGGTCACCGGATCTTCCTGCTTCGTGACGTACGGCGTCCGCACCCACAGCATCATGGCCGTGGGTACCCAAACGACGCCTGCCACCGCGAGCACCAGGCAGACGCGGAAGACGGTGTCGGACCAGGGCGAGAAGAGCGCCGGCATTCGGGCGCCGCGACCAATGCAAACGATACGCCGGTAGAGCTGTGCGGGGTTCTTGCGGTGTCTTGCCTTCGCGCATGGGTCAATTCGCTACGTAGTGCCAATCTGCTCCACGGCCGCGGCAAGCGGACACGGGGCGATGCGTTCGGCACGTTCGCTGCAGTTGCGGTCTGGTCGATGAATCGCAGGGAGGCACTTCGCAAAGACGCGGCGACGTGCGTGCTCGAGTACGAAGTGCCGGGTGCTGAAGGCGTCCTCAACGGAGTCACCTTCGACGCGCATCGGCTCGTCGTGGCCAGTGGCTGGACCCTCATCCGTATGGCGCCCAGAAGCGGGCGCATCGTCGGTCAGTTGGAGACCCATCCATCCCCGGGTGGGCTCGCCTACGACGGGCGCTACCTCTGGCAATTCAGCCAGGGGCATCTCCAACAGCTCGACGTTCGAACCGGGCTGGTCGTCCGCTCCTTCGCGCCCAAGCTCGACGGTGTGACGGGACTGGAGTGTCTCGAGGGAGATCTCCTGGTCCTCCACTCGGACGGTCGCGCGCTGTCTCGCGTCAGGGTCGTGGATCGCGCGGAGGGCGTGGAAGGGACGGTCCTCGCCAGCGTTGCGGTGCCGACCCCCATGCGAGGTCTGGCCTGGCTCCACGGAGAGCTATGGACCTCGACGGCGGGCGCGCTGCTCGCCGTCGAGCCTGGGTCGGCGAGAGCCCTCGCCCGCATCGAGCTGCCGCCCGGGGTCGAGGCCTGTGACCTCGCTGGAGACGCCGAAGGCCGTCTGTGGTGCGTCGACGGGACGAGCCGGTTCGTCAGGGCCTTCGCGCGTCCACGTTCGGGAGAGTGGCGACGCCCGGGTCCGCTCGACCGCGACCTCGAAGAGGACGCCTGGAGCAGCCACACCCCCGGTGAGACAGCGGTCGCCGGTGTCACTGAGGCACCGCTTGCTGCGCCGGACACGACCTTCCACCGAATCCTCGTCCCCGTCGACTTCAGCGTCGAGTCCAGGCGAGCGCTCTCGGCGGCTCTGGCCCTGAACGAGGGACTTGGTTCCGAGGTCCATGCCTTTCATCTTGCGGAGCCAGGGGCCAACGACGAGTTTCTCGCGGGGACGGGCGCCGCGCCGGTCACCCCGAGCGAGCTGGTCGAGGCTGCGCGTGATCGACTCCGCCGCTACGTAGACGACTTCTTCCCCGCGCAAGCCGCGCGCGTGGCGATCCACGCTCACTTCGGGGGCGACGTGGTGCGCGGCATCGAACGGGCCGCCAGGGAGATCGGGGCCTCCCTCGTGCTCATGGCCGGTCGACCGCGACAGTCGTTGCTCCGCACGCACATGGAAAAGATCACGCGGGACCTCGACGGAGCCGTGCTGGTGCTGCGGATGGAGACGGCCCAGGCGGAGTCGAGGCCTGGGCCGTCGGAGGGCGCGCTCAGCTGGCTCGCCCGCCGCCGTTCTCGACGCTCGACCGCATCCGGGAGGACCATGCCGCACGTCATTCGCATCCGGGACGTCGTCCGAGGGACCACCTACGAGATGAGCCCCGACCAGCAAGCACTACGAGTTCCCTACGAGTTGCTTCACCCCGAGGGCGCCGTTCGCGTCGAAGGAGCCTCCCTGGAGTGGGCGGAGGGACAGACGTTGCGGCGTGCGGACTTCGCGGAAGCCTTGCTCGGAGACTGCCACCCCGGGGAGCGCGTCGTCGTGCAACTCACGCCGGAGGACCCCGAGGCCCAATGGTGGTTGTGCGACGTCGAGGCGGTCGACGGAATGATGGCGGATTGACAGGTCGCTCCTAGTCGGCGCCCGGCCCGGAGGTGCAGGCCGCAGGGTCGTCCTGTCGCAGGATCCAGTGCCCGCCGTCGCACTGGAGCGTCTCGGTGCAGTATCCGCCGGGCTCGCTGCACGACTCTTGCTCGTCGACGACGGTGGTGCAGGCGGCAGGATCGTCCTGGCGGGCGATCCAGTGGTCGCCGTCGCACTGCAGCGTCTCCGTACAGAAGCCGGAGCCCTTGCTGCAGGCGTCCGGTGACGAGCCCCCGCTGCTGCTGCTTCCGCCGCTGCTGCTCCCGCCGCTGCTGCTCCCGCCGCTGCTGCTGCTCCCCCCCGCGCCGTTGTAACGGATCGCGTAGAAGGTCGCGCCCTCGTAGTCGACGTACACCTCGGAGCCGCTGATGGACACGTCGGAGGTGAACTCGTGCGCGTACGGCGCCGAGGACGAGCACCCCGGCTCCTCCATGAAGACGGCCGAGTGGCCGGCGCTCACCCACCGCTCGAAGAGGATGATGTGCTCGTCGGGTGTCTTGTTCAGCGCGTCGCCGGGCTCGAGGGCGCTCCCCTCGATCGTGTGCGAGAAGGACTTGCCGTAGGGGGCGAACTCGGACGTCACGTAGCCGCCGTCACCCACCGGAGGCAGGCCCCACGCCCAGGTCACGAAGCCGGAACAGTCGGACCGGTAGTCGTTCCACGCCGCGTTGCTCGCGCGATCGCAGCGGTGGCTCGAACCCTCCCAGGCCCAGCACGACGAGTCGTCGTCCACGTCGCCCCGGGCCGCCTGGCAGTAGTGGAGCTTCGCGTCGACCCACTCCTTGCCCCGGGACACGATGGTCGATCCGGCGATCGCCGCCGCGCTGGAGCCGGTGTCTTCGCCGGGCGTCGTCATGCAGCCGGCGGCTGTGAGGAGAATGGGTCCGAGGGCTGCGAGGCAGAGCGTCTTCGTCATGGTGCCCGGCCCATCGCAACGGTCGTGCCTCGACCGTACGACGCCTGTTCCGAAGCTCCGGGCCCTCGGTTGACCGGCGATCGTCGTCTCGCAACGCGCTGCCGCGAAAGGCTTTTTCGACGCCGCGCGAGCCGCGTGCGGAGAGCGCCTACGTGGATCGGTGGGTCACCAGCCCTTCGTCCACGTTCGCGAGGCTGCCGCGAGCGACTCGCGCGCGATGGCGAGCGTCGCGGACCGCGCCGACGTTTGCTCAGGGCAGCGGGACGGGGCTCGCGAAGTACTTCGTCACCGCCGCCTTGAACTGACCGCCGTCGGTGTCGACCGTCGTCTGGTGCTCGGCCCCGGTACCGAACACCATGCCGACGCTCCCTGCGTCGACGAGCTCCGACAGATGGTTGAACATGTAGTGCACGCGGTTGTCTCGGTAATGGCCGGACGTCCCCCCCGGCATCGTGCTCGGAACCCCGAGCGGGACTTGCCACCAGAGAATCGGGAGGCCCACGCCGTCGTGGATCTGCTTCGCCCAGCCGATCACCTCGTGGAAGTTGGGGCTCTTCGTGTTCGTCTCGTCGAGGTAAACGTTCCGGTCCCGGCCATGACACTGCGGATCGGTCTGCGCCTCCCAGCAGCCGGCGTCCCGGTCGAGCATGTCGGTCGCGATGAAGTCGGCCTTGTCCGCGCCGATGGCTCGGAAGAACCGAACGGTGTCCGCGGTCGTGCCGGACCACTGCGACGCGTGAAAGCCCACGGCGGTGTGAGGCGCGTACGTGTGCGCCAGTCGCAGCAGGCACCCCGCCATCCCGCGCAGATCGTCGGTGAGGTCCCCGCACTCGGGCACGAGGCCTTTGATCCGCACCGGGTGACGGCCGTCCTTCGAGGCCTGCTGGGCGTACGCCCAGAAGTCCGGCTCGAGGTGCACCATGCTCGGTTTGTCGCTCGCGCCGAGGTGCTGAAAGAGCATCTTCGCACCCGCCCAGTATGGCCTCATGAAGTCTTCGTGCGTGAGGACGGCGACGACCTTGTCTTCCCCCCACGCAGGCATCGCGTAGAGCGTGAACATCGGGGTCGTGCCGTGCGCATTCGCGCTGGCGACGAGCATGTCGACGAAGGACCCGTTCGGGTTCCAGTCGGGCCAGCCGCCGCCGCCGGGAAGACCCGTCAGGTACGCGTAGTGGACGTCGAGCGTCGGACCCATTCGGAACGCGCCGTCCTTGTCGTGGTCCGCCTCGAGGTCATTCCCGAGCCCGACGAGGAAGTGGTTGTTCCCACGAAGGCGGACCGCCAGCGCGGAGGCCGGCTGGATCTGCGCGGCACGCGGAACGGCTTCGTCGGTGCTTCCCCGGCAGGAGAAGAGCAGAGTCGCCGCGCAGACGGCGATCGATGCACCGGTCACGGAAGAGCGTGGCACGAGCTTCGTGGTCATGGTCGTGAGGACCTTCCTTTCCACCTCGACCGAGGCACGGCGCGGGCCATCGGGAGGATGAGGCGTTCTTGCCGCGGCGAGCCCATCGCCTCGGGGGGAGTCCCCGGCCCGGACATTGCGGCTCCGAGGCTGGACGGCATCCGGACACGGGAGGTTTTCGATGAGTCATTTCAGTCGTGCGCTGCCGAGCATGGTTTCGGTCGCCATCCTCATCGGCGTCGGGGCCTGCGCGAACCAGGAGCCGCCGACGCCGCCCAGCGCCTACGCGCCGCTGACGCCGATACCCGAACAGTACGGATCGACGACGGGCCCGGGCCCGACGACCAACGCCGAGAGCACCGACCCGTCGGCCGCCATCCCCGACCAGTCCACGGCACCGGCTCCCGTGATGGGAGCCACGATGCCTCAGGGGCAGGACCCGGAGACCCTCGGCGACCCGCAGATCGCCGCGGTCGTCATCGCGCTCCATCTCGCCGCCATCCAGCAGGCTCAGCTCGCCGAATCGAGGGCGAAGACGCCCGCCGTGAAGCGACTGGCGACGCGCATCCTGAGCGACCGCCGCAGCATGCTCGACAAGGCGCAGGTCGCCTTTTCCCGGGCGCAGATCACGGCGCGCGAGAACGACGTCAGCGAGCAGCTGGAGATGGGCGTGCGCAGGGTCCTGGCGACCATGCAGGCCGTCCACGGCGAGGACTTCGACCGCGAGTACGTCGACTGGCAGGTCGACTCGGACGGCCGGGCGTTCGATCTCATCGATCGGCTGCTGCCTCGGGCTTCGAGCGCACCGCTGAGGGCAAGCCTGCTCGGCGCGCGCAGCACGGTCTACGGCGAGCTGCGCGAAGCCGAGGCGATCCAGAAGCAACTCTCCAGCGGGCGAGGTACCCCATGAGCTCCGCGTTCGCCCGCTCCATCATGCTCGCGCTGCCGCTGCTGCTCGCCGGATGTGCTTCGAGCCCGCGCCACACCGATTCGGCTCGGGGTGTGACGAGCATGCAACCGGTGTCGCTGACGATGCAGGAAGAAGGGTGGACCACCCTCGTCCAGGGCGATCGCGCGATGAGGGCGCTGGTCGTGTACCGGGATCGCGCCCGTGATGCCTACGTGCGCGATGTCGTCGAGCTGCAGATCGCGAGGCTTCGCGGCCGCATCGACAGCCTGTTCGAGGACCTGACGGCCGGCGCAGGCCACGTCGTCAGTGAGGCCGCCGTCCGCGCGGATGTGGCGAATCTGTATCGCTCGATGCGCGCGGCCGCCGTCACGGAAAGGCAGATGCAGGAGCCTGCGCCCCAGCGCACGCCGCCTCCCTGATCCTCTTTCCCTCATCCCACAAGGTCGAAGCTGAGCCCGTCGCGGGAACGACATATGCGTTGGCCGCGGGGGAAGAGGTATCCCATGCATTCCCCCCAGCTCTGCTGCCTCGCGGTTGTGCTGCCGCTCATCCTCGCTGGATGCGCGACGAAGGTAGGTGCTCAGGACTCCGCGCGTGGCGTGACCAACATGCAAGCGGCCCCGCCCACCATGCAGGACGAGGGCTGGGCCGCGCTCGTCGAAGCGGATCGCGAAATGAAGGATCTGACGGCGGTCCGCGACGACACGAGTGATCCGTTCGTTCGCGACGCTGTCGAGACGGAGATGACCACCCTTCGAGCGCGTAGCGACCGGCTACTCGACGACATGAGCATCGGCGACGGCCGCGTGCACGACCGGGCCATTCGCGCCGACGTGACGAACCTCTACCGGTCGATGTACGTAGGCGCCGCGACGGAGAGGCAAGGGGAGTCGACGCCGAAGGTGCCCTCGTCCCGGTAGGGCGTCACCAGATGAGGTCCCGCGGAGGCGCGGGCCCGGACCCCACCGCGCCCTCGACCGCGCAGAGCGCCGCCATGACCCTGCGCTCCGACCCGCGGCTCTGCTTCATCACGGCGACCGCCCATGCGCCGCAGGCGTCGACCCACTCGCGCGTCGCCCCCGCCTGTGCGTAGAGCCCGAGGATGTCGCGCGAATACTGCTCGTAGATGTCGTCCCTCCCGTTCAGGACCGCCGCGGCCAGCACGGCCCCCACCGTCGCGCCGCGGAGGCGAATGCGAACGGCCTCCAGGCCGGGATCGAGCGGCACGATTCCTATGCCCATGATTCCCGCGCAGACGTCGGCGTCACAGAGGCAGTCGTGGTCCTCTTTCTCGGTCAGCCATCCGTAGCAGCACGTCACCTCTTCTCCCTCGTGGAGGTCGCGCGTGGCGACGAGGACATCGCTCCGGAAGGCAGCGTTCGGATCGCAGGAATGGTTGACGAGGTGACCGCCGAAGTCGTCGCGGTCTCTCGGGATACGTACGTGGGTGCCGCTCACCTGCTTGGCATAATCACACCACCACGTGTTCTCCCCGGCGAGCTGCGCGGCTTGCATCTCCTCGATGGAGATGAGACGCCCTCCATAGGACATCACCGTCTGCCCCTTGTGGATGCCGTGTCGCGCGAAGACTCCCTTTCCCTTCGACGTCTCGCGGACCTCGACCTTGCGGACCCTCGTAGCCACCGGTTTCCCTCCCGGGGGGCAGCATAGCCTTCCCGTCCCTGCGGCGAGCTCCCTAGCGCGGCGCGGGGTTCGGCGGCTGCGCGTTGGTCACGCCGGACGGAGGCACCGACTCCCGGACGCGGGTCTCGACCACCTCGATCGTCGTCGGCTGCGTGTTGCGGATGGCGACGTGCGCGCGCTCCCCGCTGGGGCAACGGGCCGACCAGATCGTCGTCGTGCTCGTCGTCGTCTGCTGCAGGTCTTTGCAGCCCGCGTTCGACATGGCGTGCTGGATGAAGTCGACCGACTCCCCGTAGGGCCTCGGGCTGTCGTAGATCCGCGCGATGCCGCGGACGGCGAGCTTCGAGACGCCGGTCGGGGTCTGGTTGCTCCCCGCCCTGCGCTGCGCCTCTTCCGGGAACGCTTCCACCTCGTCCACGGTGCTGGTCGCAACGAGGGCCGCGCCCGCGGGCAGCTCGATTCCGCCCACCTCGGGCGGAGGAAGCGCAAGGGCTGGCGCGCGGGGGGGCGGCGGGGAGTGGTCATTCGAGGTCGAACGGGCCCAGAGCTGGTCCTCGTCCTGACCTGCGGGGGATGCCGGGTTGCTCGCCGACCACTCGGCGGGGCCGCGGCTCGTCTGCTTGGTGCAGCCGAGCATCATCCCGGCCGTGCAGACGAGCGCCATGACTACCGATGGAGCTGTCTTCATGATGCATGGATCGGCGTGCATCGCGCATGCCCCATCGGGCCGGGCGCTGCCTCAGCCGGGTGCGTCCACGGGCGAGACGCCCCGCGCGAGCGCGACGGGCAGCACGCCGTAGAGGTGCGGGAAGAGATCGCCGTCGCGAGATGGCTCCCACCTCAGGTCGTCGCCGAGGTCGCGCGCGTCGACCTCGACGAGCACGAGGTCGCGCTGACCCGCGAAGTGGCGCCGCAGCGTCTCTGCGAGCTGGACGCCGGTCGAAAGGTGGATGAAGCCGTCGCGCACGTCGACCGCCGAGCCGCGGTAGGCCCCTCCGGCGACGGCGTCGCGCCATTCGCTCGCGGAGCAGACCTTGTAGACGGCGCGCGGGTCCGGCTCCATCACCCCTGTGTAGCATCCGGAGCCTGGGCACATGCCTTGCTGGTATCGGACGATTGCAGTCCCAGGAGATACCCCATGCCCGAGAAACGAACGATCGAGCGAGCGCAACGTGACAAGGCCGAAGGCAAGGCGCCCTCGACCCAGGCAGGCGAGTTCGTCCGCGAGGAGATCGAGCACGTCCGCGAAGGCAAGCACGGCGTGCGTTCGACGAAGCAAGCCATTGCGATCGGACTGTCGAAGGCGCGCCGCGCCGGCGTCGGTCTTCGGCCGCCCAAGGAGGGAACGACCTCGGAGAAGACGCGCGAGAGCGCCGAGCGCGCCTACGAGCGAGGACAGGGGGCGGCGCCGAAGCGAGCTGCGTCCCCGAAGAGGGGGCGCGCGACGACGCGGGCTCTCAAGCGCGAAGGACACGAAGCGGCGTCGCCCCAGGCGCTCCGCCGGCAAGCCCGGTCGGCCGCTTCCCGCCGTAGCCCGTCGAGCCGCTCCGCTGCGGCACGCAAGGCGGCGCGCACCAAGGGGCCCGCGGGTCGCAAGGCGGCCGCCAAGAAGGCTGCCCGCACGCGCTCCCGCGAGGCCTGACGCGCTGGAAAACCGGGGCGGTTCGGGGCATAGCTTTCCCCGAGATGCCGCTCCCGTTCCACGTGCTGGCCGTCGATCCGAGCTCCCGCGCGCGACGCGGGAGCCTCACGACGGCGCACGGACGAATCGAGACACCCGCCTTCATGGTCGTGGGGACCCGCGCCACCGTGACGGGCCTCACGCCGACCGATCTCACGGCGATGGGCGCCCAGGTCGTCCTCGCGAACACGTACCACCTGATGCTCCGCCCGGGCGCCGAGCTCTTTCGGCGCGTCGGCGGCATCCACCGTTTCATGGGCTGGGACGGCCCGGTGCTCACCGACTCGGGCGGCTACCAGATCTTCTCGCTCCCCGGGGATCGCACGCTGAGCGAGGAGGGCGCCCGCTTTCGCGGCTACACCGATCAGCGCCTGCACATGCTGTCGCCCGAGCGCTCCATCGCGATGCAGACGGCCATCGGCTCCGACATCATGATGGTGCTCGACGTATGCGTCGACTCCCGCTCCGACGCGGCCACGACCCGGGCCGCGATGGAACGCACCCACCGCTGGGCGTTCCGGAGCCTCGCGGCGCGCGAGAACGCGGAGCAGGCGCTCTTCGCCATCGTCCAAGGGGGTGTCGTACCGGAGCTCAGGCGGGAGTCGGCGGCGGTGCTCACGGAGCACCCGTTCGACGGGTTCGCGCTCGGCGGGCTCGCGGTCGGCGACGCGCGCGCCGAGCGGGAGGACGTCACGCACTTCGCGGCCGAGCTGCTTCCGGCCGAGCGCCCTCGCTATCTCATGGGCGTCGGCACGCCGCCGGACCTGCTCCACGCGATCCTCGCCGGCGTGGACATGTTCGACTGCGTTCTTCCGACGCACCTCGCGTGGCAAGCGACCGCCTTCACCTCGACGGGCCGCGTACGCCTGACGCGCGGGCCGAACGCCCTCTCCGACGACCGGCTCGACGCGGCCTGCGAATGCCCGACGTGCCGGACCGCGAGTCGCGCGTACCTCCACCACCTCTTCAAGTGCAGCGAGCCGCTCGGACCGCGGCTCCTCGCCGTGCACAACCTCCACCACTACCATGCGCTCATGGCCGAGGCGCGCGGCGCGATCGAGGTGGGGACGTACGCCGCCTTCGCGAAGGCGAAGCTCGAGGCGATCGATCGTCACGAGCACAGCGATCGCCGTCTGGGCGCTGCGGCGGCCTCGTGACGACGGACGCCGGCGACGCCGCGGAGGAAGCCGGCTGCGAGGTGGTCACGACACGAAGCGGAGCCCGCGCCATGCGCGACCGGGCCACCGGCGAGCTGATGCACCCGATCGTCGGCCCGCAGCTCGAGGCGGAGAAGCTCTATGTCGAGGCCTCGCGGCTCGAAGCGCGCCTCGCGGACTGGTCGCCCGAGCCGCTCGTGCTGCTCGAAGTGGGGCTCGGCGCGGGCTCCAACGCGATCGCCGCGTGGAAGGTCTCCGAGCGGAGGCCCCCCACGGCGCGGCGGCTCGAGATGGTGAGCTTCGATCGAACCACGGTGGCCCTCGCACTGGCGCTCTCGGCGGAGCACGCCGCCGCGTTTGGGTTCGAGGGGATGGCGTTGAACGCGGCACGCGCCCTTCTGGCGAAGGGCCGACACGAGACGCCGCGCACCGCGTGGCGGCTGGAGCAAGGGGACCTCCCGGCGACGCTCGCCCGCGTGGCCGAAGGCTCAGCCGACGTCGTCTTCTGGGATCCGTTCTCGCCGCGCGCAAACCCGTCTCTCTGGACGGTGACGGCGTTCGGCGCACTCCGGCGCGCGTGCCGCGAGGGCGCGACGGTGCACACCTACAGCGCGGCGACCGCGGTCCGGTCGGCGCTCCTCCTCGCGGGCTTTGCGGTCGGCGCCGGCGTCGAGACCGCGACGGGCAAGCAGACCACGCAGGCCGCCGTCGGCCTCCACGCGCTCGCGCGCCCGCTCGACCGCCGGTGGCTCGAGCGCCTCGCACGCTCCTCCGCGCCGCTGCCCAGCGATGCGCCGAAAGACGCGCTGGCCCGCATTGGAGCGCTGCCGCAGTTCCCGAACGAAGCGTAGGGTCGAGTCGGACCGCTTCACTGCGCCCCAGCCCGTCCCCGCGGCCTTCAGGTGCGCGCCGGCCTATCGAAGAAATGGCCGTGTGTGCCACCGCTGGGGGCGAGCGACGCCAGGAAGACCACGATGGCCACGATGCAGTTGTTCCAGGGCGTGGCCGCGTGCGCATGCGGCAACGCGAGCGAAGCGATGAACAGCCAGATCGCCGCGAGCGTGTTCACATAGCGGAGCGGCGCTACCTTGAACGAGAGCGCTGCGACGACGGTGATGATCACTCCGAGGATCCACGTGTTCGTCATCTCGGCCGTGCCGTGCGGCCACACGAACGCGCTGATGAAGAGCCATGCACCGAGCAGTACGTTGAGTCCGCGCGTGGTCCCCATGTTCGTTCCATAGGTCCTGTCGTGAACTGTCGTTGCCACGTTCGTTCCCCTTTCTGTTCGGTCCGAAGATCGCCGACCGAACCGACAGGGGGCATGCATGGCAAATGCCCGACGAGGGCGCCGCTGCCTTGACCTCGGGCCTTTGGCCCGTCCGAGGCTCAGGTGACGGGCGCCCGACCGCCGTCCCATGCAGTCCCCTCGACCACCCCGCGACGAGGCCGAGATCCATCGTTGCGTCCAGGCGGAGAGCGAGGCATCACCTCTCCCGGATACCTCCTCCATGATCGTCGCCACGTCTCCCTCCGCCACGGCGCCGCTCGCGCTCGTCGAGCTGCCGTCGCGTCCCGTGGGGCCCGCCGACGTTCGCGTCCGCATCCGGACGATCGGCGTCAACCCCGTCGACTGGAAGATGCGCCAGGGTGGCCCCATGCGGCTCGCCCACCGCTTCGTCGGTCCGAGCGGGCCGCTCGTCGTCGGCGTCGACTTCGCGGGCGAGATCGCGGAGTTCGGCGCGGAGGCCGGCGCGCTCCCCGTCGGCGCACGCGTCGTGGGGGCCACGGACTTCTCCCGGAAGCAGCTCGGGAGTTACGCCGACGAAGCGGTCGTCGGCGCCGACCAGGTGGCGGCCTTGCCCGACGGGGTCTCGTTCGACCACGCGGCGTGCCTCGGCGTCCCGGGCGCCACGGCGATGCAGGCGCTGGTCGATTTCGCCCACCTCGACCAGAAGCCCGGCGGCAAGGTCCTCGTCCTCGGCGCGTCGGGAGGTGTAGGGCTCTGCGCCGTACAGCTCGCGCGCGCGCTCGGCGCCAGCGTCGTGGGCGTCTGCTCCACCGCCAACGTCGCCGTGGTCGAGAGTTTGGGTGCGACCGTCGTCGACTACACGAAGGGCGATGCGCTCGAAGCCGCGCGCCCGCACGGGCCGTTCGACCTCGTCCTCCACACCGTCGGGACGGGGACGTATCCGCTCTCGCCGTGCCGCGCCCTGCTCACGCCGGGCGGGACCGTGGCGCTCGTCGCGGTGAACCCGTTCGCGGACGCGCTGGCGATCGCCTTCACGCAGGGAGTCCACGCTTCGCTGGGGCGCTCGACAGGGGCTCTGCTCGCGAAGCTGGCCGCGATGGTCGCCGACGGGAAGTTGAAGTGCATCGTGGAGGCCAAGCTGCCGCTCGCCGAGGCCGAAGAGGCGCATGTGCGCTCACGTCGAGGAAAGGTGGTCGGCAAGCTGCTCCTGGCGACGTGAAGGAAGGATGGGCGGCTGGGTCCTCTCGCTGGGCACCTCCCCTCAACTGGCGGCTACCGGCCCACGCTCGGGGAACATCCCCCTTCCGCCACAGGTTGGGACCGGGCATGACAAGCCCGCTCTGCCGTCTTCTCCCTTCGCTCGTCGCAGTCGCCTTGCTCGCATGCTCACGCCCCCCATCGGGCGCGGCCTCCTCGCAACCGCCCCCATCACGCCTCGAGCTTCGCGCCGTCGCTCCCGACTCTCCCGGCGTCGACCACGTTCCGTCGTGGGAGGGTGCCGACATTGCCGTCGGCAGCGATCGGCTCCTCCTCGACGGCGGGGTCCGGCAGGTGCGCGTCGTGCGCGATCCCGGGCGCGACGGCGTTGCCCTCTCCCTGGAGCTTGCCGACGACACCCGGCAACGCGTCGCGCGTTTCACGGGAGGCCACGTGGGCGAGCAAGTCGCGCTCATCGTCGCGGGACGCGCCGCGATGACGCTGACCATGCGGGATCGCGTGGACGCGCCGGCGCTCCTGCTCACGGCCCACGACGACGCCACCGTGCGCGACATGCAGCGGCGACTCGCGACGGAGGAGCGACCCTGAGTCGGAGGCGGGCCCATCCCGGCGCGGGCTGCTACGCTTGCGGAGTGTGCATCATCTGTCTGGAACTGCAGAAGGGACTCATGACGGCCGGTGAGGCGCGACGCGCTCTCGGCGAGATGGTCCCGAAGATCGGGACCAAGCACGCCGAAGAGGTGGAGCGCCTCGTGCGCGATACCGAAGACCGTGCCGCCTCCAAGTCCCGCGGACCGTGACGCTTCCGGTCGGCGACGTGCTCGTCTTGGCGCTGGCACGAAGATTGGTTTCCGTAGGCAGTCGACGCTCGATCGCCGGGCCGGTTCAGGCATCGTGGTCACCAACCGCCACGTCGTGACGACCTGGCACGGGGCGATCGGGATCCCGTGTCCGTCGCAGAGGCCGACGGCACATCGCCCGTAAGGGCCGAATTGCAATGACGCGGGCGTGGCGCCGTCCTTGCGAAGGGCGGCCGTCGACCGCGGTCTCGAGCGCGCGACAGTGCTGCTCCGCTCCCAGCCGAGGTCGGACCCACAACCAGGATACGCACGGAGCGCGCGTATCGAAACCCGATGGAGTGGAACATGCCCAACCGAAACGGCGGACGCGGCTTCGCGTCCATGGAGCCCGAACGCCAGCGCGAGATCGCCTCGGAGGGCGGCCGCGCGCCGCACCGAGGCGCCCGCGGCTTCGCGGGCATGGACCCCGAGCAGCAGCGGGAGATCGCCTCGGAGGGCGGCCGCGCGCCGCATCGAGGCGCCCGCGGCTTCGCAGGGATGGACCGGGAGCAGCAGCGGGCGATCGCCTCCGAGGGCGGCCGTGCGTCGCACGAGCACGGTGGGGCCCACGAATGGGACACGCGCGAGGCTCGCGAGGCGGGCCGCCTGGGCGGTCTGGCGGCGCATCAGCATCGCAGCGCGGCCTTCCACCACGAGACCGCGGCGCACCATCACAGGCAGGCCGCGAAACACCACGAGGAGGGCAACGAGCAGGAGGCCGAGCTTCACGGCCGCGCCGCCGAGAGCCACAGCAGCAGCGCCGCGTATCACACGCAGGACGCCCGTACGACCAGCCGGCGGGGTTTTGCGGCCATGGATCCCGAGCGCCAGCGCGAGATCGCCAGCGAGGGCGGCAGGTCTCGCGGCCGGCAGCACCGTGACGAAGTCGGCGAGGAGGAAGGCGGAGAGTCCGACGAGGGTTACTCGATGCGGGGAGAGGAAGACGAGGAGGAGGAGAGCGACGGTCGTCGCATGCGCGGAGGCACGCGCGAGCAGCACGCCGCCGCGGGGCGCCAGAGCCATCGGCCGTCCTGAGCCGAGGTGCCGCCGAGAACGCCGGGCTCGACGGAACGGTCGACCCCGGCGCCTCCGAGCGGTAAAAGGACCGCCATGAACCTGTTCTCTCAGCTGGGCGGTCTCATCCCGTTCGCCGCGCTCGCGGCCGATCCCATGTTCGCGACGGATCGCGACGGCGACAGCGGCACACGGACCGTGGTCGGCGCCCTCAGCATCATCGCGATCCTGGGGCTCATCATCTTCATCGGCACGGCGATGGGGCGAGGCGAGCGCACCTGACGCAAAGCCTTTACGCGGCCGCCGCGTTCGCCGCGATGGACGGCTCGGGAGGTTTCGGCGGGGCCTCCTCGTCCTTGATCAGCTTGCGCAGGAAAGGGATCAGCACGACGAGCCCAAGGCCGACGACGACGCTGCCGCCTCCCAGCTCGGCGAAGAGACGCGAGTAGATGGGGTTCGTCGTCACGGCGGTCCCCTCGCTCGGCTCGGGGATCATGCCGGAGAAGTCGCCCGAGAAGAGCGAAGCGAGGCCCGTGACGAGCATCCACGAGCCCATCATGATGCCCTGGTACTTGCGCGGCGCGAGCTTACCGATCATCGCATAGCCGATGGGCGAGATGAGCAGCTCGCCGATGCTCTGGAAGACGTAGCTCGCAAAGAGCCACGAGAACGCGACCATCCCGCTCGGGCCGGCAAACGCGATGCCCGCCGGCAGCACGAGGAACCCGAGACCCATCAGCAGGAGCGCCGCGGCGAACTGCCTGGGGATGTCGATGTTCCATCCGCGCGTGCGGAGCCGCGCGAAGAGGGCCGACATCAACGGCCCGCCGACCACGATGACCACCGTGTTGATGTTCTGGATCCACTGCGGGGCGATTTCGACTCCTGCCACGTTGCGGTCGACGTTGTTGACCGCAAAGAGCTGCAGGCCGCTCGGCGCCATCTGGTAGAGCGCCCAGAAGACGAGCGACCCGAGCGTCAGAATGAGGTAAGCCCACATGTTGTTCCGCTCGCGCGCGTCGCGATGCCGGAACGCGAGCCACACGAGCGTGAGCGCGACGACCGCGCAGATTGCCTTCACCAGCGTCTCGGTGCGGTCGGGATACTGGAGAAGGATCCAGACGACGGGCACGAGACCTCCCAGGATGGCGACGCCCGCCGCGAACCGCGCCCCGAACTTGCGGCGGTCGGGCTCCTCGACGAGGGGCGTGCTCCGGTCGGCCAGCGTCTTCCAGTAGAGGACGGCGAGGACGATCGCGGCGAAGTTCCCGATGGTCGCGAAGATGAAGAGGCTCGAGTAGCTCTCGGTTAGCTGGTAGTGCCCGGCGGCGGTGAAGCCGACGAAGAAGCCCACGTTCATGCCGGCGTAATTCCAGAGAAAGGCGCCCTCGCGGCGCACGTCGTCCGGCTTGAACCGTTGCGTGAGCATCATGTTGATGCACGTCACGTTGAGGCCGCTGCCCGTGAGAAAGAGCGCGAGCCCCCAGTAGAGGAGCGTGGCCGTCCCGCCAGCGATGCAGCCGCAGCCGAGCACCTGGAGCGCCATGCCGCCGACGAAGAGGTTGCGGTTGCTGAGGAAGCGGCCGCCGAGGTACCCGCCGAAGAGGTGCAATCCGTAGTTGAAGGCGCCGAAGACGCCCATGATCGCGGTCGCCTTCTTCACCGGGAAGTGCAGGTGGTGCGTCGAATAGAGGACGAGCGTCGAATAGAGAACGGCGAAGCCGAGCGTCGAGAAAATCTGGATGAAGAAAAGGACGCCTGCCCCTTCCGGGACGTTTGCGAGCCGGCTCTTCAGCGACAAGATGCCTCCTCAATACCACACCACGCCCGGAGGCTACTTCGGGCCGGGACCGACGTGGACGTCGACGGAGCCGTGCTGCGGCGCGGCGCCCGCGGTCTTGCCGTCGCACTTCCAGTCGACGGTCCCGTCGCCGGGGCCCGTCGCGAGAAAGGTGGCGCGCGTGCGCCGGCTGTGGCCCGTGCGGCCGGGTGCGACGGGGGCCGTGACGCGCTCGAGGAGCGCGAGCGCCGGCGGTTCGGTCCGTAGATCGAGGAGGCAATCGGGTCCGGGGTTGATGTCGACGCCGAAAAGCGAGCCGGCTGCGGCGCGGACGGGCTGCCCGGGTGTCGACCACGAGACCGCGCCCGTTTCGACGGCCTTCTTCCGCGTCGCAGCGGCGCTGCACTGGTCGGCCGAGGGGGACGTCCACACGACGGGGGTCCGGGCGTGGAGCGTTGCGACCGACTCGCGCATGCGCGCCCCGTAGCGGTCGACGTCCTTCACGGTGCCGAAGACGCGGATGTCGGCAGGCACGCCACCGCCCGTGAAGACGTAGGCGTCGAGGACATCGGAGTCGTCCCCCGAGTGGGTCCGGACGTAGAGCACGCGGATGCCGTGCACGTCCTCCGTGGTGAGCGTCGTCGTGGTCACGTCCTCGATCGAGAAGCCGAGCTCGCCGGCCCGCTGAGGGGGGATGACGTGCGGTGGTCCGTCGGCCACGCAGCGGAAGATGATCTCGTCGTACTCCGGGAAGCAACTGGCGAAGGCCTGGCAGTTGGAGGCCTCCTTTCCGGCGAGCCCAAAGAGGATGGCGTGGTCGCCACCGCTCGGCTCGGAGTACGCGACTCCGTGAGACATTCTCCCGGCCTGCGCGAGGTATCCCTTCGGCACGCGCAGCTCGACGTTGCCGTCCAGCGCGAAGGCCTCCCCCGAGGCCTCCTGCTTGCAAGCGAAGAGGAGCGCCGGGGTCAGCACGAAGAGGAGAAGCGTCGAAGTCGGAACCTTCACGCGAGAGCTCGCATGGTATCACCCCCCGGGTCGACGACGAGGAGACGGCCATGCGCGAAGGCACGGCGACGGTGGACAGGGTGCAAGACACGGCGCGGTGGGTAGCGCTGGCGCGAGCGGAGGAGTCGGAGCGGAAGGACGCGCTCTTCAAGGATCCCTACGCTCGGAAGCTCGCGGGGACGAACGGCGTGGAGGGCCTTCGCCGACTGAGCCGCAAGGCGGGCGGCACGTGGCCCATCGTCGCGCGGACGCACATCATCGACGGGCTCATCGCCGACGCGATCCGTGACGGCGCCGAGGCCGTGCTCAACCTCGCCGCAGGGCTCGACAGCCGCCCGTACCGGATGGCCTTGCCCGCCTCGCTCACCTGGATCGAGGTGGACCACGCCGACATGCTCGCGGAGAAGGAAGCCTGCCTCCAGGAAAGCGAGCCGGTGTGCCGCCTCGAGCGGGTGGCGCAGGATCTGTCCCGCGGCGACGAGCGCCGGGCCCTCCTCGCGCGGGTCGGCGCTCGTTTCAAGCGTGTGCTCGTGATGACCGAGGGGCTCCTCTGTTACCTCGCCCCCGAGGACGCGATGGGGCTCGCGAAGGATCTCCGCGCGATGCCGGAGGCGTTCCGGTGGATCGCGGACCTGAACAACGCCGCGGTGAACGAGTACGTCGCGAAGCGTACCCGTCACGCGCTCCAGGGGACCGCGAAGATGCAGTTCGGCCCCGCGGAGGGGCCGCTCGTGTTCGGCTCCCTCGGCTGGAAGACAGTGGGCGCCACGTCGATCTTCCGTACGGCGGGGCGGCTGAAGCGGCTGCCGTTTCCGATGTCGCTCTTCGCGCGCCTCCCCGAGAAGCCGTACGGCGCTTCGGGGAGGCCCTGGTCGGGAGTGTGTGTGTGGGAGCCGAGCGTCGCGTAGCTCGTGCTTTCGGAGCTATCCTTTCGGGACCTTGCTCCGTCCCCGCTTCGCCGTCGCCAGCCTGCCCTTCTTTCTTGCCGGCGGATGCTCGGCGTCTCCGCCGCCGCCGGCCGCGCCTTCGGGACCGCAAGCGCAGCTCGTCACTGCGCTCGTGCTGACCAACGGCTGCCAGTCCATGGGGCATCAGAGCGCGCGGCTGGCCGAGAGCGCGATGAACGCCCTCGTGGAGGGTTGCACCTCGGTGCCCGGCGGATCGATGCAGTTCCACGCGACGCTCCTTCCCGGAGGCCGCATCGAGATCGGCGGGGCGCCGGGTCAGGCGGAGGTCGTTCCCATCTGCATCCTCAAGCACGCACTCGTGCACCGGGTACCGCTCACGAAAGCGTGTCCTCTCGACGTGAAGATCGAACAGACCAGCGTGCCGATGAGCGCCGCGCCGTCGCCGCCTTCCGCCGGCGCAGGGCCCTGATCCCTCACGACGGCGACGAGCCTCTCGCCTTGCACGCTCTCGCGCGCGCAAGCAGCAGGTCGCGCTCGCGGACGTTCTGAGTCAGCGTGGCCGCGCGTTCGAGCTCGAGGCGCGCCTCGTCGTGGCGGCCGAGCTTCGACAGGAGGTCACCCCGCACGCTCGGCAGGAGGTGATACGCCTCGAGCGCCGGTTCCTTCACGAGGGCGTCGACCAGCTCGAGCCCCGCTGCGGGCCCGAATGCCATCGAGACCGCCACGGCCCGATTGAGCTCGACCACCGGGGAGCGCGTGAGCTCGACCAGCGCGTCGTACAGCGCGACGATGCGGTTCCAGTCTGTTTCGCCCGCAGTTCGCGCCCGCGCGTGGCAACCGGCGATCGCGGCCTGTAGCGCGTAGAGGCCGAGCGGCTGCTTCCCTGCCTCGGCGCGCGCCAGCGCGGCGAGCCCGCGGTGAAGGAGGAGCTGATCCCAGCGAGAGCGGTCCTGATCCAGAAGGAGAATCGGCTCTCCCGAAGGGCCGACCCGGGCACGGAGACGCGACGAGTGAATCTCCATCAGCGCCACGAGGCCGTGCACCTCAGCCTCCTGCGGGACGAGCTCGGCGAGGATGCGCCCGAGCCGCAGCGCCTCCTCGCACAAGTCCGGACGTGTCCAATCGTCGCCCTTGGTGGCCGCGTACCCCTCGTTGAAAACGAGGTAAACGGCCTCGAGCACCGACGACAGGCGCGCCGACAGCTCTGCTCCCCGCGGCACCTCGAAAGGGGCTCGCGCCTCGGTGAGCGTCCGCTTGGCGCGGACGATGCGCTGCGCGATCGTCGGCTCGGGGACGAGGAACGCCCGGGCGATCTCGTCGGTCGTCAGCCCTCCGAGCAGGCGCAGCGTGAGCGCCACGCGCGCGTCGCTCGAAAGCACCGGGTGGCAGGCGATGAGGACGAGCCGCAGCAGGTCGTCGCCGACGTTCTCATCGAGGACGGTCTCGAGATCGGGACCCGGTGCCGGCAGCCCCGAGCCCTCTTCCTCGATCTGGTCGTGCTTGCGGCCTTGCATCTTCCGCCGCCGGAGCTGATCGATCGCGCGATGCTTCGCCGTGGCCATGAGCCACGCGCCGGGGTTCTCCGGGATGCCCGTCTCGGTCCAGCGCTCCATCGCCGTGACGAAGGCTTCCTGCGCCAGATCCTCGGCGAGCCCGACGTCCCGCACGACGCGGACGAGGCCCCCGATCAGCCTTGCGGATTCGATCCGCCAGACTGCCTCGAGGGCCTTGCGCGTCGCGCCGCCGCCGTCCTCACCGCCCATGACTCACCCGCGGAGCGCCCTGGCGAAGTCCTCGGGATCGAAGACGGGGCGGAGAGTCACCTCGACACCACCGTCGAATGGCGCGCGCTTCAGCCATTCGACCGCCTCCTCCATCGACTTCACCTGCCATATCCAGTAGCCCGCGACGAGCTCCTTCGCCTCGGCGAACGGCCCGTCGATGACCGTGCGCTGCGATCCCGAGAACTTCACGCGTTTGGCCTTCGACGTGGGCGTGAGGCCGTCGCCGGCCAGCATGACGCCCGCCTTCGTTAGCTCTTCGTTGTACTTCGTCATCCGATCGACCAGCTCCCGGCTCGGCATGGCTCCCGCTTCGAAGTCCTCGTTTCCGGGTACGAACACCATCACTCGCATCGCTCGCCTCCTTTCAGGGCCCCATGCCGGGGTCGAACATCGGCCGCACCTCCGACTCACCTTCGAAGCCGGGCCAGTGCTTCCGGTGCAGCTCCATGAACTCGGTCGCGATCCGGACCGCGTCGGCCTTCGTCTCGGCTCTCAGGATGGCCCAGCCGCCGATGACCTCCTTGCTCTCCGAGAACGGCCCGTCGGTCACGGTGATCTTGCCGCCGGAGAGGCGCACCCGGACGCCGTCCTTGCTCGGCAGCAGGCCGCCTGTCTCGACGAGGGTCCCGTCCTTGAGCGATCTTTGAACGAACTGGCCCATGGCCTCCATCAACGCAGGCGGGGGCGGCGACGCGCGGTGCGACTCCGAATGCCGAATGAACGTCAGGTACTTCATGGCTTCTCCTCTCGGTTTCACTCACACGACGAACGAGCCGGGCCTGGATCGACACGCGCCGCGACATTTCTTCGCGGCTCGACCGTGGGGGGACGAAAGTGCTGTTGATTCCCGCGCTTATCAAGCCCCAAGGCGGCCCAGGGGCACAAGCCGCGTGGCAGCAGCCGCGACGGCCCAGCTGTCTGGCTCTTGAGCGAGCTCTCGAAATTCCCCCTCGCGGACGAAGGCAGTGAGACGCGACGGCCCGCACCGTGCCATTCCGCCACCGCGACGCGGCGATCTCGGCGAGACATCTGCCGGCCAATCGCGAGCGGTGCGTCGCATGCACGGCGCGCCTGCCCCTTCCGACCTGCACGGAGGCGGGCAAGGAGCCTCCACCATGTTCATGCACAACAAGCGGCTGCAGTACACGGTCCGGGTCGCCGAGCCGAATCCGGGCCTGGCCAATCTGATGCTCGAGCAGTTCGGCGGACCCCAGGGCGAGCTGGCCGCGGCGATGCGGTACTTCACGCAGGCCCTCGCCGAGGACGATCCGGGCCGCAAGGACATGCTCTACGACATCGCGACCGAGGAGCTCAGTCATCTCGAGATCATCGGCAACATCGTGGCGATGCTGAACAAGGGCTGCAAGGGAAAGCTGGCCGAGGCCGCCGAGGCGCAGGCGGAGCTTTACAGCACGATCACGAACGGCGGAAACGACAGCCACGTGACGGAGGTCCTCTACGGCGGCGGCCCGGCGCTCGTGAACTCGGCCGGCGTTCCGTGGACCGCGGCGTACATCGACAGCATCGGTGATCCGACGTGCGATCTCCGCTCGAACATCGCCGCCGAGGCGCGCGCCAAGATCCTCTACGAGCGGCTCATCAACGTGACACAGGACGCCGGCGTTCAGGACGCGCTCGGGTTTCTCATGACGCGCGAGATCGCCCACCAGAAGTCGTTCGAGCAGGCTCTTTACTCGATCGAGCCGAACTTCCCGCCCGGCAAGCTCCAGGGGAAGAAGGAGTTCACGAATCGCTACTTCGACATGTCGCAGGGCCCGGGCGACGCGCGCGGACCGTGGAACGCCGAGCCGGAGTTCGAGATGGTCCGCGATCCGGCCAAGATGACCGCCGTCGACGGTGGGGACGGCACTGCCAGCGTGAGGATGTCGAAGGAGGACGTGAGCGTCCTGCAGCAGCTGGCGGCGAGGACCGCATCGAAGACGAACGGAAACATGCCGGCGCAGCGGGGCCAGAGGACGCCGCCGAAGAGCTGAGGCAAAGCACGTGCTCGTGCGGCCGGGTATCCGGCGCTTCTTCGCGTTCGCGGGAGCCGGTGGGGCCATCGCCGTCGGATACGTCGACCCCGGCAACTGGGCGACCGATCTCGGCGGCGGGTCCCGCTTCGGCTACGCGCTGCTCTCGGTCGTCCTCGCCTCGAGCCTCATCGCCATGCTCCTGCAGACGATGTCGGCCCGGCTCGGCATCGCGACGGGGCTCGATCTTGCGGAGGCCTGCCGCCACGCGTATCCGCGCCTCACATGGCCGATGTGGGGCGCGGCGGAGATCGCGGTCGTCGCGACGGATCTCGCCGAGGTGCTGGGCTCGGCGATCGCGCTGGAGCTCCTCCTGGGGATCCCCCTGCGTTTCGGCGTGGTCCTGTCGGCAGCGGACGTGCTGCTACTCGTCGGCGCCGAGCGCCGCGGGGTGCGGTGGGTGGAACGTCTCGCGGCGGCCCTCGTGCTCTTCGTCGCCGTCGCGTTCGCGTTCGAGCTATCGCTGTCGCGGCCGCCGATCCTCGACATCCTCCAGGGCTACGCGCCGTCGATGGATCTCTTCCGGGACGGCGAGATGCTCTACATGGGTGTCGGCATCCTGGGGGCCACCGTGATGCCGCACAACCTCTACCTCCACTCGAGCCTCGTCACGGCGCGCCCCTTCGAGCGCAGCGACGCCGGCCGCCGGGAGGCGGTTCGCCACGCGACGCTCGACGCCCTGCTCTCGCTGACGGGCGCGATGTTCGTGAACTCCGCGCTGCTGGTGCTCGCGGCGTCCGTCTTTCACGCGCACGGGCGCAGCGACGTCGCCGAAGTGCAGGACGCGCACCGTCTCCTCTCCCCGATGCTGGGGACGACGGTCGCGGGCGCCGTCTTCGCGCTCGCGCTGCTGGCCGCCGGCCAAAGCGCCACCATCACAGGCACGATGGCCGGGCAGGTCATTGCCTGCGGCTTCGTGCGAATCCGGCTCCGGCCGTGGCAGCGGCGTCTATTCACGCGCGCCCTGGCTCTCGTGCCCGCGCTGGTCGTCATCTTGGCCGCCGGCGACGGCTCCGCCGGTCGGCTGCTCGTCGGCTCGCAGGTCGTCCTCAGCCTGCAGCTCCCGTTCGCGGTCGTGCCGCTCATCCTCCTCACCGGCGACCGCCGTCGTATGGGAGCGTTCACGGCTCCGCGGTGGATGACGGCGGCCGGCTGGGGATGCGCCTCGACCGTGGTCGCGGCGAACGCGGTCATGGTGGCGCGGATGGTCGGGTAGTCGGGCCATGCTCATTGGTGGCCCGCCGTGACGGAGTAGCTCGTCGTACACGGGAGCGTGGCGTACGGGCCGCCGGAGGCCGCAAGCTGATCCGTACAGTCGGTCGCGCTGGATGCGCCGGTGGCGGCGGTGAACGTGTAGGTGATGGTCCCCTTGAACGTCGAGGGGGGCGAGCCTGACGCGAGCGTGAGGTCGATGGCTGTGGTGTTCTGGAGATCGCAGGGTCCTTCGACGCCCGCCTCCGTCGTATCGACATTGGCGGTCACGACGGACGAGATGCTCACGCTGGTCGCGGAGGCCATCGTGCTCGACAGCTCGGTTCCACCGGACTGCTCCCAGTAGAAGGTCGACCCGTCCTCGGACATCTGGACCGTGAAGTTCCAGGGGCTGGGCGCGCCTAGGCTGGAGCCGCAGGTGTTGGTCCCGAGGGTGCCGGTCACGTTGTAGGTCCCGAGCGACGTCCCGGGAAGCGTCGAGGTCGGGCCGCACGACATCGTCATCGCGGCCATCACACATCCGGCGGCCGTCCACTGCAGAGCCTGGGGCCGGCGTGCGAATCGATGGTTGACCATGAATGGCCGATACGCTTCTCCAGGCAATGCGGACAACTTCGTCAATCCGCCAATCGAGTCGTGCGCATCGCAGGCCCTCGAGTTTCTGCGTGAATGGACATGAACACCGGGAGGTCCACACCGTCGACTGGTCGGCGGGCCAGCGGTGCCGGTCCGAAATGGGTCGCGGCTCGTAGCTTTCCGTCAGTGCCTGCCGCGGTCGAGCGCCGCTCCGGGGCGCCCCTCGACCAGCCGGATACGCCAGATGTGAAACCGGTCCGTGGCGTCTGCGTGAAAATAGATGGACCCGTCGCGCGCCCAGTCCGGCCGACAGGCGGCGCGGTCCCCCTCGGTGAGCTGCTGAAGATCGGAGCCATCGGCGTTCACCACGAAGATGTTCGAGTGAGTCATGGCGTCCTCCGCGATCTCTCCGGAGCAGAAAGCGAGCGACTTCCCGTCCGACGACCACGATGGCTCGACGTCGTCGGCCGGACCGTCGGTGATCTGGACCGCGCCGCTTCCGTCCGCGTCCGCGACGAAGATGTGGGCGCGCCCGTCGGTCCTCCGGGCAAAGGCCAATCGGCGCCCGTGCGGGCTCCACGCGGGGTTCGTGCCGTCACCGAGGACCGTGAGCCCCGAGCCGAAGAGGTCGGAGACGCCGAGCGCCGCGTCGAAGGACAGGTCCCTTCGCCAGCCCGTCTGGAACAGATCGAGCCGCGGCACCGACATCGCCATCCGCTTTCCGTCGGGGGACATCGCGGGCCACGTGCCCGCGAAGCTTGCGTTTCCGGCGTCCGCCAGGAACGCCGTCCGCTCGGGGCTCGGCCCGAAGGTCTGTACCAGGTGAGGGCGGCCGCCCGAGCCCGATAGAAAGACGAGCCCCGAGCCGTCCGGCATCCACGTCGGCTCGCGGCCCATCGCATCCCCGGACCCATAGGCGATGCGTGTGGCGGTGCCGGAGCCGACTGGATCGAGCTTCATCCCTTCGATGTGCGGCCTCGACTCCGGCGAGTCCGCCACCTCGAACGCGAGGGTCTTGCCGTCCGGCGAGACCGCCGGATCGAGCTCGTTCGTCGGAGAACGCGTTACCTGTTCCATCGACGTAGCGGCCTCGGTCGTGGTCACGCCGCGTCGCAGGGATGCCGCACACCCGAGCATCGGCATCGAAGCGGCGACGGCGAGGAGCGCCATTTTGGTCGACATGGGATGGTCTTTCGAGGGCGGGTTTCTACTTGGTGCCGGACGTGTACGGATTGCCAGCGGTCGCCGTGAGCGTCGGAGCGACCGCCCCGGCCGGCGAGAGGGGCACCATCGGCGCGAAGGTCTGGAACCCGCTCATCTTCGGGAAGAGCCAGTTGGGGAGCTTCGAATAGTCGCCCATCAGGATCGTCGTCCCCGTTCCGCCCAGGTTTCCGAGCGCATCGTAGGCGTGCATCATCACCTGGTTTTGCGTGATGTTGGCCGCCTCGGCGCGCTTCTCCGCACCGGTCGCCGTCGCGAGCGCGAGCCTCGACTCCGCTTCGCCGTGCGCCTGCACGACCTGCGATTCGGCCGCCGCTTCGGCCTTCATCTTGTCGATCTGGGCCTGCTCCGAGGTGATCTTCCTCTCCGCCTGCTTGTTGCGGAGCTCCGAGTCGATGCGGAACTTCGCCTCCTCCGTGTCCTTCTGGATCTCGAGCTTCTTCAGGGTGAGCTCCGTCTTCAGCTCGAGCTCCTTCTGCTGGGCCCGGGCCTGGAGCTCCAGCTTCTTCTGCTCCGTCTGCGCGACGAGCTCGGTCTTCTTGTGCGCGGCGCGCGTCTCGATCTCCTCGGTCTGGAGCTCGATCTTGCGCTTCTCCTGCGACGCCTGGTTCTCGAGGAGCTGCTTGTTTCGGAGCGTCTCCTCCTGCGAGACCACCCGCTCTCTTTGCGACTCGAGGATCTTCGGGTCGTAATTGACCTTCTCGAGCAGCACGCTCGAGACCTCGATGTGCTTGCCCTTGAGGCGCTCGCGTAGCGCCTTCTCCATCCTGTCCTCGATTGCGCCGTTGCTTCGCTGCAGATCGGCGTACGACTCGTGGGAGAAGACGCCGATCGCCGCGCTCCGGAACTCGGGACCGATGACCTCGGCGAAGTAATTGGGCCCGATGTCAGTGTCGAGCAAGTAGAGCTCGGAGACGATCGGGCGGTACGAAACGGCGACGTGAGCGTCGAGCGGTAGCCCCTCCTTGGAGAGGACGTGCATCTCCTCCTTTGCCGTTTGGTAGGTCACGTCGAAGTCGTCGACGCGCGGGCACTTGGAGTCCGGCTCCCAGAATGGGCAGGCGAGGCGCTTCCATCCGGGCTGGAGCACTTCGTGCTGGATCCCGCCATTTCCCGGATCGAAGTACAGCGCACGATGCCCCGGCTGGATGGTGGCTCCGGCGCACCCGGTTCCCATGGCGAGAGAGCCGAAGCCGAGGACGGAGAGACCGATGATGGACCTGCGCATGAGGACACCTATTGGCGACGGCGCTGCGCCGTGCCTCCTTTTGGCTGACGTTGTAGGGAAGGGCCGAGTCGTTCGGCCGGGCGGAGAAAGAAAGAGACGGCTATTTCGATGAGGCGACGGCGTCGAGATCCACGCCGTCGAGCCAACCTGCGAGGTCGTGACCGACCTCCATCATGCAGCGGTACATGACGGGGGCACCCCTGTCGGACCGGACGAGCGCGCCTTGGCGGCAGCTCGCTTGCGATTGAGCGAGGTAGATGTTGCCCGCGCGGGCACGGAGCGTGGCGCGGACGCCGACTGCGAAGATGACGCGCCCGTCGTCGTACTCCGCCTCCGCGTTGGTGATCTCGACGAATAGCTGCCAGCCGTCGGTACCCTTTGCTCGGCTGCGGTGCCGCTCCGCCCAAGGAACGGTGGCCGATGCAATCGCATGACCGAGCGCCGCCTCGACGTCCCCATACGCGACGTCCGTACCGCGCACCGGGAGCGGATCGGCGACGGCCGTGGACCGCGTGACCACTTCGAGCGGCACCGTGATGGGCTGGGTCAGCGGAACGCCCGCCGCGCCGAGGAGGGGCACCACGGTCACTCCTTCGCTGCAAGCCGCGGCGAGGAAGAGAAGCACGAGCACCGTTCCAAGCCTGGCCATGAGGGTTGCTGGAGCAAGTCGCTTGCCAGAGCTGGTGGCGCGCGCCGAGGATCAGGGCATCCACGTTATCCACGTGCTTTCGCAGCGGTCGGCCGGCCCACGCCATGGCTCACGGAGCCCCGTCGCAAGACAGGGCTGCCGGAGCGTCCCTGCAGGAAGCCAATCTGCAGAAAGTTTTCCGGACAGCACCCGGAAGTTTTCCGGGTCGGTCGCACGTCAGTCTGGTCCAAGCCACTTCGCCAGCGTCTTGCCGTCGACGCCCAGAGCTTCGGCCGTTCGCCCCTTCTGGCCGCCAAGACGCTCGAGGGCCCACGACGCGTACCGTCGTTGCACCTCCCGGATCGGGATCACGCCACCCGCGAGGGCCTCGGGTAGGCCCGGCGGGGGAGCGTTCGCCACGTTGGGCGGCAGATCATGCTCGGACACCTGAGTCTCTCGTCCAAGGAGAACGACCCGCTCGATGACGTGCGCGAGCTCCCGTACGTTCCCCGGCCAAGCGTAGTCGAGCAGCTTCGCCACGGCGTCGGGGGCCAAGCGCTCGACCGGCGACCGTGGATGCTTGGCCCTCGCCTCCGCCAGAAAGCGTTCGACGAGGACCGGAAGGTCCGCGCGCCGATGGCGGAGAGCCGGGATCTCCAGCGTCACCACGTCCAGCCGGTACATCAGGTCCTCCCGGAAGGCGCCGGCCTGGACGCGCTCGCGCAGATCACGATGGGTCGCAGCGAGGACTCGGACGTCGACCGAGCGTTCCTTGCTCGCTCCTACGGCGCGGACGCGCCCACTCTCGAGGACGTGGAGCAGCTTTGCCTGGAGAGCGGGAGACATCTCGCCGATCTCGTCGAGGAGGAGGGTCCCGTCGTGCGCCTCTTCGAAGAGACCCGCTCGGTTGCTGGTCGCTCCCGTGAAAGCCCCGCGCAGATGCCCGAACAGCTCGCTCTCGAGGAGAGGCTCGGGGAGCGCCGCGCAGTTGATGCTCACGAAGGGCTTCGCCGCTCGCGAACCAGAAGCGTGGATGGCGCGCGCCAGAGCCGTCTTGCCCGTCCCTGTCTCTCCGACGATGAGGATCGACGTGCTCGCGTCGGCGAGACGCGCTGCCATGTCGAGCACCTCCTGCATGCCCGCGCTCGCCGCAACCAGGTTGCCGAAGCCGGTCTTTTCGCGGAGGGTCGCTCGCAAGCTGCGCGCCTCGCGGCGAACCGTCGCATCGTCGAGGGCGCGTCCAACGAACAGCGCCAGCTCGCTGACCGCGAAAGGCTTGGTCAGGTAGTGAAATGCCCCCTGCCGGATGGCATCGACGGCTGTCTCGATCGCCCCGTAGGCGGTCATCACGATGACGGGTCGCTCCGGCATGCCCTTGCGGGAAACGGCCATGAGGCCGATGCCGTCGACCTTGGGCATCCGCAAGTCGGTCAGCAGCAAGTCGAACGGCTCGGTCTCGAGCTTGCGCGCTGCATCGGTGCTCGAGGCGCACGCCGTGGCCTCGTACCCTTCGTCGCGGAGGCCCTCCGCCAACATGTCGGCCATTTCCGCCTGGTCGTCCACGACGAGAACGCGCGCGCGCGGTCGGGTCGAAGCATCTGTTTCCTGCATCTCGCTCTCCTGTCGAAGCACTGCCCGCGGCGCGCGGCCTACGAAGCTCCGTCTTGGCCAGCCGGCGAGGGAATGGGGATCTCGATGAGCACGCGAGTCCCCCTCTCGGCATCGGGAGCAATCGTCAGCTCGCCACGGTGGCTTTTCACGATCTCCGTCGCGATGGCGAGCCCGAGACCGGTTCCGGCGCCCCGCGGCTTGGTCGTGAAGAAGGGGTCCGTCGCGCGCCGGGCGTTCTCCAGGCTGATGCCGGCGCCATCGTCGGTGACGACGAAGGCGACCCGTTCGGCATCCGACCGCGCCGCGATCGCGACGTGCCCTCCCTCCGGGCAAGCCTCGCAGGCGTTGAGGAGCAAATTGACGATCGCTTGCTCCAGCAGGTCGCGGTCGCACTGGATCGTCGGCATCGCGGACGGGACGTCGGGGGTCAACGCGACCTTGGCCTTTGCGAATCGATGCTCCACGGCATCGAGCGCGGCTCGGACGATGGCGGACGGGTCCACGCGCTCGAACGAAGGAGGCCCACCCCTCGCCATGTCGAGAAACCTACGGATGATGTGCTGGATGCGGTCGGCTTGCGACAGGATGGTTTGCGCCCCGCGCGCCGCGCGCTCGTCGTCCCGCACCTTGGCGAGCAGCTGCTCGGCGCGCCCGACGATGACCCCCAGCGGCGTGGCCACCTCGTGCGCAATGCCCATGGCGAAGGTGCCCATGGTGGCGGCGCGTTCGGCCTCGAGCAGCTCCTCGTCGCGCGCGTGCTGAGCCTCCGCCACAGCGAACTCGCGCTGGAGCTCCAGCTGCTGACGTTGCCTTCGCAGAGCCACGCCGCCGAAGGCGAGGACCAGGCCGGACGCGACCAGGACACCGAGGACGAGCCTCCAGATGGCCCGCTTTTCCCGGTCCCGCTCGCGTGCGGCAGAGGCTACGGCGATGACTCCCCACTGGCCGAGGTCCCCACCGTCCACCCGCGCAAATCCCGCCATGGATGTCCGCGAGGGCAGGCCGAGGTCCACCACCTCCGGTCGCGCCAGCCGGAGCGTGGAAGCCCCACGATCGAAGGCTTCGCGCAGAACGGCCGACGACACGACCTTTCCGCTGGCCGAGTAGAACGAGCCCTCGCTTGGCGGCACCACGAACAGCATGAGCTCTCCGGGACGCGCGAGGCGTTGGTCCCGGTCCACCAGATCCGCCGGGCGTACGCCGACGTCGACGACGCGACCGTCCCCGATGGGGACCGCCACGATCAATCGCGTGGGGTCCGGCGAGCTCGTACGTGGTGCATCGGCGCGACGGACGACGACGGGCGCGTAGCGGTCCCCGAGCTCCCCGGGTCCGTGCTCGCCCACGAGAACGGCCTCTCTTCCGATGGTCGCCAGGTGACCGCGCAGCGTGTTGGCCACGCTCCCGGCGAGGACCGATTGCTCGCTTTCGAGGTCATGAAGCGCGGCCTCCGCTTCGCGCTGCTCGTCCCACCACGCAAGCGCAGTGACGATGGCGATGGCCGCGAACATCCAGACGACGAGCGACGTGGCTCGCTTCGCCGGGAGAGCGCTCGGCGAGCGAGACGGTCCGGGTCCGGAGGTACGGTCCACGACTCGGCGGTTGCAAGGCAATCGGTGAGCCAGCGCCCGGCCCTCGAAAATCAAAGAGAGCCTCGGAAGGTGCACGGAGAATTTCCCTGGAGGCGCGGAGAATTTCCGGCGACGCGGAGCCGAAGGGTCGAAATCGAGGCTCTCTCCGAGCGTGTCGTGAGTGGCACAGGAGCTGCCTATGCCGCCGCCACACCCTCGATGAGCCTTGCTCGCTTCGTCTCACGAGTCGGCGCCCTTTCCGCGGGGCTCAGCGGCATCTTCGTCGGCTCACCCGCGCGCGCGCAGTCGGCGGCGACGGCGGTCCCCCCTCCCATCGAGGCGCCCCAGCCTTCGCGTGCCATGACCATGTCCGAGGCGCTGCGCTACGCGCACGAGCATCAGCCCGCGATCCACGCCGCGCTCTCGCGGGTCGCCGCGCGGATGGCCGAAGCTACGATTCCGAGCGGTCAGTGGCTTCCGACGGTCGCGGTGACCGCGCAGCTCTACGGGATGAGCGCCAACAACACGACGGGCTCCTACCTTTCGACGCAGTTCATGGACGTCCCGCGCATCGGTGGGACGGCGTCGCAGTCCCAGTCGACCGCGAACCTCGCCCCCTATCCGGCGTCCCTCGTCGGCGCCGGGCTGCTTCAAGAAGTGTTCGACTTCGGAAGGATCGGAGCCCAGCGCGCGGCGGCCGACGATCTGGTCGTCGTCGAGAAGCACGGGGCCGACGTGCTGCGTCTCGACATCGACTTCGGGGTCGAGGAGGCCTACTTCTCCGTCCTCGCGGCCAAAGCCGTCATCGTCGCGTCCGACCAGGCCTACGAGCGCTCGCGCGTGCATCGCGACCTGGCGAAGCGCGGCGTCGACTCGGGATTGCGTTCCCCCATCGAGCTGACGCGCGCGGAGGCAGACCTGGCGCGGTTCGATGTCGGGCGGATCAAGGCGCGAGGAGGGCTGGCGCTCGCGCAGAGTGTCTTTGCCGCCGCCATCGGAGCGCCGGACCCGGCCGTCGATACGTCCGCGGAGGCTCCGCAGCACACGGACATGCCGACGATGGCCCAGGCGGTCCAGCTGGTCGAAGCGCGTGATCCGGTCCTCGCGCAGGCGGTGGCGCAGCTCAAGGCATCCGAGCAGCGCACGCGGGCCGTCGGAGCCGAGCTCCGTCCGGATCTCTCGCTCACCGCGACGGTGACGGGCCGGGCCGGCGGCGCACCCCCGAGCTCCACGACCCAGCCCACGCCCGGCGGTGGCGGCTGGGTGCCCGACGTGCCGAACTGGGACCTGGGCCTCGTGCTGTCGTGGCCTCTCTTCGATGGGACCATCGCGGCGCGGCGCGACGCCGCGCGAGCCGCAGAGCAGGTGCGGCGAGACGAGATCGACGTCGCGCGCGAGCAGGAGGTCGCTCGGATGAGGCAGGCGTACGTGGGGGTCGGGGTTGCGCGCTCGGCGCTCGTGGCGCTCGAGAATGCGGTCATCGCGGCTCACGCCAACTACGACCAGGCCGACGCCCGTTTCCGCGCCGGCATCGGCAACGCCGTCGAGCTGGCGGACGCCGAGGCCGTCCGGACCGACGCCGAAATCCGTCGGGCTCTGGGTGAGTTCGAGGTCGCGCAAGCCCGCGCCGCCTTCGGTCGCGCCGTTGCCGAGGGCCTATGACAGCGAGGAACGAATGACCGTCGACGCCGACTCACCTTCGCCGGGAGCGCCGCCGACAAAGGTGCCCCCGCGTCAGCCACGCCGGATGGGGGTACCCATCGTCATCGTCGCAGGCGTCCTGCTGGTCGCGACGATCGGAGCGGCCCTCATTCATCGCTCCGAGTCCAAGGTGAACCACGTGGCGCTGTCCTCTACGGCGAAACCGGTGACGGTGGTGGCCGCGGAGGGGACGTCGTTCCGCGAGTCACGCGTGTACGTCGGGACCCTGAGACCGTGGATCGAAGCGCAGGTCGGACCCCAGTTCATCTCCGCGTACGTCGACACGGTGCTGGTGCGACCGGGTGCGTTCGTGAAACGAGGAGAGGTGCTCGCGACGCTCGACTGCCGCAACGCCAGCGCGTCCAACCAGGCCGTCGCCGCCGAGGCCCGGGCCATCGACGCCCGCCAGCATGCGGTCGCCGACGAATCCGCACGTCTCAAGACGATGCTCGACGGAGGCTTCGTCTCGCCCAACGAGGCGGAGATGAAGGAAGCGCAGAGCGCCTCCGAGCTGGCTCAGCTCGCGTCGCAGCGGGCGAAGATGATGGGCACGAACCTCGAGGTCAACGATTGCATCCTCCGGTCGCCATTCGAGGGGGAAATCGCGACGAGGACCATCGATCCTGGCGCCTTCGTGCGCCCCGGTACGGCAATCGTTTCGGTCGTGGACCGTACGACGGTGCGCATGACGTTCGACGCGCCGGAGGGCGACTTCTCCACGATCGCCCCTGGAGCCTCGCTGACCGTGCATGTGCTCGCCACGGGGGAGACGATCGCCGGCACGATCGCGCGGCGGTCGCCGAGCGCCGATCCCGACACGCGGACGGTTCATTGCGAGGTGGACCTGTCGGACCCCACACGACACATCCCCGTCAACACGACCGGAGAGGTACGGATCCAGATCGGCAATCCGCGCCCATGCACCGCGATTCCTCTCGATGCTGCGTCGATCAGCGGGTCCAAGGCCGGGGTCTTCGTCGTCGAAGGCGGGAGGGCGCACAAGGCGATGTATCGGGTCGAGGGCGAGCTCGGAGGGGCCGTCTTCCTCGACCGGTCGCTGGCGGCGGGCACGCCGGTCGTCAGCGAGGGACGCGCGATCTTGGCCGATGGAGACGCCGTCACCACGAAGCAAGTCCCCTTCATCGCCGCTGCCGCGACCGCGCCCACGCCGGCCAAGGAGCCTTCCCCGTGACCGCGCTCTCGCTGCGCAACCCGATCGCGATCTTGATGATCTGCATCGGGCTCGTCGTCTTCTCCCTGGTCGTCACGCCGCGCATGCCGGTGGACACCTTTCCCGAGCTCACGCCGCCCGTTCTCATCATCGGAACACTCTCGCCAGGCCTCGGGGCCAAGGACGTCGAGAAGACGATCAGCTGGCGTCTCGAGAAGTACGTCAGCGCCACGCCGGGCGTGGACCACGTCGAGAGTCTGTCGCGTAACGGCTTCAGCGTCATCTACGTGTGGCTCAAGTGGGGCACGGACCTGAACGCGGCGCAGACTCTGGTCCAGTCGCAGGCAGGCTTCGCCATGGCCGCGATCCCGAAGTCGCTCGGCGTCTTGCCGCCGTTCGTCCTGCAATACGACCCCTCGAACGCCCCGGTGTGCGAGGTCGTCGTCAGCGGCGCGGGATATACCGGCCCTCAGCTCTACGACTATGCGTTCAACAACATCGAGCCGCTCCTCGAGGGCATCTCCGGGGTCGCCAGCGCCGCCCCTTACGGCGGCCAGCTGCGGCAGATCAACATCGTCGTCGACCCGATCAAGGCCCAGGCGAGGCAGGTCACCGCCAACGACATCGCGGCGTCAGCGGCCAAGTCGAACGCGCTCCTCCCGACCGGAGAGCTCCTGTCCCCGCGCTTCGACGCGAACGTCTACACCAACGCCATCCCCAAGCGCGTCGCCACGATCGGGGAAGCGACCGTGAAGGTGGTGAACGGCAAGCCTGTCCTCATCCGCGACGTGGCGCGGGTGGAAGACGGAGGTACGCCGCAGACCGAGTCGGTCGCCGTCAACGGGAAGGATGCGGTCTACCTCGCGGTGCTCCGCATCCCCGGGGGCAACACCATCGAGATCGTCGACGCCGTGAAGAAGATCGTCGAGGGCCTGCACGATCTCCCGCCCGGAATGCAGGCGAAGGTCTACTTCGATCAGTCGACGTTCGTGCGCAGCGCGTACCACGGCCTGAAGAAGGAGATCGTTCAGGCCTTGATTCTCATCGCGCTCGTCATCCTTCTGTTCTTGCAGAGCGTTCGGGGCACGATGATCGTCTCGGTCGCGATCCCGCTCTCGTTTGCCATCACGCTCATCGTGCTGTACGCGACCGGGCAAACGCTGAACGCGTTCACGCTGGGCGGCCTGACGCTGGCCATGGGGCGGCTGGTGGACGACGCGGTCGTCGTCCTCGAGGCCATCCACCGGTATCAGCGGATGGGAATGAGCACCGCGGAGGCGGCGCTCAAGGGGACGAACTCGGTCGCGCTCCCCGTGCTGGCATCCACGCTGACGACGATGGCCGTGCTCCTGCCGGTCGTCCTGCTGGCCGGCCTGGCGCGGAAGCTCTTCGCACCGCTCGCCATCACCGTCGCGGTGGCGATGATCGCGTCGTACTTCGTGAGCATGGCAGTGACCCCGGTGGCGTGCCGGTACTTCCTCGGTCACGCCGAGCACGGGCGCCTGGGAAAGGCGGTCGAGGCGTTCATCGACCGCGTCGCGGACGGTTACTCGCGGACGCTCCGCGTCGTGCTCCCGTACCGGGCCGCGGTGATCACGGCCTCGCTCGCCCTGGTCGTCGGCGCTGGCTGGGCAGCGTCGCGCCTGCCGAGCACGTTCTTCCCCGAGATCGACGAGTCGATGGACACGCTTTACGTGCGCATGGCTCCGGGCATCTCGGTCGCCGACGCCGCGGCGACCATGGCCGAAATGGGCCGGGCGATCACTCGCGAGCTCCCGCCCGGCACGGTCGAAATGTCGATCGCCAACAACGGCATGCCTCAGAACGCGCGAGCGCTTCTCACGAACACGAACGTCGCGCCCAACACGGGCACGCTGCAGCTGGCCTTCTCGGACGCGGAGCGGCGTTCGATGCCCCAGACCGAGCTCGCCGAGCGCATTCGCGCCATCGTGACCAAGGAGTTCCCCGGGGTCGAGGTGTTGCAGTACCCGGGCGGCCTGGTCGCGAGCGTCTTCGCCAACGGCTACACCGCCCCGTTCGTCGTCGAGGTGCACAACGAGAACCTGGCCGAGCTGAACGAGGAGGCTCAGGCGGTCGCGGACGTCGCGCGGACCGTGGCCGGTGTGAGGGACGTCAAGGTGTCGCTGCAGAACGACTACCCGGAGGTGCACGTCGACACGGATCGCGAGATGGCAGGTCTCGTGGGATCGAGCGAGAAGGACGCCGCCGAGACGACTCTGGAGGCCACGCTCGGCAACATCAACACGCCTGGTGTGTGGATCGACTCCCACAACGGCCAGTCGTATTACGTAGTGACCTACTTCGATCCCGCTCACGTGCAGGACACGCAGTCGCTCGGAGCGCTCCCGGTGCGCATCAACGCGACGGGGCAGCCCGTGCTCCTCCGCGCGTACGGCGATGTCCGGCGCGACCTCGGACCGGTCGCCGTGGAGCGCAGCCACCTGGCGCGCGTGGCGCACATCCTGATGCAAACCGAGCGGCGCGACATCGGCTCGGCGGCGGATGACCTCGAGCGCGCGCTGCACGCCGACGCGCGGACGCAGCACGTCGACTGGCGTTACGTCGGTCAGGTCGAGCTCATGCGGACGACCTTCGGAGGCCTCGGCCTCGCGCTCGGGCTCGCCGTGATGGTCGTGTTCATGATCATGGCGTCGCAGTTCAAGTCGCTGCGCCTGCCTTTCGTGATGCTGTTCACCATCCCGGTGTCGCTGGTGGGCATCGTGCTGGCGCTGATGGCGGCCGGTCAGGGCTTCTCGATCACCGCCCTCATGGGAATCCTCATGGTCATCGGGATTGCCGTGTCCAACGGCATCCTGCTCGTCGACGACGCGAACCGCCGCTACAGCGACGAGGGAGCCGACAAGGTCGACGCCATCATCGCCGCGGCCCGCTCGCGGTTCGTGCCCATCGCCATGACGAGCCTCGCGACCGTGATCGGCCTCATCCCGACCGCCATGGGCCTGGAACGCGGCTCGGAGGCCAACCAGCCGCTCGCCCTCGCGGTGGTCGGCGGGCTGACCTCGTCGACGGTCCTCTCGCTCTTCCTCGTCCCGGTCATGTTCATGTTCTTCGCGAAGCGCGCCCCCGCTCAGGACGGAGCCCATGCGCCCGGGACGACGCTCGCCGGAGCCCACGCGTGATCGCCCGCGTCCTCGTCGCGCTGGACGGCTCGGCTCGCGCCCCGGGTGTCTTCGACGCCGCCGCCGAGATCGCCGGGCCCTTCGGCGCGACCCTCTTTCCGTTTCGCGCGCTCTTCGTTCCTCCCGAGTTTCCCGCGGCGGCGGCGGGCAGCCGCCCCGACACGCTCCCCGAGCACATGACCAAGGTCGCGCTCGACGATCTGCATCGCCTCACGGCACGCCCGGTTCCTCTGACGGTGCGGGTCGATCCGCCGACGGTGGGCTTCGGTACGCCCTGGCGGATGATCGTCGCGATGAGCGAGGATCTCGACGTGGACCTCATCGTGCTCGGGAGCCACGGCTACCACGCGCTCGATCGCATCCTGGGCACCACCGCCGCGAGCGTCGCCAATCTCGCGCACCGCCACGTCTTCGTCGTCCGCGAGCGTGCCGAAAGAACGATTCCGATCGACCGAGGCAGCTCGCCTTACCGCACGACGGGAGCCCGCTGAGCGACGAAGCGCACAGGGTGCGGACCCAACTGCACGGCGGTCATCCCCTCGTCCCTGCCGAGAAGCACGACCATCACGACGTACTGCCCCCAGGCGGCGCCCTCGGCGCGATGATGCGTCACCCCGATTGCCATCCGCATCGGGACCGGTGCGAGCAGAGCCTCCGGTACGGGGACCTGGTCGAGGTCGTTCGTCTCCAGCGTGTAGCCGTGAACGCCCTGGCCCGTACGCGCGACCGCCGCCCGCATCGTCGCCTGCAGCGCATCCATCGGCGCGCCGCCTGCCCGGGCGATCCGGGCGAGCTGGGCGTCCATCTCGCGGAAACCCGGCTCGCGCACGGGGGCCGAGAGCCCTCGCGCTGCGCGCGCCGCGGCGACGCGCCCGAAGAACCGGGTGGCGTCGGCCGAATGATCGTCCGTCTCGAACAGCGCGTATGCCGTCACCGCCGCACCCAGCGCGCCGCCGCCTGGCGGGATCGCCGGCCCGATGGCGATGATGCGCATCGCCGGATCGAGCAGGGACGATCGACCGATCGGGCGCTCGATGGCGAAGTCGAGCCAGGCCGTGGCGTCGCTCGTCCCGACCGCGGCAATGAAGAAGTTGCCGTTGCGGATGAGCCCCTTGACCTCCCAGCCCGCCATCAGCCCGATCGCGGCGCGGTTGGTCACGGTCTCGTCGCTGCTGATCATGGCGTCGACCAGCGTACCGGCGAGCCGCGTGTTCTCGGCGCTCTGCTCGGAGGCGAGCGACAGCGGCGCCATGTGCGCGTTCGTGCGAACGCGGTTCAGGCCGTCGAGGAGCGAGCGCGAAAAGGCGGGGCCGTCCTTCACAGTCGCAGGCGGCCCGACGTGGTGGGCCGCGTACACGAGGGCGCTGCGGTCGCCTTCGTTGATGATGGTCTCCGCGAGCTCGTGAAGAAGAAGCTGGCCCGGTCTGCGTCCGAGCACCTCGACCCACGCGAAGGTGTCTCCCGGGGCGAGCTCGCACGTCAGCGCGAATCGCGGCGCCTTCACTCGAGGGTCGGGCACGCAAGGCGCCGTGCCCACGTCGCCGCGGTTCACGAGCGCGCCGATCTCGGCGAAGTCGCCGCGCGCGGCGCCTCGCAGTGTGACGCGGCGGCTCGCGTCGACCGTGAGCGTCCCCGGCTCGAGCTTCGCCTCGTCGCGCGCGAGCACGGCCACCGCGGAGGTTCGCTGACCCTCGCGCGCGGACGCGACCCCGAGCAGCCAGTGCTCCGTCTGGAGCCTGACACCGAGCCGTTTCGCGAATCCCTCGCCCGCCTTGGGCGCGAGCTCGGCGTCGGAGATCGGGATCGGTGAAGTGACCGACCAGAACATCGGAGTGATTCCCGACGACACTGCGCCGCAGCGCGCGGCCACGAAGCGCCGAAGACTCTCGGTCGGCATGGCGCCGTTCTTCGCGTGAAACCGCGCGAGCTCCTGGGCCGCGCACTTCAGCGGCGCCGACGGCGTCAGGTTCGCCGGATGTGCCTTCACGAGCTCGCGCACGACGTCGCCCCACGGGGATGCATCCTCGTAGGCCGCCGCGTCGCTCGACGCCTGAGACTCGAAGCTCCACGTCTCCACGGCGACGTCCGCCATGCCGAAGGCCTCCGCGCGCGGCACTTCGGCCGGGATTCGCGCGATCTCGTCGCGGCTCGGGAAGACGACCGCCGGCTTGGATGCGGCCCCGGCGGCCCCGCCTTCCGCGCACCCCGTGCAAGCAAGTGCGATGGCGACGGCCCCGGCCGCACGGCTCTCGAGATTGATTCCCCACATGGGGCCGGCTTTAGGCGGCCTAGGGGCGCGTGTCGAGAGGGCGAGTCGTCAGGCGGTCAGCGCCGCGATCACGTCCTCTGCCTTCACGATCGTCGCCTGCCTCGGGAACACTTTTTCCGTGAGCACGCGGTGGACCTCGGCGTCGCGGTCGGCGCAGCAGTCCTCGACGACGACGAGTCTGTAGTCGGCGTCGGCGGCGTGGCGGACCGTCGAGAGGACGACACCGCTCGTGGCGATGCCGGCGAGCACGAGCGTCTCGATGCCGTTGGCCCGCAGCACCATGTCGAGGTCGGTGCCGGCGAAAGCGCTCACCCGGTGCTTTCTGACGACCACCTCGCCGGGCTTCGGGGCGAGCGCAGGGTACACCTCCGTTCCGGCGGCCCCCTCCGCGAAGCGCCCGCTCTCGCGGATCGGTCCGAACGACTGGTTGCGTGGGCTCACTTCGGGGTATCCGGCGCGAAAACCGACGACGACGTAGATGGCTCGCATCCCGGCAGCCCGCGCGGCATCCGCGAGCTTCGCGGTGCGCGTCAGCAGCGCATCCCCGGTGGCGGCGATCATCTCGACGATGGACGTCTGGAAGTCCATGACGAGCAGGGCGGAGGTCTTCGGGTCGAGCGAGAGCTTGTCGGACATGGCGAGCAACGATCGCGCACGGCGAGGCGGCCGTCCAGACCTCCGGCCCTTCTGGCCCCCCGCCTTCGAGCACCCGAGCGCCATGCAACGGGGCGCCTTCGGGACGCCTACTTCCGCGGAAACGCCGGCGGCGGGATGTCCTTGATCGGTTCGGTCCGGATGCGGTCCTGTAGGTAGCGGATGGCCGCATCGAGCTGCTCGTCCTTCCCGTCGAAGGTCGCCCTCGGCAGGTTGTCGACGACGATGTCCGGATCGACGCCGTGGCCCTCGATGAGCCACTGCCCCTCGGGCCCGTAAACGCCGTTCTCGGCGGCGGTGGCGATGCCGTTGTCGACGAGGAAGTTGTCCCAGCTGAGCCAGATCTCGCCGCCCCACGTGCGGGTGCCGATCACCTTGCCCAGCTGAAGGCGCTTGATGCCCTCGGCGAAGGCCTCGCCATCGGACGCCGTCCACGCGTCCACCAGCACGGCGACGTGCCCGCGGAAGGCATACTGCATGTTCCAGTTGGGATCGCTCACGCGGTCCTGCCAGAAGAACCACGGCTTGCGAAGGAGCTTGCCGAGGATCCAGCTGTCGATGTTGCCGCCGTTGTTGTGGCGCACGTCGATGATGAGGCCCTGGCGCTGGAAGACCGGGTAGTAGTCCCGCGCCCACTGCGCGTAGTCGTCGCCCCCCATGGCCCGCAGGTGCAGGTAGCCGATGGTCCCCTTGCCCTGGTCCTCGACGCGGCGGCGCCGGTCGTACTCCCAATCGGCGTAGCGGAGGTCCCGCGCCTCCCGTGGCTTGATGGGCACCACGATGGCCTCGTGGCTCGGCTCCGCCTGCTTGTCCTTCTCCTTCTTCGGCTTGACCTCCAGGAGCACCTGGCGACCCGCCTGGTTGCGCAGCAGCGCCGCGGCGTCGACCACGGAGAGCGCCGGCACGCCGTTGACCGACGCAATGACGTCGCCCACCTCGATGCCGACCCCGTTGCGTCGGAGAGGCGAGATCCCACCGGGGTCGTCGGGGTCGGCGGTGTAGATGCGGGTCACGCGCAGGCCGCCGGCCGCGGCGTCCTTCGTCAGCTCGGCGCCGAGCGACGCGACCTGGATGTCGTCCGTCGGGCGCCGCCCGTCGCCGCCCTCCACGAAGATATGGAGGGCCGAGAGCTCGCCGACCATCTGGCCGATCAGATCGTTTAGCTCGTCACGGCTCCTCACGCGATCGACCAGCGGCAGGTACTTGTCGCGGATCTGCGGCCAGTTGGTCCCGTTCATGCCGCGGTCGTAAAAGTAATCGCGCTCGAGCCGCCAGGCCTCGAGGAACATCTGGTGCCACTGCTCGCGCGGATCGAAGGAGAAGGTCCAGCGCCCGAGGTCCACCTTCGCGTCGTCGAGCTTTTCCGGCGCCTTGTCGCCCGTGTCGAACACGTAGAGCTCGTTCTCCTTGTCTCGCCCTTTTCGCACGAGGAGCTTCTTGTCGTCCGCCGAGACCTGGTACTCGCGCACGTCCTCCATCAAGACCTTCGGCTGCGGGTTGTCCCGCTCGATGGGGAGGACGAAGAGCTTGCGCTTCGGCTCGAGCGAAGCGTCGCTCGCGAGCCAGTAGAGCCGCTGACCGTCGGTGCGCAGCGAGCCGAGTCGCCCGGACGGCACGGGCACCTTGTAGAGGCGCTGCGCGATCCCGTCGAGATCCACCTCGACCGGCCCGTGCGCCCGCGGGTGCTTCGCGTTCGCCTTCTTCTCGGCCTCTCTCGCGGCCTCCCCGGCGTGAAGCTCGTCGGCGGGGGCGAACGGAAAGCGAGCATCCTTCTTCAGCGACAGCGCGAAGATCTGGGTCGGATCGACGATGAAGGGATCGGGTTGGCGCGGCCCCCACGGGGATCGCACGACGGTGCGCAGGTCCCTATCGGAAAGGAAATACAGCCACGCGCCGTCGGGGCTCCACGTGGGGCTGTAGCTGTCGAAGCGGTCGGTGGTCACCGCCGTCGTCGTCCCGTCCTCCGGGTTGCAGACAAAAATCTGTCCAAAGTAATTGGCGGCATTGGCTACGTAGGCCAGCCAGCGCCCGTCGCGAGACCACGCGAGGCCCTCGACGTCTCCGGCGCGCGACGTCACGACGAGGCGGTCGGCCTTCTTTTCCGTCTTGTCCGTGCTCGAGATCCAGAGCCGGTGCTCCTTGTCGGTGTGTGCGATCCACTTGCCGTCCGGCGAGGGCACCGCCTGCCAGCGCATGATGGTGCCCCCCTTCGTGAGCTCTTCGCCCGTGCCCACGCCGTTCGCGGGCAGCGTCCAGAGCTCCACTTCGCCCGATTCGTCCGACAGCGCCACGACGCTCTTTCCGTCGGGCAAGAAGGTGGCCCGCCGGTAGCGAACGCCCGGCTTGCGCGTGAGCTCCACCAGGCGGCCTTGCTTCACGGGCGCCACGAAGACCTGGCCACGCGCCGTGAGCGCCACGCGATCGCCCTTCGGCGACAGCGCCATCGCGCTGAGGTAGTCGAGCGGCTTCTTGACCCACGTCTCGCGCTCCTGGTCGAAGTCCGAGGAGAGGGTGATGTCGAGCGCCGCATCGCTCCCGCTCGCGAGGTCGAGGAGGTGAAGGTCCGCGCCGAGGTGGTAGACGATCCGCCCGTCCCCGAGCGACGCCTGGTCGGCGTCCCAGCCCTGGTGCTTGGTGTGCTGGCGCAGGTCGTGGCCGTCCTCGTCCATCGACCAGACGTTCATGGTGTCGTCCCGGTCGCTGAGGAAGTACACGCGCCCCTTCCAGCACATCGGTGACTTGCTCGTGCCCGCGTAGTCGGCCGTGAGGGGGACGGCCTCGGCGGCCCCGCTCACGTACTTCCACAGCGTCTGCGCCGTCCCGCCGCGGTAGCGCTTCGTGTGGCTGCCCTGAAACGGCAGGCGCGTGAAGAAGAGCGTGCGCCCGTCGTCCGTGAAGCAGCCGTCCGCCGCCTCGGCCAGCGGAAGAGGCGTCCGCTGCCCCGTCGCGAGGTCGAGGCGGAAGAGCTGCGTCGCGGGCAGCGTGCTGTACTGGCGCGTCGCGTAGAGAAGCGTCCCGTCGGGAGCGAAGCCGACCACCCTGGCGTCGCCGTCGAACGTGCGCCGGACCGGCGTGCCGCCCGCGGCGGGCATCGTGTAGACCTCGTTGGGGCCCTCGTACGCGGCGGAGAACGCGACCACCGTCCGGTCGGCCGAGATCGCGGGGGACGACTCGTTTCCGAGGTGACTCGTGAGGCGCGTCGCGACACCGCCCGTTCGCGCGACTTGCCACAGATCGCCCTCTGCGGCGAAGACGATGACGTCGCCCCGGACGGCGGGGAAGCGGTAGTAGCCGATCGATCCCGAGCCGAAGGGCGGATGGCCCGGCTCGAGCGGGGGACCGGAAGTGATGGGGGGGACCGCGATGCTGATGGGCGGCTCGGGCTGGTCCGAAGCTTTGGAGCAGGCGACCAGGGAGAGGGCGAGGACGCAGGCCAAGGGCAGGCGCATGCCGCGATCCTTGCACAGGGCGGGTAGGCACGTGCTCAAAGCTCCGCAGGTCGTTTCCGACGCGAGGTGGTAGAACCAGACTCGGATCGTCGTGGTCGACGCTGTCGTGCTTCATGTCGTGGTCGTCGTCTTCGTCGCGACGCTGATCCGTTCGTGGCTGGGCTTCGGCGAGGCGTTGGTCGCCGTCCCGCTGCTCGCGCTGCGCATCCCGGTCGACGTTGCCGCGCCGGTCGCGGTGCTCGTCTCGATCACCGTCGCCGCCATCGTGGTCGTCCAGGATTGGCGCGACATCCACGTGCGCAGCGCCGGTTGGCTCATCCTGGCGACGCTCGCCGGGATCCCCATCGGCCTCTTGCTCCTCACCCGTTTCGACGGGCGGATCATCAAGGCGGCCCTCGGGCTCATCATCCTCTCGTTCGCCGGCTACTCGCTCGCGAACCGCTCACCACTGCACCTCCGCAGCGACAGGCTCCCCTGGCTGTTCGGCTGCGGCCTGCTGGCGGGGGTCCTCGGCGGAGCGTACGGCATGAACGGGCCGCCTCTCGTCGTCTACGGATCCCTCCGCCGGTGGTCCGCCGCGCACTTCCGGGCGACGCTTCAGGCCTACTTTCTCCCCGCAAGCGCCATCGGCATGGTGGGCTATTGGCTGGCCGGGCTGTGGGTGCCCCTCGTCACGCGGTACTTTCTTCTGTCGTTGCCGGGGGCGCTCGTTGCCATCCCGCTCGGCCGCATGCTGAACCGACGCCTGCAGCATGGCGCCTTTCTCCGCTGCGCCTACGCCGGCCTCGTCGCCATCAGCATGATCCTGCTCGCACAGTCGCTCGCGGCAGGCTGACAGGAAACAATCACTCGAACGTTCCTGCCCCTTGTCCCCGCCGACGGGGGACCGCCGGATCGTGCGACGGCGCACTCCGGCACGCGCAGGAGGGCAACCGCAGGCCCTCGGGTCATCCCCGAGGATGGTATCTTCCGTGCACGGCGCCTGCCCGCGAGAAGAGACGCAGGATGAGACGCGCACTCGTCACCTTCGGCCTGGCGGCCACCAGCATCGCGCTGACCGCCCTGGCCGGCTGCCAGGACGTCGAGCCTTCCAGGGCGTCGGCCGCGTCGTCCAAATGGCAAGTCGTGGCTCTCGAGCTGCCCTCCGCGCTTCTCTCGGTCAGCGCGCGTTCCGCAAGCGATGTGTATGCCGTCGGGTCCGACAAGGGCTCCGGCCCCCTCGTCCTGCACTTCGACGGCAAGACCTGGGAGAGCCTTCGCACCGGCCAGACCGGTGACCTCTGGTGGGTTCACGCATTTCCGCAGGGCCCCATCCTCATGGCCGGCGCGAGCGCGACCATCCTGAAGTACGACGGGCAGCACTTCGAGCGCATGCCGACGCCGGGCCTCGGCCGACAAACCGTTTACGGAGTCTGGGGCAAGAGCCCCGACGACTTTTACGCCGTCGGAAGCGCGGCGGGGCGAAACGGGTTCATCTGGCACTACCGCGGGGCCGCGTTCGAGAGGGAAACGCTGCCCATCGATCTACCGCTTCTCGCGGGCGGCGAGCTTCCTGGATTCTTCAAGGTCTGGGGCACCGGGGACGACGTCTGGGTGGTGGGCGCCGGGGGAGCGATCCTGCATCGAACCGGGTCCGGCCCGTTCAACGTCGTGCCGAGCGGGACGAAGAACACCCTCTTTACCGTGCATGGCACCGCCGACCGTGTCGTCGCCGTCGGCGGCGCCAGCAACGGCCTCCTGCTCGAGGGGACGAAAGGCGTTTTCCACGACGCATCCCCGGAGGGTACGGCGCTCATCCAGGGGATCTTCACGACGACCGAAGGTGGGGACTGGGCGAGCGGGGAGCGGGGCTTCGTGTACACGCGCCCGTCGAGCGGGGGGCCGTGGAAGGTCGTCGAAGGGAGCCCGCCATTGCCCGTCGGGTCGTCGCTTCACTCGATCTTCGTCGACTCCTCGGGCGGCGTCTGGTCGGCCGGCGGCAACGTGCTCGCTCCCGCGCTCGACCAGGGAATGCTCATCCACTACGGCGCCCCCGTGCCGGAAGTGGTCCTCGACGAGAAGGAGCCCGCGGCAGACGCCGGAGCGAGCGCCGTCTGCCGGCCCGAGGTCGTCGCCGCTGGAAGGTCTCGCTCGATCGCGCGTCGATGGGACGAGCAGATCCTCGCGGCGATCCGGCTCGACTTCCCCGCGCCCACGATGCACGCGCGCAACCTCTATCACCTGTCTGCTGCCATGTGGGATGCGTGGGCCGCCTACGACCCAGTCGCCAAAGGCGTGTTCGTCCGCGAGCGGCACACGGCACCCAACATCGACGAGGCGAGGCGCGCCGCGATCAGCTACGCGGCCTATCGGTTGCTGGCGCACCGATACGAGCCAGCCATCGGGGGCCCGACCACGCTCGCCTGCTTGCGCGCGGTGATGGCCGACCTCGGCTACGACGCGAACGACGATCACGACGTCGGGGACGACCCCATCGCCTTCGGCAATCGGGTGGGCCACCTCGTCATCGCGAAGACCGCCAACGACGGGGCGAACGAAGCCCATCGCTATGCCGACACGACGGGGTACAAGGCCGCCAACCCTCCGCTCGTCTACGACAACCCCGGCGCGCCGCTGACGAAGCCGGACCGCTGGCAGCCCATCAACCTCGCTGTCGCCGCCACGCAGAACGGCATCGTCCTTCCGGCGGGCGTGCAGGACTACGTCGGCGCGCAGTGGGGAGGGGTCACCCCCTTCGCGATGAAGCGCGCGTCCGAGGCCGTGCCTTGGCACGACCCCGGGCCGGCGCCGAAGCTCGGACCCGATATGAGCCGCTGGCTCGTCGAGGTGGTCCGGAAGACGGCCGCGGTCGGCGCGCCCGCCACCGACACGATCGACATCTCGCCCGGCGCGTACGGTCACAACCCGCTCGGCACGAACGACGGAAAGGGCTGGGAAAAGAACCCCGTCACCGGAGAGCCGTACGCGCCGGAGATCGTCCCGAAAGCGGACTTTTTCCGGGTGATGGCGGAGTTCTGGGCCGACGGACCGAAGTCGGAGACGCCGCCCGGGCACTGGAACGTCATCGCCAACATGGTCAGCGAGGCCCCGAGCGTGAAACGGCAGCTCTTCGGGAGGGGGCCGGCGCTCGACCCACTCGCCTGGGACGTGCACGTTTATCTGGCTCTCAACGGCGCCGTGCACGACGCCGGCGTCGCCGCGTGGGACATCAAGCGTCGATCCACGACCGTGCGCCCCATCTCGCTCGTTCGATGGATGGGCGCCAAAGGGCAATCCTCCGACCCGAAGGGCCCGTCGTACGATCCGGGTGGACTCCCGCTCGTCCCCGGGCTGATCGAGGTCATCACGAAGGAGAGCAGCGCCCCCGGACAGCGTCACGAGCACCTCGCCCCCTACGTGGGTCAGGTGGCCGTGCGGGACTGGCTGGGGGAGCCTGGCGATCGAAGAAGCCAGGTCTCGGGGGTGGACTGGGTTCGCGCCGTCGATTGGATCACCTACCAGCGGCGCACGTTCGTCACGCCGGCGTTCCCCGCCTTCATCTCCGGCCACAGCACCTTCAGCCGCGCCGCGGCGGAGGTGATGGCGAGCCTCACCGGGAGTCCGTATTTCCCGGGCGGGTTCGGCGAGTTCGTCGCGTCGAAGGACACGTTCCTCACGTTCGAGAAGGGTCCCAGCACCGAGGTGCGACTTCAGTGGGCGTCGTACTTCGACGCATCGGACGAAGCGGGGCAGTCCCGCCTGTGGGGGACCATCCACATTGCCCCGGACGACTTCGCCGGCCGCAAGGTCGGGCACCTCGTCGGCCTCGACGCCGCCGCGATGGCGGCGAAGTACTTCGACGGAACCGCCCCCTGAGGTGCGGTAGCTCACGCTCGCGTCACGAATGCGGCCGGCGTGCGAGCCCCGGTGACTCAGCTCCCCCGGTCCGCCGGCGCGCCACCCTCCAGCTGTTCCGTCACCCTCGTCGCCTCGGCGACAACCTCCTCCGGGAAGCCCGCGTGCCGTAGCAGTGCGATCGCGTTCCTCGTCGTCGATGGGCCTGCGCAAAGCACGAAGGGGAAGACGAGCTCTCCGTCGACGACCCGCTCGCCGAAGTGATACGGCTCGAAGTCGTCGTGGAGCAGCGCGCCGAGCTCCCGATCGTGCGTCGACGCCAGCACGTGGTGTCCCATGACGCGCAGCGCCGAGAGGACCGCCTTGCCCGCGCCGATCCGCTCGCTCGTGTTCGTCCCGCGGAAGAGCTCGTCCACGAGGACCAGCGTCTGCGTCCCCGGCTCACTCGGCGCGAGAAGCCTCTTCGCGCCTTCGACCTCGGCGTAGTAGTAGCTCCGACCTCGCTGCACGTCGTCGACGGCGTTCATGAGCGTCCGCACGCGGAGGAGCGGCGCGCGATACCGCCGCGCAAGCGTCGTGTACACCGTCTGCGCGAGGACGGCGTTGATCGCCACCGTCTTCACGAACGTCGACTTGCCCGACATGTTCGGCCCCGTGATGAGCATGCCGCGCCCCTCCAGGTGAACGGAGTTGGGCACGGCGCCTTCGAGGAGCGGATGAACCACTTCGTCGATGCGAAGCGCCGTCGCCTGTGGGTCGAGCTCCGGTTTGCCGTACCCCGTCGCGCCAACGCGAAACGACGCCACCGCCAGCGCCGCGTCGAGATCGCCGACGGACTCGAATACATGCCTCACGACGTCGAGGTCCCGCGAAAGGACGCGGAAGGCGTAGTGGAGCGCCGCGAGATCGACGAGCAAGAAATGGTTCACGTAGGCGATCAGCATCAGGACGAATTCGTTGCCCCGGAGCGTGTCGATGCTGAGCCATGAGGTCGTCCGGGCCAGCGTGGCCAGTCGCCTTCGCGCCGTGCGGATCGCGGCGAGCTCCGCGTCGAGAGGCGGAATGGAAAGAGCGCCGAGCTTGCTCGCCATGCGCAGCAGCGCGCTCGTCGCCCGCAGCGACGCCATCCACCCGAGCATTCGCCGCCCGTGGGCGACGCGCAGCACGATGCTGAGAAGCGCGAGAGCCAGGGCTACCGCGGGCGCACCGGGGACGAACGGGATCGCCGCCAAGGCCGCGACGGTCAGCCCCGCGACGACCGGGAACACGTGGCGCATCGGAGAAGGGTCCGGCAAGCGCGAATGGAGGACCTCGAGGATCGCGTCTTGCCCGTAAGGGTCCGCCGAGGCGAGCACCGACTGGACGCGCTCTCTCGCGGCGGCGTCGTGCTCGAAGAGCGTGACGGCGGCGTCGAAGCGGCGGAGCGCGGCGAGGTCCGTGCTCGGCACGCGGAGGCGGTCGTGGAGGCGAGCGCGCCCGGCGAACGTCTCGGCGCGGTCCAGATGGGCATGCACCGCCCCCATGCCCAGGTCGCGCCACTCGCTGTCCTCGAGCATCCCGGCACGCCGCTCGCCCCGACGGAGCTGGTGGTACCGGAAAACGCCGTCCATCTCGCGGGCGTCGGCAGGCGGATTGCCCCATCGCGCGCGGCGGGCTGCCAGCGCGCGCGCCGTGGTGCGGTGCGCCATCGCTCGGCCGTACAGGACGGACAACACCATCACGGCCACGATGGTGCAGGCGATGGCCACCATGGGTCGAGCCAGAACCTGGGTCCTGACCAGCTCCTCGGCAAGGGCCGGCGAGCCTCGAAGGCGGACGCGATCGAGTACGCTGGCGCTGCCGATGAGGAAGACGCCGAGAGACCGCCGCCATCCCGCGGCGCAACCGCTGATCGCCGTTCACGACGTCGAGGCGAGCAGCCGATGGTACTCCACGCTCCTCGGAGTCGAGCACCTCGGCGACCACGAGCACAGAAAGGTCTACGACCGCCTTTTCCGCGACGGCTCGCTCCTCCTCCAGATACACGCGTGGGATGAAGAGGACCACCCGAACCTCGTCAACGCCGACGCCGCGCCGGTCGGCCACGGCGTTCTTCTGTGGTTCGAGGTGGACGACTTCGACGCCGCCGTGAAGCGCGCGCGCTCCCTCGCGGCGACGGTCGTCGAGGAGCCGCACGTCAACCCGGCGCCGCAGCATCGCGAGATGTGGCTGCGCGATCCCGACGGATACGTCGTCGTCATCGCCAGCCCAGACGGCGAGGCAAAAGGCTCGTGAGGGACGACGGTCACCAGACGTGAGGGACGAGCCGCCATCGGACCCTCCGGCGATAGTCCGCGTAGCCAGGCAAATGGTCCATGAGGAACCGCTCCTCACCAAGCAGGCGCCACACGATGATGGCGACGAAGGGCGGAAGCGTTGCGAGGCCGACCAGCGAACCGAGCGCCACCGGGATGCCCGCCACGAGGACGAGCGCTCCCGCGTACATCGGATGCCGGACGGACGCGTAGGGACCCGAGTCGATGACGCGCTGCCCGGAAGCCACCTCGATCACCGACGACGTGAAGGTGTTCTCGCGGAACACGAAAAAGACGACCAGGAAGCCCAGCAGGACGAGCGCGTCACCCACGATGACGACCGGCAGCGGCGTGTGCGACCAGCCGAGCCGACGATCGAGCCCTGGAACGACGACCGTCGAGAGAAACGAGACGCCCGCAAAGCTCTGGACGACCTTCTGGCTCCGCTCCTTCTCTGCGATGGGCCCGGCCTGCGTTCGGCGTTGCAGGAGGACGGGATCCGCGCGCGCGAGGTGGAGCGTGATCGCGAGGGACGCCGCCGTGAACAGCCCGAGGAACACCCACCCCTCGACGAATCGGAGCGTGCCGGCCGACCCGAAGAGCACCAGCCCGAGCACGACGACGAGGTTCGTGAGCCCCAACGACGCCTTCAACATCAACTTTCCGCCGACTGAGGCCATGATCCCAGCGCCGTGGTGGCGGGACTACTGTAGCCGGTCGAGCGGCGTGGTAGCGGCCCTGCGCGAGGCGTTGGTGACGCGAACGCCTGACCTGGCTAGCACTACTGCGTCACAAACTTTTCCATCGGCCTGGTTCCGTGCGACAGGCGATGCATGGGGTACGAACTGGATGCCGCCGGCCGCCGTCGGCTGGACGGCTACTTCGCCGAGGTCGGCGTCGCTCTGGCCAACAAGA
>DASXZL010000012.1:0-132758 GCA_036501935.1 Polyangiaceae bacterium | reverse complement strand
TTGACCGGGGAGTCGTCGATGAACAGCGTCGTCGCGGCGTCGAGACCGAAGCGGCGCAGCAGCCGCTCGTAGATCTCGCGGTCGGGCTTGGCGATCCCCTCGAACCCGGACACGACGGTGCCGGTGAAGCAGCGCAGGAAGTCAAAGCGGGCTACGCGCTTGGGGTAGGTCTCTGCCTCCATGTTCGTCAGGGCATAGCAGGGCAGGCCGCTCCCGGTCACCTCGCGCAGCAGCTTCACCCCGTCTGGGAGCGGCCCGGCGACCATCTCCTCGCCGCGATCGGACCACGCCATGATCAGCCCGGCGTACCGCGGCCACTCCCGCGCCAGGGCCGCGCAGGAGTCCGCAGGGCTGAGGCCGCGATCGTGCTGCTCGTGCCACTGCGGGGTGCAGACGTTCGACACCATCGGCGATCGCCTCACCGCCGCCGGGCAGGACTGGGCCTGGTACGCCGGCGGCTGGAACGACGCGATCACCTTCACGTCGAGCAACGGCGCGACCGTCCCGCCCAACTGGGTCGCCGAGCAGTACCAGTACCACCATCAGCCGTTCGTCTATTTCCAGAACTACGCCGACGGCACGCCGGCCAAGACGGCTCACCTCAAGGACGAGACCGACTTCGTCGCGGCGGCGGCGGCGGGCACGCTTCCGGCGGTGTCCTTCGTCAAGCCGGTGGGGCTCTACAACGAGCATCCGGGATATTCGGACATGCTCGACGCGGAGAACCACCTTCTCTCGCTCATCCAGGCCGTCGAGAACAGCCCGAACTGGGCCGACACGGCGATCATCGTCACGTACGACGAGCACGGAGGGCAGTGGGACCACGTGGCGCCGCCGGTCGTCGACCGGTGGGGTCCGGGCTCGCGCGTTCCGGCGATCGTGATCTCGCCGTTCGCGAAGAAGGCCTTCGTCGACAACACGCCGTACGACACGACGTCGATCCTCGCGACGATCGAAGCGCGCTGGCACCTCACGCCGCTCACGTCCCGAGACATGGCCGCCACACCGATGACGGCCGCATTCGACTTTGGGCCGTGATCGACCCCCGTCCGCCGCGGGCGCGCCGTTCCTCGTAGGCGCGGCGCTCGCGGCGGCGGCCCTCGTCGGCTGCGGGAGAGCGAGCAAGGATCGCGCTTCACCGGCGGCCTCGGTGTCGGTGGATGCGGCGGCGGGATCCGCGGCGCGAGCAACGACGGAGCCGGGCGACATGCACGTGCGGCGCCTCGTCCACCGCGCCGCGTACATCCCGGCGCAGTGCTACACGGTGACCGCCGGGCAAGACGGCGCGCGGGCACACAACCCTTGCTACGTCTGCCACACACGCTCGGAGCCGCCGAACTTCGTCGACGACGCGGACCTCCAGGAGACGCTCTCCTTGCCCCTCGTGGCGATGAAGAACCCCTGGACGAACCTCTTCTCGCCGCCCGTCGCGCACGCCGCGCCATCGAGCGACGAGGAGACGCTCGCGTACGTCCGCCAGGGCAACTACTTCGACGGCGCCGGCCGCATCGCGCTGGCGCAAGCCTTCAAGGCGCTGCCCGCCGCGTGGGACGGCAACGGCAACGGCGTGTGGGACGGGTTCGTGCCCGACGCTTGGTTTCGCTTCGACGCGCAAGGCTTCGACCACGCGCCCGACGGTGCGTACACCGGCTGGCGCGCGTTCGCGTATTACCCGTTTCCGGGGACGTTCTTTCCCACGAACGGCTCGACCGACGACGTCCTCGTTCGCCTCGATCCGCGCCTGCGCGAGGACACGGCGGGCCGCTTCGACGCGTCGGTCTACGCCGTGAACCTCGCGATCGTCGAGGCCCTCGTCTCCCGCCACGATGTGGCGATCGACCCCGTCGACGAGCGCGCCCTCGGCGTCGACCTCGATCTCGACGGGCGGATGGGTCGTACGCGCCGGGTCGCGTTCGACGCCGCGCGCGACGGCACCGAGCGCACGCGCATGCGCTACGCCGGGCGCGCCGGCTCGGACACGTCGCTGGCGATCGCACCCGGTCTCTTTCCGGTCGGCACCGAGTTCCTCCACTCGGTCCGGTACCTCGACGTGGCGGCCGACGGCACCGTCGCGATGGCGGCGCGCATGAAGGAGCTCCGCTACGCGAAGAAGGTGGCGTGGCTCACGTACAAGGAGCTCAAGGCCAAGGCGGTGACCGAAGCGCTCGATCAGGCGCAATCGCCCGACGGCGCACGCGACGTGGCCTGGGAGCGGGAGCGGGGCGTCTACAACGGGCAAGGCTGGTTTTATCAGGGGTTCATCGAGGCACGGGACGGCTCGCTCCGGCCGCAGGGCTTCGAAGAGACGACGTTTTGCGTCGGCTGCCACGGCGGTGTGGGCGCGACCACCGACGGCATCTTCTCGTTCGCGCGCAAGCTCGGGGCGGCCTCGCCCGCGGGCGGCTGGTTTCATTGGTCGCAGCGCCCGCTCAAGGGGTTCGGCGAGCCGACCCGGGCCGACGGGCAGTACGAGTACACGCTCTATCTCGAGCAAGCGGGCGCGGGCGACGAGCTCCGGGAGAACACCGAGGTGATCGAGAAGTTCTTCGACGCGGGACACCACCTTCGCGCCGATGCGACGGCGGAGCTCCACCGCGACGTCGCGTTCCTCTTGCTTCCCAGCCGAGCGCGCGCCATCGACCTCGACCGCGCGTACCGCGCCGTCGTCGCCGAGCAGTCGTTCGACCAGGGGCGCGACGTCGTGCTGCACCCGACCGAGCACGTCTACGCGAGCGCGCCGCTCGGGGCGCCGACCGGTATCGGCCACCCGGTCGCGGCGCTGCGCCTGGTCACGGGGCGCCCGCCCGCGGGGCGTTGATCGTCAGTAGGTCTCGAGGTTGCCGCCTTCGCCGAGGCGCACGCTCCGGTGGTTGTGCGCGCCCGTGAACTGCTCGACCTCGCTCACCCACGGCGAAGGAGGGTAACGGTCCACCATGTCTTCGGCCTCCGCGCGGGCCTCGCCCGGACGCCCGGCGGCCGCGAGCGCGTGGATCAAGATCGAGGTGCGTTCGGGAGCGTCGGCGGACTCCCCGAAGCGAGCGGCGGCGTTTCGGGCCAGCTCCGCGGCCGCTTCCGGGTCCTGATCGCGGAGGTCGCGCAGCCGCGCCATCATCGCTGCTTCGTCCGACGGTGGCGCCGGCGGAGGCTCCATCTTGTGGGGCGCCGTCGCTGGCCCAGGGGTGGGGGCGGGAAGGAAAGCGCGCGCGGCGCCCTCGTCTCGTGGAGGGGACGGGACGTCGGCGAGGGGCGCGGCAGGGGGCTCGGGCGAGACCGCGGGAGCCTGCCGTCCTCGCGCGAAGGCCACGACGCCCATACCCACCGCGAGCCCCGCCACGACGGCGAGGCTCTTCCAGGTCTCTCTCCGCCACCGGCGAGGCGTTCTCCCCGGAGCGTCGCGCGTCAGGGGCAGCTCCCGACCTCGGCGCTGTTCGCGTTGAACGCGGCTTGCATCGGCGCTTGCATCGACGGCCACGGCATGTCGGTCGTGTACGACCAGGCCCACGCGCCGTTGTACCCGTTCGAGAGAAGGCTCGTGTACGTGCTGTTTTGCGCGACGCCGTCGGTCGTCGCGGCGAAGAACTCACCCATGACGACCGGCTTGTCGAGCTTCCAGAACGACGCGGGGTGGGTGAAGCACGAGTTTCCGGTCCCGTTCGCCGCATAGTAGTGGACCTCGTAGTAGTCGAGCGTCCCGTTCTGCTTGCCGCCGGCGGCGCGGAGGGCGGCGTCGGAATAGTAGTTCGTATCGCCGGTGACGTTCGCGCACGCCTGGAAGGTCCACGCCGCGTTCGTGACGAGGGCGGTGGGATCGGCGGTGTGGATGGCCGCGGCCAGCCAGTTGACGCTCCGCTGGATGTTCGCCTCGACGACTTTGTGGGTCGCCCATCCGGCGTTCTTCACGTCGGAGACCATCCCCTCCGGCTCGTTGAAGATCTCGTACGAGTAGAGGCCCGGGGTGCCCTCGAGCGCGGTGACGAGGGGCGTGAGGTACCGGTCGATGTACGCTTGCCGATTGGTGTCGTTCTGCAAGAGCGCCGCGTTGTTCGTCCACGTGGCGCCGGCGCTCGCCTGGAGCATGTCGAACGACCATAGGCTGATGTTGACGGCGATCCCCGCGGCGTTCGCGGCGGCGAGGATGCTCTTCACTCCCGCCACATGCGAGGCCGGGAGCGGCTGGGCGAGGCCCTGGGCGTCGTAGCCCGGCGTCACCGTCCCGTTGGCGTGAAACCACCAGCGCATGACCCGGCCGCCGGCAGCGTGCACGTTCTGGAACATGGTCTGGAAGGTGGCGGTCTTCGGGTTCGGCACGTCGTTGCCGAAGCTGACCCACGGGACGTTCGATCCGTTCGCGAAGCTGCAGACGGATGGCGGCGTGGCGGTGCCGCCGCTCGAGCTCGAGGAGGAAGACCCGCCGCCGGAGCTCGATCCGGACGACGAGCCGCCGCTCGAGCTGGAGCTGGAATGGGCCCCCGAGGAGCTAGAGGAGCTAGAGGAGCCAGAAGAGGAGGAGCCGCCCGAGCTGGAGCTCGATGGCCCGCCGGAGCTCGACCCTCCACTCGAGCTCGAGCCCGAGCTCGATGTGCCTCCCGTCCCCGCGTCGCTCGCAGGGGTGGTGCCGCCCGAGCTCGAGCTGGGTTTGCCGCCGCCTCCAGAGCTCGACGAAGCGCCCGACCCGGGTCTCGCCCCGGAGCTGCCGCTCGATCCTGGGCCCGCCTCGTCGGCTCCGCCCCCGTCGTCGAAGGATCCCGTGTCGCCCGCCGAGCAGGCAGCCATCACCGCAACCGCACACGCGAGCGCAAACGACGAACGAAAGGCCATCGACTCTCGCAGAAGCGCATCGAGGCCCACACGGGTCACAATTGTGGTCGATTCCGTCTCTGGCGGCTCGGCCGGGGGTACGATCGACCGGTGCGCCCCTCCGCCGCGGTGTCCGGGCTCCTCTTCGTCCTGTGCTTGCTCATCGGCGTGGCCCTCGCGGCGTTCGCCCATCTGTCCGGTCAGGAGCCGGTCGTCACGGCGGTTCCGGTCTTCGTCGGGCTCGTCGTCGGGGCCGGCCTCGCCGCGAGCGTGAAGGTCGTCGCCCAGTGGGAGCGGATGCTCGTGCTGCGCCTCGGCAAGTTCGAGTCGGTCGCGGAGCCCGGGTTGCGCCTGCTCGTCCCGGTGGTCGACACGCCCATCTTCGTCGAGATGCGCGTGCAGACCGTGCCGATCGCGCAGCAGCAGGCCATCACGCAAGACAACGTTCCGGTCGTGGTCAACGGCGTCATCTTCTTCAAGGTCGTCGACGCCGAGAGCGCGGCCCTGCGGGTCCAGGACTACCGCGCCGCCATCTGGCGCCTCGCGCAGGCCACGCTGCGCGACGTCGCCGGCCGGCTCTCGCTCGACGAGCTGCTCTCCCACCAGGAGCGCCTCGAGCGAGAGATCGCGCAGAACGTCGAGGCGCAGGCGCGCGCGTGGGGCCTCCAGGTCGACGGCATCAAGCTCGAGGACATCTCGGTCCCCGAGGAGCTCAAGAAGATGATGAGCCGGCAAGCCTCGTCGGAGCGCGAGAAGCGCGCGACCATCATCAAGGCCGAGGGCGACCGCCAGGCCGCCGCCGCCCTCGCCGAGGCGGCCGCCACGATGGCCGCGAGCCCGGGCGCCATGCAGCTTCGCACTCTGCAGACCATCGACGGCCTCGGCCCGAGCGCGTCGAACACGGTCGTCCTCGCGTTGCCGCTCGAGGTCATCGACGCGATGCGCGCCTACATCAAGACGAAGAACTAGAGCCCCGGACGCGCAAGCCGTGAGCTCCCTCCGATCGGTTCCTCCGGCCGTCTCCGCGGGCGACGACGCGACGATCCCGGACGCGCAGGCGGCCCGCGCCTCGGTGCGCGCGTGGGCGGGGTCGGACGCCGTCCTCGGGGCCCTCATCTTGCGCGGCGTGCCGATGCTCGACGCCCTCCAGCGATGGGCGGCGCAGCTCCTCAAAGGGGGGCGCGTCGCCGACGCCGTCCTGGCCTTTCGCGTGGCCGTGGCGCTCTCGCCGAAAGATCCCGACGCTTGGACGCACTTCGCCGTCGCGCTCGACCGATACGGCTCCCACGGCGCCGCCGGCGTCGCGCTCGCGCAGGCGCTCGCCATCGCCCCCGATCGGGTCGACGCGTGGGTGCTCTTGGGCCTCGTGCGGCAGAAGAGCGGCGATCGGACGGGCGCGGAAGCCGCGTACCGTGAAGCGGTCGCGCGGGACCCAGGGGGGACCGCGGCGTGGCAGTGCCTGGGCGTCCTCAAGCAGGAGCAGCGGGCCTACGTGGAGGCCATCGGGTGCTTTCAGGCCTGCGTCGAGCGCGGCGACGAGAGCGCCGCCGTGTTCGCGAACATCGGCAAGCTCTCGTACCAGACCTGCCGTGTCGCTCAGGCCCACGACGCGTACCGGCGCGCGTCGAGCGCCGACCCGGCCAACCCCCAGTACCGGCGGATGGTGCGCAACACGCGCTTCGTGCTCGACGTGATGGACCACGCCCCGCTCGACGCCGCCCTCGCGGCCTACGAGGCCGCCGGCACCGACGCGTCGCTGCGGCCCGAACGGGACCTCGCGGAGCTCTTCGAGGGCACCTGCGGCTTGCTCGCCACCTACGGGCACCTCGACGCCGCGCTCCGCGCGAGCAAGAAGCGCGCGGAGCTCTGGCCCACGAGCGCGTCGGCCCAGTATCTGCTCCGCGCCCTCGGCGGGGACGCGGCGCTCGACCGGTCGCCTCCCGAGTACATCGTCGAGAGCTTCGACGCGTTCGCCGCGGGGTTCGACGCGAAGCTCGTCGGCGCCCTCGGGTACGACGTGCCCGAGAAGCTCTGCGCGGCCGTGCGCGAGGTCGTGTCTGCCGGGCCCGTGCACGACGTGCTCGACGCCGGGTGCGGCACGGGCCTGTGCGGGCCGGCGCTGCGTGCGATGGCGCGCACGCTCGCGGGGGTCGACCTCTCTTCCAAGATGATCGAGCTCGCCGGCCGGCGCGGCGTCTACGACGAGCTCGTTCGCGAGGAGCTCGTCTCGTTTCTCACCCGCTCGGAGGGCCGGTTCGACCTCATCGTCGCGGCCGACGTCATGATCTACTTCGGCGACCTCGCCCCTGTCTTCGCGGCCGCCGCGCGTGCGATCCGCCCGGGCGGCGTCCTCGGTATCAGCACCGAGCGAGAGACGTCGGGCGGCTTCCGCTTGCGGCCCTCCGGCCGCTTCGCGCACGAGCCCGGCTACGTCGAGCACCTCGCGGGCGAGGTCGACTTCACGAGGCTGACCCGCCTCGACACCACCATCCGCCTCGACGGCGACGCGCGGGTGGCGGGGAACCTCTTCGCCTTCCGACGTCGCTGACCGAAGAAGGCCGCGGGGAGGCTCAGGCGCCGCCGACGAGCTTCGCGAGCTCGCCGGATACGTCGGAGCGAACGAGCGCCTCGAACGTCCCGATGGCCTGGTCCGCGACGAAGACGACGGGCAGATCGTCTCGCTCGCACTGCGCCCGTCGCGTGACGAACTCCACCGTCGCCTCGTCCCCGCCGACGTCGAGCCGCTTCCAGGGGATGGACTTCGCGGCCAGGAGCTCCTCGATCCGCGTGAGCTCCCGCACGTTGCGCCCGCCTTCGAAGTAGACGAGCACGGGGGCGCGCTCGCGCGGCGCCTTCGCCTCGGCGGTCCGACCGGCGCGAAGATCCTTCAGCTTGGCTCTCGCGCGCGCCCGCCGCGCGAGGTCTTCGCGTGTGCCGAGGGGGGAGCCGAAGGTCGCGTTGAGACGCCGGGCGAGGTCTTTGGGGATGCGGACGGCGGCGATCGCGTCGCCGCGGGGCGTGACGATCGCTCGATAGAGGGTGTCGCGGAGTCGGTCGAGCATGCGGCCCGGGAGGAGGCCCGCCTCCGGCACGTTTGTCAAGGCACTCCGGGCGTGCGTGGCGCGACGACCGTGTAGGACCGCGCCGCCCGCGGGGGTCGCGATCGGTGGTCACGGCGCGTGCGCGACGCCGCTCGCTTCGTGCGACGCGTGCCGCACGCTATTCTCGACGTCGCCGGGGCCTCCTTCGGGTCGTCCCGTCGCAGCACCTTCAAACCGAGCGTTCCCGCCGTGAGTCAGACCACCAGCCCGCGCCCGCTCGGCGACCCGCCGTCCCTCCACGGCCCGGGGCGGCCCGCCCTTCGATGGCTCGCCGGTAGCCGCGCGGAGACGGTGCCGCCGCCGCCCTCGAGCACCTCGTTCCGCAAGCACCTCTGGCCGCTGCTCTGGAGGTACCGCTGGCAGATCCTCGCCGCGTCCACGCTGTGCGGCATCCACGGCGGGGCGATGGCGCTCCAGAACCTCTACCCCAAGTGGTTCTTCAGCGGCGTCATCGAGGCCAAGGACATCGGGACCTACGAGCGCTGGCACCGCGTCGGGCGGCTCGCCGTGGGCTACCTCGCCGTCTCGGTCGTCATGCGGATGGGCCTCTGGCACCTAGGGTACCGGTTCTTCACGTGGGCGCGCGAGCGCATCGCGTTCAACATGCGCGCGCAGTTCTTCCGGCACGTGAACGACATGTGCCTGCGCTTCCACGGGCAGCACCCGTCGGGGGAGCTCTTCAGCTACCTCTTCGGCACGCCGCTCGCGAACCTGATGACGTTCTTCCAGCACGTCTCGGTGTTCGGGCCCGGGTCGGTCGTCACGATCGTGTGGACGCTCGCCGTCCTCTGGAGCTGGGACCCGATGACGGGCGCGTTCCTCACGCTGACGTCGGTGCTGAGCGTCGTCATGATGGCGCACTCGCGCCTCCGCGTGCAGCGCATCCACAAGGACTTCCAGAACATCGAGGGCGACGTCAGCGGGCAGGTCGCGGACCTCTTGCGCGGCAACAAGGCCGTGAAGCTCTACGGGATGGAAGCGCAGGTCACCGAGGACTTCGAAGAGCACGCGCTCTTCATCGGAAAGAAGTCCTACGAGCGGGATGTCCGAAGCCACATCGAGTGGATGAAGCAAGAGGGCTTCAGCTACTTCTGCTACGTCGGTCTGATGGCCATGTGCACGTGGCGCGTCTACGCGGGGCGCATGAGCACGGGGGTCGCGGTCAGCTGCTTCACGTCGTTTCAGGGCCTCAGCGGTCCGCTCCAGCAGCTCTTTCAAGCGGTGATGCTCTGGGGCGGCGCGGCGGCTTCGCTCGACCGGATCGGACGCGTCCTCGAGACGGAGAGCACGACGCCCGACCCCGCCCAACCGGTGACCCGCGTGCCGTCCCAGAGCGAGATCGAGTTCGCCAAGGTCACGTTCGCGTACGACGCCGACAAATCGGTCCTCTCGGACCTCCAGCTCGTCATTCCCTACGGGCAGAAGATCGCGTTCGTCGGGCCGTCGGGCGCCGGCAAGAGCACGATCGCGCAGCTCGCCCTCCGCCTCTACGACCCGTCGCGCGGGGAGGTCCGCATCGGCGGGGTCGACGTACGCGATCTCCGCGCGGCCGAGCTCCGCAAGCGCATCGGCGTCGTCCCGCAGGATCCGTTCATCTTCCGCTCCACCGTCCGCGACAACGTGCGCGTCTCCAGGCCCGAGGCGCCCGACGCGGCGATCGTCAAGGCGTGCGAGCTCTCGAACGCGTGGGAGTTCGTCGAGGCGCTGCAAGGACAGCTCGACGCGCGGGTGGGGGAGGGAGGGTCTTCGCTCTCCGGCGGCCAGCGGCAACGGATCGCCATCGCGCGGGCGCTCCTGGCGGACCCCGACATCTTCATCTTCGACGAGGCGACGAGCGCGCTCGACACGGTCAGCGAGCGGCTCATTCAGGACGCGATCGAGAAGAACCTCGGCGGAAGGACGGCCATCTTCATCGCCCACCGCCTCGCGACGGTGAAGAACTGCGACCGCATCGTCGTCATCGACGGCGGCCGCATCGTGCAAGACGGCACGTACGACGAGCTCATCGCGTCCGCGGGGCTCTTCGGAGAGCTCGTGCGCGGTCAGCAACTTCGGATGTAAAGTCCGTTCGACGCCATGGCCACGCCCCCGTCCCCCGAGCGCTTCGTCCCCGTCGCCGACCCGCGTCCCGAGGACGTCCCGTGGCCTCCGATGCAGTGGCCGCCCGGGCCGGCCGTCCGCTTGAGAGGGCAGTACGTCGAGCTCGCGCCGTGCGATCCCGCGCGCGACGCGCCCGCGCTCTTCGCGGCCCTCGACGCCGACGTCGTCTGGCGGCACTTGCATCTCTCGCGTCCACGCGACGCCGGGCAGCACCGGGAGCTTTTGGTGCGGCAGGAGTCGCCGGACCGATGGACGTGGATCGTGCGGTTGCTTCGGTCCGTGGGCGGCCTTCCGGCGGGCGCGGTGGTGGGGACGACGTCGTACGCCTTCGCGTCGCCGAAGGATGCGCGGCTCGAGATTGGCGGGACGGCGTACGCTCCCGCCGTGTGGGCGTCGAAGGTGAACCCCGAGGCCAAGCTCCTCCTCTTGGAGCACGCGTTCGAAGTGCTTCGCGCGGGCCGCGTTCAGCTGAAGACCGACGCACGCAACGTGCGCTCGCAGCAGGCCATCGCGCGGCTCGGCGCGCGGTACGAGGGCACCCTGCGGCGTGAGCGGCGGCGCGCGGACGGGACCGTGCGAGACAGCGTGCTCTTCTCGATCATCGCCGAGGAGTGGCCCGGCGTGCGCGAAGGGCTCATGGCGCGACTCCGCGAGTAGAGCGTACTGGAGCGCCCTACACCGCGGCCTCGCCGCGCTCCCCGGTGCGGATGCGAACGGCGTCTTCCACCTCGGACACGAAGATCTTCCCGTCGCCGATCTTGCCCGTCCGTCCGCGGAGCTCGATGGCGCGCGCGACGGCGTCGGCCTCGTCGTCGGGGCCGTACCACTCGATCAGGAGCTTGGGCAGGAACGTGACGATGTACGCGCTGCCTCGATAGACCTCGCGCCGCCCTCCGCTGCGGCCGGCGCCCTTCACGGGGTAGAGCGTGAGCCCGCGCACGCCGATCATGAGGAGTCGCTCCACGACCCCGTCGAGCTGCTCTTCACGAATGATGGCCTGGACGCGTTTCATGGTGCGCTTTCGCCCCGCTTGGGTGGCTGGAGGTTTCGCTCGTGTTTCCGCGGGCGCGTCATCCCATGCCTGGAGGCACCGAGCCCTGGAAAAAGAAGCATGACGTCTCTCGGATTGGTCAAAGAAATCGAGCCGAAACAGTGGACCCATTAAGGGGTGATCAAGAAGACGTTAAGGACATGTAAACGGGTCTTTCGACGTCACCATGCCAGCCCGCTGCGGCGGGCGTACCCCGGAGGAGCACTGATGTTGGACACATTCATCAAACGTATCAAGCAAAAGGACTATCGGCGCCTACTGGCCGTGATCATGGCCGGCAAGGTGCTCGGTGTGATCGTCCTCTTGCTCGCCGTCAAGGCGGTCGGCGCTTACCTGTTCACGCCGGCTTTCGCCGATGACGCGGCCGCAGAGCCTCCCCCGTACGTCAATCCCCTGAACACGATGTGGACGGTCATGGCCGCCTTCCTCGTGTTCTTCATGCAGGCCGGCTTCATGATGCTCGAGGCGGGTTTTGCCCGCACGCGGGAGACCGTCAACGTCCTGCTCGAAGGCATCGTCGACACGTGCCTTTGCGGCCTTCTCTTTTACGCCTGGGGCTTCGCGTTCATGTTCGGCGCGGGCAACGGCTTCATCGGACACCAGTACTTCTTCCTTCAGGGCACCCCCGAGACGTACGGCAGCACGGGCGTCGCCTTCCTCGCGTACTGGCTCTTCCAGTTCGCGTTCGCGGACACCTGCAGCACCATCACGTCGGGCGCCATGGTCGGCCGCACCGGCTTCTGGGGCGACCTCTTCTACAGCTTCGGCGTCAGCGGCTTCATCTACCCCATCATCGGGCACTGGGCCTGGGGTCCGGACGGCTGGCTCACCACCATCAAGCCGATCCCGTTCCACGACTTCGCGGGATCGACGGTCGTCCACACGATCGGCGGCTTCGTCGCGCTCGCCGGCGCGATCGCGCTCGGGCCGCGCATCGGCCGCAAGTTCAAGCGTGACGGCGGCGCTCCGATGCCGGGCCACGACATGACGATCGCCGCGGTCGGCGGCGTCATCCTCTGGTTCGGCTGGTACGGGTTCAACCCGGGCAGCACGCTGTCGGCCATGGACGCCGCCGGTTGCGGCCGCGTCGCGGCGAACACCACCCTCGCGGCGTGCGCGGGCGGGCTCTCGGGCCTCTTCTACGTGTATCCGCGCAACAAGGTGTGGGACTGCGGCGTGACGGTGAACGGCTTCCTCGCGGGCCTCGTCGCCATCACCTGCCCCTGCTACTGGGTCTCGCCGCTCGGCGCGATCCTCCTCGGCGGCATCGCCGGCGTGGTCTGCGTCTGGGCGGTCGACCTCATGGAGTGGCTGCGCCTCGACGATCCGGTCGGCGCGGTCGCGGTTCACGGCGCGTGCGGCATCTGGGGAACGCTGAGCCTCGGGCTCTTCGCGTGCGGCAAGTACGGCGCGCCGGGCCCGACGGGCGCGGACAACTCGGAAGGATCGATCGTGACGGGCCTCTTCTACGGTGGCGGCTTCAACACGCTCATCTCGCAGATGATCGGGAGCGCGGCCATCACCTTGGCGACCTTCGGCGTCGGCATGGCCCTCATGTACGCGGTCAAGATGACAGGCACGCTCCGCGTGTCGAAGGAAGGCGAGATCGAAGGCCTCGACATCCACGAGCACGGCGGCACAGCGTATCCGGAGCTCCTCGGCTCCGGCAGCGCGGTGCCCGAGGGCGCGGTCAAGGTATCCGGCGCTGCAGCGCACGCTGCGGCGGAGTGATGCCCTGAAAAGACGTCCGGCGCCGACCACCTCGGGGGGTCGTCGGCGCCGGCCGATGTTCGCTGCGGTTCGAGTGGCCGTCGACTGCCGTCAGTACAGCCGGCAATTGGGGTCAGCTGTGGTGAACGGGGCTCCCCTCGTTAAAGCCTTCAGTCGGCGGCCTCTCGAGCTGCAACGAATGGAATAGCACTGTCGGCGGCGATACACGCCGCGTTCGACCCCGGGTCGCAAGGCCCGGGGTCGGTTTCGTTTTGTCGTATTCGCGGCCTCTTCGAGTGGCGGCGGAAGCGACATGTGGCGATGGCTGCATTGGGGTTCGTGGCGTACGCGGTGCGGTCGCGAGCGCCCCCGAACGTGCACGGGCTCACCTCGAGTAACTGCGGGAAGATACAGAGAAGTTCCCCCGCGAGCGCCGGGGCAGGAGGCCCGGGAGCCGCCGGACACGGTCGTGAGATCCACCCGGCACAACCGGTGCATTACGCCCCATCGAACCGAGTCTAGAACCCCGGTGGGAGGTTTCTCTCATGTTGAAGTCGCGTTATCTACTCGCCGCTCCTGCGGTGTTTGCACTGGCCGCCGCCGCTTGCTCGGCGGAGACCGGATCGTTGGAGGCTTCTGATTCCGTCCAGCAGGCCGACAAAAGCGGCGGAGGAAGCGGCGGAGGAAGCGGCGGAAGCAGCGGAGGAAGCGGCGGTCACTCCTCGAGCAGCTCGAGCTCGAGCAGCTCGAGCTCCAGCGGGGGCAAATCAAGCAGCTCGAGCTCCGGTGGCTCCAGCTCCAGCAGCTCGAGCTCCGGCGCGGGTAGCTCCAGCAGCTCCAGCTCGGGTGGCAGCGTCTCGTGCCCCTCGGGGACGAACGATACCGAGCAGCGCGCGGCGGCTTCGGCGGCCTACAGCATCATGAAGGCGGCTTCGACGTACTGCGGGTCCCTCGGCGCGAGCGCCCAGAGCGGCCAGTACGGTGGTCCGTGCTTCGCGACGACCATCCTCACCTCGCACCGCTACACGTTCGACAGCACGGGCAAGACCATCATCTTCGATCCGAGCGATGGGCTCTACAGCTACGTCCCGCAGGCCGCCAAGGTGGCGCTCGCGGTCGCGCAGCTCGACTCGACCGTGGCCTCGTACCTCGTCGGCGGCCTCACCTGGGCGCGGGCGAACACGAACGGACTGTACGTTCCCGTCGCCATGCCGATTCAGGCGCTCGCGAGCTTCACGTATCCGGGCAACAGTAACCCGATCACGATCATCGACGGCGCGGCCGGCGGCAACCGGCGGAGCGAAGTCGTCAAGGGCTCGGCGTGGTGCAACACCGAGGATATCCACTTCGCCGACACGTCGACCTACGAGAGCGGCTTTGCGCCGTTCAACGTCATCCAGAACATCTACGCCAACGAGGCGATGACGAACTTCAAGGGCACCAACCAGTATCCCTCGACGCCCTTCAACGGTGCGAACGGCACGGCGAACCCGTACCTCGTCATCGCCGTCAACGGCACGCAGATTAACTGGAACACCGCCGGCGCCAACTGGCCGTCCGAAAGCTGCGGCGCCGCCCCCGCCGCCTGCACCGGCACGATCGACATCGACCCGATCCCGTACACGCAGCCGGGCGCGTACTACGACACGAGCAACACCCTCGTCGGCCCGCAGGCGAACCCGTTCGCGCTGGTCATCACGAACCTCTACGCGGATCCGACGCACGCCGGCCAGTGGGCGACGCGCACGGTCAGCGGCGTGCAGCAGTGGGGCACGTTCTCGACGGCGGTCAGCGTCCTCGGCACGACGGTGTACCTCTACGCGAAGCAGATGTAACGCAGGGTTGAAGCGAACGATGGGCAGGTAGCGACGTCGGCCGCGCTGGGTGGCGTGGCCGGTCGCGCCGGGAAAAGAACCCGATGGGGTGTCCGCGGGGGCACTCCATCGGGTCCGGCGCGTCGTCACTTCCAGACGAACGAGACCGTCGCGGACGTTGCCGCGATCTCGACCCCCGCGGCGCCCTCGACGCGCGCGCCGCCGTCGATCGCGTCGGCGCCGGCCGCCCACGGCAAGACGATGCGGAAGTCGTGACGCTTGTCGGCGTTCGTGACGGTGAGGCGCTTGCCGTCCTGGGTGATGTCGTAGCGGGTCGAAGGCTTGCCGCGCGCGTTGACGAGGTCGACGGTGCGCGCGGTCGATCCGTCGAGCCTGCCGAAGACGAGCCGCACGCCGGCCGCGTAGTCGTAGTCGACGCGCGCGGCGTCGGTTCCCATCGGGACGACCGTTCCCGGGCGAATCCACAGCGGCATACCGAAGTAGTCGAGCTCGTCGAAGCACCAGCGTCCGCCCCGACGCGTCTCTCCGGTGAGCAGGTGCACCCACTCGCCCTCGGGCAAGTAGTACTCGGCGCGCGTGTCGTGGAAGACGGGCGCGACGAGGAGCGCGTCGCCGAACATGTATTGCCGGTCGAGGGTGCGGCACGTCGGGTCGCCCGGGAACTCGAGCATCATGGGCCGCATCGTCGGCACCGACGTCTCGTGAGCCTCGACGGCCTTCCGCAGGATGTACGGCATCAGGCGGCATTTGAGCTGCGTGAAGTGCCGGAGAACGTCGACCGCCTCCTCGTCGTAGAGCCAGGGGACGCGGTACGAGCCGTTGCCGTGCAGTCGGCTGTGCGAGGAGAGCAGGCCGAACGCCGACCAACGCTTGTAGACGCCCGCCGGGGACGTGTTCTCGAAGCCGCCGATGTCGTGGCTCCAGAAGCCGAAGCCGGAGAGGGCGAGCGAGAGGCCGCCGCGGAGGCTCTCGGCCATGGACTCGAAGGTGCCGTACGAGTCGCCGCCCCAGTGCACTGGGAAGCGCTGGCTGGTGGCCGTGGCCGACCGCGCGAAGACGAGCGCCTCGTTCGTGCCGCGCTCCTCCGTGAGGACGTCGAAGACGGCCTTGTTGTAGAGGAGCGTGTAGTAGTTGTGCATCTTCTCCGGGTCGGACCCGTCGAAGTACGCGACGTCGGTCGGGATCTCTTCACCGAAGTCGGTCTTGAAGCAGTCCACTCCCGACTTGAGCAGCCGGCGGAGCTCGTTCTGGTACCAGGCCACCGCGCCCGGGTTCGTGAAGTCGACGAACCCCATCCCGGCTTGCCACTTGGGCCGCTGGTACACGTCGCCGTTCGGGCGCTTGAGGAGCCACCCGCCGGCGAGGCCTTCGTCGAAGAGGTGCGACCGCTCGCCGATGTACGGGTTGATCCACACGCAGACGTGGAGTCCCTTGCTCTTGAGCCGCGCGAGCATGCCCTCGGGGTCGGGGAAGACGTCGGCGTCCCAACGAAAGTCGACCCAGTGGTGGGCCTTCATCCAGAAGCAATCGAAGTGAAAGACGTGGAGCGGGATCTTGCGCTCGATCATCCCGTCGACGAACCCGTTGACGGTCTTCTCGTCGTAGTCGGTCACGAACGACGTGGTGAGCCACAGGCCGAACGACCACGCCGGCGGAAGGGCGGGCCGGCCGCTCAGGGCGCCGTAGCGCGAGAGGACGTCTTTCGGGTCGGGGCCGTAGATGAGGAAGTAGTCGAGGTCTTCGCCGGGGACCGCGAACTGCGCGCGCATCACTTGCTCGGTGCCGACCTCGAAGGAGACGCGGGCGGGGCTGTTGACGAAGACGCCGTAGCCGGCGCTGGTGAGAAAGAAGGGAACGTCCTTGTATCCCTTGTCCGAGCACGTGCCGCAGTCGTCGTTCCACATGTCGACGGCCTGGCCGTTGCGCGTGAAGGCCTGGAAGCGCTCGCCGAGGCCGTAGACGCACTCGCCGGGGCGGAGGGTGAGCTGCTCGCGGAGGAAGGTGCCTCGGGTCTTCTCGTCGGCCTTGTGCATCAGGCCGAGGGCCTTGAACGGGCTCGACGTGACGGGCTCGCCGGTCTGCGCGTCGACGAAGGTCATCCCCCAAGGCTCTTTGCCGACGACGAGCTTGAGCCGCCCGCTGACGGCGGCGACCTCGTTCGGCCCCTCCGTCACGTGGAGCTTCTGCGGAGTCGTCTTGACAGGAAAGGCCGGCCCGCGCGCCGTCCGGCCCTTGTGGTGCGTCACCTGGATGCGAAAGACATGGTCGTCCGGCGAGGTGATTCGAACCGTGAACATGTCGCCCTGCAGCGTCGCCCAGCGCTGCTTCTCGGCGTGGCTGAACACGTGGAAGACGACTTCGCGCTCCGAGATGCGGACCTCGTCGACGCGCGTGGGGTAGCTCGGAGTGACTCCGGGCAGCATCGTCCACGCGCCGTTACCGAATCGCATGAATTCCTCCGTCTTGGGGTTTGTCCGCTCGAGGGCCCGTCACGCCGCGCCGTCCGCGAACGCGGTGCGAAGGCGCCGGTAGAGATCGCGGAAAGGGCCGATGCGACCGGCGTAGTAGCGCCGCAGTGCCGCGTCGGGCTCGATCCGGCTGGCGACGGGGGGCGCGACGCACACGTCCTCGATCGGCTCCCCGGTGACCGCGAGGCGGGCGAGGCGGGCCGCGCCGAACGCGGGGCCGAGCTCCGCGCGCTCGCGCACGAGGAGCGTCTCGCCGAGGACGCTCGCGAGGATCTTCATCCAGAACAAGCTGCGCGAGCCGCCTCCGATGACGGTGATCTCGCGAGGCACGCCGCCCACCTCCCGAAGGGCATCGAGGCCGTCGGCGAAGGCGAACGCCACGCCCTCGAGGACGGCCCGACCGAGGCGTGCGCGCGTCGTGTCGTGGGTGAGGCCGAAGAAGACGCCTTGGGCTTGGGGGTCGTTGTGCGGCGTTCGCTCGCCGGAGAGGTACGGCAAAAAGAGGACGGTCCCGGGCTCGGGCGCCTGCGCTTCGATCTCGGCGACGAGGGCCGCCTCGCTCTGCGCGCCCGTCGCGGAGGCGACCCAGCTGAGACAGCTGGCGGAGCTCAACATGACGGACATCTGGTGCCAGGTGTCGGGGATCGCATGGCAGAAGGCGTGCACCCCGTGCGCGGGGTTCGGCGCGAACCGCTCGGTGACGAGGAAGACGACGCCCGATGTCCCGATCGACACCAGCGCCTGACCGGCCCGCACGACGCCGACGCCCACGGCCCCCGCCGCGTTGTCACCGCCTCCCGCGGCCACGACGGGCGGCCGCGAGAACCCCCACTCGGCGGAGAGCTCGGGCCGGAGGGTGCCCGTCGGCCGAGAACCTTCGACGACCTGTGGCATGGCGGACAGCGGGAGGCCCGTCGCGGCGAGCATTTCGCCCGACCAACGGCGGCCGCCGACGTCTAGCCAGAGCGTGCCGGCGGCGTCGGAAGGGTCCGACGCGAGCTCGCCGGTGAGCTGGAGGCGGATCCAGTCCTTCGGCAAAAGGACGTGCGCCGTCTTGGCGAAGACGTCCGGCTCGTGGCGGGCGACCCAGAGGAGCTTCGGAGCCGTGAAGCCGGGCATCGCCGCGTTGCCGGTGATCTCGCGCGTACGCGGCTCTTTGCGTTCGAGCTCGGCGCACTCGGCGTGGCTGCGCCCGTCGTTCCACAAGATGGCGGGACGCAAGACGCGGAGCTGCGCGTCCAGCAGGGTCGCGCCGTGCATCTGCCCGGAGAGGCCCATGCCTCGGACCGCGCCGAAGCCGGCGGGCGCCGCGGCGCGGAGGCGGGCGAGGGCGTCCTTGGTGGCGTTCCACCAGTGGGACGGCGTTTGCTCCGACCAGAGCGCGTGCGGGCGCTCGACGGTGAGCGGAGCGCTCGCTTCGCCCACGACGTGCTGGGCCTCGTCGACGAGGAGCACCTTGACGCTGGAAGTCCCGACGTCGACGCCGATGTACATGGCGATCAGGGCCTCGCGATGGGGATGGCGCTGGCGTTGCTCGCGTTGATGCCGCCCGGGGGAACCTGGGCGCCCTGGACCGTCTCCATGAAGGTGACGATGGCCCAGTAGTCGTCGCTCTTGAGCTCGTTCGGTTGGTTCTTCGGCATGTGGGTGCTGACGAAGTCGTAGAGGTTCTGCGCGGTCCGGAACGGGTCGCGCCAGGGCGCTCCCGCGGGGCGTGTCTGGGTTTGGATCTGGAGCTGCTGGGGATCGGTCGGGACGGCGGAGCCGGGTCCGCTGTTGTCGCGGGGGTACTCCGGGAGCGCGCCCGGTCCCAGGATGGCGGATGCGCCGGCCAGGCCTTCACCGCGCTCGCCGTGGCAGTGCGAACAAGCCTGGGTGAAGAGCGTGCCACCCTGCGCCGCGGTGCTGCGGCCGCGGGCGAGGTCGGCCTCGGTGGCGCCGAGCTGGGTGGCCGCGCACGCGGCGACCGATGCCACGATCGCGGGAATGACGGCGAGACGACAAAGCGCCAGTCGGTCGGGCCCAAAGCAAGACGACATAGGATTCTCTCCTCTTGGATTTTCGCGGGTCAGTCCCGTCGGACGCGAAGGTTTGCGTGTGGCGGTTCTAGGCCGAGCGTTGGAAGCGCGCACGGCCCGCGGAGAGTACGACGCGCCGCACGATGACGCACCCGGCAAGGCCGCCGCGCGTGCCCGCATCCTCGGCGAGGCAGCTTGTACGTTGCCCGCCGCCGTGAGACAAGGCGTGACATGCGAGAGCCGAAAACTAGAATGCGCACTCTGTCGATCGCCGCGTCGCCCGCGTGGCTGGTCGGTGCGCTGGCGATGGGGGGGTGTGCGGTTTGCCCGTGTCAGTTGGGGGGCGTACAGGCGCCGGAGGGACAGACCGCCGCGGCTTCGCCGACGAACCCCGCGGCGACGGCCGCTGGAGCGACCTCGGGTCCGAGCGCGCAGCTCGCGCCGTACACGTGGAAGAGCGTGACGATCCTCGGCGGCGGGTTCGTCAGCGGAATCGTGTTCAGCCCGATCGAGAAGGGCCTCGTCTACGCGCGCACCGACGTCGGCGGTGCCTACCGATGGAACGGCTCGGACCAGACCTGGACGCCCCTCACCGACGAGCTCGGGCGTGACTCGGCATTCATGGGAATCGAGAGCATCGCCGCGGACCCGGTCGACGCGAACCGCGTCTACATGGCGGTCGGCACGTACGTGAAGCCGTGGGCGGGCAACGGCGCGATCCTCCGCTCGAGCGACCGCGGCGCCACCTGGCAAAAGACGGACATGTCCATCCAGATGGGCGGCAACGAGTACGGCCGCTCGAACGGAGAGCGCCTCGCGGTCGACCCGAACGAGCCCAACATCCTTTACTTCGGCTCGCGCGCCAAGGGCCTCTGGAAGAGCACCGACGCGGGCGTCACGTGGTCGCACCAGAGCTTCCCGGCGGCGCAGGATCCCGAGAACATCGGCATCGTCTTCGTCGTGTTCGACAAGCAGAGCGGGACGAAGGGCAAGGCGACGCCGCTCCTTTACGCGGGCGTCGCGCGGACCGACGGCGCGCTCTTCATGAGCGCCGACGCCGGGGCGAGCTGGAAGCCGGTCCCCAAGCAGCCGATGGGCCTGATGGTGAGCCACGGGCAGCTCGACGCGAAGCGGGCGCTTTACCTCAGCTACGGAAGCGCGCCGGGCCCGAACGACGAGGTCGACGGGGCGATCTACAAGTACGAGCCGGAGGCCGGAACGTTCACGAACATCTCGCCGATCGCGCCCGACAAGAATGACAAGTTCGGATACGGCGGTCTCTCGGTCGACGTCGCCCATCCGGGCACCTTGATGGTGACGACGATCGACCGTTGGACCAAGGGCGACGAGATCTTCCGCACCGCGGACGGAGGCAAGACGTGGAAGGCCATCGGGCCGACCGCGGCGCGCGACGACGCCGGCGCGAAGTACCTTTATTGGGACAAAGACAAGCCGAGCGCCACGGGCTGGATGGGGGACATCGATATCGACCCGTTCGACACCGGGCACGTGTTCTACGTGACGGGCCAAGGGGTATGGGGGAGCGACGATGCGGGCGCCATCGACACGGGCAAGCCGACCCACTGGTCGTTCCGCGACAAGAACCTCGAGGAGACGGTCGTGGCCGATCTCCTGAGCCCCCCGGTGGGGCCGCCGCTTCTCAGCGCGGTGGGCGACCTCGGCGGCTTCCGTCACGACGACCTCAACGTGTCGCCCGCGGGCGGCATGTTCCACAATCCCATCTTCGGGAGCGGGACATCGATCGATTGCGCCTGGACGAAGCCCGAAATCGTGGCGCGCGTGGGCTATAACGACAAGGGGCAGAACGGGGCTTTGTCGAACGACGGGGGCGTGACGTGGGCGCCGTTCGCGGGGAAGCCGGAGGGCAAGGGCGCCGGCGCGATCGCGGTCTCGAGCGACGGCGCGTCGCTCCTTTGGGCGCCGAAGGCGGGCCCGATCGTCGTGTCTCACGATCACGGGGCGACGTGGGCGAAGGCCGACGGGTTGCCCGAGGCGGCGAAGATCCCCGATTGGGCGCCCATCAACACGAAGGTCGCGGCCGATCGGGTGAACCCGAGCAAGTTCTACGTCTACAACGTCATCTCGGGGCGGGCGTACGCGAGCACCGACGCGGGCGCCCACTTCGTCGTGGCGCCGGGCGGCATGCCGACGCTGCCGGAGTACAACCTCGGCGCGGGATCGGCCCACGCGGCCCCCGGCGTCGAGGGCGACGTGTGGCTGACGACGGGCAAAGAGGTCTACCACTCGGTCGACTCGGGGAAGACCTACCGAGCGGTGTCGTCGGTCACGGAGTCGATCGCGCTCGGCTTCGGGAAGGCGGCCCCCGGCAAGACGTACCCCGCGGTCTACCTCATCGGGAAGATCCACGACGTGGCCGGCTTCTTCCGGTCCGACGACGCGGGCGCCAACTGGTTTCGCGTGAACGACGACAAGCACCAGTTCGGGTTCGTCGGGGCCATCACGGGCGACCCGAAGGTGTACGGCCGCGTCTACGTGGGGACGGGCGGCCGCGGCATCGTCTACGCGGACCCGAAGTAGAGATATCCGGCATTGCGGCGGAGCCACGCGGAGGGAGTTCGAGGCATGCGCGCCGCCGCCGCGCTGCTCGCCGCGGTGGCGATCTTCATGGGGGGATGCCACAAAGAAGAGGTGCCTGTCGTGAGAATGCCGACCGAAACGAAGACGCCGGGGACGGAGCCGATCCAGGCATTGAGGGCGCCGCGCGACCCGGCCGTTCGGTCGGTCGCCCGGGGCAAGAACTACGGCCTGGAGTTCGGGCCCTACTCCGTCGAGGTCGATCCGACCGACGGCGGGCGCATCGTCTCGTTCGCCCTCTCCGGCCGGAGCGTCGTCCTCTCGCGCGACGAGTCGCCGGAGGCGTACGGGTCGTCTCTCTGGCCGAGCCCACAGAGCGACTGGTCCTGGCCGCCGCCGCCCGCGCTCGACAAGGGAGAATGGAAGGCGACGCAGGAAGACGGCGCGCTCGTCTTCGAGAGCAAGGTCGACGACAAGCTGGCCCTCTCGGTCCGCCAGCGCATCACAGCCGACGTGGCGTCCGGCGCGCTCGACATCGAGTACACGCTCTCGAACCGCGGCGGCACGGCGCGGCGCGTGGCGCCCTGGCAGAACACGCGGGTGCGGCCGGGAGGCATTACGCTCTATCCGAGCACGACGGCGACGTCCCCGCAGTCGACGTTGAAGCTCGCCCCGCAAGACGGGATCGTCTGGTACGTGCACGTGCCGTCTGCGGTCCACGAGAGCGGGAAGTCGTTCGGCGACGGGACGGAGGGGTGGCTCGCCCAGGTCGACGGCGACCTTCTCTTCGTGAAGGTCTTTCCAGACGTTCCACCGGGCGCGCAGGCCCCGGGCGAAGGGGAGATCGAGATCTACGTCCACGAGAGCGGTCGCTTCGTCGAGATGGAGCAGCAGGGGCCCTACGTCGAGATTCCGCCCGGCGGCGCCTCGACGTGGAAGGTGCGTTGGCTCGTGCGTCAGCTGCCGCGCGAGGTTGCCGCGGAAGGCCGCGGCCGCAAGCTCGTCGACTTCGTTCGTGGGGTGGTCGCCGCGTCACGGTAGGCGGGCCGCGGCCGGGCGCGCGCCCGAGGGGAGCTTGAGATGACCGAGGGCGGGCCGAGCAAGCGCTTGTGGTACCGGCAACCGGCGGCCGTGTGGCAAGAGGCGTTGCCCGTAGGCAACGGCCAGCTCGGCGCCATGGTCTTCGGCGGCGTGGACGAAGAGCGCCTCCAGCTGAACGAGAAGAGCCTCTGGTCGGGCGGCCCTTACGACGCCGACAACCCCGAGGCGCTGCCGGCGCTCGCGCGCATCCGCGCGCTCCTCTTCGAAGGCCGATACGTCGAAGCCGACGCGCTCGCGCGCAAGACGCAGGTGTGCCGCGGGCCCGGGTCGAACGGCGGCGACGCGCCGCGCGCCGACTACGGCTGTTACCAGACGCTCGGCGATCTCACGCTCGCCTTCGGCGGCGGCCGCGATCCGGGCACCGCCCTCGCGTATGGCCGCGAGCTCGACCTCGACGAGGGGATCGCGCGCGTGTCGTTTCGAGCGGGCGGAGAGGCGCACGCGCGCGAGGTCTTCGCGAGCGCGGTCGACCGCGTGGTCGTCGTTCGGGTGACGTGCGATCGGCCCGCCGGCGTGACGTTCGACGTCGGGCTCGCGCGCGTCGAGTGTGCGCGCACCGTGGCCGAAGGCGAGCGGACGCTCCGGATGGCCGGGCAGATGTTCCGGGGCGGGGACCCCGTGGGCCGGCGGTTCGCCGTACGACTCGTCGCCATCGCCGAGGGCGGCGCGGTGCGCTCCGAGGGCGGGCGCCTGCGCGTGGCCCGGGCGGACGCGGTCACGCTGCTCCTTGCCGCGGGGACCGACGAGGCGGGCCCGGCGTTCGAGCGCGCCGTCGAGGAGCGGATCGCCGCGGCGGAGGGCCGGTCGTTCGCCGATCTCCGCGCCCGGCACATCGTCGATCACCAGCGCCTCTTTCGCTCGCTGACGCTCGACCTCGGCGCCACCTCCGACTCGGCGCGGCCCACCGACGAACGGCTCGCCCTCGCGGCGCAAGGCCTTCGGGACCCCGCGCTCGCGGCCCTGTATGTACAGCTCGGGCGTTACTTGCTCATCGCGAGCTCCCGCCCAGGGTCGCTCGCCGCGAACCTCCAGGGCGTCTGGGCGGACGGGACGCAGACGCCGTGGAACTGCGACTACCACACGAACATCAACGTCCAGATGAACTACTGGATCGCCGAGACGGGCAACCTCGGCGAGTGCGCCGAGCCGCTCGTCGATCTGATCGACGCGATGCGGGCGCCGGGACGGAGGACCGCGCAGGTCCACTACGGGGCGCGCGGTTGGGTCGTGCATACCTTGCACAACGTGTGGGGCTACACGTCCCCGGGCGAAGACCCGTCGTGGGGGCTCTCTCCGATGGCGGGGCCGTGGCTCTGCCAGCACCTCTGGGAGCGGTACGCCTTCGGGCGCGATGCGGCCTACCTGCGGCGCGTCTACCCGATGATGACGGAGTCGGCCGAGTTTTGCCTCGACTGGCTCGTCGAGGACCCGCGTACGGGCCGCCTCGTGTCGGGCCCCGCGCCGTCGCCGGAGAACGCTTTCCTCACGGCCGACGGGCATCGCTGCACGATCACGATGGCGCCCACGATGGACCAGCAGATCCTCTGGGATCACTTCACGAACGTGCTCGAGGCCGCCGGGGCGCTCGGGGACAGCGGGGAGCTCGTCGCACGAATCCGCGACGCGCGCGCGCGCCTGGCGACGTCGCGCATCGGCCCCGACGGCCGCCTCCTCGAGTGGGCCGAGAGCCACCCCGAAGTCGAGCCGATGCACCGGCACGTGTCGCACCTCTTCGGCCTCCACCCGGGCCGGCAGATCACGCCGGAGCGGACGCCCGATCAGGCCGGTGCCGCCCGCGAGACGCTTCGCGGGCGCGGCGACGGCGGAACCGGATGGTCGATGGCCTGGAAGATTTGCTTCTGGGCGCGGCTCGGAGACGGAGACCACGCGGCCGCCCTCGTCGACAACCTGATCTTTCCCTGCGACCGCCGCGAGAGCGGCGCCGGGGTGTACCCGAACCTCTTTTGCGCGCACCCGCCGTTCCAGATCGACGGCAACCTCGGCGGAGCCGCCGGCGTCCTCGAAATGCTCGTCCAGAGCCACGACGGCGCGATCGCGCTCTTGCCCGCGCTCCCGCAGGCGTGGCCCGTGGGCTCGCTCCGTGGCGCACGGGCGCGCGGGGGCTTCGAGGTCGACGTCGCGTGGCGCGGCGGAGCGCTCGCGAGCGCCGAGGTGCGCTGCCTCGTGCCTGGAGAGTGCGTCGTGCGGTATCGTGGCACGGCGCTGCGGAGGCGGCTCGCGGCCGGCGATCGGTGGACGCTCGCCCGAGGAGACTTCAGCCTTTGACCGCGCCGACGATGACGCCCTTCGTGAAGTGCTTCTGCACGAACGGGTAGACGAGCAGCGCCGGGACGACCGTGACGACGACGACCGCCATCTTCACGGCGAGCGACGGCGGGTAGGCGATGATGCCCGGCAAGCTCACCGAGACGCCGCTCAGTTGCGGCGACTGGCCGGCGAGGATGTAGCCCTGAAGGAGGCGCTGGATGGGCCACTTGTCGTTGTCGTCGATGTAAAGGACGGCGTTGAAGTACGCGTTCCAGTACCCCACCGCGTAAAAGAGGCCGACGACGGCGACGACCGCCTTGGACAACGGCAGGACGATGAGCGTCAGGATCCGCCACTCGCTGGCGCCGTCGATGTGCGCGCTGTCGATGAGCTCCGACGGGATGCTCATGAAGAAGGCCCGCACGACGACGAGGTTGAAGACGCTCACCGCGCTCGGCAAAATGAGAGACGCGAGGTTGTCCTTCAGCCCGAGGCCCGTCACGACGAGATAGCTCGGGACGAGCCCCGGATACACGAGGAAGGTCAGGAGAAAGAAGAAGAGCAGCGGCCGGTGCGCGAGCGATGCGGGCCGGGAGAGGCCGTACGCGGCGAGGACGGTCAAGACGAGGCTGAACGCGGTGCCGAACGTCGCCACGATGACGCTGACCCAGACCGCCCGCGTGACCTGGCCGCCGGAGAAGATGGTGACGTACGCCGAGAGGTCGATGCCCTTCGGGATGACCACCATTCCGCCCGCGCGGTTGATGACCTCCCGCGAAGACAGGCTCGTCACGACGATCGACCAGAGGGGAAAGATCACCGCGAGCACGACGGCGGTCAGCGTGCCGGCCTTGACGATCGAACCGAGCGCGGAGGGCTTTTCCTCCCACGCGGGTCGCGCCGACGCTTGGTCTGCGGAGGGGTCGGCGAGGCTCATTCTTTGGCGTAGACGCCTTGCTCGCCGAACTGGTGCGCGAGCTTGTTGGTGGCGAGGATGAGCGCGAGGCCGACGGCCGCCTTGAAGAGCCCCGCGGCCGCCCCGAGGCCCCACTGCTGCGTGGTGATGGCCTGGTAGTAAACGAACGTGTCGAGGACCTCGGCGGCCTGCCGGCCGACCGCCTCGCGCTGCAGGATGTACTGCTCGAAGCCGACGCTGAGCGCATCGCCGAGGCGAAGAATGAGGAGGAGCACCACGACGGGCCTCAGGCCCGGCAGCGTGATGTGCCAGAGACGCCGCGCGCGCCCCGCGCCGTCGGCGGCCGCCGCTTCGTAGAGGGTGGGGTCGATGGCGGCGAGCGCGGCGAGGAACACGATCGTGCCCCAGCCGACGTCCTTCCACACGGCCTCGGCGGTGACCAGGAGAATGAACGTATTCGGGTTCGTCATCACGTCCCAGGGCACGAGGCCGTGCTGGCGCATCTCTTGGGCGAGGAGCCCGGCGCCGCCGAGCATCTGCACGAAGAAGGTGACGACGAGCACCCAGCTGAAGAAGTGCGGGAGATAGATGACGCCCTGGATGAAGCTCCGCAGCTTCGGCGAGAGCACGTTGTGGAGAAGGATGGCGAGCGCGATGGGCAGCGGGAAGAAGAACACGAGCTGGAAGAGCGTGATGGCGAGCGTGTTCCGCACCGCGTCCCAGAAGGCCGGGTCTTCGAAGAGCGTCTGGAAGTTGCCGAAGCCGATCCACTCGCTCCCGAGGAACGCCTCGATCGGGTTATTGCCCTCGAAGGGGTTGTAGTCCTGGAAGGCGATGATGTTGCCCAGGGTCGGCACATAGTGGAAGAGAAAGAGCGCGATCACGGCCGGCGCCGTCATGACGAGCAGCGGCCAATCGCGCATCAGCCGTGCGCGAAGCGAAGTCTGTGGGCGAGGCGGGCGGGGCTCGGTCTTCATCGGCCGTTCGCGGCGAGCGCGCGCTCGAGGAACTCGCGACCCTCGTCTCCGCCCGACCGCCGCCATTCCTTGACGATGACGTCGAGGTCGCTCAGCGGCCGGCGGCCCCGGAGCAGATCGTTGATCTTGTCTTCCGTGTTCGTCAAAAGCTTGGAGTAGTTCGCGGGGAGCTCGAGCTTGATCCCCTGGAAGAGGTTTCGCTCGGCGTACTTCAGCGACGTCTTGAAGTAACCCAGAAGATCCGAGACGAAGTGCGGCACGTCCGCGGTGCCGACGACCGCCGGGACGCGGCCGCCCGTGACCCAGAACTGGCTCGCGTACTCTTTTCGAAAGACCTGGTTTGGAATGGGGCTCCCGTCGGCGGCGCGCGTGAAGTGCACGCCTTCGAGTCCATAGTTGTTGAGCTCGTACTCGTGGCTCCCGAACGGCGCGGCGCACCAATCGAGGACGCGCAGGATCTCTTGGGTGCGCTCTCGCCCGAGGCCCTTCTTCACGAACGTGTAGAAGACCGGCTCGTCGTTGACCCACGCGATGGGATCGCCCCCGACGGCCGAGAAGAGCGGGATGGGCTGCATCTCGAAGCCGGGCGTGACCTTGCTCTGCTCACTTTGCATGTTCCGCCAGACGCCCGGCCCCTCCTGCCACGCGATCATCTTCCCGGCGGCGAAGAGCTGCTGCGCATCCCCGCCGCGGCTCGCGACGAGATCGGGGTGGACCAGGCCGTCCCGGAAGAGGCGCGCGGTGAACTCCACGGCCTGCCGGTACTGGGGAGTCTCGTATTTGAAGACGAGCCCACCGCTCGGGCTCTTGCCCCAGCCGCCCTTCGAGCCGGGGCACTTGAAGAACATCTGCACCATGTCGAAGACGTTCCCGAACGCCCACACGCCGCGGTCGGGGTTCGTGAGCTTCTTGCCGAACGCGTAAAGCTCGTCGATCGTCTTCGGCGCGGCGATGCCGGCGCGGTCGGTCAGGTCTTTCCGGTAGAAGAACGCGTACGGGAACGGCCCGTCGGTGGGGTAGGGGACGGCGGCGAGGCGGCCTCCCCAGACCGAGTATTGCCAGGCGTTCGTCGAGAGCGTCGCCAGCATCGGATACGCGGACACCGCGTCGCCCTTGAGGTGCTCGGTCAGGTCCGCGAAGAGCGCCTTGACCGCCTGGGAGAAGCGCGGAGTCTTGTCGACCTCCCAGTTCGGTATGCAGAGGATGTCGGGGATGTCGCGCGCGGCGAGGATCGCGCTGAGCTTCCCGCCATAGACGTTGCCGTCTTGCACGCTGGGGTTCACCGTCACGCCGAGCTCCGCGTTGACGGCGTCGATGAACGCGTTGTGCCCGAGGCCCGGCGGCGTGGGCCCCCAGAATGGCAGCATCGAATGGATCATGGGGCCGCCCGATCCGGGCTTTCGCAGGACGGCGCGCACGATTTTCGCCGGGTATTGGAAATAACCGCTCGGCGTCGTCAGGTCGCCGGGGATGTCGGGCTTGACCAGCTCGAGGGGCTTGTAGCTCGGCATGAGCGCCAGGACGGACTCGGCGCTCGCGGCGGAGCCCTGCGCGCCCGCCCGTTTGCTGCAACCCGTGAGGACCGAGGTCTCTCCAGCGACCACGGCGGCCGCGCCGAGCCCGATCATCGTGAGGAACCCGCGGCGGCTCGTATCGGCGGCCTCCGGCGGCGGAGTGTCGGCTCGGTCGGTTCGGGCCACGGGTGGTCCACGGAAAGCGGGGCGGAGTCCGCTCCTCGACGCCACGGGAACGTAGTCGAGGGCGCCGGGAACGACAAGCGAGGCATTCACGACATTCACGAGAAAGGGCGCACCGCTCGCGGTCCCGGTGAGCGCGACGGTCCGCGCTCGCCGGATCATTGCAGGCGCCGCTCGCGCGTGCGAAAGGCATGCGCCATGGCTCTTCTTTTGGGCGCGGGTCGAATCGCTTCCCATCACCAAGCGCTGGTCGTCGACGTGGCCGACGCGATCCACGCCGAGCCGGGAGCGGGCGAGGGCGGTCTGTTCCTCGGGGCGGCCGCGAAGACGTCGTCTTCTCGCCACTTGTTCCGGCTCGGCGCGATCCCCGACCTCGAGCGGTACACCCTCCTCCATCGTTACGAGCCGTACTGGATGAAGCCCAAGGCCGGAACGCGCCTCGCCGACGTCCCGCCGGAGACGCAGTTCGTGTTGGCGAAGCTTCGCGACGGCTCCTGGCTGCTCCTCGTGCCTCTCGTCGGCCCGGCGTTCCGATTCTCGCTGCGCGGCCTCAAGGACGACGCGCTCGAGCTCCTCGCCGAGACGGGCGACTCCTTCGCGCCCGGTCACGGTGGGCTGGCCCTCTACGTGGCGACGGGGCCGGACCCGTTCGCCCTCTGCCGGGAGGGCGCCCGCGCGGTCGCCGACAAGCTCGGGTGGGGACGCCTTCGCCGTGACAAGCCGCTGCCGGACTTCGTCGACCAGTTCGGCTGGTGCACCTGGGACGCGTTCTACCAGGAGGTGAGCGGCGCCCGCGTCCGCGAGGGCCTCGAGCGGTTCACCGAAGGCGGCGTGAAGCCGCGCATGATGATCCTCGACGACGGGTGGCAGAGCGCGGCCCTCGCGCCGACGGGCGAGCAGCGGCTCACGTCGTTCGCGGCGAACGAGAAGTTCGAGGGAGGGCTCGCGGCGACCGTCCGGATGGCCAAGGGCGAATTCGGCGTGACTACCTTCCTCGCGTGGCACGCCGTGAGCGGGTACTGGGGCGGAGTCGACGGCGCGCGTCTTCCCGGGTACGGCGTCGTCGACCAGACGAGGCAATTCGGGGAAGGGGTGCTGGCCCACGCGCCCTCGTTCAATCACATCTGGTGGGGCAACGTCTTCGGGCTCGTCCCCGCGCAGCACATCGGCCGCTTTTACGACGACTATCACCGGTCGCTCGCGGCGGCGGGCGTCGACGGGGTGAAGGTCGACAGCCAGGCGGTCCTCGAGGGGGTCGCGCAGCACCAGGGGGGTCGCGTCGGGCTGACGCTCGCGTATCGCGAGGCGCTCGAGGCGAGCGTCGCGAAGCACTTCGGCGGACGACTCATCAACTGCATGTCGAACGCGCAGGAGACCTTCTACGCCTCCCGCGCCTCGACCCTCCTGCGCACGTCCATCGACTTTTTCCCGTCGATGCCGGAGACCCACGGGTCGCACCTCTTCACGAACGCGCTCGTCGGGTTGTGGTTCGGCGAGTTCATGCACCCAGACTGGGACATGTTCCAGAGCGGCCACGCGTGGGGCGCCTTTCACGCCGCAGGCCGCGCGATCTCGGGCGGCCCCGTGTACGTCTCCGACAAGCCGGGCCACCACGACTTCGCGCTGCTGAAGAAGCTCGTCTGCTCCGACGGGACCGTGCTCCGGTGCGACGGGCCGGGACTGCCGACCGCCGACACGCTCGGCGCGGACCCGACCTCGGACGGGTCGCTCCTCAAGATCTGGAACCGCAATGGGCCGGCCGGCGTCGTCGGTGTCTACAATGCCCAGTACGCACCCGGCCGCGGCGACGCGCTCTTGCGCGGGACGGTCGGCCCTGCGGACGTCGACGGGCTCGCGGGGGCCGAGGTCGCCGTGTACGCCCATCGCGCGCAATCGCTCGACGTGGTCGCCGGGAGCGCGCGGATGGCGGTGGCGCTTCCGGAGCGCGGCTTCGAGATTTTCACGATGGTGCCCGTCGAGCGAGGGTTTGCGCCGATCGGCCTCGCGGACAAGTTCAACAGCGCGGGCGCGATCGCGCGCCGCGGCTGGGTCGACGACCGTCGATGCGAGCTCGAGCTCCGCGACGGCGGCGACTTTCTCGCGTGGAGCCGGCAGGCGCCCGCGGGGGTCCAAATCGACGGGCGGCCCGCCGACTTTCACTACGATCCGGCGTCGAAGGCGCTGCGTGTGGCGATCGCCGCGCCGGGACGCCACACGCTCCGCGTCGATCAGGGATCGCCGTAAAGGATCCCGCGGCCTCCCGAGCCGAGGTAGACGCGCCCGTAGATCCGCGGATCGCCGGCGATGTAACTGATGAATCCGAACTGGCGTGTCGGGTCGTCGATCTGCTGCCAGGTGCTCCCCTGGTCGTCCGATCGGAAGATGCCCGAAGTGCCGCTCACCTGCCCGGCCACGTAAAGGACCGGATAGCCCGAGCACTGCGCCGCGCGGCCGAAGCCGACCGCCGCGGCATTGGTGACGGCGGAGATCAGCGCGGGGGTGGGGACCGAATCGGTGACGTGGAAGAGGCCTCCCGTCGTCGCGATCCAGAGGTCGCCCTCGACGCCGGGCGTGGGCCGCACGGTGCCCCCGCCGACGGGGAGCGTCGCGACGACGGAGAACGCGGCGCCCCCGTTGGTGCTGGCGAGGAGCTGGGTGCCCGTCGTCGTCGCGTAGAAGCGCGCCGGGTTGACCCGGTCGGCGGCGACCTTCGCGCCGCTCGCCAGCCCGGTGACGAAGGTCCACGTCTGGCTTCGATCGTTGGAGATGGCCGGCAAGATCGCGGTCGCGCGCCGGCCCGCGGACGCCGGCGCCCAGAGGAACGTGCTTCCGTCGGCGGAGACGGCGATGGATCCCGCGCTCGTCGTCGTCGCCCCTCCGTCCGGAGTCTGATTGGGCTCGGTGTAGAACGGGGTCCAGGTGGCGCCTTCGTCGGTCGAGAAGGCCCCGTGATGGCTCGAGGCCGTCCCGACGCGAACGACGAGGCCGGGGTGCTGCTCGGCGAAATCGAGCGCGGTCGTGTTGGCGAAGACCGGGTTCGTGAACATCCCCGACGCCGCCGGCTGGGTGAGATCGGCGTGCCGGAATCCGCAGATGTCGCCGACGGCGCTGAGCAGGTTGGCGGTGCCCCCCGAGGGGCTGAGGAGCCCGAGCGACACGGTCTCCTCGAGGCCTTCGTCCTGGAACGTCCACGCCGGCGCCGCCGAACCCGTGTTCTCGCTCCACCAGATCCCTTGCCCCGTGTTGTAGAGCGCGCGACCCGGCTTGAACGGGTCGATCTCGACGTCGCCCATCCAGCCGGTCGCGCTGAGCGAGGTGCCGCCGAAGAAGAGCCACTCCGCGCCGTTCACGTTCATGACGACCTGGGACACGCCCGTCACGAGCGGGACCCAGCTCTTGCCGTAGTTCGTCGAACGGTAAACCTGGTCGGGCCAGCGGTCGATCGTGGAGACGATGACCGTGCCGTCGGCGGAAGGATCGGTGCTGACGCCGCCGAACCCGCCTTTGCCCGCCGGAACCGGCATCGAGGTCCACGTGTCGTTCGACGTGTCGAGCTGCCAGACGGCGCCCGCCGTGACGGAGTTGGGCCCCGACAGGTTTCCGTACGTGAAGTAGAGATGCCCCGAGTTGTCCATCGCCGTGTGGAGCGGGAACTGCCCGGTCATGGGCTCGCCCGGAACGGTCTGCCAGGTGGCGCCCCCGTCGGTCGACCGATAGAGGGAAGCGCCGGCGGTGACGGCGGTCGCGCCCGGGGAGACGCCCACGTAGATCGTCGCCGATCCGCCGCCGGGCAGGGTGCTCCGCGGATCGAAGAAGACGAAGCTGAGGCCATAGCTCGTGGGGCCCGTGGCCGGGAACGAGGTGACTTGCGTCCACGTCGTCGCGCTGTCCGCGCTCGTCCAAAGTCCGCTGTTTCTCGACGCGAAGTAGAGTCGGCTCGTCAGCGCGGGGTCGACGGCGAGGCGCTCTCCGACGTTGCGTCCGTCCGCGTTGCCGCCCATCGGAATGCCGATGGTGTTCTGCGTCCACGTCGCGCCCCGGTCGGCCGAACGGAGGATGAAGCCGCTCGTCGTGAGGTATTCGCCCGCGGCCAGATACACGACGTTGGGGTCCACGGGGTCGGGCGCGACGCTCTCGATGCCCATGAGGTTCGCGTTGTCGCGGCCCACCCAGTCCGTGATCGCCGTCCAGTGCGCGGGGCCGGTCGCGGTGGCGACGTCCCATCGGTAGGCGCCGCCGACGTCGGTCCTCGCGTAAAGGACGTTCGCGGCCGACTTGCCGAACTCGATACCGGAGACGAACCCGCCGCCGAGGATCGTGGCGTTGCTCCACGACGTGTACGCGGCGGGAGGAACCGGCGCGACGTCCGTGCAGGGGTCGGGGCCGGGGAGGTCTCCGAGGGCGGCGTCGGCTCCGTTCCCCGTGAGCATCGGCGGCGGAGTGGAGCTCGTCCCGCCGTTGCCCGGGCCGGCTCCGCCGCCGTCGTCGCCGCTCGCGGTCACCGACGGAGTGCTCCGCAGGGGCGCGCTCTCGACGCACGCGGCGATGGCCCACGCGGCGCCCGCGCCGGCCGCGAGGGCCGAACAAGCCGAAGAAAGGGAAAGTCGAGACATGGGAACGCTTCCTACCTGGGATTCTACGGGAGACGCGAGATGCCGCGGGGGTCCGTTGCGCGCAGGCCTCGGCCCGCGTGTCGGCAGTGACGGCTTAGCGCGTCTTCGGCTCACGCCACCGAACGCAGGCGCGTTCAGGGGTGAGGTCGCGCTGGGGCTCCGCCAGCATTTCGTAGCCGACCATGTATTTTCTCACCGTGGCTGAACGAAGAAGGGGTGGATACACGTGTGCGTGGAGCTGCCAGTGCGCGCCCGCTTCGTCTCCGAAGGGCGCTCCGTGCCAGCCCATCGAATACGGAACGGAGACGCCGAATAGGCGGTCGAATCCACCCAGGAGCTCCCGCAGGACGGTCGCGAGGCCCAGCCGCTCGGAGGCCGCGAGGTCCGGGAGGCGGCGCACGGGCCGGCGCGGCACGATCAGGGTCTCGAAGGGCCAAATCGCCCAATACGGAATGACCGCGAGCCAATCGGCGTGTTCCACCAGCACGCGCGCGCCGAGCCCCGCCTCGCGGCGCGCGTAGTCGACCAGGAGCGGCCTCCCGCGTCGTTCGAAGTAGTCGCGCTGGGAGCGGTCCTCCTTCGCGGCCTCGTTCGGGAGAAACTCGGACGCCCAGACCTGCCCGTGCGGGTGCAGGTTCGAACAGCCCATGGCCTTTCCCTTGTTCTCGAAGACCTGGACCCAGGCGAAGCGCTCCCCGAGCGCCGCCGTCTCGGCGGCCCACAGGTCGACGACGCGCGCGACGGCCGGTTCGTCCATGTCCGCGAGCGTCAGGTCGTGGCGCGGCGAAAAGCAGAGGACGCGGCAGACGCCGCGGACGGGCTCCGTCGCGAACAGCGGATCGCCCGCGTCACTCGGGCCCGGGGCCTCGTCGACGAGCGCGCCATAGTCGTTGTCGAAGGCGAACGTGGCCTCGTAGCGCGGGTTCACGTCGCCGCGCGCGCGCCGGTTGCCGGGGCAGAGGTAGCAGGCGGGGTCGTAGGGCGTACGGTTCTCCGGAGGCGGCGGCTCGACCTGGCCGAGCCACGGCCGCTCGGTGCGGTGCGGAGAGACGAGCACCCAGTCGCCGGTCAGCGGGTTTCGGCGGCGGTGGGGATGTCGTTCGGGATCGAAGAGGGGCATGCGGGACGCGGGCGTCGCTTGGCTTCGTCAGTCGACCTTTGCCGGGAGGGGGAGATCGAGGGCGTGGGCGCCGCGCGCGGGGCGCGACACGAACGCGTCGGGCACGAGGCCCGTCTCGCGCTCGTACATGCGGCAAAGATCGCGGCGCACGGCGTCGACGGCGTCGCTCCGGACGAGCGTCACCGTGCAGCCGCCGAAGCCCCCGCCCGTCATCCGCGCGCCGTACACGCCCGCGTCTTCGCCGAGCGTTCGCGCGGCGTCGACCAGCACATCGAGCTCCGCGCAGCTGACCTCGTAGTCGTCGCGCAAAGACCGGTGGCTCTCGTAAAAGAGCGCGCCCGCCGCGCGCGAATCGCCGGCCTCGAACGCGCGGGCCGCGTCGAGCGTGCGCGCGTTCTCGGTCACCACGTGCCTCGCCCGCCGGTAGAGCAGGGGCCCGAGGCGCTCTCGCCCCTCGTCCACGGACGCGACGGTCGCGTCGCGCAGGCTCGCGACGCCGAGGGCCAGGGCCGCCGCCTCGCACTCGCCGCGGCGCTTCGCGTAGGCTCCGTCGCCCAGGGAGTGGCGCACGCGCGTGTTGACGACCAGGACGCTCACGCCTTCGTCGGCGAGCGAGAGCACCCGCGCGGCGCCCGTGCGGCAATCGATGAGGAGCGGACCGCGCGCTTCGCCGAGGATGCTCGCGAGCGGATCCATGAGGCCGCACGGGACGCCCGCGAACTCGTGCTCGGCGGCCTGGCAGAGGCGGGCCTTCTCGACGCGGTCGAGCGTCACGCCGGTCGCGGCCTCGAGGAGGGTCGCGGTGGCCACTTCGAGCGCCGCGCTGCTCGACAGCCCGCCGCCGAGCGGCACGTCCGACGCGACCGCCGCCGCGAGGGGAGGGAGCGAGACGCCGCGCCGCTGAAACCCCGCGACGACCCCGCGGACGTAGTTGGCCCACGCGGGAGCCTCGCGACGCAGCGTCGTGCCGAGAGGGAGCGTCGCCGAGCCGTGGACGTCTGCGCTGTGCACGGAGAGCGCGGGTCCGCCGGGGCCGGCGACCGCGGGGCACGCCGCGATGACGGTGTACCGCTCGATCGCCATCGGCAGGACGAACCCGTCGTTGTAGTCGGTGTGCTCGCCGATGAGGTTCACGCGTCCGGGGGCGGCGACGATCCACCGCGGCGCTCCGTGAAATCGGTCGGCGAGAACGCGGACGGCCAGGCGCGCCGTCCCGTCGAGGCCGCGCGCGTCGGGCGGCGTGGCGTTCCCTTGGGCGTTCGTCGGCGCGATCACGACGCGCCCATACTTGCCCAAGGATGCGCGTCCCGCAAGAATCCCTGCCTTTGCGCCGCGCGCGCGAAGCTACCCGGCGCGGGCGACCGCGCGCAGAGACACGCCCAGCGCCGCCTGCGCCACGTGCTCGAGCGCGTCTCCGTCGGCCGACACGTGGAGCGTCGCGTGCGCGTGCGTGAGCGACTCGCCCGGTCCGAGCGGCGCCGCCGGCGAGCTGGTCTCGATCTCGTAGAAGGACCCGAGGGCCGCGCGACCGCCGCCCACGGGGCCGTCGTTGTAGCTGTTGACCACGTCCCCCGCGTACGGGTCCTCTTGGAGCTCCCACATGCTGTTGACGTAGGCCCCCGCGGCGGGGAGCGTGTATCGGACGAGGGTGAGCGATCCGGCCGACGGGCTATGGCTCCCGAGGACGGGTTTCGCGCGCGCGGGACCGACGCCGATCTTGCTCCGATGCTGCCCGTCCGCACGGAAGGTGAGGTACCCGTCGCGCTCGCGCACGGACAGACGGTCGGACGGCACCGCGCCGAAGTATCGATCGTTGACGACCTCGCCCGATGCCCGCGCGAAGGGCACCACGACGACGCTGTCGGGCGTCGCGGGAAACTGACCCAGGATCCACACGCTGAGGAGCCCCGCGTCGCGCGCCCACGCGTTCGCCCCCGCGTTCGTGATGCGGCTCACGCTCTCGAACGCGACCCAGCGCGACGACGAAGGCAAGGACACGCCGAAGCACTCCGCCACACCCGCGCCGTCGAGGACGCGCACGGTTCGCGCCACCGCCACTTCGAACCGGAAGCCCGAGCGGCTCGCGAGCGTCATCACGCGACGGAGGCCGATCGCCTGATCGCTCGCGTCCTCGACGGCCCAAGTGCCCTCCTGGAGGCCGCGCGGGACTTGCCACGCGTCGAGGTCGAACGGGGCGCCGGGCGCGAAATAGAGCCCGTGCTGGCCGCCCTCCGGTCCCAGCCAGAAGCGATCCTCTCCCCCGTAGTTGTCGAACGCGGTGCCCGTTCGGCCCGACGCGATGAAGGCGCGATTGACGAAGCCGAGGCTCGGCGCGGCCCCCGCGACGGCGCTCGTCATCACGCGCCCCTGCCATCGCGGCGACACCGCGACGCGGCCGCCGCTGGGAGACGAGAGGAGGTGGAGGGGCGAATGCCCCCGCATGAAGGTCAGGTCCTCTTCGAAGGTCGCGGCGTTCATGGGGCACCCTGGCGCATGGCGATGGCCTCTCTATACCGCGACCCCTGCGGCGTCGGCTGGAATCGCCCGCACGGACCAGGAGCTGTCGCCGGCCACCGCGTCGTCCACCTGGTCGCCTTCCATCGCGAGCAAGACCGCGCCGTGGAGCATGACGTCGCCCTCGACCGTGGAGGCCAGGATCGGGATTCCCTCCGCCCGCATCGCGTGGCGGCCCACGGAAGACCGCACCGGCTCCAAGAGCGATTCACCCGCCTGAATGACGCGCCCTCCGAGGACGACCATTTCGGGGTTGAGCAGATTGAGCAAGTACGAAATTCCCATGCCGAGGTAATCCCCGGCGCGGGAGAGAATGCGGCGGGCCTCGTCGTCGCCGGCGCGCGCCGCCACGGCGACTGCGTGTGCGTCGAGCTCGCGGGTCGAGCGGCTCGCCCTCGCGCCATCCGGGCTCCGCATCGACGCGCGCGCCGCGGCCTCGATCGCGGTGCCCGACGCGACGGTCTCGAGGCAGCCCGTTCGCCCGCACCCGCAGACCCGCCCGTTGTCCATGACGGTGCAATGGCCGAGCTCCCCGCTATACCCGTGCTTTCCGTAATACACGCGCCCATCGACGACGATCGCCGCGCCGATCCCGCTTCCGACGTAGACCCACGCAAACGAGCGCACTCCCTGGGCCGCGCCGAGTCGCCCTTCGGCGATGGCGCCCGCGTGCATGACGTTGCGTACGGCGGCGGGTACGCGGAACTCGCGCGCGAGCATTTCCCGAATCGGCACGTCGTACCACTGTAAATTGGGAGCGAGGACGCAGGTCCCGCTGGCATGGTCGACGAGGCCCGCGACCGCGACGCCGATGCCGGCGAGCCGGGTCCGCGGCAGCTTCGCCTCGCGCAGCGTATCCCTCACGAGAGGCCGCAAAGTCTCGATGGCGCGCTCGGGCTGCCCGCGCAGGGATCCCGCGACCTTCATCGCACGGATGTTCCGGCGGGCGTCGGCCACCGCGATGGCCGTGTGGCGGACGCCGAAGTGGATTCCGATGAACGCGGCCGCCGAATCGTTCAGCTCCAGGAGCCGAGATCGACGACCTTTTTTGGACGGCGAAATGCTGAAACCGACTTCCCGCACCAGCCCATCCGCGATGAGACCATCGACGATGACCGAGACCGTGGGCTTCGTGAGCGAGGAGCGCCGCGCGAGATCCGCCCGAGTCACGGTCGCCTCTCGGCGGATCATGTCGAGGAGGAGCGCGCGATTCATCTCGCGCATGGCACGGCTGTCGACTTTCCCGAGCAACGGTGTCGCGGACTCTAGTCCGCAGGCCCGAAAACTCTGAGCCGTTTTTCCGTCATCTGTCACTGCCACCCCGCCGAGCGAGGGGGCGCCCTCCAAAACGCTGACGCGACGCGCATGGCTTTCCACTTGCGCGGACTTGGTAAGGTGACTTAACTATCCGGCGCGTCGGGCGCGCCGTCCCTGCGGGAGAACGTCGATCTGCGAGCCGCGACGGCTGGAGAGGGTCATGAGAAAGCGGTATCCGCAAGACGCGTACGCGCCACATCCTCGGCATCAATTGGCGTTCGGCCTGTGGACGGGGGCGAGCCCCGGCGCGGCATGCGAACGCATTTGATCTTCGAGTCCCGCGCGGCCGCTTTCAATGTGTACAAGCTCGAGGTGCTTCTTGGCGTTCGATAGAGCCGCGGCGCCGGCGGCCGGCCCAGGGCCACGACCGAAGTCCGGGCCGACGGCGAGAGCAAACCTTTGCAGCACCTAGCTCGGAAGCTCGTACTTGCCTTTCTCTTGCTCGCGGCATCGACGTTCGCCGCGGGTGCGGCGCGCGCCGACGATCCCGACGCGGGCGCCGAGCCCCCGGCCGACTCCATCCCCGGCTCGCCCCGGCCGCCGGGAATGGGCATGTCGCCGGACGCGCCGCCCGTGCCGCCCGCGCCGGGAGGAAGGGCCCCGTCCTTCGGCGCCCCGACCAACGACGGCGACTGGTCGCTCCGCATCGGCGGACGCATCTCCGGCGCGCAGGGCCTCGGCTTCGGTCGCAAGCCCCAGGTGCCGCCGCCCGGCTACAGCGGGTCGCCGATCCACATTCCACCCCTCATCCAGGGCCGCCTCCCGTTCTTCGCGGGGGCCGGCGGCAGCCTGTACTTGCAGTACGGGAACTCCATCATCACGGCCTACGCGGCGTACTACGCGAACATCTCGCCGGTGCAGTTCGAGGGGTACACCAACCCCGGCCTCGGCCCGACGTTCGGCCAGGCGTACCTGACGATCACGCCCGAGCCGATCGGCGCCCTCCGCCTCTCGTTCAAGGTCGGCGCGTTCGTCGACGTCTACGGCGGTCCCGGGCAGTGGGGGTGGGGCATCTTCGGGCCGTTCCTGTCGGTGCGCGGCTACGGGGAGACGTCGAGCGCCGACTACGACGTCACGCCCGATCTGCGCTTTTCGTTCGCGCACGGCATCCTCGCCAACCCGGGCGTCGCCGCCAACTACGTGCGCGGCGACTACGACAACTGGCTGCAGACCGGCGTCTCCGACTGGCTGACGCACGCGCACGTGGGGGCGACGTATCGAAATCTCTATACGTTCCGCCTCCACTGGGCCAGCGACTTCGGATACGACGACCGGCCCTGCTCGATGTACACGCCGGGCGTCGCTTCTGCCGGTTGCCCCATCCTCACGTCGCTCAACACCCACCCGGCCGACGGCCGGTTCGACGTGCTGCTCGCCGAGGCGCGCCTCACCGAGGATCCCTGGGGACACGGCCAGTTCGGCGTGACCACGGGCGTCTACAACTTCGACCACGCGGCCTCGGTCGGGGACGGGATCTGGTGGGGAATCGACTACACGCAGGGCGCCCAGGACATGATCACGAAGTTCATCGGGCCCCTGAGCAACGGCACCGGCAGCGTCTACATGGTCACGTGGGAATACGACACGAGCGTCGCCCGCATTCTCTGGTACCCGCGCGGGTTCGACGGGCGCTCGCCCGACCTCAGCGTACGCGTCGCCGGGACGAACTACTGGGTGCTCGCGACCGAGGACCCGTCCTACAAGCACGCGACCGGCTACTACGTCGGGACGGAGCTCGAATACAAGCCTCTCTCCTGGTTCAGCCTCACTTTTCAGGCCTACGGCGAGAGCCGGGATTCGGACCTCGGGCGCTGGGAAGTGTTCAGCCTCAACCCGGGCATTCGCTTCCATTCGGACTGGCTGAGCACCGACAGCATCCAGCTCATTTACAGCCGACGCTTCTACAGCAACGCCGTCGACAACAACCCCGAACTACCGCTCGACCGCGACTACGTGGTGCTCGGCGGCTATTACACCTTCTAGCGTGAAAGCAAGACACGATGCTCCCGATTTCCCACGAACGGCCAATCCAAAGAGGCCGGGGCGTCGCCCGCATTCTCTGGTATCCGCGCGGGTCGACCCAAGGAAGGTGGGCTCCATGAGACGCGGCCTCCAGCTCGCCCTGACCGGGGCGCTCCTCTCCTCTTCGACGATCGCGGCGGCGCAAGATCAGCCGACGGAGCTCCCGAGGCTCGGGCTCTCTCCCGGCGAGCCGCTCGTGCCGAGCGCGGCGCCCTCGCTGCCGTTCGGCGTCCGTCCCGCGGAGTCCCGCGAGCTCGTGCTCGACTTTCACGGCTACCTCCTCATGCCGATGGAGATCGGCGTGCACGACCGCCTCGACCCGGTGCCCGGGCAGTCGGGCACGGTGTTCCACACGCCGCCGGTGATTCCGCAGTACCAGCGCGGCTTCGAGTACGTCGGCGTCATCCCGAGCCCTTGGGGCCAGCTCAATTTCACTTACGGCAACTCCATCGTATCGGCGACGACGGTCCTCGCCGCCGGGACGTTCACGAACGCGCAGAGCTGGTTCGACGTCACGAACCAGCTCGGCGTCTACGACGCGTATTTGACCGTCAACCTCACGAAGCCCATCGGGATCCCCTTCGAGATCAACGTCGGCGCCCTCACGGGCCGATACGGCGCGATGGGCGCGTACGACGCGGGCCGCTACGGAACGCCCCTCATCGGGCGGACGAACATGGTCGGCGAGACCATCACCGCCGCGTACCCCCTCGGGAAGTTCAAGTTCGTCGTCGAGCAAGGCTTCGGCGGCCAGCTCGCCAGCGCTCCGACCGGGCTCGTCCCCGCCGGCTGGAACGGCTTCGCGAACCCCAACGTCGGCGCGACGCTCCTCAACCAGATCCACGTGGGCCTCGCGTACAGCAAGCTGCTCCAGATGGGCCTCCACTACATGACGGCCTGGAGCCAGGACGACCAGCGCCCGAACGGCCTCATCCCCGACGGGCGCATCACGACGATCGGCGCCGACGCGCACCTGAGCGGCCAGTACGGCCACCTCTTCCTCGGCATCGCGCACACGCAGCTCATCAACGCGGGCATCGTCTCGGGCGCGCTCGAGATCCTGAACGCCCGCGGCGGCGGCCCCGACCTCATCGACGGATACCTCGGGCCGAACAGCGGCGGCAACGGCGGCCTGACGACGTTCGGCCTGCAGTACGACCTCAGCCTTTCACGGGCGCTCTTCGGACCGGTCTACACGGGCGAGAGCCCGGACGTGCTCGTCAGCTTGTTCGGGATCGGGACCGGCGTGACCAGCCAGGACCCGAACTTCAACAACGTGCTCAAGCTCAAGGTCGGCGCCGAAGTCACTTACGATTTCGTCTCGTGGATGGGCGTCTCGGAGCGGTTCGACCACGTGCGGCTCAACAACGACGACAGCCGCCAGGCTTTCTCTATCCTGTCGTCGCGGCTTCTCTTTCACACGGGCTGGAAGGCCCGGAACGAGATCGCGCTCCAGTATTCGTACTTCTCCGACGGGATCAACGTGTACGCGCGAACGGGTTTCCCACCCGTCATCGACCCCAGCTACAATCCCGACGCGCACGTTCTTTCCCTCATCGGAAGCATCTGGTGGTGAGGTTCGTCATGGCACCCGATCGGACCGGCTTTTCTTCTTCGCGGCGTGCTCTCGTCGCGCGCTCGGCGCGCGTCATGGCGTCGAGCGTCGGGTCGGGTGTCTTCGCGCTCGCGCTCTCGGCGTGCAGCCAGGGTCATGTGGCGCCGGTCGGACCCATCGACTGCGCTGCCGCGGATGCGCCGTACAACTTCCTCATCATGGAAACGTACGACGAGGTGCCGCCGCACTACGGCTGGTTCGGATACGGGGACAATACACCCGGCGCGTCCTGGGCCGGGGAGGCCCTCAACACGCCCCCCGTCATCCCGATTGAAAACGGCGGCCCCTGCAGCGCGACGCTTCCGTCCGGGGCCAGCGGCTCCGCCATGTTCTTGAACGCGCAGGGCTACCAGGACTACGGCAACGCCTGGGGCACCTACGATATCGGCACGTACTACAACCCGGGGCCCATGGGCCCGCAGAGCGAGCAGCCCGACGGCAGCGAGTGCCTCACGTCGGACGGAGGCGTCGCGGTCTGTCCGGTCTTCGAAGGCGCCGGCTACGACGGGATCTCGTTCTGGGCGCGCTCGTACGATCCCACCGGCGGACCGACGACGCTGGGTTTCACCATCTCTCTCAACGACAAAGAGACCTCCGCGGGGATCGACCAGGCTTGCACCCCCTTCGACGCGGGGGCGATCGGAGGCGTGTACCTTCCTCCGACGGGGGGGATCACCGGCCCCGCCGGCGGTGGCGGGGCTACTGCCGTGCCACCCCCGGGCGCCTGCGGGAACGCGTTCGCGCGCCCGCTGCTCACGACCAACCAGTGGCAGCTCTACACGCTCCCTTTCGCCTCATTTTACCAGAGCGCGCTCCCCGATCGAGACCCGAAGGGGGTCTTCGACTCTTCCGCGCTCACGCAAATCCTCATCGCCGCCCCCAAGGAGGCGCACTCGGCTCTCTGGATCGATTCTTTGGGCTTCTACAAGGCAAAACAGCCCGAGGGAGGGTCCGGCACGACGCCGTGACTTATCGTGGCCAAGCGCGGCGGCGGCTCGACCGATCAGCGCCCGATTCATAACGGAATGGGAGTAGGCAATCATGAACTCGATCGTTCGAAATCGTTACACGGCACTCTCGATCTTCACGCTGACGGGGGGCGCCGCGCTGGCCTACGGCTGCACGACGACCGCGGTGACCGGCGACGGCGGAGCCTCCAGCAGCAGTAGCAGCAGCAGCAGCAGCGGGAGCGGCAGCGGCGCCACGAGCAGCTCGAGCAGCGGGAGCGGCAGCGGGGCCACCAGCAGCAGCAGCTCCGGCAGCAGCAGCGGAAGCTCCAGCGGGTGCTTCGGAACGCCGGGCCGGTGCACGCCCGCCGCGACGACGCTCATCACGAACTTCGACAACTACAGCCCGACGACCGCGGACGGGGGATTCGCCGATCCGACGCAGTACACGTTCTACATGAACGCGATGCCGCCGGCGGCCAACGCGCTCCTCGGGGGCCTGCTCTTCATCAACGACGGAGACGGGACGCCGACGTTGTCGATGGTCCAGGGCTACATGTCGACCTACGCCGTGCAGTTCGGAACGACGACGCCGGTCGGCCTCGTCGACGGCGGGGCGAGCGACTACGGCGGGTTCCTCGAGGTCTACTTCCCGGCGACGCCGATGGCGGGCTGCATCGACTCCACCGGCTACCACGGAGTCAGCTTCTGGGCGCAGGGCACCTCCGGCGCGATGCAGTTCGGCGTGAGCGTCGGCACGGTCGAGAGCGTGGACATCGCCGGCGGCGGTATCTGCGACGACAGCATGGACGCCGGGGCCTGCAAGGACTTCACGGCGAAGGAGACGCTGCCGGGGGCGACGTGGACGCAGTTCCAGGTTCCCTGGTCTTCCTTCGTCGGTGGCATCGTCGCGCCCGGCGGCTGCACCAGCCCGCCCGGCTCGGGCCTCCTCCGCATCCAGTTCTTCCCGTACGAGAGCTACCCCGCGCCGAACTACGTGATCTCGCCGATGCCGTACAGCATGACTGTCGACGACATCGAGCTCTACTGAGCGGGCGGCCGTTCTCATGCGTTGGCGATGGCTCGGCGTTCCGTATGGTTCGCGGGCCGTCGCCTCCGCGGCGGCGGTGGTCGTCGTGGCGGGTCTCTCGGCGGGCTGCCTGCTCCCGCCCGGGGAGCCGGTGGTCCCGTCTCCCGCCCCGCCGGCGGACGCCGCGTGGATCGACGTTCGGCTCGATCCGTCGACGACGCGCGCGATCGTCCCGGCGGAGGCCTTCGGGATCCATACGTCCGTCGAGGACAACCACCTGACCGACGCGCCGGTCGCCACGCTCCTCCAAGGGGCCGGCATCACGGTGCTGCGCTACCCCGGCGGCGGCTACGCCGATAGGTATCATTGGGCGGATCGCGAGAACTCGGCGCTCCGCGCGTCGAGCGACCGCGGACACCTCGCCCCGCGCATCGACTTCGGGAGCTTCGTCGGCCTCGTGTCACGGACGGCGGGGGCGCGGCCGATGATCACCGTCAACGACGGCTCCGATCGAACGGGCCAGCGCGGAGGAGAGCCCGAGGAGGCCGCCGCGTGGGTGGCCTACTGCAACGGCTCGCCGTCGAGCGCGCAGCCCATCGGGGCAGGCGCCGACGGGCGCGATTGGCACTCCGTCGGCTACTGGGCATCTCTGCGCGCCGCCCGGCCGCTCGTCGCGGACGACGGGATGAACTTCCTCCGGGTCGGGCACCCCGCGCCGCTCGGCTACGAGCTCTGGGAGATCGGCCACGAGGTCTTCGGCAACGGCGACGACGGCGGGAGCGGCTCCTCCGAAGACGCGCACGGCCCCCACGAGAGCGACCCCACGGCCGTCGACGCCGTCCGCAAGGGGAATGCCCTCTTGTCGCCCTCAGCCTACGGGAGAAACGTCCGCGCGTTCGCCGGCGCGATGCGCGCCGTCGACCCGAAGGTCCAGATCGGCGTCGTGCTCGACACCCCGCCGATGGACGACGCGTGGGGGCCCGGCTGGAACCCGTCGGTGCTCGACGCCGCGTGCGACGAAGCCGACTTCGCGAGCGTGCATTGGCGCGCGGGCGGCCTCGCGCCGCCCGACGGCAAGGAAGCCGACGAGGCCAGCGTGCTCGCCGCGCCCGGCAAAGACGCGCCGCGCATCGGCGAGGCGCTCCGCCGGCTCTTCAAGGACCACTGCGGCGAAGCGAAGCGCGCGCGCTTCGCCGTGACGGAGCTCGGCGCCCACGGGCACCTCCCCGACCGAGCCGTCGAGACGCTCTTCGCCGCGGACGCGTACGTCGCCCTGCTCGAGCAGGGCGCGTTCAACGTCGATTGGCTGGAGCTCCACGACGGGTCTTTCCTCGACGATCTCAACGCGCGGGGCCCGGCGTACGCCGGCATCGAGATGGTCCACCGCCTCGTCCGGCCGGGCGACGCGCTCGTCGCGGTGACCGCCGAGCCGAACTCCATCGCCGTCCACGCGGCGCGCCGCGCGAACGGGAGCTTCGCCATCCTGCTCGTCAACGGCGATCCGAAGCGGACCGCGGCCGTTCGCCTGTCGGCGGGCGGCGCTCCGCTCCCGGCGGTCACCCAACGATACGACTGCAGCGGGGCGGAGGGGCCGATTCTGGCCTCGGCGACCCCGGCGGCCGGCGCGCCCGTGACGGTGGCGCCGCGCGCGATGACGATTCTGATTCTTTGAAAAGGACATGACGATGGACAAATCGAACGTGTGGATGAGAGCCTCGCTCGCAATCGTCGCCGCCGCGCTGCCGCTGCTCGAGGCCGGGTGTCTCTGCCCGCCGTGCCCCGTCGGCGCCGGAGCGACGACCGCGTCGACCAACACGGGCGGGGCGGCGACGTCCGCGGCCGCCGCGACGCCCACCGCCGACCGCCTCGTCATCTGGGACGGCGACAAGGTCGGGGCAGGCCAGAGCTGGGCCGACTGCGGCAAGAAGGACCTGAAGTGCAAGAGCACCCTCGCCAAGGCGGCGGGCCAGGGCTTCAACGGCAGCGCGGGCATGAAGTGGCACGCCGAAGGGCCCGACTGGATGGGCGGCGGCTGGAACTGGTTCGGCTGGTGGCCCATGGACTCGGGCACCAACATCCGCGGCTACGGCAGCCTCACGTTCGAAGTCAAAGTCGACGCCAAGACCCCCGATCTGGCCCCCGACGGCGACGCGCTCGCGATCGCGCTCCGCTGCGGCAACAGCAAGATCAAGGCGTGCAACACGGCGAGCGTGCCCTTGCACCGCTACGTCGCCGACTTCGCCGACGGGCAGTGGCACAAGGCCGTCATCCCCATGGCCGACCTCATCTCGGGCGAGGGCGCGCAGTTCGATCCGTCGACGGCGTGGGAGTTCGACCTCAACGAGTGGAGCGGTCCGCCGCGCGACTTCACGGTGTACGTCGACGACATCGCGATGGAGAAGTGAGGCGGCGACGCCGTGGCGACCTCCACGGAGAGCAGCGGGGGCGGCGGCTTCCGTGACCCGGACCTCCCCGCGGAGACGCGGCTCGACGACCTCGTCGCGCGGCTGACGCTCGACGAGAAACTGATCTGCCTCGGGACGGACCCGAGCGTGCCGCGCCTCGGAATTCGTGCGAGCGGGCACGTCGAGGGCCTCCACGGTCTGGCGCTCGGCGGTCCAGGTCGATGGGGCGAGGACCGGCCGGTCCCGACGACGACCTTTCCTCAAGCCATCGGGCTCGCGGAGACGTGGGACCCCGAGGTCGTGCGGCGGGTCGCGGAGGTGGAGAGCCACGAGGCGCGGTTCGTCTTCCAGAACGCGCGTTACCGCCGCGGGGGTCTCGTCGTGCGCGCGCCGAACGCGGACCTCGGGAGAGACCCGAGGTGGGGGCGCACCGAGGAGTGCTACGGCGAGGACGCGTACTTCAACGGCGTGATGGCGTCGGCGTTCGTCCGCGGCCTGCAGGGAGACCACCCGCGCTACTGGCGGGCGGCCTCGCTCCTCAAGCACTTTCTCGCGAACAGCCACGAAGACGGCCGCGAGCGCACCTCTTCGGACTTCGACGAGGCGCTCTTTCGCGAGTACTACGCGTGGCCTTTCTTCGCGGCCATCACGCGCGGCGGCGCCCGCGCGTTCATGGCGGCCTACAACGCCCACGACGGCGTCCCGTGCACGACGCACCCGATGCTCGCCCGCGTGACCGTCGACGAGTGGGGGCAGGACGGCATCCTCTGCACCGACGGGGGCGCGTTCCGGATGCTCGTCACCGAGCACCAAGCGTACCCCGACCTTTACACCGCCGCCGCGGCCTGCATCCGCGCCGGCATCACCCAGTTCCTCGACGACTACTGCGAGCCCGTCGAGGGGGCCTTGTCGCGGGGCCTTTTGCGCGAAGAGGACGTCGACGGGGCAATCCGAAAGAACTTCCGCGTGATGCTCCGGCTCGGGCTCCTCGACCCGCCCGAGCGCGTCGCGTACGCGCGCATCGGCGAGGACGACGCGGAGCCGTGGGCCTCGGAGGAGCACCGAACGGCGGTCCTCGAAGCGACCCGCGCGTCCGTGGTGCTGCTGAAGAACGAGGGCGCTCTCCTGCCGCTCCAGCTCGACGCCACGCGGTCGATCGCGGTCCTCGGCCCGCTCGCCGATCGCGTCCACGTCGACTGGTACAGCGGGACGCCGCCCTACGCGGTGACGCCGCTCGAAGGGATCCGGCGCAAGGTGGGCGCGCGCGCCACGATCCGCGCCGTCACGAACAACGACGAGAGCGACGCCGTGCTCGCGGCGCGCGCGTCCGACGTCTGCGTCGTCTGCATCGGCAACCACCCGACCGCCGACGCCGGCTGGGCGCAGACGACGCGGCCGAGCTACGGCAAAGAAGCGGTCGACCGGAGGTCGCTCACGCTCGAAGACGAGGCGCTGGTCAAGCGCGTCTGGGAGGCGAATCGCCGGACGATCGTCGTCCTCGTGTCGAGCTTCCCGTACGCCATCCTCTGGACGCAGGAGAACGTGCCCGCGATCGTGCACCTGACCCACAACAGCCAGGAGCTCGGCTCCGCCCTCGCCGACGTGCTCTTCGGCGACTTCAACCCGGCGGGGCGCCTCGTGCAAACGTGGCCCCGGCGCATCGAGGACCTGCCGGAGATGCTGGATTACGACATCCGCCGCGGCCGCACGTACATGCACTTCGAGGGCGAGCCGCTCTATCCGTTCGGCCACGGCAAGAGCTACACGACGTTCGAATACGCGCGCCTGCGGTCGAGCGCCGACGTGCTCGACGAGCACGCGCCCACGACGCTCTCGGTCGACGTCCGCAACGGCGGCGCGCGCGCCGGCGACGAGGTCGTGCAGCTCTACGTGCGGCGCCCGGGCGCGGGCCCGCTCGCTCCGCGCCTCGCGCTCCGCGGCTTCCGGCGGGTGCGGATCGCGCCGGGGGAGACGGCGACCGTCGCGTTCACGCTGTCCGCGTCCGACTTCGCGCGCTGGGACCTCGAGCGCGGACGCTTCGTCGTCGACTCGGGGGAGGTGGAGGCGTGCGTGGGCGCTTCTTCCGCCGACATCAGATTCGTGCGCACCCTCGAAATCCCGGACCGGCCGTAGCGCGCCAGCCCCCAAGGCGCTTGTCCGTGGTGCCTCGGCCGGGTAGACGGTAAGGCCCATGGGAGAGGCAAAAGGCGTCGTGTCGGGGTCTTCGGGGTCGATGGTGGACCCGTTCGTCGAGGACCTCCTCTCGCGCATGACGCCCGCCGAGAAGGCCGGCCAGATGAGCCAGCTGCCCATCTTCATCGTCGAGCTCCCCGACTCCCTCCTCGACGACGTGAGGCAGGGCAAGATCGGGTCGTTTCTCAACGCGCAGAGCCTCGAGCAGCGAAACCAGGTCCAGAGGATCGCCGTCGAAGAGAGCCGCCTCGGCATCCCGCTCATGTTCGGGCGCGACGTCATCCACGGGTACAAAACCATCTTCCCGATCCCGCTCGGGCAAGCGGCGACGTTCGCGCCGGCCCTCGTCGAGAAGGCCGCCGCGGCCGCCGCGCGCGAGGCCAGCGAGACGGGGATCGACTGGGTCTTCGCGCCGATGGTCGACGTGTCGCGGGACGCGCGCTGGGGGCGCATCGCGGAGAGCTGCGGCGAAGACCCGTACCTCGCGGGCGCGATGGGGGCCGCGATGATCCGCGGCTTCCAGTCGGCCGACCCGGCGTCGCCGCGCAAGGTGGCGGCGTGCGCGAAGCACTTCGCGGGCTACGGCGCGGCGGAGGCCGGCCGCGAGTACAACACGACCCTCGTCCCCGAGCAGCTGCTCCGGGACGTGTACCTCGGCCCGTTCCGCGCGTGCGTCGAGGCGGGCGCGCTCACGATGATGAGCGGCTTCAACGACCTCAACGGCGTCCCGGCGACGGGCAACGAGCTCCTCTTGCGCCGCATCCTCAAGGGCGAGTGGGGCTTCGACGGCTTCGTCGTGAGCGACTGGGCGTCGGTCACCGAGATGATCAAGCACGGCTACGCCGCCGACGAGGCCGACGCGGCGCGGCTCGGCGCGAGCGCGGGCTGCGACATGGAGATGGCGAGCGGCGCGTACCTCGCGAACCTCCCCGACCTCGTCGAGCGCGGGGCCGTGTCGGGGGCCGCGGTCGACGACGCCGTGCGCCGGATCCTGACGGTCAAGCGCCGCCTCGGCCTCTTCGAGCGCCCCTACGCCGAGGCGCCGAAGACGAGCGTCACGCTCTCGGCCGGCCACCGCGCCCTCTCGCGCGAGATCGGCGCCGCGAGCGTGGTGCTGCTCAAAAACGAGGGCGCCGTGCTGCCCATCGGCAAGGGCGTGCGCTCGATCGCCGTCATCGGGCCCCAGGCCGACGACGCGCGCGATCAGCTCGGCTGCTGGTCCTACGACGGCGACCCCGCCGCGGCGGTGACGGTGATCACGGCGCTCCGGGAGCGGTTCGGCGCGGGCGTCGACGTCCAGTACGTCAAGGGCGTCCCGGACGCGCGATCGACCGACTCGGGCGGCTTCGCCGACGCCGTGCGCGCGGCCGAGAAGGCCGACCTGGTCCTCGCGTTCGTCGGCGAGCCGGCGAACCTGAGTGGAGAGTGCCGGAGCCGGGCGTTCCTCGATCTCCCGGGGGTGCAGACCGAGCTGCTCGAGGCCCTCGCGAAGACGGGCAAGCCGCTCGTGGTCACGTTCCTCGCGGGGAGGCCGCTCCTCGTGGGTCGCGCCTGCGCGCTCGCCGCGGCGGCGCTCTACGCCTGGCACCCGGGGACGATGACGGGGCCCGCCCTCGCCGACGTGCTCTCGGGCGACGTCGTCCCGTCGGGCAAGCTGCCGGTCTCGTTCCCGCGCGCCGTGGGGCAGCTGCCGCTCTACTACAACGCGAAGAACACCGGCCGCCCGCCGACGGCGCGGGCGCGCGGCATCCCGGTCGGGACGCCGCTCGACCCCGAGGGGTTCGAGTCGAGCTACCTCGACGTCGACTTCACGCCGGAGTTCCCGTTCGGCTTCGGCCTCTCGTACACGACGTTCGAGTACGCGAACCTCCGCGTGTCTCCGGCGGTGGGTAAGGTCGGTCCGTCGATCGCGGTGTCGTTCGAGCTGAAGAACACCGGCGCGAGGGCGGGGGTGGAGGTGGCGCAGGTGTACGTGCACGATCGCGTCGCGTCGGTGACGCGGCCGATCCGGGAGCTCAAACGGTTCGAACGCGTCGCGCTCGCGCCGGGCGAAGCGAAGACGATCGAAGTCACCCTCACCGAGGCGGACCTGTCGTTCTGCGGCAACGACATGCGCCCGCGGGTGGAGCCGGGGCAGTTCGAGGTCTTCGTCGGCGGCGATTCGCGGGCGAGCCTGACGGCGGCGTTCACGCTCGAGTAGCGAGCGGCGGCCGGCGGGCTCCTCGTCGAGCGCGCGGTCGTCCACGACGAGACCGCGGCCCGACTTCGCGAGCGAGCCGGCGTCCACGACGAGACCGCCGCCGGACTTCGCGAGCGAGCCGGCGTCCACGACGAGACCACCGCGGGACTTCGCGAGCGAACCGCGGTCCACGACGAGACCGCCGCCGGGCTGGTTCAGCCCGTCGCGCCGCTCGCTGCGCCCGCCGTGCCGCGACGGCCGGACCGACCCGCGATCGTCTCGCTCACCACAGCCCGTCGTCGACCGACAGGACGGTCTCGTCGAGCGTCTTCTGCGGGGTGAACCCGAGGACGTGCCGCGCGCGCCGGTCGTCGACCATGCAGACGAACCGGATGTGATCGAGCTCGGGCGGCGGGAACGTGGTCAACCGCAGAGACCACATGCGCTTCAGGACGGCGCGGGCCACCGAGTACGGCACGCTGACCTTCTGCCGCCCGAGGATCTTCACGATGCGCGAGAGCGGCACCGGCTCCGAGCCGGCGACGTTGAAGATCCCGCGAACGCCGGGCAAGAGCGCCCGCTGGATCGCGCCGACCACGTCGGATTCGTGGATGACCTGCGCCATCGGGTCGAAGCCCAGCATCGTGAAGATCGGGTTCTTCCGGAGGAAGTTCGAAGGGGCGTTGCGCACGGTGCCCAGGATGTGGACCGGGCGCAGGATGACGGTCTCGGTCTCGGGCAGCTTCCAGAAGAAGCTCTGGGCGAGCATGTCGACCTCGACGAGGTCGCGGATGTCGCTGAAGTCCTGCCCGCCGAGGAGCGGCGCGTCTTCGGCGAGAAACTGCGGGTTCTGCGCCTGCGGGCCGTAGACGTTGGCGCTCGAGAGGACGACGAGCTTCGGGATCTGGAACTGGCCGACGTACTCGAGGAGCTTCGTGAACCCGGCGACGTTCCACGAGTGGTGCTCGCTCGCCGACGCGCGCGGGTCGTGCATGACGCCGAGGTGCACGACGGCCTCGATGTCGCCGGCGCGGAACACGTCTTTCAGCTTCTTTCGCCGGATGTCGATTTGCGCGTGGTCGACGTCTTTCGGTTTGTCTGCGAAGGGCCGCCGGTCGACGCCGACGACCCGCCCGCTCCTGTGGAGCGCGCGCGCCACCTGCTTGCCGAGCCGCCCGCAGATCCCCGTCACGAGGACGGCGCCCACGCCGGCGCCGCTCGGCGCGGGCTCGGGGATGAGCGGCGAAGACGAGCGCGGGGCGGACGGGGGCGCGGGCGGGAAGATGGAAGGCTCGGTCATCGGAGCTCACCAGAAGATATGCTTGCGCTCTTTGATGCCGCGATTGAGCATCGACTGGATCGTCTGTTTGACGAGCCACACCTTCTCGTCCATGACCGAATCGTCGTCGTCGGGGTCGCCCGAGAAGTGCATCGGCTCGCCGAACCAGATGCGGTACTTCGTCGGCAAGGGGAGCTGCCCGCCCGGCACGAGGAGCTGGGGCATCACCGGGAACGACGGGATGCGGAGGATCTTCGCCACGCTCTCGAGGTTCGCGACCGAGATGTACTGCTCTTCCCCGCCGATGATGGCGAGCGGCACGATGGGCGTGTCGGTCTCGATGGCCATGCGCATGAAGCCGAGGCCGAACTCGGCCAGCTTGTAGCGCCGGTCGAACGTCTTCGAGATGCCGCGCGTCCCCTCGGGGAAGACCAGGAGCGCCTCGCCCTGCGCGAGCAGGCGCTGCGCGTTCTCGGGCACGCCGACGACCTGGCCGACGCGCGTGAAGAGGAGCGAGACGAACGGCAGGCTGTTCGCCCACTTCTCCACCATCGCGCGGACGATGCGCGGGGGCTCGGCGTCCATGAACATCGAGGCGCCGACGAGGACGCCGTCGACCGGGAGCTGGCCCGAGTGGTTCGCGACGAGCAGGACCCGACCGGTCGGGACGTTCTCGATGCCGTGGACCTCGGTGCGGAAGTATTTCCGGTGGAGCGCGGCGATGGCGACGAGCGAGTACTTCGCCCACTGCGGGTCGAGGCCGAACGGGTCGACCCCGGCGGGACCCAGCGTCAGCGGGACGCGCTCGAGGCGTTCGTCGAACGGCTCGCCCAGCAGGCGCTCGAGCGTGTGGTCGATAGTGTCCTCCGCCGTGCCGAGGAGGCGCCGCAGCAGGCCGCCCGCGCCCGCGCCGCGCGCGTCGCCGTTCCGACGAACGATCGCGGCGGACGAACGGCGGCCGGCGGACGAAGGGGAAGGGGAAGCCACAGGGGAGTCATTATGGTCGGCGGCCGCGGACGTTCAATGGCGTTATGCTTGCGCCCCGTGAACTTGGCGAGGCCGCCGCCGATCGCCCCAGGTGATCTCGTCAGCGTCGTCGCGCCGTCGAGTCCGGTGCCGCGCGACGAGTTCTGGCGCGGGCTCGCGTGGCTCCGCGCGCGGTATCGCATCCAGATGAGCGCCGGGGTGTTCGCGCGCGACGGGTACTTGGCGGGCAGCGACGAGCGACGCAAAGACGAGATCTCGCGCGCCCTGATGGACGACGAAGTGAAGGCGATCGTCGCGGCGCGCGGGGGGTACGGAGCCCTCCGGTTCGCGCACCTCTTGCCGTGGAGCGCGCTCGCGCGGCGGCCGAAGTGGATCGTGGGCTTCAGCGACGTGACCGCGCTCCACTCCATGTGCTGGCGCGCGGGCGTGGCGTCGCTTCACGCGCCGAACGTGACGGGGCTGGGGCCCGAGGTCACGCCGTCGACGCGCGCATCGTGGCTCGCGCCGCTCGAGCGGACGGTGTCGAGCGGCGAATGGACGGGCCTCTCCGTAGTTCGATCGGGCACGGCGAGCGGCCCCCTCGTCGGCGGGAACCTGGCCGTCTTGCACGCGCTCGCGGCGGCGGGCTCGCTCGAAATCCCGGCCGGCGCGGTCCTCGCGCTCGAGGACGTGGGCGAGGCGCCGTACCGGATCGATCGCATGCTGACGTCGCTCGTGCTCGGCGGCCACCTCGCGGGCGTCGCGGCGATCGTCTTCGGCGACTTCGAGCGGTGCGGCCCGGGCCACTACGGTCGCACCGCGCAAGAGGTCTTCGACCTGTGCACGCGGCCTCTCGGCGTCCCCGTGGTCGCGGGCGCGCCGTTCGGGCACGCGCCGCGAAACGAAGCCTTCGTGATCGGCGCGATCGCCGAGGTCCGCGGCGATCGCGTGTCGTGGAGCTGAAGGCGGGCGGCGCGCTCAGCTTCGAGGAAGCGGCGGCGGGGTCGATCGCTTGCCCGCGACGGCGCTTTGCTTCGGAGGCTCGGGCTCGAGCGGCTCGTCCTCGAGGTCGATCACCTCGGCGACGTCGTCGGCGATGACGATGTCGGTCTCGGGACCGGCGAGATCGTCGGCCGACACCGCCGGCGCAGCGGAGCCTCCGTCGGGGGTGGAGTCGGAGCGGGCTTCGGCCGCCGCCAGCGAGGGCGGTGACGGCGTGGGGTCCCCGATGGGCCGCTTGGACTTGCGCGACCGCTTTCCCTGCTTCGGCTCGGGCGCGGCGGCCTCCGCGAGGGGCGGCGTGGGCGCGGGCGCCTCGGCGGGGGGGGCCGCCGGGGCGGGCTCCGCTTTCGCTTCGGGCTCCGGGGGCGCCTCGACCGGCGGCGCGGGCTCCGACACGACCGGCGCGGCGGCGGACTCCGGGCCGCTCGACGGCTCGGGCTTGCGCAGCATGTTGACCTTCGCGCGCTCGAGGCCCGCGGTCGCCTCCGGGTCCCCGGCCTTCAACCGGAGCACACGGCGCCACGCGTCGGCCGCTTCGCGCGGGTCGGCGAGCTCCACGTCCCACATTCGCGCGACCTTGCGCGCGAGCTCGGCGCGGACGTTCACGTCCTTGCCGCGGAGGATCATGTCCTCGTAGAGCTGCACCATCCCGCGCTGATCGCCGAGCTCCGTGAGCAGGGCGATCAGCTCGTCGGTGATCGACGAGTCGGTCGGCGACAGCTCGTGGAGGCGCCGGAGGTCGGCGGCGGCGCCGGCCAGGTCGTCGAGCTTCTCGCGGCGCATCTTCGCCCTGCGGGCGAGGAGCTGGCGCACGAGCGGCCCGTCGAAGACCTCGCCGAGGGCGCGCGCGAGCGTCGCCTCGGCGCGGCGCGCGTCCCCCACGTCGGAGGCGAGGGCCTCGAGCGCGTCGAGCGCGGCAGGCTCCACGTGCGCGATGAGCGAGTCGCCGAGCCAGATGAACGCCTGGTCGACGTCCTGGAGGTCTCGATGGACGATCGAGGCGGCGCGCTGCATGAGCGCCCCGCGGGTCTTGCCGCCGTCGCGGGCTCCCTGGCCGCCCGCCGCCATCGCGACGCACAGCGTGCGCCGGAGCTCCTGGCCGCCCGTCGCCCGGTCGCCGTCGCGCGCGGCGCGCTCGAGGGTCGCGAGCATCTCTTCGGAGGGGGTGCCGCTGAGGGCGAGGTCGAGGAACAGGCGCGCGCGGTCGATCTGCTCTCTCGCGGCGGCGATCTGCGCGGCCCGGGCGAGCGCGCTCACGCGGTCCGTCGGGTTCTTGCACCGGGAAATCTGGCGCTCGTAGAGGTCGACGACGTCGGACGGCTGCTCGGCGATGGCCGCGAGCCGGGACAAGAGCTCCTCGGCCTCCGACGGCGCGACGCCGGACAGCCCCGCCTCGCCGTGCTGGACGGCCTCGCTCCGGGGAGCCCCCGCGGCGGCGCGCACCTCGGCCTGGCGCGCGAGTTCGCGCGCGCGCTCGATGCCGGTCATGTCGCGGACGAGCAAGTCCTGCGCGACCGACAGGGCGTCGAGGTCCTGCGTCTTGATCGAGAGCTGCTCGAGGCGCTCGGCGAGGGCCCGGTCGGCGCCCTTGCTCCGTACGATCTCGCAGCCGACGCGCACGGCGTCTTGCTCGCGGCCCACTTCGACGAAGCGCTCGAAGGCGCCGCGCAGGCGCTCGGTGCGCTCGGCGCTGGGCTCCGCCTCGAACCACCACTCGACGAGCTTCGTGGCGACGATGCCGCGCCACCCGAGGCGATCGCCGAGCTCGACGTACGCGGCGCGGATGTCCTCGTCCCCTTGGTCGGCCGGCTCCGCGAGCGCGGCGAGGCCCTCGTCTCCGCGATTGAGCTTGTCGGAGAGCACGGCCGCGAGCTTCCTCGTCAGCACGCTCGTCTCGCTCTCGTCCGCCTCGACTTCGATGCGTTGGGCGAGGAGCTCCGCCGCCTTCTCCCACTGCTCGGTGCGCTCGGCGAGCTCGCACAGCCGCGCGAGCGCGTCGAAGTCTTCCTTGTCGACTTGCCGGACGAGCTCGAGCGCGCGCATGGCGCTCTTGGCGTCGTCGAGCTGCTCGTAGAGGCGCGCGAGGCGCCACGCGATCTGGACGCGTTCGGCCGGCTCGGTCACGAGCTTGAGCTCTCGCTCGAGCGCGCCGACGGCGGCCGCGATGTTCTCCCGCGCCTCTTGGAGGTCGGCCACGGCCTGGAGGGCGGGCCGGCACGCGGGGTCGATGTCCGCGAGGATGCCCTCGTACCGGGCGACCGCCGCGTCGACGTCGCCGACGCCCTCGGCGAGGATCTCGGCCTCCCGCAGCGCGATCTTCACCCGCTCCGGCTTCTCGACGACGAGCTTGCCGAGGCGCCGCAGGAGCTTCGCCGCCTCCGCGTGCTCGTCGCGCGCGATGGCGTCTTCGACCAGGTGCTCGATGGCTTCCTTGTCGTCGCCGTCTTCGAGGACCTTCCACCAGGTCTCGCGCGCCGCGTCCGCGTCGCCGAGCTGCTCCTCGTAGAGCTTCGCCGCCTGCCTCCGCACGCCGACGCGCTTGATCTTGTCGGTGAGGCGCTCGCCGCGCGTCGTCAGGAGCTGTACGAGCTCGGTCCACTTGCCGAGGGCGGTGTACCGCTCCGCGAGGTCGCGGGCGTGGTCGTCGCTCGTCGGATCGAGATCGGTGGCGCGTTCGAGCGCCGCGAGGACGCCCGCCTCGTCGCCCGATTTGCCGAAGTGCTCGGCGGCGCGCGCGAAGTGTTGGGCCTGCGCCTTCGGGCTCGCGGCCGCGTGCGCGCGCTCGACGGCCGACTGCGCCGCGCGCTCCCACACGTTGCCCGCCACGAAGCAGCGCTCGGCGGCTTCCCAGAGCTTGTCGCTCTTCTGGACTTCGGCCGCGGAGCCGTACGCCTCGCCGGCGGCGGCGGGGTCTTTCAGGTGCTCGCGGAGCCTGCCGAGCCGCTCGAGCAGCGTCCCGCGGGCGATGGGGTCGGGGATCCCGGGGAGCCCGTCGGCGATGACCTTGGCCGCGCGGTCGACCGCGCGGGCCTGCTCGAAGAGCTTCGACGCCGTCGCGACGGCGCGGTCGTCTTCGGGGGTGAGGTCCGAGATGCGCGACCACGCTTCGGCGGCGGCGGCCGGATCGCGGCGCTTGTTCTCGTGGAGCGCGGCGAGCTTCTTCTCGAGCGCGATCTTCTTCTCGACGTCGCTCTCGGCGCTCGCCTCTTGCTCGATGAGGTTCGCGAGGTCGTCCCAGCGCTGCGTTCGTTCGAGGAGGCGGCTCAGGGACTGCCGGCCGGCTTCGTCGGTGCGATCGAGCGCGAGGAGCTGCCGCCACGCGTTCGCGGCCCCTTCGGCGTCGCGGAGCGTGCCTTCGCAGAGGCCCGCCACTTCGCGCAGGCGCCGCTTGCGGTCTTCGACGGACTGGCCCGGCGCGTTCACCGTGGCGAGGAGCACGTCGCGCAGGGCCGTGTAATCGCGCTTGGTGCGGAGGTAGTCCTCTACCCACGAGAGGGCCTCGGAGTGGATCGCGTCCATCGCGAGGACCTCGCGATACTTGTGGTACGCCTCGGCGCGCGCGCCGCGGCTGGCGAGGATCTGCGCGGCGTTGAGGAGACCCTGGAGGGCGTCGCCCGGTACCTGCGCCATCGGCGCGCCGCCCGCGGGCGGGGGGACCGGCGGGGTCGACGGCATGCGCTGGCCGCCTTGCGCGTAGAGCTCCACGAGCTTCGCGGTCGCCTGCGCGTCGCCGAGCGCGCGGAGCGGCTCGAGGATCTGGATCGCGTTGTCGATCTGCTGAGCCCCTTCGTAGCTCGCGGCGAGGAGCCACCGCGCGTGCGACGCCATGGCTCCGCCGGGGTTCACCTGGAGGTAGCCGAGGTAGCGGGCGGCGACGTCGTCTTCCCGTTGCAGCGCCCGCGCGTAGTACGCGTAGAGTTGAAGGGCGCGGTCGTGGCCCGGCTCGATGTCGAGCGCGCCGGCCGAGTACGCGAGCCCGTGCTCGCCGTCGTACACCTCGGCGAGGCCGACGAGGAGCTCGGCGCCCATCACGCGCTCTTGCGGCGGCACGTCTTCGCCGGTGGAGAGCCGCTCGACGATGAGCGCGCCGTACTCTTGCTGCAGCCCCGCGTCGCGATCGTCGATCTGCCGCGCGCGACCGAGCGCTTGCGTCGCGCCGGAGAGATCGCCCGACGAGCGCAGCACGGCCGCTTGCTCGCGGAGCGACGCGACTTGCTGCGCCGGATCCTCGGGCGCGTGGGAGGCGTGCGCCGGCGGCTTGTTCGAAGCGGACGCCCCGTCCTTCGGTTGCCCGAGCTCGGTGGCGCGACGGAAGTTCTCTGCTGCTTTCTTCGGTTGTTGCAAGCTGTCTCCCCAGAGGCGCCCGAGCTCCTGGTGCGTGGCGGCGAGGTCGCTCCGCAGATCGGGGCTCTCGTTCGAGAGCGGCGTGAGCGCTTTGGCTCTTCGCTCGAGCAGCGCGACGAGGGCCTTCACGTCCCCCTTGTCGCGATAGAGCTGCGCGAGGCGATCGGCGGCCGTGCGCTGCGTTGGGTCGCGGTCGACGGCCTGCATGAGCAGGTGCGCGGCGCGATGCGCGTCGCCCAGCGTCGTCGACCACACGTTGGCGGCCTCGCTCAGCCAGTGTGAGGCGTAGGCCGGGTCGTGTGTTTCCGCGCCTACCTTCTCGAGAAGGAGCGCATACGACCTGGGATCCGACGCCCCTGCCTGGTGTGCGTTGGAGAGCGCTTCTTCGTCATGCGGATTGGTGACGAGTCGCTGCGCGAGCGAATCCGCTTGGGTGGGATCCATCCGGCACGGAGGCTAGCACCTTCTCGTTTTTCCCATCAATTGATGCTCCGCATCCGCGGTGCGGTGGGCGAGGGTGTTACTCGAGGTAGCCGTAGCCGACGGAGGACGGACCCGGCTTCGCTGTGCTCGCTGCCGGTGGGCGCGGCCGCACGGGGTGTCGCTCGGCATGCGTGTTGTCGACTTTTGTGGGCGCGCTCGACGCGGCGGGGGCCAAAACGAGCGGCCTTGCGACGGGCTTGGACGCGCCGGAGGCCGCAGCGGGGGCGGGGGCTTCGGCGATCGCCGCGGGGGGAGGCGGCGGGAAACTCACGGGCGCGGGCTCGGCGGTCGGCGCCCAAGCGGCCGCCGGCGCGGGCGCGGCGCGCGATCCGTTGAGGTAAAGGGCGGTCGCGCCGATGGCGGCCGCGATGGTGATCCCGACGGCCACGACGACGACGCGCCGCTTCCGCGACGACGGTAGACCTGCGGGAACACTGAGGGTGTCGAACGTGCCGGCGTTGGCCCCGGGGATAGGCGAGGGGAGGGCCCTCGCGCCGCCTCGCGTCGACTGCTGCAGCGTGTCCACGGAGCTTCGCACTCCGCTCGACAAAACCGCTCCATCGCGAATCCGCGTGAGTTCCGCCACCAGCGCATCGGCGCTCTGCGGCCGCTTCTCGGGCTCCTTCGAGAGGAGCCGCATGACGAGGCTCTCCACGTCGCCCGAGAGGCGCGCGTCGGGCGCGACTTCGCTCATCGGCCGCGGCGGCGTCTTGATGTGCCGGGCCATGACGACGATCGCGTCGTCGTCGGTGAACGGCGGCCGCCCCGTCAGCATGTGGTAGAGGATGACGCCGAGCGAGTAGAGGTCGCTGCGCGCGTCGAGGGGCTTTCCCTGCGCTTGCTCGGGCGACATATATCGCGGCGTGCCGAAGACGGTGCCGGCCTGCGTCTCGATCGCGTTCATCGCGAGCTCGCCGTCGGTCTGAAGCATCTTGGCGATTCCGAAATCGAGGACCTTCACGGTCTCCTCGAACTTTTCGTTGCTCCGCATGCGCGCGTAAAAGAGATTGTCCGGCTTGAGGTCGCGGTGGATGATCCCCTTCGCGTGGGCCTCGGCGAGCGAACGCAGGGTCTGCCTGGCCGTGTCGAGCGCCTGGTCGACCGGGATGCGCGTGACGCGCTTGATGCGCTGGCCGAGCGACTCGCCTTCGAGGAGCTCCATCGCGAGATAAAACTCACCGCTTTCGCTTTGGCCGAAATCGAACACCGTGACCGTGTTGGGCGACGTGAGCAGGCTGTTGGCGCGGGCCTCGCGGAGGAATCGGGCGCGGCTCACCTCGTCGACCGCGCGGTCGCTCCGCAAGATCTTGATGGCGACCTCACGACCGATGGGTGACTGCTTCGCGCGGTAGACGGTCCCCATCGACCCGGCGCCGAGCCGCGCGAGGATGGTAAAACGGCCGGCGAGCACGCGACCCAGCATCACGTCGCCCGCGGCGCTCGCGAGATCGGAGACGCGCAGCAGCGGAGAACGGTCGTCGGGGCACAATAAGGAAGGGGGCTCCTTCTCGAATCGGGCACGGCATCGCGGGCAGACGAATCCAACGGCGGCGCCATCGCTGTGCGACGCGTCTCCCGAAAGTCGTGCAGCGGCCGGGTGGGACAAGGACGGCAAGGACCGGGTCATGTTCGCGCGCTGGGGGAGCACGCGCAAGCAAAGTGGGAGGCGACTCCTGGGCAATAGCACAGGGCACGGAACGGCTCACATTTCAATCGCGACACGACGAGCCGTCGATCCTCCGTACGGAGGGCGCGGGAATCGACCGGAAGGGGCCGCCGCCCCTCAGGGCGTGGACCTCTGCCGGAGGACGTTTCGGGGATCGCATACCACGCTGTTTTCATTGGCGATCATGGCCGCTGGGGTGAGCTTGGTGGCGATGACGCCTTCGCGCAGGCGGCGGACTTCCAGGTGCAGGTGAGGAAATCCCGGGGAGTCGGTGTCGCCCACAAATCCGACGGGGTCGCCCTCCTTCAAGGTCGATCCGAGCTTGACCCCGGGCGCCTCCGCGGAGAGGTGCCCGAAGAGCACGAGGTAGTCACGGAGCAGGCCGCCCTCGCGCAAGGTTCGTCGCGTGATGACCGTGGTGCCGAAGAACGGACCGACGTAGACGACCTCGGCGTCGCCTTGCTGCCGCTCGAGGGGGACCTCGACGATGGGCGTTCCCGTCGGTTGGGGTAGGTCGACGGCGCCGTGGCCGACGTACTTCAGCCCGCGGCCGCGGCGCTGTTCGGTGTCGGGTCGATCGAGGTCGAAGCCGCTGACGACGCAGTCGTGCTCGCACGCCACCGGGTAGCGGTACGCGTCGTAGCTCGCTGGACGCTCGGGCCGTCTCGGGATTTCGTCGTAGGCCGTCCAGCGCCCGCTCACGTCGTGGTGGGCGTTCGTCGCCGCCTGGAGCTCGGGCGCGTCGTCGTCCGAGGGCAGGCGCACGCACACGTCCCCGTCGGGCAACGTGCGTGGTGGGCAGCGCGCGGCGGCGGGCGCGGCGGCCGACTCGGTGCGGGCGACGCCCACGACGCGGAGAGGAGCGCCGCGGGAGATGCCGGCTCCCGCCGAGAGCGCCGCGAGGCCGACGACCGCAGGAACGAGGAATCGCGCCACGCGATCCGTATCCTAGATGGGCCCGAGCCGCGCCGCACCCCGGCGGCTTGCGGTCGCCGCCCACGGCAGAGTATCCGTCGTCCCCATGCCCCCCGCCGAACTCGCCGCCACGCTGACCGAGCTCTTCGACGCCGAACGTGCGGTCCGCGAAGCGCACGACACGCTGGTCGAGGCTCCGTCCGGGGCCGTCCTTCCGATCCTGGAGCAGGCGGTGCGGGAGGCGCTCGAGGACGACTCCCTCGACGAGGACGAAGCGTCGATGCGGCTGGTGCGATTGGCGGCGCTCCTGGGCGAGATGCAGGGTCCGAAGGTCGTCGACTTGCTCATCGACGTCATGAGCTGCGAAGATCCGGACGCGAGGCGCGCGGGAGGAGAAGCGCTTGCCGGGTTGGCGTGGGATCGCTTCAAGGAGGTCGCGCTCGGCATCGAGCGGGCGCTCGACCGGCTTCCGGTGGGCAGCCCGGCGCTGTCGGAGCTCCCCTATGTGCTCGCGGAGCTCCCGGAGGGCGGCGCGGTGAAGCTCATCGGCCGCTTTTTGGAGCACGCCGACCCGGACGCGGTGGCGGCCGCGATCGAGGCGCTGGTCGAGGCGGGGGATCCGGGCGCGCTGCCGATGCTGGAACCGCTCCAAGGGGACACCCGCAAAGTGGAGCTCGAAGACGAGGGCGGCACGCAGGGCGACGCGACCATCGGGGAGCTCGTCGCGGAGGCGCGCGCGCTCCTCTCCGGGAAGGAAGCGCCTTGAGCGCGGACGCGGCCCGCTCGCCCCTCGGGCCTCCCGGGATGCCTCCCGGACGCCTGCACCTCGGCCCCGCCGAGGCGGCGATCTTCGAGACGTTCGTCGTGCCGCGGTATCTCTCTCTCTTCGCGGACCTCATGCTCGAGATGATCATCGAGAGCGAGCAGGCCCGCGTGGTGCATCTCCACTGCCGGACCGGATATCCCGACCGCGGCATCGCGCTCAAGCTCCCGGGGGCGCACATCGTCGGCGCGGACGAGTCGCTCGCCGCGCTCCAGCTCGCGCGGGCGAAGGCGGCGACGATGCCGAACCTCGTCGCCGAGTACCGGCTGTTCGAGCACATCCCGACGATGCTCCCGTCGGGCGCGTTCTCGCACGGCCTCACGATGCACCCGCTCGCGAGCGCGGCCGATCGCGAAGACCTCCTGGCGGAGTTCGCGCGCTTGCTCGCGCCGCGGGGCCAGGTCCTCGTCGCGCTGCCGATGCGGGGGAGCTTCCAGGAGCTCGGGGATCTCTTGCGCGAGTACGCCTTGAAGTACGACGACAACGAGGTCGCGGTCGCCGTCGAGGCCGCGGCGGAGGCCTGCCCGACCGCCGACGACATGGCGGGCGAGCTCGAACGCGCGGGCTTCGACTTCGTCGATATCTCGTCGCACGCGACGCTCGTGCCGTTCCGGAGCGGACGCGACTTTTTCGAAGACCCTGTCGCGCGCTTCCTGATCCTGCCCGAGGTGAAGCTCAGCCACGGACTGAAAGAGGCCGACCGCGTCCTCGGCTACCTGCGCGAGGCGATCGACAAGTACTGGAGCGACGGGGCCTTCGAGATGACGGTGACGGTAGGGTGCGCCACGGCGCGGCGCCTTCCGTAGATCGACAGGCGCTCACTGCATCGGGGCGCCGGCCTCGATCCAGTCGTGGAAGGCCTGCACGTACTCGATGGGAAGGGGCCCGTCGGCCGGCATGCAGGAGCCTTGGATGCCGCCCTCGCACGCGAGCTTGCGCCATACGTAGCTCTGCGCGGGATCTCCCGGGAGGACGCGGACGAGGCTCGGGTCCTCGGTCGAGGGCACGTCGATGAGCACCGCGAACTCCTTGCCGGCCGCGATGCCCATCCCGCCCGCGCCGATGCCGTGACAACCATCGACGCTTCCGCAGCGGTCGTCGAGGATGCTGAGCACCTTCTGCGTGTCGTCGCGCTGATCCGAGGCTTCGAGGCACTGGAACATGCACGCGGGACCCGCATCGGAAGGCCCCGCGCCGGAGGCCGACGTGCAGGCCGCGATGGACAAGAGGAGGCTCGCCGGGAGGCCCGCGCGAGCCGCCTTTTGGTTCACTTGCAGAAGCCGTTGACGCAAACGCCCGACGCGCAGGCATTGCCGACCGCGAGGTCGCATTCGCTGCCCATCGTCGACGGAGCCGCGCAGACGAGGTACGTGCCCGCCGTCACGGTCACCTCGATGCACGCCGCGGTGGGGTCGGCGCAAGCGGCGGCGCCCGCGTCGGGATCGCAGGCGACGTAGCAGTCGTGGTGCAGGCAGATGTCCGTCCCGTCGCAGGTCGTCGCGAGCGAGCCCGCGTTCCCGTCGTTCTTGCAAGAGAACGTCGCCGCCTGATCAGGCAGGCAGCCTCCGTGGATGCAGAGCTGGCCGGCCGGGCAGCTGGCGCCGTCGTCGCTCCCGCAGGGGGCGACGCAGTGGCCCTCCACGCAGGTGCTCCCGCCGAGACAGGAAGACGTGCCGGACCCGGTGCACGGGCTGGGGTTCTCGTTGCAAACCCCTCGAACGAAGTCGCACTGATAACCCGCCGGGCAGGGGACGCTCAGACCGCCGGGGCCGCTCTGCCCGCAGTGCGGCTCACACAGGCCGTCGACGCAGGCCGATCCCGCCACGACGCACTGGGTGCCGTCCGAGCAGAGCGCGCTCTCGGGCGTGCACGCGCCGTCGATGCAGTGGTCCCCCGCCGTGCAATCGCTGTCGGCGTTGCAGGACGCGATCGGCGGCGGCGGCGGCGCGACGTCGGCCGTGCCGGCGTCGGTGCTGGTCCCGGCGTCGCCGCTCGGGGCCGCGTCGGCGGTGGTCCCGGCATCCGGTGCGGAGGCGTCGGAGGATCCGTCGGTCGCGCGCGCGGCGTCGGCGGCGTCAGGCCGCGAGGTCACGTCGGCGACCGCGCCGTCCGTCGAGGCGTCGAGCGTGGAGCTGTCGGACGCGGCGTCGCCGCCGACCACGCACTCGGTCTTGCCGCCCGCGAGCTTACAGATGAACCCGGGACCGCAGTTGCACGCCGAGGCGTCGGTCTCCTCGGGCGTGCAGGTGTATCCGGTGCACGAGTAACCGTTCGGACAGTCGCTCGACGAGTTGCAGTCCCAGGGGGTGCACTCGCCGTTGTAGGGCGTCGTCCCCGGCGGGCACTCGGTGCAGTTGCCGCCGCTCGAGTCGCAGAGGGTGTTGTCGCCCCGCGGGGTCGAGTAAATCGGGCATCCGCCAAGGGCCGTGGCGAAGGCGAGAAGCATAAGGCCGGGCCAAAGTCGTTTCATGACTCCACCGTTTCCGTGCGTTGGGTGCGTCGAACGTCTCGTCGCCGTGCGGAAAAACTCTAGCAACCTACTTTGCCTCGCGCACACGCATCGCGAGCTTTTCCTCGTGTGCTCGAGCTTCGCACGGCGTCGCGAGCGGCACGATCGTCCGATCCTGCGCGCGTGCACGGGGCTCGCTGTCCCGGCGTGCTTTGAGTGTGACGAGCCCGTCGTCGCGGAGCGGGGCTGATCGACACGGCGCGAACGCGCGTGTTAGCGTGCGCTGGCGCTCCATCCCTCACGCCTCGGGCAGGTCGACGAGCGAGCCTGGGGACTGCGCGAGGAATGTGTGCGGATGTGCCGAGCCTCCGGCGCGCCAAAGCGAGCGAACGGATCGATGGACGTACAGTGTGAGCGCTGCAAAACCGAATACGTCTTCGACGACGCGCTCGTCAGCGGACGAGGCACCACCGTCCGATGCACGTCGTGCGGCCACGAGTTCAAGGTCCGCCGGCCCGACGCCGTCGACGCGAGCGGCGACCGCTGGGTCGTGCAGTCGTCGGCGGGCGCGCAGTACACGTTCCTGACGCTGCGCGAGCTGCAGCGCGCCATCCTCGCGAAGCAGGTCGCCCGCCAGGACCTCCTGGTGCAAGGAGGCTCGTCGCCGAGGCCGCTCTCCTCGATCGCCGAGCTCGAGCCGCTCTTCGAAGGCCGGACCTCGAGCCGTCCGCCGCCGACCGCGGCCGAGGCGGGCATGGGGGTAGCGGGCTCGCGTGGGGCCTGGGCGGACGGGCCGCCGGTCCTCGACGGCGTGGGAGCCGACGGCCTTCGCGCGCCGCCGGCGGTTCGAAGCGCGTCTGCGTCGTTCGACGGAGCCCAGGCGCGGGCCGTCGCGCCCGCATCCGCGCGTCCCACGTACCGCGAGGTCCCCGACGACGAGGAGACGCGCGTCGCGCCGCCGCCCTCGAGCGACGAGCCCTACGACATTCCCGGCCGGAGGCGGGTCGGCGGGTGGATCGTGGCGTTCGTCCTCGTGATGGCGGCGGGCATCGGCGCGTGGGTGCTGGCGAAGCCGTATCTCGTGGCGCGGGGCGATGCGCGATCGAGTGAGGGCGCGACCGCGCTCGACGGAAAGGCCCGCGCGTTCCTCGCCGACGGAGAGAAGGCGATGGCCGACGGGAACCTCGAGGCCGCGCAGCAGAGCTTCGACAAGGCGAGCGGCGTCGCGGAGGGCGACCCGCGGGTCCTCGTCGACGAGGCGCGCGTCGCCGCCGCGGAAGCCGACGTGCCGTGGCTCGAGCTTCGAATCCTCGACCGGACAGCGGTCGAAGAGGCGCGCGCCGCGAGGTCGCTCCTCGACGAGCGCGTCGCGCGGGCCCGCAAGGCGGCGGCCGAAGCGCTTGCCGCGGCCCCCGACGATCCGGCCGCGGCGCGGGCCCAGATCGACGCGCTCCGGCTCGCCGGCGAGCGGGACGCGGCGCGCAGCTTCGTGCCCAAGGTCGGGGCCGTCGCGTCGCAGCCCGAGACGATCTACGTCTTGGCCGCGCTCGATCTCGCCGAGGCCGAGCCTTTCTGGATGACCGTCATCGATCGCTTGCGTCGCGTCGCGGCGGCCGAGGGCAGCGCGGGTCGCGCGCGCGCGGCGCTGGTCTTCGCGCTCGCGAAGTCGGGCGACCTGGGGGGGGCCAAAGCCGAGCTCGCGCGGCTCGACGTGCAGGCCCGACCGTATCCGCTGCTCCCGAAGCTCCACGCGTGGATCGATGACGCCGCGAAGAAGAGCCCTGCGGAGGCGGCACGGCCCGCCGAAGCCGCCGCGGCGAGCGCCAGCGGTCGCGCGCTCTCGGCCGGCCCGTCCGCGGGGGCTTCGGGGCAGGGGAGCGGGGACGGAGTCGCGAGCGATCCGGCGATCGCGATGCAGCAGGCGGCGACGGCGATCAAGCGGGGCGAGACCACCCGGGCGCGCCGCATCTACGAGGCCCTCGTCGCACGCAACCCGGACGACTCCGAAGCGCTCGCCGGCGTCGGCGACGTGCAGCGGATGCAGGGCGACAGCGGCGGCGCGATCGCGTCGTACAAGCGCGCGCTCGGCGTCAACCCGTCGTATCTGCCGGCGCTCCTCGGCGTGGCCGACACCCAGTGGGCGAACGGCAACCGGAGCGGCGCGCGCGCGTCGTACAAGGACATCGCCGACCGATTCCCGGAGGGGAGCTACCCTCCTTATGTGGCGACGCGCGCCGAGGAGCCCCAGGCCGCTCCCGCGCCCGCGGCGCAGCCCGCGGCCCCTGCGGCGACCGCGAGCGCGTCCAAGAAGCCGTGGGACCCGGGCGACGGGATTTGATCGGGACATCGATGTCGCGTCGCTTCTTCGGGGTCGCTGCGCTCGCGTGCGCGCTCGTCGCGTGCGAGGGCCGCGCGCGCGTCGGCTCGTCCGGAGGGGCGAGCGCGGAGCCCACGCGAGGGCCCGAGGTCGCCGTGCTGGACCTGTCGGAGGGCGTCTCGGAGCGGCCGTCGAGCAGCGTTCTGTCGCTCTCGCCGGGCACGGGGTCGTGGACCCAGCTCCTCGAGGCCGTGAGCGCGCTTCGAGGAAACAACCAGGTCCGCGGTGTGCTCGTGCGTCTCGGGACGGCACGCATCGGCCTCGCCAAGGCGGCGGAGATCGCCGCCGCGCTCGAGGCGCTCGGGCAAAGGATCCCCGTGTGGTGCCACGCCGACGAGATGGGCAACGCGACCGCGTATCTTGCCGCCAAGGGGTGCGCGCGCGTCTGGGTCTCTCCGGGCGGCAGCGTGGACGCCATCGGGATCGCGGCGCAGATGGTGTACTTCCACAAGCTCCTCGCCGAGGAGATCGGACTCGACGTCGACTTCCTCCAGGTCGGAAAGTACAAGGGCGCCGAGGAGCCCTTCACGCGCGACGGGCCGAGCGACGAGGCGCGGGCCTCGCTCGAGACCACGCTCGCGGGCGTGCGGTCGGCGTGGCTCGAGGGGATCCGCGCGGGCCGTCACGCGGCCACGGAGACCTCGATCGAGGACGGTCCGTACTCCGCGCCGGGGGCCAAGGACCGTGGCCTCATCGACGACGTGGGCTACTTCGACGAGGCACGGAGCGCGATCGAGAAGGAGGCCCACGCCGTGCGCGCCGAGGTGCTCTGGGGGCCGGGGTCGGACGCATCGGAAGGCGATCCGATCGCGGAGATCGTCCACGCGATCGCCGGAGACTCGGTGGGGCAAGCGCCGGTGGCCGTCGTCGTGGCCGCGGGGGCGATCTCGACGGAGGGCGAGGGCGCGTTCGGGCAAGGGGGCGGCATCGTCGCGCGGCACCTCGTCTCCGTGCTCTCGCGCCTCGAGAAGGACGACGACATCAAAGCCGTGGTGCTGCGCATCGACTCGCCTGGCGGCAGCGCGCTCGCGAGCGATCTCCTCTGGCACGCCCTCATGCGCCTCCGCGCGGCCAAGCCGCTCGTGGTGAGCGTCGGCGAAATGGCGGCGAGCGGCGGGTACTACATGGCGTCGGCGGGCTCGGTCGTCTTCGCGGATCCGTCGAGCATCGTCGGGTCGATCGGCGTCGTGGGCGGAAAGGTCGCCGCGGGGCACGCGCTCGAGAGGGTGGGCGTGTTCGCCGACACGGTGCCGGCGAAGACGGGGGATCGACGCGCCGCCGCGCGGGCGGCCTACGAGTCGGTCTTGAGCCCGTGGGACGACGCGACGCGCGTTCGCCTGATGGAGACGATGCAGAGCATCTATGGGCTCTTCCTCGCCCGCATCGCCGAAGGCCGCGGGATCGCGCGCGAGCGCGTCGCGGCGTCGGCCGAGGGCCGCATCTTCGCGGGCGGCGAGGGGAAATCCCGTGGTCTCGTCGATGAACTGGGCGGCCTCTCCGACGCCATCGCGCGCGCCCGCGTGCTCGCCGGGTTGCCGCCCGACGCGCGGTTCGCGCTGGTGCGCGAGGCGGCCGGCTTTCTCCAGGAGCTGCTCCAGGGAGACACATCGCAGACACGCGGAAAGTCGGCACAATTGCTCGAGTCCGCGGGGACGCTCGCCCCCGAGCTCGTGCCGTTCGTGGCGAGCGTGGCGCCGATCGCCGCACACGAGCCTGTCCTCTGCTCGATGCCGTTCGCGCTGACCGTTCGGTGATCGTCCGGCGCGGCGGCGCGCGCGCGGGTACCCCTCCGCGCTCGCCGTTAGCTGATAGGATCTCCGCGGGATGACGCAGCACGATCGCCCGCCGGAGGTCGACGCCGAGCCCGCGAGTTCGGCCTTCGCGGCGCGCTCCGGGCAAGGCACGTTGCCCCCGCCTGCGTGGGCGGCGCCTGCCCAGAGCCAGTATCCGCCGCCCGAGCACGCACAGAGCTCGCTCGTCCGCCGTTCCGGCCAGCGCGCCGAAGAGGGGTGGCTGCGCGCTCGGGTCGCCGAGGCGCGGGCGTCCTCCGACGCGGGTGCGGCGCACGCCGCCTGCGCGGCGCTCGCGAGATGGCTCGGCGCGCGCGATCGCGACCTCGACGAGGCCGTGGACCTGGCGGTCGGCGCTCTGCGCTCGGGCGAGGACCTCGAGCTCCGGCGCGAGCTCGCGGCCTGGTTGGAGAGCCTCGGCGAACCCGCGCGCGCGGCCGCCGTACTCAAGCCGGTGGCCGCGATGCCGGAGCTCGAATCCTCCGAGACGGCGTACGCGCTGGCGCGCACGGGCGTCTTGCGGGCAAGGGCGGGCTCCGCCGCGGCGGCGGCCGCCGCCTTCGAGGCCGCGCGGTCCATCGACGCCACCGACCCCGCTCCATGCGAGCTCCTCGCGTCGCTCTGGGCGTGCGACGCCGATGTCGTCAGCGCGCCGGCGGCGATCGAGGCCCACCTCGAGGCGTCGCACCGCAGGTTCTCGTCCAAGCAGGACGACGCCGACCTGGCGGACGCGTGGCGGGCCTTCGCCGTCGACGCCGGGAACCCCGCGGCGCGTGCGCTCGCGCACACCCTGGAGCAACGCGGGCGGACCGCGGCCGCCGACGAAGTCCTGCGGGCCCACGCGCGCGCCGCCGCGACCGAGGACCCGGGCATCGCCGTCGAAGTCCACCGCCGCCGCCGCTCCGCCGCCATGGCGGCGGCCGATCCCGTGCGCGCGTTCGGTGCCGCGCTCGACGAGGGACTCGCGGAGACGCTCGACGCCGAGGACAGCGCCGCGTTCGACGTCCTGCTGCTCGACCTCGGCCTGCTCGACGCGCTCGCCGCGCGGCTGGAGCTCCGCGCGCGCGGGGCGGTCGATGCGTCCGAGCGCGCGCGCCTCCTCGTGCAGCTGGGTCGCCTTCAGGCCGGGCCGCTCGCCGACGAAGCCCGCGCCGGCTCCACGTACGAGGCGGCGCTCGCCGCCGACCCGACGAACGAGGACGCCGTCGCGTCCGTGCGGTCGTGGTCGCGCGGGGTTCCCGCCGGCGAGCCCGACGAGTCGCCCGGCGCCAGGTGGGCGCGCGCGTCGATCGACGGGTCCGTCCAAGCGCGCGCGACCGCGCTCGAGCGAATGGCCGCCGCGTCGGCGCCGCCGCTCCGGCCGATCTTCCTCGCGCGCGCGGTCGAGCGCCACCTCGAGGCCGGCGATCTCGCGGCCGCCCGCAGGAGCGGGGAGCTCGCGACGCGGGCCGACCTCACGCACGCCCGATGCGTCGCCGCGCTCGCCGACCTGGCCGCCGCCGAGGGCCTGCGCGACCGCGCGTCCGTCGCGGCGCTCGAGCGGGCGATCGGCGTCGTGGGGCCTTTCTCGGGGTGGTGCTTCGCGCTGGCGGACGCGCTCGACGCGCTCGGCGACGTGGACCTCGCGGCGGGGTGGGGCCAGCGCTGCGTCGCGCAGCGGCCCGGCGATCGCGGCGCCATCCTCCTTCTGCTCGACCGGCTCCGCCGCGCGGGCGACGGCAGCCGTTTGCGCGACGCGCTCGCGTGGCTGCTCGCGCAGCCGCAGCCTGTCGAGTGGGCGGCGCCCCCGTTTGCCGCCGCGCTGACCGAGCTGGCGCGCGTCGACCAGGAGCACGCGAGCGTCGTCGCCCGCCGTGCCCTCGACGTCTTCGGCCCGAAGAACCAGTCGCTCCGCAACGCGATGCTCGGCGTCGCCGACGCGGGGTCCGACGCGGGGTTCACCGCCACGGTCCTCGAGCGATGGCTCTCGAGCGGCGCCGAAGGCGCGGATCGGCGCGCGCTCGTGTGGCGCCTCGCCGCCCTCCGCGCCACGCTCGGCGACGACGAGGGCGTGGCCCGCATCGCGGCGCGCGCGGCACGCGAGGGCATCCACGATCCGGACGTCGAGCGCTGGGTCGAGCCGATCCTCGATCGGTCAGCCGGCCCGGACACGGAGCTCTGGGCGCTTCAGGCCAAGGCCGACCGCCTCTCCGGCGGAAGCGAGGCCGCCGCAGCAGCCCGCGCGCTCCGAGAGCTCGGCGCGGCCCGCTGGGACATGGCGGGCGACCAGGTCGGCGCGGTCGACGCGTGGCACCGAGCGGCGCGCAAGGTCCAAGGCGGTTTCGCGACGCTGGCGGCGGACCTCGCCGCGTTCGCGGGGACGACGTTCGCCCTCGAGCATCTCGCGCGGCTGTCCGACGCCGAGCCGGACGACGCGACGTCGGCCGCGATCGCCACCGCCGCGTCGGACGCCGCCCTCGCCTCGGGTCACGCGCGGCGCGCCTTCGATCTGGCGGCGCGCGCCCTCGCGAAGAGCCCACGGTCCTCCGAGGCCATCGGCGCGGCGGAGCGCGCGGCGGGCCCCGCGGGCGAGCACGCGGCGCTCTCGGGTCTCTACGACCTCGCGGCGACGCGCGCGTTCGGGCGGTTCGGCCGCAGGGCGACGCACCACCGCGCGGCGCGGCGGTTCGAGCGCCGCGGCGAGCTCTCCCTCGCGTTGAAGCACGCGGCCCACGCGTTTCACGCGGTGCCCTCCGAGGGGTCGACCTTCCAGTTTCTCGCGCGCGCGGCGGAGCGGGCCGGGGACCGGCCGCTCGCGGTGCGCACGGTGGAGGACGTGGCCGAGCGCGAGACCTCGGGCGCGTCGCGCGCCGCCTGGCTCCTCCGGGCCGCGAGCATCGCGGGGGAAGACGAGGACGGCGTCCGGCGCAAGGTGGACGTGCTCGTGCGCGCCCTGGTCGCCGCGCCCCGCGTCGCCATCGTGCAGGCCCTGCGCCGCGCGGTCGGCGCCGCGCTCCAATTCGCGCGCGACGACCGCGCCGCCCTGGAGCTCCACGTCGCGCAGGCCACGCGGGCGGTCGGGAGCGCTCTCGAGGGTCCCGACGGCGCGCGCGTGGCGCTCGCGCTCGCGGCGATGTCGTTCGAGCTCTTCGGCGACTCCGACGGAGCGCTCGTCTCGGTCGCTCGCGCGTTCGCGTGCGACGCCGACGTCGACGAGTTCGCCATCCTCGCCCGGCACTCGCTCGCGCTCGGGCAGGCCGGCGCCGCGGTCGAGCTCCTGAGCGAGATGCTCGCGTTCGCGGAGCAGCCGCACGCCCACGTCGGGTCGCCGGCCTTGCGTCTGGTCGCGGCGATCGCGTCGTCGACCGGCGACGAGGTCCTGCGCGCCCGCGCGTCGATCGCCGTTGCGATCCGTGAGCCGGACGACGACGCCCTCGTCGTCCAGGCCGAGGAGGCGATCGGCGCGCTGGCGTCGACGTCGCAGCTCGCCTTTCCGAACCTGGCCGAGCGGCTCGACAAGCAGATTCCGCGGACGCGGCGCGCGAAGGCGCTGGTCTCGGTGGCGCGCTTCCGGGTCGTGTCGGGCGAGCACGCCGCCGCGGCGCCGCTCCTCGAGAAGGCCGCCGAGTGGCTGGACGGCGACGCCCGCGCCGGTGTGGAGCGGGAGCTGCGGGCCGCGCTCGACGCCGCCGGGCTCGCGAGCGAGATCGAAGCCCGCGCGCACCGGAAGGCCAACGACGTCGCGCGGTCGGTCGCGGCGCGCGCCGACAGCTGGACGGAGCTCGCGCAGCTCCGGGAAGAGCGCGGAGATACCGTCGGAGCCGTCGCCGCCGAGCTCGAGGCGTGCCGTCTCGATCCCGACCCGCTCGAGCGATGGAGCGCCCTCGAGCGCCTGGCCGAGGTGGCGGGCGACGACGACGCCCAGGTGGCCGCGCTCGAGAAGATCGAGATCCGCATCGGCAACGACGGGCGCCCGGCCGCGCTCAAGCGCCTCGCGCGCGTGCAAGAGCGGCGCGGCGATCTGCGCGGGGCCGAGGGCGCCTGGCGCCGGGTCCTCTCGCTCGACGGTGAAGACGAGGAGGCCGACCAGGCGGTCCAGGCGGTGATCGCGACTCGGGGCGACCACGAGGAGCTCGTGCAGCACCTCGCGCAGCGCGCGGAGCGACTGAGTCGCGTCCCCGACAAGCGCGAGCTCTTGCGGGCGGTGAGGCTGCGACGCGCGGCCATCCTCGAGCAGCGCCTCGGACGCACGGGGGATGCGTGCCACGAGCTCGAGCTCCTCCTGGCCGAGTGGCCCGACAGCGTGGGCGCGCTCCGGTACCTCGCCGACCTCTACGATCGTCAGTCCGACTTCGCGCGCTCCGTCGAGCTGTGGCGGCGGGCGGCGGCGCTGGAGGAGGCGGGGGACGCCGGCAGCGAGTACCCGACCGAGCGCGTCTCGGACGTGGGCTCCGGGCCGCCGTCTTCGCAAGACGACACCCTCCGCGTGATCGAGCGTCGCCGCGCCAGGATGGAAGCCGAGTCCGCCGAGCCCCGGCGCGCCAGCGTCCACCGCATGCCGGAGCCGGAGTTGCCCGCGCACGACGCCACGGACACCGACGACGGCGACCCGTCGCAGGTCGACGCGCTCATGCAATCGGCGCACGCCGCCGCGCGCGAGGGAGACCTCTCCCGCGCACTTGCCCGTGCACGCCTCGCCGTCGCGGCCGCGCGAGACCGCGCCCCCCCGCAAATCCTCGCGTCCTGGCTCGCCTCTCGCATCGGCGGCGCGGGAGCTCCGGCCGAGGCCCGCCAGACGATCGAAGAGCTGAGCCGGATCCGGGAGCCGCTTGGCCGAGACGACTCGGCGCTGCGGGCGTTCCTCCTCGCCGAGGCGCTGGACGTGGTCCAGGGCGGCGGCGCGGGGATGCGCGAGCTCGAGGCCACGCGGACCGTCGTCGGCGACCACGCGCTCGTCGCCCTGGGCCTGGCCGAGCGACTCGCGGGCACCGGCCAATACGCGGCCGCCATCGAGTCGTACCGGGCCGCGCTGGCGGGGTCCTTGTTCGAGCTCCGCCGTCCGGGCGCCGTCGCCCTCGCGGGCGCGGAGGCCGCGATGCGCGCGGGCAAAGCCGGCGACGCGGGGTACTTCCTCGACGTGGCCGAGCGCCACGAGGACGCCCGCGTCGCGGCGATCGCGCAGCGGGCGAAGCTCGTCGCGTGGACCGCGTCCGCCGAGCCGGGCGCCGATTTGCGGCTCTACGACCTCGAAGCCGCGCTCCAGGCGGCCAAGCACCCGCACGAGAGAGCCCGGGCGCGGCTCGCCCTCGCGAAGGGGCGCCTCGAGATCGGCGACGTGGAGGCGGCCGAGCCGCTGCTCTGGGAGGCGCTCGCGGACGGCACGGCGGAGGCGGGCGATCTCCTCGCGCCGATGCTCGCGTCGTCCTCGGACCGAACCGGGGAGCTCGTGCGCGTGCGGTGGCAGCAGGTGGCCCTCGAGCCGGGCGACGTCGACCGCCTCCAGTCTTTGCGGGCGGCGGCGCTCGCGAACGACGATCGGGTCCACGCGCGCGCCGTCGAGCACGTCCTCCGGGCGTTCGACCGCGGCGCCGGGCCGCTGCCGCCGCCGCCGCTCTCGGCGCAGCCCGATCAGCCGGGCATCCTCGCGATGCTCATCCGTCCCTCGACCGATGCGGCGGGGGAGGCCCTCGCGCTCCTCTGGGAGGGGGCGACCCAGCTCTTCGTGCGCGACCCGGCGAGCTACGGGATCACCGGCGTCGAGCGGGTCTTGCCGGGGCCGTCTTCGCCGCTCTCGCGCGTGTACGACGCGGCCATGCGCCTGCTCGGCGTCGCCCGCGTCCCGCTCTTCGTCCCGCGGTCCGCGAGCGGTCCGCTGGGCGCGCACGCGGCGCTGCTTTCGCCGCCCTCGGTGATCCTCTCGGGCGACGTGCGGCAGGACACCACCGACCTTCGCTTCGAGCTCGGCCAAGGAATCGCCGCCGCGCTGCCGCAAAATGTCCTGCGCCGGGGGCTCCCGGAGGCGGACGGTCGCATCGTGGTCGACGCCCTCCAGACCGCCTTCGGGCCGGCCGAGCTCGGACTCCAGGTCGAGTCGCGCGCCGCGCGCTTGGCGGAGTCGTTCTGGCAGATCATCCCCGCGAGCGGCCAGCGGCGGCTCCAGGATCTCCTCCGGCCCGCGCGCCTTGCGGACTATGCCGAGCTCGTCGAGAGCGCGACGCAGAGCGGGCGCCGCGTGGGATTGTTTCTCGCGGGCGATTTTGCGTGCGCCGCGCGGTCGCTCCTGGGCGAATCGTCCTACGGCGCCGACACGCCGCTGTCGCTCGCCAACCTGCGGGGCCTCTGCGCGACCGTGCCGGCCCTCGCCGACCTCCTCACCCTCGCGGTCCGGTCGGAGTATGCTGACGCGCGCTGGCACTCGGCGGCTTTTGCCTCGCAGCGTCGCGCGGCGTCCTCGGGTCGCTTCAGCGTGTTCTGACCCCAAGACGTCATGCGCACCGGTCTCCGCCCCGCGATCCTCGCCGTCGCCGGCTGCGGATGCGTTGGGGCCTCGGTCGTCTCCGCGTGCATCGTCGCGCCGCCCGCGGAGCTCGCGGACCCGTCGCCGACCCGCCCGACCATCCTCCACGGCTCGGTCTCTCCGCCGCCGTACCCGCCGCTCACGTCGTGGACGGACACGACGCAGTTCGTCGTCCCCATCCAGCTCGGCGACATCAACCAGAGCTTCGAGTGGTGGATCGTCGTCGACGACCTCGGCGATCCCTCCGCTCAGCCCGGCCTCTATCCGAGCGCGGTGACCCCCTCGCCCGGGTCGCTCGACGCCGGCGTGTATGTCCTCGAGTTCAACTTCCCCCCCGAGCGCTGGGATCTCGGCGTGTGCCACACGATCGAGCTCTTCGTGGGCCACGGCGTTCTGCAGATTTTGTCCGGGAACAATCTCCAGCCCGACTTCCACGCGTTCGACAGCGTCGGCGGCGACACGATCTCCTGGTATTGGAATCCCCCCGGTTGTTACACGTACAGCCCGGACGCCGGCGCGGTCGCGGACGCTAGTGGGGACTCGCTGCCCATTCCGCCGCCCTCGGGAGATACGGGGTCCGAGTGATGCGATTCGCCGTCGTGGGCATTTCCGTGGCCGCCGCGGCGTGCACGCCGATCGTTCGCTCCGACGACGCGCCGCCTCCGGTGAACGCGTGCCCCGCGAGTCCGTGCGACGCGTACGATGCCGGCGGCGGAGAACGAGCGTCGTGCGTCTCCGGGGCTTGCATTGCGGCCCTGCCGGCGGCCCCCGACCTCGTGGTGACCGTCGTGCTGCCCGAGACGGCGCTGTCGGGGCCGGGGCGAACGGTGGTCATGCGCCTGGCCAACTTGGAGGCGGCGGCGTCGACGTCGGTGTCGTGCACCGACGGTCCGCTCTGCGTGCGGCTTCCGTCGGCGTTCTCGATGTCGGGCACCTACCTGGTCCCGGCGTCGCTCGTGGTCACGCAGCTCAACTCGACCCTGCTCGGCACGCCCATGGCGCCGGTCACGCTGCCGGTGCACGCCACCTACGAGACGCTCTGGCCGCTCGGTGCGACGGAGGCGACGAGCACCGCGCTCGCGGCGGGTTTGCCCGTGCCTCCGGTGGAAGCCCAAGCCAGCGATTCGCCCGGGACCAGCGGTCCGTTCGGCGGTCCGACCCTTTCCGCGCCGACGTACCTCCTCTCGGGGGCAAACTACTTTCGCGTCGTCGCCCCGGAGCCTCCGTTCGACGGCGACTTCCCGCCCGACGTGAACATCGTCACGCAGCCCCCGACGGACCTCCCCCAGATCCGATTGGACGACGTCCCTCCCAAGTTCGACCTCGCGGGCAGCTTGGGTGTCGACGGCTGGACGACGTACCTGCGCGCGGCGGACACGAAGACCATCGTGTCTCCGGTCAAAACGCTGAGCGGGATGTCGACGCCGGACGGCGGGGTCCTCCTTCCGACCAGCCACCATCCGCTGGCGCCCGACGGCGGCCCCGGGAGCGCGCTCGACAACACGGAGCTCGTCATGGCGCCGCCGGCCGACGCCGGGCTCCCCACCGAGGTCTTCTCGCTCCCTCTGCCCCAGGAGACGTACGCGGCGTTGCCGCCTCCGGTCTCGCCGCTCATCGGCGTGGTTCAATGGGCGGGCGGCGGTAAGGCCATCGGCGCGGACATCACCTTCGAGGCGACGGCGATCTACGCCGTGCAGCCTCCCGTGAGCGGATCGACCGACGACGCCGGGACCAACGCCGCGGCGGCCGCCGCCGGATACCAGCCGCAGCCGAACTTCGAGTTCGTCGCCAAAGTGCGCGCGGAGCCCGTCCCGTCGACGAGCCTGTCGACCTATACGATGCCGAGCCTGCCGCGCGGCGTGTATCGCGTGGTCGTCCGCCCCGACGACGCGCTCGCGACCATGAGCAACGGGATCGTCCACGCTGTCACCACCTTCGACTGCGTCGATACGACCGACGGGACGCAAGGTCAGGGCGATGGAGGTTTGGACGCGGGCGGCCTGGACGCGGGGGACGCAGGCGGCGGGCTCCGTATCTTCTCGGTGCCCTTTGCGCAGACGCTGCAGGGGAGCGCGACTGTGGCCGATGGTCGTCCCTTGTCCGGTGCGAGCGTCGTCGCGACGCCCCTCGGCTGCGCGGCGCCGGTGGTCTTTTCGTGCATCATCCCGGCCGACTCCGACCGGTGCCTTCCGCGCGCCGCGCAGGCGACCACGGACTCGCACGGGTCTTACGCGATCAACCTCGACCCGGGGACCTACGCCATCCACATCGAGCCGGCCGACGGCACGCGCTTGCCCTGGATCACGAAGACGGTCTCCATCCCCGCGCCAAGCGTCGATTTCGTCGCGCCGGCGCCCACGCTCCTTCACCTACAGCTCGCGGACGCGGTCGGCCCTCTCGTCGGCGGCGCGGTCGTGCGTGTGTATTCGGTCCCGGTCGAAGGACCTGCCATCGAGGTCGGCCTGGCCATCACGGACGCCCTCGGGCGCTTCGACATGTACCTGGACCCCGGCCTGCAGTAAAAAGACCGTGGCGGCACTCCGAGGGAAGGGACAGACCGTGGCCAGCGACGCCGAATCCAAGCTCATCGCGCGTGCCGCCCGGTCGGTGCGCATCATCGACGCCCCGGCCCAGGCCGCGCGAACACCGTCCATCCTGCTCCTCGCGGCGTCCTCTTACGGGTCGCGGCCCGCCGAGGACACCACCATTCCGACCGGCTTCGATCCGGGCGCCGTCGCGCTCTTCGAGGCGATCATCGAGGCGGCGTACCTCGTGGCGAACGCCGACGGGGAGTTCGACGAAGACGGGCGGCGCGTCTTCGAAGGCATCCTGACCGAGGCGTGCGGAGGAGCGGTCACGCCTCAGCAAATCGCCGCGCTGGTCGCGGAGCTTCACGGCCGGCTCCACCGCGACGGTGCGGCGCGCCGCATCGCGAGCCTCGCCGCGGACCGGTCCAAGCCCGAGCAGACGCGCGAGGTCCTTCGGGTCGCCGCGCTCGTCGGGCAGGCGAGCCACGGCGCCAGCGCCTCCGAGCGAGAGGTCCTCGCGAAGATCGCGACGGTCCGCGGACTCGGCGCGAGCGACGTCGACGCCGCGCTCGCCCACGCCCGGAGCGTGCTCTCTTCGGGAGACGGGGCGAGCGCGCCCGAGTCAGCTCGGTAGAGCCTCGGCGGCGGCGCGATAGAGGGCCGCCTCCTCGGAGCGTCCCGCCGCGTCGGCCTGCGTGGCCAGCCGTTCGAGCACCGCGCGCGCTTTCGGCGCGAGGTGGACCTTGCGCTCGGGCGTCGCGTCCTCGAGCCGCGCGGTCACGAGCGCCAGGAGCTCGTGGCCTCGTCCGAGCTGCTCGAGCAGGCCGCCCAGCTCGTCGGCCACGTCGTCATCGGCAGGGTCCGCGTGGAGCCGACGCGTCAGCTCCTCGACGCGCGCCATGGCGCGAACGTCCTCGTCGCTCGCGGCGATGTCCTCCGAAAGACCCAGATCGATCGGCGTAGGGCCTCGGGAGACGGGGCTGTCGTCGGAATCGCCGCGCGCGAGCGTGTGCACGGCCGAGCCGGCCTCGTCGTCCGCGAACCCGTCGGCGTGCGCGACGGGCACGCTCTCCTCGGCGACGTCCTGGCGATCGGGGTGCGCGAGGAGCGCGCCGATGTCGCGGTACGACCGCCGCAGCTCGGCGTCGTGCGGGCGCAGGCGCAACGCCACCGCAAGATGCCGCTGCGCGCCGAGGACATCGTGCATTCGTCCTCGCTGAAACGCCGCCGCTTCCGCCAGGAACGCCGTCACCTTGGCCAGCCTCGGATCTTCGACCCACACTCCGCGGCCGCGCTTCTCTTCGGACGCCGTCGCGAGCGACGACGCGAGCTCCCGCAGCCGCGCGAAGGCGAGCGCGGCGCCGGCCGCGTCCCCGACCGCCGCGCGCCATCGGCCCTCGAGCCCGCGCGCCGCCATCGACTCCGCCGCCTCCGCCGGAACGCCTCCCACCCGCGCGATGGCCGCCGGCAGATCGTCGAGCTCCTCTGCGAGCGCCCTCGCCAAGTCGATCACCATCGGCGCGGCGGACGCGGGCGACGCACCCGCTTCTTCCTGCATCTGGACGGCCCGCGCCAGGACCGCCACGCCACGTGCCTTCCGGCCTTCGCCCACGAGCGCCGCGCCGAGCCCCGCCAGCGCCGTCGCGTCGTCCGGAGCGTGCCGCAGGGCGCGTTCGAAGAGCTCTCCCGCGTAGGCGCCGAGGCCCGCCGCGCGCCACGCGTGCCCCGCCGCCAGCCACACCTTGTACTTGGCGCGTCCCCCGCGCGCGAGCGCGTCGAGGTGCTCCACGTCCGCGAGCGCGTCTTCCAGGCGGCCCAGCTCCAGCCTGCGCTCCACGCGAAGCCACCGCGCGCTGACCGAACGGGGGGCCCGCGCGAGCGCGCGATCCAGCCACCTCGCCGCGTCCTCCACGTCTTTCGTCGAACGGGCCGCGATCTCGAACGCGCGCGCGGCCAGCGCCGCGACGGGCTCCGTGTCGCCGGCGCGCTCGAGGCTCGCGAGCGCGGCGTCGACGTCGCCGACTTCGGCAAGCAGCTCTCCAGGCGTCGTCCCGAAGTGGGGGTCCGCGTCGCCTTGCGCAGCCTCGGCCAGCATCGCGAGCGCCGCTTCGGCTCGTCCTGGAACCGCCGCGTCGATCTGCACGAGGCGCCTCGCCACCTCCGCGTGGCGTGGCGCGCGATCGAGCGCGTCGACGCAGAGCTCCCGCGCGGCGTCGAGGTCCCCCGCCAGGAGGGCGTCGTCGGCCGTCTCCAGCACCGCGGCGATCTCGCGCGCGCGGAGCGCATCCTCGCTGGGCGGCGCCGTCAGCGCGCCCCGCATCGCGTAGAAGATCCATGTGTCCGCGTGTGCGCCGATCGACGTCCAACCCAGCCCGTCGTCCGACGGGGCGCGCGCACCTGCCTGCGGCATCATCCAGCGCGCGATCGCGCCCGGCCCGCCCTCCACGACGAAGACCGCTCCGGTCCGTTTTGCCAGGCCGCGCAGCATCGCCTCGACGCACCCCACCGCGATGGCCGTCGCGGGCGCAGGAAGATCGGTGCCGCGCGCGCGCCGCACGACGAGCACGAGCCGATGGGCCTCGGCCAACGCGTCCACGTCGAATGCCACGAGCGGCGCCCCACGCGGCGCTCCTCCCTCGGCCGCGTCTCCCACCGCCGCGACCGAGATCGTCGCACCCGCCGAGCGCAGCGCAACCCACACCTCCGGCGCGCGAGGCCCCACGACGCCGCGAAGACGCGGCGCAGCCCATTTCTCGAGGGCTCTGCCCCCCAGCTCGAGTTGGACCGTCTGCAGGACGCCGCGGCGATGACGAAACTTCGGGACGCCCCCGGTGACATCGAGCGGGAAGCGCATGCCCGGCAGCGTCGCGGTGAGCTCCGTCACACGCAGACACCCGAGCGCGATCGGCTCGGCCAACTCGATACCCACACCGGTGCGGCCAATCGCCAATCGAAGCGAGACCTCCTCGGGCTCACTGGCGCCGCGTCGGCGCGTCGCGTCCTTCGCGTCGGCGCTCCCGTCCCGTGGATCGGCGGGGGCTCGCGGCGGCCGTGAAGGCGCGGGCGGAGACTTGTGGCGTGTCGGCATCGATCGCGGCCCCCGAAGCGCTCACATCGGCGTCGGGCGAGTGATCGTATCAAGGTGCTTGCACGCGAGCGACTTGCCTGCAGTCGCCGAGAGCGCGGTACTGAGCGAAGCGGGCGAGCTTGGGCAACGGCGTGCAAGAGCGGGCAAGCGCAGGCAAGAGCGGTGGCGGCCAACATGGAGCCGTTCGCGCCGGCGGGCGGAGCACGGAAAGGTGGCCCGTCGCGGCGGCGGTCCCCCGCGCGCGTGTGTCGGGCCCGTTCGCGCCCCTTCGACACGAGTCGGAAACGATCGTGAGGCCTACTTCTTGACCTCGGCAAGAGGGCGGGTATCTACGTCACAAGTGGGCGTTCGTCGTCGATGATCTCGAAGGAAACGATCTCGCTCGTACGCGACCGCACCGACATCGTCGCGGTGGTCACCGAACGCGTGCCCTCCCTCAAGCAGCGCGGGCGGCGTTTCTCGGGCCTCTGCCCGTTCCATCAGGAGAAGACGCCGAGCTTCCACGTCAACCCGGAAAGCGGCCTTTACCACTGCTTCGGATGCAAGGAGAGCGGCGACGTCTTCCGGTTCCTCGAGCGCGCCGAGGGCTACTCCTTCATCGAGTCCGTCCAGCTGCTCGCCGAGCGCGCCGGCATCCCGATCGTGCAAGACCACGGCGCCGCGCCGAGCGACGCCGACCGTCAGAAGCGCGAGCGAGAGGCTCTCTACGCGGCGATGCAGATGGCCGCGTCGTTCTACGAGGAGCAGCTCCGCGAGCACCCGCAGCGCCAGTACGGCGTCGACGAGCTCCGGCGGCGGAACCTCGATTCGACCGAGCAAGCCGTGCAGGCGTTCCGCATCGGGTACGCGCCGCCCGCGTGGGACGGGCTGGCGAACTTCCTGAAGAAGCAGGGCGTCTCGCCCGCCGTCGCGGAGAGCGTCGGCCTCATCGTTCCCCGGACGAGCGGCAGCGGCTACTACGACCGTTTTCGCCACCGCTTGATGTTTGCCGTCGTCGACATCCAGGGCCGCGTCGTCGCCTTCAGCGGCCGCGCGCTTCCCGCCTTGCCCGAGGCGGTCGCGTCGGGAGCGCCGAGCGACCCGCCTCCCAAGTACATCAACTCGCCCGAGAGCCCCATCTACGTGAAGGGGCACCACGTCTTCGGGCTCTGGCAGGCCCGCCACTCCATCCGCCGCCAGGAGCAGGCCATCGTCGTCGAAGGCAACTTCGACGTCGTCAGCCTCCACGCGCGCGGCTTCGACCATGTCGTCGCCCCGCTCGGCACGGCCTTCACCGTCGATCAGGCCAAGCTCCTTCGCCGCTTTGCCGTTCGCGCCACGCTCCTTTTCGATGGGGACGCGGCGGGCCGCAAAGCCGCGCGCGCGGCCGAAGAGCCCTGCGATCAGGCCGGCATCGAGGCGAAGGTCGCCGTCTTGCCCGACCGCACCGACCCCGACGAGTTCGTTCGCGCGAGGGGGGAGCCGGCGCTGAGGCACGTGATCGGGCAGGCGAGGGGCCTCTTCGAATATCTCATCGACGCCGAGCTCGACGAGGCCTTCAGCGCCGCCGACGGGTTGGAGCGCGCGTCGCGCACGCGGAGGGTGGCCGCCGTCATCGAGCGGCAGAAGGATCCCATCGTTCGGGGCATGTTGGAGGCTTACGCCGACTACGCAGCGAGCCGTCTCGATCTGGTACGCTCTGCGCCCAATGCCTGGGCTGCGCTCCGGCGGAAGGTGATGGCGGCCGCACCCGTGATCTCGGGCCCCCGTCCATCCCAGGCCCGCGTCACACCTCGCCGCCCCGGCCACGACGAGCGCAAGGAGATCGTGGCGGCAGCGCTCGAATTTCCGATGCTTCTGGACGATTCCGAGATCCACGGCGTTTTGAAGCTGCTCGAGGGCGAGTCGGCACGGATCGTGGCTGGGATTCGGCAGGCGATGCGCACCAACGCCCAGGGAGAAAAAGACCTGGACAGGCATGAGTTCCTTGCGCAAATGCCTCCCGCGATCCAAGCCTTCGCCACCGCGCGGTTGGCGGCTCCTGCGTACGACACCATCGACGAAGCACGCAGCGCCGTGATCGCAAACGCCAAGAAGCTTCGGGAGAGCAACGTCGCGCGAGAGACGAGCGAAATTGTTCGGGAGCAACATCGTGTCTCGGGGGACTGGGACACGCAGGTAGGGCTCGCTCAGCAGGCAGACGCGGTCGTCAGGCAGCGTCTGATGGGGACACGGGTCGCGGGCGCTGGCGCCGTCGTGGCGTCAGACGTCCGTACGCGAATGGGGCAGAAGCACCGAGGGAACGATGGCGACGAAGAATCGTGATCGGAAGGAAGTCCAGCAGCTCATCGAGATCGGGAAATCGAAGGGGTTTCTGACTTACGACGAGGTCAACGACGCCTTGCCGGCCGACATGGTGGCCGATCAGATGGACGACGTGCTCGGGGTGCTCGGCGACGAAGACATCGAAATCGTCGACGCCACCACCCAAGTGAAGATCGCGCCGAAGCGCATCGCCGAGGAGCAGGCCGAGCAAAAGGTGTCGCGAGAGCGCGATACCTCCCCGCCGACCGCGAAGACCGAAGAAGAGGTCGACGGCTACTCGAAGAGCAACGACCCCGTGCGCATGTACTTGCGCAAGATGGGGAGCGTCTCGCTCCTTACGCGCGAGGGCGAGGTCGAGATCGCCAAGCGCATCGAGACGGGCGAGCACACCGTCCTCGCCGCGATCCTCAATTCCCCCGTGGCCGTCCGCGAGATCATCGATCTCGGCGACAAGCTGCGGAAGCACAAGATCCGGGTCAAGGACATCATCCGCGACGCCGAGGACGACAGCGCGGAGTTCGACGAGGAAGAGGCCGACCGGCGCATTCTTCGCCTCATCGACAAGGTCAAGCACCTCGACAAGGTCGCCCAGGATCTCACGGCGACGCTCGCCACCTGCGCCCCGTCGCGGCGCAAGGCGATCGATGGCGAGATCGACGCGAACCGCCAGAAGATGGTCGAGACGCTCGAGGAGATGCGCCTCAACAAGAAGACGATCGACAAGGTCGTCGTGAAGCTTCGCTCGCTCATCCAGAAGATCGAGCGCGCGGAGAGCAGCATCCTCGATCTCGCCCGCAGGGCCGGCGTCGAGGTCGACCAGCTCCGCAAAGAGGCCCGCCAGTCACGGAGCGACGCCAACGCCGATCGGAAGTACCGTCGCAAGTACGGCATCACGCCCGACGACGTGCTCGGCGCGCACTCGGCCGCCCAGAAGAACCTGAAGAAGGTCGAGGAAGAGCTACAGCTCGACCTCAAGGAGCTTCGCGGCACCTACGAGGCCATCCGGGACGGCGAGCGGCTCGCCGACAAGGCGAAGGCCGAGCTGGTCGAGGCGAACCTCCGCCTCGTCGTCAGCATCGCGAAGAAGTACACGAACCGTGGTCTCCAGTTCCTCGACCTGATTCAGGAGGGGAACATCGGCCTCATGAAGGCCGTCGACAAGTTCGAGTACAAGCGCGGCTACAAGTTCTCGACGTATGCCACCTGGTGGATCCGCCAGGCCATCACGCGGGCCATCGCCGATCAGGCGCGCACCATCCGCATCCCGGTGCACATGATCGAGACGATCAACAAACTCATCCGAACGAGCCGATACCTCGTCCAGGAGTACGGCCGCGAGCCGACCCCCGAGGAGATCGCCGAGAAGATGGAGCTCCCGCTCGACAAGGTCCGTAAGGTCTTGAAGATTGCCAAGGAGCCCATCAGCCTCGAGACCCCGATCGGCGAGGAGGAAGACTCCCACCTCGGGGACTTCATCGAGGACAAGAGCGTGGTGTCGCCGGCGGAAGCCGTCATCAACATGAACCTCGCGGAGCAGACGCGGAAAGTCCTGAAGACGCTGACGCCGCGCGAGGAGAAGGTCCTCCGCATGCGGTTTGGCATCGGGGAAAAGAGCGACCATACCCTCGAAGAGGTCGGGCAGGACTTCGAGGTGACGCGCGAGCGCATCCGGCAGATCGAGGCGAAGGCGCTGAGGAAGCTCCGACACCCGTCGCGAAGCAAACAACTGAAGAGCTTCATCGAGAGCTGAGTCCCCGTGCGCGCACGCGGTGCGTGCGTGGTCATGGGCCTCGCGGGCCTCGTCGCGGGGTGCGAACGAGGCTGCGCGTGGAGGTGGCTTCACGAGGAGGGCCTCGGAGGTCCGCGGTCCGTCTCGCGTTCCAACCCCGGCGCGGCGGTCGACGCGGTCGACTGTCCCGACGGCCTCGCGCGGTGCGTCGAGGGGAGCGTCGAAGCCTCCCGCCTCGCCTCGGTCCCGCAGCCCTGCCGCGGCCCGGAGGGCGCCTGCGCGTGTCCGTGGGACGTCGTCGGGTGGTGCGACCACGGGTGCGCGGCCGAGAGCTTCGAGGTGGTGATGGGTCGGCGTGAGGCCGCCGAGCAGCTATGTGCCGTGCCATCGGGCGACGCCGTCGCGCGATCGCCGGATCCCACCCCTCGCGACGGCGGCGTGACCGACGTCCCCGCGTGCGACGAGGGACAACTCTACCGGTGCGCGGGCGGCGACGTCGTCGACTGCGCTCTCCACGCCGTCGTCGCCTCATGCGTGCGCGGCTGCGCGAAGGGCGTGGATGCCCTCGAAGACGGGATTGGCCAACATCCACTTACCCGCGAAGGGGCCTTCGCGATTCTCTGTTCGCGGTGATGCGTCGGGCCTTTCTCTGGCGCATCGGTCGGTTTCTCGCGCAAGACGCGCAATCTTCGCGGACTTCCCGTCTCTCTCTCGCATCGATTCGCAATTCGATTTAGCGTCGTCTTGCGGAGCTGCGATTGCGGCTTATGGTTTGCTTTATCCCCCCGGCAGGTGGCTCGCGAGAGGGCCTCCGTCGCTTCGCAGCAATTACGAACAACGGGCGAACCCCCGCTCCGGCCCAGCGAACCTGGGTCGGCGGGCGGTGATCGGGAAGGGTGCGCGCGCCGGCGGGTGCGCGCGGGCGGTGGCGTCATGCGTCGCAGTCGGGCATTGGTGGTCTTCGGTGTGCTGGGGGCTGTGCTGGCGGTCGGCACGGCGAAAGCCAAACCTCTTGCGGCCGCACGCGCCCACGGTGGGCACGACGGGGCTGCGCGCGTGTTGCCGCGCGCGACCTCCGAGCTCGATCTCGGCCCGGGCTTTTTGGGCCACGACGTCGTCTTCCGGCAAGAGCACGAGCGCGGTGCCATCTTCGGCAGCCTCGTGCGGGCCGGCGCTCAACCGTCCCCATCGCTCGCCGAAGGCGCTTGCGGCCCCGACATGGTCGAAGTCGAAGGCGACTACTGCCCGCTCGTCACGCAGACGTGCCTACGCTGGCTCGATCCGGAGACCAAGCTCCAGTGCGCCGAGTTCGCCCCGCCGACGGCGTCGGCGGCGTGCGCCCTGAAGACCCAGCACAAGCACTTTTGCATCGATCGCTACGAGTGGCCGAACCGCGTCCGCGCCCTACCGCGGATCATGGTGAACTACGGAGAAGCGAAGGCCTCGTGCGAAAGCGTCGGCAAGCGCCTTTGCTCCGACACCGAGTGGACGCTGGCGTGCGAGGGCCCCGAGCGGCACCCGTATCCGTACGGAGGGGGATACGTCCGCGACGGCGCCGCATGCAACATCGACGAGCCGTACATCGACCCTCGCCCCGACAAGCTCTACGACGCGAAGACCCAGGACGAAGAGATCTCGCGCCTCGACCAGCGCGAGTCGAGCGGGTCGCGCACGGCGTGCGTCAGCCCCTACGGCGTCCACGACATGGTCGGCAACGTCGACGAGTGGGTTCACAACGTGTCGCAGGCCGAGAAGCCGTACGCGAGCGGCTTGAAGGGCGGCTACTGGGGCCCCGTGCGCACCCGCTGCCGGCCGATGACGACGGCGCACGACGAGGTCTTTCGTTACTATCAAATCGGCTTTCGGTGCTGCGGCGGCGCCCGCGTGGTCGAGGCCCAGGGAATGCCGCTCGCGGAGCGGTGAAGGCCTCGTCAGCGCGAAGCAGAGCCAACCCCACAAGAGGAGGGCTCCGTAGACCCGAGGGTACTGCGTCAGCGCGCGCCACCCCACTTGCCACGAGGGATCCTCGAAGAAGTGGATCGGCGCGCTCAAGAGCACCGTCGCGACGCCCAGGAGCAACAAGGTCCGCAGGGTCGCGTGGCGCCGGGAGGCCCACCAGAGCGCGACGAGCAGCGACGGAAGGACCAGACAGTAGTGATAGTTCTCGGCGACGGGGGCCATCGTGACCTGGAGCGACGCCATCATCGCGAGCGACAGCAGGCGCTCGCCGGCGTCCGCGCTCGCGAGGCGCTGCGACCACGCGGAGACCGCGAGCGCCGCGCACAGGCCACAAGCGGTGAGGACCCTCGACAAGAGGGGCGCGTCCATCACCGGCGCCGGGCTCCAGCGCGCGTCGAACCATAGAAGGTGCCCGACGGCGCTCGTGAGCGTCTGGTAGGCGCATACGAAGCGAACCGGGTCCCTGGCGAGCCGCGGGAGCTCGCCCAGGTACGCGCGCCACGGTGCCAGGCCGATGACCGGCGTCGAGAGGACGGCCACGGTGAGCGCGACGGCCGCCGCGCACGCGATCGTGCGCCACCGGCCCGCGAGGAGGAGAAGCGGCCACAACCATGCGCCGCTCGTCTTGAGGACGAGCATCAGGCCCAGCGGGAAGCCCGCCGCGAAGCTCTTTCGCGCGTGCGGGCGAGCCTCCAAGCGAAGGAAGACGCAGGTGCCGAGGAGCAAGAGCGAGTAGCACTGCCCGTGACGAAAGTTGTCGCGCAGGGGTGAGTACAGCGTCGTCACCGCGCACGCGAAGAGCAGGCCATCCGCACCGGCGCGGGCGCCGCAAGCGCGGACCGCGACGAGGAGCTCGGCGATGGCGCCGACCCAGAACACGGCGCTCGCGAGGATCCAGGCGGCGCGCGCGAGGGACGGCGACATCCAGGCGAACGGGGCGAGGAGGAGGCTGACGGTGGGCGGCTGCGTGTTGTGGATGTCGACGGCCCGGATCCCGAAGGCGTCGATGCGCTGCTGAAACCACGCGTTCGAGTAGACGTTCCGAATCTGGTCCGGCGCGGTGACGAGGAGTCTGGACGCCGTGTAGTACGCGGCGAAGCCGTTGGTGTCCGGCGTGCGACTCGCCGGGGCGACCGCGAGGACGGCGTAGCCGGCAAGCGCCGCGACACACAGCGACCGGAGCAGAAGAAGGGCGTTCCGAGATCGACGGTTGTGCGACACAAGGGCTCCTCGCGGCCTTCCGCGTGCGAGACGAGCCTCAGCTCGAGCCGTCGACCCCCGCGTCCGCTTCGGCCGGCGGGGGCGCCTTTCGCGGCGGCGGCGGGTCGCCGTACTCGCGGCGCATCTTCGTCGCGAGCGCGTCGACGAGCAGCTGCTCGTGGTAGTGCGGCATCTGCGGCAAGACAGCGAGCACGCTCACCGTCGCGTCCGCGTCGCGCCCGCGCACGAGCTCGAGGGACCCCGCCGTCGCCTTACTGCTCTCGGGTGACTTGTACTGAAAGAGGATGTACCCCGCAGCGTCGTCTTTTTCGTCGATCTTCCAGCCGTTGTCGACGCGCACGAGCCGCACCGCCGCGTCCCACGTGCGCTCGTACCCGTAGGGCGACGCGTACGTGGCCTTGGCGCTTGCAGTCCGGCCCTCTGCCCAGAGCGCCGCCGAGAGGAAGCCCGCCGCGAGCACGGAGGCCATCGCGGCACGCGCACCGAGAGGACGCCTCAGCATCCTCAAGACTTATCGAACCTATCCGACGAGCGCCAACTTCACGATCCGTGCGCCCGCCGTCCGCGGGGACGCCTCAGGGGCCCGGGACAATCGCCCCCTCCGCCGCCTCGAGCTCCTGGAACCCGCCGCGGAGGCCACGCCCACCGCCGACGTACCAGAGGCCACCCACCGCGAAGAGGACCTGAAAGAGCACCTGCAAGATGTAGATCGTGAAGACGTATGCGGCGCCCGCGCCGAGGACGACGCTCTCCGGGTAGTACATCGTCATTCCGGCGTAGATGCCGGCCTGGAAGACGCCGAGCATGCCGGGCGGTCCGGGGATGAGAATCGTGCAACCGAGCATGCCCATGAGGCCCAGGGCCTCGCCGAACGTCGGGGTCGTCGCGTCGGCGTGGAGGACGCCGCAGCCCCACGCGAGCATCCACATGCCGGCGGCGTTGCAGAACCAGTAGGCGCTGGTCTCGAGGAAGAAGCCCAGCGCGTCCTTGCCGCGGCCGAAAACATGTAATCCATCCGCGAGCTTCTCCGCCATCCCTGCGAGCTTCTCGGCAAGTCTTCGCGAGACCTTGCCGAAGACGACGAGGGTGGCGCCGTGGGCCCAGGACCGGGCGACGTAAAAGACGGCGATGGTCGTGAAGAGGACCCCGAAGAGCCCGAGCATCGCAAACCCGCTCCAGCGCACCTGCGCGACGGTGATGGGAAGGCCGACGACGTGGTCCGGGAGGGGGTGGACCGTGGGGACGAAGACGAGGGCGAGGGCGAGGATGGTGCTGAGGTAGAGCCCGTCGACGATGCGCTCGGCGACGACGGAGCTCGTCGCGGCGGTCATCGTGATGGCCCGCGCGCCGCTCCGCCGCTCGCTGGGCTTGGTCCGGATCATGTACGGGCGGACGATCTCGCCCAGACGGAACGGCAAGATCTGGATGGCCGCGAAGCCGACGCACGAGACGGCGAGAAGGCGCGCCTTGGGGACTTCGGCCATCGAGCGGAGGAGAAACCGCCAGCGGACGCTGCGAAACCAGGTCATCCCGGCGAACGTGACGAGGTAGAGCGGCACGGTCCACCAGCGCACGCCGTGGAAGTCGGCCGCGGTAGGCAGGAATTTCATCCCGCCCTTGTGGATCGTGTAGACGATGAGAAAGGTGATGACCGCCGACGCCACGAGCTTCCCGGCGTGCCGCCGGAAGAACCCCGCGGAGTGGGGGACCACAGAGGCCGGAGGCGAGGAAGACAAGGCGCGCGAGCCGAGATCGGTAGGCGAAGTCACCGCTCGGTCCCTATAGCACGCCCCGCCTGAGTTCGACCCCGGCCGCACCCGCCCGGGGGATTCTTCGGCTCAAAGGCTCCAGTAGCGCAAACGCCGGCCGACGCGACTCGGGTCGAGGACGCTCTTGACGTCCACGACGACCCCACCCTCGCGCACGCAAGCGAGGAGGCGGGTCTCCCCGAGGCTGAGGAAGTGACTGTGGCTGACGGCGAGGATCAAGGCGTCGAGGCCGCACATCTCGTCGAACGCGGCGAGCGGGACGCCGTACTCGTGCATGGCCTCGGGCGCGCTGGCGACCGGGTCGTGGACCAGGGCCTTGATGCCGAACTGCTCGAGCTCGTGGAGGATGTCGGGGACCTTGCTGTTGCGGATGTCGTTGCAGTCTTCCTTGAACGTGAGGCCGAAAACGCCGACGCGCGCGTTCTTGACCGTGATGTCGGCGTCGATGAGGAGCTTCACGAGGCGCGACGCGACGTAGGCGCCCATGTTGTTGTTGATGCGTCGGCCGGCGAGGATGACCTCGGGCTGGTAGCCGAGCTGCTGGGCCTTCATCGTCAGGTAGTACGGGTCGACGCCGATGCAGTGGCCGCCGACGAGCCCTGGCTTGAACCGGAGGAAGTTCCACTTGGTGCCGGCGGCTGCGAGGACGTCGCTCGTCCGGATGCCGAGGCGGTCGAAGATGATCGCGAGCTCGTTCATGAGCGCGATGTTGAGGTCGCGCTGCGTATTCTCGATGACCTTCGCGGCCTCGGCGACCTTGATGCTGGGCGCGCGGTGGACGCCGGCGTCGACGATGGCGCCGTAGGTGGCGGCCACGCGGTCGAGGGTCGCGGCGTCCTGCCCGCTCACGACCTTCGTGATGCGCTCGAGGGTGTGCTCCTTGTCGCCGGGGTTGATGCGCTCGGGGGAGTAGCCGAGCTTGAAGTCACGGCCGCACACGAGGCCGCTCGCCCGCGCGAGGATGGGGCCGCAGACGTCTTCGGTGACGCCCGGGTAGACGGTGGACTCGAACACGACGACGGCGCCGCGGGCGAGCACCTTCCCGACGGCTTCGCTGGCGCGCTCGACGGGCGTGAGGTCGGGCACGTTGTTACCGTCGACGGGGGTCGGCACGGCGACCACGAAGAAGGTACAGCCGCGCATGTCTTCGGCGTCGCTCGTCACGCGGAGCGAAGTTGCCTGGAGGACCTCGGTCGACTGCTCGCGGTTTCGATCGTGGCCGCGCCGGAGCTCCTCGACCTTCTCGCGGTGGACGTCGAAGCCGACGGTGCCTGGGAACTTGCTCGCGAAGGCGAGGGCGACGGGGAGGCCGACGTATCCGAGTCCGACGACGGCGATTCGTTCTGTCATGGTCAAGCTTCGATGCTCGCGATGTGGCGGGGTCCTTCGTGAAAGAGGCGCTTGGCTTCGGTCTCGCCGGCGAGCGCGACGAGCCGCTCGATTCCGAGCGCTACCTGTTCGACGTCGCTCGGGCGGTGGGCGTCCGAGCAGGCGGCCTCGTAGGCCTCCTCCTCGAGGAGCTTCTCGGCGGCGCGCTGCGGGGACCGCCCGTACTTGCCGACGAGCGCGCAGACGTCGAGGAGCAGGAGGGCGCCAGCGTCGAGGAACGGGTCGAGGCAGGCGTCGTCCTTCCAGACGGGCTCGTAGCGCTCGGGATGGGCGATGACGGGCGCGAGGCCGACGCGGCGCAGGTCGAAGAGGCGGTGTTGGGCACGGACCGGGAAGCCGCCGGCACCGAACTCGACGAGGATGCTCTTGCCGCCAGGGTAGGGGAGGCCTTCCCCTCGGAGGAGGCGCCCGTAGACCACGTCGTCGAAGAAGTGCTCGCTCGCGAGGTGGACCGCTGGCACCGCCTCGCCCGCGGCGCGGAGGACGGCCTCCATCGCGTCGAAGGCGGCCTTCAGGCCGGCCCTGTCGTTGTCGAACATGCCGGGGCGCATGTGGGGCGTGGCGACGACGGCGTCGAACCCGAGCTCGCGGAGGCCCTGCAGCATCCGGAGGCCTTCATCGGTGCTGCGGGCGCCGTCGTCGATGGCCGCGACCCAGTGGCAGTGCAAATCGACGAGTCCGCGCATGCTCGGCTCGTCTCCGTTCGTAGCACGGAGGGCCGTTTCCGGCGTAGCGGGCGAGCGGCGACGAGCCTCGCGCACCTACGCCCAGCGGATGAGGGACGTCTCGTAGGGGTGGGTCATCGCCTCGTTGTACGGAACGACACGCGCGGCGAAGGCATGGGCGCCGCTCCGGCTCGTCGGGATCTCGCCCGAGAAATGCCATGCCCCGTCGGTGTTGCGCTCGGTCGGACGCATGCGGACGATTTCACCCTGGGTGATCTCGTGCCCCCCGTCGGTGGGCCCGTGGTAAAGCTCCACGGCCACGTCGTCGGGGGCGAGCCCGCCGAGCTGCACGATCGCGGAGACGCGCACCGGCTCCCCGACGGCGACCTCCTCGGCGGAGTCCACGTGGACGTCCTTGACCGTGACCCCTTGCCATGCGGCCCGCACGCGGTCCTTCCACGACGTGAGCGACTTCGCGGCGGAGAGCTCGCCGTCGACGAGGTTGTGCGTGAGCTTGATCGCCGGCACGTAAAAGCGGGACGAATACTCGCGGACCATGCGCGCCGTGTTGAACCTCGGCACGAGCTTGGCGATGGTGTTCTTCATCCGCCGGATCCAGCCGCGGGGTAGCCGGCCCAGACCGTCGCGCGCGTAAAAGAGCGGGACGACCTCGTGCTCGAGCGCGTCGTAGAGGAGCTCCGCCTCACGCGCGTCGCCGCTGCCGTCGGCGTACTCTTCGCCGCGTCCGATCGCCCAGCCGATCTCCCAGCCGTGTTCCGCCCAGGCCTCGGCGAACCACCCGTCGAGAATGCTCACGTTGAGGGCGCCGTGGGCGGCCGCCTTCATACCGCTCGTGCCGCTCGCTTCGAGGGGACGCCGGGGCGTATTGAGCCACACGTCGACGCCGCTGACGAGCGCGCGCGCGATGCGCATGTCGTAGTCCTCGAGAAAGACGACCCGCCCGCGGAGGCCGACGTCGCGGCTGGCGTGGATGATGGATCGAATGAGCTCCTTGCCGCCTTTGTCCTGCGGGTGCGCCTTGCCCGCGAAGACGAGCTGCGCCGGCCGGTCGGGGTCGCCGAGGAGCTTCTTGACGCGCGCGAGATCGGTGAAGAGCAGGGCCGCCCGCTTGTACGTGGCGAAGCGCCGGGCAAACCCGATGGTGAGGGCCTCCGGATCGAGGACTTCGTCGCACAGGGCCAGCTCTTCGAGGCCGGCGCCGCGCCGCTCGGCGGTCGCCCGGAGCCACTTGCGCGCGCGCTGGACGAGGCGGTGGCGGCGGTGCTCGTGGACGTGCCAGAGCTCTCCATCGGGGATCTCGTACGCCCGCTCCCATAGCTCGGCGTCGTCGCAGTGCTCCGACCACCGCGGCCCGAGGTAACGGGTGAAGAGCGCGCCGAGCTCGGGTGCGACCCACGACGCCATGTGCACGCCGTTGGTCACGTAGTCGATGGGGATCTCGTGGGTCGGCAGGTCGGGCCAGAGCCCCTTCCACATCGTCCGGGAGACTTGCCCGTGGAGCTTGCTCACGCCGTTGTAGTGATCGGCGGCGCGCATCGCGAGGACGGGCATCGAGAAGCGCGCCTCTCTGTCTTGCGGCTCGACGCGGCCGAGTGCGAGCAGCTCGTCTTCGGTGATGCCGAGGGCCGTGCGGTAGGGTCCGAGGTAGTTCCGGATGAGGGCGGGCTCGAACGCGTCGTTGCCGGCGGGGACGGGCGTGTGCGTGGTGAAGATGTTGCCCGCGCTGTTCGCCTCGCTCGCGACCGAGAAGCTGACGCCGCGGTCGCGCATCGTGCGGCGAATGCGCTCGATGGTCAGGAAGGCCGAGTGGCCTTCGTTCATGTGACAGACGGTCGGCGAGAGGCCCATGGCTTCGAGGGCGTGGATGCCGCCGATGCCGAGCATGATCTCCTGGCGGACGCGAAATTCCTGGTCGCCGCCGTAGAGCGGGCCTGTGATCGAGCGGTCGGCAGGGGCGTTGTCCTCGACGTTCGAATCGAGGAGAAGGAGCGGCACGCGCCCGACCTGGACCCGCCAAAGCTGCGCGGTCACCACCGTCTGCGGGTACTGCACGCGGATGAGGAGGCGCTTGCCGTTGCCGTCGTACACCGGCATGACCGGCATGCGGTGCCAATCGTTGATCGGATAGCTTTCGCCCTGCCAGCCGTCAGCGTTCAAGACTTGGCGGAAGTAGCCTTCGGCGTACGCGAGGCCGACGCCAACGAGAGGCAGACCGAGGTCGCTCGCGGTCTTCAGATGGTCGCCGGCGAGGACGCCGAGGCCGCCCGAGTAGATGGGCAGGCACTCGTGGAGGCCGTACTCCATCGAGAAGTAAGCGATGCGCGCGCCCGCCGCGTCCGGGAAGGTGCGAGCGAACCAGCCCTCGCGCTGCATGTAGCGTTGCAGTGTCTGCCAGGCGGCTTCGAGGTGGCTCGTGAAGGCGTCGTCGCCCGCGAGCTCGTCGAGGCGGCCCTGGTCGACGCGAGCCAGGAGCTCGATGGGGTTGCCGCGGACCGCGTCCCACAGGTCGGGGTCGATGCGGACGAAGAGCTCGTGCGCGACCGGGGCCCACGCCCACCAGAGGTTGTAAGCAATCTCGCGCAAACGTTCGAGCCCCGACGGCAGCCGAGGGACGACGGTGAAGCGCCTGAGGTTGGGCATGCTCGGATCTTTGGTATCCGACGATGGCGGCGTCTTCAATCCTCATCATCGGGGGCGTTTCGGTGCGAGAAGACGGGGCGACATGCGCGGACACGCGAGAGCAGAAAAGCCCGCCCGTCCGCGCGCCGCTTATGGACCAAGCGGAGCCGGCCGTTCTCCGCGCATGGGTGGGCTGTTCGAGCTCGTCCCCGGTGTCCTCCGTGGTGCACAAGGTATCCCTGCTCCCGCGAAATCTCACCACGCCGCCTCGGAGGCTGAGCGCCGCAGGGCCGCCGCCGGCGGTGGGGTTCTTGCTCGATTGCTTGGACGACAGTCCATACGAGTGGTCGGTCCTGCGGGGAGCCATGGCCGCGGCCCACGAGCGGGGCGCCCGCCTCCTCTGCTTCGCGGGCGGCGTCCTCGGCGCGCCCTGTGGGGAGATGGGCGAGCGCAACGGCGTCTTCGATCTCGCGCGGTCGACGAACGTCGACGCGTTGGTCGCGCTGTCTGGATCCATCGGCAAGCGGATCGGCGCCGACCGGCTGCGCGCCTACTGCGAGCGCTATCGGCCGATGCCTCTCTGCAGCATCGCCGTCGAACTCGAGAACATGTCGAGCGTCTGCATCGACAACGAGAGCGGCATGCGCGCCGCCGTCGAGCACCTCGTGCAGGTCCACGCCAAGAAGCGTGTCGCCTTCGTACGCGGCCCCGAAGGCAACGCCGACGCCGAACAGCGCTACCGCGTCTACGTCGAGGCGCTCCGGCAGAACGGCCTGCCCTTCGCGCACGAGCTCGTGGTCGGCGGGGACTTCGAGCGGGCAAGCGGGCGGCGTGCCGTCGAGGTCCTTCTCGGCGAGCGCGGGATCGCTCCGGGGGACGTCGGCGCGCTGGTGGCCGCCAACGACCTCATGGCCCTCGGGGCGCTCGACGCGCTGGCCGATCGCGGCGTTCGCGTGCCGGGAGAGATGGCGGTCGTAGGCTTCGACGACGTCGACGACGCCCGCTCCTCACTCCCGCCGCTGACGACAGTGCGGCAGCCGCTCTACGAGCAGGGCCGCGACGCCGTGCGCGTGGTGCTCGAGCAGCTTGCGCAGGGAGGCGCCCCGCAGCGCGTCTCGCGGCACACGGAGCTCGTCGTACGAAACTCGTGCGGGTGCACGGCCGGGTTCTCCGCCACGCGAAGCTCGTTTGCGCCGCCCCAGCAGCTCGGGCTCGACGCGGCGCTGATCCGGAAGCGGCAGGTCATCCTCGCGGAGATGGCGCGCGCGGCGCGGGGCCAGATGGCGCCCGCGGGCTTCGACTGGGCGGAGCGTCTTCTCAACGCGTTCGGCGAGCAGATGCGCGGCGACTCGCCCGACTCGTTCATCCGTGCCTACGACGATTTGCTGCGCCGGCTGGTCCTGGCCGGAGTGGACCTCTCGGTTTGCCATCAGGTCGTCTCGGCGCTTCGATCTCGCGTCGTGCGGTCCATCGCGAGCGATCCGCAGCGTCGAGGGCACGCCGAGGACCTCTTCCACGAAGCGAGGGCGATGACCGCGAACGTGGTCGACCGCGTGCAAGCGAAGGAGCGCATGCACGCGTGGCGGAGCGCTCGAGCGCTCGGCCGGGCGTCGGCGGCGATCGCGTCCGGCGGGGGCTTGGCGGAGCTCGCGCGCGCGGTCTCCGACAATCTGCCCGACCTCGGCATCGCGCGGTGCTTCTTGGCCGAATACCGCGGTGGGTCGGGCGAGGGCCGGACCGCGCAGCTCGTGCTCGTGCAGCGTCCGGGGACCGCGCCCGCGGACCCGACCCCCTCCGATCCGTGCCTCGCCTCGGAGATCATTCGCAAGCACGTGCTCCCGCACATGGGCGAGCAGGCGCTCTGCGTGCTCCCCATTACCATGGGCGACGAGGAGCTCGGCTTCGTGGTCCTCGAGCTCGGCGCCGTGGACCGCTACCTCTACGAGACGCTCCGCGACGTGTTCACCGCGGTGCTCGCGCGTCCCGCCGCCAGCCGAATCTCCGCGCTGCCGCCGACCGCCAGCTCCGCCGCCCGGCGCTGAGCGAGCGCCGCCCGGCGTGCCGCGAGGGGGACCGTGGCCTCGACCCGCGGCCGTGCGGCGGCTACACCGTGGTGGAGCTTCCATGTCCCTCTGGTCCCCCCTCCTCCGCCCCGAGCTCTCCGAGCTCACCGCGTACGTGCCCGCAGAGCCTTCGGGCATCCGCTCGCATCTCGACGCGAACGAGGCGCCGCCCCATCCCTCCGGGCGGATCCGAGAGATCGTCGCGCGAGCGGTCGAGCGCACGGCCCTCGAGCGTTACCCCGACGCTCGGGCGCGGGCGCTGAAGGCGGCCATTGCGGATAGGACGGGGGCGCGCCCCGAGGAGCTGCTCGTCGGGACGGGTTCCGACGAGCTCATCGCGATCCTGCTGACGGCGCTGGCCAAGCCGCGCGAGCGCGCGGCGCAGGCGGTGGTGCTGATGCCGACGCCGACGTTCGTCATGTACCGCGTCTCGTCGCGCGCGCACGGCATCAAGCCGGTGGAGGTCCCGCTCGACGCTTCTTGGGATCTCGACGCCGGCGGGATGAAGCGCGCCATCGAGATGATGCGGCCCAACGTGGTGTTCGTGGCGAGCCCGAACAACCCGACCGGGAACCGCGTGAGCGACGCCCGCCTGGTGGAGCTGCTCGAGGCGGCCGGGGACGCGCTCGTCGTCGTGGACGAGGCGTACATCGACTACGGAGGCGAGTCGCTCCGCGGATGGCGGTCGCGCTTTCCGAACCTCGGCATCCTGCGGACTCTGAGCAAGGTGGGGCTCGCCGCGCTGAGGGTCGGTTGGTTCGACGCCGACGAGGCGCTCGTTCGCGAGGTCGACAAGGTACGCCAGCCGTACAACGTCAGCGCGACCAGCCAGGCCGCCGCCGCCGCAGTCCTCACGGAAGGATGGGCCGAGGTCCAAGAGCAGGTGAAGGCCGTGGTGAAGGAGCGCGAGCGCGTGGCCGACGCGCTGCGGTCGGCGGGTGGGTTCAAGCTCACGCCGAGCCAGGCCAACTTCTTGTGGGTGCGCACCGAGCTTCCGGCGGCCGACGTCTACGGGGGGCTCGTGGCGGCGGGGATCCTCGTGAGGAGCTTTCACGCAGCCGGCGGGCGCATGGCGCATCAGCTGCGCGTGACCATCGGCGCGCCGGCCGACAACGATCGCCTTCTCGAGGTCCTGACCAAGACCGTGACGGCCCGGTGACGCGATGAACGTGCGGGGCGCGGCTTCGGCCACGGCGCTCGCGGCCCTCGCGTCGTGCGTGCACGCGTCGACCGTCGAGCGCGCGTACGGGGGGCATGTCGTCGAGGGAGCGTCGATCGAGCCGCAGGCGTACGCGGCATTCTTGCGCGGGGCGATGTCGGAGGCCGACGGGGACCTCCCGACGGCGCTCTCCGCGTACGGAGAGGCGGCGCGGATAGACGAGGACTCGCCCGAGATTTGGGCGCGCATCGGAGAGGTCACTTGCCGCGGCAACGCGCGGGACCCGAAGGCCGACGCCGCCTTCGCGCGCGCGCTCAAAGCGGCGCCGGGGTTTCCGTGCGCCGAGGCCGCCCGGTCGCGGTGCCTGCTCGCCCGCGGGGACACGACGGGCGCGGAGGCCTCTGCGCGTCGCGCCGCAGAGGCGGACCCGGGGGCGGACGGCGCGAACGTGCTGCTTGCGACGGCGCCGCGGAAGGCCGGCGACGCGGCGACGCGCGCGGTGCTCGTGGGGCTGACGCTGACGGCGCGCGAGCCGCTGGTCGCATGGGACGCGCTGGCGAAGTGGGCGGAAGGGGAGGGCGACGTGCCCTTGTGGTCGCGCGCGCTGCAAGAGGTCGTGCGCATCGTTCCTTCGCGGCGCGACGCGGTCGCCCGGGCGGCGGAGCTCCTTGCGGGGACGGGCCATCCTTCGGAGGCGCTCGCCGTGGCGGCGGCGGCGGCGGATGCGGGGGTGGGCCCGCTCGGCGACGGATACCCTGTCGCGGCGCGGCTGGCGCTCGATGAAGCGATCGCGCGCGCCTCGGTGGGCGATGTCCAGTCGAGGGCGACGCGCGTGCGCTTGTCGCTCGACGAGGCTGCCGGCCGGGCTCTCCTCGCGGGCGAGCGGACGATGGCGCGCAAGCTGGCGGCGGAGCTTGCCGGCGCCGATCCCGGCGCCCTGGGTGCACGGCTCGTGCTCGCCGCGACCGCGCAAGACCCGTTGTCCGTGGGCGAAGGGCGTCCCGGTCTCGCGCCGGTGCCGAGTGCTGCATTCGTCGCGTTCGGGGCGGCGCTCCTGCGCGCGACGTCCCCGGCGCGGGCCTCGGCGATGCTTCGTCGGATCGTTCACGCGCCGGTCGTCGAGGGCGACGAGCGCGTGGTCGGGCCCGCGGTGGAGCTCGTCGCACGGGGTGCGCTCCCGGTCGAAGAGCTGCCGCCCGACGGGATCGTAGAGCTCGCCGCGAGGCGGGGCGATCCCGTGCCCGACGCGCTCGTCGTCGCGCGGGCCAACCCGCTGGACGCCAGACACGAGTACCTCGCGCTGGCCCTCGCCCGCCCGGACAGCGCCCGCGCCCGAACGCTCGGCGCGCAGCTCGAAGCGGCGGACGCGTCGGACCCGATCGTCGCGGCCGCGGCTACGATCATGCGCCTCTCCTCGGGCGCCGCCTCGGCGGACGCCGCGGCGAAGGCCCTCCTGGCCCGCGACGCGGGCGATCCCCTCCTCGTGGCCACGGCCCTCCACGTCGCCGAGAAGGTAGGCGATCACGACGTCGCGCGGCGGGCGCGCGAAGCCCTCATGGCCCTCGGTGGCGGGGGCCTTCGGGCGGTCGAGTAGGGCCGGCGTCGCGCGGCGCGTACGTGAGCGTCAGCTCCACGTCGGCGACGCCGCCCGCGGGTACGTCCACCGTTTTGGCATCCGCCCCCGCGAACGCGGAGCTCTGCGCGGCCACCTGCAGCTTCTGGGCGGGGACGTCCTCGATGCGAAAGCGCCCGGCCGTGTCGGTCACGGCGTGGAGGGGCTGCCGCAGGACGTAGACGTCGCCGGACACGAAGCTCTGCAGTTGATCGCGCAGCGAGTAGTGATCGGCACGGAACGGGAGGAGCGTGACCGGCGGCCCTTGCCGCTCCGGGGGCGCGATGTTGACGGCGAAGACGGGCGCTCCCTCGAGGTACGGCGCGAAGGGGACGCGCGACTCGTTCGCGATGCGGATCGGAACCCCGAAGGTGACCGCGATGGCGCGGAGCGGGTAGCCGCATCGCGGTCCGATCGTCACCTCTTCGGCCTCGCGCCGGTCCGGCAGATAGAAGCCGCTGTATCCCATCACGACTACGATCGCGTCGGCGAGCGGGCGGGCGCCGTCCCCGCGGGGCGCGCCCGCGCGAAAGAGGTGCCCGTACGTGTCGAGCGCCGCAGGACACGCGTGGACGTCGAGCCCAGGGGTGAGCGGCGCCTCGGGGCCGCGGACGAGGACCGTGCCCTCTACCGTCCCGGTCGGTCCCGTGTACGCGGGCAGGTGCATTGGGTTCACGACGGCGTCGACGGCCGCAGGCGGGATCTTCAGCGGCGGCGTCGATCCGTCGTACGCCGTCGAGGCGGCGTCCAGCGCCGAGGGCGCCGCCCCGCCGGCTTCGTGCGATGCGGCGGGCTCCGGCACGCGGTCGCTCCCATGGCAGCCGCCCAGGGCGCACATGAACGAGAGCGTGACGAGGAGCGCCGCCCGGGCGCCGCCCGGCGCTCGCCGAGGGGCAAGCAGCCCCCTGGACATCACCCGTTGCCGATGGCCGCCGCGCTGACCGCGAGATCGAGGTAGCGGCCGGGAGCCAACCCGAAGACGAGGACGAGGATCGCGCTCAGCACGAGCGCGGCCGTGACGTACCCCGACCGCATCGGAACGGCCACGGGCGCCCCCGCCGCAGGTTCGCGCATGTACATGTACACGAGCACCCGCAGGTAATAGTAGGCGGCGATGACGCTGTTCACGAGCGCGATGACGGCAAGCCAATAGAGGCCCGCATCGATGGCGGCCTTGAACAGGTACCACTTGCCGAAGAAGCCGGCCGTGGGCGGAATGCCCGCGAGCGACAGCAGGAACAGGGCGAAGGAGAGCGCCACCGCCGGATGGCGCTTGCCGAGGCCGGAGAGGTCCTCGTAGCTCACAGCCTCGCGTCCGCGGCTCCCGCACAAGATGAGCGTCCCGAACGCGCCCGCCGTCGAGACCGTGTACGCGAGCAGGTAATAAAGGACGCTCGCCCCCGCCTGCGCAGGGTCGCGCATCGCCGCGGTCACACCGAGCAGGATGTAGCCCGCGTGCGCGATGCTCGAATACGCGAGCATGCGCTTGACCGACTCCTGCCGCCCCGCGATGAGATTCGCGACCGTCATCGTGAGCGCCGCGAGCGTCGCCATGACCGGCGGCCAACCGCTCGCCCAGGACGTCCACTGCTTGTCGCTGAACGACGAGCCGAGGACGCGCAGGAGCATCGCGAACGCGCCCGCCTTGACCGCGACGGCCATGAACGTCGTCGCGGGCGTAGGCGCGCCCTCGTACGCGTCCGGCGTCCAGGCATGAAAGGGGACGGCGCTCACTTTGAAGAAAATGCCGACGAGCACCAAGACCGCGCCCACCACGAGCAGCGGGTTGTGGGCTGCCGACGTGTGCACCGCCGCGCCGATGCCCGCGAGATCGGTGTGGCCCGTGGCGCCATAGAGCAACGCGAAGCCGTAAATGAGGATTGCCGCGGCGAACGAACCGAGCAGGAAGTACTTGAGCGCGCCCTCGGCCGACCGGGGGCTCGCGCGGCGGAACGCGGTCATCGCGTAGGCGCCGATGCTCATCGTCTCGAGCCCGAGGAACAGCGTCAGCGCGTCGCCCGACGCGGCGAGCACCATGGCGCCGAACGTCGCGAAGAGAATGAGCGCGTAGAACTCGCCGCGCTCGAGGTTGTGCTCGGGCATGTATCCGCCCGCGAGAAGCGCCGCGAGGCCGCCGCCCAGACAGAGCACGATGTCGAAGAAGATCGTCAGTCGATCGAAGACGAGCCATGGGGCGAGCGCGGAGACGTCCCCGACGTTCTCCACGCCGACCATCCACACGCCCGCGGCGCACGCGGCCCCTGCGAAGAGGACGATCGCCGTGCCGAGCGCCATCCCACCCCTGCGGGTGGAGAGCGCCTCGACGAGCATGAGCAGCAGCGCGGCGACCCCGACGACGAGGAGCGGCAAGAGAGCGAGGACAATGGGCATGGTCGTGGCTTCACTGCTTCTGCTGTTCGACGACCGCGGGGGCTTCCGGGCGCCGAGGTTGGAGCTTGAAGGGTCCCGCGTAGAACTTCGGGCCCGGGTAGCTCTCGATGCGCTGGCGGACGTCGTCCTCGATGCGCTGGGCCGCGCCCTTGATCTGCGTGAGGAAGATGTTCGGGAAGAGCCCGATGAGGAAGATCATCATCGCGAGCGGCGCCAGGCTCACGAGCTCGCGCGAGTTCACGTCGGGCAGGCGCGCGTTCTCCTGGTGGGTGATCTTCCCGAAGAACATCTTCTGGACGACCATCAGCATGTAGACCGCGCCCAGGATGACGCCGACCGCCGCGCCCACGGCCTGCAGGCCCGCGAAACGCGAGAGGAGGTGCGAGCTGAACGTCCCGGTGATGACCATGAACTCACCGATGAAGCCGTTCGTCCCCGGCAGTCCGACGCTCGCGAGCGTCGCGATGACGAAGAGGGTTGCGTAGACCGGCATCGGCTTCGCAAGGCCACCGAAATCGTCGAGTTGGCGCGTGTGGCGGCGGTCGTAGATGACGCCGAAGAGGAGGAACAGCATCCCGGTCGAGATGCCATGGTTGACCATCTGCAGGACGCCGCCTTCGATCGACGCGGGCGTGAGCGCGAAGAGGCCGAGCATCACGTACCCGAGGTGCGCGACCGACGAATAGGCGATGAGGCGTTTGACGTCCGACTGCTTCCACGCGCAGAGCGCGCCGTAGATGATCCCGCCGAGCACCGCGACGCCCGCGAGGTTCACGGCGAACTCGCTGCAGGCTTCGGGAAAGAGACCCATCGCGAAGCGGAGGTACCCGTAGGTCCCCATCTTGAGCATGACGGCGGCCAGGATGACCGACCCCGCCGTCGGCGCCTCGGTGTGCGCGTCGGGCAGCCACGTGTGCACGGGCCACATCGGGACCTTGATGACGAACGCGAGCGTGAACGCGGCCCACAGCCAGAGCTGGATGCTGCGCGGGATCAAGAGGCGCTGGAGCTCGAAGTAGTCGAAGCTCGGCGTTCCGCCGGTCACGCGCGAGTACTCGTGCGCGAGGTAGATGATGGCCCCCAGCATGAGCATGGAGCCGAACATCGTGTAGAGGAAGAACTTGATCGCGCTGCGGATGCGTCCCTGGCCTCCCCATACGCCGATCATGACGTACATGGGGATGAGCATCAGCTCCCAGAACGTGTAGAAGAGGAACAAGTCGAGCGCCAAGAATGCGCCGATCATCGCGCCTTCGAGCATCAGGAGGGCGAAGCACCAGTCCTTGATCCGAGCGTGGATCGACCCGAACGACGCGTATGCCGCGATCGGCGTCACGAAGACAGTGAGCATCACGAGCCAGAGCGACACGCCATCGATGGCCACGTGGTAGTGGATGGCGAACCGCGAGATCCAGACGACGTTCTCGTCGAGGTGGAAGTCGCGACCCATCGGGATGCGGAGCAGCGGCAGGGCGACCGCGAAGGTGGCCGCCATGACGATCATACTCGTCGCCTTCAGCACCTCTTCCGCGCTTCGGGGCAGCACGAGGACCAGCGCCGCGCCCGCGAAGGGGAGGGCCAAGAGCGCCGTCAAGAGGTGCGGCGGGATGTGCGCCGGAGTCTCTCCTCCAGCGGCGGCCTGCGGCCACATCCGAATGGCGAACAGCGTGAGCAACGCCGCCGTGAGCCCGACTGCGCCGCGCACTCCCCACGTTCGATTCTTCGGGACGAGGGCGGCGACGGCGGCCGCGAGGACCACGGCGCCTCCGTGGGCGAAGAGGAGCGACGCGAGGACCGCGAGGACGGCCACCACGACCACCCCGACGAGCTGGGGCACGGCGAAGACGACGGGCTCGTCGGGCTGCTGGGGAGCGGTTTCGGCGTGGGACATCGGAGTGCCTCAGAGCGACGTCGTCGGCTCTTCGGGCCGCGCGACGTGAATGGTCTTGCTCCGGACGATGCCGAAGGCGTTCTTCACTTCGACGCTTACCGTGGCGGTCTTGCCCGGGTCGAGGTGGACCTTTAGGGTCGGCTCGCCCGCGAAGTCGGGCTTGTCGGGCTTGCCGTCGCCGTCGGCGTCCCAGCGGTAGGCGTAGCCGACCCCGGGGGCTGCGGTGACCGTGTACTCACCGCTCTTGTTGTCGTCGACCGTTGCGTTCGCGTGGGGCACGGCGAAAAACCACACCGTCGATGCGAGCCCAATGACGAAGACGGCCGCGTACGCGTGTACGACGCCCGTCTGGAACGCGCGGAGGATCGTCCCCGCGGCGGCCACGATCATCGACGTCATCTTCGCGAGCAAGCCGTCCACGATGCCGCTGTCGAAAGCGGCCGCCGTCTCGGCGACGGAGTCGACCATCGCGATCGCCGTGTTGTCGTAGAGCTCGTCGACCCGCCACTTGTCGAGGACAAGTTTGTAGAGCCCCGGCTGCGCTTCGACGAGACGCTTCGCGGGCTCGCCCTTCTCACGGATGTACATCCACCAGGCGGCGAACGTCCCGATCGCGAACGCAAGGATCCCGCCGGTGGCGAGGGGCCACTCGAGCCGATCGCCGCCCTGGCGGATCCGCACGGCGCCGTCGGTGACCGACTCGAAGAGCGGTGCCAGCCAGTGCTCCATCGGCGGGCCCTTGAAGATGTGAAACCCGGGGTTCAAAAACCCTGCGAACACCGAGAAAGTGGCAAGCAAAATGAGCGGCACCGTCATCTGCCACGGCGACTCGTGCGGCGGGTAACCCGGCTGGTTGAGGTCGTCCTCGTGGTGCGCGTCGTGGGCGGCGGCGTCCCCCTCGTGCTCCTGCTCTTGCTTCGCAAGCAGGGACGGCCGCCCGACCTTCCAGCCGCGGAAGTCGCCCCAGAAGGTCACGAAGTAGAGGCGGCACATGTAGAAGGCCGTCAGCGTGGCCGCGAGGAGTGCCACGACGTAGAGCACGGGCCCGAGCCCCACCGGCGGCTCGTAGACGCGGTACCGCTTGAGCACCGACGATTCGGCCATCGGGTTGACGGTGTGATCGATGAACGCGCGGTAAAGAATCTCGTCCTTCGAGAAGAACCCGCTCGTGAACGGGACGCCGATGATGGCGGCGGTCGCCGCCGCGAAGGTCCAATGCGTCAGCGGCAACCACTTGCGCAGGCCGCCCATGTTGCGGATGTCCTGGGCCTTGTCGTCGTCGTGGATGCGACCGTGCATCCCATGGATCACCGAGCCGGCGCAGAGAAAGAGGCAGGCCTTGAAGAAGGCGTGCGTGAAGACATGGAAGAAGCCCGCCGTGAAGGCGCCGACGCCCACGCCGAGGAACATGAACCCGAGCTGGCTGACCGTCGAGTAGGCAAGGACCTTCTTGATGTCGTTTTGCACCACTGCGATCGTCGCGGCGAGGAGCGCTGTCGACGCGCCGATGATGGCGATGACCATCATGGTGAACGGCGAAAGCACGAACACGAACGACAGGCGGCAAATCAAGTAGACGCCCGCGGTGACCATCGTCGCCGCGTGGATGAGCGCGGAGACGGGCGTGGGGCCGGCCATCGCATCCGGGAGCCATACGTAGAGGGGAATCTGCGCGCTCTTGCCCGTGCACCCGAGAAGCAGGGCGAGACCGACCGCCGTCGCGGCGCTGATCGTCAGCGGGTGGTGCGGCTGGAGGAAGGACAGAACGCCGGTGTACTGGCCGCCGCCGACGGGCCACACGTGGACGCGGAACGGTTCGCCGGGGGTGACGAGGTTTGCCGCTCCGCTGGCGATCCCGTTCCAGTCCAGCGCGCCCGTGTAATGGACGAGCAAGAACATCGCCGACAAGATCCCGAAGTCGCCGATGCGGTTTGCGATGAAGGCCTTCTTGCCTGCCGCCGCGTTCGCGGGGTTCTCGTACCAGAAGCCGATGAGGAGGTACGAGCAGAGGCCCACGCCCTCCCACCCGACGAAGAGGATCGGGAGGTTATCGCCCAGGATGAGGACGAGCATCGCAAAGATGAAGAGGTTCAGATACGCGAAGAACCGATGAAAGCTCTCGTCGTTCTCCATGTACGACGTCGAGTAGAGGTGAATGAGGAAGCCGACGCCGGTGACCACGAGCATCATCACGCCGTTCAGCTGGTCGATGCTGAACTTGACGTCGATGGGCACGTTGGCCTCTTCGCGGCCGCCCGTCGTGTGCATCCACTCCCACGCCGAGAAGACGAGCTTGCCGTGGGTCTCCTTCTCCTCGCCGACGATGTGAGCGAGATCCCAGAACGCGATGAGCGCCGCCACGAAGCTGATGCCGACCGCGCTGAGGGCCATCAATCGTACCGCGGGCTTGCCGAGGCGCTTGCCCCACACCCCATTGACGAAGGCGCCGAGCAGCGGCATCCCGAGGATGACGGCGATGAGCGCGTAGTCGTTGGAGGGAAAAACGGAAAGCATGGTGTCTCTAGACCCTCAGTTCCGAAGAAGATCGGCCTCGTCGGAGCGGACGGTGCGCCGCAGCCGGTAAAGAGCGAGCACGATCGCAAGTCCGACGGCGACCTCCGCGGCCTCCGCGGCGATGATGAAGAACGCGAAGACCTGGCCGGTGTGGCTGGCACCGACGTACGTCTGCAGGGCGCCACGCGCGAGGCGGACCCTGTTGAACGCCACGAGCGCCAGGTTTGCCGAATTGAGCATCACCTCGATGCTCATCAGGGTCACCAGCACGTTTCGGCGCACGAGGAAGCCAACCCCGCCGATGACGAAGAGCAAGGCGCTCAGCGTGACGTAATGGTCGACGGTGATCATGCCGGCCGCTCCTTGAGGCTCGCGTCGCTCGCGGCGTCGGCGCCCCGTTCGGCGTGTCCGTCGACGTGAGCCGCGCCGCCGATCTCGTGACTGAAGACGCCCGAATGCTCCTGTGGCAGGAGGCTGGCGGCGTCTCCGGCGGTCTCCCCTCGCTCGTTCTGCGAGAGCGACTTCACACCCTGGCGGCCGCGCGCGACCGCGATCGCACCGACGACCGCCACCATGAGAAGGCCGCTCGAGAGCTCGAACGGAACGAGCGCGTCGGCGAAGAGGACGGCGCCGAAGGCGTCGATGCCGCCGAAGCCGGCGTCGTGGTTCGGGAAGGGCGCGTGGTGCGCCGGCCAGAGGATCCGTGCGACGGCCGCCAGCGTCCCCAGCCCCCCCAGCGCGAACACCGACCCGCCGACGATCCGCACGAAGAGGCCTCGGTTGTCGTTCGGCGTCGCCGCGCTCGGGCCGAGCAGCATGATGACGAAGAGGAAGAGAATGACGATCGCCCCTGCGTAGACGATGAGCTGCACCGCCGCGAGGAACTGCGCGTCGAGGGCGATGAACAACCCCGTGACGGCCAGAATGAGGAGCAAAAGGCCCATCGCGCCGCGAATCGGGTTCTTGGCGATGACGACCGAGCAGGCGCCCGCGAGCGCCACCGCGGCGCAGACGTAAAAGTAGATGACCCCGGCCAGGCTCATGTCAGCTCCAGGGCTCCACTGTCAGCGCCGCGCTTTCGCGTGTCCGCCCGGCGCGCACGTAGGCTTCGAATTCGGGGCGGAACTTCTGGATGAAGGCGAGGGCGGGCATGGCGGTTCCTTCGCCGAAGGCACAAATGGTGTTCCCCATGATGCCGTCGGCGATGTCGGACAGGTCGTCGAGCTCCGCGATCGACGCCTTACCGTCGAGGATCTTTTCGCAGAAGCGCTCGAGCCAGGCGCTTCCCTCGCGGCAGGGCGTGCACTGGCCACACGATTCGTGGCGGTAGAACTGCATCAGGTTTTGCATGCACCAAACCGGGTCGGTGCCTTCCGCGATCACCGTCACGCAGCAGGTGCCGAGCATCGTGCCGACCCCACGCATCGTGTCGACGCCGAGCGGCACATCGAAGACGCTCTTGCCGTGCCATTCGTGAAGCATCGCCTTGGGATCGGGCGCGTTCACCGTTTCCTCGGGGCGGAGCACCGGTGTCGACGAGCCGCCCGGGATGACGCACATGACCTTGCGGTTGCCGAGGACGCCGCCGGCGACCTGAAAAATGAGCTCGTTCAGCGTCGGCCCGACGCAGAGCTCGACGACGCCGGGCTTCTTCACGTGCCCGTTGACGCCATAGAGCCGGACCCCGCCGTCGTTGAGGTGATGGAGGGCCGAGAGCTTGCTGAACGCCTCGCATCCCATCCCGATCGCGGTCGGCGCGACGGCGATCGACTCGAGGTTGTTGACCGTGGTCGGGCAGCCGAAGGCGCCGGCGTTGGCCGGGAAGGGGGGCTTGTTGCGCGGCTCGCCGCGGCGGCCCTCGAGCGAATTGAGCATCGAGGTCTCCTCGCCGCAGATGTACGCGCCGGCGCCGGAATGGACGTAGATCTCGACGGCGTAAGGCTTTCCGAACGGCGCAGCGCCGAGGTACCCGCGCTCGCGCGCTTCACGGATGGCGCCCTCGAGCCGCGCCTTCGACAGGTGAAGCTCGTCACGCACGTAGATGTATGCGATGTGCGCGCCGATCGCGTAGCAAGCGATGATGGACCCCTCGACGCACGCGTGGGGGTTGAGCTCCATGATCGTCCGGTCTTTGTGGGTGCCGGGCTCGCCCTCGTCGGCGTTCACGACCAGGTAGTGCGGCTTGCCCGGGGGCACGCTCCCGAGCCCTGCCGGTGTCGCCTTGGGCATGAAGCTCCACTTGACGCCCATGGGAAAGCCGGCGCCGCCGCGGCCGCGGATGTTCGCCTTCTTGGTCTCGTCGACGACCTGCTCCCGGGTCATGGTGGTCAGCACGCGGCGCGCGACTTGGTAGCCCCCGAGCTCGCGTTCGTACGCGGCGAGGGACCAGCCTTCGGGCTTGCCGTAAAGGCGCGTGAGGTAGTCGGTGGACTTCAGCATGCGTCAGCTCTTGAGCAAGCTCGTGAGGATCTGGTCGACGCGGTCTCGCGTCAGGTTCTCGTGGTACGTCTTGTCTACCTGCATCATCGGGGCGGTGCCGCAGCTAGCGAGGCACTCGGCGGTGCGCAGAGTGACCTTGCCGTCGGCGGTGGTCTCGCCGCAATGGATGCCGAGGCGTTTCTCGCAGTGCTCGATGACGTCGTACGCGCCGCGGAGCGCGCACGGGAGGGTCCGGCACACCCAAACCTGGTGCTTGCCGACAGGCTGCTGGTTGTACAGCGTGTAGAAAGTGACGACGCCCTTCACGTGGGCCGTGGAGAGATCGAGCCGCTTCGCGACGAAGTCGATGGCATCTTCGGCGATGAAACCCGCTTGCTCCTGACATAGGTGCAAGAGCGGCATCGTGGCCGCCATCTTGGTGGGGTATCGCTCGAGGATCTCCTGGAGCTTGCGCTCGCGTTCAGGGGTCAAAGCGAAAGGCATCGCAGGAGATAGTCCTTGGGGGTGGCCGCGGGCGGTGCGCGCTTCATGCGCGGCCGACGTGGGGAGCGAGGCCCACGCGCACAGCGCCTGGACAGCACCTGGCGGTTTGCGCGTGGGAAGGGCGAAAAACCGGCGCGAAAACTAGTGGCGAGGGCGTTCGGAAGTCAAGCCATGCCCACGGCGTGCCCCAGAGCAATTCGCTTGAGCGGCGCGATCGCGAACCGCTATGCTCCCTTTGCGCGAACCGTATCGTTCGGGCATACGAAAAGCCGGCACGCCAAGCCTTGCCGGCCGCGCCCATGTCGCCCGACCGACGGAGGACCGTCCGTGTTTTGTCCGAACTGTGGCACGCAAAATCCCGATGCGGCTCAGACTTGTGCGAAGTGCAACTTCCATCTTAAGAGCGCGGCGGCGCCGAAGTTCAAAGGCACGATGCTCATGATGAACCAGCCCGGCGTTCTGCCGGGGTCCTCGAGCTCGCCTCCGCCGCCCCAAGCACCTCCCCCCGCGCGCCCTGGAGCTGGACTACCCCCGCCGCCAGGGGCTGGCGCCGTACCTAGCAAGCTGAAGGGGACGATGGTGGGCGTCGCGCCCATGGCGGGACCCACGCCGCTGCCGCCCCCGCCCGCCATGTCGCCGCACCCGCCGCCCGCGTACGGCGCCTCGGGAGGCGAAGGCGCCTCCGCGTTTTCACCGCCCGTTCCGCAGCCGGGCGTAAACCCGCTCGGCGGCACGGTCGCGGCCGATGCCGGGGTCTTCGGCGCGTTCGCCGCGAATCAGGCGCACGGCTCCCATGGCCACGGCGTACCGCCATATGGCGTCCCCCCTCGAGGCGCGAGCTCCATTCCGCCTCCCCCGGCCCACCCGCCGGCGCCGCCGGCCGGTCTACCGCCCGCGGGAGTACCTTCGGCGTACGGCTCGTCTCCCGGCCCCGGTTTTCCTCCGCCCTTCGGGGTTCCCCCGCCCGCGCCGGCGCCAGGAGCGCCGCCTCCCTATGGAGCGCCCGCGGCGCCTCCGGGAGGCCCGTCGCAATACGGTGCGGACCCGTACGCCCAGCCTGCGCATGGGGCCTACGGCGGCACGATGCAGATGCCGGGTGCGCCCTCCCAAGGGCTAGCGCCCTACGGGCAGCCGCGGACGGGCGGGCTCGTGGGGACTCTCAAGTCCGAGGCCGGGATGCCCGCGCCGACGCGACGGAACGCGGTCCTTACGCTTGTCTTGCCGCTCGCCGTGATGTTCGGCGGGGTCATCATCAGCATCATCCTCGCGTTCCTGAGCCCTGCACTCGGGTCCCTGGCGGCGTTCTTCGTGCTGGGCGGATGGGTCTGGTACCTCCTCCTCGCCATGCAAATGATTCGCGAGCTCCGGTCGGTCACGAGGAGCGAGGAGCTCGCGTGGTGGCCGCTCATCGTGCCCCTCTACAACATCTACTTCATGTGGCTCCTCGTTCCGCAGGAGGTCACGAAGGCGAAGCAGATGCTCGGCGTGCGGCAAGCGCCCCAGCCGCTCCTTTTCTATATTTTTCTCTGGCCGTTCGCGCTCGCGACCGACCTCAACGACATGGTTCGCTAGACCCGAGGCGCGCGGGGCCAGCGCGAAGGGCGCCACCAGGGCCGTCATGGTGCTCCGCACCGACGATTGCTCCGGAACCCACGAAAACGGCTCCCCGCCAAGGGCGTCCTGCAGCCCAAGGCCCGCCAGGGCTGGCGAAGCGCTCAAACGTTGAAGCGGAAGTGCATCACGTCGCCGTCGCGGACGACGTACTCCTTGCCCTCGATGGCAAGCTTGCCGGCGTCGCGCGCCTTGCTCTCGCCGCCGAGCTTCACGAAATCCTCCCACCAGATGACTTCGGCCTTGATGAAGCCCTTCTCGAAGTCCGTATGGATGACGCCCGCCGCCTGAGGAGCCCGCGCCCCGCGGCGGGTGGTCCAGCCGCGGACCTCCGTCTTGCCGGCGGTGAAGAACGTGAGCAGGCCCAGCAAGTCGAATCCCGTACGCACCACGGCGTGGAGCCCTGGCTCCGCGAGCCCCGCGCTCGCGAGGAACTCAGGCCGATCGCCCGGCTCGAGCTCGGCGATCTGCGCCTCGAGCGCCGCGCAAATCGGGACGACGTGAGCCCCCTCGACCTTCGCGAAGGCCTCGAGTGCCCGAAAGTGGGCGTTGCCCGACAGCTTACCGAGCGAACCCTCGTCCACGTTGGCGATGTAAAAAGTGGGCTTCGCCGTCAAGAGGTGCATCTCGCGCAAGATGCCCGCCGCCTCGGGGTGGTCGGGCGCGCGGAACGTGCGGGCAGGCTTGCCGGAGTCGAGATGCGGGGCGAGGGCGTCGCAGATCTCGGCGGCGAGCTTCTCGACGGGTGACCCGCTCTTGACCATCTTTTTGGCCCGGTCGCCGCGCTTGCTGACGGTGTCGAGGTCCTTCAGGCAAAGCTCGGTCGTCACCGTCTCGATGTCGGCGACGGGGTCGACCCGGTTCTCGACGTGGACGACGTTCGAGTCATCGAAGCAGCGGGCGACCTGAACGACGGCGTCGACCTCGCGGATGTGCGCCAAGAACTGATTGCCCAGGCCTTCGCCCTTGTGGGCGCCGCGCACGAGCCCCGCGATGTCGACGAAGTCGATCGTGGCCGGGACGATGCGGTCGGCGTGGACGACCGAGTCGAGCGAGGCGAGGCGCGCGTCGGGCACGGGGACGACGCCGACGTTCGGGTCGATCGTGCAAAACGGGTAGTTGGCTGCCTCGGCCTTGCCGGACGACAAGGCGTTGAAGAGGGTGGACTTGCCTACGTTGGGCAGGCCCACGATGCCGACGGAAAGTCCCATGGAGGCGCCCGCGAGCTATCACGCGCGATCGCGTCTCGCAAGGCGGCTCGATGCCCGCTACATCCTTGGGATGGGCCCCTCCGGCGTGAGTCTCGGCGCCCGCGCCGGCCTCGCCGGGCGCACGGTCGCGCTCTGCGTGACCGGGAGCATCGCCGCGTACAAGTCCGTCGAGCTCGCGCGGCTCCTCCGGAAGGAGGGCGCGACCGTCCTGCCAGTCCTCAGCGCCTCCGCGGCGCGTCTCGTGGGACCGGTCACCTTCGCCGGCATCACCGGGCAGCCGGCGACCACGGACATGTGGGATCCGTCCTTCGCCGGCGAGGTCCATGTGAGCCTCGCGGACCGGGCGGACGTCGTGGCCGTGGTGCCTGCCACCGCGGACGCGCTCGCGCGTTTCGCCTCGGGCCGCGCCGACGATCTCGTGGCCGCGCTGGTCCTTTGCGCCCGCTGTCCCGTCGTGGCCGCGCCGGCGATGCACCCGCGGATGTGGGAGCATCCGGCCACGCAACGGAACGTGGCGGCGCTGGCCGCGCAAGGGCGCGTCTCGCTCGTGGGCCCCGTGGGCGGAGAGGTAGCTTCGGGCGACGTCGGCGTCGGAAGGATGGCGGAGCCGGCGGACATCGCCGCGGCGATCACGGCGGCTCTCGGTCCACGGGACCTGGCGAGTGTCCGGGTCGTCGTGACGGCGGGTCCGACTGTGGAGGACCTCGACCCCGTGCGGTTCGTCGGCAACCGATCGACCGGGCGCATGGGGTTCGCGGTGGCCGCACGCGCCGCGCACCGCGGGGCGGAGGTGACGCTCATCGCCGGCCCTGTCGGCCTGGCGACGCCGCCGGGGGTCAGAAGAAGGGTGGACGTGCGCGGGGTCGCGGAGATGCAATCGGCGCTCCGGGAGGCGCTCGGGCCCGACCAGTCGCGCGCCGACGCGCTGGTGATGGCTGCGGCGGTCGCGGACTACGGGCCCGCCGCCCCGAGTCCGAGCAAGATGAAGAAGGGCGAGGAGCGCGTCGTCCTCGAGCTCGTGCGCCGGCCGGACCTCCTCGCGGAGATCGGCGCCGCGCGCAAAGGGCGCCGCCCCGTGCTCGTCGGCTTTGCGGTCGAGTCGGAGGGCGGAGAGATGCTCGCTGCGTCCGCCAGGAAGAAGCTCGCCGGCAAGCGGGTCGACCTCATCGTCGCAAACGAGGCCAGCGTGTCGTTCGGCCGGGACGACAACGTCGCGATGCTCGTCGAACAAGGCTCCGCGAAGGCGGTCGGCCCGCTCGCGAAGGCGGCTCTGGCCGACCTCTTGCTCGACCGCGTGGCCGCGCTCCTGCGCTGACGTACGCTGTCGGCCGGAGATTCGCCTTTGCCCATCCCCGTCGCGTCCACCCCCGCCGAGGCGCGCGCCCACTGCGACACTGCCCGCGCCGACGGTAAGCGCGTGGCGTTCGTCCCGACCATGGGGGCCCTCCACGCGGGCCATATCGCGCTCGTCGACGACGCGAAGCGCCGCGGCGGGTTCGTCGTCGTGTCGATCTTCGTCAACACCCTCCAGTTTGGGCCGAACGAGGACTACGCTCGCTATCCGCGCGACCTCGCCGGGGACCTCCGCAAGCTCGCGGCAGTCGGGGTCGACCTGGTCCTCTCCCCCGAGCCCGCAGTGATGTACGCCGACGGCGATCAGACGCGCGTGCGCGTCACTCGCATCGCCGAGCCACTCGAGGGCGCCAGCCGTCCCGGGCACTTCGAGGGGGTCGCCACCGTGGTCGCGAAGCTGCTCAACGCCGTCGGTCCGTGCGCTGCCGTCTTCGGGCGCAAGGACTACCAGCAGCTCTTGGTGGTCCGCCGCATGGTCCGCGACCTGTTCTTGCCGATCGAGGTCGTCGGCCACCCCACGGTGCGCGAAGCGGACGGTCTCGCGATGAGCTCGCGGAACGCGTACTTGTCTGCCGAGGAGCGCGCGCGCGCGCTTGCTATCTCCCGCGGGCTCGACGCAGCGTCGCGTGCGTTCATGCGCGGCGAGCGGGCCGCGCGGACCCTCGAGCGCTTCGCGCGGGGGCCCATCGAGGAGGCCGCGAGCTCCGTCGAGTACGTCGAGCTCCGCGACCCGGACGATCTCGGCGAGATCCCCGGCGACGCCGGCGCCCGCGCCGCCCTCGTCGTGGCGTGCCGGGTCGGCAAGACTCGCCTCATCGACAACATCGTCCTCGGCGAAGACCCGCACCCGCTCCCGCCGGCGTAGGCCCTCTCTCTCCGTATCTTCCAGCCCGGAGCTACGCTATTCGCGGCACATGGAAAGTCGAAGCGGCCGCTTCGTGGTGCTCGAAGGGATCGACGGCTCCGGCACGACCACCCAGGTCGCCCGCCTCGCCGACCGCCTCCGCGCAATGCACGTCCCGGTGCGCGCGACGCGGGAGCCGAGCGACGGCCCCGTCGGCATGCTCATCCGGCAGGTGCTTACGGGCCGCGTCGTCGTTCCAGGGGGTCGCGCTCCCGGCTGGGCCACGATGGCCCTCCTCTTTGGGGCCGACCGTATGGACCACGTCGAGAGCGAGATCGCGCCCTTCGTCGCCGGCGGGGGCGTCATCGTGTCGGACCGGTACGACGCATCGAGCCTCGCCTACCAGAGCATCTCGAGCGGCGTCGAGGCGAAGGACGCAATCGAGTGGATCCGGTCGGTAAACCGCCACGCCCGCCGGCCGGACCTTACTATCGTGCTCGACGTCCCGCCCGACCTCGCGGCAGAGCGGCGCGAGCAACGCGGCGACGCCGCGCAGCTCTACGAGCACAGCGAAATCCAGCGAGAGCTCTCCGCTTTCTACAAGGACTTGGCGAGGCACATGCCCGGCGACCGCATCGCCGTCATCGACGCGACCGGGGCGATGGACGACGTCGAGGCACGCGTCTGGGCGGCGTATCGCCGCGAATTTCCCCACTAGAAAACCTGTGCCGCCGCGTGTCGGTGGCGATAGCTTGTGCATTCATGCGCACCCCCGTCTTGCTCCTCGGCGCGCTCGCCGTTGCCCTCTGCCGATGTGGCGGCGCTGCGCCCGCGCAGCCGGAGCCCGTGACCCCGCCGGCTGCCGCGTCCGCCGCCGCGCCGGCCGCGGCAGCCCCTGTCACTGAACATCGATTGAAGCGGTCCGCGATGCACGCAGCGATCGCGCAGGGCCTCGGTGCCTTCCTGCAGCACGTCGATCTCGACGACGCGCCTGTCCGCGTGGCCGGCCGTTTCCGCGGCTTTCGCATCGCCGCCCTCCGGGACCCGAAGTTCTGGTCGGGCGTCGACCTCAAGCCCGGGGACGTCGTGACGCGGGTCAACGGCTTCCCGATCGAGCGGCCGGAGCAAGCCCAGACGGCGTTCGAGTCGCTCGAAGTGGCACCGGAGCTCCGCGTCTCGTACGAGCGCAACGGCGAGCCACGCGAGCTCGTCTACCCGATCGTGGACGATCGCTGACCGCGCTCCGATAGCGCCGCAAGGGCCGTGCGATCGTCGTCGGCGCTCGCTTCCGGGCGAGCCTCGCCGCCGAACCGCAACACCCAGCCGTGCGCGCCGCGGGCCAGGTGCACGCGCCCGATGGCCCCGTGGACTGCGCCGGCGGCGTGAAGCGCGGCGAGGGCCTTGGCCAGCGCGTCGTGCTCGGCGGCGGAGAGGTCACGGTCGAGCGCGGGCCCGCGGACAAGCTCGAGCCACACCGTCGCCGATGCGTCGTCGACCCTCCAGACGCCTTGGAGCGCCGGGTCCGCGGCCTGCGCGAACGCCCGCGCGCGCGCAAGGACGCCGGCGGTCGCGGGGACCGGCTCTATCTCGCGCGCGATCCACGCGTCGAAGGGCAGGGCGCCCGCGGCCGTGCGGAGGCGGTGGGCTTCGTCTTGCCAAGGAATGGGCCCCGGCGTCGTCGGTCCCGCGGGACGGGGACCGGCGGCGGGCCAGGCCAGCGAGGCGAGCGCGGCGATCGCTTCGTGCGTGTCGGCCGTGCGCGCGGCAGGGTCGTGCGCCGAGAGCCGCGCCACGACGCGGTCGTGGCGTGCGTCGAGACCGCGGTGGGCGCGGCTGGGCGGCGGCAGCAACGGCAGGTGCGGGTCGGGGGCAGCCCCCGTGAGCATCTCGTGCAGCATCACGCCGACCGAGAACACGTCGCTCCGCTCCGTCGGAACGCGGCCCTGGCGCTGCTCCGGGCTCATGTATGCGAGCGTTCGCAAGAGACCCGTGCTCGCAGTCGCCGCGACGTCCCCGAGGTGCACGGAGCCGAAGTCGCCCAGGTGCGCGCCCCCGACGGCGTCGAAGAGCACGTTGGTCGGCTTGACCGCCCGGTGGATCACCCCCGCCTCGTGCGCAGCCGCCAGGGCCGAGAGCACGGCGCACGCGATTTCGATCGCCCTCGCCGGCGCCAGCGCGCCGAACCGCGCGAGCATCCCCTCGAGATCGCCGCCCGCCATCCACGCCTGGACCGTCGCGGGCCCTTGCGGGATGCACTCGCGGATGGGTACCACCGCGGGGTGCCGCGCTCGCCGCACGGCGAGGACGTCGGTGGAGAATCGCGCGAGGGCGGCAGGACCCTCGGTCGCGCCCTCGAGGGCGGCGAAGACTTTGACGGCCACGGTCTCTCCGAGGACCGCGTCGTGGCACGCGAGGACGCGCGCGCGAGGGGACGACGCGACTTCCCGCAGGACGGTGTAGCGTCCGAAGAGCGATTCCGGGCCGGCCGGCGCCCTGGACGCGGCGATTGCCGGAGACGGCTTGGCGCCGAGGGCCTCCGCTTCGACGCGCGCCTCTGCCGCCGCGACCGACCAGTCGAGCGCGTCGAACGCCTCGACCAGCGCGGGCAGGGCCTCCGCCCGCTCCCGGGCCTCCGCGGGCACGCGCTGCAGCACCCGCGCGGACGCTTCCCACCGCCCGAGTCGACCGAGGAGCGTGCCGAAGGCGACCGCGAGGTCCCAGCGGTTCGGGTCCTGGTCGAGCGCGCCCTGGAGCACGCGGGCCGCCTCCGCCGATTCGCCCGCCCGAACGAAGGCATCGCCGGCGCGCCTTGTCTCCCCGGCCTTCTCCCACGCGCGCGCAGCCTCGCCGGGGCGATCGCACTCTTCGAAGACCCGCGCCGCCCACGCATGGCGCCCGGCCCGCGTGAGCTGGGCCGTCGCCGCCGCCGCGCTCGCCGCGTCGCGGGCCACGAACGTGAGGGCAAGCGCGGCGGCCCCGTCGTCTCCACCGAAGACCGCCAGCCGCAGGGCGCGTGGGCCGTCGCCGGCGTGGAGCGCCTCGACCGCGGCCTTCGACCACTCGCAGGCTTGCTCGTAGATGCGGCTCGCGTCCGGGAAGTCGCCCCGCGCGCTGGCCGTCTGCGCGGCCTCGAGGAGACGCTGCTCCCGGACCAGCTGCGCCACGTCCGCGTCCACCCAGACAGGGTAGAGCGCGCCGCGGTTCTCCGCTCGACGCGCGCGCCGCGGCCCCGAAGCTCTTCAGTCCTCGTCTTCGTCGTCCTGTGCGGCGGCGACCGAACCGGCCCGCTCACGGGTGTCGAGCGCGTCGTCGACGTTTGTCGCGATGCCGAACGGCTCGACGGGCGCCACTCCCCGGGCGCGGGCAGCCTCGTCGTTCTTGGCAGCGAGGTCGCTCAAGATGCCGAGCTCGCGATTTCGCATGTGAGGCCCGCTGTAGTCGACCCAGAAGTAGCTTCGCGGCCGGATGTCGACGTGCACGAACTGGCTCGAGGGGTAGACGCCCACGCCGACGAAGCCGAGATCCCTCGCGAATCGCGCGACCTCCTCGTCGGGTACGCCGGGGACGACGATGTCCATGGCGCGCCCGCGCCCGTGGTTCGAGCGTGAGCCGGGCTTGGGGATGCGGTACCCGGAGACAACGCGGACCTCGGGCGCCGCGAAGTGAATCTCGATGCGGTAGACGATGCCGAGCGTACGCGGGTCGATGGGGTGCTCGTCGCCGTTCATCGCGCGGAGCAAGTGGGCGATCGCGTCGAGGTCCGCAGAGGCGAAGCCGCCTTCATCGCCTGCGACCGGGACCGCGAGCGACTCGTTCCGGTTCAACGTGCGGAGGGCGAGCATCGGGCGCCCGGTCGCGTCGCGCGGGACGGGCTTCTCGGATGGCGCGTGGCAGCCGATGAGCCCCTGCTTGCCCGCCATGTAGGCGAGGGCGGGGGCGCTGTTGGCGCGGAGGCCGGCCTGTGCAGGAGGGCGCTTGGCGCGCGAGGGTGGTTGCGCCATCGCCACCGAGGAGGCGAGGACGACGGTAAACGCAAGCGGCCTGGCTACATGGGTCGCGCGCATGGCGGAAAACACAAGCTATTTGCGTGTGTACGACACAGACCGCGCGAAGTCGAACCGAATTTCACCCGAGTCCGTGCCCGGGACGCCGAGAGCTTCGCGCCGGAGGCGGTGGAGGACGATCGTCCCGTCGTCTTCGAAGAGGGCCGCGGGCAGCGAAGAGCGGCCGCCGTCCTCGAAGACGCAGCGCACGCCGCTCGGCCGGATGTCGACGTAGACGACGTCGTCGGAGCCGTCGGGCGTCCAGGTCAGCTCAAGGGCGGAGGAGGTGACCACGACCCCGGCGCGCTCGTCTTCGCCGGCGAGCCGGATGGAAACGGGGTCCACCGGCGCCATGGCCACGGCGTCGAAGGGCATCACGCCGATGCCCCCTGCGACGTGCACCACGTACTTGGCTGCGGCGGGCAACAGGGCAGGGTCGGGCGAGCGCGCATAGACGAATCCGGTCACTACGTCGGTCACGTCGGGGAGCTGGCGCGGCGTCAGGCGTGTCTCGACGCCGTTCGTCTCGAGCGACACTGCGCCGACGTCCACGAGCTCCACGCTCGGCGACACGTCGGACGGGGCACTCTCGCCCGCGAGGGTGTGGACGCTGGCGCAGGTGCCGCGCGCCGGGAGCTCGAGGGCAGCGCCGATGGCCCGCAGCGCGTCGTCGACCGTGGCGGGGGCGGCCACCCGGATGAACCGTGCGCTCCCTTCGGCGCGGGCCCCCTGGGACGGGTCGGACGTGCGCTCGACCACGACGATGGCGCTCGTGGTCGTGGCCGCCTCCGCGTCGAGAGGCGAAGACGCCACGGTCCCCGTGCAGCCGAGCGTACCGGCCAACGGGAGAACCGGGACAATCGCGAACCAGTATCGGCGCATGAGACCCATCTAGGGTAGTCGTGGGCGGCACCGCGAGCAAGAGTCAGGCCCCCCGGGCGGCGGTACATCTGCTACTCGGTAATCCGTGGACCCTGCGTGCGACCTCGTACTCTTCGCGGCATTTCACCCCGAGCTTGCGCCGCTCCAGGCGTCCCTCGGCGACGCGATGCGCAGGCGCATCGGTAACGTCGACGTCGTGGCGCGGGCGGCGGGCATCGGCCTGCCGATGGCGGCGGCCGGGTGCGCCATGCACCTTGGAGATCTTCGGCCCCGCACGGCCATCGCGATCGGGACCTGCGGCGCGTATGTGGGCTCCGGCCTCGAGATTGGGGACATCGTGGTCGCACGCCGCGTGCGCCTCGTCGACCCGACGGCCTTGCGTGACGAAGCGCAGTTCCCCGATCCCATGTCGACCGTGATCGAGGGCCACGCGCCGCTCGTCGTCGGCATCGCGCGGAGCACGCGCGCCGCTCCGGTCGACGTCGCGACGACGCTCGCGATCACGGTGGACGACGGGGTGGCCGCGACGATCGCCCGCGCGACCGGCGCCTCCGCCGAACACCTCGAGGCCTATGCCATCGCGACCGCGTGCGCGGCGCGCGGTGTACCATTCTGCGCGGTCCTCGGTGTCGCGAACCTCGTCGGCAACAGCGCGCGCGAGCAATGGAAGGTCCACCACCACGAGGCGTCCCGCGCGGCCGCCGGCGCCGTGCTCGATTGGCTTCGGGCCGACGGGCTGCCGCGCTCCCTCTCCGCCGCGCCGTAGCTTGCCGTGCGCGCGCACTTCTCGTCGGTTGGTTTCGTGGCGCTCGTCGGCACCCTCGGCTGCAAGAGCGTGCCGCGCGACGTCGTTCCGCTTGCTCCGGCGCCGATCGAAGCCGCCGCGCCCTCGAGCGCCGATCCCCCGCAGGCGCCCTCCGCAGCGCACGCCGAGGGCCTCGCGGTCCCTTCCCCCGCGCCGAAGCCGATCTCGCTCGCGGCGCCGCCCCCGTCGGCCGGATGGGAGCGCGAGAGCGCCGACGCCGCGGCCGCGTGCCGCGTGATCCGCGGGCCCATCGAGCTGCCCATGCACGTCCCGATGTCGCTGGCCCTCCGGGTCGAGGCGGTCGACGTGATCCTGAACGAGGACGGTCGCCCGCGGGTGGTGGCGCTCGCGGCGGGCCCCGTGCCGCTCGGCGCGGTGCCGGTCGGCCGCGAGGCGGCGGAGGGAGACCGGAGCCCCGGTCTCGGCGTGCCTTGCGCGGTGGCGCTGGACCGCGTCTTTTGCCCCGATCGGTCCGGGCAGGTACATCGGTCGACGCGGGGCGAGACGGACGATCGCGTCGTCGCGAGCAGCCGGCCGTCGTCGCGCGTGTCGGCCGCGGTCCTGGCGCCTTCGCACGTCGCGCTGGGATACCTCGCGAGTCGGCAGACCTCCGAGGGTTGGATGAGCGAGGCATGGATCACGGTCGACGATGATCCTCCGGTCCGCGCGTCCGAGGAGGGCAGCGGCGCCACGTCCCTCGTCCTGGCTCCCCGGGGGAACGGCCTGCTCGCTCTCCAGGTCGACGCGCGCACGGCGCTGACAGCGATGCACGCTCGACCGGCCGCGTACGACAAGCGTCTCAAGCTCGGAGACGACGCCGTCATATTCGTCGGCGGCCCGGGGGACCGACGCACGCGCGCGACGCTCGCGGTCCCTCCGTCGGGGCCGGCATGGTCGCTCCTGCCGATCGCGAAGGACGTGGGCAGCTTCGGACTTGCTATCGTTCGGATCGACGATCCCCCACAGGTCGACGAGCCCGCGGTCTGGGCGATGTACCCGAACGGCCTAGACCCCGCGCCGGTCGCGGCGGCAGCTGGTGGCCCGCGCATGCCGGCGGCGTGGGTGGCCCTCGTGCGGCCCCAAGTGTCCGACCCGGGCTCGCCGCGCGTGCTCGAGATCGGCGAGCTCCTGCCGAACGGCGTCGTCGCCGTCCGCGACGTCGTTCCGACGACCGGCAACGCGTCCGACGTCGCCCTCGTCGTCGACGGTTTCGGCATGCTGTGGCTCGCGTGGGTCGACGCGGCAGGGAGCTGGGTCGAGCGCCTCGCGTGCGGCGGTCGCCGTCTCTAGCCGTGGGTCGCGTCACTCGCTCCGGTCGGGCCGCGGGACGACGTGCTATCTGGTCGGCGCTCACGATGGCCGCCGACCCGCACCACGAAGTCACGCGCGCGTACTACGACGAGTTCTCCGTCCGGTACGACGCGCACCGCCGTCCCAACCGGCCCGACGGCTACCACGCGCTCATCGACGACCTCGAGGTGGAGATCGTCGAGCGCTACGGCGCCGGCGGCGACGTGCTCGAGTGCGGCTGCGGGACCGGCTTGATCCTCGAGCGCATCGCCCGGTTCGCCCGCTCCACGCGCGCCATCGACATGTCCCCCGGCATGCTCGAGAAGGCCCGTGCGCGCGGCCTCGTCGTGGAGGAGGCCTCCGTCACGGCGCTCCCGTTCGCGGCGGACACCTTCGACGTGGCGTGCGCCTTCAAGGTCCTCGCGCACGTGCCCGACATCGGGCGCGCCCTCTCCGAGATGGCGCGGGTCACGCGGCCGGGCGGTGTCGTCCTGGCCGAGTTCTACAACCCCCTCAGCTTGCGCGGGCTGGCGAAGCGCCTCGGCCCCGCCGGCGCCATCTCTCAGCGCACCAAAGAGAGTGTGGTCTACACGCGGTTCGATCCGCCATGGGTCATCCCGCGCATCCTGCCGCCGACGTTGCGCATCGAGGCCGTGCGCGGCGTGCGCATCCTCACGCCTACGGCGCGCGCGATGGCCGTCCCCGGCGTCCGCGATTGGCTTCGCAGGGCCGAATGGCGCCTGGCCGACACGTGGGCCGCGTTCTTCGCCGGTTTCTACGTGGCCATCCTCCGAAAGACCGCCGCCTACTAGCCGTCGTCTACGCTCCCAACGCCTCGATGAGCCGCTGCGCTACGCCCGGCGCGTCGCCCTTGTCGTGCTTCAAATAGACGTAGGCCTCCTTCCAGGGCTGCGCGCGAATCCTCCCGGCCCATTCGGCGATGAGCTCGTCGGGGTAAGCGTCGCGCCGGAGCCTCAGGTAGCCCCACTCCGCCGTGGGCATGAGCGGCGAGGCGAGTTCCTCTCCTTCGGCGATGCAGAGAGCCGCCCCGCGCGCTCGCAGCGCCGCGAAGACCTCGTCGTCGAACCAGGAGGCATGCCGGAACTCGAAGGCGATGCGCGCCGCCGGCGCGAGCTCCGTGGCGACATGGAGGAACGACGCCAGCCGCTCGAGGTCCTTCCGAAAGAACGGCGGCAGCTGAAAGAGCATCGGCCCGAGCCGCGGTCCGAGCTCACCCGCGATGCGAAAGAACGCGCCGGTCAGCTCGGCGGCGTCCTTTAGGCGCGCGACGTGTGTAATGCGCTGGGGGGCCTTCAACGCGAACATGAACGTCTCGGGGACTTCGCCCGCCCACCCTTGGAGAAGCTTCGTCGTCGGCATTCGGTAGAACGTGTTGTTGATTTCGACCGTGGGCAGGCGCTCCGCGTAAAACGAGAGAAAGCCGCGCGCGGGAAGGTCCGCAGGGTAGAAGCTCGGTTTCCATTCTTTGTACGAGTAGCCGCTCGTGCCGACGAGAACGCGCATCGCCGAGCAAGGTAGCCGAACCTCGCCGCAAGAACCCGCGCTCTCCGATCAGGACCAGCCGCATCGCGCTGCCGCGCCGCGCAGGCGCCGGAGGGCCTCGTTTTGGAGCTGGCGAATACGCTCGCGCGAGCGCTGGCGCTGGCCGCCGATCTCCGCGAGCGTCGACTCGTCCTCACCGAAGCGGGCGGTGAGGATCTCGCGCTCGCACTCGGGCAGCATGTCGAGGAAGCGGTGCGCCTGCTCGGCCCGCTCCCGCGCCGAGACCACCTCGAACGCCGAGGGCGTCTCCGCGTCCGCGATGCGCTCCACCAACGTCGACCCATGGTCGTCCGATAGCGGGCGGTCGAGAGAGAACGGCGCATCTCCCCGGCTGCGGATCGCCCACTCGACCCGCCGTACCGGCAGGCCGCTCGCCCGCGCGAGCTCGGCCGGGGTCGGGTCGCGGCCTTGGACCGCCGCGAACTCGACGGTGGCCCGCGATATGCGCGACTGCGCGCCCAGCACGTGGACCGGCGTCCGAATCGTGCTCGCGGTGTTCTGCAGCGCACGGCGCATCGTCTGCGCGATCCACCAGGAGCCGTACGTCGAGAACCGGGTCTTGAACGCGGGGTCGAAGCGCTCGACCGCGGTGATGAGACCGATGTTGCCTTCTTGAATCAGATCTGCCAGCGGAAGGCCGCGATTTGCGTAACGTTTTGCGATCGTGACAACCAGGCGCAGATTGGCCTCCACCATCTTGGCCTTGGCCCGCGCCGCCTTCTCTCGCGCGGCCGCGATCTTCGCCTTCCAATGCGCGCCGCGGCCCTTCTCGGAGACCTTCTCCAACTTCGTGACGGCCGACTTGGCGCGCGCGATCTCCTCGGCGAGTGCGCGCTCTTCGGCGGCCGCGAGGAGCGGCCGGTTGGCAAGAGAGCGAAAGTAAGCCTGCAAGGCCGCATCGCTGCGCATCATTCACACCGCCCAGGCGCTGCAATGCAGCGCGCTCGGGTCCAGGGCCCTTAGCTTGCCCGTCGACCCGAGAGCCGCACTCGAAATCCGACGTGCCGGCCCGAGTCGCCCACGAGCGGCAGAGCACCGCGGGCAGCCCGTATCGCCCGGCAACGTGACGAGTTTCCGTGATGGACAGGCGCATGTCGCCGAGCGTCGGACGCCGCTGTCCCATGTGGAGAGGCCCAGGTGCATGGGAGAAGTCCCACTCCGAAGAAGAGGCGGTCCGCTCTCCGCTCAGTGGAAGGCACTCGTTCGAGGCAGGACGCGAGTCCCTCTGTGAGAGCGAGATCGTGAGCATGCTAACGATCTCCTGGCCGTACCGGACCTCGGGTTCCGGAGCCGGGAGCCGCCCTGGCGGGACGCCCCACGCACGGCCCACGTTGCGCGAGGCGCCCCGATGCCGCACGTTGGCGTCATGAGCAAGACGCGACGCGAGGTGCTGGAAGAGTCGAAACGCAAGGGCATCGCGGCGGGCGTCGCGACTGCCGCGACCGTAGTGGTCGGGACATTCAGTTTCCCTGTGGCAGTGGTCGCGGCAGTGCCTGCAGCCGTGCTCGGCTGGCGCTGGTGGAAGCACCGCGCCGAGAACGGCATCAAGTTCTAAGAACGCTGCGCCCGCGCGCGGGCGTTCAGTGCTGGAGCACGAACTCGCCGCCGCAAGGCACGTCGATCGGGTGGGCGCGCCAGCCCGTGACTTTGACGATGTGCTTACCGCAGCTCAGCGTCTCCGAAGCGGATGTGAGCTTCTTTCCGTCCACCGTCGTGCGCGAGAGCCAAGCCGGCCGCTCGAGGCGGAGCGTCCCGGTCGTGGGGGCCGGCTCGGGCGCTGGTTCAGCCTTCACGGCCTGAGCAGGGTCACGGTTCGAGCTCGAGGTCGTCGCGGCCGGCGGCTCCGCCGTAGCGGCGGCAGCGTGCGCCGAAGCACTGGCTTGACTCACGCGCGTGATGGCGGCGGCCACGAGGATGAGCGTGCAGCCCGAGACGGCCGCGATGACGATCCCGCCGAGATTGCGGCGTTGGACCACCCGCGGGAGCGCACCCGTCCAATCGGCAACCCGCGCGAGCGCCCCCGTCCCCTCGGCGAGCTCCTTCGCAGGCTCGCGTTCCAGCACGACGCCGTCGTTGCTCGACGTCCTCATTCCAAGCCTCCGTTTTCTCGATAAGCGACGCATCCATCGTGAGCTCCGTAGGGTCGGTCGGCAACTCTTTCGCGCCTCGGAAAGCGCCGGAACCAGCGACTGTGGAAAATGACATGCGGTGATGGCGACGGCTTCTGGTGGAGCTGGCCATAGGAATGTCACCGGAGTTGACGATTGGGGTCATCCACGCTTCGTTTTACAGGCGATACCTTGAGTAGAGCTGTGTCAGGCGAGTTGGCGGCAGAAGGGGCCTCGGCCGCATCGGAATGGCAGCTCGTCCAGCGGGTAGGCGAGGGATCTACCGCTGCTGTCTGGCGTGCGCGTCACCTTGCGTTCGAACCCATGGCCGCGCTCAAGCAGGCCAAACCGGGACGCGAGGCCGCGGAGGCACTGGCGCGCGAGGCGAGGCTGCTCGCCCGGGTCGAGCGGCGGTGGGGGCCGGCGCTCCTCGACGCAGGTCCGGGTTACGTCGCGAGCGAGTGGGTCGTGGGGACGGCCGTCGAGCCGTCCAAGCTCGAGCTCGGGGCAGGGGAGCGGCGGGAGCTTGCGGCGGTCGTCGCCCACGCCGTCGGCCGCGCGCTCGAAGAGCTTCACCAAGCCCGCGTGCGGCACGGCGACGTGAAGCCCGCGAACGTGCTGCTTGGTTCGGCTCGGCCTTCTCGTGACCTCGCCGCGGACCGTGGGGCGACGCTCATCGATCTCGGGCTGGCGACGGGACTTGGAGCGCCGGTCCTCGGCGGCACCCCGCGCTATGCGGCGCCCGAGCTCCGCGACCACGGCGAGGCGGGCGCGGCAGCCGACCTCTGGGCGCTCGGCGTTCTCCTCGCCGAGGTCCTCGAGCCGCGCATCGCCGCCGCGACCGACCCGGCCGCACGCGCGGCCGCGGTGTTCGTGGGCAGCGGGGGCCGCGGATCGGAGGCCGAGCCCCGTCGATGGGTGCAAGCCCTCCTGGCCGCTTCGCCGGGTGGACGGCCGAGCGCCGCTTGGGTGGCGCAGCGGGCGGTGCGGTGGCTCGGGCTGGGGGACGACCAAGAGAGCGCGGCGCGCGCCCGGGCCGATCGCGTCCGCCGCACGTATCTGGCCGAACGCGCGCGCGACCTCACAGCGGGCGCCGTCGTGGCCGACGCGGTCGACGGTCCCGCCCGCGCATGGCTCGATGCCGTCCTCGGCTGGGAGCGGCGCCTCGGTGGCATGCCGGCCGGAAAGACAGACCGAGTCGAGCCGCTCGGAGCGGTCCGTCGTGCGCGCTGGCTGGTCTCGCTCGTGGGGACGAGTGCTGCGTCGTGGCCCCTCGGGGTGGACGACCGGACCGAAGGGGCCGTCGTCGAGCGCGCCCTCGAGCTCGCCCGCGACCGCGACCCCGCGTCGTGGACACTCGAGGACTTCCGCGGTCTCGCGCGCACGTCGGCGCCGGCGTGGGACCCCACGCAGGGCGACGACCGCATCGCTCGCCTGACCCGGGAGCTGGCGCGACCTGCCCCGGCGCTCGCTGCGGTCGCCATCGCCGAAGACGACGCGGCAACGGGGAGGGCGCCGACGGCCCTCGCGGTGGAGCTCGCGGCGGCGCTCGTGCGGGCGGGGGAGACCGGTCGGGCATGGGCCGCGCTCGCTGGGCTCTCGGGCGGTGAGGTGGAGGCGTCGCGAGCCGAGATCGCGCGCCGACGCGGCGATCCACTCGAGGCACAACAGGCGGCGAGGCTCGCCATAGCGTCGGGCGACGATGCGAGCCGGTGGCGCGGTCAGGCGACGCTCGGGCGGATCGCATGTGACGGGGGAGAGCTCGACGCGGCCGACGTGGACCTCGAGGGAGCGCGGGGGGCGGCGGCGGCCGAGGTGCGGGCGCTCGTGGCGTGGCGCAGGGGCGCGTTCGACGTCGGCCTCCGCGCGATCGAGCACGCGCTCGCGGAGCCGCTTGACGGCGACGCGAACGCGCGGCTCGAATCCGTCCGCGGCCTCCTCGAGTGGTCGCGCGGCGGCTCGGCGGCGGCTCTCCACGCCTTCGGTCGCGCGGTCGACTTCGCGGCCCGCGCGGGCGCCGTGGTGGACGAAGCCACGTACCTGACCAGCGAAGCCGCCGCCGCCGCGGATGCTGGTCAAATCGGCAAGGCGCTCTCCAGCGGTACCCGCGCCGCGCTGCTCTGGGAGCGCATCGGCCACCCGGTTCGTGCCGCCCGCGCGTGGCTCGACCGGGCGGGCGCCCTCGCGGCCGTCGGGGAGGCCCGCGCGGCCGACGAGGCAGCAGAGGAGGCCCGCGCGCGCGCCATCGAGTCCGGGGACTCCCAGGCCGTGGCTTACGCGCGCTGGGCGCAGGCCGAGGTCCGTACGTCGGGAGACGTGGCCGCGCACGCGTACGTCGTCGAGGCCGACGCACGCCTCCGCGCTGGCACCACGGACGACCAGGCCCGCTCCGCCGCGCGCCTGCTCTTGTGGGCGCCTGACCGGATCGACGACTCGCGCATCGGTTCGACCGACGCGGCCGTCGCCGCCCTTCCGCCTGCCACGCGCTGGGAATGGTGGGGCGCCCGGGCCGCTGCCATCCTTGCGGGCCGCACGACGGCGGGCGATGGCGGCGTCCTCGGGGCACTTGTCGGCCTCATCGACGTCGCCGCGCCCGTCGGCTCCAAGGGTCCCGCGCTCGACGCGGCCGCGCGGCTCGCGCTCGAGCGGGGCGACGGGGACGCGGCGCGGCGCTTCGAGCAGGTCCGGGCCGAGACTGCGCGCGCCTTGCGGGAGGGGACGCCCGAGGAGCTGCGGCCGTCGCTCCGAGCGATCGCGTGGGTGCGGGCGCCTTCTCTCGGCGGCTCCGACGTCTCCTTCGCGCCCGCGCAGGTCGCCCAGCTGGAGGCGATCGTCCGCGCGCTGTCGGTGCGGGACCGCCTTCGGCCGCTTCTCGAACAAGTCCTCGATACGCTCATCTTGTGGACCGGCGTCGAGCGCGGGCTCCTCTTGCTGCGCGCGCCAAACGGCCGCCTCATCCCGCGCGCCGCGCGTAACCTCGCCCGCCGCGACCTCACCGGCGAGCAACTCGCTTTGTCCCACACGATCGCCGCCCGCGCGCTCGCCCTGGGGGACGTCGTCGTCGCGACCGATGCCCTCTCCACGCTGGGCGACGCCCACGCGAGCATCCACCACCTCAAGCTCCGGAGCGTGCTCGCTTTGCCGCTCGTCGCGCGGGGCGAAGGCCTGGGCGTCGTCTACCTCGACGATCGCGGACGGAAGGGCGCGTTCGGCCCGCGGGAGCTCGCGTGGGTGAGGGTCGTCGCGTCCCAGGCCGCGCTCGCCATCGCCGACGCGCGCGACGCCGTGCTTCTGCGGCGGGCGGTGCGGCGGGCCGAGCGCGCCCGCGGGAGACTCGAATCTGCCCTCCAGAAGCGCGAAGAGGAGCTCGACGTCACGCGAACCCAGCTCGAGCTGGCACGCGACGGCGCCGAGACCCGCTTTCGCTACGACGAGATCGCCGGTCGGAGCGAGCCGATGCGTGAACTCCTCCATCTTGTGGACAAGGTCACGGCGAGCGACGTGCCGGTCCTGGTCATCGGCGAGAGCGGCACCGGCAAGGAGCTCGTCGCCCGCGCGATGCATGCGAACGGGCGGCGCGGCCGGCGCGCGTTCGTGAGCGAGAATTGCGCGAGCGTACCGGAGACTTTGCTCGAGTCGACGCTCTTCGGGCATCTCAAGGGCGCCTTCACCGGGGCCTCGGCCGCGCGGGCCGGGCTCTTCGACGTCGCCGACGGAGGCACGCTCTTTCTCGACGAGATCGGCGAAATGTCGATGGCCATGCAGGCCAAGCTTCTGCGCGTCTTGCAGGACGGAAAGGTGCGTCCAGTCGGCGGGGAGCGCGAGCGGGCGGTCGACGTGCGCGTCGTGGCGGCCACGCACCGGGACCTCGCCGCGATGGTGGCCAGCGGCACGTTTCGCGAGGACCTCTTCTATCGTCTGAACGTCATCTCGCTCCGGGTGCCGCCGCTGCGCGAACGCGCCGACGACATCCCGCCGCTGGTCGACCACTTCGTCCGCAAACACGCCCCCGGTCGCGCCGTGAAGATCACCCGCGCGGCGATGGCGAAGATCGTAGCCTTCTCTTGGCCGGGCAATGTCCGCCAGCTCGAGAACGAGGTGCGGCGCGCGCTCGTCCTCGGGGAGGGCGCGATTGACGTGGCGGAGCTGTCGGCCGAGGTCGCGCGCGGCGGCGGAGGCTCGGCGCGGGGCGCGGGGCTGGACCTGCGGGCGCGGGTGGATCTCCTAGAGACGGAGCTTGTCATCGAGGCCTTGGCCAAGACGCGCGGCAATCAAACGCGGGCGGCGCAACTCCTTGGCGTATCCCGCTTCGGGCTGCAGAAGATGATGAAGCGGCTGAAGATCGCGGCGAGGGCGTGAGCGGGTGGGCGTGAGCGAAGGAACGAGAACCCGCGAGCGCTCCGTGGGGAGCTGTTGCGGGAGGCCAAAACATTCAGTACACAGCCCTCTCTGGTCGCGCTTCTTGGTGATCCGTGGTGTGCTTCCGTGGTGTGGTCTCGGGGCTGTAGCTCAGATGGGAGAGCGCTTGCATGGCATGCAAGAGGTCACGGGTTCGATTCCCGTCAGCTCCACAGGAAAAGCCAAGGCTTTCCAGCCCCTTGCGCTTCCTAGGTTTCACGGTCCAGGCGGGACCCCCGCGCAGCGCAGAACGTCCTCCGGGACGGCCAGGAAAGACGCCTGCGGACGGGTTCTCCGCCGCACGCAGGTAAATTTACGTAAAGAGGTCCAGTTGCCCGGATGTCGTTGTCTGGCGACGCGGTGCGAGCCGGCGTTCCTGAGGTCGCGACTGCCCGCAATCGACTGAACGCCACCGCGGCCGTAGCGTCGGAGCATGGGGACTCGCGCGGTGAGTGTCGTTGGAAAGCCGGGCCTCTTCTACCTGGCACTCCTCCTCGCCGCTGCGGGGTGTGCCCTAAAACAGAGCGCGCGTCTCGAGCCCAAGTCTTCTCTCGTCATGCCCCAACCATGCGAGGGCGCGTCGTCAGATGGAAACCGGGATCAAGGCCAAATTCTCTGGCCCGACTCGCGCTCCCTCGGGCGTCTTCGCCGAATTCCTGGATGAGAGCGAGCAGTCGATCGCGAACTCGGCGGACGCGGGCGCGCCCATGTGCTGCCCGGCGCATTACCTGCGGGGTGGCGTCCTCGGGAGCGATTGTCCCGAGTGGGCATGTTGCCCGATTTGGGAGGGCATGGGCACGCCTCCGCCCATTCCGGAGGCGCCGGGAATCGGCACGCCTTTCCAGTGAGATGCGACCATCGCGGATGGCGACCCGCGCCATCGCTGCGAGACTGTGCTCCCCTGGAAAGTCTCCCCATGACGACCCGGCACCCTTTCGCCCTGACGCTGCATGGGCCGATCAAGCTCGCGCTCGTCGCTTCTCTCCTTGCTGGCTGCGAGAATCTTCTCGGCGACTTCGCCTCGGGAGGATCCGACGGGGGCGGTGACGGCGACACAACGGCGCTGGACGGAGGAACGCTGGATGGCGGGGACGCCTCGGGCGACGCCTCTTCGGGCGGCCGCGACGGAACGTCGGACACCTCGGCGAACACCCCACGGGAGGCGGGTGACGCCGAGGCGAGCCTCGTCGACGGGACGACCGATGGGACGGCCTCCGATGCCCTCTCCGATCGTCAGGTCGCGGACGGCGCGGACGCCGCCTGTCCCGCGACGGCGCCCACGATGTGCGGCACGAGCTGCGTCGACTTGATGCGCGACCCCCAGAACTGTCACGTCTGCGGTGTCGCGTGCGAGACGGGTGGAGAGTGCGTTGGCGGCGTCTGCCAATGTGCGGCCGGCACGCTCAGCTGCGGCGGCGTTTGTGCCTCTTGCGCCGCACCTCCCGACGGAGGAGTCTCCGTGTGCAGCGCCACAACGTGCACGTTCGCTTGCACGGGCGCCGGACTGACGAACTGCGGGAACAGCTGCACCAACGTGCAGACGGACTCGAAGAACTGCGGTGCTTGCGGAACCGACTGCCTCGCTGGGACATGTTCGAACTCGCAGTGCCAACCGTGGATCGTGGGGACGGCCACCGACGGCGCCATCTTCGCCCCCGGCGGTGGCATCGCGAGCTATCTCGCGACGGACGGCACCAACGTAGTGTGGCTCGACCAGGGGCAGGGCGTCTTGGAAGTGCCGATCACCGGCGGCACTCCGATTCCCCTCGCGGCGACGGGCTCGACGTCGGGGACGTTCGAGGGGCTGGCGATGGCCGGCGGCGAGGTGGTCTGGACGACGAGCGCGCCGGCGCTCCAGGTGGCAAGCGAGGGGGTCGCTCGGTCGCAGTCGCCCGCCCAATCGCTCGGTGCGGGTACGCCCCAAGGGCTCTCGCTGAACGGCGGCGCGACGATCGCTTACTACATGTTCCAGACGACCGGCTCGGCGAGTCTCAATTACTGCAACCTCGGTTCGACGGTCAGCTGCTCGACGCTCGTGCCGAATTTGGCGGTCTCCTCGACGTCGGTGACGGGCAACGACGTCGCCTACAGCCCGCTGGGCTACCTCTTCTCGACCGACTCTACCCACGGAACCGTGTCGCGCTTCGCCATCGCGAATTCGGGCCTCTCGTCGGCCGCGACCGGGCAGAGCTTGCCCTTCCGGCTCGCGCTCGATTCGACCTACGTCTACTGGGCCACATCCGACGCAATCAACGGGGACTTCACGATCGCGCGCACGCCGCAGGCGAGTCCGTCGAGCGCGCAAACCGTGGTGTCCGGGTCAGGGACCTTGCGAGGCATGGCGACGGACGGGACCTTCGTTTACTACTCGGCGGGCGGCACCGCCGTCAGCTTTGCTCCGGTGGACGGCAGCGCGGCGCCCAGCACGTTGCCCACGGCGCCTGCCGGGGCGGGGACGATCTTGGCCGTCGCCGTGGCAGGCGGCGCGGTCGTGTGGTTCGACGCGAGCAACGACACCATTTACGGCATCCGCGCGCCGCACTGAGGTCCCCTCGGAGAGCCCGACGCCCATGCCCGTGCCCTCCTTCCGCCTTGCCCTCGCCAGCCTCCCATACCCGGAGTCCCGTGAGCACTCGGTCGCCCTCGCGTCGCAAGCCATCGCCGACGCGTCGGCCGCAGGCGCGCGCCTCGTCGCGTTCCCCGAGTGCTACGTGCCTGGTTACCGCGCGCCCGGGCGTCCCGTGCTTCCGCCCGATCCCGCGTTCCTCGAGGCGGCGTGGTCGTCGCTCGGGGCAGCGTGCGCTCGCCACCGCATCACGGCCGTGGTGGGCACCGAGCGCATGGTGGACGGCGCGCTCCACATCGCGGCGCTAGTTCTCGGCGAGGACGGCGCCGTCCTGGGCTTTCAAGACAAGGTGCAGATGGCGCTCGAGGAGGACGGCGTCTACGTCGCCGCGAGGGGCCGGCACGTCTTCCAATGCGGGGAGCTCAGGTTCGGCGTCGCCATCTGCCACGAGGGCTTTCGCTACCCGGAGACCGTGCGCGGCAACGTCCCGTCTGCTGGTGAAATTGGGTGGCGGCGTTCATGCGACTACGCGGCTCTCTTCGAGCCGTCAATGGACTTGGTCTCGAGCGGTGTGTCGCAAGCCCGGAGAGCTGCGACGAGCTTTGGCATACCTTGATGGCTGCGCAGCTTACGGAAGGTCTTGGAAGCCTCGTCGAGCGCGAGGGCGACCCATCGCAGGACCATCGTGCCGTCCCAGCGCGTGACGTTGTGGGTCGTCTTGCGAATGCGACCGTTGAGGAATTCGATCGGGTTGGTCGTCGCGAGTGTGCGCATCAATCCGTGCGGCAATCCGAAGCGCAGCACGGTGAGCGTTTCGTCGAGCCCCTCGCGCAACGAAGCCGCCGCCGAGGGGTGCTTGCGTTCGAGCTGGCGGGCGAGCGATTCGAGCATGCGTTTGGCGCGATCGGCATCGCCGCACCGATAGGCGGTCGAGATCGTCCGGCCGACGCTCTTGCGCATGTCCTCGGGCAGGTGGTCTTCGACGTTTCGTCGCTTGTGGACCTGACACCGCTGGAAGACCGCGCGTTTGCCGTAGACCGCACGGATCGCCTTTGCCAGACCCTTGCTGCCGTCGATGACGAAGAGCATCGAGCGGCCGG
>DASXZL010000011.1:0-16787 GCA_036501935.1 Polyangiaceae bacterium | reverse complement strand
TGACCGGGGGCCTGTGGAAAAGTGATCACGATGCGCGAAACAGGTGATCACCATCCGCGAAACGGGTGATCACGATGCCGCGAAACGAGCGATCAGGATGGCGCGAAACGGGTGATCACGATGACGCGTTACGCGCATGCTCGAGCTCGGGCGTCGGTTCGGACTGGAGGCGGGGCTGAGGGTGACGCCGGAGGTCCTGGAGGGCATCCTCGCCGCGGCTGCGTCTGCTGCGGGGACGTCTCCCGACGCCGTGCGCCCGGTGGTGGAGGCCGCGTTCGAGAAGGCCCACGAGGAGGGCGCGACCGCCCGGGCCGTGCTGGTGGCGCTCCGCAGCGGAGGCTGATCCCCCATCTCTACGCGGCGAGGCTCCGCAGGTAGTCGAGGCTCCCCGGCACGTCGCGGAGAAGGCGCAGCAGCATGTCCATCGCCCCTGTCTGCACGTTCCTGCCCGACTCCCAGCGCGAGACCGTGTTCAAGCCGAGGTGGAGGAGCCTGGCGAGATCGCCCTGGGTGAGCCCGAACCGGTCGCGGAGGGCCCGTATCTCGGCCGCCGACAGCAGCCCGTGGCTACGGCGGTAGAAGCCGATCGCGTCCTCCTGGAGGCGGCGCGCATCCTCCAGGCGGAGAACGACCTCCTTGCACTTCGGGCAGCGAAGGTGAGCCGAATGAGGGACGGCGACGGCCTCGCCATTGACCGGGAGCCGCAGGGTGCCGCGCGCTTCCTTCATCGTCGTGCCGCAGTTCGGGCATGCGTCTGGGGCGAGCGTGGAGACGGCCTGACGTGGTCTTCTAGTCGGCATGTTGGATCTCGTCCTCATGGAAGGACACCACGATGCAGTCTTCCCGAACCGCGACCTTCACGTAAACACGCAGCTCGGCGAGCTCGAGGACGAACGCGTAGAGCCACTCGTGGCTGTGCACGGATCGAAGCCGACCGACTGCGTCGGTGCGGGAAAGCGAGCGGAGGGCGTCGACGGCGGGTAGTGTCGAGGGAGAGCTCTGCAAGCTCACGGAGGGCCTTCAGGGTGAAGCGGACGCGTCCGGCAGCGGCGAGCACGCGGATGTGGCGGACGATGCGGGACGGCCATGCTAGCACGGTGAACCTCGATCACCGTATGGTGAATATGGCATGGGGTGAGCGGGCCCGCAAAGACGCGTGCGCCGGATTCTCGTTGCTCATGCCCTCCCATCGGCCGGCCTGAGGCGCGCGTTGCCTGGAATCGACACGGCCGCTACCGTGCGCCCCCATGGAGAGCCGCTACGACGCCGAAGCCGCCGCCCGCATGGTGGAGGACCTTGCTCCCCGCGCCTCCGAGCTGCTCGCGCTCCGCACCTATTCGGCACGCCTCGTGGGCGCGGATCCGGCGCTCGTGCTTCACGGGGGCGGGAACACGTCGGTCAAGGCCACGGGGAAGACGGTCCTCGGCGATTCCATCGAGGTGCTGCACATCAAGGGGTCGGGCTGGGATCTGGCGACGATCGAGCCGGCGGGGCATCCTGCGGTGCGTCTCGAGCCGCTGCGGCGGCTGCGCGCCCTCGATGCGATGTCGGACGAGGCGATGGTGAACGAGCTGCGGACGAATCTGCTCGACGCTTCGGCTCCGACGCCGAGCGTGGAGACGCTGCTGCACGCGTTTCTGCCGGCGCGGTTCGTGGATCACACGCACGCGGACGCCATCCTTTCGCTGGCGGATCAGCCGGACGGGAAGGCGATTTTCGCGCAGCTCTTCGGCAAGGGGCTCGTGTGGATCCCGTACGTGATGCCGGGGTTCGCGCTGGCGAAGCGGTGCATCGAGGAGTTCGAGCGGGTGGCGGCGCACGACGAGCCGGCGGTGATGGTGCTGGAGCGGCACGGGCTGCTGACGTGGGGGGCGACGGCGGAGGAGAGTTACCAGCGGACCATCGACGCGGTGTCGCGGGCGGAGCTCTACATCGCGGACCGGAGCGGGACGGTGGCGCTGACGGCGGGGATGCGCGCGGAGGCGGCGGAGCTGACGATCCTTCCGCGGCTTCGCGGCGCGCTGGCGAAGCTGGGGGGCGACGCGGCGGAGCGTGGGCCCATCGTGCGGACGCGGGCGACGCAGGCGATCCTGGCGTTCCTGGAGCGGCGGGACGTGGCGGAGCTCGTGGCGAGGGGGTGCGCGACGCCGGATCACGTGCTGCGGACGAAGCCGACGGCGCTGCTCGTCCAGCGGCCGGCGTACGCGGAGGCGGGCAAGCTCGGGGCGCAGCTCGAGTCGAGCATCCAGGACTACGCGCGCAAGTACGACGCGTACTTCGAAGACATGTGCCGGATGAAGAAGGTGAAGAAGACCAAGCTCGATCCGTGGCCGCGCATCGTGCTCCTTCCGGGGTTCGGGGCGTGCTCGATCGCGGCGACGGCGCGCGAGGCGGACGTGGCGCTCGATGTGTACGAGCACACGGTCGACGTGATGAGCAGCGCGGCGGAGGTGGGGACGTACACGCCGTGCACGCGCGGAGAGCTCTTCGACGTGGAGTACTGGAGCCTCGAGCAGGCGAAGATCAAGGCGGCGACGCCGGCGCCGCTGGCGAGGTGCGTGGCGCTGGTGACGGGCGCGGCGAGCGGGATCGGTCTGGCGACGGTGGAGCGGCTGCTGGCGGCGGGGGCGCACGTGGCGATGGTCGATCGGGACTTCGACACGCTGGTGACGGCGGTGGAGCAGATGGCCAAGGGGCGCAAGGAGCGCGTGCTGATGGTCATGGCCGACGTGCGTCAGGAGGATCAGGTGGCGGCGGCGGTGACGCGCACGGTGGCGGCGTGGGGAGGGCTCGACGTGGTGGTGTCGAACGCGGGGACGGCGCCCGAGGGACGCCTCGAGACGACGGCCGGCGAGGCGGCGCTGCGGGAGTCGATCGAGGTGAACTGTCTGGCGCACGCGCGGGTCGCGAGGCACGCGGCCGAGGTGATGACGGCGCAGGGGCGCGGGGGGTGTCTCCTCTTCAACGCGAGCAAGTCGGCGTTCAACCCGGGTCCGGGGTTCGGTCCGTACGCGGTGGCCAAGAGCGCGCTCGTGGCGCTGATGCGGCAGTACGCGGTCGACCTCGGGGCGCAGAAGATCCGCTCGAACGCGGTGAACGCGGACCGCATCCGCACGCAGCTCTTCGCGGGCGGAGTCGCCGAGTCCCGCGCGAAGGCGCGGGGGGTCAGCGTGGACGATTACTTCAAGTCGAACCTTCTCGGCCGCGAGGTCACGGGCGACGACGTCGCGGGCGCCTTCGTCTACCTCGCCGGCGCCGCGTCGACGACGGGCTGCGTGGTCACGGTCGACGGAGGAAACGCGGCGGCGTTTCCGCGGTAGAAGCCGGGGCGCCCTCGGTTGCTGGGATGCGCACTCGGCCAACCCGAGCGCCGCTCAGCACCGCGACCGTGCGCACTCGGCCAACCCGAGCGCCGCTCAGCACCGCGACCGTCAGGGAGCGGTGAGCCGCTTCGACAGCTCACCGCTCCTGCTTTGACGATCGCTCGCTGGCCTCGCGGGTCCATCAGGCCTGTCTCGGGACACCCCGTCCGCTGTCCGGGACACCCTCGACCTCACGAATTCGCGGGAGAAGCGGGGCCCCGCCGCCTGGCCTCGCCCTTGCTCGGGGACGGGGCCATACTTTCCGGAGACGCGTCATGGAACCCACAGACCTGACCATCGAGATCCTCAAAGGCATCCGCGAGGAGGCGCGCAAGAGCAACGAGCGGCTCGACGCGCTGGCAACCGAAGTACGGACGGGATTCGGCGAGATGCGGGCAGGACTCTTCGACGTGCGCAGCGAGGTCAAAGACCTGGGCGACCGCCAGACAGCGACCGAGATCCGATTGGCGACCGAGCTCGTTGGCGTAGCGGGCGCCGTCCGCGAGGTGCGCGATCTTCTCCGTGAGGATCGCGTGCTCCGTGACCGTGTCGAGGATCACGAGCGTCGCATCTCGGCGATGGAGCGGGGAGCGGGCTAGGCGAGGGCTAGGCGTCGAGCCCGGGGTCTCTCACGTCCCGCAGAAGGTCCGGTACTCCCGCTGCTCGGGTCCGGGCGGCGCGGCGAGGGCTTCGTGCCCGGGCTGGTCGTCCCAGGGTCGCGCGAGGACGTCGACGAGCGTCTCGAAGGGCCGGAAGTCGCCTCGCTCGACCGCGGCCTCGATGGCCTCTTCGATGCGGTGGTTTCGGGGAATGAAGGCGGGGTTCGCGCGCCGCATGGACGCCGCACGCGCGTCGGGCGAGGCGTCTTCCTCGGCGAGGCGGCTTCGCCAGACCTCGAGGAACGCTGGCACGACTGGGGGGGCGCCTTCGAAGAGCGCGAGGAGCGCGTCGTCGTGCGCCGGTCCTTCGGCGACCGCGCAGAGTCGGCGAAAGAAGAGCGTGTAGTCCACGGGATGGGCTGCGAGCGCGGCGAGCCATGCCTCGAGGAGCTCGCCGTCCCGCTCGCGCTCCTTCGTCAGACCGAACTTGGCGCGGAGGACGCGCAGGTGCGCCGCCTCGAAGCAGCTCACGAAGCGCTCGAGCCGCTCGGTCGCGATGCGCGCGGCCTCCTTGAGGTCGGTCGCGATGAGCGGCAGCAGCGCCTCTCCGAGGCGCCCCATGTTCCAGAGCGCCATGTGCGGCTGGTTGCCGAAGGCGTAACGGCCGCCGTGGTCGATGGAGCTGAAGGTCCGCGCCGGGTCGTACTCGTCGAGGAAGGCGCAGGGACCGTAGTCGAGGGTCTCGCCCGAGATGGCCGTGTTGTCGGTGTTCATGACGCCGTGGACGAAGCCGACGCCGAGCCAGCGTGCGACGAGCTCGGCGTGCGCGTCGATGACTCGCTCGAGCAGCGCCAGCGCGTCGTTGCCGGTGCCGGCCACCTCGGGGTAGTGGCGCGCGAGGGCATGGGCCGTGAGCGCGGTGAGGGCCTCGACGTCCCGGCGGGCCGAGAAGAACTGGAAGGTGCCGACGCGGATGTGGCTCGCGGCGACGCGCGTGAGGATGGCTCCCGGCAGCGGCCCGTCGCGGTGCACGGGCTCGCCGGTGGTGACGATGGCGAGGGCGCGCGTCGTCGGGATGCCCATCGCGGCCATGGCCTCGCTGACGACGTACTCCCGGAGGACCGGACCGAGCGCCGCGCGTCCGTCGCCGCCGCGCGAGAAGGGCGTGCGCCCGGAGCCTTTCAGCTGGATGTCCCGCCGCTTGCCGTCCGTGCCGACGACCTCGCCGAGGAGAAGGGCGCGACCGTCACCGAGCTGGGGCACGAAGCTCCCGAACTGATGGCCCGCGTAGGCCAGCGCGATGGGCTCGGCTCCCTCGGGGACCACGTTGCCCGCGAGGAGCTGCGCTCCCTCGGGCGAGGCCAGCCGCTCGACGTCGGCTCCGAGCAGCTCGGCCAGCGGGCGATTGAGCTTCACGAGCTTCGGCCCGGGCACCCGGGTCGCGGCGACCCGGGCGTAGAAGCGCGGCGGCAGGCGGGCGTACGTGTTGTCGAATCGAAGCATGGCGTCCCCGCACCGTAGCCGGTCTGCGTCGCGAGGCGTTACACTCGGCGGAGAAGAGGCCTCATGACGCTGCCCGATGGCTTTCTCGATCTGCTGCGCAAGCCCAGCCCGTGCTTTCTCACCACGCTGATGCCCGACGGGTCGCCCCAGACCACCGAGACCTGGGTCGACACGGACGGCGAGCACGTGATCATCAACACGGTTCAGACGCACCTCAAGATGAGGAACATCGAGCGCGATCCGCGCGTCTCGGTGGCGGTCTGCGACCCGAAGGACCCGTCGCGCTATTACGCGATCCGCGGGCGCGTCGAGAAGTTCACGACCGAGGGCGGCGCGGAGCACATCGAGGCGCTCTCGCAGCGCTACACGGGAGGCCCCTACGCCTGGTACGGAGGCCGCGGGCAGGTGCGCGTCATCCTCACGATTCGCGCGGACAAGATTCACTGCATGGCTCGGTGACGCTCGCGATGCCGCGTCCCTCGGCGGGAGCCGCCCTCCTCGAGCTCCTGGAGATCGACGCGCCGATCCTCCAGGCGCCGATGGCGGGCGTGTCGACGCCCGAGATGGCCGCGGCCGTGTCGAACGCGGGCGGGCTCGGGTCGATCGGCGTCGGCGCGACGACCGCCGCCGGCGCGCAGCAGATGATCGCCGCGTTTCGCGCGCGCTCATCCCGTTCGCTCAACGTCAACGTGTTCTGCCACGCGCCGGCTCGCCGCGACGCCGCGCGAGAGGCGCGGTGGATCGAGCTCCTGCGGCCGGAGCTCACGCGCCTGGGTGCGACGCCTCCCGCGGCGCTGAAGGAGATCTACCGCAGCTTCCTCGAGGACGACGACATGCTCGCCATGCTCCTCGCCGAGAGGCCGAAGGTCGTCAGCTTTCACTTCGGCGTGCCGTCGCGCGAGCGGATCGAGGCGCTGCACGACGCGGGGGTCGTGCTCCTCGGCTCGGCCACGAGCGTCGCGGAGGGGCGCGCGCTCGTCGCGGCGGGCGTGGATGCGGTCGTCGCGCAGGGATACGAGGCCGGCGGCCACCGCGGCATGTTCGATCCGGACGCGGACGACGACGCTCTCGGGACGATGGCGCTCACGCGGCTCCTGGCTCGCGAGACGGAGCGACCCGTCATCGCGGCGGGAGGGATCATGGATGGAGCGGGCATCGCCGCAGCGCTGGCCCTCGGGGCGGGCGCGGCCCAGCTCGGGACCGCGTTCGTCGCGTGCGACGAGTCGCTGGCCGACGCAGGCTACCGTGCGGCGCTGAAGGGCGACGCGGCTCACCACACCGTGATGACGCGCGCAATCTCCGGTCGCCCCGCGAGGAGCCTCGCCAATCGGTTCACCGCGCTCGGTCGAAGCGTCGCCCCGGGGGACGTGCCCGACTACCCCATCGCCTACGACGCGGGCAAGGCGCTGCACGCCGCGGGCAAGGCGAAAGGCGAGTATGGCTTCGGCGCCCAGTGGGCGGGCCAGGGAGCACCGCTCTCGCGAGCCATGCCGGCCGGTGACCTCGTCGCCCTCCTGCGGCGCGAGCTCTGGTCATGGACCAACTGAGCGCAAGATGACAAACCTTGCTGTCATGCTGAGCCCGAAGGGCGAAGCACCCCACGGCAGGAATGTGGGGTCCCTCGGCTGCGCCTCGGGATGACAGCTGATTTTCGCGCGTCTCAGGCGGTCGCCTGCGCGGCGAAGGCCCCCTGGTTCACCGCGTAGGGGAGCATGCGTGCGCGCATGTCGAGGAGGAGATCGCGGATGTAGACGGCCAGCTCGACGTTGAAGTCACCGGGCCAGCGGACCGCGAGCCCGTGGTTGGTGAGGATGACGGACATGCCGGCGGTGCCAAAGTCCTGGCTGACGAGGGCCACCTTCGACTTGAGCTCCATGAGTCGTGCGCGGATGCCGGGATCGTCGAGGACCGCGTGAGCGAGGGGCTCGTCGGCGTCCACGTTCCACATCGCGTCGAAGGCGTCGTCGCCGATCTTCACGTCGCGGATGACGCCCGCCGCCCGCGCGAGGCTCTTGACCACGCCGCCCTGACGCGCCAGGTAAAACCGCGTGCTCACGCCGGGAACGTCGACGACGACGTGGGAGTACACGTGGCTCATCTCGCCGAACTGACGGCCCGCCCGGGAGACGTGGCTCGCGATCGACACGTTCGCGCCGCGGAACTGGCCGGACGTCGTGAACGCCGCGCCCGCGTCGATGGCGGAGACGAAGCCCGCCATCGACGCGGGCATGGTGACGCTGAGGTCGTAGCCGGGCCGCACGTCGGCGGGCCTGTCGAACGCGCGCGCGGCGATGGCGTCGATCGCCGCGCGGACGCGCTGCCCTTTGCGGAGCATCGTCCGGAACTGAAGCTCGATGGTCACGACCGGGAGCAGCAGGAACGTGAGCATGATCGGGAGAATGAGCACCGACGGACCGGCGATGTCCCACCGCTTGATGGCGATGGGCGCCAGCGCGAGCTCGCCCAGAGCCCAGATGGACGCGATGACGACCTGCAGGATGCGGGACCCCTTCATGCGGGCCACCTTCTCGCACCTCGGTCGTCCCGTCCAGTACGGACGAGCGCGGGACGGGCCGCCTCCTACGGAGTCCCGGCGGTGCTCCGCAGGAGGCTCAAGTCGAAGACGCTCGTCGGGACCTTGATGGCGCGATACGTGGAATTGCCGTCGGTGAAGCCGAAGTCGAGGAGATCGTTGCCGTTCACGTCGACCTCGGTAAACGCGCGGCCCGCAGCGCCTCCGAGCCCCCAGCCGATGACGCGCGACCCGTCGGCGGAGATGCGGAAGCTCCCCGTGGCCGACGAGCTCAGGATGCCCTTGTACTGCCAGGCGACCGTCGCCTGTCCCGGCGCTCCCGCGTCGAGCGAGGCCCCGCCGTCGCACCCGGCCGCGCCGGCGTCCGCGCCTCCGACGACGACGTCGTAAACGACTCCCCGCGCCGGACCAGGCTTCGACGACTCGTCGTCGAAGAGCGATATCTGGCCGCTCCCCCCGTTGCAGTCCGAGGACCATCCCGGCTGCAGGCGCGCGTCGTGCTGCCGGAAGAAGGGATCCGCGACCGCCACGTAGGACGCGCCGTCCTTGCTCGCCGTCGCGCCGCCCATCTTCCAGAGGACCTTCCCGGTCGACCACTCGATGTAGAAGATGGAGTCCATCTCGCGCGCGGACACGAGAAGGTTCCCGTTCGCCGGGTCCACGTCGATCGCGTTGCAGTGGAACACGTCGTACACCGTGCCGCCGTCGGGCAAGGTCGACCCCGCGCCGAAGCCCGTCAGGGGCAGGGTCGAGTCGCTGGCCGGATCGAAGTGGTCGCTCGCGAGCCACGCGGTCACGACGGTGCCCGAAGAGTCGAACTCCACGACCGCGCAGTCCTGGATGGTCGAATTGGGACCCAGCGTCTGGGTCGCTCCGCCGTCGACGGTCGGCGCGATGCTGAGCCCCGTCAGATCGACTCCGTACGTGAAGGGATAGGAGAGGACGAGATAGTGGCCATTCGGGAGGATGCGCAGCTCGTGCGTGTCGGTGGCGTAGCCCGTGGGGGCGACGGTGACCGTGGAGGCCGGGCTGAGCTGATGAATCTCGAAGTCCTCGATCGCGGTGGCGGAGTACGGAACGAACGAGATGGAGCCGCTCACCAGGTTGTCGACGTCGAGCACGCCCAGCCCCGCGGGGAGAGCCTCGTACCAGACAGGGACGCCGTTGCCGTCGATGGCCATGGCGTAGCCTGCGCTCGTCGTCGCCATGAGGTTGCCCACCAGGTAGTAGCCGGCGGGGGCGGCGCCGGCGTCGGCGTGCGTGGTCATGGTGAGCTTCGGAAAGTCGTGCGGCAAGCACCGCACCCAGTAGTCCGACGTGGCGCCGCTCTCGGTGGCGACGGCGACGATCGCCTGGTTCTCGGTGACGCTCACGGACAGCGTCTGACTCGCGGACGAGGGGGAGGCGATGGGCTGGGTCAGCGCGCCCTCCGCCCCGTCGGACGCCGTCAACGTCACGGTCAGATCGTTCGTCCCGGCCGCGCAGCGCACGTAGTAATCGTGGATGGACGGCAAGAACGGCGGCACGAGCGCGAGGCCCGGCGCGCCGTCGGGCCCCGCCGAGACGCTCAGCTGCACGAGGAGCGGAGCGGCGAGGCTGTCGGCCGCGGAGTCGGACGCGGCCTCCGGCACGAAGGTGACGTCTGCGCCGGAGTCGCTGCCCGGAGCGACGTCCTGACCCGAGGCGTCGTTCGCGGCGGCATCGGGGGCCCCGGGGCCGACACCGTTCGAGGAGCTCGAACAGGCGAAGGAGAGCGTTGCGGCGAAAGAGGCCACGATGGCCACGGACATCCAGGCTTTAAGGTGCATAGGTCTGCCAGTGAGTCGGCTGCCCCTCGTACCCCTCGAAGGAGCATTGAGAGGCCGCTGCTTGTCCCGTCGTCGGGTCGTAATAGCAAACGGCGCTGACCGCCAGCGAGATGCCTGCGTCCGAGGTGACCGTCTGCACGCAGCAGCCGAAGAGGCCCGAGGTCGGGCAGTCACCGGGCATGCCCCCCGTGAGAAAGCAGTTCGCGTCCGCCGCCGAGTAGGTGCACTCCTCGCTCGCGCCGCTGCCGGAGAGCTCGAAGCATCCCGTTCCCGACGTGGGGGCGGGCTGCGTCCCGCCCCCGGGGCCGATCGTGCCGGCGTCGCTCGAGGCGAGGGTGCTCACCGAGCTCCGCATGAGGCCGAGGTCGAGCTGCGTCAGCGGCACCTTCAGGGCACGGTAGCTCTCGTCGCCGTCGGTGAACTTGAAGTCGAGGAGATCGTTGCCGTTGGCGTCGACCTCGGTGAAGGCGAGCTGCGCTTCGCCGCCCTCGCCCCAGCCGATGATCCTCGAGCCGTCGGACTCGATGCGGAAGCTGCCCATCGCCTCCGAGCTGACCATGCCGGAGTACTGCCATACGTGGGTCGCCGTCCCCGCGTTCACGTCGTACGAGTAGACGACACCGCGCGCCGGCCCCGGCATCTGCGTCGCGTCGTCGAAGAGCGAGATCTGTCCATTGGGCAGGAAGCGCGCATCGTGCTGCCGGTAGAAGGAGGTCTGCGGGTCACCCGTCACCGCCAGGTAGGTGGCCCCGTCCCTCGTGTACTGAGCGCCGCCCATCTTCCAGACGACGTTGCCCGTCGCCTTGGAGACGAGGAAGACGGAGTCCATGGCGCGGGACGAGATGAGCAGATCGCCGTTCGACGCGACGTCGATCGAGTTGCAGTGAAACGGGTCGACGATCTGGGCCCCGGCGGCGCTGGCGATCTGCGGCCAGGTCGAGTCCTTCACCGGATCGAAATGGGCCATCGCGCTCCATTGCCAGACGACCGCGCCGCTCGGGCTCACCTCCTGCACGTCGCACCCGATCACGTTCTCGTTTGGGCCGAACGTCGAGAGGCCCGTGAGGTCGACCCCCGTGATGATCGGATCGCTGATGACGAGGTAGTCCCCGTTCGAGAGGAGCTGCAGCTCGTGGAGATCGAGCGGCTCACCGACCGGCTCCACGAACGAGACGGCTGCGGTGGTGAGGTCGTGGACCTCGTACTGCCACGAGGTCGGGGCGAACGTGTAATAGATGTATGGGACGAACGAGATGGTGTTGGGCGTCAGGCTCTCCACGTTGACGGGCTGGTTGCCGTTCGAGGTCCGCGAGTACCAGACGGGGACTCCGTGGACGTCGACCGCCATCGCGTAGGAGGCCTCGCCCGTCGCGGCGCTGGTGTCCCCGAGCAGGTAGTAGCCCGGCGTGGGCGTGCCCGCGTCCGGATAGGCCGACATCTCGAGCTGCGGGAAGTCGTGAGGGAGGCAGCGCACCCAGTACTCGCCGGTCGCCGAGCCGTTCGACGCGCCGACGACGAGAGCCTGGCTCTCCAGGAGCTCGACGCTCTCGGTCTGGGAGGCGGACGGAGCCGTCGTGACGGGCTGGAGCAGCGCGACCGTCGCGCCGTCCGCCGCGGTGACCGTGACGTTCAGCGTGTTCGTCCCGGCGAGGCAGCGCACGTAGTAGTCGTGGATGTCCGGCGAGAACGCGGGGGTGAGCGCGAGCGGAGCCACGGTGAGGCTCGCCGCGAACGAAGGGCCGGCGTCGCTGGCCATGCCGGCGTCCGGGCTGGGGGCGTCGTTCGCCGGGCCTGCGGGCGTGGGCGAGGTCGCGCGGCTGCACGCGACGCCGAGTAGCGTGATGACGAGAAGGGCGCTCGGCCGCATGCGGTTTCCGCTCCGTTGGGTTCTCTATATGCCCCTCCGAGGCCCGAGGATCTAGCGGATGTCCGCTCGATGGCCGGATATCCGACGAGACTGCGCTCGTTTCCGCTGAGCCGGGGACCACGCACGACGAGCCGACATCAGAACCGTAGCGTCAGCTCCGCCCTCGCCCCTTCGAACGCGGGGAAGAACCGGCAGATGCCGCTCGCGCACCGGAAGGCTCCGCGCTGCTCGCCGACGAAGACGCGGACGTTCGAGCTGCTCGTGAACTTGTAGAGCACCGCGCCGTTGAAATAGAAGAGCGGCTGCCCCACCATCGTCGTGTACTCGAAGCCCTGCGTGAAGACCCACTTGGGCGCCATCCGCAGGGCCACGTAGTTCTCGCCCTCGTACCACCAGTTGTACGCGTAGGTCGTCGTGTCCTGGTTGAAGCCCTGCTCCTTGCGATGCCTGTGGCGGCCCTGGATCTCCAGCGACCACGGGCCTCCGAGGTACTTCGCGAAGGAGTACTCGAGGTGCTGCTCGCGGTACTGAAAGATGCTGTCCTCGCGCGTGTCGTCGCGCGCGCCCGCCGAGCCGAAGGCGTGACTCAGCTTGCTGTCGAAGTAGTACTCGAAGCCGCCGACGCCGTCGTAGATGACGTCCTCCACCTGCGGGTTGGGCACGGGGGCGATGGTGTGCCCCGACGCGTCGCACGCGCCGTTCGGCTGCTCGGTCTGCGAGTAGGCGAGGACGCCCTGCCCGTAGAGCATCAGGTCCCTGTTCGGGCTCACCTCCTCGCGGAGCCGGCCGCCCTCGACGCACGCGTTGAAGTCCCCCGTCCCCTCCGCGTCGAGCATGTTGAACGACTCGGCCGGCGGGAGGAACGAGTACGCGACGATGGCGAACTCGGGCCCGGGCTGCCCGACAGAGGCGGCGACCGTGTAGAAGTTGCGGTTGCTCTTCACCTCGATGGTCGTGTTCGTGATGCCGACGTCGAAGCTGAGCGACCCGTAGAGGGCGTTGCCGTTCAAGTTCGTCGTCTGCCCCGGCAGATCGCTCTGGCGCTGCTGCACCGCCGCCTCGATGTAGAGCTTTCCGTGGCCGCCGAGGCTCGGCACCTCGAACGATTGCCCGGCCATGTTGATGTCGTGCGCCTTGAGGCCGCGCGGCGTGTCGTTGAGCGACGAGAGCCACGTGTCGGTGTCCTGCGTGTTGCAGGTGCCGAAGGTCACCGTGCCGGGATCGCTGGCGAAGTCCGTGTCGATGTTGGCGCCCTCGTAGTGGTAGGGAGCGCAGCGCGTGAATCGAACGAAGTGGCTCGAGAGCGTCAGGGGGAGACCACGGCCCGCCTGGAAGTCGATGCCCACGAGCCGGTCGCTCCCGAACACGGGCTGCCGGAGGTCGCCGCCGGCGAGGTTGCTCGTCACGAAGAGCGAGCGCCCGGTGGCCTCGTCGACGCGCGACGGATTGGCGAAGCCCGCCACGACGGTCACGGCGAACGGGTCCTTCTCGAACTGCACCTTCGCGCCGCGCACGGTCGTATCGATGCCGAGCTCGTCGACCTTGCGCATCGAGAGCGTCAGCCCGCGCCCGAACTGCACGTACGAGTCGCCCGCCGTGACCTCGAGCCCGGGCGCCGCGTAGGTGAGCCACAGCTTGGCGGGGTAGATGGAGTCCCGATAGCGCGACTCGTTGTCCTGCTGGAGCTGGCTCTTGAGGCTGGGGTAGGTCGAAGAGTACTCGGAGGCGTAGCCGCCGTTGTCGGCGGGACGGCGCCAGTAGACCGACGAGTCGAGGCGCACGCCCGCCGTCCATCGCTCCCAGCGGAGCGCGGCGTTGATGCGGTTGATCCACTCGCCCCAGCCGCTGTCCTCGATGGTCGTCGGACCCGGGGCGGCTTGCCCGGGGGGCGTGCGCGGGTCGAAGTGCTGCGCGACGATCATCGTCTCGGTGACGTCGAGCTGCACCGGCTTCGAGTCGACCGTCACGACGTCGACCGCGAACGCCCGCGCGGGTACGAGCAGCGAGGCGACCGCGCACGCGAGGGGAATGGTCCTGCGGCGCACGGGGCCCGCACGTTAACCCAACCGCCGCCGCGATTGGAACCAGGGACTCGCCGGGTCCTGCCTACGGCGCGGGCGTCGGGGCGCCGAGCGCCTTGTCGACGTCGGCCGCGACGAGCTTCTCGTCCCCCGGCGCGTAGCCCTCGCGGACGGCCACGATGCGCCCGCCCTTGTCGATGAGGACACTGAGCGGCATCGACTTCTTCGGGTTGAAGAGCGACGCGATGCGCGAGTCCTCGTCCGTCACCACCGGGAAGTCGAGCTCGAAGCGCTTCACGAACGAGGGGACGTCGGCCACCGTCTCCGGTCCGTCCATCGCGACGCCCACGACGAGCAACCCGCGCGTGCGCTGCCCGTCGTACATCGCGCGGAGGTGCGGGAACTCGGCCTTGCAGGGCTCGCAGTACGTCGACCAGAAGTCGAGCAGCACGACGTCCTTCCCCAGATGGTCGCTCAGGCGGAACGTCTTGCCGTCGATGTCACGGCCCGTGAAGTCGGGAGCGAGCGTGCCCGCGGCGGTGCTCGGCGCTCCCTCGGTGCTCGCCGGGGCGGAGGTGGACTGGCTGCCGCACGCGCCGAGCGCGCCGAGCGCGCCGACGAGCGCCACGAGGGAAAGCTCGCGGGGTAGGTTCATGCCTGGGGATATATCAGTTGCAGGTGACGCCTGCCGGGAGCGGATAGCTCGGCATCGCCGGCAGGGCCGAGAGGCCGGGCTTCACTTCGCTGCCCACGTCGCCGTCCCACCCCTCGCTCGAGTCGAGCATCTCCATCGTGCGAACGTCGATGTCGCTGTTCCACGGGATGGCGGCGGCGTTGAAGAAGCCGCCGAGGTTCTTGAGGCCGGGATCGAGCATCTCGGTGAAGTTCGAGCTGTGCTTCGTGATCCAGTAGTCGAGATCGCTCTTGGTCGCCGGAACGCCCTCGGTGGGCCCGTCGTCGAGCGCCTGGATGAAGACGACCTGGTCCGCGTTGAGGACGCTGGAGGACGAGCCGAGATCGGCCACGACGGCGTCGGTCTCCTCGTTGCAGGGCTCGCACCACACGGCAGCGACCGAGATGTGCAGCAGCTTGTAGCGCTTGTTGCACGGGTCGTAATAGTCGGCGAGCGAGATGGTCGTCAGCGGCTGCGACATGTCGCCGTTGAGGTATCCGAGGAACTTGAAGTTCTGGATGATGCTGCCCGGCGTGTTGCCGCTGCGCGGGTTGTGCCCGTAGCCGCTCGCGGGGGCGGGATACGCGACGCCGTCCGGGTTCACGTCGGTTCCGCTGCCGGCGCCCGTGCCGCTGTCGTCACCCCCGCAGGGATCGCACGTCGCCGCGTCGTTGCCGTCCGCCGGGGCGGGCGTGCTGCTGCTGCATGCGGCCAGAGTCGCGAGCACGAGCGCTCCCGCCTGCGCCGTCCAAGCGCCCACCGTATGCGTCGTCATCGCCGATCCTCCACCACTTGGTACTAAGCGGGGGAAAGCGTATCTTTCGCCGGCTCGTCGTCAAGCCGACACGGGGAAGAGACGGCTTCGGGGCGACGCCATGGTCAGGGGATCTCCTATGAATCGCGGGTTTTCGGGCTTCTTCGGTCGCGCGCGCGCGGCGCTGGCAGCGGCGGTCGCCCTGGGGAGCCTCATCGCGTTCGCTCCTTTGCTGCCGGCTTGCTCCTCCGGATCGAAGAGCCCGGGGCCGGCCGCTCCGTCGTGCAACCAGGCCAAGTGCGCCGCGGGCAACGAGTGCATCGACGATGGCTCGGGCTCGGGGCCGGTGTGCCACGAGGTCTGCACGGGGCAGACGTGCCCGTTTGGCTGGTACTGCAACGACGGCGCGGTCGTCAGCCCCTCCGCGGCGCAGTCGGGGACGCCCACGAACTGGTGCGTGCAGGGGACGACGCCGCTGTCGGCGACGGCCGGCCAGTGGGGCACCGGGTGCCTTCCGAGCGGCGGCGAGAGCAACAACAAGGCGTGCGACTCGGCCGATTCGTTCTCCTGCTACGGGCAGACGCCCACGGACGCGGACGCGTTCTGCACGATCTTCGGGTGCGCCGCCGACTCCGACTGCCCCGGAGGCTGGTGGTGCGAGACGGTCGACACGGCCCCGAGCGTGAAGACGGCGACGCGCTCCTTCGGCAAGACGCGGACGGTGTGCGCGCCGCGCCAGTACTGCGCGACGTGCCTGATGGATCACGATTGCCCGCCGTCGGCCGCGGGCACGCAGCAGCACTGCATCCAGACCGGCACGGGCGCCGACGGGGGGACGACGCCGGGCTATTGCTCGCCGCAGTGCGGGAGCACGTCGGACTGCACGCTGGACGCCAAGTGCGAGACGCAGTGGTCGGTGTGCACGCCGGCGCAGGGGACGACTTGCAAGAGTGACGACGACTGTCCGCCGGCTCAAGAGGGCGGTGGGGCGGTCTACCAGCACTGCGACCAGGGGACGTGCACCCCGGAGTGCGGGAGCAGCTCGGACTGCACCGGCACGGGGCAGAAGTGCGGCTCGCTGTCGACGTGCGAGCCGCGCGCGGGGACGTGCCTCGGAGCGGGGGGCTTCTGCTCGCCGTGCCGTGCGGACTCGGACTGCACGGGCGGCGGCTACTGCCTCTACGCGGATTACTCGACGGAGCGCTATTGCAGCCTCCCGGTCGCGAAGGGGACGTGCGCGAACCCGAACATGTCGGGCGTGATCCTCAACGCGGCCTCGGCGGGCCAGTGTCCCAAGGCGCCCGCGGGGTCGGCCGCCTCGAGCACCACGGAGGGAGCCGTCGGCTGCACCTTCTCGAGCACGACGCTGGCGCCGCCGAACCAGTGCGTCGCGCTCACGTCCATCTCCGACGGCAACGGCGGCCAGACCCAGGTCGTCGGCTGCTGGACCGTGAACCGCTGAAGACCGCTTCGCCGGCGACGGTCAGCACCGCGAGCCGTCGGCACCGCGAGCCGTAGCGCCGCGAGCCGTCAGCACCGCGACCGTCAGCACCGCGACCGTCAGCACCGCGACCGTCAGCACCGCGACCGTCAGCACCGCGACCGTCAGCACCGCGACCGTCAGGGAGCGGTGAGCTGTGATCACGATTCCAGGGGGAGAGGGAGAG
>DASXZL010000010.1:0-45366 GCA_036501935.1 Polyangiaceae bacterium | reverse complement strand
CCTCGGCTCGTAGGGGGGCTCGCGTCATGGCTGCGCGCTCCTTCCGACGGGGCAAAAGGAGCGCGCAGCCATGAAGTCCGTTCTTCCCCATCACAATCTCGTTGCTTACGGCGTCGCACTGGAGCTGCTTCAAGCCGTGAGAGACGCCAAGATTCGCGACAGCTACCTCCGGGACCACGCGATGCGGGCGGCGAAGAGCGCCTGCCTCAACACCGCCGAGGGCGCGGGGCGGAATTCGCACGCGGACAAGGCGCGGGCGTACGTCATCGCGCGTGGCGAGGCGTGCGAGGCAGCGGCTTGCGTCGAGATCGCCGTGAGCGCCGGCGACGCGGAGGCCAGCGCGCTCGACGCCGTGGTCGCACACGCGGCTCGCTTCGTCGCGCTCGCGACGGGGCTGATTCGCTAGCGGCCGCCACGGGCTGCGCGTCACGGCGACGCGCAGCCCGGCGAGCCGGCTAGCGAGGCAGCGCGCGGAGCATCCACTTCAGGCGAACCGCGAGAGACAGGAGCTTCGCCGCGACCTCGGTGTCGACGGCCTCGATGGCGTCCGCGAGGTCGACTGCGCCGATGAGCTCGTGCAGCGAGTTGTTGGCGATGTCGAAGTGACGTCGGCGGATGCCCGAGGCGTCGCTCGGTAGCCCCTCGCAGAGGCCGAGGAACGCGCTCTTCGCCGCGCGTGTCGCCTGGTCCCGGAGCTCCGCATCGCGGATCCCGGCTTGATGCGTGAGCTTCGCCAGCTCCTTGGCGACGACGTACGCATCGAGTTTCTGAAACGGTAGAAGCGAGTTGTTCATGGTGTTCGGCCTCCGCCCCGTCGGGGGCCGAACACCATGAACATCTCCAGCTTCCAGACCCGTCGAGCAGGTCAACCTGGTTGCAGCCGCAGTGCCACGCTCCTGCGTGGCGCGAGGCTGCCCGTAGGTCGAAGCGCCGCCCCCCATCGCAATCACTTCGAGGTCGACGGCGACGGTCAAAGTCGACGGTCGGTCAAAGTCGACGGTCGGTCGAAGTCGAGGTCGACGGTTCGAGGTCGACGGTTCGAGGTCGAGGTCGAGGTCGACGGTCGAGGTCGACGGTCGAGGTCGAGGTCGAGGTCGAGGTCGAGGTCGACGGTCGAGGTCGAGGTCGACGGTCGACGGTCGACGGTCGGCCATCGACTACCGACTACCGACCATCGACCACCCTCCCCCTCACTGCGGCGTCGGCTCCGAGCACACGTGATTGATGCACGTGGCGCCCATCGGCGCGCTGCAGCAGTCACTGTTCGCGTTGCACTTGTCGCCGTCCTGCGAGCACCCGGTGGTCTGCGACGCGCACACCGCGCCCCCCGCATCTCCAGCCGCGCCGCTGCAGAAGCCCCCGCAGCACTCGGTCCCAGACGCGCATCCCTGCCCGTCGCCCTTGCACGGATCGAGCGCCCAGAAGCCGCGCATCGCGAGGTTCGTCTCGTCCTGCCCCGTCAAATGGAAGACCGGATGGCTCGGGTCGACGCCGGGCTTGGGGTTCTGGTCGATCGCCGCGACCCACAGCTGCTTCACGACGGTCTTGTCCCCCGTGAGGATGTTGCCGTACGTGCGCCGGCTCGTGATGACCGCCCAGAAGTACCCGCCCGCGGCGACCGGGGCGAAGCTCGGCTCGAAGTTCCAGGAGAGGTCGCGCGAGCCTGCCGCGAAGGGGTATCCGTCGCCGTCGAGCTTCGCGAGGCGCACCTCCTGGTTGGGCGTGACGGCGCTGGCGAAGTAGAGGTCGCCGTTGCCGGTGCGCGTGTCGGCGCCCGCGGTGCGCGAGTAGAGGACCCACTGCCCGTCGGGGCTGATGGTCGGCCACGCGATGCGCTGGGTCGGGTCGGCGCCGGTGGGGACGAGCGTCTGCTCGCCGTAGGCCATCGGGTTCTTGGTCGCGTCGAACTGATAGACCTTCAGATCGCCGGGCGGGGGGACGTTCCACGACGCGTACCACCCCATGGGATCCCCGGCGTCGACGAAGGCGATGCGTGTCCCGTCCGGAGACCACGTCGGCTGGGTCACGGGGACGTTCATCAGGCCGCTGGTGGGGACGGGCATCCCGTCGGCGGTCGTGTACATGCCGAGAAAGCCGGTGGTCTTGCCGTCGTTCGCGTACGCGATTCCCTCGGCCATGCCGTTCGTCAGGATGTACTTGCCCGTCGGCGACAGCGCCGAGTTGCTCCAGCGAACCACCGAGCTGCTGCTGCCCGAGGCCGCGCCCCACGTGCCGCCGAGGTACGTCGTGGGCTGGCTGGTCAGCAGGTTGTAGCTTCCGCCGAAGACGCCGCCGCCGCTGACGATCGTGGACCCGTCGGCGCTGACGGTGTGGCAGGTCATCAGGCAGCTCGACTGCACGTACTGGTTCGGATCGTTGAGCGGGGCCTGGTTCGCGAAGTCGTCCGCCGTGGGCGAGCCCGGCTTGATGCGCAGCACGCGCCCGAGGTCGTTCGACCAGTAGTAGATCGTCCCGCGCATCGACGCGGGCGCGATGGTCCAGGTGTGGTGGGCGATGAGGGTCGCGGCCGTCCCGTTCCAGCGCGCGACGCTGATCTGGGTCGCGCCGGACGTGGAGTCGACGAACTGCGCCCAGGTCGGGTTGTCGAGCGCCACTTGCGAGGCGGGGGCGCCGGTTGCGGCCGTGTAGTCGTCGAGCTCGAAGGTCGCGCTCTTGATGTGCACGTAATACGTGTCGCTCGCGGCGCCGCCGTTCCACTGGAGGATCGGCGCGAGAAGACCGCGCGGCCACACCGTCCCGTCGTACGGGTACGCCCAGATGACCGACGCGTCGGGCGCCGTGGCGCTGCCGAGGGCGGCCTGGATGTTCCCGGCCGCGTTGGCGCCGTTCTTCTGGAGGTGCAGGACGACGGTCAGCGCGGCGGTGGCGGTCTGCTTCTGGTAGGTCGCCTGGACCGAGACGACCCCACCGAGCGAGCCGTTGGCCGTGTAGAGGCCTGCGATGCTCACGCCGCCGACGCCGGGCTCGGTCGCGCTCCACGAGACGCCGCTCGGCAGGGGCATCGTCGTCCCGTCGTCGAAGTGACCGGTGACGGTGAACGCCTGCGTCGCCGTGACGCCGTTGAGGCTCTCGATGGTCGCGGTCGGAGGGTCGACGGTGATCGCCGTCAGGGTCGGCGAGTTGCCGAGCAGGCTGGCGGCGTCGCCCGAGAGGTTGCCCGCGTCGCTGCCCGTCTTTTGAGCGGCGCCCGCGTCCGGGGAATCCCCGGCGCTTCCACCTCCCCCTCCGCAGGCGGCGCCCGTCATCGCAGACCCCACCAGCGCGACCGCCCCCAGCAGATGCACCGCTCGCGTCCACCACGTGGTCATGGTCCGTCTCCTCCGCGGAGACATGCATGAGCACGTGGCAGGCCAGCCGACACTTCTCGGGTGATAGGGGAATTTTCCGGGCATTCCGGAACGCAACGGGCCACGAAGAGCGCAGCCTTGGATCGCCCTGGATCCACCAGACGCGCCCGCTCGGACAGGTAGGGGAGCCGGCGAAGGCGCGCATGAAGGGCTATCGATCTGCCCATGACCAGCGTCATTCCGGAGGGCGCCCTGCACGTCGCATCGCGCCGCGTCGAGCGTGGACCGATGCTCGCGGTGACCGAGCCGTGGACGGGGAAGGAGCTCGGGCAGGTCGTCCTGGCCGACGAGGGGCACGCCGAGGAGGCGACGGTCGCGGCCGTGCAAGCCTTCGCGCGGCTTCAGGCGCGGACGAGCTACGAGCGCAAGACGACGCTCGCGCGCATCGCCCGGGAGATCGAGGGCCGGCAAGGGGCCTTCGCGGAGCTCATCGCGCGCGAAGCCGGCAAGCCCATCGTGCTGGCGCGGGGCGAGGTGGCGCGCGCCATCTCGACGTTCGACATCGCGGCCGAGGAGGCGACGCGGATCCTCGGCGAGGTCATGCCGCTCGACGTGACGGCGACGACCCGGGGCTACACGGGGAGCTGGGTCCGCGTCGCCGCGGGGCCGGTCATCGGCATCTCGCCCTTCAACTTCCCGCTCAACCTCGTCGCCCACAAGATCGCGCCGGCGCTCGCCTGCGGCTGCTCCATCGTGCTGAAGCCGCCCCCGCAGACTCCGCTGACGTCGCTGCTCCTCGCCGACTGCATCCGCCACGCGGGCGCCCCGGACGACGCCGTGCAGGTGGTGCCGTGCGACGTGGCCGTGGCCGAGAGGCTCGTGCGCGACGATCGCTTCGCGACGCTGTCCTTCACCGGCAGCGCCAAGGTGGGGTGGCACCTCAAGTCGGTCGCCGGCAAGAAGCGCGTGCTGCTCGAGCTTGGCGGGAACGCCGCGGCCATCGTCCACGAGGACGGCCCCGTCGAGGCGGCGTGCGCGCGGATCGTCTCGGGGGCGTTCGGCTACGCCGGGCAGGTGTGCATCAAGGTGCAGCGGCTCTACCTCCACCGGCCCATCGCCGCGGCGTTCGTGGAGACGCTCGTGGCCCGTACGCGCGCCCTCGAGCCGCTCTCGCCGCTCGATCCGGCGGCCCTGTGCGGCCCGATGATCGACGAGGCGAACGCCCGCCGCGTGGAGAGCTGGGTGGACGAGGCGACCCGCGACGGCCGGGCTCGCGTCCTCTGCGGCGGCCGGCGCGAGGGCAACCGCTACTGGCCCACGGTGCTCGAGATCGACGGCGACGGCCGCGGCCTGAAGGTCGTCGACGAAGAGGTCTTCGGCCCGGTCCTGACGGTGCACCGCTACGATTCGTGGGACGAGGCGCTGACGATGGCCGACGCCACGCGGTACGGGCTTCAGGCGGGGGTCTTCACCGACTCGCGCGCCCGGGTGGCCGAGGCCTTCGCGCGGCTCCGGGTAGGGGGCCTGGTCGTGAACGACATCCCGACGTTCCGCGTGGATTCCATGCCCTACGGGGGCACGCGCGACTCGGGCCTCGGCCGCGAGGGGTTGCGTTTCGCGATCGAAGAGATGACCGAGCGGAAGCTTCTCGTCGTAAGAGAGGGATGAGCGAACATGACCGAGCCCCTCCACGACACCGAGACCCGAACCAGCCCTCCCCGGGAGCTCTCCGCGCGCGCCGTCGGACCCGAAGATCCGCTGCCCCTCGTCAAGAACGTCGTCCTCGTGATGAGCGGCAAGGGCGGCGTCGGAAAGAGCTCGGTCGCCTGCAACCTGGCGATGGCCCTCTCGCGCGGCGGGTGGCGCGTGGGCCTGCTCGACGCGGACATCTACGGCCCCTCGATCCCGACGATGCTCGGGGTGACCGGCAGGCCGGTCTCGGTGGACGGCAAGACCATCGAGCCGCTGGCGCGGTTCGGCATCAAGCTCATGTCCATCGGCTTTCTGCTCGAGGATCCGAAGGCCGCGGTCATCTGGCGCGGGCCGATGCTCCACGGCGCCCTCCAGCAGTTCATGAAGGACGTCACCTGGGGTGAGCTCGACTTCCTCGTGATGGACCTTCCGCCGGGCACGGGCGACGTGGCGCTGACCCTCTCGCAGAAGGTGAAGGTGACGGGCGCGGTGGTCGTGACGACCCCGCAGGGCGTCGCGACGGACGACGTCTTCAAGTCGGTCTCGATGTGCAAGAAGGTGAACATCCCCGTGCTCGGCGTCGTCGAGAACATGAGCTGGTTCGTCGACTCCGCCGGGATGCGGCACGAGCTCTTCGGCAAGGGCGGCGGTCAGGCCGTGGCCGACTTCGCCGAGGCGCCGCTCATCGGGCAGATCCCTCTCGATCCGAGCGTCCGCGAGTGGGCCGACAAGGGGACGCCCGTCGTGCAGGCCGCGCCGCAGGGGGAGGCCAGCAAGGCGTTCGTCGGCATCGCCGAGCGCCTCGTCGAGCTGTGCGACGCCGCCCATCAGGGCGAGGACGCGGGGCCCACCATCGACCGCAGCGGCGGCCCGGGGGGCAAGAAGCGCCTCCCCGTGGCCCGCTGAAGCCGCGGAACGTTCAGCCGCCGGTGCCGAGGATCATGTTCTCGCCGCCGGCGTCCACGATGGGGACGCACGAGGTGTAGCCCGAGCCGCCGCCGTTGAGCCCCGTGATGACGCACGTCGGATCGACCATCCCGGCCGAGACCGTCGCCGACGTCCCGCCGCACTGGTCGGTCTGCCCATCGGCGTAGATGACTCCGACGAACGCCTCCGTCCCGGGGTCGTAGAAGCACTTCGAGTAGGCGGTCCCCATGTCGTTCGTGTCGACCTCGAAGAGCAGGTACGCGAAGCACTGGCCGTACTCGATGTCGCCCGTCTTGAGACTCTCGGTGGCGCACGTGGCGGTGATCGCCTCGCTGTAGCTCAGCGGGCTCCCGTTGGCGTCCACCGGGCAGGCGAGGCTCATGTTGTTGTTGAACACGTCGACGACCGTGTCCGTGCACCCGGTCGTCCCCGCATCGGCCGGGGCTGATGGTGAGCTCGACGAGCTGCACGCGACGACGAGGGCGCCGAGCGCCGTGACGACAAAGGCCATACCGAAGTGAGAGCGCATCCGTTCCTCCGCGACCGACAAGCTGGGATCGGCGCGCATCCTAGTGGCGCGCCAGAGCCGGGCGCAAGCTCGCTCGTATGGCCTTTGCCCTGGATCAGCAATCAGCGGCGGGGGCCGGTCCCTCCGGCGCGGACCGCCTTCAGCAGCTCGACGTCCTGCTCCTTCTTCAGCAAAACGCCGAGAAATGGCAGCTCGCGGACCAGACGCTCGCGCGTCACGCCTTCGCCGGCCTGCATCAGGACGCCGATCCAGTCGACGAGCTCGCTCGTCGAGGGGCGCTTCCGGAGGCGGGGAACGGCCCGGAGCTCGTAGAAAGCGACGACCGCCTGGTCGACGAGCGCTCCATCGACCCGGGGATGATGCACCCGGACGATGCGCTTCATCAGCTCCTGGTCGGGGAAATCGATGAAATGGAAGACGCACCGGCGGAGAAAGGCGTCCGGCAGCTCTTTCTCGTTGTTCGAGGTGATGATGACGACGGGGCGCTGCGTCGCGACCACCTCGTCCCCCGTCTCGGGGATGACGAAGCGCATGCGGTCGATCTCGTGGAGGAGATCGTTCGGGAACTCGAGGTCGGCCTTGTCGACCTCGTCGATGAGCAGCACGAGCCGCTGGCTCGAGGCGAACGCGCGTCCGAGCGGGCCGAGCTTGATGTAGCGGCGGATGTCCTTCACGTCGCCGTCGCCGAAGCGGGCGTCGTAGAGGCGCTGCACGGTGTCGTAGACGTAGAGGCCGTCCTGGGCGCGCGTCGTCGACTTGACGGGCCAGTGAATCAGCTCGAGCCCGAGCGACTCGGCGATGGCCTGCGCGAGGAGGGTCTTGCCGGTGCCCGGCTCGCCCTTGACGAGCAGCGGGCGTTCGAGGGCGAGGGCGCAGTCGACCGCCGCCTCGAGCGACTCGTGGGTCAGGTAGGACGGTGTTCCGGCGAACCGGCGGAAGGTGGAAGACATTCGCCAAGGTACCGATAGCACGCACCCCCGAGGCGTCCCCAACCGCCGGCGCCCTCAGTTCGACGCGCCTCCACCGCAGCGCGAGTCGCCCGGCGTCCGCGCCACCACCTCGTAATCGCCCAGCGGAGTCGAGCCGGGGACGACGATGGCGCCCCCGTACGTCCCGTCGTCACCGGTCGCCAGCGTGCCGAGGAGCAGCATGCGCGGAGGCTTCGTCCCGGGATCGCGCAGCCAGACCTCCACCGCGACGTGCGCGCAAGGCTCGCCGTCGGCCTGCACGTTTCCGCGGAACCGCACGGGGAGCCCGCGGTGGGCGTCGGCGTCGGCCACGCCCAGGGTGATGGCGGACGGCGGGCGGTCGTCGTGCTCGGCCGCCGACGAGCCGGTGGAGCTCGAGGAAGGCGATGAGCCCGACGGCTCCGGGACAGGACCGGCGCTCGATCCGGACGCGGAAGGAGCTCCCGGGGGCGCCCCGCCTGCCCAGGAATTCGCGCGGGCCCGCGCATCCGAGACCATGTCGTCGCCCCGCTCGGCGTTCTGGGGCCACGAGAAGACGTCGGGGGGCGGCTTGTACACGGCCCGCTCGGGCAGCGCGTTCGAGGCCGGGTTGGACATGTGGCCCGCGCCCCCGAGATCGATGCGCCTCCAGAGCACCCCGTCGTGGACCTCGACCCAGGCGTGGGCCTCGTTCTGGATGAGGCGCGTCGGGATGCCCAGGCTCTGCGCGGTCACGAGGAACGCGAACGCGCGGTGCCGGCAGACGCCCTTCTTGGACAGCGCGAGATCGAGGTACACGCTGGCCCGGCCGCGCGGCGGCTCGTCCGAGTCGGCGAAGCCGCGGAAGTACTGCACGAGGCGGGCGACGGCCTCGCGCGGTCGCTGCGCGCGGCTGACGCCGATGGCGGCGCGGACCTCGGCGGCCTCGCGGGCCACGTTGTCGGGCAGAGGCGAGACCATCGGGAGCTCGCCCCAGCTCGGGTTGGCCATCTGGCCGCCGAACGCCGCCCGCGAGATCGCCAGCTCCATCACGAGCCTCGCCCGCACGCCGCTGCGCGCCCCGGTCGCCAGGAGGTACCAGTTCTCGGCGCCGTCGTGCTGGATGCGGAAGGCGAGGTCCTCCGCGCCGATGCCGAGGCGCGCGCGAACGATGCGAGCGCCGGGACCCACGCTCGGGATGCGCACCATCCGGTCGGGCCCCACGTCGACGACGATGTCGGCGTAGAACGCTTCGTCGTCGACCCCCGGCGGGGCGCCGATGACGACCGGCGTGAGCCGGGAATCGCGGACGAAGAGCTGGTAGTCCTCGCGCACGGCGTCGTAGGCCTCGAGCCGCTTGAAGGGCGCGGTCGACGGCGTGAACGGCTCGTCGTAGCTCGTGATCTCGGGGCGCTTGGTGTCGCGATCGGGTTGAAACGTCGAGCTGGCGGCGGACGCCGAGCCGTAGGCCGGATCGGTGCTCGAGGTGGGCGCGCGGGGATCGGGCGCCGAGACGACGCCGCTGGGGGTCTGGATGGCGGCAGGCAGGTCGCCGTCGAGCGCGACGTGCATCTCGAGGTCCTCACGGGCGTCCGGAGGGATCGGCTCGTGAAGGATGGCTCCGGTGAGGCTCGCCGACGCGGGCTGGCTCGCGGCCAGCACGAGGAGCGGCAGCCAGAGCAGCGCGCGACGCACGAAGGAATGCTAGCGGGGCGGCGGGGGCACCCACCAGCCGCCCGGCTCGTAGAAGTACGTGCCCTCGCGGATCGAATATCGAGGGGCACGCCAGACGGCACCCGGGTGCTCTTCTTCCCAGTGGCCGGGGATCCACGTGTACTGCATCCCCGTCCAGTGCCAGTAGCCGGCGACCCAGACGACGCGTCCTCCGGGTGTCGGCGGGCGCGTCTCGCGCATCGGCGGGGGCGGCGGGCCTCCCACCGCGACGCCGGGCGGCGGGACGGCGACGGTCTCCACGACGCAGCCGCTCGTGGCCACCATCGCGGCGACCACGAGGATCGCGCCGAGCCCCCTCATCATGAACCCTTGCCCCCTCATCCGTTTCGCTCTCGCTCGCTCTTGCTCGCGCCCGCCTTGGGGTCGAGCTTACCATCCTCTACGCACGACGCGACCCCACCCCTTCCAGCCGACGACGCCTTCTCCCGACGACGACCATGAACGAAACCCAGCTCCGAGCCGATCTCGCCCGTATTCCTGCTGACCTTCGCGCGCGGCTCGATGCCGCGGGGTTCGACGCCGAGCGGCTCGTCTCGCTCGCCGCGCCGCTCTGGGCGCGCGCTCGCGGAGACTCGACGGCGGAGCGGGACGAACGGAATCGCGTGCGGGGCGTCGTCGAGCTTCCGCGTGAAGGGGACGTGCGAGACGCGCCCGTGGCCGGCACCGCGGAGCACGAGCGCCTCGCCCGCGTGGGGCTCGAGGCCATTCGTCGGGGAGAGCTCGCGCTGTGCGTGATGGCCGGAGGCATGGCGACGCGCATGGGGGGCGTGGTCAAGGCGCTCGTCGAGGCGTTCGACGGACACACGTTCCTCGACCTGCGGCTGCGCGAGAACGCGACGTGGTCCGGGCGCGCGGGCCGCCCCGTCCCCCTGTGGCTCATGACGAGCGACGCCACCGAGGCGCCCATCCGCGAGGCCCTGACCGCGGCCCGGGCGCCCGAGCACGTGGCCGTCTTCACGCAGGACCTGGGCCTGAGGCTGACGCGCGAAGGTGGGCTCTTTTTCGACGACGCCGGGCACCCGAGCACGTACGCGCCGGGCCACGGCGATCTCCCCGACGCGGTCCGCCGCTCCGGGCTCCTCGCGAAGTTCGTGGCCTCGGGCGGCAAGCACGTGTGGATCGCCAACCTCGACAACCTGGGGGCGACCATCGACGCGGCGCTCCTCGGCCACTTCGTCGAGACCGGCGCCGACGTGATGGTCGAGGCGGCCCCGAAGGTCCCGGGCGACAAGGGGGGCATCCCGGTATGGGCCGACGCCGAGGACGGCGAGGGCCACGGGACGCGACGCCTTCAGGTGCTCGAGGAGTTCCGGCTGCCGAAGGGCTTCGACGCGGCGGCCGTGCGCGTCTTCAACACGAACACGTTCCTCGTCCGCGCCGAGGCGATGCTCCGCAGCAAGGTGCGTTGGAGCTGGTTCGAGGTCGAGAAAAAGGTGGGCGACCGGACGGCGGTGCAGTTCGAGCGCCTCCTCCAGGAGCTCACGACGGCGATGCCGGCGGCCTTCGCCCGGGTGCCCCGCGACGGGGTGGCGGCACGGTTCCTCCCGGTGAAGGACCACGACGAGCTGGCGAAACGGCGGGACGACATCCGCGCTGTGGCCGCCGCCCGCGGTATGCTCTGACGGTGAAGCGGAAGGTCGTCCCCCTGCGCCCGAACGCGCCCGCCGACGAAGCGGCGATGCGGCCGAGGACCATCCCCCGCGTCATCTCGCATGCGCCGGGCCTCAGCCGCGAGTCGCTCGTCCAGGCGTGCAAGGTGCAGGAGAAGCTCATCGCGAAGTACGAGGCGCGCATCACGGGCCTGGTCGCGAAGATCCTTCAGGACAAGCTCCCGCCCATCGAGTCGTGGGTCGCCGCCGTCCTGACGTCGCCGGGGCCGGGCGACGAGGAGGACCTCGTCGAGATCGCGCCGCGCGAGCAGGCCATCGAGATCGCGCAGCCCTGGCCGTCGATCGACCGCGGTCTCCGCGACACGCCGCTGCCCGACCGGCTCGATGTCATCGTCGAGGCGATGCAGGTCATCGGCCTGGTCTCGATCGACGTCGATCCGGCGCTGCCGGTGACGCGCAAGCAAGCCGAGGCGGCCAACCTGCCGGCGCACCTGCTCTTTGCCCGGGGCGAAGCGTTCGCGTCCGTGGGGGAGGAGCCGGCCGACGGCAAGGCCCTGCAGGCGGCCTTCGAGGCGCACCGCGACCTCGTCGACGAGAACGCGGACGACCTGCTCGATCGCCTGCGGACGAACGGCATCCGCACCCCGCTGGGCGAGTGCGTCGGCGTATTGCTGGCGCTCGGCCCGGAGGGCAACGCGTGCTCGGTGGTCACGCGCGAGCAGGCCGCCAAGCTCCTCGCGGACAAGCCGTTCCTCGCCCGCAAGCTCGCCCGGAGGGGCTCGCCCGGCAAGCTCTCCGACGGGCGCGAGATCATCGCCATCCCGATCGTCGTCTGGGCCAAGGGCCACGTCTCCGTCCAGACCCGCGAGATCGTCGAGGCAGGCTGACGCGGGGAGAAGACCTCCCTGTTCGCCCCTCTCGTCTCGCGCACGTGTATCCTCGCCTCGCCCCGTGCACTTCGCGATCGCCCACGAGTTCGACATCCCGCTCGACGCCCTGGAGCTGGCGGTCATCTCGCCCAACCTGGTCGACAAGTTCGGCGCGACGGTGCACAAGCTCGGGGTGGGCATCGAGAAGGTCACCGAGCGCAGCCGCTCGCTGAAGAACGGCACCCTCGAGCGCGTCTGGCACTACCAGGCGAACGTCCGCCTGCCCAAGTTCGCGCGCGGCTACGTCACCCCGGACATGACGGCGTGGGACGAGCAGAGCGTCTACGAGATGAGCAAGCACCGGGGGCGGTGGACCATCGTCCCCAACGTGAAGCCCGAGTGGCGCAAGTACTTCTCGGCGACCGGGACGTACGCCATCGAGCCGCTCGGTGACGGGCGGTCGCGGCGCGTCGTGCACGGCGATCTCGAGCTGCGTGTGCGGGTGGTGCGTCAAGTGGCCGAGCGCTTGATGCTCGGCGAGGTGAAGAAGGCGTTCGAGGCCGAGGCCGCGACGCTGCGGGACATGGCGACTCTGATCTAGGGGGACGAGGCGAGGGCGACGATGCGGGTGTCGACGACGCTGGGCGCGGTGGGGCTGTGCATGCTGGTCGCGGGCTCGGTGCAGGCCGACCCGCTGCCGACGAGCGCCGAGCACGTGGCGACGCCGGGCCGGAGCGTGGCCTCGGACGACACGTCGCAGGCCATCGTCGTCAACCCCGCCAACCTGGCCTTCCTGCCCGCACCCGAGGCCCGGTGGACGTTCGTGTACTGCCCGTCCGACGTGGCGAAGGTCGGCTGCGGTCACTCGTGGGAGGCGGCGACGCCGCTCTTCTTCGGCCTCGCGACGGGGCTGCGCGTCGACCTCGTCCAGCCCGCCGGCAACGCCGGCTTCCCCTACGTCGGCAGCGACTACGCCTGGCTCACGTGGGCGCTGGCCGCCAAGCTCGGCGAGAACGCCTCCTTCGGCGTCTCGTTCGACCACTCGTATTCGCAGAACGCGTACGTCGACAACCTGAACGGCATCACCGCGGCCCTCGACTGGCGCCCCAACACGCACTTCGGCTTCGCCGCCGTCGCGCGTGACTTCAATCGGCCGAGCTCGGCGCTCGTGGCCGCCACAGCGGGGGGCGGCCCTTGCGCGTCCCCCAACGACACGTCCGGCTGCCTGCCCGTCCTCGACGGCCGGTACAGCCTGGCGATGGCGTTCCGTCCCACGGGGCGGCGCAACGTCGACATCGGGCTCGAGGTCCAGTACTGGCAGGGCGTCGACCAGTGGATCCCGCGCGGCACCGTGGGGGTCGACATTCCTTCGCTCGGGCGCGTCTTCGCCAGCGGCGAGATCGGCGCGCGCGGCACGCTGGGGACTGCGGGCCTCGAGGTGCACTGGGGAGGGCTCAGCGCGGGCGGCGGCGCGCTCTTCGGCGACGGGCTCGGCAGCTCGGGGACGGCGGCCGGCTACGGAAGCGTCGCCATCGCGGGGTACTCGCAGCCCGGGATCCCGACGCCGGCGCGCGCGGTGTGGCTGCGCATCGAGGAGACGCCCGGCACGCGGAGCCACGTCGCGCTCCTCCGCAAGCTGTGGAAGCTCGCCGAGAGCAACGACGTCGCCGCCGTGACGCTCGTCCTCCGCGCGGAGCCGGCCAGCTCGTTCGCCCACGCCGAGGAGCTCGCCGACGCCTTGCGCGTGCTCCGCGCGCACCACAAGAAGGTGCTCTGCTCGCTGGAGGACGGCGGAGCGCGTGCCCTTTACGTGTGCGCGAACGCCGACCGCACCGTCGTCTCGCCCGCCGGCGGCGTGCGCTACGCCGGCCTCAAGGCGCAGTACATCTATCTCAAGGGCCTCCTCGACAAGATCGGCGTGAAGGCCGAGTTCATCCGCATCGGACCGCACAAGACCGCCCCCGAGCAGTTCACCAACGAGCACGCGGGCCCCGTCGCCGCGGCCGACCACGAGGAGATGCTGCACCTCACCGAGTCGGTCTTCGTCCGCAATCTCTCCATCTACCGGCACCTCAGCGAGGAGCGCATCCGCGAGGAGACGCGGCACGGCCCGTTCGTCGCCGAAGAAGCGAAGGCCGCCGGCTTCGTCGACGGGTTCGCCTTCGACGATCAGCTCGAGCAGGCGACCAAGGAGCTCACGCACCGCGACATCGCGTACCAGAAGTACAGCGACGAGACGTTGGCGCCCTCCACGTTCGGCTCGCGCGGCAAGATCGCGATCCTCTACCTCGACGGGGACATCGTCGACGGGCGCTCGCAGCACATTCCGCTCGTCGACATGAAGCTCGTCGGGTCGTACTCGATGGCCGACTCGATCAAGCAGCTCCGCGAGGACGGGACGGTGCGCGCCGTGGTGCTGCGCATCGAGAGCCCCGGCGGCTCGTCGCTGGCCAGCGACGTGATGTGGCGCGAGCTGTCGCTCCTGGCGAAGGCCAAGCCGCTCATCGTGTCGATGGGATCGGTGGCGGCGAGCGGCGGCTACTACGTCGCGAGCGCCAGCAAGGACATCTATGCGCTGCCCCTCACGGTGACGGGCTCCATCGGCGTCTTCTACGGCAAGGCCGACGTGAGCGGGTTGCTCGGAAAGCTCGGCGTAACCATCGACACGTACAAGACGGCCCCTCGCGCGGACGCCGAGTCGTTCTTCCGCGGGTTCACGCCCGACGAAACACGCGAGCTCGAGCACAAGGTCGATCAGTTCTACGACACGTTCCTCGACCGCGTGTCGCAGGGCCGGGGCATGAGCAAAGAGGCCATCGACGCGGTGGGCCGCGGGCGTGTGTGGACGGGGCAGCAGGCCCTCGAGCGCCACCTCGTCGACCACCTCGGGGGCCTCCGCGAGGCGCTCGAGGATGCCCGGAGCTCCGCGTACCTTCCGGCGGATGCCCCCATCGTCGAATATCCGCCGCAGAGCACGTCGCTGCTGGATCTCGCGCTGAAGCTCGCCAGCGGCAGCGCCGAGAGCGACCACTCGGCCCTCGCCGCGATGCAGACGCTGGAGTCCCTGCCGCCGGCGGTGCGTGCCATCGCACGGGCCGTCGCGCCGCTGCTCGTCTATCGGACCGACGAAGCGCTGGCGCGCATGGAGTGGGTGGACGCGGAACAGGAGTGACGCTCGTCGGCCTCCTAGCCTGGCCGCAGGACGAGGATGGTCACCTCGGGCGCCGCGCCGATGCGGATCGGTGGGCCCGTCGTGCCGAGCCCCGGATGCACGAACAGCGTCGACCGGCCGAGCCGGTAGAACCCGACGACGTAGCGGTGCGCGAAGCGCGCGAGGCTCAGCCTCCTCGGCAGGAACGGGATCGCGATCTGACCCGCGTGCGTGTGGCCGCTGAGCACGAGGTCGGCGCCGGCCTCCTCCGCCTGGTCGAAGCGCTCGGGATCGTGCGCGAGCAGGACCGCGGTCACCCCTTCGGGCCGCCCGCGCATCGCCAGCTCGAGGTCGTCGCGACGCGTCCACGTGTCGTCGATGGCCGCGAGCCACAGCCGGCCCCCTCCCCGCTCGACGACCTGCCCCTCGTTGCGGAGGACGTGCACGCCGCGCGCCCTCAGCAAGGACACGAGCGGCTCGCCCTCGCCGAAGTAATCGTGGTTGCCCATCGAGACGAAGACGCCGAGCTTCGCGCGGAGCGAGCCGACGGCCTCGGCGATGTCCTCGTGGAAGTCGGTGCCGCTCGTGACCATGTCGCCGGTGACGACGGCGAGGTCCGGCGCGCGGCGATTGGCGGCGCGCGCCCAGGCTAGGGCCCAGGACTTCGGCGTGAAGGCGCCCACGTGGAGATCGGACAGCTGCGCCACCCGGAGCCCGTCGAGCTTCGGGTCGAGGCCCGGCATGCGGACCTCGCGCTCGACGACGCGGAACCATCGCCGGCGCACGAGGACCCCGTATGCGGCGACGACGAGCCCCGAGACGTAGGTCCACAGGTACGCGCCCATCGGCAGATGGACGGGAAGCCCGCGCACGAGGTCGACCAGGGGCAAGACGAGCGTCTCGACGACCGCGGGAATGAACGTCCACACGGCGGCGCACCAGTGGACGAAATACGGGATGTCGACGAGGGCGACCATCGCGGGGCTCCGCCGCCGGTCGGGCATCATCGTGCGCGCGCGACCGGGAAAGAGCCCGACGCCCGCGGCCGCCCACGCGAGACCCACGAGGCCGTCGAGGTAGGGTGAGCCGAGCCCCAGCCGGCGGGCCCCCTCGGCCACCGCGAGGGCGACGGGGACGTGCATCGCCAGCGTGGCGATGGAGAGGACGCGCATCATGCGCGACCTGCGAGCGCGACGGTCCCCCGGCTTCGGGTCCGACGTCAGGCGACGTTTCCTTCGATGACCGCTCCGTCATCGCAGATCGCACGCACCGTGCGGGGCGCCGCCCAGAGGGCCACGACCGAGGACTGCAGACCGAGCTCGCCGCTCATCCGGACCCAGCTCCCCGACGTGCGGCGGAGCAAGCGCGCCTGGGCCGACCCCGACCACGCGACGCCGGTCGGATCGACGGCGAGGGCCAGCAGATCGCGCGTCGTCTGCACGGCTTCGAGCTGGGCCTGGAGCTTCGGCGAGAGCGACAGCGCGTGCCCTCCGGCGCCGACCGTGACCGCGCCCGCGTCCCCGAGCGACGCGATGGCGTGGAGGTGCCCTCCGCAGACGGAGCCCACGTGCTCGGGCACGCCCATCTCGAGGCGCACGATGCCGCCCCAGTCCCCGCACGCGACGACCACGCCGGCGCGAAGTCGCGTCACGCCGCGAAGGCGCGCCGAGCTCGTGGCGTCCGTCAGCAGCGTCAGCTTTCCGCGCGCGAACTGCGCGATGGTGCCCATCGTGCTCGCCTGCCCCCCGCCGCGCACCGCCTTGCGCGCGGGACGCTCGCCGACCATCGTCACCGTCGCTCCCTGGGGATCGACGTGCGCGCCGAGGAACGTCACCTCCTTGTCCGGCGTCTCCCACGCTTCCATGCCGCCGCCGGGCACGAGGTGCGCCGCCATGCCGTGCGCCCCGAAGACCACCAGCTCGCCGGGCTTCAGCCACGTGAGACCGCGCACGCTCTTCGCATCCAGGTCCGGCCCCACCGGAAGTCGCGTCCAGCTCGACCCCTCCCAGCGCACGAGGCCCGTCGGCCCGATCGCGACGGCCGTGTCGCCGGCGGCGTCGAACGCGCCCGCGCGCACGGTGCCGGCACGTACGGGGGCCACGCAGATGCGCCACTTCCACGCGGCGGGGCTCGCCAGCTGGGCGTCGGCGTCCTGCGAGGGAGTGCGCCGCGACGTCACCTCGAGCGTCTCGACCGAGCGGGGCTCGCCCGCCGAAGGCTTGGACGAGGACACTGCCGGCACCTCGGCCGAGGGCGCCACGCGGAGCCCCAGCGGCGAGAACGACCGCCTCTCGGACGCCGCCCTCAGGATGGGCTCGACCGCCGCCCAGAGCTCTGTGATCGACGCCTGCCGCTCGTTGGGCTCCGCAGCGGTCGCGCGCACGAGCACCGCGTCGAGACGCTCGACCAGCTCGGGCCGCGTCGAGAGCTCCTGCGGCAGCGCGCCGCGCGAATGTGCCAGGCTCGGACGCGGTCCGTTGAGGAGCCGCGTGACGATGACCAGCGGGTTCTCCTGATCGCCGTAGGGGAAGGCCTTCGCGCCGGTGAGCATCTCGTAGAGAATCGCCGCGTAGGAGAAGACGTCGGTGCGCGGGTTGACGCGGCGGTTTCCCTGCTCGAACTGCTCGGGAGGGGCGTATCCCAGGCTGGCGCCGGCGAGCGCCGTCGTCTTGCCGAGGCCCATGTCGACGAGCTTCACGAGGCCGAAGTCGGTGACCTTCGCGATCTCGCCGCCCGTCTCGCTGGCGAGGAGCACGTTGGACGGCTTGAGGTCGCGGTGGACGATCTTGTGGGCGTGCACGTCCTCCAGCGCCAGCGCCACCTGCCGCGCGATGCGGCGGGTCCGGTCGAGCGCGAGCCCCACCTGACGCGTATGCGAGAGCACGTGCTCCAGCGTGGGCCCGCGCACGTACTCGAGCGCCGTGAAGTGCAGCTCGCTCGTGCCCCCGGCCGGCGACGGAAGGAGGGCCGTCGCGTGATCGAAGAACCGGACGATGTGCGGGTTCGGGCGCGCCGCCTGCCCGAGCATGCGCAGCACCTGCGCCTCGCGCTCGAAGCGCGCCAGCGACTCCGGCGTCAGCGCGTCGGGACGCAGCACCTTCACGATGACGAGGTAGCCCTCCGGCTCGTCCCACGCGGCCGTGAAGACCCACCCCTGGCCGCCCTCGCCGATGCGCTCGCGCAGGTGGAAGCGCGCGCCCCGCGTGCCCAGCAGGACCTGGCCGGGCAACGAGTCGCGCAGGGCGAGCAGGCGCGGGTCCCCGGGGTGCATGGCCAGGGCCATGCTAGCTCAACGCGGCGCGCAAGCGGCGGACCCGTGCCCCCAGGCTCAGACTCCGAGCAGCTTGACGAGCGTTTCCTTGTTCGTCACGCCCACGTGTCGGCCGGCCTCTTTGCCGCCCTTGAAGACGAGCACCGTGGGGACGCCGCGGATGCCGAACTTGGTGGCGACGCCGGGCGAATCGTCGATGTCGAGCTTGCCGACCTTGATCTTGCCCTTGAGCTCATCCGCGAGCTTCTCGACGATCGGCGCGAGCACCTTGCAGGGGCCGCACCAGACCGCGCTGAAATCGAGGAGGAAAGGGGTCTCGCCCGAGCCGAGAACCTCGGACTCGAAGTTGCCGTCATTGATCTCGAGGACGTTCGCGCCTGCCATGTCTCATGCTCCTCTGGGAAACCACACTCATAGTACTCCGATGCGCCTCTGTCGATTGGGGTCGCGGAGGCTCAGGGGCGCGTCATCGCGGCCTTACCGTCCGGGGCCGCTCCCGCTCGGGACGGGCGCTGCCGGCGGGGCCCCGGAGAGGCCGGGCAGGAGGGACGTGGGGTGAGACTTGAAGTCGATGACGCGCTGGATGCCGCGGGCCAGCTCGCCGGTCGAGGCGTGGGCCGCCAGCGTGAGGGAGGGGCCGTGGCCGTCGACGGTGAGGGAGTCGAGCAGCGGTCCCAGGCCGATGACCCGGACCATGAGGTCGCGCGCGAAGGCGAGGCGTTTCCGGTCGATGAGGTTCTTCACCTCTTCGCACGCCGAGTTGGTCTCGCAGCGGAGCTCGGCGAAGAGCTCGGTGGTCGACGCCGCCGGATCCGATCCAGGGGGCCCCCCCGTACGAAGAGCGACGCCCGCGGCGCTCACCGCGAGGACGCCCGCGTAGGCCTTGTCGCCCGCCCCACCGAGCTCCGGGCCCAGGTCGGCCTTGAGCTTGTCGCGCACCGAGGCCGGCAGGAGGGCCGTGACGACGATGGCCGGCGGCGTTCCGCTCTTGCTCGCAAGCGCCGCGCGGAGCTCGAGGTGCTCGGGGCGCAGCCGCTCCGTCTTCTTCTCGGTCGCGTCGATCATCGCGTCGAGCCACGCGCCGCTTCCGACGAGGAAAGGCCCACCTTCGCGGTACGCGAGGCGCGCATGCGAGGCGTCGGCCGTGTCGGCCACCAAGGTGAAGCCTCCGCGCGTGGAGGCGGCGGGAGAGCCGCCGCGGGCGCGGATGACGTTCTCGGCACACTTCGCGAGCTCGTCCTTCGTGAAGTCGCCGCTGAAGGCGACCCCGAACTCCCCACGCTCGCCGTTCTCGGGCGACATGACGACGACGTCGCGGAGCCGGGCGAGCGGGTCGAAGCCGCATTGCGCCACGAGGGGGCCGAGGCCGGGGATGGGGGTCTTGTCGCCCTCGCCGAGGAGGGGCTTCGCGAGCGGCGACCCGCGGAGGGCAGCGACGTCGACCGTGGCGACGAGCCAGGCGTCGCGCGGGACCGAGTCGAGGAGGGTCGCCGGTCCCCGCGAGCGGCCGAAGGCGAAGGCAGCGGCGATGACCGCGAGAACGAGGCCGAAGAAGAGGAAATACTGCCGCCGCTGGGTCAAGGCGCCGCGAAGATAGCACCGTGCTCCCTTGACACCTCGGCCGGTCCGGCAAAGTCTTCCCCGCGGAAGGGCGCGCGCATGGTGCTGGTGCTCGGAATCGTCGCGCTGGGGGTGGTCATCGCGGGGGTGGCCTCCGTGCTCGTGCTGGCCGCGCGTCAGGCTCGCGAAGAGACGGGCCCGGCCAGCGTCCCCACCGACTTCGTCGCTCCGGTCAGCTCGGGAGGCTTCTCGTGGCGGCGGACCGACGAGACGCTCGAGCAGTTCCAGGCGCGCGTCGCGCAGGAAAACGCCCGCCCGCGCCCCTGACCCACGCCCCTGAAACGAGGCCCGTGAGGCCGCCCGAAACTTGGCCATGGGGCGCGGGGAGCTTCATCGTCGTCGCACGATGAAGGACGAGTCGAACGCCGCCCGCGCCCTGGACCCGCAATCGGCCGACTACGGAGGCCCCGAGCGCCGCCGGCACCGGGTCTACGTGACGCGCAACACCGAGTACCACTTCCGTGACGGCTTCTGCGTGGCCGTCCGCGACCGGCGAACGGGGGACTTTCTCCACGGACACCTGGCGCTGCGCCGGCGAGTCCACGGCGGGATCAAGTTCTCGCGCGACGGCGGCATCGCGCCGAACGCCGGCGAGCCGCGCGCGGGCGAGTCGCTCTACTTCGCGAGCGAAGGGCGGGACCTGGTGACGAGCGCGCTGGAGAGCGTGGAGCGGCCGGCCCGCGACGTCGTGAACGCCTACCCGGGCGCGAGCGGCATCAAGAAGGGCTGAGGAGCCAGGGCTCTACTTGCCCTTCGGCTCCACGAGCTTGGGCGACTCGCGCACGACGCGAGCGACGGCTTCCTGTCCGAAGAACTCCAGCACCGTCTGGATGCGCAGCTTCTGATCGTTCGAGGCCTTCACGAGGCCGCGCTGCGTACGCACCTGCAGGTCCATCAGCTTCTTCACCTCGGCGATCTGCGCCTCGAGCCGGGCCACCTGCTGGGTCGCGTCGGTGAGGATGGCGCCCGTGTTCCGCTCGCCGTGCTGGATGTACGCCTCGAGGGCCTGGATCTCCTCGGCCGCGGTCTCGATGATCTGATCGAGGGGAATGCCGAAGGCCTTGAGCGACGCCTCGACGATCTGCTTGCGGACCTCTTTCGGAGTCTCGGTGGGCAGCGACTGAAGGAGGCCGAGCGCCTTCTCGACCCGCTGCTGCGCGTCGTCGGTGATCTGCGCAGCCTTGTAGACCTGGTTGAAGACGCGAAGGTCCGGCGCGGTGCCCGCGGCGATCTGCGGGATGTCGCCCTGCAGGCGCAGCGACGGGGGGACGGGCTCGTCGTGGGCCTGCGGCGCAGGAGCCGGAGGGAGCTTCTTGCCGTACTTGGCGATGAGCTTCTCGGGGCTCTCCTCTTCTTCTTCGTCCTCGCCTTCGCGGACGACGAACCACCCCAGCACGGTCGATCCCAGACCCTTCTTGTCGCTCATCCCCGCCATGGTCGCTCCATCCGCGCCCCGATCCGCTATGATTTGCGCCGTGGCCGACGACCGAAAGCGCGCACGGGCGGACGACGAGCCGCCGTACGGGCGATACGCTTTCCTCAACCCGTACAACCTGTCGTTGCTGGTCGGCGCCGGGGCGACGGCCGCGGCGACGGGGCACTGGTGGATCGCCGTCTGCGCGGCGGCGACCGAGGGCCTGTGGATGCTCTTCGCGCCGGACTCGAAGATCCTCCAGCGAACGTTGTGGGAGAAACGCTGGGAGCGCTCGAAGCGCGGCGACATCGAGGACCGGCAGAACCAGAAGTTCACGCGGCTGACGCCCGAGGACCAGGCGCGGGCGACGGCGCTGCGCGATCAGCGCGCCCGCATCTACCAGCTCGCCGCCGACAACCCCTCGCTCGCCGTCGATCTCATGAAGGACGAGCTCGCGAAGCTCGACGGGCTGCTGGAGGACTTCCTCGATCTCGCGATCGTGTGCGGCCGGTGCGAGACGCAGCTGCGCGGGTTCGACGTCGTGGACCTGCAGCGGCGCTGGCAGTTCTACCAGGACCAGGTGAAGCACTTCCCCAAGGGGGACAAGCGCGGCGAGGTCGCCGCGAAGAACCTCGAGGTGCTCGGCCAGCGCCGGAACCGCATGGACGCCATGCAGAAGAACCTGCAGACGGCGCGGGGCCACATGGACCTCATGGAGAACAGCTTCCGCCTGCTCGGCGACGAGATCGTCACCATGGCCGACCCGACCGAGCTCGCCACGCGCCTCGACGACCTGAGGATCGGCGTCCAGGCGATCCGCGAGACCTCGGAAGAGGTGGAAGGGGACGCGTTCGAGGACGCCGAGGAGCCGCAGAAGCAGATGCGGGGCTGACCTACAGCCCCTTGAACCGCGACTTGATCTCCTTCTCGAGCTCCGCGAAGGCCGGCAGGAGGACGACGTCTTCCTGCCAGGCGAGCCCACGCTCCACCATGTCGTAGGACCACACGACGTGGGCGCCCGGGATCGGCTTGTCCGCCTTCCGCTCGCGACCGAGCATGTGCAGCGTGTCGCTCACGACCATCGCCGCGCGGATGTCGTGCGTCACGAGGACGATGGTGTTGAGCTCGTCCATGTTGGCCACCTCGACGATGAGGCGCATCACGTGGTCGAGCGCCTCCGGATCGAGTCCGCTGAACGGCTCGTCCATCAGGAGCAGGCGGCAAGGCTGCATGATCTGCTGGGCGATGGCGACGCGCTGGCGCTGGCCGCCCGACAGCTGCGCGGGATAGAAGCTCCCGCGGTCGGTCAGCTTGAAGGTCTCCAGCAGCTCGTTCGCGCGCTTGTGCGCCTTTGCTTCCGTCATGCCCCCGATGCGTCCCGCGAGCTCGAGGTTGCTGCGCACGGTCCGGTGATGCAGCAGCGGGTAATCTTGAAAGACGAACCCCACCGAGCCCGGCTCGAGCTCGGCGTCGTTCTGGCCGCGGACGGTGCCCTTGTCGGGCTGATCGAGCCCCGCGATGATGCGGAGGAGACGCGTCTTGCCGACGCCGGACGGCCCGAGGAGACCCACGACCTGGCCGGTGATGGTCCCCTCCCGCACCCGATCGACGACCTGGAAGCTCAGGTCCTCGAGGATGAGCGAGTCGCCGAGCTGGAGGCGCACGCCCTTCACGTCGAGCAGCACCTCGTCCTTGCTCATCGCTTGACCCGGCGGAGCTCGACGTACGGGCAGAGCACGTTGGTGAGCGTACCCATCGCATAGTCCATCGCCAGCCCGAGGATGAGGATGACGAAGAGGATCGCGTACACCTCGGCGAGCAAGAAATGCTTGTTCTCGTTGAGGATCATCGCGCCGATGCCGCCTTCGGCGCGCGAGATCCCCTCCACCATGGTGATCATCGCCCAGCCCATCGCGACGTTCTGGCGCAGCACGTCGAGCGCCCGATCGAGGGTGCCTCGGACGACGACCTCCCAGAGGATGCGCAGCTCGCTCGCGCCGAGGACGCGCATGTAGTCGAACTCCGACTGCGGGATCTCGACCACCACCTGCGCCATCGACGTGACGAAGAACGTCGTCATCCCGAAGGTCAGCAGCGCCACCTTGAGCGCGTAGCCGCCGCCCGTCAGCAGCGTGAAGGGGAACACGAGCCCCGTGATCCCCAGAAAGCGCAGCTTGGACACGGCCTGCACGACGGGACGGAGGAACGCGATGACCGTGGCGTACGAGAGGGCCAGCGAGATGACGACGGTGAGCAGCGTCGCGTGCCCGATGAGGCGCATCGTCGTGAACGTCTCGGGCCCGAGGCCGCCCTGCCACCAGAGCTCGCCGAAGGCGCGCCAGATCTCGCCCGGCGTCGGCAGCGTCTTGAAGGGCGACGTGACCCAGACGAGGAGCGCCGCGCCCACCCAGAAGACGAGGATGAGGCTCGTCGTCGTGCGATCGACGACGCGGTTCGGCAGGAACGCCGCTCCGAGGCGGGTCATCGAGCAGCAGGGGGGTGGAGCACTAGTCGCTCGTCCCGAGCACGACGACGACGCGGCGGTTCTTCGTGCGCCCGTCCTCCGTCGTATTCGGCGCCACCGGCTCGGTCTGACCGTGGGCCACCACCTTCACGCGGCCTTCGGGGAAGCTCGACGGCGCCTGCTTCTCGAGCCACGCCTTGACCGCGAACGCCCGATCCTCGGAGAGCTTCATGTTCGCGTCCGCCGAGCCCTGGTTGTCGGTGTGCCCGTGGATCTCCACGAGCGTGCCGCTGGCCACCACCAGATCGCTCAGCAGCTGCTTCAGCGCCGCAGCCGCCTCCGCCGTGAAGTCCGCCTTGCCCGTGGCGAACCGGATGTCCCACGTCCGCCGGCTGACGACGTTGGTCACCTTCTGCGTCGCCGTGAACTTCGGCAGATCGGCCGCCGTCGTCGAAGGGCCCTGGGCCGCGACGTCCTTCACGTACGACGTGTCCTCGATCTGCTCGACCGGGTAGAACGTCGGCACGAGGCTCGGGTACTGCGACTTCACGATGTTGCCGAACACCGTGTACGTCGCCGCGAACGCGTCGGTCGACCCGCTGGCCAGACCGAAGAGCTGCTGGTTGTCCGCGAGGTTGTTCACCGCGGAGCCGCCGAGGTCGACGTCGATGCCCTTCTTGTCCTTCTGGACCTGCGGCTTGAAGTACTTGTACCAGTACGCCGCGTCCTTCTCCTTGTAGACGAGGGCGCTCACGGCGGCCGCCTGGCGGAGGGCTTCGTCGCTCGTCTTGATCTTGTCGCCCGCGTCGAACGTGGCGGCGAGCATGCCGTCGACGATCTTCCGGTTGGCCTGCATCCACTTCTTGATGCCGATGACCACGTGCGGCATCTGCGACCGGTACTCCTTGGTCGACACGATGGAGACGATGCCGCCCTTCTGCTCGGCGGCCGTCACGTCGCCGGGCGTCCACGTCACGATGCCGTCGACGCAGTGCTTCTCCTTGGCGCCCGTCTTGACGTTCTTCATGTCCGTGCAGAAGCCGCTCACGTACTTCTGCGCGGCCTCGATGTAGTCGCTCGCGTTGACCCAGTTGAGCGCGTCCGGATCGTAGGTCGTCTCGTCGGGGTTGTTGGGGATCTTGTTGTCGCCGAGCCACTTGAGGGCGATGTTCCAGTCGCCGTCGCGGAGCACGCCGGAGACGAGGCCGCCGCGCGCCGCCTGGGGGTTCGCCTTCCACGCGGCCGGCCCCATGAGCTTGTCCTCGCCGCGGCTGTAGCCGTCGGAGCCGACGACCTGCGCGATGTAGTCGGGACCGAGCTTGACGAGCTTGTCGTTCAGGCCCTTGAGAAACTGGGCCCCGCCGTCGCCCATGATGCCGACGAAGGTGGCGCCGTCCTTCGGGTTCGCGTCGCCCTTGCTGAGCGCCTCGGCGAACGCGACGAGGGCCGCCTGCATGTTGTCGGTGTTGTCCTCGCGTATGAGCTTCAGGTTCACGCCCTTGTTGCACATCGCGCTGCCCGCGACGGCCTGCTTGCCGCCGTTCGCGAGCATCATGCCCATCTGCGCGTTCCAGGCCCACACGTAGAAGCGGACCTCGGGCAGCGTCGTGCATCCGCCCGGCGCGTCGGCCGCGGTGGGGAACGTCGACGCCGTCGGATCGCCCGGAAGGCTGGCGATGGGCGGGATGTTCGAGGTGACCTTCTGCCCGCTGGGCGCGACCTTCCCCAGCAATCCGGGGTTCAGGTAGAAGATGAGAACGGCGACGCCGACGATGACGGCGGCGATGAACAGCTTTGCTGCGAGGGTCAACCTGACTTTGGCCACGGGGCGAGGGTACGTTTCTGCTCAGGTCGCAGTCAAATCGGCCTGGGCTGTAGACAGTGCCCGCGAACGGAGCGAGCCTCCGGGACCATGAGCGTCAAAGGACAGGTCCACTCCAAGTTCAAGCTGTTCACCGGCACCCTCGGCGCCGGCGGCAGTCTCGGTAAGCTCGCGACCGACGTGGAGGCCTTCGCGAAGAGCGCGAACGCGGCGTCGAAGAGCATCGGGATCGAGTACCTCGAGCACACGAAGCAAGTGATCGTGTCGCTCGGCTACCGCGACGACGAGCCGGCGTACGGCATCAAGCTGCACGGCGTGTCGCTCGGACACGTGGCCAAGCTCGGCGTCCCCGAGATGGCGGGCCTCGAGAAGAAGATGGGCGAAGCGGCGGACAAGGTGAAGGACATCATCTGCCACGAGCTCCTCGTGACGAGCGACGACGAGTTCATCATGGTGTTCATGACCCACGCGGGGTGATTCTTCCGCTCAGTGCGACAGCGCCGACCCGAGCCCCTTCAGGAACTCCCCCGTCGCGCCGAGCCCGATCCCGCCGGAGATGCACCCCGACGCTGCGGCGCACGTCTTCGCGTCGGCGAGGCACACCTCCGAGCGATCCACGTTGCTCCCGCCGGACATCTTGCGCGCGTCGCCGAGCTTCTTCTCGCACTCGTCGGTGTCGACCTTCTGATCCGACGTGGAGCACAGGTCCGCGAGCCGCGCGCAGGACGCCTTGTCGCCGAGAACCGCCGGCGAGGGCGCCGCAGGGACCGCGGTCGTGGTGGCCGGCGTTGCGACGGTGGTCGCTCCGGGCGACGCCGTGGTGCTCGCGTCGTTCTTGCCCCGTCCCATCGCCCACAACGTGACGACGAGCGCGATCCCGCCGAGAAACGCGACGAGAAGGATTTTCTTCACGCAAGCAACGGTAGGCACCCCCGCCCCCGCCCGCCACACGGCACGCGGGTTGCGGCGCCCTCGGTTCCGGGCACTTACAGGGCTTCTACGTCGCCTTGCCCTTGACGGGGCCGCGCTGGAGGAACACCGCCGCCTTCTCCTCCAGCACGCGGAACGTGAAGGACTCCGTGAGATACAGCTCCACGTCCGTGCGGTCGTGCACCGCGTAGCCGACCGAGAGATCCTGGCCCACCGTCAGCTCGTAGTCGCCGCCGCGCGACGACATGAGCACCGCGCCTCCCTGCAGCGCAGGCGCCCAGACCAGCGACACCTCGGGCAGAGTCTCCGCGATGCGTCGCCGCAGCGGGTAGCCGTCCTCGCTGTCGGCATCGAGCTCGTCGTACGCCTGAAGGCCGAGCGCGAGCGCGTAAGGCCCGTTGACGCCCGCCGCGCGAAGCACCTCGAGCCCCGCGACGACGGCCTTCGGCCAGTCGAGGATGCCTTTTACCTCGATGGGCTTGTGGGGGCTCGCCTCGATGACCCCCGTGATGTCCCCCTCCTCGAAGCCGTGGAAGATGGCCGTGTCCTCGGCGTGGGCCACCCGCTCCGCGACCGCGATCACGGGATCCAGATCGAGGTCGTCCGCGCCGCGAGCGGCCGCGTCGAGCTCCGCGATCTTCATCGTGATGGGCGTCCGGATCTCGACGAGCGGCTGCACCACGCGGACCGCGTACGAGACGCCGCCGGCCGGTGTCTTGTCGACGTGCGTGAGGCGCCCCGTGTTGACCGCCCCGAGCTTCCAGCCGTGCGGCCCGGAGAAGTCGACGATCTTGCGCCCGGCGAGGTGAAGCTTGAGGACGCGACGCGCTTCGTCGTCGACCTGCTGCCACGCTTCGTCGGTGAGCGGTGCGTGCTGGCGCTTGAGCAGATCCATCACTTGGCTCCCTTCAGGCTGCCGATGCCCAGGCTCGTCGACGGCATCGAGGGGTTACCGCCTCCGCTCGCGGCGACCTCGCTCTCGGTCTGCTTCTTCTCGATGGCCAGAATGGGCCCCGTCGAGTTGATGTACGTCTTCACGTTCGCGTCGAAGACCTCGCTATGACGGCGGATCCACTCGAGGTTCATCATCGCGTGCTCGATCTCCTCGTTCTTGTTGTGGACGATCACGCTCCGCAGCTCCTCGTCGCTGCAGGCCTCGGCGCGCTGCTGGTACCAGTCGACCGCCTCGAGCTCCTCTTTGAGTGAGACGATGGCGCGGTGCATGTTCCTGGTGGCTTCCGAAAGAAGCTCGATCGGCTCGTGGTAGCTCTCGCTGCTCATGGGCACGCGACGATACCATCGGCTGGCCATCCGAACGACGAGGAGACTCGCGCTGCGTCCGCTTGGGGCGGCAAACCGCCGGGACCGATATCCCGCTCGCGGCGCATGCGAAATGCCCTCTTTGGGCGTAACTTCGTGGTCGCATGCTGGTCGTTCCGCCTCGCGCCGAGGTTCGCCACCGTCCCCTCGACACGCAGCGCCTCGTGCTGACCCCCGTCGAGCCCGCGGACGCGTCCGACCTGTGGAACGCGGTCGACACGTCGCGCGCGCATCTCGAACGCTGGCTCCCGTGGGTGCCCTTCAACACGGATCTCGACGCCTCCTGGCGCTACTGCGAGGCGTCCGCCAGCGACTGGGATCACGCCCGCGCCCTTCGCTTCACGATCCGGGAGCGCGGCACGCGGCGGTTCCTCGGCGTCGTGGGCCTCGAGTCGCTGGCCCACCTGCACCAGAGCGCGGAGCTCGGGTACTGGCTGCGGGGCGACGCCTCGCGGCGCGGGTACATGACCGAGGCGGCGCGCGCCACGGTCGTCTGGGCCTTCAAGCGGCTGAACGCGCATCGCGTCCGCGTGGCGGCGGCGACCGACAACTTCGCCTCGCTCGGGGTCGTGCGGCGGCTCGGCTTCCGGTTCGAGGGCATCGCCCGCGAGGCCGAGCGGTGCCAGGGGCGGTGGCTCGATCACGCCCTCTTCGCGCTGCTGGCGACGGATCCGCTTCAGACCGGCTGAAACCGTCCCACCAGCTCCTGCAGCCTGCCGATGCCCTCGACGCTCCGCGCCCCGGGCCAGCACAGATCCTTGCCCCCCGTGCGCACGACCGCGCCCGCCTTCGCCGCCGGGATGTCCAGCGCGCGGAACACGGCGGCGTCCTCCTCGGTGAACGGATGCGGCTCGTCGGGGAGCAGGACCAGGTCCGGCCGCCGCGTCACCACTTCGTCGAGCGTGACGCGCGGGTAGCGGATGTCGCGCCCTGCCACCTTCTCCGGAGGCAGCGGCGCCGCACCTCCGATGTCTGCGGCGAGCGGGTAGCGCCGCTCGCGATCGGCGAAGACGTTCTGCGCGCCGCAGAGGTCGAGCATGTCGCTGATGAACGTGTCGCCGTGCACCGTCATCAGCGGCTTCATCCAGATGGGGCAGAAGGCCCGCAGCGGCGGCCTCGCCTTCCTCGCCTCCTCCGCCGCCCGCAGCGCGTGGTACCCCGCGCCGACGAGCTGCCGCACGGCCGCGTCCTGCTCGAGCCCGAAGATGCGCCCGAGCCTCGCCAAATGGGCGAGCCCCTGCACGACGCGCCGGGGGAAGGCGACGTACACACGCACGCCGCGCCGCGCGAGCTCCTCGAGGTCGCCGCGCGTATTCTCCTCCTGGTTGGCGAGCACGAGATCGGGCTGGAGGGCGCAGACGTCGTCGACCCGAGGGTTCTTGGTCCCGCCGACGCTCGGAAGCGCCGCGACGACGTCGGCCGGCAGCTCGCAATAGTCCGTGCGACCAACGAGCGCTCCGGCGCAACCCAGCGCAGCGACGCTCAGCGTATCGCTCGGCACGAGCGACACCACGCGACGCGGGACCGTGGGGAGCTCGAGCTCCCGCCCCCGGTCATCGACGATGTGCACGAGAGCCACGGCCTGCCGATAGCACAGGCACCCTGCCTCGCTCGCGCCCTGCTCCCTCTTCGCATCCTTCATCTCCCCTCGATGAAAGCCCGCCATCGCCGGGTCGGCGCGCAGCGGTGGCGGGGGGTTCCTCCCGAATTCCCGCGCAAGCTTCGCGAAGCGAAGCGCCGCGCGGGGGAGGTCGGAGGGACCCGCCACCGCGAGCACCGACCCGGCGATGGCGGGCGTAGGCGACGCTAGTCCGAGTCGGTGTCCACGACGTCCGGCGGCGGGGGAGGCGGCGGGGGCCCTCCGTCGGCGTGGACGCCGATGAGCGTCGCGCACCGGGACCAGGTGAACTGGTCGCAGGCCTTCGTCGCCCGGGATACGCAGGCGAGCACCGTGTCGCCCTGGCTCTCGGCGAGGCGATCCATCACGAGGTTGCACCCGAGCCGGCACTGGTGCGGCGAGCACTGCGACGCGCGCACCTCGCAGCTCTTCGCGCACGTGGCCTCGAGGCCACGCGGCGCCGACTCGGCCTGACAGGCCGCCAGCACGAGCAACAGCCCACCGCCGAGCACGAACCCCTTCACGTGACACCTCTTCTAGTCTCCGCCGCGACCGTCGACAACGCCCTGCGTCGCGCTAGCCTCGATCTCCGTGAATCCCAACGCCGCTCCGCCCCGCGTCATCATCCGCCAGTGCGACTCGTACGATCCGGAGCGCGTCCGCACCATCGTGCGCGAAGGCCTGCGCGAGCTGGGTCTCTCGCCAAAGGGACGCACCCTCGTCAAACCCAACCTGGTGGCCGCGGGCGACCAGTTCCCGCACGCGTACACGCGCCCCGAGTTCGGCGAGGGGGTTCTCCGCGCCCTGAAGGACGTCGGCGGCGACCAGATGACCGAGCTCGCCGTCGGGGAGCGCTGCGGCATCACGATCCCCACGCGCCTCTCGTACGAGCAGAGCGGCTGGGACGAGATGCTCCACCGCGTCAAGGGCGTGAAGCGCTACTGCTTCGAGGAAGAGGCGCAGGTCGAGATCGCCTACAAGCACGAGAAGCGCCTCCGCGACTACGTCTTCACCCCCGAGCCCATCGCGAAGGCCGACTTCTTCGTCAACTGCCCCAAGTTCAAAGCGCACCCGTGGACGACGGTCACCTTCTCGATGAAGAACTACATCGGGATCCAGGACGACCGGCACCGCCTCATCGACCACGATCACCGCCTCAACGAGAAGATCGCCGACCTTCAGTACATCATCCAGCCGCAGTTCATCTGCATCGACGGCATCATCGCGGGCGAGGGGCGCATGCTGACGCCCAAGCCCTTCGACCTGAAGCTCATCGTGATGGGCAACAACCAGGTGGCGTTCGACTCGGTGTGCTGCGCCATCATCGGCGTCGATCCGAACACGGTGGACCACATCCGCTTCGCCGCCGAGCGCGGCTTCGGGACGACGGACCTCTCCAAGATCCAGGTCTCGGGGGACGTGACGCTCACGCAGGCGAAGGAGCGCGCGAAGGGCTTCGAGGTGGGGCTCATCCGCGTCGAGAAGTACTTCGAGGGGACGCACATCACGGCGTACTCCGGACCCCCGCCCGAGGTGGAGCACACCGACTACTGCTGGGGAGGATGCCCGGGCGCCATCGAGGAGGCCGTCGAGATCCTCCGCCAGATCGACGACCAGTTCGACGAGAAGTCCCCCAACGTGCACGTCGTCTTCGGGGCGTACGGCGGGCCGGTCGACGCCAAGCCCGGCGAGATGGTCGTCTTCATGGGCGACTGCGTGAAGTGGGAGGGCAAGCTCGCGGGGGAGCTCGTGCAGATCGGGAGCAAGTACAAGGACCGGTCGACGAAGGACCCGCACCACGCGAAGCACGACGACATCTACGCGAAGCTCGCCAGCGTGCGCGCGAAGGTGAAGAGCGCCAAGGGCGCGACCCACGTGCGCTTCGAGGGCTGCCCCGTGAGCGTCGCCGAGCAGGTGCTGGCGCTCGTGTTCCTCACCGGGTGCAAGAACCCGTTCTTCGTGCCGGGCGAGTCGCTCAAGTTCAACAAGGCGTACCTGAGCTGGAAGGCGGTGACGGCGTACAGGCGCCTCACGGGCCATCCGTACCAGGTGCCGGGAGAGGGCCCGCGGGGCGAAGCGAGGCCGCGGCTCGAGGGCGGCACCGAGGCCGAGTAGGCGATGTCGCGCGGGCTCGACGTGGCGTCGTCCACGATGGCGACGGTCCTGCGCCTCGGCGCGGGCCTCAAGGCGCGCCCCGTGGCGCGGCAACCCGAGAAGCTGCTCCAGCTCTACGAGTTCGAGGCGTGTCCCTTCTGCCGGCGCGTGCGCGAGGCGATGAGCGAGCTCGATCTCGACGCGATCGTGTACCCGTGCCCGCGCGGGGGAACGCGCTACCGGCCGAAGGTCGTCGCGATGGGGGGAAAGGAGCAGTTCCCCTACCTCGTCGATCCGAACCCCGCGGGCGGACCTCGCGCGATGTACGAGTCCGCCGACATCGTCCGCTACCTCTCCGAGACCTACGGCGCCCCGTCGGCCCCCTGGTGGCTCGGGCCCGTGGCCGTCGTCAGCGCGGGCATGGCGGCGGCGGTGCGCGTCGGGCACGGTCGAGCCGCTGTGCCATCCCGTCCCGCCGCGAAGCCGCTGGAACTGTGGAGCTTCGAGGGATCGCCCTATTGCCGCCTGGTGCGCGAGGCCCTGACGGAGCTCGAGCTTCCCTATGTGCTGCACAATGTGGCCAAAGGGAGCCGTCACCGCGAGTCGTTCGTCGCACGCTCGGGCAAGATGCGCGTGCCCTACCTCGTCGATCCCAACGCGGAAGGACCCGCCGCCGCCGGGATGTTCGAGAGCGCCGACATCGTGCGCTACCTTGTGGAGACGTACGGCAGGTCAGCGAGCACGGCCTGAGCTCCCCGCAAAGTCGCCTGCCGAGAGGGCGGAGGAGACCTATAGTGACTGCTGCGATTCTCTGCGGGGGGAGTCCGTAACCCCGGATGGTCATGCGCCCACACAGCTGCGTGGACTGCGGCACTCGCGTCCCACCCCAGGACGACGAGTCCGCCCTCATCAGCATGAAGTACGGATGGCGCCTCACGCGAACCGTGGCGGAGGACGGATCGGCCCTCCTCGAGTGGCGTTGCCCCAAGTGCTGGACGGAATACCGCGGCGCGCGCGGCACCAGTGATCCGCCCCGCCGCACGGGTGGGACGTGACAGTGCACGGATCCAGGACGCGCGAGCTGTCGGGCGCGGGAACCCTAGGCGGCCGCTCCGGCGCGCAATATGATTCCTGCATGGCTTCGGACTCGTCGAATGCGCGTGACGCTCCGCGCGATCACGACGACGAGAAAAAGGAACCGACGGCCGCCGTCGGCGGCGAGTTGCAGTCGGGGAAGACGCCGCACGCCTCGATGGCCAGCGATGTGCCCGCCACTTCCGTCGACCCGGAGGACGAGGGTCGAGCGCTCCTCGGCGAGCTGACCGTCGGGTCGGTGGTCGACGGCAAGTACCGCGTCGACGAGGTGCTCGGCCGCGGAGCGATGGGGGTCGTCGTGGCGGCCACCCACCTGCAGCTCGGCGAGCGCGTGGCGCTCAAGTTCCTCCGGTACCGTGCCAAGGCAGGAGTGAACGACGACTTCCAGTCCCGGTTCCGCCGCGAAGCCCGCGTGAGCGCCAAGCTGCGCAACGAGCACATCACCCGGGTCATCGACGTCGGCGTCTGGCGCGAGCACGTGCCCTACATGGTCATGGACTACCTGGCGGGGACCGACCTCCGCGAGGTCATGAAGGCCGCGGGTCCGATGCCCATCGGCACGGCGATCGAGTACATCGTCCAGGTGTGCGAAGGCATCGCCGAGGCGCACGCGAACGGCGTGGTGCACCGCGACCTCAAGCCGTCGAACCTCTTCGTCACCAAGCGGCCCGACGGGTCCGATCTGGTCAAGATCCTCGACTTCGGGATCTCCAAGTGGAGCGTCGGCGAAGCGGGGGTCGACGAGCTCACGCAGACCGGCGTCGTCCTCGGCTCCCCCAAATACATGGCTCCCGAGCAGCTCTTCGGCTCGGCGGAGGTCGACGCGCGCGCGGACGTCTGGTCCGTGGGCGCCATCTTCTACGAGATGCTCTGCGGGCGGCCCCCCTTCGACCTCCCGTCCTTCACGAAGATCTGCGCCGAGCTCTCGACGGAGCGGATGCCGCCTTCGCTGGTCGCACGGCGACCGGAGATCACCCCGGAGCTCGAGGCCGTGGTGATGAAGTGCTTCTTGCGAACGCCGGAGCTTCGCATCCACGACGTCGCCGAGCTGGCGGGGGATGTCCTCGCGGCCGTCGAGGCGCCCTTCGCCGAGACGGTGCGGTCCAAGATCGCGTTCACGCTGGAGCCGAAAGCCGCCCGCGACGCCATGGCCGCCAGCGGCGGCAGCATGGGGATGTCGACGGGCTCGTACGGCTCGATCCTCACGAAGTCCGGCTCGAGCCGCGTGGTGTCCGTCCCGGCGTCGCCCACGGTGGAGTCCACGGGGGCGTCGCCGATCTCCATCTCGGGCGCTCTGCAGCGGACGACGCCGCGCCGGTGGGCGCTGTGGGCCGTGCCGGTCGGCCTGCTCGCAATCGGCGGAGGCATCTTCCTCGCCGTGCAGACCGCTGGCCCGACGGGCACGGGGACGCATGCGGCGGCGCCGCCCGATCCGCCTGCGGCCCTCACGACCGCTGCGACCACCACGACCGCCGTGATCCCCGCCACGACGGCGACCGCGATGGCGACAGCGACGGCGACGGCGACGCCATCCGTCACGGTGACCGCCTCGGCGGCAGCGTCCGCGCCTCCCCGGGTCGTCGTACGGGGCGGCGGCTGGCACCCGCCCCCGCGGTCGACGGTCGCCCCCGTGGCCGCGGCGCCGACCACGGTGGCTGCGACCACCACGCCTCCTCCGGCCGCGACGGCCGCTCCGGTCGCGACGACTCCGCCCGCGCCGACGACGAAGGCCGACCCGCTCGGAGAGCGCCAATGAGACGGCGCTCCGCGCTTCTCGCCGCGTCCGTTCTCTCCCTCGCGTTCCTCTCCGTCGCCCCCGCGCGCGCGCAGGCCCCTCCCCCTCCTCCGCCGCAGGGCCCCAGCGCCACCGATGCGCGCGCCCTGGCCGAGACCCTGTTCTTCACGGCCCGCGGCCTCATGGAGGCCGGGCGGTACGCCGAAGCGTGCGGCAAGCTGAGCGAGAGCTACCGGCTCGATGCAGCGCCGGGGACGCTCCTCAACCTCGCCGTCTGCAACGAGAAGATCGGCAAGACGGCCAGCGCCTGGGGCGAGTTCCGCGACTCTCTCGCCGAGGCGCGGCGCGGCAATCGCCCCGACCGCGAAAAGCTCGCCACCGAGCACATCGCAGCGCTCGAGCCCGAGCTCTCCTACCTGACCATCAGCGTGCCGCCGCTCGTGCGTGTCCTTCGCGGCATCGAGATCCAGCGCAACGGCGTGCCGCTCCAGTCGGCCGCGTGGGACACCGACCTGCCGGTCGACCCCGGCGACGTCGAGGTGACCGAACGCGCTCCTCTCTACAAGCCGAAGACGCTGCACGTGACGGTGGCGCCGAAGCAGCACGCCGCCTTCACGGCCGTCCCGCTCGACCTCGCGCCCATCGAGCGAGCGCCGGTCGCGTTCTGGACGGGCAAGCGCGTCGTCGGCCTCACGGTCGCGCTCGTGGGCCTCGCGGCGGCGGGCGGCGGCGCGGCCCTCGGGGTCCTCGCCCTCAACGACAAGAAGAAGAGCGACGACAACTGCCCGACCTACGCGGGCGAAACCCGCTGCCAGCAGGCGGGCGTCGACGCGATGAGCCGCGCGAACAACGAGGCGTGGGCGTCGAACATCGCCTTCGGGGTCGCCGCGCTGGGGGTGGGGATCGGCACTTACCTGTTCTTGGCGGGAGGGGGCCACGAAGCGCCGCCGCCCGCCACGGCTTCGACCCACTGGTCGTGGGCGGTGAGCGGGGGGCCGGGCAGCGCGATGGGGACATTGACGGGACGGTTCTGATTCGATTGGCTCGTGAGGCTTCCATGCTTGGGACGACGCGGTTCGGCCGGCGACACCACCTGCTCCTCGCCTTCGCGGGGGTGCTCGTGGCGCTCGCCGGCTGTCAGCTCGTGGCGGGCATCACGAGCCGCACGCTCGATCCGATCAATCCGGGCTGCGTGCTCCCGTCGAAGGGCGGCGGCCCGCAGGTGCGCGTCGCGAACCTCGTCCCCACGAGTGACCTCGTCGACGTGTGCATGCGCAACGCGGGGAGCACGGACTGGGGCCGGCCCTTGCTCCTCGACGGCGGCACGGACTGCGCGGACGCGGAAGCGCTGGGCGCCGTGGGGTTCGGCTACACGCAGGTGAGCATCGCGTTCTCGGCCCCGTCGGCGACGATCGACGTGAAGATGATCCCGGGAGGCAGCACGTGCAGCGCGGCGGCGCTCGGCGAGGGCGACGGGCTCACGCTGGCCACGAACGCGGTGACGACCCTGGTCCTCATCGGCGGCAACAACGTCGCGGAGACGGTGGTCGCTCTCCCCGAAGCCGACAGCCTGGCCACGTCTGGGCAGCGCTTCCGCTTCGTGCACACCGCGCCGGGGACGGGCGCTCTCGACGTCGGCATCACCGCGAGCGATGCGCTCCCGACGACGGTGACGACGACCGTCTTCTCCGCGCCCATCCCCTTCGGCGGCTCGCTGCCCCCCGGCACGACGTCCGACTTTCCGTCGGCCGAGGTGCAGGACAACGGCTACCTGCAGCTCTTCACGGGCAAGTTCGACGTCGGCGCGTCCGTGGACGGCGACTCGAGCGACAAGGCCATCCTCGTCTACCAGTATCCGAGCGGGACGGCGACGTACTCGATGTACGTCGTCGGCGTCGCGGGCGACAACCAGCACCCGCTCCGCGCGCTCGTCTGCTCGGAGGACGTCGACTCGAACGGCACGCTCATCACTCCGGGAAAGACGCCGCTCACGCTCTCGTGCACCCTGAGCCAGCTCTCGAGCATCTCGGTCGATGTGTTCAACACGGGGCTCTACGGCCCCAACTCCCCCGATTTCGCGGCCCGCGAAGGGGTCGTGCCGGCGGCGATCGCCGCCCGCGACGCCGACGTGATGTGCGTCGTCGAGGTGGACGAGGACCAGGACAAGAACAACATCATCACGACGGCGACGTCGACGGCGACGAGCACCGGCACCACGGGCACGGGGCCGTACGGCTACGTCTACCTTCCCACGACGAACCTCAGCACGCCGTTCACGAACCCGGCGGACCAGAGCGGCAAGGTCCCCCCGACCTCGACGACGACCCCCTGCAACGGCGTCGACTCGAACCTCATCAACGCCGCCATCGCCTGCGGGGAGCAGAACTGCTCGACGTCGGTGAACGATCCGACGGGCAAGCTCCAGTCGTCGACCGACTGCCTCGTCGACAACTGCCCCGGTGAATTCCTCGCGGTGCAGGGCGCACCGGGCGCCGGCGTCGCTTGTTACGACTGCCTGGTCGTCTACATCGCGTCCGACACCAGCTGGCAGACCTCGCAGAACAACTGCACGACCGACGTTCGGCCCCCTCTCGGGTTCGCAGGGGCAGAGAACTCGATGATCATTTCCAAGTATCCACTGGTGAACACGGACGTCCTCGTCCTCCCCTCCACGTTCTACCGGCGGACGATTCTCTACGCGCAGCTTCAGCTGGAGGATCAGAACGTCGACTTCTACTGCGGGTTCCTCTCGACCACGCTGAACGCCTCGGCGCTGCCCTACGTCGGCAACTACGGCAACGGCTCCACCGATTCGCAGACGGCCTACGACAACGAGCAGGTCTTCGAGGCGCAGCAGCTCATCAACTACGTGAACACGAAGAGCGGCACGGGGACCACGGGAAGCCCCGCCGTCATCGTCGGGGATTGGCGATCGAGCATCGGGATCTCGGCGGACGCGGGCGTGGTGTCGCCGCCGGGTACGTTCCTGCCCAATGAGCTGAACGGGACGATGGGCACGATGGCGCTGCTCCAGGGCCCGTCGAACTGGGCGTTCGCCGTCGGCCCCGCTCCCTGGGGGGCCCAGTGCAACTTCTGCCCGCAGGCCGAGAACCCGTACAACCTCACCGACTCGTACTTCGTCGTGCAGCCCATCCTCGCGAACTGGCCGATCAACTCGACCATCAGCGAGTCGCTCCTCTACACGGCGGGCGCGGTCGACATCGACGGCGGCCAGCAGGGCCCCGTGTCGCCGTACTACGGCCTGAACATCCGGGTCATCCGCCCGAAGTGAGCCGCGCGACGAAGCGCCTCACATCTTCCCCGTCCCCGCCGCGACGCCCCAGACGAGCCCGCCGATGAGGGCGACGAGGTAGAGCGCGAGGATGGCGATGGCGGCGATGCCGGCGAACTTCCACAGCGACTTCTGCTGGGTCAGCGCGGCCTCGAGGTCGGTCATCGAACGGCTGGCGGTGAGCCGGCCGATGGCGCTGCCGTAGCTCCACATCTTGATGCCCGGGTAGACGTAGAGCGCGGCCATCGGCAGATAGACGGCGCCCAGCATCGCCTGCGCGCCCTTGCTCGCGCCGCCTGCGCCGGCCGCCATGAGCCCGACGCCGATCATCATCAGCCCGGCCAGCAGCAAGAAGGCGCACCCGACGAACGCCAGGATGCCGAGGAACATGACCCAGGGACGCGTCTTCCGGAGCATCTCGACGGCGACTTCGCTGACGGCGCTCGGGCCGGGCATGGCCGAGCCGTATCCAGGCGGCACGTCGAGGTACGTCGAGGCAGCGGCGGGTGGGCTGTAGGGGTTCATCGGGTCCCGAGCCTCGGAGAGGCATGTCCCGCGCCCGGTGCGACCTCGCGCGCGAGCCCGGCCACGGGCTGGCCACGAGCCCGCTACATCGCGGATCGTCGCTCAGGGGTGCGGCGTGTAGCTGTTGGCGAGGAGCGCGAAGAGGCCGCCGAAGATCGCCAGCAGGGCCAGGACGACGAAGATCGTCAGCCGGCGCCGTCGCCGAGCGCCGTTGAAGGGAACGTCGATGCCGAGCGGGATGTCGCGCTCGATGGCCGCGACGTCGAGCAACGGAGCGGGCGGCATCGAGTAGTGCGTGGGCGGGATCCGCGGAGGAATCGAGATGGCGCCCGTGTACGGCCTCGGGGCGGCGACCATCTGCAGCGGGGCGGCGGGAGGCGGCGCGGGCGTCGCCGACACCATCACGGTGAGGGCTGCCGTCGCCGGTGCGGCCGGTGGCGGCCGGCGCTCGAGCTCCGCGATGCGCTGCTGCGCCTCGACGAGCGCACGCTGGAGCGGAAGCAGCGCGTCGTCGACCAGCGTGCGGACGATGAGGCGTACATCGGAGGCGTTCAACCCCGGGGAGGGCGCGGCCGGGGCCGGGGAAGCGATCGCCGCGGGGGCTGGCGGGGACGCGACGTGCGCGACCGCCGCGGGTGCGACGGGCGTCACCGCGGCAGCGACGGGCGTCGTCGCCTGCAGGGGAGCGACAGGCCGCGCCTTCTCCTCGATGCGCGTCGGCGCCACGTCCCAGCTGTCGTCAGCCGGCGGTGCTGGCGCTGCCGGGGCCTTCGGGGCTTGCACCCCCAGCATCGTCGTCTTCCCCGGCCGGGCCGCGGGCGTGCCTGCCGCCGGCGCCTTGGCCGGGGCAGCGCCCTTGGGGGCCACCGGTGGGGCCGCGGGCGACGTGCCCTTTGCCGGCACGGGCGGCGGTGGCTTCGGCGGCGACGCAGGTCCGCGAGCTCCCGCTTGGCTCATGACCACACTACGTTGGCACGGATCCGAACCAGCGCGCTACCCACGCGACCCGCTCCCAGCCAGGCTCAGGTAGAAGCACAGCGGAAGGGCCGCATGCGCATGTGTCCCCAGGTCATAGCGGCTCGAGTGATCGATTTCGGGAAACGCGTGCCACTATGCCTTCGGACGCATGGGCGACCGCGAGCCCACCCCCTGCTTGCCGCTCGAAGCGGTCTCCGCGCCCGAGCATGCGCCCGGCACCGCGCTGGCGCAGGCCGCTGCCGGAGGGGACGTTCGCGCCACCCGCGAGCTGCTCGAGCAAGTCGCCCCGCGTGTCGTGCGGGCGGTTCGCGCCGTCATGGGTCCGACGCACCCCGAGGTCGACGACGCGACGCAGCTGGCGCTCATCGCGTTCATCCAGGCCTTGCCGAGCTTTCGCAGCGAGTGTCCCCCCGTGCAGTTCGCCGCGCGCATCGCCGTGCGCACCGCCGCCGGGGTCCGGCGCCGCGCCGGTGCGAGACGGGTCGGGCACGATCCCTCGGTCGACGTCGACACCATCGAGGTCCCGCCGGAGGAGCTCGACGCGGCACGGCGCCGCGCCGCCGTCCGGAGCATGCTCGATGAGCTCCCCGAGGAGCAGGCCGAGGCGCTCGCGCTCCGCATCATGCTCGGGTGGACCCTCAAGGAGATCTCCGAGGCGACCGGTACGCCGCTCAATACGGTGCGCAGCCGGATGCGCCTCGCCAAGGACGCCCTGCGCAAGCGCGTCGCCGAGGACCCCGCGCTCGCCGCCGCCCTCGACCGCGCCACGAGGGAGTCGTGATGCGCACGCCGAGCCGCCCGCGCCCGACGGAGCTCCACCCGGAGGATCTGCTCGAGCGCGACGTGCGCGGCGAGCTGTCCGCGGGGGAGGGAGCCCAGCTCGAGGCGCACCTCGCGCGGTGCGCCGCGTGTCGCCTCGAGCGCATGGTCCGGGTCGACTTCCTCCGCGAGGCCGAGGCCGACGCTCCGCACACGCCGGCGGACGTCCAGCGCCTGCTCGCCGGCGCGCTCGACGCTCCCCGCGCACCGGAGACGTCCGCGCCGCCGACGTACCGGCGTCACCGCTTCGCGGGGCTGCTCCTCGCGGGAGTCTTCGTCGCGGCGACCGGGTGGGCTGCTGCCGCGCGCTGGACCGGACCGAACGCCGCCGCCACGACGTTCGACGCAGCCGAGGGACCACTCGTCGGGCGTCGGGCCGCGCCCAGGCCTTCGGGCCCCGCACGGGGCGAGGATGCGCCGGTCGCCGTGCGCGACGTACCCCTCGAACAGGCGGCCCCCGCGTTGCCGGCCACCGCGCGCGAGCCGACCCCACGACCCACTCCCGCCGTTCGACCGCTCTCGCTCGTGTCGACGACCGCCGCGCCGCCCGCAGCGGAGTCGCCGGGGCTCGCCTTTCAGCAGGCCAACGAGGCGCGCCGCGCCGGTCAGCATACGCGCGCCGCCGAGACGTACCGCGCCCTCGTGGCGCGCTATCCCGCGTCCCCCGAGGCGTCCGCTTCCCTCGTGGCCCTCGGACGCATGTTGCTCGACGACGGCGACGCGCCCGGCGCGCTCCAGTGCTTCGACGGCTACCTCCGCCGTGGAGGCGCGATGGGCGAGGACGTGATGCTCGGGCGGGCGCTCGCGCTGCAACGCCTCGGACGGAGCGACGACGAGTCGGGGGCCTGGAACGCGCTGCTCGCGTCCTACCCTGCCTCGGTGCACGCCGCGCGCGCACGCCGAAGGCTGCTCGACCTCGGAAAGCTGTGACGATGCGCGGGGCGCGACGCGCACTCGGAGCGAGCGCCCTCGCGGCGGCGATCCTCGCCTCCGTTGCGCCGGCGAGGGCGGGAGCCGGCGACGACGCCTCCGCCGAGCACGGTGCGGACTTCGTCGACGTCGCGGTCGCAGCGCAACCCGAAGAGGCCGCCGCCCTGCTCGATACCCTCCGCGAGCTGCTCTCCCGCCTCGGCCTCGGCGTGCGCGCCACGACCGGGGACGGCCCCCCCTGGACGCGCCTCGACGCGCCGCCCGACACCGCCGGCGAGCGCGCGCGTGTGTGGATCGACGCGCGTGACCCCGCCGCCGTGAGCGTCGACGTGTGCGCGCTCCGCGAGGGCCCCGCGCCTCCCATCCTGCATCGCTCGGTCCCGCGCGACGGCTCGAGCGCCGTCGTCGTGGACACCGTCGGCCACGTCGTCGAGGCCACGCTGGAGTCGGCCCTCCTCGAGCCTTTACCGCGAGTCCCTCCGCCGCCGCTGCTCTTGCCGGCCCCACCGGACCACGTACCCGCCGTCGCCGCCCCCATTCCCGCCCTCCGCCATGGCGGGCTCGCCCTCGACGGCGCCGCCTTCGTCGACGGCGCGGCGGTCGCCCCCCGCTCGGGAGTGACCCTCGGGGGCGGTGGGGCCGTCATCGTGTCCGCCGGGCCCATCCCGTGGCGACCGAGCCTCTGGATGGGCGCCTCCTTTCAGACGCCTTTCGACGTCCCCGGCCCCGGCGCGACCCTGGAGACCTCCGTCTCCTCGTTCCGCGCCATCCCCTCGGTGGAGCTGGTCCGCTTCCGAACCCTGCAGCTCGACTTCGGCGCGGGCGGGGGGGCCGACGTCTTCCACGACACTCCTCGCGACGTGCGCAGCCCGTTCCAGTCGAGCTCGCGGCCCCAGACGCACGTCAGCCCCCTCGTGGCCGGACAGCTCCTGGCACGCCTTCGCCTCGGGCCGAGCGCCCGCCTGCTCGTCGGCCTCGACCTCGACTGGGATCCCCAGCACCGCCACTACGACGTGCTCGACCGGTTCGGCAACGCCAGCGCCGTTCTCCAGCCGCTGTCCGTGCGCACCGGGGCCCTCGTGGGCATCTGCGTGCCGCTGGCCGGCGCCTCCGCGTGCGGGGGTCAGTGATCCATTTTGCCCTCTCGCACACACCTTGGGGGGAATGGCGGACGAGCTTCACTACGCGGTGTGCACGAGATGCGGCATGATCCTCCGGGGCTCCGCCGAATGCCTCGGAAAACACCACGTTGCCCGCGGCGCACGCGGGGACCTGGTCATCCGCGCCTTCCACCGGGTGGGCTGCACCGTCTGCGGTCGGGCCGAGGTCGAGGTGCGCTGGGGTGTGCCCCCCAGCCTCACGGCGGCCTCAGCGCAGCGCCATCAGTGAGACCACCGCCCAGCCGCCCTTCTCCACGTTCACCGTCGTGTCACGCAGCACCCCCCGCGCGTCGATGTGGACCCGGTGCGGTCCAGCCGGCACGCGCACGCGCGCGATGGCCACGCGCGCCGGCAGCGTCTCCCAGCTCCGCGTGTCGGGCGTGTCGAGCACCGTCAGCGTCGCCTGAGCGCCGAGCGACAGGAGCTCGCCCACGAGGCCATTCTTCCCCGCCGCCGCCTTCGCCACCGCCCCCACCGCGAGACGCGAGATCATCCGCGTGACCGCGCTCACGATGATCTTCCCCTCGATCTTCTTCCACTCCGCGCGCACCTGCGTCGTGACGTCGACCGCCTCTTCGAGCTGCACGTAGTTGTCGTCGAGCACGCACGACGGCACCGTGTAGCCGCCCCGCTCCGGTCCAAGCGTCGGGAAGTTGATCCACGTGACGAGCCCCTGGGCCGCGAGCTCGTTCGCCTTGCGCACGTTCTCGGGCGAGATGGCCCCCGCCGAGTACGTGAGGGCGAGGCCGATGGGGATCCGCTGCGGGATCTTGTGTGGCACCCGCCCGTACCCGACGACGAACACGATCTCCCCGTCACCCGCCTGCCCCGGATCGGGCGGCGGCGGTCCGCTCGCCTCGAGCTCCTTCAGCCGGGGCGACCGGTAGCTGCTGTGGGCCATCAGCCTGCGCGCCGGGCCGCCGAGCGCCCGGAAGCCCGTGAAGGCCAGCGTCTGATCGTACCAGCGGAGCGCCTCGTCGTTCTGCCCGCTCTCCTCGTAGGCGAGCCCCGCCAGCATCCCGCCGAGCCCGAGCACGGGGTTGTCGCCCTCGTGCAGGTCGTCCGAAATGTACTTCTGCATCACCGCGAGGCGCCTCGCCTCGACGCGCGCGCCGTCGAGGTCGTGGAGCTCGAGGTAGTTCAGCATGTCGAGCGTGTTGACGAGGAGCTTCTCGTACGGAGGCGCCTGGTACTTGCCGCTCGATCCGGAGAAGACATACTCGCCGATGGTGTCCTTCGCGTCGTGCGCGAGGTCGAGCATGTCGATGCCCTTGTCGGCCGCCTCGAGGTCGGTCTTCGAGTGGTCGTAGCTCCCGATGCTCTGCTGGATGCTCCCGCGGTCGAGCACGAAGAGCGCCTTGTCGCTCTCCACGTCGACGGGCAAGTCGGCGGCGGTCTTCACGCCGAGCTGCTCGTCGAGGAGCGCGATGGCCCCGCGCACGTTGCCCTGATCGAGCGCCACGCGCACGGGCAGCATCTGCTCGGAGTGGCTCGCGCACCCCTCGAGCAGGGCGAGCGCGAGCACCGCGACCACCGACGCCGCTGCCGCCTTCACGCCGCGCCCCCCTAGCGTACGGCCTTGGTCACATACGCTCTTTGTTGCCACCGGATCTCGCTCGTCTCGCTGTCGATGACCTGCATGAAGATGAAGTACTGCACGCGCCGCGCATCGGCGGTGCGCTCGTCGGACGCGCCCACCTTGCCCGTGATGAAGTACTTCACGCCCATCTGCTTGCCGTACTGGGGGATGTGCCGCGGATCGAAGATGGGGTGCTGCGCGCCCTCGACCTGACGGATGATGTCGTCCTGCCGCTCGTGGCTGATGACCCGGGCGATGCCGCTGTTGACGAGCCACGTCTCGGTCTCGGAGAGCATCGAGTCGAGCTGCGGATCGATGTGCTCGGTCGTCTCGTTGAAGAAGGGCGCGATGGCCACGGTCTGCCGGTCGCCCTGGGCGGCGCGGCCGCGCCACTCGGTCATCACCGGCGAATCGCGGAGCTGGTTGAGGAGCGTCATCAGCGTGCGCTGGATGTCGTCCTTGTCGAGGCTCGTGCTCATGGCGGGGGCGTCGACGGTCGGATCGTCGGCGCCGCGCACGTACTCGCGGCTCGCGCATCCCGGAAGGGCGGCGGCGAGGGCGGCGAAGACGAGAGGGCCGGCGGCGGCGAAGGGGCTGGCGAAGAAAGATAGGCGAGGAGGGTTCATGTGGAGGGTCCCGGGTGTTCGACGGTGCGGGATCATAGAAAGTCATCGGCGTTGCGCCAGCGGAAACGCTGGGGCACGCCGTCCCGGGCGCGCGTGTCGGGGGGCGGTGTCCCCATGTTCACAGGCGGAGCGTCACAGGCGCAGCGTCACGTTGAGCAGCACGCGGTCGTCCGTGTAGCGCAGATCCGGCGTGAACGAGGCCGCGGCCGCGGGCGTGGCGGGAAGGACGCCCCCTGGCCCCGTGATGCCTCCCGGTCCGCTGAAGAGCGGCTGGTTGGCGATTCGATGCGAATACTCCAGCCGCGTCACCAGCCAGGGGCTCGGCCAGTAGTCGAGCGTCGCCGTCATGCCGGCCGCGATCAGCGGATCGGTCCCCATCCACGGATACGCCGAGCCCACGGGGAACTTGGGCGAGATGGCCTGCGTCTGGTCGTAGAAGACATCCCCGCGAAGGCTGCTCTTCCACCGCTCGGTCCACTCCCAGTGATGCGTGAGCGTGACGCCGCCCATGGGTCCCGACGGCGCGTTGCTCCGGTGCTCGTAGCCGATGTCGCCGACGAGCGAGAACGCCATCGAACGGAGGAGCTTGCACTCGGCGCAGTGGTAGTGGCGCACTTGCAGGTTGTTGTCCGAGTAAACGCGCAGCGAATCGGGATCGTTCTGCGCCTCTTGCCCGACGTAGACGGAGTTGACGAGTGAGAGCCACTCCTCGGGCCGCCAGTTCCAGAGGTAGCCGCCCGCGCGCCCCTCGTGCCATTGCCCGAAGGTCTGCCATCCGTTGACGAGCCACAGCTCGACCTTGAAGTCTTGGCCCGTGTACGCCTGCCCGCGAAAGCCGAAGAAGTAGTACGGCGTCGCGTCGGCGAGGAACGCGTGCGTGTAGGCCCAGTTCTCTTCGGGCAGGTAGCTCTCGAGGCCGATGTACGAAGGGAAGATCCCGAGCTCCGCGTTGACGCCGTGCAACCAGTGGAAGTGCCAGCCCGCGGCGGCTTGCTGCACGTACTGGAGGAGGCGATTCGTGAGATAGAAGCCGCGCGTCGTCGTCGTGTCCTGGCCGGCGATGGTCTCGACGGTCGAGCCGTACTGGATGTAGAGGCGCCCGATGGGGCCATCGAGGCCGGTGAGGTCGACGCCCAGATGGGCCAGGTTGAGGGAGATCTCGTTGTGGCGGGGGGCCACGGTGGTCGGGAAGATGGTGTGGTCGATGGGTTGGTGGAATTGCCATGCGTAATAGGTGTCGACGTAGATGGACCAGGTGACGGGGCCCATCGTGAGGAGGGAGGAGGGCTGCGTGTTGGAGCCGTTCATCCAGGTGTAGTCGTGGGAGG
>DASXZL010000009.1:0-25658 GCA_036501935.1 Polyangiaceae bacterium | reverse complement strand
GGCTACCTGCTGCTGCACGAACGACGTGAGCCCCTGGCTGTCGGCGTAGCGGAAGAGCGCCCAGTCCTGCAGGCCCTGGCGGATCATCTTGAGGCGGTACGACGGGACGGGACCGTCGATCGCGACGTCCGACGGCGAGCCTGCCGGCGCGAGGCTCCCCGCGTGGTTGCCCGGATAGATGAGCACCCCGTCACCGGTCTTGCCGTAGGTCGTCTCCACGCCCCACGGCGTCATGGCATCCCACTCCGCGATGTCCCAGTAGAGGAAGCCCGTCGCCTGCTCGAACCACGAGCCCCACATCATGATGACCGGCTCGAGCGCGTCGAGCGTGTTGGACGCGAAGGTGGGATACGGCGGCACGACGGAGTTCGACTCGTAGAACCATAGCTCCAGCCCCTCGCCGAAGAGACCAGGCGTCTCTTGCCACTGCTGCCTGCCGTAATACGGCTGCCAGCCGGCGCCGTAGTCCTCGAGGTCGACGACGTACACGCCGAGCGCCGGATCGAGCAGCGGCGTCGTCGCCGGGGAGAACGGGGCGGCGATGGGCGAGACCGTGTCGATCACCTGCGCCTTCCACGGCGACGGGCTGCCGGACGCGCCGGCCTGCAGCCACGTCGAGTCCTGCACGATCTGGTTCAGGATGGTCTCGACGGCGCTCGCGTCGGACGACGCGGAGAGAGGCTCGTCGTACGCGTAGGCGACCGCGCCGAACCCTCCACCGCTCGGCTTGGGGAACCAGCCCTTGCTCGTGAGGTGCGTGGCCCACGCGCTCGCGAGCGCGGTGTACTGGCTCTGGCTGCAGGTGCCGTCGATGCCGAAGGTCTGCCCGGGCGAGAACGGCACGTCGAAGCGGCTGCTCGGGACGCCGTCGCTGAAGTAGGAGCCGGTCATGTACGGCGTCATCGCGGTGTCGTACGCGGCCCAGTCGGAGTCGGCCGGAGGCGTGCACCCGTTGACGGGCGCGTCGACGAGCGCCTGTCCCACGTCGATGCGGTGCGCGTGCGCCAGATCCTCGTACCGCTGGAGGAGCGTCTGGGTCGCGGGGAGAGTCGTGTCGAGGTAGCAGCTGCCGCCCGAGCACGTCGAGACGCCCGCGTGGTAATTGGTGAGATCGTCGACGCTCATCTTGAAGTGCGTCGTCACGCTGCGCATGTCGGGCAAATCGAGCGCCCAGACGGTGACGGAGATGGGCACGTCGGCCGTGCCGCCCACGTCCGCCGCGATGTGGACCGTGCCCGTGTAGACGCCCGCCGTGAGGCCCTTGGGCACGTGCACGTCGACGAAGAGCGGCTGGTTGAGGCCTTCCGCCACGTCGAAGGGCTGGCCGGCGTTGCTGCCCGTGTAGGGATCGACGAGCGGAATGAGCGGATCGGGCACGCTGGCGTCGTTGGTCGGCGAGCTCGCGGGGGCCGGCATGTTGCCGGTGATGACGTCCGAGGCCACGCTCGAGAAATCGACGAAGTACTCGCGGAAGAGGGCGATGTTGTCCGTGGTGAGCGTGTGTCCCTGCCCGTCGCTGAGATCGGCGTCGACGCTCGCCGTCACGCCCTGCAGATGCCCGCCCGTCCCGGTCACGACGAGCTGCGCGCCCGCGTAGGCGTCGCGGTACGTCTCGACGGTGATCGAGCTGCCCGTGCCCGTCGCCGTGGTCGGCTGCACCTTGCGGCCCACCGTGGCGGTCCACGCCGTCAGCGTTCCGGGAGGACCGGCCAATACGTTGGGCCCGCCGTCGCCCTTGTCGCTCCCGTGAGAGCTACAGGCGGCAAACGCGCACGCGCAGAGAAGCAAGGCAGGACCGGCAAGAGCCGCACGACGGGTCGCCATGGTGATCGTGGCGGCTACGCTACCGCAAGACCCCGCGCTCGTGCGCTGCTACCGCTCTGGTACGAGCGAGCGACGCCCTCTCGTAGAGAAGCTGTTCCACGTGTCCACGCGCCCGAGGGGATGCAGCGTTGCACGTCGTCCGCAGAGCCTGCCGCCAGTGGCTCTGTGGCGCACGGCCTCCGATCAGGAGCAGCCGCCCTCGCCCAGGGTCGGGCACTCGTTCGCTTCCGCGCAGGTCGAGGCGGAGAGGAAGCACGAGTAGAAGACCTGGCAGGACGGCAGGAAGCCCTCGCAGTACTGGAGAAAGGTCTGCTCGCTCACGCCGCCGCAGGACGAGGAGCTCTGGCAGCAGGCGTAAGCCTTGCTCGCGTAGGTCTGGCAGGTGCTCTCGCCGACACCCGAGTCGCTTTCGCCCCCGCTGCCAGAGCTGCCGGAGCTGCCGCCGCCGGAGCTGCCCGTCGACGAGCCCCCGTCGTTGCCGCTGGTCGTCGAGCCGTCGCGTGGCTCGCCGCCGGCGTCGTGGCTGGTCGACCCGCCGCCGGTCGAGGTGCCGCTGCACGCGGCGATCGCGCAGGCGATGGCCGCCAGACCCGGTGCCCACGCAGAACGAAGAGCCATGTCCGAATGCATTATCACGCCGTGTGAAGCGGCGGTCGCAGGGGAGCCCCGTACGCCGACGACAGACCGCCGAGGGTCGGCGACCCGGTCTACGATGGGTCGCATGGTCCTCATCGAGGTGCACCTCGCCCCAGGCATCCGGACGTTCGAGCTCTCGGAGGAGATCTTGCGCGACACGAAGGCGCAGCTCATGACCCCGGAGTCGGCGCGGGCCGTGGGCTTCGGGGGTCTGCCCGCGCCGCCAGAGGGACGCGAGGTGCGCTACGTCGCCGTCCTCGAGCGCGACTCGCGGTGGATCCTCAACGCGCTCGAGGCCGACCCGAACGTCGCGAGCTTTCGCATGCACGAGGTCGGGTAGGCTCAGACGCCCAGACGGGCCTCGATCTCCCTGGCGGGCATGGCGCCGCTGAGGCGCTCGGCTTCCTTCCCGCCGCGGAACAGGATCATCGTCGGGATGCTCCGGATGGCGAAGCGCCTCGCAAGTTCCGGCAACGCCTCGGTGTCGACCTTGGCCACGACGACCTTGCCGGCGCGCTCATCGGCCACCTTCTCGAGCTCGGGCGCGACGGCTCGACACGGCCCGCACCACGCCGCCCAGAAGTCGACCAGCACGGGCGCCGGCGACTCGCGAATGAGCTCGTCGAAGTCCTGCGCGCTGCCGAGGGCGATCGGGTGATGCGCGGGGAGCAGCGGCGCCTTGCACGCGGCGCACTTCGCCTTGTCGCCCACGCGTGCCGCGGAGAGACGGTTGGGCCTGGAGCAGGACGGGCACGGGACGATCACGGGGGCCTCGTTCGGGTGAACGTGCGGCTGCGATCGCCGGCGTCAAGGCGGCAAGCGCAAGCAGTCCCAGGCGCGAGCTGCCTTGTTGGGCCTCGCGGAAGCAGGTCTACTCCCTTCGATGTGCGACGACGATTCGTTCGACGACATGGTCGCGTACCGCCTTCGCCGCGAGGTGCTCTCGCGCCGCGGCTTTCACACGCTCTCGCTGGGCGCGGGCCTCGCCGCGCTCGCGCCCGTGGCGGGGTGCAAGTCGACCGACTCGGTGCCGCCTCCGGGGGTCGGCACGGCGTCGGCGACGGCCCCGGAAGGAGCCGTCCCGACCGCCGAATCGGAGGTCGACATCCGGACCCCGGACGGCACGTGCGACGCCTACTTCGTGCACCCCGCGACGGGCACTGCGCCCGCCGTGCTCGTCTGGCCGGACATCTTCGGCCTGCGTCCGGCCTTCCGCGAGATGGGCAAGCGTCTCGCGTCGTCGGGATACGCCGTGCTCGTGGTCAATCCGTTCTACCGGACCAAGAGGGCCCCGACCGCGCCTCCGCACCCGGACTTCGAGGACCCGGCGACCCGCGATGCGCTCATGGGTCTCGCCAAGACGCTCACGCCCGACACCGAGGTCACCGACGCGAAGGCCCTCACGGCGTGGCTCGACCAGCAGCCGCCCGTCGACAAGACCCGCAAGATGGCGACCACGGGCTACTGCATGGGCGGCCCGCTCGTCTTCCGCACGGCGGCGGCCAACCCCGACCGCATCGGCGCCGCCGCCACGTTCCACGGCGGAGGCCTCGTCACCGACAAGCCCGACAGCCCCCACCTGCTCATTCCGCGGATGAAAGCCCACTTCCTCGTCGCCATCGCCGCCAGCGACGACGCCAAGCAGCCGGACGCCAAAGGGACCCTCACCGCCGCCTTCGCCCAGGCGTCGCTCCCGGCGAAGGTCGAGGTCTTCGCGGGCACGCAGCACGGCTGGTGCCCGCCCGATTCCCACGTGTACGACCGCGAAGCCGCGGAGAAAGCGTGGGGCGAAATGCTGGAGCTGTTCAAGGCGGCGCTCACGTAAGGAGCATGGTCGCAGCACCCGTCGAGCGTCACGGGTCGAGGCCCGCGGCTGGGGCACCCGAGGGAGTCGACCACGACCGTACGAAGGCCGGGACCCCGGTCGGACGTCTCCCGGGAGCCTTAATGATTTCTTAATGCGCTAGCCTCCCGGCCGATGGCCGCGCCGCTGACTCGCGCTCAACGGGCGGCCGCCATCTCGCTTCCGCGCCTTCCGCCCGAGCGGCGGGACCGCGCCGCGGCGTGGAAGCTCGCCATCCCCGCGCTCGGGGTCGTCTACGGCGACATCGGCACGAGCCCGCTCTATGCGATGAAGGAGTGCTTCTCGGGGGAGCACCGCGTCGATCCGTCGACCGCGAACGTCTTCGGCATCCTCTCGCTCATCGTCTGGTCGCTCACGCTCGTGGTCTCGCTGAAGTACCTCACCTTCATCATGCGCGCGGACAACGGCGGCGAGGGCGGCATCCTGGCGCTCCTCGCTCTCGTGCCGCGAAAGCCTCGGCCCTCCGGCGCCGCGAAGGGCGGCGGACCGGGGTTCCTCGTCCTCCTGGTCCTCTTCGGCGCGGCGCTCCTCTACGGCGACGGAGTCATCACGCCCGCGATCTCCGTCCTCTCCGCCGTCGAGGGGCTCGGGGTCGCGACCAAGGCGCTCGAGCCCGCGGTCGTCCCGTTGACCGTCGTCACGCTCCTCGCGCTCTTCATGGCGCAGAAGCGCGGGACCGCCGGCGTCGGGAAAGTCTTCGGCCCCGTCATGCTCGTGTGGTTTTTCGTCATCGGCGCGCTCGGCGCCGTGCAGCTCGCGAAAAACCCCGGAATCCTCCGCGCCGTCGACCCTCGCTACGCCGTCGCCTTCTTCGTCCACAACGGCGGCCACGGGTTCCTCGTGCTCGGCGGCGTCGTGCTGGTCATCACCGGCGCCGAGGCCCTCTACGCCGACATGGGCCACTTCGGGGCGGGCCCCATCCGCCGCTCGTGGTTCGTCATGGTGTTCCCGGCGCTGCTGCTCAACTACTTCGGCCAGGGGGCGGCGCTCCTCGGACATGCCGAGCGCGCCGACAATCCGTTCTACGCGATCGTCCCGGGCTGGGCGCTCTACCCGTCCGTGGTCATCTCGACGGCCGCCACCGTCGTGGCCTCGCAGGCGCTCATCTCGGGGGCCTACTCGCTCACGCAGCAGGCCGTGCAGCTCGGGTTCTTTCCGCGCGTCACGATCGTCCACACGTCGCAGCACACGGAGGGGCAGATCTACGTCCCGGAGATCAACTGGACGCTGGCCGTCGCGTGCATCGGCCTCGTGCTCGGCTTCAAGAGCTCCAACGCCCTCGCCTCTGCGTACGGCGTCGCCGTGACCGGGACCATGGCGATCACGAGCATCACCTACGCCGTGGTCGCCCATCAGCGCTGGCGGTGGCCGCTCTGGAAGATCGTCCCCCTCGCCAGCCTCTTTCTCGCCATCGACCTCGCCTACTTCTCGGCTTGCGCGACCAAGGTCGTCGACGGGGGGTGGTTCCCGCTGCTGCTCGGGGCGCTCATCTACACGGTGATGACGACCTGGAACACCGGGCGTCGCTACCTCGGCCTCCGCATGGCCGAGGCCATGTTCCCCCTCGACGCATTCCTCGCCGACCTCGGGGAGCGGCACCCGCCGCGCGTGAAGGGGACCGCGGTCTTCATGGCCGCCAACGCCGACGGCGTTCCGCCCGTGCTCCTGCACCACTTCAAGCACAACCAGAGCCTTCACGAGACCGTCGTGCTCCTGCGCGTCGCCGCCCTCCACGTCCCGGCCGTCCCGCTCGACGACCGCGTGTCCGTCGAGCACCTCGAGCACGGGTTCTTCCGGGTCACGCTCTCGTTCGGCTTCATGGAGGACCCGAGCGTGCCCACCGCCCTCGAGGAGTGCGCGCGGTTCGGCCTCGCCATCCATCCGGCCAGCACCAGCTACTTCCTCGGGCGCGAGACCCTGCTCCCCACCGGCAGCTCGCGCATGTGGCGCTGGCGCAAGGGGCTCTTCGCGTTCATCTCCCGCAACGCCGTGCCCGCCACCGCGTACTTCGGCCTTCCGCCCGGGCGCGTCGTGGAGCTCGGCATGCAGATCGACCTCTGAACCCCGGAGACGATGGCACGCCGGCACCCCGTGAGGTGTCGGGCCGAGTCTTCTTCGCCACCCGCGGGCCTGACGTAGGATGACGCGGGGGGGGCCCATGTGGATCCGGATTGCTGTCGCTCTCAGCGTATTGATCCCAGCGCTGCTCGTCGACGCGACGCGCCCGATCTGGCAGACGTTCCTGCTCGCCCTGGCCGGGTTCGGTGGCGGGCGCCTCATCGAGATGGGGGCGCGGGGGACGCCCAAGCGCGTCCCGCTGCTACTGGCCGGGGTGCTCGCCGCCGCGTCGGGGCTCGCCGCCGTCTTCGCCCTGGCTCCCGGCCGGAGCGAGGGCCGCGGGGACGCGCGTCCGCGAGCCGCCGGCGCGAGCGGGGTCGACGCGGGACCGCCCGTCGCCCCGCCGCGGCAGCGGCCAGGCTCGTGGACCGCCGTCTCGGTGGACTCGAAGGGCGCCTGCGGCGTCCGTGACGACGCCACGGCGTGGTGCTGGGAGTCGGGATCGACTCTCGGAAATGGGTCCTCGCACGGAGAGGAGCACACGACCGACGAGCCGGTGCGCGTCGCGACGCTCCACGACGTTCGCGCGGTATCCATCGGCGGAGGCGTCGCCTGCGCGCTCGACGGCATCGACGCCTGGTGCTGGGGATGGAACTACAACGGCGCCGTCGGCGTCCCTTCCACCGGCTCGTACGATCACCGGACGAAGCCGGAGCGTGTGCCGATCGACGCGACGATCACGGCGGTCTCCGCGGGCAGCCGGCACGCGTGCGCGCTCGACGCGGACGGGGGCGTGTGGTGCTGGGGCTCGAACAGCGTCGGCCAGGTCGGCGCGGCGTCCCAGGGCGACCGCGACGTCCGCGGGCCCACGCGCGTCGCCGACCTTCCGCCGGTCCGCGCGATCGACGTCGGCCGGGACGCGAGCTGCGCCATCACGCGCGACGCACGCCTCTTCTGCTGGGGCGATCTGGCGCTGCACGGCTCCGCCGGCGTGGCGAGCTTCGGGCCGGTCACGTTGATGGATGTCGCGGCCCCCACCTCGATCGCCGTGGGCGACAGCCAGGCGTGCGTGGCGACGGAGAAGGGGCCGGTGACGTGCTGGGGCTGGTGGGCGCAGCCGAAGGGTGACCGGGACTTCCGCCGGATGCGCCAGCATCCCGAGCTCGTCGGCGCGAAGGCCGTGGCCGTGGGGACGAACCACGCCTGCGCCCTGACGGCGAGCGGCGAGGCGCGCTGCTGGGGCGCGAACTACCAGGGCCAGCTCGGCGACGGCACGCGCACCGAATCGCAAACGGCCGTCGAGCCTTTCGACCTCCCGCGATTCGAGCAGATCGCCGTCGACGAGCTCGAGTCGTGCGGTATCTCCGAGCGCGCGCTGTGGTGCTGGGGTCACGTCGAGCCGCCGCCCTGGCTCGGGCGCCCGTGAGGATCCCCATCGTGAGCTCGGGGCCGCTGATCTGCACCACGCGGGCACGGTTCTGCACCGCGGGCGCCGCGTGCTGCCACTGGGGTGGTCGGCGCTTCCGAGGGCGCGACGGCAGCGCAGGCCGAGGGGATGACCTCGGTCCTCGAGCGGGAGTGCGGGCAGCAGCCGCACGTCGCGCGCCTCCAGGGCTTCGCGCGCGAGGGCCTCGCGACGGTGCGCATGGAGCTCGACCGGGGGACGGACCCGGACGCCGCGATGGGGGCGGTCGGGTCGGCACGCGCGTCGCGGTCGACGAGGCCGCGGCGCGCAGACTCGGCGTCTCGCCCGCGGACGTCGCGCTCGCGATCGCGGCGCGGACGGGCAAGACGGTGGCGACGCTGCACGCGACCGCGCCGGTGCCCGTGGTGCTGCGGATGGAGGCGCCGCTCGACAGGGTACAGCTCCGCGGAGCGTCCGGGAGGGTGCCCCTCGCCGCGATCGCGGCGCTGCGGTCCGAGACGGAGCCGGCGGTGCTGCTGCACGAGGGCGAGCTCCCCATGGTGGGCGCCACGGTGCAAACCGGCGACGCCAAGGCGCTCGAGAAGCTGTTCCACGCGCCCGAGGGGATGCAGTACCGCGTGATCCCGATCTTGTGAGCGCCCTTCACTTCTTGCGGTTCTGCGGCTCGTCGGGGTTCGTGGGGTTCGCGTTGTCGTAGGTGGGCGGCGGGGCGGGCTCCAGCGGCGGGCCGGATCCCGAGGCGGAGGCCGAGGGCGGCGGCGTGAGGCGGAAGTCGTCGGCGGGGTCGATGCGCTCGTGCCTCTTGCGAAGCGCGAGCGCGACGATGATCGCCACGAGGATGACGGCGCCGAGGAAGAGCAGCGGGAGCAGCGTCCGGTTGCGCCACTTCTCGTAGCGGGGGACGTACTTCTCCCGGAACCGCTGGACGCGCTTGGCGATGTCGTCGGGGGTCACGCCCGCGAGCTCCGCGATCTGCGGATACGTCAGCTCGTCGTCCGTCGACGCGAGGATCCACCCGAGCGTCTCCTCGTCGCGCGGGTCGTCGGCGACCGCGCTCTTCAGGTACCGGCGAAGCAGCAGGCCTTCGGCACGCGCGTCGACGACACGCGGATCGTGCGAGGGATCGGCGCTCGCCTCCTCGTCCGGGACGTACTCGCCCGCCTCGTCCTGACGCAGGCGAGGCCCCGGCATCGGGCCTTCGTACTTCTTCTGGAGCTTGCGCTGCTCGAGGTGGTCCGCGATGCGGCGCTGGCAGACGGTCTTGAGCACCGCCCAGAGGACCCCCGGCTCGTCGGAGTCGGGCCATCGCACCTTCTCGACGCACTCCTCGAGGGCGTCCTGCGCCAGCTGCTCGTAGTCCTCGCGCGGCACCTTCTGCTTCATCCGACGGAGGACCCAGCGACTCACGTCCTTCCGCGACAGGAACGCACGCACCGCGGGCCGGCGAGGGCGGGTCGGGGATGGCCTCGAGGGCGGCGGGGGAGCGTCGTCGTCGAGCGCCATGCGGACGGTGGACGGCGAGGATGAACCCGGGCGAAGCGACGCGCAAGAAGAGGGTATCCCCCTCGCGACCCGAGGCGTCCGGGGGAGGAATGGGGGCCATCCATGCCGCGACGCGCGCTTTCCTGGCAGCGATTGCGTGCAATGCATGGCCCCATCCCTCGGGTCGACGGGCGCATGGGGGGCAATGCATGGCCCCATCCCTCGGGTCGACGCGTCGATGGCAGCCATCCATGCCCGGCTGCCTCGCAGCCCCGCGAGGATCGCGCGCAATCTCGCTGGGATAGGAGGGGGCCCGGTCGATTTCCGAAAATAGTTGTCAGCGTTTGCCCCCTCGACCGGACTGTCCCAGCAGAGGGAGGCAAGAGGGCCCCGGCATTCTCCGGCTCCTCGATCCCCCTGACGTTGGGAAAGGAGGTGATAAACAAATGGCAAACAACAATAGTAAGAACGGCAAGGTCACCCGCATGGCGCAGGTCATCGCGGGAGCCCGGAAGAACTTTCCGAACGGATCGCTCGCGATCACGCTCGACGGTTCTTCCACGACGATCGACGCGGTTTTGAACGAGTTTCAGGCGTTCATCACGAACCGCGCCGCCATCGTCGCTGCTCAGACGGCTGTCAGGAACAAGGTGGCCGCCGAGGGTGCCGGCATGACCGCATTGAACGCGCTTTTCACGGCGTTCCTCGCGTTCGTCCGGCAAACCCTCGGCGCGTCCTCCACGGCCCTGGCAGACTTCGCGATCCCGGTCCGCAAGACCCCGGTCGCGCAGACCGCCGAGCAGAAGGCAGTGGCCGCCGCCAAGCGCAAGGCGACGCGTACGGCGAGGGGGACTACCGGACCCAAGGCGAAGAAGGCAATTAAGGGCAACATCACCGCGACTCTCGTGGTGACGCCCGGTGCCAGCAACGCCGCGGGACCGGCCGCAACCCCCGCGCCCACGCCCATCGCCGCCGCGCCTGGCGGGACTCCGGCTACCCCCGCAAGGGCGTAGCCGAGGTCGGGTAGACAATCAGGGACCCGAGGACCGCGCTCCGTGTGTGCGGTCGTGACGCTCCGGAGGTCCCGCGCAGCCGATCCTCCCTCCGCCGCAGCCGGCGGTGGAGGGGGGAGCGGGGGCGTTCTTCTTGGAGGAGGTTAGGGCGGATGCGGTACCGGCTCGCCTTGATTGCCATCCCGCGGTGGGGTCCTCTCGGACGAGACCTCCGAGCGGTGCGCAGAGGCCGAGAGAGTCAGCAGTCCGCCGAGGAGGATCGCTCCGGAGCGGAAGCCGCGCGCTGGCGTCCAACTCGCTGGCTCGCGAGACTCACCGCGCGCACCGGAACCCCACGATCTCCATCTGCGCGGTGGACGGGGAAGCCGGCCGAGTCGCCGCGCGGAGATAGTGCTCGCTGACGGTGGCCCAGCCCCCTCCCCGTTGGATCCGGAGATCCCCTCCCGCCTCGGTCGAGGTCCACTCCACGACGTTGCCGGCGAGGTCGTGGATCTCCCCGGGGGCGTCTCCGCTCGTCAACGAGCCGACCGCGCATGTCCCCGCTCGACGCGCGGCCGCCGACCAGCACGGCCGTGTGTAGTCCGGTGGATCGTCACCCCACGGGTACGTGCGAGCGAACCGCCCGCCGCGCGCGGCCCACTCCCATTCTTCCTCGGTCGGTAACCTGAGGCCCTGCACCGCGCAGTAGTTCGACGCCTGCTCCCAGCTCACGCAGTTGATCGGGTGACGGCCCATACCGATCACGTCGTACGTGGCCGCGCCACCGCAGTGCAGGCCGTCCGCCTCGCATCGGCCCTCGCGGACGCAGGCAGCGTAAGCGTCCGCCGTCACCTCCACCCGATCGATGCAGAACGGCTTGACGGTCACGACGTCGCCGCGCGCACCCATGCGGTAAGTCCCACCGGGGAGCGCGGCCGTACCGGCGGGGCAGGCGCGGTCGTCACGGCTGCCGACTGCGGGGGACGCCGCCTGCGGGACGCAGCCGGCGGCAAACCCCCAGCGCGAGCCTGCGGGGCAATCCACCCGATCTCCCCAGCAGTGCTTGCCGTCCCATCGAGAGCCCTCCGGACACAGGATCAGCGGCTGTGGCGGGAGGGACAGCGCTGCGATCTTGATGCCTGCCGTGGCGAGCGTCTGCTCTGCGCACCGCACTAGGCGCCCGTCGATCTGTGGCAGGTCACCCCTCGAGAGCTGTGTGACGCTTCGGAGTTGCCCTCCATGCATGATCTCGACGGACAGTGCGAGCCGCGACGGTCGATCTGTCTCCTTGCCGGCCGGCGGCGGCGACGGCGACCACAAGTCCGGCTCGGACTCGAGACGCTGCCAGCACTCCGCGCTCGACGTCCATGCCTGCTCGTCGATGGAGCGAGCCATGGCGAACGGAAGTTGGTCGTCCGTTCCCGATGTCGTGGCGTAGAGGTGCGTCGTTGCGCCGTCGTGCACTTCGCGCACGATCACGTGAAGGCCAGAGCCGACCGCGACGACCACTCTGAGGGCGCTGACGTTCGGCCGCTCCTTGCTCCACTGCAGAAGAGATGGCTCTCCCGCGCACGCGAGGTCCTCCTCGGGGTCGGTGGCTGCGGACTCGTCGCCTGGCCCAGGGCCCCCGTGCCTGTAGGAGCAGTTGGCGACGTCGGGCATCAAGAATCTCTCGGCCGGAACGAGGCCCGCTGCCCTCAGCATCCTGCTGGTGCACTGAAAGAGACGGCCGACCGCTCCCGTTCCCTGGGGCGCGTACACGCTGAACGCGTGGTAGCGCCCGTTCTTCGTCGCCTCGACCTCGATTGTGGACCCATCGATGGCCGCGCTGCGTTCGGGAGACTTCATCGACCAGAACGAGGTGTCCCAGTCCCAGCAGCTGGCGAGGTCCTCCCACTCCAGGTCCGTGAGCGAGCGCGAAGTGCGTAGCCACTCCCAGTTCGGCTGGGTTCGTCGGCCCCACTCCAGACGGGCGTGCGCACCCTCGCGGATGGCGGCGACGTCGTAGAGCGGATGCCACATGTCCGAGAAGACGATCCGATACGCGACGGCGTCCGGCTCGGCAGCGCCCACGGCGCGGATGTTCGGCGGGCCCGCAGCACACGCGCAGAGTCCGATGGCGATCAGGGCGATGACCAGGCGCCGCATGGACCTTTGCGACACATCTGCGGGACGGGCTCTTGGCCGCTGCGCCAGGGATGTCGTGCTCATCGTGTGTGCGAGGCCCGATCACGCCCTCAATTGCATTGCGTCGAGCAGCTCTGCGTGAAGCACGTCTGAATCGCGTCGGCAGCCGAACCGTCTCCAAGAGCACTGCTTCATCATCGAGGTTTCCAGGTTGAGTCGCGCGCCTTCTGCGAGGAGCGCTTCCAAGCTTCGTTCACCCCTGTCTGACTACGGCCCCTGTGACGACGATGATACCGTGAAGCGAGGCCGCGTCTTGCGCCCGAGGAGATTCGCCATGCAGAGATCCAGCGTGCTGGTCGCGGTGTCCCTGTGCGTCGGCTGCTCCTCGAGCGGGTCGTCGCCGGGCAGCGGCGGGATCGGGGACGGCGGCAGTGCCCACGATTCGAGCGTCGTCGGCGACTCGGGAACCTCCCCCGATTCGGGCGGCGGCGGGCACGACTCCGGCGGCGCGGCCGACTCGGGAGGGGGCGCCGGCGACTCAGGCGGCGACACGGGCGCGACCGGAACGGCGACCCGGCCCTCGTACAACACGGGCAACGGCTTCTTCGTGCTCGGCGGCAAGCTCTACGACGCCAACGGCCACGAGTTCCGGATGCGCGGCGTCGATCGGAACCACTACGACTCGAGCTCGCAGGCCGGGATTGCCAAGAGCGGCGCGAACACCGTGCGGATCTTCGTCGAGACCAACTACGGCGAGTCCGTGGCCGGTCTCGTCGGCATCGTGCAGACGCAGCACATCGCGGAGAAAGAGGTCCCCATCCCCACGTCGCCGTCGACCACCGCGGGCACGGCGACGAGCTGCAGCACCGATCCCACCGTGCTGAGCTCCGTCGTCGCCAACTGGGTGGCGACGGCGTCGAGCTGGACGCCGCTCGACGAGTACCAGATCGTCAACATCGCCAACGAGTGGGGCCCGGCGAACAGCACGGTGTGGCGCGACTCGTACATCTCGGCCATCGCGTCGATGCGAGCCGCCGGGTACCTCGGCACGCTGCTCGTCGACGCCGGCGGTTGCGGGCAGGACCTCGCCGACCTCGTGACGTACTCGGGCGCCGTGTTCCAGAGCGACCCGCAGAAGAACGTCATGTTCGCGCTGCACCTCTACGGGAGCGTCAACGACTACACCGCGCCCATCAGCGGCATCGCGAAGGGCAACCCCACCGTCGTCACGCTGTCGGGCACCTCGCTCTGCCATCCGTTCGCGCCGAGCTACTGCCCGACCGTGGCCGGGATGACCAACACGTACTCCGGGCTCACCGCCTACGAGATCAGCGGTGTCGCCGGGATGACGCAGATCAACGGGATGCAGCCCGCCCCGCAGAACGTCGGCGGCGCCTCGGGCGCATGGACCGTGACCCTGAACGTCGACAGCACCGGCTTCGGCGACTACACGAGCGGCGGCACCGTCGTCGACTACGACGGAAACTACGCGCTCCTCATCCCGCGGCTCGCCGCGCTCGCCACCACGACGGGCGCGGCCTACGCGATCACCGAGTTCGGCCCTGGACGCAACATCGGGCCGAGCCCGACGCTGGCGACGCCGCTCGAGATCGTCAGCACGGCCGAAGCGAACGATCTCGGCTGGGTGGCCTGGGCGTGGGACGACAACAACCTCACCAACTCCCAGACCAACAACGAGTGGTTCGGGATGACCTACAACGGCGGCGCGTACACCGGGGACGGCGATCTCACGATGTTCGGCCAGCAGATCGTCGAGGGCTGCACGAACCCGTCGCCCGGCGGTTGCGGGTGCCCGGACGGCGTCCCGCTGCCCCCGTACTTCGATCCGAACAATCCGACCGCGTCGCCTCCTGCCATCTACGCCGCCGTCCAGCCAGGATGCCAGGGCACCCCGGCCCCCGCTACCCAGCCGCTCTCGCTGAAGCTCGCCATGCCGGCGACCGTGTTCTAGTCGGGGTGCGGGTCACGCGCGTCACGCCCCACCGAGGCGGCCGCGAGGCCTGGCACCCACGCAGCACGGCGCACCCCGCGTCAGATCATCAGCCGATCCTCGGCACCCAGCGTGACCGCGAGGAGCCGCCCGTCCCACGGACCGCGCGTCACGGTGTCGCGGTAGACGGCGTAGACCGGCAGGAACCGGCGAATGTAGTCCTCGGCCGCGGCGGCATCGAGCGCTGGACGACCCTGCGCTCGCGCGTGCGCCTCGGCTTCGACGCGCCAGCGGACGATCGACTCCGGACGGTCCGCGCGGCACGCGACGAGCGCGCGCACCCACCGTTGCCACCGCGCGTACCCCGCCAGGGAGGCGTTCACGGGTACGAGCGCCGGATCCGGGAGCTCGACTTCGGCGACCGGGTGAAACGCCCAGCACCATCCCTCGAGGAGCACGACGTCGAGCGGCCCCCGTGCGACCGGCCAGGCGTCCTCCGGCGCTCGATCCCCGCGGCCTCCGTGCGCCGTCTTGTCGTAAGCGGGGAGCTTCGTGGTCTCGCCGGCGCCGAGACGGGAGAGGCGCTCGAGCGTGGCGTCACCGAGCGCGATGTCGTGGGTGCCGGGTGCGCCGCGATGCTCGAGGATGCGGTTGCCCGGGTGAGCGCGCGCGAGCGCGAGCTGCTCGGCGTGCGTCAGGTAGAAGTCGTCGATCGAGATGGCGGCGGCGCGCAGGCCGCGCGTCTCCAGCGCGGGCACGAGCCGCCGCACCGCCGTCGTCTTGCCCGAGCCCTGCGGCGCCGAGAGGCCGATGAACACCGGTCGTTCGCTCGTCTGCCCCACCTGCTGGACCAACCACGTCGCGTAGCCTTCGAGGGACCGATCGGGCACGGCGGCGGAGGATAATCGAGCGCCGTTGCGGGCGCCCGAGTCGCTCTGGCTCCGTGCATCGAGAAGAAGGACGCTCGTGTCCGTCGGGGACCTGACGTGGCGAGAACCTCAGCGCACCCAGAGGAACCACCCCACGAAGGCGACGACCCACACGACGAGGAACGTCGCGTTCGACGCCAGCCGGTCGCGCGACACGAAGCCCGCCAGCACGCGCATGCCGAGCACCGCGATGAGGAAGATGACCCCCGCCGCGCGGAGCGCCGCCCAGCCGCGCGAGGTCCCGCCGGGCGCGTCGCTCCCCAGCAGGTACGTCGCAACCCAGGACAGCCAGAAGACAGCGAGCCCCGAGCCGATGGTCCTCCACTGGACGCCGTTGGTGGCGGCCTCCGGATCGTCGGGCGAGGTGCGGGAGTCCAGCACAGGCACGTCGTACGCGTGGCGGAGCTCGAGGCTTCCCTCGGCGCCAGGTCACTGCGCGCTTACTGGGCGCACCTGCGCATCGTGACGAGGCCGCCGAACGGATCCGTGCCGTGGCCGGGAACGCATGAAGCCAGCGAGACTACAGGCGCGGAGCGGTCGGACCCGGCGCGACGGGAGCCGCCGTCGTCGATGGCGGGACGGCCGTCGGCGAGTTGTCCGGCGGCACCGGCGGCGCCGTGCCCATCGTCGCGACGCCGCTCGGCTCCGCGCTTGCGGGAGGCGGGGGCGAGCCCATGACGGGCGGGGGCATCGGAGCGGCGCCCATGCACCCGGCGACGGCCATCGGGATGCTCGCCGCCGCGAGGGCCACGGCCGCCGCGCGGCGCACGCGCGCGAGGCGCCCGACCGGCACGACGTCGCGACGGAAGACGATCTCCCCGGTCGCGTCGTGCACGTAGCGCACGCAGAGACCCTCGGTCGGAGGCGACGCGAGGAGCGCGCGCGCCTCGGCCTCCGTGAGCTGCGCGAGCTCACGGACCACCTTCTTGCATTCTCCGCAGAAGCGGCCGCGGTCCGCCAGGGTCATCGTCGTCCAGTCGGCCTTGCAGGGGCTCGCGATCGGCAGGTCGGTGCGGTTCATGGCCGAAGAACGGACCCGAGCGGTGCGACCTTACAGGGGGCACGCTCGCTCGGGCTGCCTCGTCACCATTGCACGGGGAGGGCGTAGTACTCGGCGCCGGCCTCCGAGCCGAGCGCCCCGTCTCCGGCCGCGGTCCCCCAGCAGAGCACGCCGCCGTCGCCGAGGAGCGCGCACTTGTGCCGGGTCCCCGACGCCACCTCGACGACCCCGGTCAGCGAGGCGCCCTGCGCGTTCAACGCGGGACCGGGGACCTGATGAATCCCGACGTCCGCGTTGCCGATGGCGAGCTGGCCGTCGTCGTTCGAACCCCAGCAGAAGACGCGTCCATCGGCGAGAAGGGCGCAGTACGACGCTCCGACGCCGTCGGGATCCTCGGCGCCGCTGATCTGCACCGCCGGCAGCGGCAGCGGGATGAGCCTCGGGACCTCGGTGCACGGGGCGCAGCTCGCGCCGCCGCCGCCGCCGTCCCAGGTGCCGAGCTCCCCCGTCGCGCTCGAGCCCCAGCAGACGACGCCGCCGTCCTCGACGAGGGCGCACGACGAGTCGATCCCGAGCGCGAGCTGCTTCGCACCCGTGATGCCCGCGACCGGAACGGGATCGGCGAGGCACGGCACCCCCGCCTCGACGTTGACGGAGGTGCATGACGCGGTGGACGTCGCCTGCCCGGACTGGAGATGGTCGTTGTCGCCCAGGCAGCGGACGACGCCCTGCGCTTCGATGGTGCACGTGTGTCCGCTGCCGACCGTGACCTGCGTCGCACCGGCGAGCTTGGGGATCGGGGTGGCGAGCGAGAGCACGGGCGAGAAGGTGCCGGCGACGAGCGGCGCCGGGCCGTTGTCGCCCCAGCAGTACCAGGTCCCGTCGTTGCCGAGCGCGCACGCGGCCCAGATGCCCGTGTCGAGGCGCACGATCCCGGTAAGAGGCTCCATCGTGACAGAGGAGAAGACGGGCGTCGGCGCCCAGGAGCTCCCGCCGGGGGAGCCGAGCTCGCCGTCGTCGTTGTTTCCCCAGCAGTACGGCGTCGCCCCGGCGTCGTCGTTCGCGTCCGCGAGGAGGATGCACGAATAGAAGCCGCCGACATGGAGCTCGAGCGCGTTCGCCGTGACGCCGGCGTCGTGGACGCCGAAGACCGGCGCGGGCGTCGACTCGGTGCCGTCGTAGCTCGCCGGACCGCGCCCGAGCTGGTAATCGCTGTCGTCTCCCCAGCAGTCGATCGTGCCGCCGTCCCGCAGCACGCACGTGTGCCGGAACCCGCCGCCGAGCGCCTTGACGACGGGAAATGCGGACGCCGCGGCGTCGCCGGAGCTCGCGGTGGCGTCGGGGCCGGCCGGAGCGTCGGTCGTCGCGTCGGTCCCCGTCGAGACGGAGACGTCAGCCCCGCCGTCCCTCACTGCCTCTACCCCCGCCTCGCCGGTCGCCGTGCTCGCGTCGTCGGCAAAGTCGTAGGCCGGCAGACAACCGAGGAGGGTCGCGACCACAGAGGCGATGAGGAGGAGCAGGCGCAGGCGCATTCGAGATCGGAGAGCCAAAGGCCGATCGTACCGTCTACCACGGCCGGCTACCCGGTCGAGTCGCCCGGCCGGGGGACAGCGGGTCTCGGTCTCGGCGCCGAGCGCGGAGAGGTCGCCTACGGTGCCAGCGCTCGCGCGGTCTCCGACGCGGAGTGCACGGGCTGCAGCGTGCCATGCTCGGCAACGCATGCTCCGTCGGGCGCCGAGAACCGTGGCGGCGGCGCTTCGTGAGGCCCCGTCGACAGACGGGCCGCGTGCGTACGCCCGTCGTCGGTGTCCTCGTAGCTCACCTCCCACTCGTCGAGGCCCATCAGCCGCCGCCCCGGCAGCGCGAACCTCCGGATGCCCGGGGCGATGACGGCTTCGACCTTCCGCTCCTCGCCCGAGCTCTCCTCGAGTCGACCGTCCATGCGGAGCCGCAGGTGCCGGGGCCTGTCTCCCGGCCTCGCTTCCGACCACCAGTACCCGACGTCGAGCGTGTCGACGACGGCGCCCTCGGTCACGAAAACGTCGTCGGTCGCTTCGACGTAGAGCGTCCCCTCCGACTCGCCTCGCCTCGGCCGGGGTGTGACTACCGTTGCGCGGCCGTGACGGCAACTGACACCGTCCGACGACGAGACAACCCCGCGGGGAATCGCTCTATGGCGGTGGCGCCGCAACGGGCGCACGAATCGACGACCGATCAGCACCCTGCTAGATGCACACCTCTCGCATGCACTCGCACCTTTCGAAGCAACTTCTTCGTGGCTTCGGCCGATGGGGTCGTGAAAACCAAGGCGAGTCATGCCCGGAGGCGGTGTCTATGAACAGGACCTTACGTTCGAGTTGCGTGCTGGCGTTGCTGGTGGGTTGCGGAACGGCCAGCCACGAGGCTGGGCGCATGGATGCCGGTGAAACGGTCTCCGGCGACGCGTCTTCCAACGATGTCATCATCGTCGTGTCGCCGCAGGATGCCTCGTCGGCGGACACGAGCAACGAAGCGGACGCAAACCTCGACGCTACGGCGTCCAGCGATTCTGCGCCGCATGATGCGTCCGGGAACGACGCAACGATCAAGGACGGGGCGCCCAACGCGGACAGCAACTCAGGAATCGAGGATGCGTCGCTCGAAGCTGCGACCTCGGACGCTGGAGCCATCTCGCCAGAGGCTGGCGAAGCCGCGCCCGGAGAAGCGGGGACAGGCGCCGACGCGGCGATAGGCGTGACACTCAGAGGACGCGCGGTTGCTGCAGGCATCGGATCCATCTTCGCGGCGACGTCGACTCCGCTGGCGTTTCGCGCCGTCGGTGTTCGCGACGCAACGGGCGCGATCTTCACGACCAACACCGACTCGACAGGGGCTTTCCAGATCGCCGGCGTCACTCCTCCATACGATGCGGTCGTCTACGCGGGCGATCCGACGGGATGGCCCTACGTTTACATGCAGCTGTCCACGACGCAGCCACAGCTCTCCGGCGCCATCGCCCTCGTACAGCGGTCCGCCACACTCAACGCCTCAGTGCAGCTCGCGGACTGCGGAGCGACCACGTGCCAATGTGCGGTCACATGGTGGTATCCCGCGTCGTCCGACTATTCTCTCTGGTCATGCAGTGGAGGCTCGACGTCGGGTCCCTTCAACCTGAATGACCAGGCGATGTGGACCGGGCAGGCATCCGCCACCGTCAACCTACATATCATGGAATGGGATCCGCAGCTCACGCACTTCTGGCACGCGAGTGCGATGGATGTCGCGCTGACCGAGGGCCAGACGGTCGCCGTTGGCCAGCTTGCCCTGACAGCACTACCCACGGCGGGGACCGTGACGGCCACACTCGCGACTCCCGGCACACCCGCAACGTGGAACCCGCAGGCGGGCCTCGTGTACAATTACCCCGGTGGCGGGTTCATAGGCTTAAGCTCCGGGGCGCCTCCGTTTCTCTCGGGAGTCCCCAGCATGGCGGGCGCCACGATGAGCATCAACGCGAACATCTCGGATCCCAGCAGCACGGGCCTCTGGGCCGCCGAGTCCTTCGCGAGCGCTCCGTCGATACCAACGTCGACGACGTCAGTGTCCCTGACTGTTCAGCCGCCGGTCGCGATCACCGCCCCGACGCTGAACAGTTTGTTTTCGCTGACGGGCACGATGGCCTGGTCCTCGCCGGAGCCGAGTCAGGTGTATGCCGCGACGCTTGTCTCCTACGTGAACGGCGACGCTGGGCCGGTCATCGGCAGTCCTGCAGTGACTGTGTTCACGTCGGATTCCTCCGTGCCACTCGGCCGGCTGGCGCAGTTGAGCGTGTCGATCGCTCCGCAGCCGATGTGGTTGCGATTCATCGCTTCGGGCAGCGTCGCCTCGCTGAACGCCATGGAGGACCAGCAGACGCTCGCCCAGCCCTCCGGCAGCAGTGGAAGCTGGGTCTTCGTCCCGTTCACACTCACTCCGTAGGGCTCGGAGGACTCCTCGTCGCCGAAAAAAATGCTCCTCCGTCACCGCAGCCGAGCCGGCCACGGGCACCCCACGCGCGCGTGTTGAGGCGGCCGAGAACCGGAAGTACCCAAAGCTTGATGGCAAGCCGATGAAATTGCTAATTAATGGTGGATGCGCCGGGAATCGTGCCAACGTGGACGGAGCGCAGCGAAGTCAACGGACGCCGATGAGCAGCGCAATGGCTTGCGGCCTCTCGCCGCAAGCGGAGCTGGAGGCGCCGGGAATCGCCCACGACTGTACGAAGGCCGGGACCTCGCCGACTTGGTTCAACCGCCCGGCCGCAGTACAGGCGGGGCGATGAGCGGCGCAATGGCTCGGGCGCTTCGCGCCACGAGCAGAGGTGGAGGCGCCGGGAATCGAACTCTTCGGAGGGGGGCGTGGCGTTGCTGAAGGAAATCGCTGAGATGAGCACCGTCGAGCTGGAAACTAGGGGGCCCGTGAGAAGGGTCGAGTCGGCTGGGTGAGTCCCGGTGATGCTCGGTGAGGCGGATCCGGGGCAATGGCGGGGCAGCGGTCGGGCCCGCTCACGCTCACCGCGCTCGAAGCGCCTACGAGCTGGCCCCCCGGAGAGATTGAGCGGGAAGCGGACATTTCCGATGCATTGACATGAATGTCCTGCGCGTTATGTTCTCCGAGTGGGAAGGGTCACCTCCTTTGCCCTCGCTGGGCTGGAGCTCTGGTTCAACTCAGCCGACCACTTGCCCCCGCACTTCCACGCAGAGAAGCCGGGCGACTGGGAGGTGCGCGTGTACTTCCTACGAGACCGCGCCGACATGATAGAGACCAAGTGGACCGCGCGACGGGGAAGGTCCAACCAAGGTGAGCTGCGCGAACTTGCGAGCCTCGCCCAGGCAAGCAGGGCCGATTTGCTCGACGAATGGGAGCGGAAGGTCAACGTGAAGGCACCGGGAGGTCAGCGATGAGCGCTGCAGTCGAGATCCTCGTCCCCCAGCCCGCGCTACCGACCGTGAAGAAGGCGCTCGGCACTCTGCCCTCGACGAGTTTTCGTTCGCAACCGTCCTCGCGCGGTGGCCAACGGCTCGTCGTGAGCCCCCTCCATATGCTCGACACACCGGACGGGCGCGCCGCCCTCGAAGGTCTCTTGCACACGATCTCCGGAAGAAGCGGCGTATCTGTCGTTCTGTTTGCCGTGGTGCAGGCGGGGCTGGGGTTCGGGGCGCTCCAGGCTCTGGCTCGACTCTCGGGGCAGGCTGGACACGAGCCGTACCTTGCCCCGAGCCCCGAAGCCGTTCGCCGTCTCCTCCTCGCGCACGGAAGCGGCGCAGAAAAGGAGCTCATGGCCTCAGCTTCGCTCGACGATGGCAAGCTCGTCGTATGGAGCTGCGAGCCCCGGCGCTTCGAGGTCGCAGTCTCCGAGATCCCGGTGCTCGCAATGATGAACGCTCACGACCTGGTCAAGCTCGAGCTGAGCACGAGCGGCAGCCGGTTGCGGTGGCCGGACGCCGACATCGACCTCGACCTCGACACGATCCGAGAGCACGCAGACCCGAATGTTCGTCGCGAGAACGAGACCCGCGCTCGGCAGGAGGCTGCCCGATACGCCGATGCGATCCGTCGATTCCGTGAAGAGCGCGGCCTGAAGCAGTCGGACATCGAGGGGCTCACCGACCGGCAAGTCCGTCGGCTCGAGGAGGGCGAGACCGTGCCGCAGATCGATACTCTGCGGAGGCTGGCCGCGGCGCATGGGATGACGATTGACGATTACCTGCAAGCACTGGCGAAGCGGAGTCGAAAGTCGTCACGGAAGCCGGCGACGGAGCGATCAGACCGCAAGGCTCGCCGGTAAGAGGATGATTCGGGAGTAGGTTGCAGCGTAGATTTCACCTCACGCCAGCAACCCCTCCAGATCCTCTCGCGTCAGCCCCGTCAATGCCGCGCCGGCGTCGCCAAAGAGCGCGTCCGCCAGCTCGCGCTTCTGCTTCTGCAGCTCCGCTACTTTCTCCTCGACCGTGCCCTTTGCCAGCAGCTTGTAGGCGAACACGCTGCGTGTTTGCCCGATGCGGTGCGCACGGTCGATCGCCTGCGCTTCGACCGCGGGGTTCCACCATGGGTCGAGAAGGAACACGTATTCGGCCGCTGTCAGATTCAGGCCCACGCCCCCCGCCTTGAGGCTCAGCAGGAAGACTCCGCATCCGGGGTCAGACTGGAACCGGGCGACGCGTGCGGCTCGATCCCGCGTAGACCCGTCGAGGTACTCGTACACGATCCCGCGCTCGTCGAGCCGCTCACGCACGATGGCGAGAAGGCTGGTGAACTGCGAGAAAACGAGTGCCTTCTGCCCCTGCGTCTTCAGCGCCTCGAGCTGCTCAAGCAGGGCATCGAGCTTGGCGCTGGGGTCGCCGCGCATCGCCGGGTCAAGCAGGCCCGGATGGCACGCCGCCTGTCGAAGCCGCAACAGCGCTTCCAGGATGTGCGCCGTCGAGCGCGCCACTCCGTCGCGCGCGACGCGTTTCTTGAGGGCGGCGCGGTAGTGCGCGTGCAGCTCATCGTACATGCGTCGCTGCGCCGGGGGCAAATCGACTGACAGCGTCTGTTCGAGGCGGCTCGGCAGCTCGGGGGCTACCTCTCTCTTCGTCCGCCGCAGGAAGAACGGCCTCACTGCGCGGGCCAGTACGTCGCGCGTTGCGTCGTCGACACGCCGTCCCCCCTGAGCGAGTGACGCGAAGGCCGTCGCCGTCCCCAGCACTCCCGGGTTGAGAAAGTCGAGGAGCGAAGCGAGCTCGCCGAGGTGGTTCTCGAGGGGCGTGCCCGTCAGGGCGAGTCGATGCCTCCCGCGCAGTCGACGCGCTGCCTTGGCCGACGCCGTGCCGGCGGTCTTGATGGCCTGTGCCTCGTCGAGCACCACGTAGTCGAACTCGACCTTCGACAGCGCCGGCGCGTCCTGGCGCATCAGGCCGTAGGTCGTCAGGATCAAATCGCTCTCGCGGAAGTGACTGCCGGGCGGGCGGCGGTCCGTTCCGTCGTGCACCAGCACGCGCAGCCCCGGCGCGAAGCGCTCCGCCTCCGCCGCCCAGTTGGACAGGACGGATCGCGGCGCGACGACGAGCGACGGTCCCTGCCTGGGGCGCTCCTGCCTCCTGGCGTCGAGCATCGCGAGCACCTGCACGGTCTTTCCGAGCCCCATATCGTCGGCCAGGCAGCCGCCGAACCCGAAGCGGCGGAGCGCGTCGAACCATCCCAGCGCGTGTTTCTGGTAGTCCCGCAGCGAGCCCCGGAGCGACCGCGGGGGCTCCCTCGGCCGTACGCCCTCGAACGCGGCGAGCTCGGCGCGTGCCTTCGCGAAGGCCTCGTCGAACGACGCGCTCTGCTCGACGTCTGCAAGCGCCGCCACGAGCAGCGTCTGCACCTTCCGGAAGCGCAGCGTGTCGCCCTTGACCTCCGCCATACCGGCCCACCGCCTGAGCCGGTCGAGCGAGGTTTCGGATAGCTCGCCCACGCTCCCGTCGGCGAGGACGACGGTGCGCCGCCGCTCCCGCAGCGCAGCGAGCAGCTCCGGCAGCGGGGCATCCACGCCATCGAAGCGGGCCTGCACGCGCACCTCGAGCCAATCGATCCCCGTCGTGACATCGACGGCGAAGTCGCCACCTGCCCGCCGAAGCTTCCCGTTGACCTCGACTCGCCAGCCTCGAGCGACGAGCTCGCGGACCGCAGGCTCCAGGCGGCCCAGAACGAGTCTCCAGGCTGCGCTTCCGCCGCTGTCTCGGCGCTGCCAGCCCGGGACTGTGCGCGCGCCCGCAGCCTCGAGGGCATCTCGGGCGGCCTGTTCTGCAGGCTGGTCCCGGAGGATCAGGCGCCGGCGCACACGATCGAGCAGCACGCGCCTATACGTCTCCAGCGGCGCCCGGACGCCGTCATAGTCGATCACTGCCTCGACGGAGACGCCGCTCGGGTCATACGTGCGCTGGCGCACGGTGGACAGCCTCGCGAGCGGTTTGCCCTCGACGCGTACCTCCGGCAGCGCGAGCTCGGCGGGGAGCCGTAGGACGGGAGCGCACGAGGGGCGGTGCAAGGCCTCGACGAGATCGTCGAGCTCGCGCGCCGGCAGCGCTGCGGGGCCTCGCCGCCGCTCGCTGGCAATCCACGCGAACTGACCACGGTCGTCCAGCAAAGCGACGCGATCCGGCCAGAAGACGTGGCCCCCGGCGACGACGAGCGCCGGCTCGGTCACCGCCACGCGCTCCTCGCCGCGCTCGAGCCACGCGCAAACGGTCATCCCGGAGCGGCCTCGGCGCGTCGTTGCTTCGAGGGACAAGACGTAGGGCTCGCTGTCCCAGCGGATCGCCGGCGCGTCCGGGCTGGTGAGGTGCGCCCGGCCAGAGGCACAGAGGCGGCGCAGTACTTCGCCGCAGGCAGGGAAGGGAAGGTCGAACTCCACGACGCGCTGCGAGCCGTAGTACATCGGCATCGGGCTGAGGCCGTCGAGCATGCCGAGCGTGACGACGTCCTCGCCGCCAACGCTGCTCGCAAACGGACGGGCGATCCGCGGCGGTCGCCAGTGCGCCTGCGCGTGTTGCCCCGCGCGCTCCACGAGGCGAACGACGAGGCGCTCACGTTGCAGGGTGGCCTGCGGGTCAATCACGAAGTGCAGCTTGCTTGCCGCGGACTCGCTCCGTGGAGCCTCGGTCGCGGCGGCCGCGAGCACGTCGCGCCAGCTCGCTGCGACGGCGGGAGGGCTGGGAGACGGACGGATGCGCCTCACGGGCTGAAGCGCAACCCGCGGGTCGTCGTTGTACTCCGGCCGCTCCTCGTCCTCGTCCTCGATCGGTGGAACCGGCAGCAACTCCAGCCGGCGCGCCTCCTCAAGCCCGGGCAGCGAGCCCTCCGCGCTTGCCACGAGGAGTGTGGCCCACAGGTGCTTGCAGGGCTCCTCCGATCGGGAGAACAGCGGGCAGCTGCAGCTCGCGTGCAGCGAACCTCCCCGGACCTCCAGCTCGACCTGGTAAATGGCGGACCCGCGAACATCCGCGAAAAGCCACGCGTGGTTCGCGTCTACGATTCCAACGCGCCCATTCGCCGCGTAGGCAACCCCGCGCGCGCGGGACCGCGCCGTGAAATGCGCCTCGAAGCGTCGGAGGCAGCTGGGGGAGGCGTCCAGAACGGCGGGGTGCACCCAGGTGCGGAAGCTGCTCCCACGTTCAGGGCGATGCAAGGAAATTCGTGGAGGTTCTCTGCGTCCAGCGAGTCAGAAGACGGAGGCGCCGGGAATTTGTGATCGCGCCGCTCGGAAATTGACCCTCTGGTCGCTCGGAAATTGACCCACCCGGCTTCCGTGTCGCGGGTACCCCGCGGGAAGGATGCTTCGGATGGATCAGGTCAACGTGGTTCGGCACAAGGTGCTGGTGGAGGGCC
>DASXZL010000008.1:0-20796 GCA_036501935.1 Polyangiaceae bacterium | reverse complement strand
TCGCCACGCCCTTGTCTACCTGCGTCTCCTCGCCGACGAACTGCGGCGTGAGGCACGAAGCTTCGAGACCGCCCGCCAGGACTCCTTCCGGAGACTCCTGCCGTTCCTGCCATCGAGCCCCGCTTAAGGGATCGCCGATGGTGCTCGCTCATTTAGACGGAACGGCGGGTCGGCTCGAGGCGAATCGGTCTACTGCGCGTCGGCTACTGCGAGGTCTGCACGCACATGCCGGTGAGGGTGTTGCACGACTGCCCGGAGGGGCAGGCCGGGCACTGAAGGACGTTCCCGCAACCGTCGCTCGCCGTGCCGCACTGGATGCCCTGGGCCGCGCACGACTTCGGCGAGCACGTTCCGGCGTCCGCCGAGCCGCACTGCCCCGGCACCCCGCCGCCGCCGCAGGTCTGCGGAGCCGCGCACATGCCGCACGACGGGATCTCCCCGCCGCACCCGTCGCCCGCCGGACCGCAGAAGATCATCTGGTCCGCGCAGGTCTCCGGCTGACAAGCGCCCGCTTCGGGGAAGCCGCATTGCCCGGGGACCCCGCCGCCGCCGCACGTGTTCGGAGGCGTGCACGAGCCGCAGTTGGGGATCTCGTTGCCGCAGCCGTCGCCGGCCGGACCGCAGGCGATGTTCTGCTCGACGCACGTCAGCGGCGTGCAGCTACCCCCGTCGGGCGCCCCGCACTGCCCCGGGACCCCGCCCCCGCCGCAGGTCTGCGGAGGCGTGCACGTGCCGCACGAGGTGATCTCCTGACCGCATCCGTTGCTGGCAGGACCGCAGGTGATGTTCTGGTCCTGGCAGGTGATGGGGGTGCAGTTGGGAGGCGCGGGCGGTCCTGGCACGCACGAGGCCAGGTCCCAGATCATGTACTCGAGGATCCGCTCCTGCGCGGTGAGGGGGCACGGGGCCGCCGCCGTGCAGGTCTTGCCCGTCGTCTCGTTCTTCGTGCACTCGGCCGGGAAGACCGTGGTCGGCCCGACGCTCGCGTTGGCGACGTGGAAGTCGCTGAAGATGGCGTGCCCGCACTGGTTGGTCTGGCCGACGGGCGTGTTGAACGCGAAGTGCAGCTGCATCGCCGACTTGTCGTCGGGGTCGCTCCCGCTGATCCAGTTGACCGACTGGAGCAGCACGCTGTCGACGTCGTGGCGGGGGTAGGCGATCTCCACGGTCTGCGGGTTCGGCATCGCGCCGACGAGGTGCAGCCAGTCCGAGAAGACCGTCCCCTCCGGGTTCGTGGGCGGGAGCTGCACGGTGAAGGGATACGGGCCGGCCCCTTCGTCGTCGGTGTGGTCGACGTTCCACTTCGCGACCGTGTTGAAGGGCGCGTTCTGGTAGTACCAACCCCAGCTGTAGTGCGTGCCGAAGAAGTGGCCGCCCTCGTTCGCGTACGTGACGAGGTTCGCGAGCTCCGCGGCCGACTTCACGTTCGTGCTGTTCTTGGCCGTCGGATCGACGCCCCAGCACGGGAGCAGGATCTGGTCGTAGTTCGCGAACGTGCCGCCGGTGCCCATGAGCGCCGACTCCGCCGGCGTGCCCGCGCCGAGGCTCGCGCCGTTGCCCTCGTAGAGGTGGATGCGGCCGCCGCCCGTGTTCGTCGTGAACTCCGACTGCGCGACGCCCATCTTGAGCATGACGCACTCGAGCGTGTCGACGCTCCCGGTCGAGAAGGCGGTGAGCGGGATGTTGGCCGTCGCGCTCTGCACGGAAGGCATGGTGAACGTGGTCGCCGGGAACGTCGTCGTCACGCACGACGGGACGTTGACGGTGAACTGGTTGCGCCAGCGTCCCAGCTGGATGACGACCGGAATCGAGCTCCCGGAGGGGACGTCGGTCAGCGTGAAGGTGCCGTCGAACGCCGTCGTCGTCTGCACGAGCGGGGTGCCGCTCACGTCGGCGCCGCACTGGCTGCACGTGACGCCGTTGGAGAACGGCAGCACCGGCGAGTTCGGCACGTAGACGATGACGTTCGGCACCGGGTCCGGCGTGCCGAAGATGGCCGGGGTCGACGAGAAGACTGTCCCCTTGATGGTCGTCGTCACGCCGCCGCCGCAGCTCGCCTGCTGCAGGCAGAGGCCCGTGCAGGCGCTGTTGCCGCACACGCCCGGCGTGCCGCCACCGCCGCACGTGTTGCTCCCGCTGCAGGTGCCGCAGCTCGCGATGAGGTTGCCGCAGCCGTCACCCGCCGGGCCGCAGTTGAAGCCCAGCTTGGTGCACGTGGTCGGCTTGCAGTTGGTCGAGCCGTCGACGCCGAGGCCGTTGTTGCCGCCGCACACGTTGAAGCCGCCGCCGCCGCAGTACTGCGGGCTGGGGCAGACCGGCCCGCTGGCCGGGTTGCAGTTCAGCAAGTTGCCGCAGCCGTCGTTCGCGTAGCCGCAGTCGTAGCCGAGGTTGCCGCAGCTCGTCGGCACGCAGGGGACGCCGCCGTCCATCTGCAGCCCGTTGTTGCCGCCGCACTGGTTGAACCCACCGCCGCCGCAGTACTGGGGCGGAGTGCAGCCCGTCGTCGCGTCGTCCGGGTTGCAGTTGAGGACGTCGCCGCAGCCGTCGCCCGTGTAGCCGCAGTTGTAGCCGAGCGACTGGCAGCTGGTCGGCGTGCAGCTGACCGGTCCGCCGTCGGAGCTCGACGCGCCGCCGCACACGTTGGCCATGCCGCCACCGCCGCAGCTCTCGGGCGGCGTGCATCCTCCCGTTCCGCTGCCGGTGCCGGTGCAGTCGATGACCTGCCCGCACTGCACCGCCTTGCCGCAGTTGTAGCCGAGCTCCTGGCACGTCTTCGCGACGCACCCGCTGTCGCCGCCACCGCCGTCGCCGACGAGGGAGGGCCCGTCCCCTCCGCTGCCGCTGCTCGTGGCGTCACCGAGGCCCACCGACGAGTCGCTGCTCGTCCCGCCGTCGACGAAGACGCTCCCGTTGCCCGAGCCCCCGCACGCGACGACGGCATTGCCGCCCATCCAGGTGATGACCAGCAAGCATGCCCACTTGCCCACGTTGTGGACCGCCATCGGGATAGTCCTCCTCGAATCCCTCGCGAACGCCGCAAGGGCACATCGTCTCCGATTATGGAGGGACCCCGCCTCTCGGGCAACGCTCACGATGCAATAATCGAGGCTCACACCGCTACTTCACGGCGGGGAGATACGTTCATTTCGCGTCTCTTCAGGCGCGCGCGCATCCCCACATCCGCTCCGGGCGGAACCAGGCCCTTCCCCGTCCCCCCGTTCCCTCGCGCGGGGCATCAGGGCGCGGCGTCTTTTGCGCAGCGCAGGCCCAGCATGGGGATGCGGTAGCGCCCCGGGTGATGCACGCGGTTCGTGACGCGGAGGCCGTGGGGGTCGAAGTTGTAGGCGCCGCCGCGGATGGAGTGCTCGCACTCGTCGGGGATGGGGTTCGTGCCGGTGAACCCCTGCTGGTGGTTTCTGCGGAGCTCGTCGAGGGCCGCCATGATCTCCGTGCACGAGGCGGGCTTGCCCTCGCTCGCCGTCGGGCGACGGTACGCGTAGGGGTCGTACTCGTCCTCCTGCCACTCCCACACGTTGCCGGCGAGGTCGTCGTGACCGTAGGGACCGCGGCCGGCCGGGTGCGTCCCGACGTCTTCGGTATGCGCCGACGAGAAGACGGTCCTCTCGTGGGTGGGCGGATCATTGCCCCACGCGAAGCGGCGGTCGTCGGTATCGCGAGCCGCCCGCTCGAACTCGGCCTCACGCGGCAGCCGCTTGCCGCGCCACGCGCAGTACCCCGTCGCGTCGTCCCACGAAATGCCCGAGACGGGCTGGTTGGGCCCGTTGAAGTCGGGGTGCTTGGAGCGGACATCGGCGCTCTTGGGGCGGCAGACTTTTGCGGCGACGCACTCGTCCCAGAGCGCGTTGGTGACCTCGGTCTTGTCGAGGAAAAAGGGAGAGAGCGTGACCTTGTGGGCGGGGTGCTCGTCCTGCTCGCCGCCCTCGTCGGCACCCATCGTGAAGGTGCCGCCGGGGACGAGGAGCATGTCGGGGGGGGAGGGGGGAGAGGAGGAGTCGGCCGAAGGCGCGTCGGGGGGAGACGCGTCGGAGGGAGAGGAAGAAGCGGGGACGGGCGAGGTCGGGGTCGGGGTCGGGGTCGAGGTCGGGGTCGGGGTCGAGGTCGGGGTCGGGGGCGCGGTCGGGTCGGTGCGCGCACACGACGCGGCAAAGACAAAGAGGAGGAGCACGGCACGCATCGCGCTCCGATCTAGCAGGATTGGCGCGGTCGCGGTCGCGGTCGCGGTCGCGGTCGCGGTCGCGGTCGCGGTCGCGGTCGCGGTCGCGAAGACGAGACGCCGTGGCGGCGCTCGTCTTCGCTCCCGACTCGCGTCACGTCAGCTTCGCAAGCACCGCCCGCACGTGATCCAACCGATCCAGCAGCCCCGCATCCACGCTCTCCACGTACCCGAGCGCCATCGCCGCATCCAGACAAGCCCCCGTCTCCCGCGCCGACCCCAGCGCATTGCGATACCGCTCCCGCCGCGTGCCCCCCGCGCTGCCGCCCCCTTCCTGAGCATTCAGCGCAACACTCGTCGCCGCCCTCCGCAGCTGCCGTCCGAGATCCCTGTCGTGCGTCTCGATCTCCGCCACCACCGGCCGCAGCTCCCGCAGCACCTCGACAATCACCGTGTAGATCCGAAGCATCATCGCTCTCCTCGTTCGCCCCGCGCCGATTCGCAAAGGCGACCGCCCGAAGGCGCCGCGCGCAGGCGTCGTCAGGGATGCGCAGCACCGCCGCTCCTGCGGCGGCGACGCGCTCCTGCGCGTCGTCCTTGACGACGCCGAGCACGGCGCCACGCTGGGAAAGCCGCAGCGAGCAGAAGTGGTTCTCCTGGGCTGAAACGGGGATCCCTCCGCGACCGCGACCCCGACCGCGACCGCGACCCCGACCGCGACCCCGACCGCGCTACCCTCCCCGCCTCATGCTCACCGTCTCGGACACCGCGTACCTCGTCGCCACTGCCCGCGCCGACGAGAGCGACCGCCCCGCGCCCGACCGCCTCTTCCACGATCCCTACGCCGCCATCTTCCGCGCGGCCGGCCAGCACGCCGCCGAAGCCACGGCGCGCATGCTCGCCCTGCCCCTCCTCCGCGACGCCATCCGCCTGCGCACCTGCTTCATCGACGACTTCGTCCGCGACGGCCTCTCCGCCGGCGTGACCCAGCTGGTCCTCTTCGGCGCCGGCTTCGACGCGCGCGGCCTGCGGATGCCCGAGATCCGCGCCCACGGCGCGCGCGTCTACGAGGTCGACTTCGCCGCGCAGCTGCAGCACAAGCGCGCCCTCCTCGAGGCGGCCGGCGTCCCCCTCCCCGCGAACATCGCCTACGCCACGTGCGACTTCATGGCCCCCGACTTCGGCCCCGCGCTGGCCGCCAGCCTCGACGCCGTGGGCTTCCACCGCGGAGCGGGCGCCCTCTTCGTCTGGGAAGGCGTCACCGGCTACATCGACGACCCCGCCATGGAGCGCAGCCTCTCCTTCATGGCGGGCGCCGGCGGGTCCGGCACGCGCGTCGTCTTCGACTACACCGAGCAGCGAAGCGCGGCGGCCGCCGAGCTCACCCGACGGACCGGCTTCACGACGTTCGAGGAGGCGCGGTTCGACGTCGTGTGGGGGCGATACGAGAAGGCCCCCCCGCCGCCCATGTTCGAGATGTTCCGGATGGGGACCGCGGCGGTCTGAGAGGTCCTTCTCCCAAGTCCGCTCGTCCTGCGGGCACGCCCGCACCTCCTGCTCCCAAGTCCGCGCGTCCTGCGGGCACGCCCGCAGCTCGTGCTGGCACGTTTGCACCTCCTGCTCCCAAGTCCGCGCGTCCTGCGGGTACGCCCGCACCTCCTGCTCCCAAGTCCGCGCGTCCTGCGGGCACGTCCGCAGCTCGTGCTGGCACGTTTGCACGTCCTGCTCCCAAGTCCGCGCGTCCTGCGGGCACGCCCGCACCTCCTACTCCCACGCCCGCACGTCCTGCGGGCACGTCCGCACCTCCTGTTCCCACGTCCGCACGTCCTGCGGGCACGCTTGCACCTCCTGCTCCCGCGTCCGCACGTCCTGCGGGCACGCCCGCACCTCCTGCGGGCACGCTTGCACCTCCTGCTCCCGCGTCCGCACCTCGAGCGACCGGGGCCACAGCTCCTCGGCACCCGTCGCGACCTGCTCCGCGGGCTTCCTGACCTCCTCCGCACGCGTGCCCACCTCCTCCGCGCGCATCCGCACCTTCTGCGAACGCGTCCGCACCTTCTCCACCCGCGCCCGCGCCCACGTCCGCGTCCGCGCCCGCGCCCGCGCCCGCGCTCTGCCGGCCCTCGGTCCCAGCGTGGGGAAGCTCGCTCCCCCGCCCCTTCCCGCGGTATAGCCCCCCGGCTTGATCTCCGTCTCCCACCTCACCCGGCGGTACGGCGCGCAGCTCGCCGTGGACGACGTGTCCTTCGAGGTCGGCAAGGGCGAGGTGGTCGGCTTCCTCGGGCCCAACGGCGCGGGCAAGAGCACGACGCTGCGCATCCTCGCGGGCTTCCTCGGGCCCTCGTCGGGCACCGTGACCATCGCGGGGCACGACGTCGTCGACGACTCGTTCGAGGCGCGTCGGTCGGTCGGCTACATGCCGGAGACCGCGCCCCTCTACCCGGAGATGCGCGTCGTCGAGTTCCTCCGCTTCCGCGCCGAGCTGAAGCGCGTCGCCCGCCGCGACCGCGTCCGTTGGGTCGACGACGCGATGGGCAAGGCGGGCGTCCTCGACGTGGCCAGCAAGCGCATCGCGCACCTCTCCAAGGGGTACCGGCAGCGCGTCGGCCTCGCGGACGCCATCGTCGCGCGCCCGCCCATCGTCATCCTCGACGAGCCCACCGCGGGCCTCGATCCCAACCAGATCCGCGAAGCGCGCGAGGTCGTGCGCGAGCTCGGACGCGACCACACCGTCGTCCTCTCGACGCACATCCTCAGCGAGGTCGAGGCGTGCGCGACGCGCGTGCTCCTCCTCCATCAAGGCAAGCTGCTCGCCGAGGGGCCCACCGAGACCATCCGCGCCATGCGGTCGGCGACGTCCGTGGAGCTCGTCGTGCGCGGCGACGCGGCGGCCGCCGAGAAGGCCCTCTGCGCGGTGAAGGGCGTGGCCAGGGTGGCGCCCGTCGGCGCGACGCACGGAGCGAACGAGCTGACGCGCCTCCGCGCCACCTTCGCGAAGAAGCTGCCCGACGGCGAGCGCGGCGCGGCGACGGAGCGGTGCGTCGCGGCCCTCGTGGCCACGGGGGCGGGCGTGCGCGAGGTGCGCGCCGGCGGGGGGACGCTGGAGGACGTCTTCGCCTCCCTGACCCACGAGGACGCCGCGGCCGAGGACGCCGCCGAGCCGGCGCAATCGACGGAGGGGGACGCATGAGGGCGTTCTGGCCCATCTACAAGCGGGAGCTCTTCGCGTTCTTCGTGACGCCGCTCGCGTGGGTGCTCATCGTCGTCTTCCTCGTCGTGCAGGGGATGCACTTCTTCCTCCTCGTCGACCATTTCGCCCACCAGGCCGACGCGACCGGCGACGAGACGCCGCTCTCCGCATTCTTCGGGAACACCGTGCTGCTCTACCTGGTTCTCTTCGTGCTCGTACCCCCCATGACGATGCGCACCTTCGCCGAAGAGCGGCGCAGCGGCACCATCGAGATGCTGATGACCGCGCCCGTCTCGAGCTCGGCCGTCGTGCTCGCCAAGTACGCCGCCGTGCTGACGACGTACGTCGCCATGTGGCTGCCGACCGTGGCCTACCTCGTCATCCTCGGCCGGACCGGCGAGCTCGACTGGCACGCGGCGGCGAGCGCCTACCTCGGCGTCCTCCTCGTCGGCGCGGGGTACCTGTCGCTCGGGCTGTGCGCGAGCGCGCTCACCCGCTCGCAGTTTCTCGCCATGATGTGGACGGCGCTCGTGCTGCTGATGCTCTTCATCCTCGGCGTGGGCGAGTTCGTCACGCGCGAGGGCTCGGCCATGCACGACGTCTGCGCCCACGTCTCGGTGTGGGCGCACATGAACGACTTCGCGGGCGGCATCGTCGACTCGCGGCACCTCGTCTTCTACGGCACGCTCGTCGTGCTCCCGCTCTTCGTCGCGACCCGCGCGGTCGAGGCGTGGAGGTGGGGATGAGCCGCAAGCCGGCCCGGGTGGGTCAAGCGGTCCAGCTCGCCGGCGTCGTCGCCGCGGTCGTTCTGGCGTTCGTCGTCAACGTGCTGGCAGACCGGCACTTCACGCGCTGGGACTGGACGCAGGACAAGCGCTGGTCGCTCAGCCCGGCCACGGTCGAGACGCTCCATTCGCTCGAGCAGCCGGTGGAAGTGTGGGCCATCACGGGCGCGGGGGACTCGCTCCAGCAGAGCATCAAGGAGCTGCTCGCCTCGTACCAGGCGGCGTCGTCGCGCATCGAGGTTCACTTCATCGATCCGGACCGCGACGTGTCGCAGCTCGTCGCGCTCCAGGCGCGCTTCGGGCTCGAGGCGGGTCGCACCGAGGACGGGCGCGTGGCCACCGACGCGGTCATCGTCGTCGCCAGCGCCGACAAGCACTGGTTTCTCACGCCGCAGGATCTCTTCGAGCAGGCGGACGACGTGCACGTGAAGCCCCGCGAGGAGCGCGCGCTGACGCGGGCCATCCGCAGCGTGCTCGGAGGCGAGAAGGCGAAGCTGTGCTTCACGGCAGGACACGGGGAGCTCACCCTCGAGCCGGACCACGACGAGCGCGAGGGCCTGGGGGCCCTGCGGGACCTCTTCGAGAAGAACAACTACGAGCTCGCCACCGTCGACCTCACCGTGCCGGGCGCCCACGAGCCCTTCGCGGGCTGCGCCGTCGCCGTCATCGCGGGGATGCGTGCGCCCTTCGCGCCCGAGGAAACGAACCGCCTGCGCACCTGGCTCATGGAAGGGGGCAGCCTCCTCGCCGCGGTGGGGCCGCTCGATCCGACGCCGACCGCCGCCGCGCCCTCCGCGGGGCTCGACGACGCGCTGGCGCCGTTCGGCATCGCGCTGGACGACGACGTCGTCGAGGACCTCGAGCCGAGCGTCTCGGTGCCCGACACGCACGGGCAGGGGTTCTTCGTGACCGCGCACCCGCATCCGGTGACGACGACGCTGGTGGCCGGCGGCCCGGAGTCGCACCCGCCGCGCGTCGCGGCGTTCTACACGCGGTCCTTGCGGCACATGACGTCGCCCGGGGCGGCGGCGGCCGCGGACCTCCTCTCGACGACCGACGACGCCTTCGCCAAGCGCGACATCGCCGCGGCCGCGCAGGGCACCGACGCGCCGCCCCGCAGCCCGTCGGACGCGCCGGGGCCGTTCGTCGTCGCGATGGCGAGCGAGCGTTCGCGCGCGGCCCAGGGCGCGCCGCACGGACCCCGCGTCGTCGTGCTCGGGAGCCGCTACTTCCTCGCGCAAGACAACTGGCGGCAGCCCCGCCCCCTGCACGGCGCGGCGTTCCTCGTCGACAGCGCCCTCTCGTGGCTCGCGGCGCGCCCGGAGGTGGTGGACGTGCCGGACCGCGCGGAGGTGTCGGCGGGCATGCGCGTGTCGGAGGAGGGGCGCGCGGAGGTCGAGCGATACGTGCTCCTCTTCATGCCGCTCGCGGCGCTGCTCCTCGCGACGGCGGTGTGGGCGTGGCGCCGCTCGTCGGAGAACAAGCCGTACGTACGCCCGTACGCGCGCGTGGGGAGCAAGGAGCCTCCCGCGTGAAGGCGCGAAGCATGGTGACGTCGCTCGGCCTGGTGGCCCTGGCGACGGCGACCGCGGCATACGCGTACCTCGTGGACGCCAGCACGGTGTCCGATTCGGATCGGGAAGGGCGGCGCACCGACGTCTTCCCGAGCTTCCGCGTCGCCGAGGTGACGCGCATCGAGCTCGGGCACGGCGGGGAGTCGCTCGTGCTCGAGCGGGACGCCGACGCGGGCGGGGCCTCCACGTGGACCATGACCTCCCCCCGGCGCGAGCACGCCGATCCGGCCGCGGTGGACGTGCTGCTCCGCGAGCTCGAGCTCGCGAGGCGGCTGCGCGAGGTGGGCGCGAGCGACGCCGGCGGGCTCGATGCGCCGCGCGCGTCGGGGACCATCCAGGTCGGCAAGCTCGCGTACCGATTCGCGCTCGGCGGCGACGCGCCGCGCCCCGAGGGGGCCGCCTACATGCACATCGACGGCGAGGGGACCTTCGTCATCGGGCGCACCCTGAAGGTCCAGCTGCTCCGCGGCGCCGACGCCTACCGCGATCGGACGCTGCTGGCCTACGGCGCGAGCGGCATCGGGCGGGTCGAGGTGCGCGCGGCGTCGGGAGAGTCGTTCGCGCTGGAGCGGGAGGGGGCGACGTTCCGCGTCGCGGGTCGCGGGCTGCGGGCCTCGCGCGCCGCGGTGGACCGGCTGATGACGGAGCTGGCCAACGGGCGGGCGGAGACGTTCGTCGACGACGCGACGGCAGATCGCGCGACGGCGGCCCCGGCCTTCACGATCGTGGTGACGCCGCGAGAGTCGGGCAAGGAGCCGGTGGAGCTGCGCATCGGGGGCGAGTGCCCGGGGCAGGCGGACGACGTGGTCGTCGTGCGGGCGGCGCCGACGCGCGTGTCGGCGTGCACGGGGCGAGCGCTGGTGGAGGCGCTCCGGACGGCCGGGACGGGCCTCGTCGATCCCTCGCCGTTCTTCGCGCACGCCGACGAGATGGAAGAGCTGCGCATCGAGCCGGTGGGGCGAGACGGACCCCACCTGGACGCCGCGCGCCGCGGCACGGGCTGGCACGAGCGTGCGCCCGAGAACCGCGACCTCACGTCCGACGAGACCGACTCGGCGAACGCGCTGGCGCTCGCCCTCGCCGAGGCGCGCGGGACCGACGTGCACCGCGCGGGGCCGGAGGACCACTTCGAGCCGCGCGCCAGGGTCACGGTGGTGCGGACCGGAGGTGGGGCCAACGAGACGGTGGAGCTCGGGCAGGCGGGACCGGAGGGGGCGTCCCTCGTGCGTCGCGCCGACGACGGCGCGGTCCTCCTCGTGACGCGCGCGGTGGCTCGCCGCTTCGCCCCCCATACGGTCGCGCTGCGGGGCCGGACGCTGTGGCGGGCGCCGTTCGACGCGGGCTCCGTCGTGGCCGTCGAGGACACGTGCGGTCCCACCGCGCAGCGGCTCGAGCTGCGGGATCACAGCTGGGTGCTCCGCGCGCCCCCGGGGCTCCCGGCCGACGCGGTCTCGGTGACGGACCTCGTCGGGACGGTGGCCCATGCGAAGGCCGACGCATGGCTGACCGAGGCCGACGACGGGAGCTTCGGCTTCGACGGAGCCGGAGCGTGCACGGTGACGCTCACGCTCGACGCGAACGCCGCCGCGGCGGACGGCGGGACGCGGCGCGTCTCCATCGCCTTCGGCGCCGCGGGCGACGGCGGCTACTACGCGCGTACGAGCGATGACCCCTCGGTGCTCGTCGCGTCGCCGGGGCTGCGCGCGGTGCTGGCTCATCCCGTCATCGACCGCTCGCGCTTCCGCCTCGACACGAGCGCGGCGACCGTCGCGGTCGTGCACGACGGCGTGCGCCACCTCGTGTCGGCCGACGCGGGGGACGACAAGCTGGCGGCGGCGATGGCCGGCCTCTACGCGCAGAGCGCCCTCCACGCGGGCCCGGCCACGCCCGACGAGGGGCTCGGGCGGCCCACGCTCGAGATCGTGGCGACGGGGCGCGGCGACGGCGGCGCCCCCGTGGAGACGCGCATCACGGTCGGCGCCGAGACGCAGGTCGACGGCGCCGCGGCGTACTTCGCGCGTACCGCGGGGCTCGACGCGACGTTCGCCGTCCCCAAGGCGACGGTCGCCGCCATCCTCGACGCGCTCTGACCTTGCGCAGTGCGTCCGTCCGAGCTAGTTACCGCGCGTCACGAGTCACACCAGCGAGGCTGGTCGATGGAACGTGATGGCGCGGCCCGCCTCCCAGTGAGGGGCCCCGTCACGCCCGAATCGACCCCGCGGTATCGACGGTGGCACCCATGAACGGCGCTCGGCTTCGAGCGCGGCCGCGAGAGAGCCTGACTCATTCCCCGTGACTTCGTACAACCAGCGCCGATTTCGGCGCCATCGCCACGCTTCCACTCCGCGCGCGGACGCCCCTGCGCCGCGCCCCGCCCCCGCCGCTCCCCCTGCCCGCCTCGCCCCCCTCGCCGATCTGGGGGATACGTCGGCCTCGCCCTTCGCGGCGCTCGGCCTCGTCCCTGCGCTGCTTCGCGCGGTGATCGACGAGGGGTACGACCAGCCGACGCCCGTGCAGGCGCAGGTCATCCAGCACGTCCTCGCCGGCCGCGACGTGCAGGCGTGCGCGCAGACGGGCACCGGCAAGACCGCGGCGTTCGTGCTGCCGATCCTCCAGCGGCTCTCGGCCGCCGGCCCCGGATCCGGGCGCCTTCGCACGCTCATCGTCGCGCCGACGCGCGAGCTCGCGGCGCAGATCGCCGAGCGGGTCTCGGTCTACGGACGGAACCTGGCGCTGCGCCACGCCGTCGTCTACGGAGGCGTCGGCCAGCGCGGGCAGGAGATCGCGATGCGCGCGTCGCCCGACATCCTCGTCGCGACCCCGGGCCGCCTGCTCGACCTCATCGACCAGGGCTTCATCCGGCTCGACGGCGTCACCCACTTCGTCCTCGACGAGGCGGACCGCATGCTCGACATGGGGTTCATCCATGACGTCCGCCGCATCTGCGCCATGCTCCCCCACGAGCGGCAGACCCTCCTCTTCTCGGCCACGATGGCGCCGCCCATCGAGGCCCTCGCGGCGCGCATGCTGGTCGATCCCGTGCGCGTGTCGATCACCCCCACCGTGACGACGGCGGAGACGGTGGACCAGTCCGTCGTCTTCGTCGACCGCGCGGACAAGGGCGCGCTGCTCGAGCGCGTGCTGCGCGACGGCGCGACCGAGCGGACCCTCGTCTTCACGCGCACGAAGCACGGGGCGAACCGCCTGTCCGAGCGGCTCGACCGGGCGGGCTTTCGCTCGGCGGCCATCCACGGCAACAAGTCGCAGGGGGCGCGCGAGCGGGCGCTCGAGTCCTTCCGCCAGGGCACGACCGATGTGCTGGTCGCGACGGACGTCGCGGCCCGGGGCATCGACGTCGACGGCATCTCGCTCGTCGTGAACTTCGATCTCCCGAACGTGGCGGAAAGCTACGTGCACCGCATCGGCCGCACGGGGCGCGCGGGCGCCCTCGGCCGGGCCATCTCGTTCTGCGCCCACGAGGAGCGGCCGCTCCTGCGCGACGTCGAGAAGCTCATCCGCCGCCGCCTGCCGGCCTCCGGGGACCAGCCATGAAGAAGCCCGAGGAGAGCAAGCAGAAGCTCTTGCTGAAGAACGTCTCCACGTCCAAACAGGAGATCGAGGACGCCGAGCGCCACCTGTCGAAGGTTCTGCAGGATCTCGGCGCGAAGCCGAGGGCGCAGAAGACGACCATCAGCGGCGTCGTACAGACCGCGTTCGAGCGCCTTCGCGCCGCGCGGGAGAGCCTCGACGAGCTGGAGAAGCTCATCAAGCGCAGCGCCGGCGCGGGCTGAGGTCGTAGTCTCCCCGGCGCAGCTCGAGCGCACGCGCGCGGGCACGTTCATCGCAGGAGCGGTGACGATGCGCTACTCGACCGAGGGCAAGGTCGTCGTCGTCACGGGAGCCTCCGCCGGAGTCGGTCGGGCCGCGATCCGCGCGTTCGCCGCGAAAGGGGCACACCTGGCGCTCATCGCCCGCGGCCGCGACGGGCTCGAGGCCGCGGCGCGGGAGGTCGAGGCGCTGGGGAGCAGGGCTCTCGTGCTCCCGCTGGACGTCGCCGACGCAGGAGCCGTCGAGCAAGCCGCGGACGAGGTGGAGCGCACGCTCGGACCGATCGAGGTCTGGGTGAACGACGCGATGGTCTCGGTCTTCGCGCGATTCATGGACATCACCGCCGACGAGTTCCGTCGCGTGACCGAGGTGACCTACCTCGGGTACGTGCACGGCACGCAGGCCGCGCTCCGCCGGATGGTCCCGCGCGATCGCGGGACGGTCGTGCAGGTCGGCTCGGCTCTCGCCTACCGGTCGATTCCTCTGCAGTCGGCGTACTGCGCCGCCAAGCACGCGATGCACGGGCTCTGCGAGTCGATCCGCAGCGAGCTGCTGCACGACGGGAGCCGCGTGCACATCACCGAGGTGCAGCTCCCGGCGGTCAACACGCCGCAGTTCGAGTGGTCGCGCGCCAAGCTCCCGAACGAGCCTCGACCGGTTCCGCCGATCTTCCAGCCGGAGGTGATCGCGGACGCGATCGTCTACGCCGCCGAGCATCGACGGCGCGAGATCTGGCTCGCCTGGCCCGCGGTGAAGGCGATTCTCTCGGACAAGATCGCACCGGGACTGGGCGACCTGTACCTCGCGAAGACGGGGTTCTCTTCGCAGCAGACCGACCGGCCCCTGGCGCCCGACCGGCCCGACGATCTGTACGAGCCGGTCGGGGGCGACTACGGAGCGCACGGCACGTTCGACCGCCAGGCGAAGAGCTTCAGTCTGGCCTGGTGGGCCTCGAAGCACCGGGCGGCAATCGCCCTCGCCGCCGTCGCCGTGGCGGCCGGGGGAGCGCTGCTTCGCTTCGGGCGCGCGCGATCGCCGAGCCTTCCACCTCGGCGGGTCGACGCGGCCCGCTTGGGCGTGGAGCATGGCTGACGATCCCTCGACGCGGTGGCCTGCGACCACGATTCCCTACGCGCCCATCCGGAGGCACGCGGTGATCGGGGACCGCCGGACCGCCGCTCTCGTCGCGGCGGACGGCACGATCGACTGGATGTGCGTGCCCGACTACGACGACGAGCCCGTGTTCGGCGCGCTCCTCGACGCCGAGCGCGGCGGCTGGTTCCGCTTCGCCCCGAGCGCCCGCGTATGGGGGCGACAGAGCTATCTCGAGGACACGGCGGTCGCCGAGACACGCTTTCCCGTCGGGGGAGGCGAGGTCGTCGCCCACGATGCCATGACGCTCCCCGACGACACGCGCGACTCGCCGTGCGCCGACCATCGCGTCGTCGTGCGCCGCCTGAGGTCTTCCGTCGCCGTGCGGTGCGTGCTCGATCTTCGGCCCCGCCCCCATGCCGTGCGCGCGCGCGTCTTTTGCTCGCACGCGGCCTTGGACGGCCCGGGCCCCGTCGAATTCGACCTCCGGCCGGAGGAAGACGCGTGGGCCGTGCTCGCGTTCGGGGACAATTCGTCGTGGACGGCCCAGCGAGCGCGCGCGGCGCTCGACGACACGGTGAGGCGCTGGCAGCGCTGGACCTCGCGCCTTCGCTACGAGGGCTCTCGCTCCCGGCTCGTGCGCCGCTCGCTGCTCGTCGTGCGCCTGCTCGGCTATGCCCCACGAGGCTCGCTGGTCGCAGCTCCGACGACGTCGCTCCCCGAGCGGATAGGCGGCGGCTGGAACGCGGACTACCGCTTCGCGTGGGTGCGCGACGGCTCACTATCGCTCGAGGCCCTCGCGCGTCACGGCGATCCGCGCGCCGCCGAGCGGTACTTCGACTGGCTGGCCGGCCTGGGTTCCACGACGGGGGCGCCTCTGCAGGTCGTGAGCGGCATCGACGGCCGGACGGAGCTCGCGCAGCGAGAGCTCCGTGAGGCCCCGGGTTACCGCGAGTCTTCGCCCGTTCGGATGGGCAACCACGCGTACGAGCAGAAGCAGCTCGGGATGTTCGGCTTCCTCGCCGACTGTGCCCTCGCGTATCGGCGCCATGGAGGCACGTGGAAGGACGAGTATTTCGAGCTCGTCGCCCGCGCCGCAGACTACACGGCGCAGCACTGGGACGAGCCCGACAACGGCATCTGGGAGCTGCCCGACCGGCGCGACCGCGTGAGCAGTCGAGTGATGAGCTGGGTCACGCTCGCGCGCGCATCGGAGATCGCGGAGGAGATCGGCCGCGGGGCACGGGCGAGGCCTTGGCGCGAAGCCATGCCGCGCGTCCGCGAGCAGGTGCTTTCACGCGGCTACAGCCAGCGGCTGGGCGCGTTCCGCCACGTCCTCGACCAGGACTCCGTCGATGCCGCGGCGCTTTTGATCCCGATCTTCGGCTTCTTGCCTGGCGACGATCCCCGCGTCGTGTCGACCGTCGACCGCGTCGCGCGCGACCTGACCATCGACGGCTGGGTGCACCGGTTCGTGCCCTCGGAAGCGGGCGTGGAGCCGCCGCTCCCGATGGGCGAGTTCGAGGGCAGCTTCGTTCTCTGCACCTGCTGGCTCGCCGCCGCGTACGCGATCGGCGGCCGAGTCGACCGGGCCGAGGCCGCGCTGCAGAAGATCGACGCGGCCATCGGCGAGCTCGCGCTCATGCCCGAAGGCATCGACGCGCGAAGCGGCGAGTTCCTGGGGAACTACCCGCTGCTCTTTTCGCATGCCGAGTACGTGCGGGCCGTCGTCGCTCTCGACCGCGCGCGCCGGAGCGTCGTACACTCCGGCGTCAGGTCGAAGTAGGGGGGGAAATGACTGCGGCGGCCACCATCGCCCGGCATCACGAGGCATTGCTCGAGCTGCTCCGGCCCGTTCTCGTCGCGAGGCAGGACGAGCGCCTCATCGCCGTGCTCGACGCAGCGATGGCGCAGCTCGCGGTCGAGGCGGCGGCGCTCCGGGCGCTGGCCGAGTGCGCCGAGGTGGACACGCAGGAGCACTACGACGCCCATGGGCGAGCTCGTCTCGCGCTCTTCCGCATGGCGACGTCGCCCTCGGACACGACGACGATCGAGCACGCCCTCGACGAGCTCCGCGCCGCGTTCGTCGACCGCCCACGCACGCTCGCGGGGACGCTGGTGCAGCACCTCGACGCGGACGCGCTGGCTCGCCTCGGCGAGGAGATGGCCTCCCTCCATTGAGCCCCGAGCTACGCTTCGACCGCGATGCCCTCCGACCGTCACGGCTTCATCCCTTCTTCCGAGGAAGACCTGTTGCGGAGGCGCGTGAAGGCCGAGCTGCGGAAACGCATGCGCGGGCTGCGCAAGGCCCTGCCCGTGTCCGCGTGCGCCGAACGCTCGAGGCGGATCGTCGAGCAGCTGGTCGCGCTGGAGCCCGTGGCGCGCGCGCGAACGGTGGCCCTCTTCTGGCCCATCGAAGAGCGCCACGAGGTCGACCTGCGGGCGCTCGACGCGGGCCTCCGCGAGCGGGGCGCCCGGGTCGCCTACCCCGGCCTCGATCCGGAGACGGGCGTGATGACGTTCCGTTTCGTCGAGCATCCCGACACGATGCAGATCCTCGGATTCGGCTTCCGGGAGCCCTCGCTCGACGATCCCGAGGCGGGCGCAGACGAGCTCGAGGCCATCGTCGTCCCGGCCCTTGCCCTGGATCCGCGGGGACACCGCATCGGCTACGGCGCCGGTTACTACGACCGCACGCTGCCGCGCTTCGCGCCCCCCGCGGTGTCGGCGGCGGTGGTCTTCGACTTCCAGCTCGTGGCCGAGGTGCCGGCGACGGACGGCGACGTGACCGTCAGCTGGATCGTCACCGACAGCCGCGTGATGCAGGCCGAGGTCCCGGTGCCGCTCCGCTAGTCCTAGTTGCCGCTCGTGCGGCGCAGTGTCTGGCACTTGGTGCAGACGCCGTAGAGCTCGTGCTTGTGCGAGCGCAGGGCGAAGCCGTACTTCTTCGCGACGCGCTCCTGGAGCTCCTCGATGCGCGGCTCCTCGAACTCGATGATGTCGCTGCACTCGACGCAGATGAGGTGATCGTGGTGCGTCGCGTCGTCGGCCAGCTCGTAGCGCGTCAGGCCGTCGCCGAAGCGACGCTCGTTGGCGACCCCGCACTCGGTGAGGAGCTTCAGCGTTCGGTACACGGTGGCATAGCCCACGCGGGGATCCTTTGCGCGCACCTGGGCGAGCAGCTCCTCGATGCTCACGTGGTTGTCGGCGTGGAAGAACGTGTCGACGATGAGCCGACGCTGGTCGGTCGACCGCAGGCCCTTCTTGTCCATGTACGCCTGCAGGACCACCCGGAAGTGGTCGAGCTCTGCCGGTTCGCGATCCGTCTGCCTTCCCACGGGCCCTCTCCCCTCCGATGCGGGATTGTGGCCGATCCTCTCGCGGTTCGCACGCATGGAACGGACAAGCCTACCCTGGAGCTACCTCCCCGATTGAGATACGACGGGTGACTCATCTTCCTGGAGTCCCATGCTTCGAGGAAATTCGCGAACCCAGAAGACCGCACCCGCGCGCCGTACGGACAGCATCCGCGGCGTCATGGACGCACTCCGCCGCGTCGTTCGTGATTTGCGCCTGAGCGCGCGCGACGCCGAGCGGGGCGCCGGCATCAGCGGCGCCCAGCTGTTCGTGCTTCAGTCCCTGGTCGACGAGCCGGCGACGTCTCTGAACGAGCTGGCCGAGCGCACGCTCACCGACCAGAGCTCCGTGTCGGTCGTGGTCAAGCGCCTCGCGGACCGCAAGCTGGTCGCGCGGAAGGCCTCGCCGGTCGATGCGCGGCGGATCGAGCTGAGCCTGACGGCGGCGGGAAAGCGCTTGCTCGCGCGATGTCCGGAGCCGACGCAGGCGCGCCTGGTGCGTTCACTCCGACGGCTTTCGCCGGCCGAGCTGACGAGCCTCATGACCGGCCTCGCAGGACTGCTGCGCGAGATGGGCATCGAAAACGCGGCAGCCGTCATGTTCTTCGACGAAGACGGTGGCGCCGCTCGCGCGCGTGCGAGCTCCGCCCGTCGCCGGGCGTGACCTCTAGAAGGTGCACACCGGGCAGATGGCGCCGGGCTCGCCGCCGTCGAGCACCGTGATGGTGCAAGAGCTCGCGGGCGGCCCGCAGGTGGCCTGACACTCGGAGGCCGGGAGGGCGCCGCCATCGCCCGCGGTCGCGTCCGGGTCCGCCAGCGGTCGCGGCTCGCTGGCGTCGAAGTCGCACGTCCAGTTCTCGGGAGGCAGGCCGGGCGCGCAGGCGGTGAGCGCCCCGACGACGGCGCCCACCACCAGCGACGCGAGCGCTCGGCCCATGCGCTAAGCTCTAAAGCATGAAAGCCGGCTACTGGAACATCGCATTCGGCCTGGCCGCCGTCGGTGCCGGCGCGAGCGGGCGGTTCGCGCTCCTCGGCACGGGCAGCCCGATGTGGCTGATGATCGCCGGCGGAGCGCTGGCCGTCTTCGGCGGGTACCAGCTCTGGCGCGACCGGGAGAAGAAGAAGTAACTCACCTGCCTCCGGAGCTCCATCCGGCGCACGCGGCGGCATGGTGGTGGTGCACGGCCCGAGCGATGCTCGAGCCGTAGCCGACGACCGTCCCCAGGGCGAGGAGCCCGATGGCAATCCTGCGTCGCATGATCTCTTCCCTTCCCGTTCAGACCCAGACGCGGCCGCCGAAGCGCCCGGTCCGTGCGAGGAGATCGGCCACCTGCTTGCGCTGACGCTCGTCGAGCGCTTCGGTCGCCTTCTTCAGCGACTCGACGAACGCGACCCGGAGCTGCGCGAGCAGCCGGTCGTGCCGGGCGAACGTCTCCTCGAGCGCCGCGTCGTCGACGAGGCCGCCGGAGACGACGCGCGCGAGGTCGGCGCGGGTCTGCGCGGCCTCTTCCCGGACGAGCTCGCGGTCGTCACGGAGCTCGTCGATGGCGCCCACGATGGCCTTCTCCTGGCCCGGCGTCGTCTCGAGCCGCTCGAAGATCGAGCGAAGGAACCAGCGCCGCGCACCGCCGCCATAGCCCATACGGCCGGACTGGGGGCCGTATCCGCCGTGACCCCATCGTCCGTGCCAGCCGCGGCCGCGGCGGAGCACCTTGACGAGGCCGATGAGACACACCGTACCGATGATGAACCCGATCATTCGCGTGACCTCCATTCGCGTAGATCGATGCGCACGGAGCGCGAAGGAGCGTGCTCGCACGAGGTGAAGATACGTAAAGGCCTGGCTGGCTATCGCCCCCGCAAGCGCAGCCGCATCTCCAGCGCGTCCGATTCCCCGCCGAAGGCCGCAGGCGGATAGAACCCGCGCACCTTGCCCGCCACGTCGAACCCCTCCGCTTCGTACAGCGCGATGGCGGCGTGGTTGGCCACCGAGACGTGAAGCCCGACGGCCCGAAGCCCCTCCTCTCGTGCGAAGTCCACGCATGCGCGAACGAGCGCCCGCCCGACGCCGAGACGCCGCGAGCCGACCTCCACGGCCAACCCCTCGACGTGGAGCGCACCGCGCCGGACCCGTCCGGCCAGGAACCCCACGACGCGGCTCGCCCGTCCTTCGCTCTCCTCCCGGGCGACCCATCGGCAGGCGCTCTCGGCCCTCGAGCCGAACTGCGCGCTCGGGTAGGGAAAAGCGTCGGCGTCGATGGCCATGCATTGCGCCATCGCCACGAGGTCGGCCGGGTCGGAGAGCTCCACGGTGCGGGTCGTCATGCGCTCGGTCTTGGTGATCCTCGGCACACATGACCCAGATCGCGCTCGGTTTCCAGGTGCCAGGGGATGATGTCGGGTAAGCTTTGCTGTGATGGGCCGTGATCTCCGTCTGCTCGCCGCCTTCGCTCTGGTGACGTTGCTCGTGTGCACCGCCTTCTTCCCGAGTGGTTGCTCGGGCGGCGGCAACCCGATCGTCGGTCCCGGCGGAGACGACGCCTCGGTGAGCGGCGGGGACGCAGCTCAGGCGGACGTGGCGGCGGAGAGCGAGGGGTCGTCGGGCGGCGGCGGATGCCAGTCGAACGCCGACTGCGCGACGAGCCCGAAGGGCCACGTGTGCGTGAGCGGGACCTGCGAGGTGTGCGGCGTGAACGCCGACTGCCCCAGCGGTCAGAAGTGCAATGCCCACGTCTCGTGCGTCGCGTGCCTCACGTCGGCCGACTGCAGCGCAGGCCAGCGCTGCGTCGACAACGCG
>DASXZL010000007.1:0-19521 GCA_036501935.1 Polyangiaceae bacterium | reverse complement strand
TTCGCCTCGGGATGACAGCGTGGGCCCCGTCAGGGGCCGAGGCAGCTCGGCCCGGGATCGAGGAGCGCGCGGTCGTAGTGCACGAAGACGTCACGGCCTCCGAAGTCGCCGACGAAGAGGCCTCCGTAGACCGTGGTCGTGTCGTTGAGATCGTAGGTCGCGTTCGGCGCGTACAGGTATCCGCTCACGTCGAGGGTGCTGTCGACGTCGACCTTGCCGGCGACGAAGAGGCGCGCCAGCGACGGGTAGCTCGGCGAGCCGATGACGACGGGCTGGTTGATGTCGAGGTCCCCCGCGACGAAGACGTCGAGCTCCGCGGTGGGATCGAGCGCAAAGGCCACCTGCGAGGCGACGTCACCCCCGATGTAGAGGGCGACGCGGCCGTGGACGTAGACGACGACGGGCTGGTTCTCGGCGATGGTCGACAGGTAGAAGCTGCCGCACGGCAGATCGAGGCGCGCGATCTGGCCGTTCGAGTCGAGGAGCGCGGGGTTCAGGCCGATGGCGTTGTCGTCGTTGGCGGTCTGGTGAGCCATGACCAGGCTCGCGATGGGGACGACGTCGGCGGCGCCGCACGCGCACGGCGGGGCCACGTCGACGGGACCGGGGACGAGCGATCCGTAGGTGACGCTCATGGAGTTGGTCGCGCCGGCGGGCTGATGGAGCGCTCCGGCGATGGTGAAGGGATCGCCGGTCTGGATGCCGCCCGTGGCGTACGCGCTGCCGACGACGTCGACTTGCCCCTCCGCGGTCACGCTTCCGGCGGTGGCGCCTGTGCCGCTGCCGACGTGCAGATCGCCGCCAACGGTAAGCCCGCGCGTGTCGAGCGACTCCGTCGACGTGCCGACGACCCAGAGGGCCCCGGTGACGTTCATCGGGTTGTTCACGTTCACGTAGCCGTCGACGCCCGCGTTGCCTCCCGGCATCGTGGGCCCCGAGTACGGGCCCTTGGTGCTGTCGTAGGCGTCGATGACGACGTTGTCCTGGTCGGTCTGGAAGTCCTTGCACGAGCAGACGCCCCAGGGAAGAAACGTCGTCGCGCCGAGCTGGCCCAGGCAAACCGTTTGCCCATCGAGGACGACCGACGGGATGGAACCCCCGCCCTGGCACGAAGCCGACGTCTTCACAGTGGCCGGGCCGCACGTCCCCCAGATGCAACCCTCCGAGGCTCCGCAGGGCGCGTTGCACCCGCCGCAGTTGGCGTTGTCGGTCATCGTGTCGACGCACTGCCCGCCGCACGCCTGGAGCCCCGGCAAGCAGGAGCTCGTGCAGGCTCCCGCCGAGCACACCTGGCCGCTCGCGCACTTCGTGCCGCAGCCGCCGCAGTTGGCCGGATCGTTCACCGTCGCGATGCACGCTCCGTTGCAGAGCGACTGGTAGACGGGACAGGCGCACGCGCCCTGGATGCAGACCTGGCCGCCGGTGCACGCCGATGCGCACGCCGGCGGGCTGCCTGCGTCGGCAGGGCTTCCGTCGGCAGGGCTCCCCGCGTCGACCGCCGTCCCGGTGTCGCCGTTCGTTCCGGTCTCGGCGGTCGCGTCGGACGTCGCGCCGCCTTCGGGCGACGGTCCCACGACGCCGCTCGACCCGCCACACGCGGCGAAAGCCGGCGCGAAGAGGCCCACGAAGACGGCCAGCGTGACGGATCGAAGCACGGTCACATCCCTCCCGCGGACCACGAGCAGAGATGCCCGAGGGCCGCCACGACGATCCGGTTCTTCACCGCGATGGGGAAGCTCATGCTCGGGACGTTCTCGCAGCCGAGGCCTTTCGTGGTGACGACGGGCATCCCGGTGTCGCCGTCGAGCGCCGCCAGCTGGTCGCCCGCGACGAACCAGACGAGCGCGTTCGCGCTGGCGCCGTCGGTGGTCGTGGAGATGGGCGGGAAGTTCAGGTGCCCTCCGCCGACCGTGACCGGCGCGCACCAGACGATGCTCGCGAGCGGCGTCTTGCCGGGCTGGATGAGCGTCGAGACGATCATCTCCTGGGTGTTCATCGTCCCTGCCGGGCAACCCATGCCGCCACCGCCGACGTTGATCGTCGCGTGAAGGCCGGACGCAGACGTGTAGATCGTGGGCGCGGTGTACACGGTCTCGCCGCCCGTGCCGGACACGACGAGGTCCGCGAGCGCGCCTCCCGCGGTGCGGTTCGTCGGATCGTAGGTGCCCGAGCTGAGGTTGGTGCCGTCGAGGAAGAAGAGTCGCCCGGCCTTCGCAGGGGAGACGAGGAGCGCCGGCGGCGTCGAGCCGGCGGGGAGCGGCACGTACGATGGCGTCGACGCGCCGTAGTCGAGGTCGGCCGTGGGACGGTCCCAGCCCGTCGACTCGGTCGGCACGAAGACGTTCTCGGCGCTGCGCGTGAAGGCCGCCATGCCCGTGACGCGGACGACCTCCTCGGAGTCGGAGACGTTGCGCGCGGTCGACGTCGTGTCGCCCGTGACTCCGAAGACGCCGGTGCCATCCGATGCGAGGCCGCCGGAGCCCCAGATGCCGGAGCGCGAGCTCTGCGTCGCCCAGCCGGCGAGCTTCGTCGGATCGGTGATGTCGAGCGCGACGATCCAGCCGAGGTAGGTGCCGCCGTCGCCGTACTGCCCGCCGAACGGGATGTAGAGGATGCCGTTCACGAGGAGGAGCGCGCCGTGCTGGTTCTGGGAGCCCGAGTTGAACATCGTGCCGTTGTACGAGAGGGTGGCCGTCGAGAGCGTGACCGGCCAGCCGCCGGTGGTCGTCTCGGCGCCGGTGTCGACCGACAGCGCGTGCACGAGGTGCGGGTCGTTGCCCGTGACGACGAAGAGCTGGCGCGACGCGGGGTCGATGACGGGTGTGCCGCGGATCCCGTCGCCGCCGGTCGTCACGTGGGCGGTCCACACGGTGAGGCCGGTCGTCTCGTCGAAGGCGACGATGTTCGGGGTCGAGCCGAGCGCCGGGAACGCGAAGAAGAGGCCCGCGCCGGCCGCGCGCGTCGTGGCGGTGCAGCCCGTGGCGCCGGTCGGGCAGCCGGCCTGCGTGGGTCCCTCTTCGAGGTACAGCACGGAGGCGGTGCCCTGGTTCTGCGTGTTGCCGTTGGCGGGGAACGTCGCGTTCGTGTTGAACGTGGTGTCGGGGGCCATCGTGGCGGCCGCGCTCTCGGTGAGCCCGGACTGGACGTACGTGGCCCGACGGTAGACGTCGTTGCCGCGCTGGAGAACGGACTGCGAAGCTCCCAGGACCCCGCTGTCGCCGCCCGACGAGGTCCCGCTGCTCCCGCCACTTCCACTTCCACTCCCGCTGCTGCTGCCGCTGCTGCTGCCGCTGCCGCTGCTCGTGCTGCTGCCGCTCCCGCTCCCGCTACTTCCGCTGCCTCCGCCGTCCCCCGCGCCTCCGTTGCTCCCTGCACTGTGACCGCAGTGCACCGCCGACAAGACAACGAGTCCCAAGGTACGCAGTCGCATTCGCACGCCTCCCGCGCAGCCTCATCCTACGGCCCAACTCGCCAGGATGCCCGACTCGTGACGCGTGCACGTCGCGACCTACATCGCCCCCGAGACCACCTCGACCGCCCTCGCGTGCCCGGCACGTTGCAAGATCTCGACGATTGCCTCGGCGGCGCTGCGCGTCTTGCCCCTGGTCCCTCGCGGCAAGTCGTCGAAGGCCGCTTCGAGCGCATCGGGCGCGTCTTCCGCGAGCACCGCGAGCAACACCGCCGCCTGCGTCCTGTCCTTCCCCCGCTTGTCGCTCGTGGCGCCGCGGAGCTGGGAGAGGAGCACCTTGTGCCAGGCGAACGCCTCCGCCCTCGGGATCCTCACCGGAACCACCGCCTCCCGCCCGAGCACCACACCGCCAATCGGCCGAGCGAGCAGCTGTCGAAGGTACGGCATCGCCTGGGCGTGGGCCTTGAGCTCGGGGACGGACCGCGTGCTCACCTCGCTTCCCGATGCTGGTACGAGCAGGTCGACGCGCAGGCCATCGCGACCTGCGGACTTGTACGAGGTCGCCGGAGTCTTTCGATCGAAGCCCGGGATGGGCGAGAGAGGGACCGTCGATGAGCCGAGGATCGTCGCGAAGTCCACGCCTTCGCTCAGCGCGAGCTCCAGTGGGCGATCGCGGGCGATGTCGACGTCCTCCGTCGAGAAGGCCGCGGCCCGCACCCCGAGCTCGTTCAGAAGAGCACCGTAAGCATGCGAGCCGACGAGGACGGCCCCCGCCCGGAAGAGCGAATGGTTCGCCATGGCCCCGACGACCGCCCCCGTCCGCGGGTCGGCGCGCACGTATCCGCTTTGCGCGAGCAGGCGGCCCTCCTTCACGAGCGCCTGCGTGGCCGCGATGGCTTCGCGCAGCGCCCCCACACGCTCTTCGGAGCGTTGCGTGCCGACGGGACCGATGTACTCGGCGGCCTTCTTCCCCTGGGCGTCGTAGAATTGCCGGTAGTAGAAGGGCCGACCGCTCACCTCGCGGACGCCGACCGAGCCCGGCGTCCCCGTAAGCAGGAGCGGCTGCTCCTCGGCCCTCCTCTTCAGCTCGGAGAAGGCGGTCTGCAGGACGAGCGGATGACGCGTGAAGAGGGGCATCGAGCAGGCCGCTATTGTTCTCTACTTTCCCATAGTAGAGAACAAAAGGCGACCCTCTCAGTGCTTGCGCCCTTCCTGCAACGTGACGTCGACCGCCACCTCTTTGCCTTCGCGGAGCACGACGGCCTTCATCGTTGTGCCGGGCTTCGACGCGGTCAGTACATACATGAGGTCCTCCACGCCGGAGATGGGATGGTCTCCGAGGCGCACGAGGATGTCGCCGCGACGGAGGCCCGCCTTGTCGGCCGCGCCGCCGGGACGCACGCCGGCGAGGAGCATGCCCCTCTGACCTTTCGGCGGTCCCGCGTAGTCGGGCACCGTGCCGAGCGACGAGCCGAAGCTCCGGGCGTCCCCTTCGGGCGGAGGCGACGCGACGCGCTGGTAGTCGAGGCGGCCCTCGCGATCGGCGAGCTCGGTCGCGACCGACGCGACGATCTTCGCCGTCTGGGCCATACCGGCGGCGTTGAGCTTGTCGGGAGTGTCGCTCGGCTTGTGGTAGTCGGAGTGCACGCCCGAGAAGAAGTGGAGCACCGGAACGCCCGCGCCGTAGAAGGGCGCGTGGTCGCTCGCGCCGAAGCCTCCGCCGGCCGCGTGCAGGCAGTCGACGTGCGCCGCGTCGCAGGCGCGCGCGAGCATGTCGGGCCACTGCGTCGCCGTCTCGGTGCCGAAGACCTGGAGCGCGTTGTCGCGGAGCCTGCCCACCATGTCCATGTTGAGCATTCCGACGATGTCGGCCGGCGCGAGACCGGGCGGCGGGTGCTTCACGAGCCAGGTCGAGCCGAGGACCCCCATCTCTTCGCCCGAGAACGCGACGAGCACGACGTCGCGCTTCAGGGCCGTCCTCGCCGCGAGCATGCGCCCGATCTCGAGCAGGGCCGCCGTCCCCGAAGCGTTGTCGTCCGCGCCGGGATGCACGACGTGCTCGCCCGGCGCCAGCGAGTCGTGCCCGCCGAAGCCGAGGTGGTCGTAGTGCGCGCCGATGACGACGACGCCCGGGAGCTTGCCCTGCGCCGCGGCGGGCCAGCGGGCCACGACGTCGAAGGCATGCGCCGTTTCGGGCTTCAGCGTCACCTCGAGCGTCGCCCGCGGGTGCGCGTGCTTCTCGCTCATCGCCGCGAGGACGGGCGCCATCAGGCTCCGCGACGCGATGGCCGCCACGATGCCGGCGTCCCCCGCCACGTCGGGCGTGAGCTCCGGGAAGCGCGCTTCCTCGACGTCCTTCGCGGTGTCCACGACGAGGATGCCCCTCGCGCCGTGCTCGCGCGCCACCCACGCCTTGCGCCGCAGATCCCCCTCGCGGCGCTTGTCCTCCGGCTTCGAGAACTTCGCGTCGTCGGGCACGAAGCGCCGCACGACGACGATCTTTCCCTTCACGTCGCGGTGCGCGTAGTCGTCCCACCCGGCCGACACGATGCCCCATCCGGCGTCGACGAGCGGCCCCTCGACCGAGCCGGAGGACGAGAACCCGAGAGGCTGCACCGAGGGCGACGTGGGCGTCGCGCCGCCGGGCGCCCCGGGGAGGCGAAGCGACGCCGTCCCCGTCACCCGCGTCGTGGCCTCGAACGGCAGGCGGTAGCCCTCCGTCCCCGCGGGCGTGAGGCCGGCGTCCTTGAATGCACGCTCCACGTACGCGCCCGCCTCGTCGAGCCCTCGCGTGCCGATGCCTCGCCCCTCGCGCGCGGGATCGGCGAGCCACGCGTCGTCGCGCATCGTGCGGTCCGCCCCCGTCTCCTCGAAGCGCGGCGTGCCCTCGACCCAGCGCGCGAGGAAGAGGTTCGTGTCGTGCTGCCCCTCCGGCGTCGCGCGGTTCGACGAGAACGCGAGCCACTTGCCGTCCGGCGAGAACATCGGGAACCCGTCGAACCCCGGCGCCGTCGTCACCCGCTCGAGACGCGTGCCGTCGACGTCGATGCCCCACATGTCGAACTCGCGCGGGCTCGAGGCCGCCCAGTTCGAGCTGAAGAGGATGCGCTTCTGCGACGGGTGCCAGTACGGCGCGAACGAGGCCGCGTCGAGGTACGTGATCTGCCGGGCGTCGGAGCCGTCGGCGTTGCCGACGTAGAGCTCGAGCTTGGTGGGACGGACGAGCCCCTGTGCGAGCAGGGCGCGGAACTCCTCGAGCTCCTTGCCCTTCGGGCGTGCGGCGCGCCAGACGATCTTGGTGCAGTCTGCGTTGAAGAAGGCGCCGCCGTCGTAGCCGGGCGTGTCGGTGAGCCGGCGGACGTTCTTGCCGTCCGAGTCCATGCGATAGAGATCGATGTCGCCGTCGCGCACCGACGTGAACACGATCGAGCCGTCCTTGCCGCAGACGGTGCCCTCCGCGTCGTAGCCCGGTGTGTCGGTGAGGCGGACGATGCCCGAGCCGTCGGCCTTCGCGCGGAAGATGTCGTAGCTCGGGTAGAGCGGCCAGACGTATCCCTGCGAGTGATCGGGCCGCGGGGGGCACACGGCGCCGCCGAGCTGCGTGGACGCGTAGATGACGTCCTGATCGCCCGGGAGGAAGAACGAGCAGGTGGTCGCCCCCGCGCCGTTCGACACGGGCGTGAACGTGGGCGCCGGGGCGAACGGGTTCGTGCGGTAGATGCGGTCGCACGATTGGCCGGGGCCTCGTGCCTGGAGGATCAGCTGATCGCCGGCCCAGGACCAGTACGCTTCGGCGTTCTCGCCGCCGAACGTGAGCTGCCGGAGGTCAGCGAGGTGCGGCTCGTCGGGGCGAGCGCCGACGGCCGGTGCCGGTGGGCGGGGTAGGGGCGGCGGGCTCGACGGAGAGCCGCCGCAAGCTGCGACGACCGGGATCGCGACGGCCAAAAACGGGCGATACGGGCGCACGACCCCGACTCTACACGTTCGCCCGCACCCCCCTCGCGTGCTAAATTCCGCTCCCTACCGCGTATGGCCCCCCGCGCGCGCGACTACCAGCCGGGCGAGCAAGTCCCGGGCACCGTCTACGTCGTCATGCGCCTCCTCGGCGTGGGCGGCATGGGCACGGTCTACGACGTCGAGGACACGACCATCGGCAAGCGCTACGTGCTGAAGACGCTGCACCCGCAGCTCGGCGCCCGCGAGGATCTCGCGCGGCGCATGCAGAACGAGGCCCGGACCCTCGCGCGCCTCAACCACACCAACATCGTCGAGGTCATCACCGCCGGCGTCACGGGCGACGATCAGAAGCTCCCCTACTACGTCATGGAGCGACTGAACGGGCAGTCACTCCGGCTGGTGCTCGAGAAGAAGGGGCAGCTCGAGCTCGCGCACGCCTATCACATCGGCATCGATCTGCTCGACGCGCTCGATCATGCGCACGACAAGGGCGTCATCCACCGCGACGTGAAGCCGGACAACATCTTCCTCCACCGGACGTCCGCCGGGGTGACGGTCACCAAGCTCCTCGACTTCGGGATCCTTTCCCTCCTCGACGCGACCCAGCACGAGACCGCGGGGCGCTTTCTCGGAACGCTGCGCTACGCCGCGCCCGAGCAGCTGCGCGGTGAAAAGCCGACGCCGAAGGTCGACGTTTATGCGGCGGGTCTCGTGCTCTACGAGCTCATCGCGGGGCGCGGTCCTTTCGACGACGAGGGCGATCAGCACAAGGTCGCCGCAGCGCACATTCACAAGCCGGCGCCGCCGCTGTCGCACTTCGTCGTCATCCCACGCGAGCTCGACGCGCTGCTCGCGGCGGCGCTCGCGAAGCTCCCCGGTCAGCGTCCGCGGGACGCGTTCTCGTTCGCGGCCAGCCTGCGCAACCTGAAGAAGGCCCTCGGCCCGGCGCCGAAGGACAACTCGACGGAGAACCGGGCGACCGCGGCGGCTCTGGGGGGCGTCGAGTCGGCGGCGAACCCGATCGTCCGGGTGCATTCTCCTGCGCAGGCCGAGGGGCCGTACATCATCTCGCCCGCGCCTGCGGGGACGCCGCCCGGATCGCAGCCCGTGGCCGCGCCGTACAGCACGATGCGGGACATGCCGACGCCGTCACTCGGTCCGTCGCTGGCCAAGCCGGCGGGCGATCTGGCGCGGACGGCCACCTCTCCGCAACCCGTGGCGGTGGACCGGTCGGCGCCGACGAACAGCTTCGTCCCCGATGCGCTGCCCTCGCCGCAGCACGACACGAACGCGGTCATGGCGGGGTTCGACTCCACGCTCGCGTCGAACGTGGCGAACCCCGCCCCTCCCATCCAGCCCTCGGCCTTTCGCTGGCCTCCCGAGCAACCCCCGGCCCGCAGCGAGGAGCCTCAGGTGCGCACGCTCTCGGGGTTGCCCGCGGGGCCGAAGAGCTCCGCGGGCCCGGTGCTCGCCGCAGTCGCGCTGATGATCCTGCTGGCGCTCGCTTCGGTGACGCTCGTCGTCGTGCGCATGCGAGGTCCTTCGCCGGAGGCCGCCACGAAGCGTTCCACCGTCGCCACGGGGACCGCTGCGCCGCCGCCGTCGCCGCAGCCCGTCGTCGTGATGCCCGCCCCCACCCTTGCTCCGCAATCGCCGGACGACACTCCGGCCCCGAGCACCGCACCCGTGGCCAGCGCCTCGAGCGCACCGTTGCGGGTGACGCCCAGACCCACCCTGCCCACCGTGCCCAGCGTACCCACGGCGAAGCCCGTGGCGACGGTCGCGATTCCCGCTCGCCCCGGCCCCGGCTTCTAGATCATCGGGCGCCCATCCGGGGGGCGGGCTTCGTGGGGTCCTCGGGCCACGAGTGCTTCGGGTACTTGCGGACGAGCTCCTTCCGGATCGACGGATAGTGCCGCTCCCAGAAGCCCGCGAGATCCGTCGTCACCTGCACGGCCCGCTGGTTGGGGGCAAGAAGCTCCAGCACGAGGGGCACGCGGCCCCCGCCGACGCGCGGGCCGTCGGTCATGCCGAAGAAGTCCTGCAGTCGTGACGCGATCCGAGGCGGCTTCCCGGCGTCGTACGACACCGTCACCGCGCGGCCCATCGCCAGCGTCACGCGCTCGGGCGCCAGCCGGTCCACGTCGCCGGGGCGGCCCGCGTCGGCCTTCAGCGCGTCGAGAAGCCCCGCCTGGCGCAGCTCCTCGAAGCTCTGTCGTCCTTCGCACAGCGACGTGAGCGCCTTCTTCACGGCGTCGTCGTCCGGCGCTCTTATCGAAGCATCTACCGAAGCGGCGAACCGCGCGCGGGACAGCCACCGGTCGAGCGCCTCCGCGGGGGCGAACGCGCGCGGTCCTGCCGCCAGCGCGGCCTCGCAGAGGACCCGCGCGGCCTCTTTTTCCGGAGGCTCGGCCCCCTCGGAGGCGTGGAGCACCAGGCCCGCCCAGACCATCTCCTCGCGTCCCTCGACGCGCTCGGCGTGCGCGTTCCACTTCACGTCGCGTCGCTCTTCGATCTCCTCCGGGAAGAGATCGATGAGCCACTCGGGCTCGATCGCGCTCGCGAGCCTCACGAGCACGCCTCCGCGCGCTCCCTGCGCGCGCTCCTCCGCGTCGAGCGCCACCACCCACTCGGCGTCCCGCACGACGCTGGCCTCGCCGAGCTCCGCGGCTCCCCCGCCGGCCATCGCGAGCTGCCTTCCGCCGCTTCGCACGCGCTTCGCCACGCGGTCGGGGTACCCGCTGAGCAGCGCGATACGAAGGCACGCGTCCGGGCTCCACCCGGCAAGCTTCGGGTCGAGCGCACTCTTTCCGGCGCCCGAAGCCCGAGGCCCGAAGCCCATGGCGCGGGAGAGCTGCTGCGAAGCTCGGGCGACCGCCCTCGTGGCGCCCATGTCGAGACCCGCCGCACGCAGCGCGTTCGCAGAGAAGCCCGAGTCCTCGGCCTCGCGATAGAGGTCGAGCAGGGCGCCGAGGTCCGATGATTCGGTGGCCGTGTCCTGTCCTCGCCTCTCGCCAAATCGCGCTCGGCTCGAGGCGCGGATGTCCCCCTCGGCGAGGATCGCGGCCGCGACGCACGCATCGTCGGCGACGCCTCGCCGCTGCCCCTCCACGAGCACGCGCGCCGCCCGCGGATGCACGGCGAAGCGCAGCATCGCGCGGCCGGTCTCCGTCACACGGCCCGCCGTGTCGATCGCGCGCAGCCGGCGGAGCAGGTCGAGCGCCCCCCGAACGTGCGCCTCGGGAGGCGGCTCGAGCCAGGGGACGTCGACGGCACCGAGCGCGGCGAGCTCGAGCTCCGTCTGCGCCAGATCGAGCCGCCGGATCTCGGGGGCCTCGTGCTCGGGGCGCGACTCGAAGTCCGCCCGCGTGTAGAGGCGCAGGCACCGGCCCGGGCCGGTCCTCCCGGCGCGCCCCGCGCGCTGCACCGCCGAGGCGCGGCTCACCTTCTCGATGCGGAGACGCGGCAACCCCGACCACGGAGCCTGCGAGGCGACGCGCGCGAGCCCGGCGTCGACGACCGCCACGACGCCTTCGATGGTGACCGACGACTCCGCGACGTTCGTCGACAGGATGACCTTGCGCCGGCTCCCGCGCCTCACCGCCGTGTCCTGCTCGTCCGGAGAGAGATCCCCGTGAAGAGGCACGAGCGCGAGACCGGCCTCGGTGGCGAGCTTGTCGCAAGCTTCACGCGCCCGCCGGATCTCCCCCGCCCCCGGCAGGAACACCAGCACGTCGCCGTCGAGGCCCTCGGCGACGAGCCGCCTCAGGGCCGAGGCCACCTGCAATGCGAGCGGGCGATCGTCGGCCTCCGGCAAATGCTCGATGGCCACTTCGAAGCGGCGCCCTTCGGAGCGAAGGACGGGCGCCCCCAGGTGCGCGGCGAGCGGCGCCGTGGCAAGCGTCGCGCTCATGGCCACGACGCGGAGCTCGGGGCGGCGCGTGCGGCGGAGGCGCTCCACGAGGGCGAGGGCGACGTCGCCCTGGAGGTGCCGCTCGTGGAACTCGTCGAGCACCACGACGGCGACGCCGGAGAGGTCCGGAGACGCGATGAGCTTGCGCCCGAGGACCCCCTCGGTCACGAAGCGGATGCGCGTCCTCGAGCTCGACACGTCCTCGAAGCGCACCTGGTAGCCGATCGTGCCGCCCAGCTTCTCCCCGAGCTCGTCGGCCACGCGACGCGCGGCCATGCGCGCCGCGAGCCGGCGCGGCTCGAGGACCACGATCTCTCCTTGCTCGGCCATCCCCGCGTCGAGGAGCGCCCTCGGGACACGCGTCGTCTTGCCTGCCCCGGGCGGAGCTTCGAGGACGAGCGTCGGGTGCGCACGCAGCGAGGCCACCACCTCGGGCAGGAGCGGGTCGATCGGCAGCGGCTGCACGGGACGGCGAGAGTATCCTCGGGCAGTGCGCGTCACGTCCAACGTTCCCCTGGCCCCCCTGACCACGCTGCGCCTGGGCGGCCTCGCGGCGCGCATGGTGGATCTGGCCTCCGAGGAGGACGTGCGTGCGAGCGTCGCCGACGCCGACGCGCGGCGGGAGCCGCTGCTCATCCTCGGCGGAGGCAGCAACGTGGTGATCGCCGACGAGGGGTTCGCCGGTCTCGTCGGGCGCATGGCGATCCTCGGGATCGAGGCCCGGCGCGAGGGCGACCGTGTCGTCGTCGACGTGGGAGCGGGGGAGGACTGGGATGCGCTGGTCGCGCGCGCGGTCGACGAAGGGTGGCGCGGCGTCGCGAGCCTGAGCGGGATCCCGGGTCGGGTCGGGGCGACGCCCATCCAGAACGTGGGCGCCTACGGAGAGGAGGTGGCGGACACGGTCGTCGGCGTCCGCGTCTTTGATCGCGCGTCGAGCGCGTTCGTCGACATGGCACCTGCCGAATGCGGCTTCGGATACCGCGCGAGCATCTTCAAGCGGAGCGAGCGCTGGATCGTGACGCGCGTGCGCTTCGCGTTCGACCGTGGGCACGAGGCGCCCGTGCGCTACGCCGAGCTCGCGCGGGCGCTGTCCGTGAAGGAAGGCGAGACGGCGCCTGCGGGGCGCGTGCGCGAGACGGTGATCGCGCTGCGGCGAGGCAAGGGGATGGTGCTCGATCCGGGGGATCCGGAGTCGGTGAGCGCCGGCTCCTTCTTCGTCAATCCCGTCGTCGACCTCGCGACGGCGGCACGGGTCGAAGCGCTCGCGGGTGCAGCGCCGCCGCGCTTCGACGCAGGGGAGGATCGAGTGAAGCTCGCCGCCGGGTGGCTCGTGGAGCGCGCGGGCTTCACCAGGGGCTGGGGCGAGGGGCGCGCGGGGGTGTCGCGAAAGCACGCGCTCGCGCTCGTGAATCGCGGAGGTGCAACGTCGGCCGAGCTCCTCGCGGTCGCCCGCGCCATTCGCGACGGCGTTCGCGCTCGACTCGGGGTCACCCTCGAGCCGGAGCCCGTCTTCGTCGGATGCTCGCTGGACTGAGCCGGTGCGCCGTCAGGGGAAGACGGTGACCTGGAAGGCGAGGAGCACGGCGACGAGCGCGATGGCCGGCGCGAGGGCGGCGATCGAGCGGCCGAGGCGGTTCTGCGTGAAGAGAAAGGCGACGAACGCCGCGAGGCCACCGGCGTACGCGCACGTCCAGCAGCGCCAGAAGAAGCCGGCGTGTGCGCTCCACACGAGGGTGGCGGGGTTCGGGTCGGGGTAGACGAAGAACTGGATGCCGCGCACGACGGCGTACGCGCCCACCGCGACGACGCAGCCCCAGCAGACGGAGACGCCGATGGTCACGAGGAGCTCGTCACGCTTCACGAGGCGCTCTCCCGCCGGCTCTCCTGCCGGAAGGCCACGACGCGCGGGCACTCGGGATCCGGGCCGTGCGCGCCGTCGACGTGCGCGGCGACGACCTTGCACCCGCCCTTGCAGACGCTCCGCAGCGAGCACGAAGCGCAGGGCTCCGCCGGCGAGCCCACGTAGTCGCGCCAGCGTGCCAGCGCCGCATCGCCCCCGTGGTCCGCGAGGTCGATCGCACGAAGCTCGGTGGCCGAGGCAAAGCTGCACGGCGAGACGCGCCCGTCGACGGTGAACGCGGCGAGCGCGCCGCCGGCTTCGCAGCCGAAGACTCCGAAGCGCGTGAGCCGGGCGGGATCGCTCGCGAGGTCCGCGTCGGCCGAGAGGAACGCGACGAGGGCGCAGTCGATGCGGACGTGGAAGTCGCCCTCCGCACAGAGCGTGTGCGAGAGCTCGCGCAGCGTCGGCCCGAGAGCGCGTGCTTGATCGAGCGTGAGGCGCCGGGCGAGGTAGTCGAGCGAGGCGGCGCGTCCAGCGGGCTTGTAGCGGAGGAGCTGGGCCTCGCAGGCGCCGAGCTCGCGCGCGCGGGCGAGGGTCTCGTGGACGCGAGGGAAGCTCTCGCGGGTCAAGACGACGTTCACTCCGACGCGCATCCCGGCGCGGGCGATCCGCTCGATGGCCCGCTCCGCCGCCCCGGCTCCGTCGAAGCCTCGCACGCGGGCGTACGTCTCCGAGGCGCCGTCATAGCTCACGTTCACCTGGGCGAAGCCGCGCAGCTTCTCGAGGCGCGCCTCGGTGAGACCCAGGCCGCTCGTCGTCAGCACGGGGGTGATGCCGCGTGTCCGGGCCGCGTCGGCGAGCGTGTCGAGATCGTCGCGCGTCGTGGGCTCTCCGCCGCCGAAGGCCACCGTGAAGACGCCGGCGTCGCGGAGAGCGTCGAGCTCCTCGAGCAGGACCTCGCGCGGCGGCTCGATCCCGTCGGGACGCGCGTCGAGGTAGCACCCTTCGCAGCCGGCCCCGCAGCGGGCGGTCACCGCCATGTGCACCTCGATGGGCGCGCTCACCGGCGCCCCATCGAGCCACACCGCTCCGCCGTCGAGGCCCAGCGCGCGCACGCCGTCACGGTCCAGCGCGACCACCGCCGGCTGGCTCTCGAGCTTCACCCACGCGCCCCAGCGCTCGTAGCGGAGGATCACGCGCTCTTCTCCGGGGGGGCCTTGGCCTTCTTGTCGCGGCTGTCCGCCAGTGGCGAGACCACCGTCACGTTCTCCGTCTTCAGCGCGGCGAGGACCGCCGCGAACACCGCGGCGCCCACGGTGGCCGTCGCGAACAGCGTGTCGATGACGCTCCCGATGCTCGAGCAGTTCGCCCCGTGGCCCGCGCGAACGCGCAGGATCTGCTCGACCTCGGGCTCCCGCCCCTCGGCTCCGTCCCGGCTCACAGCCCGAACCCCGACAGGTACTGTGGGCCGAACGAATCGAGCAGGGTGAACGCCGCGGCGATCACCGTGGCGCCGCACAGGAGCGCGCGCCCCGCCCGCGCCGCGCCGCTCTGGGAGCCCACGGCGCTCCACGCGCGGGCGACGAGCAGCAGCGGGAGCACCCCGGCTCCGAGAACGAGGAACGGCGCCGCGTTCCCCGACTCGTACTTCGACGCCAGCACGCCTCCTCCCACGGCCACGAAGACGACGAAGAGCACCGCGACCGGCGACAGCTTTCGTAGCTCGCGCAGCGCCGTGCCCAGATTGCGGCGAATTCCGGCGCGCACGAGCCCGGCCACCGTGAGCAGCGCGAACGCCGCCAGCACTCCGAGAGACGTCCACCGCACCGCGCGCCGGAGGATGAGCCGCTGCACTTGCGTCACGAAGCGCGCGTCGAGGCGGTTCTTGTGCGCTCGCGCCTCGGCCGCGGCCTCGTCGATCTGCCCCGTCGCCACGAGGGCGTCCACGAGCTCGCGCTCGGCCAGGCGCTGCGTCAGCGGGTCGGCTTTGGGATCCTCGACGACCTTCCGCAGCTCGCCGATCGCGTCGCCCGCGCGGTGCATCCGGCCCACCCATGCCTCGGCCACCAGCATCCGCGCTTCGACACGGACGGCTCCGGGCGGGAACGTCTCCAGGTCGCGCGCGAGGGCGTCCACCGCCGCCGGATCGGAGGACTCCGCCGGATCGCGACGCACCCGTTCGAGGCGCACGAGAGGAGCGAAGTCGCCCTCCGAGCGGGCGCGCAGCCACTCGATGCGGTCCATGGCTCGAAGGGCCCAGCGCGTGTTGCGGGCGGCGTCGATCGCCGCACGGTCGTCGACGAGGGCCTGGGGGAAGGCGCCGTCGTTCTCGTCGAGCTGTCCGCGGAGGAAGTACGCCTCGGCCACGGCGGTCTGGTCGTCGTCCGCCGCGATGGCGCGCGCCAGGGCTTCACGCGCGGCGGCGCGATCGGGAGGCTCCACCGTCAGGGCGGCGTTTGCCGCGTCCACCGCGGTGCGCGCGTCGCTCGCCGATGCCGTCCGTGCCACGGTCATCGTCAGCGTGATCAGCAGCGCGAGCAGGGCCCACCGCATCGGCCCTGGAAGCTCCCACGCGCGCCCGGCGTTGTCCATCTGTCCAGGCTCCGGGCTCCGGGCTACAGGCTTCAGGGGACGTCCGAAGCCCGATCGCTCATGAAGCCCGTCCCCATCGCCCTGCTCGTCCTCGCCCTCTCGGCGACTGGTTGCCACGGCTGCCACGACGACCATCCTTATGTGCCTTACGCCATCGGTTCGAGCGAGCCGGACTACAGGGACGGCGCGGCCGAGGCGCCTTCCGCGGCCAGCGCGCCCCTCGCTTCGGTGGACGCGGGGACGTCGTTCGCGGAAGAGGCCGCGACGCTCGCGCCGCCGGGGCTGTCGCAATGGCCCGTGGGTGGGCTCCTCCTCCAGGCGCCGCAGGGGCTCGTGTTCGTCTCGGCGGTGGTGCGCGACTTCGACGGCGACGGGGCGGTGGACGCGTTCGCCGTGGCGCGCCCTGCCGACGGCAACGATCCCGGAGTGCTCCTCTTCTATCGCGGCGCGCCGCACGCCGATCCGGGGGACGCGGGGCTCGCCGCGCAGACGACCTTCTCCCCGGCGCTCGACGTGGCGCACGACGCCGGCTGCACGCCGATCGATCGCCTCGTCGCCGTGGGTCGACGCTCGGTCCTCGTCGAGCTCGGGAGCCAGTGTCCTCCTCGCCCGAGCAACGCGCCGGACCGTTGGCTGGCGGTGCTCGCGGGAGGGGCCACGCCGCGCATCCGCCTCGCGGCCACCATCGTCGATCCGTCCGGCGCGCCCGCGCTCACCGTGGACGGCGATGCCTCGGATCGCGACGGGGACGGGCTGGAGGACGTCGCGCTGCGCGTGACCCTCGAGGGAGGGAGCGCCCCGCTCGAGCCGGGTCCCCGCGTGGGGGCGACGCTCGCTTGGCTCGATCGCCCGGCGGGCCTGAGCCGGGATGCGGGCGCGACGGAGTCCTCGTTCGCGACCCTGGCGGCGCAGGCCGCGCTGCGAAGCAAGTCGGCGAAGGAGGCGGCCTCGGTGCCTGGGTTCGTGGCGCAGACGCGGGCGCTCTGGCGCGCGGTGTGCGCGGACGGTGGGGCCCCGCGGCTGGTCGGCGTCACGGGGACCGGAGCGATCTCCTGCGGGTCGACGCGGGCGCTCGAGGAGGCGGGGCTCGCCGAGGTCCGTGCGTACGTGACGCTGGGTGACGCGCTGCGCGCCGCGCTGGCGCTCGATCGAGCCGAGAGAGCTCCGGCTTCGCATACACCGGCGAGGGCGGTCGAGGCGCGCGGGTGGATCGAGCAAGTGGCGCCGCTCGCCGCTGCGCGAGGGCTGCGCGCGGTGGCCGCGGTGCCGCAGTCGAGCAAGGGCCACGAGCCTGCGTGGGGGGCGCTCGCGTTCGAGCCGAGTGGAAAGCTCCTCGTGCGGACGCGGGCGGGGGTCGTGCGGGTCGATCCGGACGCGGGCGACGAAGCGTCCGCGGACGACGTGACCGCGTGGCCCGCCGCGGTGACGTCGCCGGACGGTACGCTGCGGTGGATCGAGACGTACGACGCGTGCGACGGCGTGGCGCTGCACGCGACCTTCGCGGGGGGGGACGACATGCGCGACGTGGCGCTCCCCGTCGCCCCATCGCTCGGGGATCGCTGCTCCGGATCCCGCGGCGCGCCGGCACGCGCGCTCGCGGTGGCCTGGGGACCGGGCGGGCTGGAGGCCATCGTCGAGGGCCAGCCCTTGCTCGTCGTGCCCGAGACCGCGCGCGCCTCGCTCCTGGCCTCCTGGCTCGACTCGCCGGCCACGCGCGGTGCGCCGCGATCGCCCGACGGCAAGGTGCTCGTCGCCGCGACCCCCGTGGGCCTGCTCGTCCGCAATGCCGCTCGCGCGCGCCTCCTGCGGGCGCCCGAGCTCGACGGGACGTGGACCGAGCAGCGCGATTGCACCGTGAGCAATGACGCGACCCACGTGGCCTGCGTGCGCGCCGGCAAGGCGTGGGTCGGCGCCTGGGAGCCACCGTAGTAGAGAGAGGCCCCATGATCACGCTGACGATGAGCGCACCCGGCAAGAATGCCCTGAGCAGCGAGCTGATGGCCTGGCTCATCGACCGGCTCGCCGAGGCGCGCGGCGAGCCGATCTTCCTCACGGGGGCGGGCGATGCGTTCTCCGCGGGCCTGAACCTCAAGGAGGTGGCGGCCCTCGACGCCGCCGGGATGACGCGGTTCCTGAGGACGCTCGAGCGCATGGTCGAGACCCTCTTCCACTACCCGGGCCCCGTCGTGGCCTGGATCAACGGCCACGCCATCGCGGGGGGATGCATCGTCGCCCTCGCGAGCGACCACCGGTTGATGACGTCGCAGCCGACAGCGCGCATCGGGCTGAACGAGGTGCCGCTCGGTCTGCGCTTCCCGCCGAAAACGTGGCATCTCGTCGAGCACCGCCTGCCGCGGCACACGCGTGAGCGCATCGTGCTCGAGGGAGGGCTCTACGCCCCGGAGACGGCGCTGCGCCTCGGCCTGGTCGACGAGCTGGTCGCGGGAGAAGCCCAGGCGCGCGCCTACGCGGAGAAGATCGCGGCGTTGCCCGGACCCGCTTACTCCGCCGCGAAGGAGACGCTGCGCCACGGAGCGCTCGACGTCGACGCCGACGAGGAGCGTCACTTCCTCGAGTCGGTCCTGCCTGCGTGGATCACGCCGGAGCTCAAGGCGCGCCTCGCGGCCGTCCTCGCGCGCTGATTGTCGCCGCGACTACTTGTGCGTGCACAGGACGTCGTCCGCGTCCCGCGTGCTCTGGAGGCACTGCAGCGAATGATCGGCGCAGCGGACGACGAGCACCCCGTGCGCCAGCAACGTCGTCAGCGAGGCGCCGGTGGAGCGCGCGATGAGCTGCCTGGGAAGCGTCGCATCGCATCCCTTCTCGAGCAGGATGTCGATGCGCCGTCCGCTGGACACGACGTCCGGCCGCCCTGCGCCGCGGAAAGAATCGGCGATCGACTTGGCGTAGGTCGGATCGGCGGGGGCGTCGCCGGGCTGCGGCGCCTGCATCGCGGCCATGTACTGGATGGCCTTGAGCTGCACGTCGATGGGCATCGTGATGAGCACCGTCGGGCTCGACGTGGGGACCGGTCGCGTGGGCATCGGCCGCCCGGCATCCGGAGGGGCAGCGTCGGGCGTGGAGGATGCGACGGCGGCCGTCACGGTCGACGAAGGGGTGGTCCCCGCGTCGACCTCCGCGAGCGTTCCGCTCTTGTCGCACGCGACGAGGCCCACGGCGAAGGCAAGACCGACCAGCAATAGGCAGCGTCCCATGTGCGGATTCTGATACGACACGAGTCCGTGAGGAAGGTCGGCGTCGCGGTGGCGTGCCTCCTCGGAGCCGCGAGCCTGATCGCAGGCGGCGCGCGAGGGGACGACGCGGGCGCACCGAGCTCCACGCGAGCCACGATGACGTGCGAGCGAGTCGATGCCCCCGGGCGCGTGCGGTGCGACGTCGAGGCCCGCGTCGCGGCGGGCGAATCCATCGCGTGGGGCGACGTGATCCTGACGAAGACGCCGGCCTTCGTGGCGCCGCTGCGCGGGCGCATCGGTCCCGAGGACGCGACGACGCACGAGGCGGAGGTGTGGCGGTGGGCGCTGGCGCTCGTCGCGCGGGAGAAGGGGAGCGGGGACGTCGAGGGAACGGTGCGCGTCGTCGTGTGCAAGGGCCAGGCATGCGCGCCGCGAGAGGTGCCGGTGACCGGCAAGGTGGCGGTGGGGGGTGGCCCCTAAATGAGCGAGCGCTAGCGAGCGCGATTCTCGATGGATCTCGGACGGGCGGCGGAGCCGCCGTCAGCACCGCGAGCGTGAGCGAGCGGTGAGCCGCGCCGCTTGCACACGGCACTCCGCGCCGCGACGTTGGTCGCTC
>DASXZL010000006.1:0-31239 GCA_036501935.1 Polyangiaceae bacterium | reverse complement strand
GAGCGACCAACGTCGCGGCGCGGAGTGCCGTGTGCAAGCGGCGCGGCTCACCGCTCGCTCACGCTCGCGGTGCTGACGGCGGCTCCGCCGCCCGTCCGAGATCCATCGAGAATCGCGCTCGCTAGCGCTCGCTCATTTAGGTGCCTGTGCCGACCCGCACAGGCACACGGCCTCGCTGACGACTCGGCTAGCGCCGCGACCGTCGACGGCGGAGGCCGAGCCCGAGGGCGAGGCCGAAGCCGGCCGCGAGCGCGCCGAAGTCGACGCGCGAGTCGGTCGTGGAGCAACCGCACCCTGCCGCCGGCTGCACGAGGTCCGGATCGTTCGCGTTGTCGTTGTTTCCGTTCGCGGGGCCCGCGTCGTGGGCGCCGCCGCTCCCGCTCCCGCTCCCGCTCGACCCGGTGCTCGAGCCGAGGCCCGAGCTGCTGCTGCTTCCGCTGCTGCTGCTGCTGCTCCCGCTGCTGCTTCCACTCGTGCTGCCGCTGCTGCTTCCACTCGTGCTTCCGCTGCTGCTCCCGCTCGTGCTCCCGCTGCTGCTTCCACTCGTGCTTCCGCTGCTGCTCCCGCTGCTGCTGGTGCTGCTGCTTCCGCCGCCGGAGATCGCCAGCAGCTTCGCCCCGTTCGGCGTCCCGACGCCGGTCGGACCGTCCCAGCCCGCGCCCGCCGTGCACATGACGGGCTCGGTGCTGCAGCCTCCGCTGGCGTTCGTGCCGCTCGTGACGTCGTTGAACGCCGCGATGTTGGTGTAGACGTAGCCGAGGTCGGTCGAGACGTCGCCGACGATGCCGAGGCGCGTGAGAATGGCCGCCACTTCCGGCGTCGCCGCGCTCGTGCCGACGACCGCGCCCCAGCCTCCCTCCGTCGAGGTGTACGTGGCGATCCCTCCGCCGTTTCCTCCGCCCGACGGCGTGAACTCGGCTGCGGCGGACACGTCGTTGGTCGCGCGCTTGGCGCACGCGCTGAAGGCCGAAGGGTGCGTCGCGAGGAACGCCGTCTGGAATGCCGGTGTCGCGAACTCGCTGCTGCAGCCGCTCGTCGTCGCGCCGGACTGATCGTCCCACACGACCTCGGTGTAGGCGCCGCCGGTGCCGGCCTGGAGGTTCGTGCCGCCCACGGCGAGCACGTCCGGGGACGACGCGGGATACCCGGGCGACCCGCCTCCGCCGCCGCCTCCCCCTCCGCCGCCCTTCGCGGGAATGAACGGACTCACGGCTTGCCCGCCCTCTTGCAGGTACCCGGTGTCACCGCTGGCGGCGAGGACCAGCATCTTGCCCGGCTGCGTGTAGCCCGTGGGATCGTTGCCTTCCTCCGGGCCGCCCCAGCTGATGCTGGCCGCGACCGCGCCGAGGGACGCCGCCGTCTTCGAGGCGCTGACGAAGTCCTGGTCGCTCGGCCCCCCCGAGGCCGTGAACTCGACCAGCAGGATGCTGCAGTCCGCGCAGGCCGCGCTGATCATGTCCATGTCGAGGGAGGTCTCGGTGTCGGCGCTTCCGCCGTCCGACAGCGTCGGGTTGAGATTGCCATTCTCGTCGACGACCGCGAAGCAGGGTGACGTCCCCGTCGGCGCTCCCGAGCACTGGGTCATCGCCGCGAGGCCGTATTGCTTGCGATACACGTTCAGGTCCGCGAGTGCGGTGGTGTAGGGCATGTCCTCGATGGCGACGATTTTTCCGCCCGCCGCCGACGTGCTCGGGATCGAATACGCCGCGAGGAGATCCGCCGGCGCCATCGTTCCGCTCGGAGGCGCGGTGGTCGTGCCCCCGCCGCCCTTCTGCGGAGTGGCATCTCCCGGGTTGTACGTCGACGGCAGCAGGCGCTTCGCGAGGCAGTAGAAGGCCGCGTCGTGATCGCAGACGTCCTCGTAGTAGCGGCCGTTCTTGCCGAGATGGATCCCGTGCGGCAGCGGGGTGATCACCCCCTGCCCAGGCGGGTCGGCGGCCGCGGCCGGCCGTTCGGCCAGGAGCCCAATGGGTGCCATTGCCAACAACGCCCACAACGCACGATTCGAGAGAATCATGGAAAATTCCTCGCTGCGAAGTGCGCCACTGCGCACGCGTCCGAGCCGACTGTGTGCTTCTCCGCTCCTTCGCCGCGCGGATCAAGCCGAAGTCGACGTCGCGCGCGACGAAAACAGGGGCGTGAGAATTGTGAGTTTGGATCACAACGATCGATCGGCCGTCAGGCGATCCTTGCCGCGCCGGCGGACGAGGATTCACCCGGTACGAGCCGGAGGACCGCAGCTCAGGGGCAGAACGTCGAACAGCCCGGGGTGCTCGTCGCGAGATCGCAGGGAGCGCACTTGTGATTCGCGGCGCAGTCGCTCGAGCCGAGGATACCGAGCTCGCTGTTGACGATGCACTCGCTCACGCACACGCCGCACAGGTTGAGGAACGTCGCCGGACATCCCTGCAGCGCGATCGTGTTGTACGGCGCGGGCAGGTACTCGTCGGGAACGCACAGGTAGCTCGCGCCGCTGCTCGGGCACGGCGAGCTATTGCCGTTGCCGCTCTGGTTCACCTCGCCGGACTCCGACGACGGAACCTGCACCGACGGCACGCACGTGCCGGTGAGAGTCCCCGAGCCGTCGTTGCAGCACTTGGGGAAGAGGAACGGCTTGGTCGGAGGCGTGTCGCACCCGAGGGTGCACGCGCCCGTCGATGCGCCCGTGAAGGGGTCGTTGCAGGGCACGCAGTAGCTGCCCGCGGTGCAGGTCGAGGGCACGAGTGTGCCCGACGCCACCTCCGTGATCACCGCCGGCAGGCAGTCCGACAAGCAGCGTCCGGGCGCGCCGCTGCCCGGGAACGGATCGCACGACGTCGGGATGAAGTTGTCGGCGGTGGAGATGATGGGATCGGGCGTGCAGAAGCCCGTGCCGTTGTCGCACTTCGCGAGCTGCGACTGCACCGACGCGGGCACCTCCGCCGCCGGCAGGCAGTGCGCGCCGGAGCACCCGCTGCCGTCGCACGCGGGCAGCGTCGTCGGATCGAGCAGGGCGGGGCCCGTCCAGGGGCACGTGATGATCGTCGGAGGGTTCGCCGGCTTGTCGCACCCCAGGCTGCACGCGCCCGTCGGCGCGGTCGGGTCCGTGGCGATCGGGTCGTAGCAGGGAGCGCACTTCTCCCCCGTCGCGCACGTGCTCTGCGGCAGGAGATCCGCCTCGCCGGCGATCTGCGGGAGGCACGTCGAGAGGCAGCGGCCCTCGGAGCCGCCGACCGACGTGCACGTCGGGGGCACCCCTTCGCCGCCCGTGCTGGTGATCGAGTCCGGCGCGCAGAAGCCGCCCGGGCACGTGGCGAGCTGCGACTGGTCCGCCGTCGGCACGAGCGCCGCGGGCACGCAGTGAGACCCGCCGCACGCCGGGGTGCACGCCGGGAAGACGGTGGGATCGATGATCGGCGGACCTGTGTACGGGCACGTGATGATCGTGGGCGGCTTCGCCGGCTTGTCGCACGCGAGCGAGCACGCGCCGGTCGGCGCCGTCGGATCCGCCGCGACGGGATCGAAGCAAGGTGCGCAGACCTGGCCCGCGGCGCACACGTCCTGCGGCAGCACGTCCGCCTCGGCCTGGATGGCCGGCAGGCACGTCGACAGGCAGCGCCCCTCGGCGCCCGCGATGGAGGTGCACGTCGGCGAAAGCGCCTGGCCGTCCGACTGAATGAACGTGTCCGGCGCGCAGAAGCCCGGGGAACCGTTGCTCATGCAGCTCGCGAGCTGCGACTGGTCCGCTGCCGGTACGATCGACGCCGGCACGCAGTGCGCCCCGTTGCAGGCGGGGCTGCACGCAGGGAACTGCGTCGGGTCGATGATGGGCGGCCCCGTGTAAGGGCACGTCGGGCCTCCGCCGCCGTCGCCCGCGCTGAGGCTTCCGCCGTCGCCGCAGATGACGTTGTCGATGTTGCACGCCCCCGTCGGCATGTTGCTGAGCGGGTCGATGCACGGCACGCAAAGCTCACCCTGGCCGCAGGTCTCCGGCTTGAGCAGGCTTTCCTGCGAGTTGCCGGACACGAGCGTGATGCACTGGCTGAGGCACACGCCCTGCAGCGTCCACGTGAGGAGCTTCGTCGTGCACAGCGTCGGGACGTACTCGCTGCCGGCCTGGATGATGGGATCCGGCACGCACAGGGCCGAATTGGCGGCGTCCCCGCAGCCGACGAACGCGCTGGCGAGGGAGGCCGGCAGAGAGGTGCGCGGCACGCAGTGCGACGGCCCGGCCGAGCAGCAGTTGTCGCCCGGGAGCGTCGACGGGCTCTGCCCCGGGTAGCCCGCGCACCCCTTCAGCGGTGCGCTGTCGGCGCCGAGGATCGTCGCCGCCTCGTCGACGTCGTCCCCGCCGACGCTCGCGTCGTCGCCCCCGCTCGCCGACGACCCTCCGCCGCAGCCGGGGACGACGAGGACCACGGCGGCGAAGGCCGTGGCAGCAAGCACACCGAGGAGACGCGCCGTCTTCGCGACCATGAGGGTCCGTCACTGTAGCACTCGGCTGAGCTGTGACGATGCGGCTAGGAGCCCCCCGAGCAGCTCCCTAGCGGGCGGCCTTTCCGACGGCTCCGCCCGCGCGCGGCGGCGCGTTCTTAACGTATTTGTCGAACCAGCGCAGCATCTCGAAGATGAGCTGCTCGTTCGACTCCATCGCCGCGTACCAGTGCGGCTCGTGGGGGAGCATGACGAGCCGCGCCGTGCCGCCGTTGCCGCGGATGGCCTCGTAGAGCTTCGTCGACTGGAGGGGCGTCGTCCCCGGGTTCGCGTCGTCCTCGCCGTGCATGATGAGGAGCGGCGTCTTCAACTTGTCCGCGTAAAAGAACGGCGACACCTTGAGGTAGACGCTCTGCGCCTCCCAGACCGACCGCCGCTCGTTCTGGAAGCCGAACGGCGTCAGCGTCTTGTTGTACGAGCCGCTCGTCGCGACCCCGGCCCGGAACAGACCCGAGTGGGCGACGAGGTTCGCCGTCATCAGCGCGCCGTGGCTGTGTCCGGTGATGCCGATGCGCTCCGGGTCGACGACGCCTAGCTCGACGGCCTTGTCGACGGCGGCCTTCGCGTCGGCGACGAGCTGCTCGAGGTACGTGTCGTACGCCTTCTTCGGGTCGCCCACGATCGGGAACGCCGCCTGATCGATGATGGCGTACCCCGCGAGGAGGAGCAGCTTGTACTGCCGGAGCCTCGTGAACGTCTCCTCCGAGCCGGTCACCTGTCCGGCCTTCGACGCGTCGGCGTAGTCGAGCGGATAGGCGTAGAGGACGGCCGGGACGCGCGTGCCCTCCTTGTAGTCGGGCGGTGTGTAGAGCGTGAACGACAGATCGACGCCGTCCTTGCGCTTGTACTTCACGAGCCGCTTCTTGATGGCGCGTACGGCAGGCGTCGGGTCGGGGACGTGCGTGACCGCGCGGGTCGACGACGCGTACGCGGCCTCGCCGGCCGGGGCGCCGGGCACGACGGGACCGAGCGTGCGGAGGAACGCGTTCGGGGGGTCCATCGGCGACTGGTGCCACGTCATGAAGGTGCTCGTGTCGGGACCCGTGAACGCGAGGAACCAGTCGTACGCGGCCTTGTCGCTGCGAAAGAGGCGCTCGGTCTTCTGCGTCGCGAGGTCGAGGCGGTCGAGGAACGGGCGGTCGCCCTCGGGCGAGGAGCCGCTGCCGGAGAGGAACATCGTCTGGCCGCTCTGCTGGATGACCCACGCTCCGTTCGGCAGCTCGCGGTACACCGGGTTGCCCGGGTCCTTGTAGTGCTCGTCGGTCGAGTGGTCCCAGAGCAATCGCGGCTTCGACCGCGCGTCGTCGACGTTCATGACGAAGGTCCGTGTCCAGTGCTTGTTCGCGTTGTCCTCGCGGAGGAGCGCCGTGCCCGGCTGCTCGCTCCACATGAACCCCGAGAAGCGCTGCTCGGTCCGCGTGAGCTCCGTGACCGGTCCGGAGAACGGCGCCTTGTGCAGCATGACCTTGTCGCGCGCCGGGACCTTCACGTTCCAGTCGCCGCCGTCCAGCGCCTCCGCCCACACGAGCGTCGAGGGCTCGGTCTGCCGCCACGCGAAGTCGCGCGGCCCCGTCGGCACCCCGTGGATCGGGACGCGGTCGGCGAGCGGCAGCGACGCCACGCGGTGCGCCGGGGCCCCCGAGCGGTCCCAAACGTCGACGTCGTGCGGGAAGCGGTCGTAGGTGGTGACGTACGAGTAGGGCTTGTGGATGGACTCGACGAGGATGTGCTGCCCGTCGGGAGCGACGTCGACGTCGTCGTAGGCGCCGGGCTTGCCCGCGGGCGTCACGGCGCCCGTGGCCGCGTCGACGAGCGCGAGCTGCGAGCTGACGTAGTAATCGAAGAGGTCCTCGTCGTGCCTGCTCGAGAGCGTGTCGCGCGTCTCGTACGTGCTGCTCTCGCCCTTCTCGCCGCCCGTCTCCTGGATGCTCGGACCCCTGGGGACGACGGGCGCGGGGGGTGGCGCGCCGAGGCCATCGGGCACGGTCTTCACGAGCAGCGTCTTCTGGTCGGCCATCCACTGCACGGTGCTCCCGAGCATCGGGTTGAGGCGGACGCCCGGCACGCGGTGGGCCTCGCCCGTGGTTGCGTCACCGAGCCAGAGCTCGACGGCGTCGGCGGCGATGTTCTGGAACGCGAAGCGCTTGCCGTCCGCGCTCCACGAGGGACGGCCCGCGCAGGCGCCCGGGGGGAGCGCGACGCGGAGCTGAGAGCCGTCGGCGACGCGAACGAGCGTGTAGTCGGTCGCGCACGGCGTGATGCCGTAGCCGCCGGGGGTGTCGTGACGGCTGTGGTTGCGCGGCTCGATGCGCACCCCCGCGAGGCGGAGGAACGGCGTCGCGACGCGCGTCATCGGCGGGTAGTCCTGCCACGAGACGAGGAGGATGGTGTCATGCGTGGGGTTGACGGAGGGCTGCGGCGGCGAGGGCGCGTGCAGCACGTCGAGGATGTTCTGCGGGGGCTTTTCGTAGCCCGACGCTCCTTCGGGCACGGGCGCGGGCGCCGCCGTCGCGGAAGGCGCGAGGGCAGTGCTGACGGCGGTCGGTGCCGCGGTGGTCGGAGGCGCGGGGCTCGGCATGACCGGGGGCGGCGTCTCGCACGCGACGAGCGAGACCAGCGGCAGGAGGCAGGCGGCGAGGAGGGCTCGACGAGGCGGCATGGCGCTGCTTATCGGCTGTGGCGGAGGGTTCGTCAACGCTGGTTGAGCGTCCGCCCACGCCCGCGCCCGCGCCACGCCGTCTCCTCTTCTCTCTCTTCTCTCCTGTTCTCTCCTCTTCCCCTCTAGGACATGTCGAAATGGGGGCCATCGTGAACGAGAAGAGGGATCGTCTCTTGTCGGGGCGTCCGGCTGTCTGGGGAAAGGCGAAGGAAGACAACCAGTTGCCCGTCCTCGTCGACTGAATGCGCCATCTGGTCTTCGAGAAGCCGCATCGACTCGACCGAATGCGCCATCGTGTTCGACGAACGCGGCATCTTGTCGAGTCGATGCGGCTTCTTCGAGACGAGATGGCGCTTCTTCGAGACAAGATGCAACGTCCACTCGACAAGGTGTGTCTCCCTCCAGACAAGACGCGTCATCGTGACCTCGAGACGCGCCTTCGCGAGCACGAGAAGCCGCATCGGCCGATGAGGGTGCACCATCGTGAAGACAAGACACCGCATCTCGTCGACCCGACGCCGCATCTTGTCTTCACGATGCGCCTTCTTGTCCTCGCGAAGCCTCGCTTCGAAGACAAGTCGACGCATCTTGAGCACAAGATGGCGCGTCGTGTGCGGTCGCTGCGTCATCCGCAGAACAAGAAGCCGCACTTGCTCGACGAGATGACGCGTTCGTCGAACAAGAAGCCGCACTTGCTCGACAAGATGACGCGTTCGTCGAACAAGAAGCCGCACTTGCTCGACACGATGACGCATTCGTCGACCACGAAGCCGCACGTGCTCGATACCACGACCCTTTCCTCGATCACGCTGCCGCTCTTGCTCGACACGATGAGTCTTTCGTCGAACAGGGAGCCGCGCCTTGCCCCACGAACGCGGCATCTCGTCTTCATCGCCGGGAGCTCGCTCCTCGAGAAGGAGGCGCGGCTGCTCCGCGCGCGGCTCCTCGGCATGAGCTAGTCGGCACACCTCGACGAGAAGGCCGCTCGCACGGCGCCGTTCCACGCGATGGTCAGGTACGAGCCGCCGTCGTTCGTGCCGGCCATGACGAGGTTCGCCGGGATGACGGGAAAGTCGCCGAGCGGGACGAGCGCGCCGCGGGCGCCGGTCGGGGCTACCTCGGTGAATCCGAGCGCCGACCCGGTCGTGGACGAAGGCGACGCCGAGGCCCACGCGAGCACCACGCCGGCGCTCTGCGGGCGCGTGGCCGCTGCGAGCGGTGTGTCCGGGAGGACCGGCCCGTCGAACGAGAAGGACCGCGGGGGAAAGCTCGTCGACGCGAAGTCGAGCACGAACCCGGAGGGTGAGGCGTTCGGGCAGGCAGCGAGAACGCTCGCGCTCTTCCCGCCGACCCCCGCGAGAAGCAAGGCGCCGTTCGTGCCGCAGCCCGACATCGACGGTCCCGGAAACGTGTAGGTCGCCCCACCCGCCGCGACCGTCTCGATGTTCGCCGACAGATCCGCCGCCGAGACGTACGCGATGCCTCCGCCCCATGCCGCGAACGGCCCGGGATCTACGTTGAACGCCCCCGCGAGGGCGGGCGCGTACGTGACCGCGATCTGCTCGGTCCACTGCCCGGGCGCGACCCAGCCGATGGACGCCCCGTCGTTGATGCCGAGGGTCCCGTCGGCGCCGAGATCGATCGTCGCGGCGTTCGTCGCGAGGGCGACCGTGAAGAGGACCCTTCCCGTCGGATCGTAGACCCCGACCCACCCCGCCGACGGCCTGCCGTCCCAGCTGACCAGCCAGCCGCCGGGGGTGGCCTCGACGTCGTGAACGGTCGGCGGCGGCGCTCCCGCGTCCCCGTCCGCGGTGGCGTTGTCCTGCTGCGGCGGAGGAGAAAGGACGAGTGGCGCGCCGTCGACGGTGCCGTCGGCGTGGAAGGCCGTCGCGGTCACGCCGCCTGCCCGGTCGACGATCCACACCGTGACGCCGCCCCTCGCGTCGGACCGGGCCACGAGCGAAGCGGTGTCGCTGGAGCTCGTGAGCATCGACAGGTCGACGGGGGCCGCCGACCACTGCGCGCACAGGCCCGGCGCCGCGGACGGAGACGTCGGCGTCAGCGGGGCTCCTGCTTCCGGCGTGGAAGTCGGCGAGGGGCTCTCCTCTCGGACTTCGCCCGGGCTTCCGCCGCAGGCGCTGGTGAGCATCAAGAACAGGCCGACTCGGCGAGCGTTCATGACGCGCGCCCCGTGCAAGTGAAGACGGCGCCCTCGATGTCGGTCGTCCCCACGAGGACGACCATGTACGCGTCCTCGGCGAGCGTCGCGGCGAGCGTCACCGTCGACTCCGCGAGATTGCGCACGGGATTCGCCGGCAAGGGCGCCACGCCGACGACGCTGCGCCCACCGGCGGCGGAGACCTCGACGATCTGGAGCGCGTCGTTGCCCCCGGCGTCGCCGTCGCCGCCGACGTGCCCGTCGAAGCCGACGACCGCGCGCGCCGCCCCCGCGACCGGCGGGCAAGGCCACGGACTCGCGCCGTTGAGCAGCACGTCGGAGGGGACGAACAGCACCTGGCTCGCGGACACGAAGCTCACGCCGCTCGCCTGCGCGACGATCGCCGTGGAAGGATCGTCGCCCGGGCTCGCGACCGCCGCGCCGGTCGACATCGTGGTCGCCAGGTCGTCGGGCAGAACCGCACCGAGGACGGGCTGCCCCGAGCTGTTCCACGTGCGGAGGACGGCCCCCCCGTAGCCGTAATCGCACGACCCGCTCGCCGTGCATTCGAGCGAGAGAAGCGTCCCCCGGCGCCAGCCGAGAAAGCTCTCGGCGACACCCGTGGCGAACGACGCGCCCTGGGAGAGCCCGAACGGCAGCGCCGACACCGTGCCCAGCTGCGACGACCACGATGGGTCCGAATTGCACCAGGCGACGTCGGTCGCCCCTCCCGGCTCGGCGCCGAGCAGTCCCGCCCCGCCCGTCTGGGACGGCGTCTGTCCCGTCGGCGTGCCGACCGCGTCGTAGTGCACGAACGAGAGCGCGCCGGTGCACGCATAGTACTCGCTCGAGCCGGTCGTCCACGCGGCGAGCCATCCTCCTTCGCTCGTCGCGATGGCGTCTGCGACCGCGGCCGATTCGACGGGGAGGTCGACCTCGGCGGCGCGGGGCGCCCCGGCCCGGTCGAGCGCGAGCGCGGCGACGCGCGCTGGACTCTCGGTGGCCGCCACGACGCTGAAGCCGCCGTCGACCCCGTGGACGAACGTCGATCGCGAGGCGGGCAGCGAGGACAGATCGAGCACGGTGGACGACCAGCTCGTGCACATGCCGGGCGCGCTCGACGGCTGCGTCGTGCCGGGCAACATGACGGTCGGCAGCGGCGGTCCTGCGTCGGGCGACTCCGGAGGAGAAGTCCGTCCGCCGAGGCCCGGATCGGGAGGAGCGCTGCAGCCGAGAGCCCACGCGGCGAGGGGAAAGACCAGTCGAACGGCGAGGCGCATGGTCGGATGCAAAGCACGTCACGCGCCAGCCGCGGGCACACGCAGGGAACGCGTCTCCTCGCGCACGCGTCGCGGGCCGTGGGACGCGTGGGTCATCCGCGGCGTGGGCGGCGCGGCCTCCGATCCCGTGGCGCGCTCCGGCGCCGTTGGTAATAGGCTGCACTCGCCCATGCCCGCCCCGACCCGCACGCTCGTCCAGAAGCTCGCGGTGGACGTCCGCGAGGGCAAGCTGGACGCGTCGGCCGAGGTCGAGCGCGCGTGGTCGGTGGACGACGCCGAGTCGGTGGCGACGTACGCGCTCGCCGCGGCGGTCGCGGGCAAGCCTCTGCCGGCGTCGAGCGTGCTCGACGCGGTCGTGCTCCTCGACGATCTGCTGCTCGGCGCGCTGCTGGCGGCGAACGTCACGGGCGACCGTGTGAAGGCGCTCCTCGACGCGGTCGAGCGGGACGACACGACCGACGAGCGCGACGCGCTGGCCCTCTACCTCGCCGTCACCCTGCGCAAGCAGCGGCCCCCTCCGCCTCGCCTGCTCGCGCTCGTCCGGACGCACGCGCGCCGGGGCGTCAGCCGGGCCTGCGGGGAGCTTCTCGTGGCGGCGACCGCGGCGCTGGCAAACGACGAGGTGCGCGCCGTCGTGGCCGAGTCGTTCCGCGACATCACGCCGCGCCAGGCGCTCGACGCCGTGGCCACGCTGCGAGGCGCGATGGACGCGCCCATCCTCGAGAGCCTCCCGGACTACGCGCCCCCGAGCCTGGCCGCGCCCATCCCGGTGCGCCGGACCGGCGCCAAGGCGGGGCGCAACGATCCGTGCCCCTGCGGGAGCGGCAAGAAGTACAAGAAGTGCTGCCAGGACAAGGAGGCCGCGGCCGCCGTCGACCCGGAGGTCGCGTGGCGGCAGCAGCTCGAGGCGGCGGTGCCGACGCTGACGGCGCAGCAGGTCGCGGACCTGCGCCTCGCGGACCTCGCGTCCCTTCCGTACGAGGCGCTCCTTCCCCTCACGCGGATCGCCGCGTACCGGCAGCTCCTCAGCCACCGGCGGTGGGACGCGGCCGAGCGGGCGCTCGACGCGATGGCGGCGAAGGGCGAGGACGCGGAGGGGTACCGCATCGAGCTCGTCGACCAGGCCTTTCGCTCGCGATCGCTCGACGTCGCGCGCAAGCACGCGGAGAAGCTGCGCGAGGGCGGCGTGGTCGACTCGCTCGTCGACGCGATGCTCTCGGTGGCGACGACGAACCGCGCGCTGTCGCGGCTCGATGCGCTCGCCGAGCAGGGGCTGCGCAAGGATCCGGTGGTGCTCCTCGACGTCGCGGACGCGCTGCTGGCGTACCACCCTGCCCTGGGCATCGTGGCGGCGCGGGGCGCCCTGGCGACCGCGGGGGCCGAGGACGCCGTCGTGTTCCTCGAGCTCGTCGAGGAGGCGCGCGATCGGCTCGGGCTGCCGGCGGGCGATCCCGCGGGCGACGTCTACGACGCCCTCGTGAAGCTCGACCGGGACGCCGACACGGACGCGGCGGCCAAGGAGACCGTCGAGGAGCTCACGTCCGAGACGCGCGCGCTCCGGGCTCACGCGCGCGAGGCGAGCGCCCGGGTCCAGGAGCTGGAGGCGCGCCTCCGCGAGAGGCAGCGCGAGGGGGGCGCCGCGTCCTCGCCCGCGCCGGCCGCGTGGGAGAGCGAGCGCGCCGAGCTGCGCGATCGCGTCGCCGAGCTGAAGTCGCTCATCGCCGACGGCAACGCGGAGCGGGCCGAGCTTCGACGCCAGCTCGCGGCGGCGTCCGACCGCGCGACGCGCGAGGAGCGCCCCGCCGTCGTCGCGCCGCCCACCGCGCCGGAGCCTCAGAGCGAGGCGGAGCGCGCTCCGGACGAGGCGCTGCGGGTGCGCGGCGTGATGGTCCCGCGGTTCGATCCGGCCGCCGAGGCGTCGCTGCGCGACCTTCCGGCGCGCGTCGTGCGCGACGCGCTGCGCGTCATCGCGGATCTCTGCAGCGGCGAGGGGAACGTGTGGCGCGAGATCAAGCAGCTCGAGCGCATCTCCCCCGCCATGTACTCGGCGCGCATCGGCATCCACTACCGCGTGCTCTTCCGGATGGCGCCGGGCGTCCTCGACGTGTCCGAGATCGTCGCCCGCGAGGGGCTGCTCGCGGCGGTGCGGCGCTTCTGGCGGTAGTTGGCCTAGATTGGACGGACGCCGATGCCGACCTCCTCCCCCGAGCCCGTGCGCCCCATCCTCCTCGAGGACATCCACGCCGCGCGCGCGCGCATCGAGGGGGTGGCCATCCGCACGCCCCTCGTGAAGCTGCGTCACGACGGGGCGGCGCCGGAGGTGTGGCTCAAGCTGGAGAACCTGCAGCCGGTGAACTCGTTCAAGCTCCGCGGGGCCGCCAACGCCGTGGCGATGCTGTCGCCGGAGGCACGTCGCCGAGGGGTGTGGACGATCAGCGCGGGCAACGCCGGGCAGGGCGTCGCGTACGCGGCCCGCGGCTTCGGCGTGCCCTGCACGGTGGTGACGATCGAGACCGCACCGGCGACGAAGGTGGAGCGAATGGCGGCGCTCGGCGCGCGCATCGTGAAGGCGCCCTTCGACGCGTGCTGGCGGGCGATGGAGGAGCGCGATTTTCCGGGCATCGAGGGGACGTTCGTGCACCCGTTCGACGACCACGACTTCATCGCCGGCAACGCGACGATCGGGCTCGAGGTCCTCGAGGATCTGCCGGGGGCGCGCACGGTCATCGCCGCGGTCGGCGGGGGCGGCCTCGTCGTGGGCATCGGCAGCGCCCTCCGGCCGCTCGCTCCCGGAGTGCGCGTCCTCGGCGCCGAGCCCGAGACGGCGGCGCCCGCGGCTGCGTCGTTCGCCGCGGGCGGGCCGCGCGAGTTCGGCGCGTGGCAGAAGTCGTTCGTCGACGGAGCCGGGGGCAAGAGCGTGTTCCCGCGGATGTGGGACCGCATGAAGGGCGTGGTCGACGGGTCGATCGTCGTGTCGCTCGAAGAGACGCGGCGCGCCGTCCGTCTCGTCGCGGAGCGGGCGCGGGTCATCGCCGAGGGAGCGGGAGCCCTCGCCGTCGCCGCGGCGCTGTCGGGGCGCGCGGGCGACGGGCCCATCGTCGCCGTGGTGTCCGGCGGGAACATCGATCTCGCCGCGCTCGCCGAGATGATCGATCCGGCCCGGGCGCGCTGATCCGCCGGTCGACCCGGCTACTGCGTCAGCCGGTACATCGCGTCGAACGCGCCCCGGGGAAGCTGCCGGACGTCGTGGGTCACGGTGCCGTTGCCGGTCAGCGCGAGCCAGATGGGGTCTTTCTTCCCGCGCGCCTCGAAGTAGAGGATGACGATGGCGTTCTTGCCGGAGCGCGTGGACCAGAGGTCGAAGGCGTTGGCCTCGTCCTTCTTGTAGAACGCGCCGAGCGACGCGTGCGCCGCGTCGAGCACGCTGCCCTCGACCTTGCCGTCGTGATCGACGTCCTGCTTGTCTTTGGGAAGCGCCTTCCACGCCGTGCGCAGCGCCGTGATCTGAGCGGCTTCGGCCGCCTTGGGCTTCGCCGCCGTGCGCAGGCGGACCCGCGTCCGCGTCGCGTACGACACCACCGGGTCGCGCATGCCCTCGATGCGCACGACGGCGACCGTGGCCGACACGATGCCCGCGAGCAGCACGGCTCCGAGCCGCCACGGCGCCCGGAGCGTGTGGAAGTACACGACGGTCGTCACGATGGGCATGAGGAACATCAGGACGACCACCGTCTCGACCGCGAGCGTCCCCGCCGCGATGGGCAAGAATGCCTTCACCGAGAGCTCGGGAGGAAAGAAGCGGAGATACTGGACGACGAGCGACACGAGGAGGAGCGCAAAGCTCGCCAGCGTGTAGCCCTTGAAGAGGAGAAACTCGCGCCGCGCCTGCCTCGCGAAGAGCCAATAGGGCGCCAGCAGCGGGTAGAAGACGTAGTAGAGGAACGTCCGCGGCGGGTGCTCCCGGTAGTAGGCCTCGAACTGAAGCTGACTGGAGAGCGCGAGCCGCACCACCTTCGAGCGCGACGCCCAGCGGCGCAGCGCCTCGCCGGCGAAGAAGGCCGCGAGGCCGAGCGCGACCTGCGCCAGCGCGCCCGTGACGGGGAAGAACGCCGCGACGAAGACGAGCAGGAAGGGCGCCGCCGCGAAGAAGGCGAGCCTCAGGACGAAGTCGACGACGCCATGGTCGCGCGCGGGGATCACGGGGGCGGGCAGGGCCCCCGCAGGGTACCCGGCTGAGGCTGGCCCCTTCGCCGAAAATGCGGCCATCGCGGCGGCGCAGGCCTAGCTTCACCCCATGCGCCACGGGTACCTCGTCGCCGCCGTCGTCGCCCTGGGGCTCAGCCTTGCGCCGGACTCCCCCGCGCAGTCGTTCACGCCGACTCCGGTGACGGTGAACGTCATCGGAAAGGGGAAGATTCGCCTCATCGTCGCCGACGGCAGCTCCCGGCCGTGCGATGCCTCCGGCAACAAGGTCCTCTTCGACGGACACGCGAGAGCCGGCGACGAGATCAAGGTCGCCGCGGCGACGGGCTCGGTGTGCGTCGACCACACCTACGGCTCGATGCGCGAATCGCAGTGGGCGGGCGCCAGCATCTGGTCCGGGAGCAGCGCCGGCTGGACGGGGGCTCGAGCGCTCAGCGGGTCGGTGTCCACCGACGAGCCGTGACCCGAGCCCCGCCGTCCGTCACTTCCTCGCGATCGCCTTCTCGAAGACCGCCTCGGGCTGGGCCCCCACGACGCGCCGGCCGTTGACGAAGAACGTGGGCGTCCCGGTGACGCCGAGGGCCTTGCCGTCCGCCGTGTCCTCGTCGATGCGCGCGTCGAGCGCCGGATCGTCGAGGTCGCGGTCGAAGCGGGCGACGTCGAGCCCGAGGCTGCCCGCGATCCCGTCGAGCGCGGCGCGGTCCGCGGTGCGGGTGAGCGCGAAGAGCCTATCGTGCATGTCCCAGAAGTGCCCCTGCGCGTCCGCCGCGACCGCCGCCTTCGCCATGGGTCGGGCGAGATCGTGGAACGGAAGGGGCATGTTCTTGAAGACGACGCGCACGTCACCGGGGTGGGCCTGCTCGACGGCGTGGAGGGTGGCCTCGGCGCGGGCGCAGAAGGGGCACTGGTAGTCGGCGAACTCGACGATGGTGATGGAAGCTCGCCCGGGACCTCGCGCCGGCGCGAGCTCGGTCGGCACCCTCTCGACGGCGTCGCCGATGACCGGCGCGTCGCCGCCCTTGCCGTCTCCCTTGCACTCGCCGTCGCCTCCGCAGCCCGGCCCCTTGTCGTCGCTCGGCTCGTCGACCCGCTCCGCGCCGCCCGCGATGCTTCGGGCGTACACGTCCTCGGGCCTCACGCCGCTCGCCAGCAGCGCGCGCGCCGCCGTGAGCCGCTCGTCGATGATCGCGCGGAACGTCTCGATGGGCTGGGCGCCGACGACGTGACGACCGTTGATGAAGAACGTCGGCGTCCCGCGTACGTCGAGGCGCTGGGCCAGCGCCTCCGAGCGCGCCAGCCCCTCCGCGGCCAAGCCGCCCCGGTCGGCGTCGAACCGGTTCGCGTCGAGCCCGAGGTCGCTCGCCGCCCGGGAGATGGCGCCGTCGTCGAGCGGCCCCGCGTAGAGCCGCGCGCGCATCCGGTCATACGCTCCCTGGGCGGAGGCCGCGAGGGCGGCGATGGCGGCGGGACGGGCGCGGTCGTGCATCGGCAGCGGCTTCTCGGCGACGACGAGGCGCACCTGGTCGCCGTACGACTGACGGAGCTGCGTGAGCGTCTCCTCGGCGCGGCGGCAGTACGGGCACTGGTAGTCGGTGAAGGCCACGATGGTGACCGGCGCGCGGGCATTGCCGATCGACGGGAGACCGTCCACCGGGACCCGGTAGGTCTTCGCGACGGCGAGGCCCGCGGGCAGCTCGGCGCTCGCGACGGGGGAAGGCGACGGCGACGGATCGCTCATGGCGTGGGAGCAACCGAGCGGGGTGAGGGCGAGACTGGCCAGAAGGACGACGGCGTGGCGCATGATGGACCTCTCCTGTGTCGGCGCGGACGCGCGCCGGGCAAATGCGGCCCCACGAGCCGGCGCACCGCGCGCAGGCTCGCGAGGGCTCGCCTCGACGACTCAAGGCATTTCGGTTCGATTGGCTTCGTCGCGGTCGCACGACAGCGTCCGCGACGACGCGAACGTCGCGGGAGGCGCGACGCACGCGCGGCTCTCCGCCGCGGGCGTGGGCCCGACCATGCCGGCGTACGAGAAATCGAGCGTGCTCGAGCTGACTCTCCGGTCCTCGCAGACGCCGGCGCCCTCGGAGCCGCCCGCCCCTGCGGGCTCGACGTTGGCCGAGATCCCCGCAGGGGTGACGTCGTGCGGGCGCGCCTTCACCACCATCACGAGGCACGCCGCGGCGAGCGCGAGACCCGTCCACGCCCGGCGTCGGCCGCTCGACGACTCGCGCGATTCGTCCCGCGCCGCACGCAGCACCGCGTCGAGCGAGGGCACACCGGCGGCGCCCGCCTGGACACGCGCGCGACGCTCGAAGAGGCCACGCTCCACCGCCTCGTCGGGCTCATGAACGACTGCACTCACGTCCCACCTCCTCGATACTCCTCGAGCGTCGCCCGCAGCACCTCTCGGGCGCGGAAGATCTCCACCTTCACCTTGGCCAGCGACCACCCCATCAGCGGGGCGATCTCGTCGTACGCGAGCCCGTGGTCGCACCGCAGCAGCAGCGCGGCGCGCCGCTCTTCGGGGAGCCGCCCCAGCGCACGCTCGACCACCGCCACGGCTTCGCGATCGAGCAGCGCGTCCTCCGGGTTGCGCGCGCGGGTGTCCACCGTGCGATCGTCGGTCGCCACGCCCTCGTCGATCACGCGGCGCACCCGCCCGCGCGCCTTGCGCATCTCCAGCGCGACGAAGCGCGCCACGCCGAACACCCAGGGCACGAGCCGCGTCGTCCGGGGAAGCTCGTCGACCCTCCGGAACGCGCGGACGAAGGTCTCCTGCGTCGCGTCCGAGGCGAGCGTGGGGTCGCCGAGCAGGTCGCGGAGGAAGCGATGCACCTTCGGCGCGAGCTCGCCGTAGACCGACACCAGCGCGGCGTGGTCGCACGCGATGGCCGAGGGCACGCCGCTCACCGCGTCTCCCTCGGCGTCCGCGTCCGCCCCGTCCCCGAAGAAGGCCCGCACGACCGACGGTTTGCCCGCGAGGCTCGCCGGCTCGCCGAGGAGCGGTCTGACGCGCGGGACGATCGTCACGCCCTTACCATGGCTCTTCCCGGGCGAGAGTTACACGGTGGCCGGGCGATTTCTCGGCTTGCTGGGACCTGCGGGACGGGCGGCCTACCGCGCCTTCGTGATCAGGCGATCGACCGCGTGGACCGGCGGCTGATTGCCGGACATCAGGTGGGTGATCGCGCCGTACACGAGCCGCTGGCTCTCGAGCATGCTCTTGCCCGAGAAGGCCGCCGCCGTGACGCCGATGGAGTAGTGCCCGCCTCCGCCGCTCACCTCGACCTCGGCCCCCGGCAGCTTCTCGCCGATGGCCTGGCGGATGGCCGCCAGCACGTCACCCTGGAAGTCCGTCGGATGGTCGCTCATCGCGTCCATCCATAGCGCGGATGGCCCCTCATTGCGCGCCGAGACAGGCGCAGTACCCGGCGATGCACTGGGTCTGCGACCCCGCCGCGCACGCGCAGCAGTCCGAGCTCGCGGTGCACTTCTCGTACTCCTGGGCGCAGCCGCTCACCGGCGGCACGCAGGTGAAGCTCGAGCCGCCGTCCGACGCCATGCTTTGCCGGCAATAGCCGGTGCAGCACTCGTCGCCGCTCGTGCAGCTCGTGCCGTTCTGCTCGCACGGGCTGAGGGCCCAGAAGCCCCGCGAGTTGCCGCCCGCGAGCTCCTGCCCGGACAGGTAGAACGCCGGGTGGCTGATGTCGTGCGCGCTGGTGCTCGGGTGCTCCGGGTCGTCGATGTCGATCGCCGCCACCCAGAGCTTCTTGCGCTTGGCCGGGATGCCGCCCTCGAAGAGGCCCTCCCAGGGATCGGTGTCGTTGATGGTATTGCCGTACTCGCGGCGGCTGGTGAAGACGACCCAGAAGTAGCCGCCGACCGCCACGGGCAGCACCGTCGGCTCGTAGTCCTTGTCGGTGTCGTCGGCGAAGGGCAGGTACGACGTCCCGCTCGCGATGCCGTTGAGGGCGTCGAGCATCGCGCTCGTCCCGGTGGGGACGTGCACGACGGCGAGGTTTCCGCTCGTGCCGCTGTTGCGCGTGTAGGTCTCGTTGCCGAGCTGGTAGATGAGCCACTCGACGTCGGGGGTGAAGGCCGGCCAGCTGGGGAAGAGCGTGGGATCGGAGCCGACGGTCGCGAGGTTCGAGAACGTCGTCGTCCCCACGGCGAAGTCCATGATGCCGAGCGAGTGACCCGGGTCGTAGGGCCCGCTGGCGCCGGGGCCGTAGAGGTTGAAGGCCACCTTCTTTCCGTCCGACGAGAAGGTCGGGTACCCCGCGCGCCCGACGACCCCGTCGAAGCCCGGCGCCGCGATCTTCGCGCCGGTCTTCGGGTTCATGAGCTGCGACGGCGTGATGTTCGCGTTGGTGGTCGACACGTCGACGCAGTTGTCGCACGTGAGCGCCAGCGAGCCGTCCGGGTAGAGCCCCGCGTTCCCGAAGACGTGGTCGCCCCCGTTGCCGCTCAGCGTGATGGTGTCGAGCGTCGCGTTGTTCTTCGTGAGATCGCCGCTCTGGTCGTAGCTGTGCTGGTGCGACGCGACGATGGTCGACCCGTCGGCGCTGACCGCGTGGCAGACGACGCAGCCGCTCCCGCCGCCCATGAGCACCGTGGGCATGGCCGCCCCGGGCTGGATGGTCAGCACGGCTCCGCCGTTGGCGAGCGGCGAGTCGTACGAGCTGTAATAGACGGTGCCCTTGAGGCTCCCCTGCGCGATGCGCCACGTCTCGGTGATCGGCCCGGTCACCATGCCCCCGGAGATCTTCGTCAGCTGCACCTTCACCGAGTCGGTGCCCGACGCGCTCTCGGTGATGGTCGTCCAGAGCTGCGGCGAGAGCGTCACCTGCCCCGGGCTGCTCGCCCCGTAAAAGCCCTGGTAGGTGAGCGTGGAGAACGACACCTGCACGTAGACCGCGTCGGGCGCGGCGCCCGCGAACTGCAGGACGGGCGCGGCGAGGCCCCTCGGGAACACGGTGCCGTCGTACGGGTAGAGCCACTTGAAGGCCGAATCGGCGCTGCCGCCGGCCTGCAGCTGCGTCTGCGTTCCGGAGGAGACGTTGCCCGGGTTGTCCGTCAGCTGGAGGACGACCGTGAGGACGGTGGAGGCCGAGCGGGTGCCGACCGTGGCGGTCACCGTGGTCTGACCGCCCTGCGTGCCGGACGCCGAGAAGAGCCCCGTGCCGTCGATGGTCCCGAGGGCGGGCGCGTCGACGGTCCAGGTTGCCGTGAGCGGAGTCGTGCTCCCGGGGTCGTGCACCGTGAACGCCTGGGTCATCCCCGGCATGGTGACCTTAAGAGTGGGGCTCGCGGGATCCACCACCAGCTGCGATCCGGAGGTCTCACCGAAGAGGCTCCCGTCGCTTGCTCCGCTGCTGCTCGCGCCGTCGCTCCCGCTGCTTCCGCCGCCGTCCGCGCCGGGCCCTGCGGCGCTGTTCGAGCTTCCGCAGCCGGCGATCGTCGACGACCCCGACAGCGCGAGCACGAGGAGCATCACGGGCAACCACCAGAGTCGACGGATCATGGCTGCGTGCTCCTTCCCCCGCGACCGCAGTCTACGTGGAGGGCACGGAACGTGCGATGTAGGCCTGGAAAAATCAGGCGGGGCTTACGTCCCGCGCGCGTCGCGACGCCGTTTCTTCATGCCGGGGTACACCCCGCCGGCCATAGGAATGCCTCAAGGAGAGATCTTCATGGGCCAGTGGTCGCGGGTGTCGGGTGTTTCCTCGGTCGCGTTCGGGCTACTCATCGCCTCCGCCTGCGGCACCGCGCCAGCTTCCACGGGGTTCTCCTCGTCGGGCTCGGGCTCCGGGTCCGGCTCGAGCAGCGGAGGGAGCAGCGGCGGGAGCAGCGGGGGCTCCTCGTCCTCGAGCAGCAGCGGGAGCATCTTCGGCGACGACGCCAGCTCCGACGACGGCGGCCCCTCGCTCGGCGACGCGGGCTGCGCCACGGCGACGGCCCAGGCGACGAAGACGCCCGTCTACATGCTCTTCATCCTCGATGGCTCGGGGAGCATGGGCCAGAACAACAAGTGGCCGGCCGCCACGGGAGCTCTCGAGGCCATCTTCGCCGACATGCAAATGAAGGCGGACACGGGGGTCGGCGTCGGGCTCCTCGTCTTCTCCGACTCGAAAGACAAGACGGCGGGCAACGGGCCGTACCCCGAGTCGGGCATCGACGTCCCCATCAACTTCGTCGGTGCCGCGCAGGACAGCGCGCTGAACACCCGCCTGAGCGGGCAGCCGAAGAACGGCACGCCGACCGGCAAGGCGATGACGGGCGGCTACAGCGAGCTCGAGAGCTACGTGAACATGACGCCGATACCTCCCGGCGGCCAGAAGGTCCTCGTCCTCCTCACGGACGGCGTCCCCTCCGAGGGCGACGCCTGCGTGCAGAGCGGCACGAACTACATGTCGAATGCGTGCATGGTCGACGCCGCGGCGGAGCTCACGAAGGCCTCGCCGGCCGGGCCGATCCTCACGTTCGTCATCGGCACCGGGGTCTACCCGTCGACCGACCTCACGAACTTCGATCCGAGCTTCCTCGGAAACCTCGCCGTGGCGGGAGGGACCGCCCCGATGGGGTGCAACCCCAACGAGAACACCGCGGGGGCGACGGACCTCTGCTACTTCGAGGTCGACCCGACCGCGGGCAGCCAGGCGCAGACCGAGACCGCCTTCGAGAACGCCATCAACGCCATCCGCGGGCAGGTCCTCTCCTGCACGTTCCCGCTCAACGTCAACCCCGAGGCGGGCACCATCGACCCGACCAAGGTGAACGTGACCGTGGACGGGGCCACCATCCCCCAGAGCTCCAGCAACGGCTGGTCGTACAACAATCCCGCGAACCCGACGGCCATCGTCTTCAACGGAACCGCCTGCACGAACCTGAAGAACGACGCGTCGGCGAGCGTGCAGATCGTGCTGGGTTGCGCGACCGTCACCGCGATGTAGAAGGCCCGGTCCCCCAAACGGGCGACTTGCGGTCGCCCGGCCACCCGTTAAGACGAGTCGGATGTTCCGACCGATCCGGCTGCTGGGGATGGGCGTCGTCGCAGCCTTGGCGCTGGGAGGTCCGGCGGCGGGATGTTTCGGCAGCGGAAGTCCCGCGGCGTCGAGCGACGGGGGAACGCTGGACGTCACGCAGACGTCCATCGGCCTGGCCTCTCCCCAGTCGGAGAGCTTCGGGACGGTGGCGGTGGGGCAGCAGAGCGCTGCGATCACGGTGACCGTGAGCAACGCGGGAAGCGTCGCCACCGGCACCGTCTTGGCGACGCTCATGGGAGGCGACGCGGGCGACTTCGGGATCGACGCCGACGGGTGCGCCGACAAGTCGCTCCCACCGAGCGGCAGCTGCACCGTTCAGGTTCACTTCAAGCCCTCCAAGTCCGGCCCGGAGGCGACCTCGCTCGCCGTCTCGGCGAGCCCGGGCGGGCTCACCACGACCTCGTTCTCCGGGACCGGGGGCGGAGCGAGCACGCTCTCGTTCTCTCCGACCACGCAGAGTCTCGGCACGGTCGCCGTCGGGGCCACCTCCGCCCCCGCGACGTTCACGCTGACGAACGGCGGCACGGGGGCGAGCGGCAACGTCACCGTCGCCTTGACGGGAACCGACGGGGTCGACTTCGCGCTGGCCTCGGACACGTGCACCGGCAAGTCGCTCGCGGCGAGCGCGACGTGCACCGTGGGGGTCTCCCTCGCGCCGAAGACCCTGGGCTCCAAGGCGGCCTCGCTGACCGCCACGGGCGCGAGCACCCCCGGCACCGCGACGGCGAGCCTCGCCGGAACGGCGACCGACGCAGCGACGTTCTCGGTGACGCCGTCGCCGTTCGACTTCGGGCCGGTGTCGCAGGGGACCACCCCGCCGCCCGAGCAGACCTTCACGGTGAAGAACACGGGCGGCGCCGACTCGAGCGTCCCGACCGTCACGGCCGGCAGCGCGAAGGACTTCGCCATCGCCGACAACGCCTGCACCGCCGCCGTCCCGGCGGGCGCCACCTGCACCTTCGGGGTGACCTTCGCGCCCAGCGCGACGGGGCCGGAGACGACCACGGTGACCGTGGGGGGGACGTCGATCACGCCCGTCGCTGTGACCGTGACGGGCACGGGCCTGGCGCCCGCCACCATCAGCATCGACCCGACGACCCAGCCGCTCGGCTCCGTGGCGCAGGGCGCCTCCGGCTCGGACAGCCCCTTCGTGGTGACCAACGGCGGTGGCGTCACCACCGGCTCGCTCAGCGTGCAGCTCGGCGGGGCGAACGGCGACCAGTTCGCGCTCGGGACCGATGGCTGCACCGGGCAGACGCTGGCGCCCGGCGGGACGTGCACCGTCGATGCGCACGCCGCGCCGAAGGTCGGCGGCCCCGTGGGCGCTCTGCAGGCATCGCTCACCGTGAGCGGGACACCGGGCGGGGCGACGTCCGCGACGCTGACCGCGACGGCGATGGGCCCGGCGAATCTGACGGTGAGCCCGACGTCGCAGCCGATGGGGACCGTGGCCCAGAACGCCTCGAGCGGTGACCTTCCCTTCGTCGTGACCAACAGCGGCGGGCAGACGAGCGGAACGCTGACGGCGACGCTCGGCGGGACGGGCTCGGCTGCGTTCGGGCTGGGCACCGACGGGTGCACGGGGCAGACGCTCGCGGCCGGCACGAGCTGCACGGTCAACGTGCACTTCACGCCGAGCACCGTCACGCCGCTCGGCTCGACGGTCGCCACGCTCTCCGTGGCGGCGACGCCGGGCGGAACGGCGACGGCGAACCTGACGGGCACGACCGCGGCTCCGGCGTCGCTCCTCGTGGCGCCGGTGAACGAGCCGTACCCGAATACGCCGCAGGGGACGGTGAGCCCCGACGTGACGTTCACGGTCTACAACAAGGGAGGCGTCGCGACGGGCGCGCTGAAGGCCGTGCTCGGCGGGGCCAACGTCGGACAGTTCGCGATCGGCACCGATGGCTGCACGGGGCAGCTCCTCGCCCCGCAGACGGGCACGTGCACCATCACGGCGCACTTCGCGCCCACGGTCGGGACCCTCGGGGTGCAGCAGCAGACCCTCAGCGTCTCCGGGACGCCCGGAGGCACGGGGACCGCGAACCTCACCGGGACGGCGACCACGCCGCTGACCATCACGCCGCCCGGCCCGACGCTCGCCAGCGGCGCCTACGAGTCGCCCGGCGCGACGACGACGCTGACCGTGACGAGCGTGAGCCTCGCGCCCGTCGGCCCGCTGGCCATCGCCGTGCCCGCGCAGTTCGCGCTCGACGCGACGAAGACCACCTGCTCGGGCGCCAAGCTGACCGCGGCGGCGCCTACCTGCACCGTCGGGGTCTACCTGAGCCCGACCGCCGCAGCCGCGCTGGGCGCGATCAGCGGCACGCTCACCGTCAGCGCGAGCGCGACGACGAGCGCGACGGACACTCTCTCCTCCACGGTGCTGGCTCCCGCGACGCTGGCGATCACGAGCGCTACGGGCGGCGTCTCGCCGTTCGTCTTTCCGACGCAGCGACAGAGCACGTCGTCGGCGCCGATGGCCTTCACGCTCACCAACAACGGCGGCGTCCCGTCCGGGACGGTCGCGGTCGCCGTCGGCGGCACGGCGCCGGGCGTGAACGACTTCGTCATCTCGAACAACGGGTGCGCCGCGGCGCTCGCGCCGACGAAATCGTGCACCTTCGACGTGACCTTCACGCCCTCGACGTCGACGACGGAGACGGCCACGCTCGGCGCCACCACCACGGCGGGCCTCCCGGCGACCGGCACGCTGCAGGGCGCCGGCGCTCAGCCGGTCCTCCAGTGGGAGAACGGCAACGACCAGGCCATCTCGACGTGGGCCTACGGCGGCGTGCCGGTGAGCGGGGGGACGGCGACGCCGGTGCAGGCGACGTTCGTCCTCTACAACGCAGGCACCGTCTCCACCAACAAGCTCAGCGTGTCGGGGACGCTCGCGGCCGGCTACGCGGTCCTGACGGGGACCGGGACCACGTGCCTCGGGCAGCCCCTCGCCGCCGGCGGGCGATGCAACATCACGGTGACCTTCCAGAACGCGACGCCGTGCGCGGCGGTCTCGACGTCGCTGGTGGTCACCGACGCCATCACCACGTCGCCCGGTCTCGCGCTCAGCGCCACGGGCATCTCGAGCGCGGTGGACTACGTGCTGACCATCACGCCGGCGCCGCTGCACCTCGCCGTGAATGCGCCCGGGGCCCTCACGCTGACCCTGCAGAACTGCGGCATCACTCCCGTGGCGACGGCGGGCGACAACGTCGCGGAGATCCTCAAGGACGCGGACCAGGAGTTCACGGCCCTGACCAACACGGCCAACTGCGTGGGCCTCACCCTGAACGAGCTGCAGTCGTGCACCTTCGGCCTGAGCGCGGTGGGCGGCCCGCAGGACGGCACGTACGGCGGCGAGATCATCGTCGTCCTCGGCAACCAGCAGACCGTCGACGCCGACCCAGAGGTCATCACGCCCTGACGGGGGATCGCGTAGCGTCTCCCGTCGATGACCCTCACGGTCCTCATCCTCGCCGACCCCGGCGACAAGACGCTCGCGTTGCTCGACGCCGTCGATGGGGACGTCGCGTTCGTGGTGGGCAGCCGGCTGGAGGCGTTCGCGGCTGCGGCGCCCCGCGCCGACGCTCTGCTCGTGTGGTCGAGCGACCGCGCGACGGCCGAGCAGGTCTTTGCCGCGGCGCCGCGTCTCCGCTGGGTGCACTCCTGGGCGGCGGGCGTCGACTGGCTGCTCTTCCCGGCGCTCGTCGAGCGGGACGTGGTCGTCACCAACACGCGCGGCGTCTACGGGGACTCGCTCGCCGAGTTCGCGCTCGGCGCGATGCTGTACTTCGCGAAGGACTTCGCCCGCATGAAGGCGAGCCAGCGCGCGCGGCGGTGGGACCCGTTCGACGTGCAGATGCTCCGGGGGGCCACCCTCGGCGTCTGCGGCTACGGCGACATCGGACGCCGCGTGGCCGCGCTCGGCGCGGCGATGGGCATGGAGGTCCTCGCGCTCCGGCGGCATCCGTCGCCGGACGGGCCCGAAATGGTCCCGTCGAAGCGCGTCCTCTGCGAGCGCTCCGACTACCTCGTCCTCGCCGCCCCCATCACGCCGGAGACCCGGCACATGATCGGCGCGGACGAGCTCGACGCGATGCGCCCCGGCGCCGTCCTCATCAACGTCGGCCGCGGCGCGCTCGTCGACCAGAACGCCCTCGTCCGCGCGCTCCAGCGGGGCACCCTCCGCGGCGCCGCGCTCGACGTCTTCGAGACCGAGCCCCTGCCGGCCGACGATCCCCTCTACGCCCTCGACAACGTGCTCCTCTCGCCCCACACGGCCGACCACACCGCCACGTGGCGCGAGGAGGCCATGCGCTGCTTTCTCGAGAACCTGCGCCGCTGGCGCGCCGGGGAGCCCCTGCTCCACGTCGTCGACAAAGCCAGGGGCTACTGACTCGCCGTCATCCTTGAGTGGGCACGCGCGGTAGCGCGCTCGTCGAGCGAGAAACTACTGTCATCCCGAGGCGAAGCCGAGGGACCCCACCGTCCTGCCGTGGGGTGCTTCGCCCTTCGGGCTCAGCATGACAGCAGCTTGCCTACCAGCCGCGCTGCGCCGAGAGGGGCCAGATGTGCAGCCCGAGCGCCGTGACGGCCGCGGCGGCCTCCGGCGGGACCTTCGTGGTCGCGCCGCCCCCGCCGCGATGACCGCGGCGCAGGATGAGCTCGTGCGGCGTCTCCCCCACCACGAAGCGCACGACGGCCTCGCGGCCGTTCGCGTGCACCACGTACGTGATCTCCATGCCCTCGTGCTCGAACGTGTCTTCCAGCGCCATGAGAGCCGTGCACATATGCCCCGGAGCCCTAGGATGCAAGCGCGAAACCCCCGCCGTCCCCCTTCCCACGCCGCGGTCCTCCGGACCCGTGCCCTCGACGACCTCATCCTCGACGACGAGGCGTCCTTCCGTCACGTCGGCCTCTACGCCGATCTGAAGGCCATCCTGCGCCGCGACGGGTACCTCTTCCGTGTCCTCCCCGCGTCGTCCGAGGGGCGCTGGGACCGGGCCCTCCTCCTCAACCTGACCTTCTGGGCCAGCGGCGACGGGGGCGACGTCCTCGTCGAGGACCGGCTCTCGGCGGACGTCGTCGCGCACGTCGCCTGGCACCATCTGGCGGCGCGCGCCCTGCCCTCTCCCCCCTCGGCCGAGGCGCTCTTTCTCGGGGAGTCGATCGCCAGCGCCTTCGACGTGTACCTCGTCGGGCGCCTGCTGGGGCACGCGCCGCGGTCGACGTTCCTCGCGACGCAGGTGCCGGCGATGGCCGAGGCCGCCGGCGCCGCGGGCCTCTCCGACGAGGGCTTCGAGGCGCTGCTCGAGCGCATCGCGGGCGATCCGGACCGGGCCTTCGAGGAGCTGCGCGAGCTGCTCTACGACGCCGCGAACGCGCTCCACGCGTGCTCGAGCGCGCAGGATGGGCTCGGCGCGCTGGCGTCGTTCGACGGCCACCCGTACGCCGCGCTGCTCCACCACTACGAGCTCTCCAACTGGGTCCTCTACGCCCGCGCCTACGCGCCTCGCGACGCCGGCCCCGATGAAGCCGCGCGCGCCGTCGACCGCGCCCTCCGCGCCGAGAAGGATGCGCTCGAGTGGCTCGCGCGCACCTGGGTCACCCCGGCGTCGGCGAAGTGATCTTCGTGCCGAGGGCGGCGGCGAGGCGGTGAAAGTCGCTCCCTCGCTTCACGAAGCGCACCTCGGCGCGCAGGGTGACCGGATCGATGATGTCCGAGAAGGGCACGTAGCGGAGGTCGAGCTGCCCCGCGACGCTCACCATGTGGCCGTCGAGCCCCTTGTCGGTGAGCGCGTGGAAGGCGCCGAGCCCGAGCTGGCTCCCGAGCACGACGTCGAACGCGTGCGGCTCGGCGCAGCGCGACTCGTAGCCGTGCTGCACGCCGGTGACCTTCTTGGCCTTGCCCGTGCGCTGCTCGTAGCGCTCGGACGCGAGCCGGGCGACGAGCCGGCCGAAGTCGATGCGCCCGAGCGACACGTGCCCGTGCTCGTCGCGCGCGACGTCCCGCAGGTACGCCTCGGGGAGCATCTCCGCGAGCCCCTCGGCGAGGACGATGGTCCCGTAGCGCTTGCCCCTCCGCTCGCGCGCGAGGATGAGCTCCACCACGTGGTCGACGAGGCGGTCCACCGAGAGCTTCACCTCGGTGCGCGTGGCGCCCGTCTCGGCGTCCTGCACCTTCTCCTCGACGGCGAGATCGCCGACGACGTCCTCCACCGCGACGACCATGTGGGCCTCGCCCGCGATGGCGACGCCGTACGCGAGCCAGCCGGCCTTGCGTCCCATCGTCTCGACGATGAAGTAGCTGCTCGTCGCCATCGCGTCGGCGCGCAAATTGAGGAGCTCGTTCGACATGACGTGGACCGCCGTGAAGAAGCCGAAGGTGAAGTCGATGCCCCGGTAGTCGTTGTCGATGGTCTTGGGGACGTGGACGACGCGCACGCGCGGCGCTCCGGCGGGCAGGCGCTTCTGGTACTCGTGGAAGAGGTTGGCGGTGCGCAGCGTGTCGTCGCCGCCGATGGAGACGAGCCCTTCGATGCCGAGGTCGACGAGCGCCTCGTGGACGCGACGGAGCCGGTCGGTCTTGGCGGGATCGTCGAGGTCGCGGGGGGTGACGATGTCCTTGCCGGGGTTCGCGCGGCCCGTCCCGACGAAGACCCCGCGCGTGTTGCGCAGGCCTCGCAGGTCCTCGTCGCGGAACACGTGGTAGTGCTCCTCGGCGACGAGCGGGCCCTTCGCCCGGTCGTAGCCCTGCAGGCCGGAGTAGCCGTGGCGGATGCCGACGACCTCGTGCCCGCTGCGTCGAAATGCCGAGGCCGCTGCGCCGATGACCGCGTTGGAGGCCGGCGCAGGACCGCCCGAGAAGAGGATGGCGACACGCTTCATTGGCGGCGGAGCCTAGCCCACGGGGCGGGGTTCGTGGCAGCCTGCGCGTCCCCAATCACCACTACCCGAGGAGGTCGCCATGGCCATCAAGGTCGGAACCCACGCGCCGCACGTCACCTTGTTCGACACCGACAGGAAGGCCGTGACCTTCCCCGAGCACGGCCACGTCACCGTGCTCGCGTTCTTCCCCGCCGCGTTCACCAGCGTGTGCACGAAGGAGCTGTGCTCCTTCCGCGACGCCATCGCGGACTACCAGAAGCTCCACGCCACGGTGTACGGCATCAGCGTCGACTCGCCGTTCGCGCTGGCCGAGTTCAAGAAGCAGCAGAACCTGTCGTTCCCGCTCCTCGCGGACCACAACCACGAGGCCATCAAGGCGTACGACGTCGTCTTCGAGAACCTCGCCAACGTGGGCTTCACCGCGGCGAGGAGATCGGTGTTCGTCATCGACCCGCACGGCCACGTGTCGTGGGAGTGGGTGAGCAACCAGCCGCAGGAAGAGCCGGCGTACGAGGACGTGAAGAAGGCCGTCGAGGCGGCGGCGGGGGCGGAGCACAAGCACTGAGGGCTGAGGACGGAGGGAGAGGCGAGGCCCATCACTTGATCTGCTGCGGCAACGGCGGGGTCTGCCCCGGCGCCGCGGCCCAGTCGAACCGGTAACGCAGCAGCAGCTCGTCCCCCTCGCGGCGCAGGTCGACCAGCGTCGCGTCGGGGACGGCGGACGGCGGGAAGCCCGCACCGTTGACCGTGCCAGGCGCCGTGACGCCGCCGAGGATGCGCGGCGTCAGCGTGAGATACAGCTCGTCGACGGCGCGGGCCTCGAAGAGCGTCGCGTTGAGGAGGCCGCCGCCCTCGCAGAGCACCGTGCGGCAACCGTGCACGTCGCCGAGCCACGTCAGCAGCACGCTGACGTCGGCCTCGCAGGCGTCCAGGTGCACGACCTCCGCGACCGCCGAGAGCGCTGCCTGCGTCGCCGGGGTCAGCGGGCGCGTGTGCGCGATGATCGCGGGTCCCCCGCGCGCCGGGTCGAACATCTTCATCGACGGCGAGAGGCCGCCGCCTTCGCGGGTCACGACGACGCGGAGCGGCTCGCGCTCTCCGGCGCTCCGGCGGCGGGCTCGCTCGGGGGCGGCCAGGGCGAGGTCGGGGTCGTCGGCGCGCAGGTTGCCCGCGCCGACGAGGACGGCGTCTGCCTGGGCGCGCAGCTCGCGCATGGTGGCGCGGTCGACGGTGCCGCGTGACATCATGAACTGGCCCGGCGGTCGAAGCGACGGAGCGGGGGCGCTCTTGCCGTCGATGCTCGAGGCCATGTTGATCCAGACGCGGGGGCGTTTCACGGAGGGCATCGTAGCCCGACGTCGAGGGCGACCTCGACGGTCGACCGCGACCGTCGACCGCGACCCGACCGCGACCGCGACCGCGACCCCGACCCCGACCCCGACCGCGACCCGACCGTCGACCGCGACCGCGACCCGACCGTCGACCGCGACCGCCGACCGCCACCGGACCGCCGCGACCGTCGACCCGTCGACCGACCGCGACGATCGACCCTCGACCTCGACCTCGACCTCGACCTCGAGCGCGATGCGATGCGGCGCTTCGACCTACGGGCAGCCTCGCGCCACGCAGGAGCGTGGCACTGCGGCTGCAACACACTTCGGGCTGCTCGACGGGTCTGGAAGCTGGAGATGTTCATGGTGTTCGGCCCCCGACGGGGCGAGGGCCGAACACCATGAACAACTCGCTTCTACCGTTTCAGAAACTCGATGCGTACGTCGTCGCCAAGGACCTGGCGAAGCTCACGCATCAAGCCGGGATCCGCGATGCGGAGCTCCGGGACCAGGCGACGCGCGCGGCGAAGAGCGCGTTCCTCGGCCTTTGCGAGGGGCTACCGAGCGACGCGTCGGGGATCCGGCGGCGTCACTTCGACATCGCCAACAACTCGCTGCACGAGCTCATCGGCGCAGTCGACCTCGCGGACGCCATCGAGGCCGTCGACACCGAGGTTGCGGCGAAGCTCCTGTCTCTCGCGGTTCGCCTGAAGCGGATGCTCCGCGCGTTGCCGCGGTAGGCGGCTCGCCGGGCTGCGCGTCGCGGTGACGCGCAGCCCCGGACGGCCGCTACCGAATCAGCCCCGTCGCCAGCGCGACGAAGCGAGCCGCGTGCGCGACCACGGCGTCGAGCGCGCCGGCCTCCGCGTCGCCGGCGCTCACGGCGATCTCGACGCAAGCCGCTGCCTCGCACGCCTCGCCCCGCGCGATGGTGTACGCCCGCGCCTTGTCCGCGTGCGAGCTTCGCCCCGCGCCCTCCGCGGTATTGAGACAGGCGCTCTTGGCCGCCCGCATCGCGTGGTCCCGGAGGTAGCTGTCGCGAATCTTGGCGTCCCTCACGGCTTGAAGCAGCTCCAGTGCGACGCCGTAAGCAACGAGATTGTGATGGGGAAGAACGGACTTCATGGCTGCGCGCTCCTTTTGCCCCGTCGGAAGGAGCGCGCAGCCATGACGCGAGCCCCCCTACGAGCCGAGG
>DASXZL010000005.1:0-94600 GCA_036501935.1 Polyangiaceae bacterium | reverse complement strand
GGGGTCAGTCCGCGTCCCGGCGACCCCCTCAACTTCGGGGATGTCGCCTCGGTGCTGCTCGAGCGCGCGGAATGCTCGCTCGTGTTCCTCGCCGCCGAGCCGGCCGTGAACGCCGAGGCGCCCGCGGGCGCCAAGTGAGCCGCCTCAGCCCATGAAGGTGCAGCGGTCGGTCGCGACTTTGTACAGCACCCGCACCTCGCCGGGCTGGCGGTAGGGATACTTGTCCTGCCCGAGGTACTTCTTGGCCAGCGCGTCGATGTTGGCGGACGCGCCCTCTTCGGTGGCCTTGACGATCGTCCCGCGCACCGCGATGTGCGCGTAGGGGTTCTCGGGGTCGACGATGGAGAGCGCGACCTTGGCGTTCTGGGTCATGTTGCGGTCCTTGATGCGGCCGCGCGCCGTGTTCACGATGAACTTCCCGTTCTTGTAGAAGAACCAGACCGGCGTCACCTGCGGTGTGCCGTCGGGCATCAGCGTCGCCAGCTGGGCGAAGGCCTTCTTCTCGGTGAGGATGGGCAGATACTTGTCGGCGATGGTGGTGGTGGTGGCCATGGGGTCGCGACTATCCCACGTTTTCCTGTAAAAGAGAGGCGTCGATGCGCACTCGAGCCCGCCTCCTCAGTCTCGCGCTCTTCGCCCTGCCGGGCGCCTGCGACCGCGCTCCGTCCACTCCGATGCCGCAACCAGAGCCCCCCGTTGCGGCCTCTTCGGCGACCGCCCCTCCGGTGCCCGCGGCTTCCTCCGGCGTGGCCGCCGTGGCCGCGCCGAGCTCGGCCCCTGTCCCGGCGCCGTCCGCCTCCGTCGCCGGCCCGTCGCCGGCGGCCTCGACTCCGCCGCCCCTCCCCCACGTGAAGGTCGAGAACATCGGGATGCACATCGGCGGCGGCCCCAACGATGCCGCGAACAAGGCCCCGATCGCCGACAGCGTCGCCCCCCACTTCGACGAAGTGCGCGCCTGCTGGGCGAAGGTCGACGATCCCGCCAAGGGCGGCGACTTCGGCGTCGACCTCCTCATCCAGCCCGAGGGCGGCCGCGCGAAGGTGTCGAACCCTCGCACGGCGATCCACCCCGCGGCGTTCAAGGACTGCGTCGTCGCCGTCTTCGAGCAGATCGATTTCAAGAAGACCCTGAAGGGGCTGACGATGGTGAGCTACTCGCTGCGCTTCACGCCGTGAGCGGGGAAGCGTCGGCTCGTGTCGCGCGCCGGCCGGTCTGGGCGCTCCCCCCGCCGCCGGAAAACCCGGCGACGGGGGGGCGTGGCCTCGTGTCGCGCGCTGCCCGAGGAGCGCCGGCCTACTTCACGAGGAGCGACAGCGCGGGGCTCCAGTCTCCCTGGCCGCCCTTCGGGGTGACGGCGAGGTACCGGAACTGCGCCGTCGACCCGGAGGGCAGGCCGGTGATCTTCGTCATGCCCTGCGTGGTCGCCGGCGCGGAGACCCAGGTCTTGCCGCCGTCGGTGCTGTACTGCCATTCGTACGACGCCCGCGGGCCGGCGTTCGCCGCCGTCACGATGGCCGAGCCGCTGAGCGGTCCGGTTCGCGCGGCGAAGGTCCGCTTGCCGCGCGCGGTGATCTTCCGCACGGTGAGGCCCGCGCTCTCGATGATGGCCGCGCCGTTCTCGGGCGTCGCGTCCGCGACCGACTGCACGTATCCCCGGAGCTGCTGGAGCAGCGACACGAGGACGGTGCGCTTGTCGTCCCGCACGACGGCGGTGCCCTTGGCGCGCGTCAGCGCCGCGGTCTCCGCCGTGTGCAGATCGTTGGTCGCCGCGATGATCGCGGCGAGCGTCGGGTTGGGGGTGGGGAAGGCGGGGTTGCCCGTCATCTTCTGCGCGACGCCGGTCGCGTAGAGAATGAGGTCGGCGTTCTTGTCGGGAACGCCCAGGGTGATCGTCGCGCGGTGAATGGACTTCTTGGAATCGCTCATGGGCACACTCTCCTGACTCGGAATCGACACATCGCGTCCGGGAAACACGAGAAAATCCGAAGGAATGCGGAGATGGGCGTTCGCGGAAGGTCGTGAAAAGACGAGGTTCGATCGTTCGGAAGCAAGATTCGATCGAAAGAAAACAAATGTCCGTGGAGTGCGAGCAACGACGAATCGCTCGCTGTACTTTTTCTCGAGAGAAAGAGCGTCGATGTTCCGACATTCGTTCGCGAACTATCGTTCGAGAGCGACGATGTATCGTGTCTTGTCCTGGAACGATCGACCGGGAACGAGGGTCGATCGAAAAAGAGCAGCGATGAAGACGTCGCGAACGACGATGAATCGACCGCTGCTCTTTTTCGATTCATCCCGAGCAACGAACGATCGAAAAAGAACAGCGACCGATTCACCCATGGCAGTTTTCGATACATCCTCGTTCGGGATGAACCGTTCGAGAACAGCGGACGATGGACCTTTGCTCTTCATCGATCCATCGCGAGCAGCCAGCGACCGTCCGTGCGCCGGCGACGATCGAGCGGCGACGACCGGCGAGCGTTCGCAAGCAGGGAAGGAGGGACGACGAACGGCGCAGAAGCCTTCGGGAGCGGGGGAGCCTCGTTGTCCGACCGCTTTCATCCCTATCTGGTGACATGTCCTTCTTGTCCTCTTTTGGAGCGACCCGTGGGCTCCCCTTCGACACGCTCTTCGTTACGCACCCGCAGGAAAACAAGGTGTGCGACAGCGTGTAGGACAAAAAGACGGGCGATGGTCGATTTCTTGCTTCTGGCGAAGCCAAATGTCACCGAGTCAAATTTGCGGGGGCAGGTCCTCGGGCAGATCCGGGCGCGCCACGAAGCGGGACCGCCAGCCGCAGTCGCTCCGGTACCGGTAGAAGGGCGAGCCCTCGATGCCGAAGAGGGCCTGGAGATCGAGGCTCACGCGGCTGACGAGCTTCTTGGTCGCGTCGCCGTTGCCGAGGCGGCTCGTCTTGAAGTAGCCGCCGTGCTCGCAGGTCTCCTCGACGACCTCCCACGCGAGCGTCGGCAGGCGCGTGCGCACGTGGGCCATCCCGAAGTCGATGTGCGTGCAGCGGATGCGGCGCCCGCCGGCGTCGACGCGCACCGTCGTGCGGTCGAGCAGGCAGACGCGCACCTCGGTCCAGCGCTTGGCGAGCCCACGCACGAGGCTCGGGGGCGCCGTCGACGGAAAGCGGCCCGGAGGTGCGACGCCGGGCGAGGGCTCGAGGCCGGGGGCGTCCGGAGCGATCGCGGCGCGGCGGACCAGGCGCCCGCCGAGGACGACGAGGGCCTCTTCGAGTGACTCGAGCTCGACGCGCGCACCGGGCGCGTGCCGTTCGCGCAGGGCCGGCGTCACGTGCCGCGCGGTCGGGACGAGGACGAGCGTCGGACGGGTGCGCCGGAGCGCGTCGGCGAGCCCGGTGGCGGGGCGCGCGCAGAGCAGCACTTCGCGCGCGTCGCGGCCGGTCCCCATCCAGCCGAGGCCCGTGGCCGCGGCGGCAAAGGAGGGCGGGACCGGGCGTCCGCGTCCGGCGAGGCCGTAGAGGGCGCGAAGGACCCGCGCCAGATCGGTCGCCGAGAGATCCTCGAGCCCCGGATCGTCGGCGCGAAGGATGCCCGCGCGCCGCGCCGCGTGGAGAACCTCGGGCGCGATGGCAGAGAGCGCCGCGGTCGGGACGAGGTGGTCGTCGCGCTCGACCAGGGCCATCAAGGCGCGCATCGCCGTCCCGCTCACGAATGGGCCTCCTCGTGCGCGGTGTCGCGCGCGCGGCGATTGTAGCGCGCTCGCCCGTCATGCGGGCGCGGCGCGGGCGTGGCAGTATCGTGGGACGGAAGGTGAGCCATGCACGATCCGGATGCGCAGACGTTTCGGAGCGCGCTCGACGGCGTCCGGGAGGACATCGTGGCGGCCATCGACGAGTGGCGCGCCGGCGGCGGGCGCGACGAAGAGCTGGCGCTGCTGGTCGACGGCCTTCACTCGGCGACGCCGACGGTGCTGGCGGAGACCCGAAAGAAGCTCGAGCTCACGATCCCGGCCTTCGACCCCACCATCGCCATCGAGCTCGCGAAGCACGCGCCGGGGCGCGTCCCCGCCGTGGTCGATCTGCACGATCTCGTCCGCCGCGTCGTCTGGATCGATCTGACGCCGCCTTACTCCTGGTGATGCGGGGCGCGCCGATGATCCTCGTCGCCAGGACGTACTGGGGCGGCTTCCCCTTCTGGTTCCGGCGACCGCCCGACGACGCGCGCGTCACCTCGCTCGCGCTCCGCACCGACGACCGCCGGCAGCTCCGGGCGCTCTACTGGACGCCCGCGGCGACGGCGGCTCCGCGCGTCGGCGTCGTCCTCATTCACCCGCGGGTGGACTTCACGCACCACTATGCGGTGCCGCGCCTCGTCGCGGCGGGCTTCGGCGTTCTGGCGGCCAACAGCCGGCACGTCAACAACGACACGAGCTGCGAGCACGAGGAGCTCGTCCTCGACGTGGCCGCGTGCGTGAAGTGGCTGCGGAAGAAGGCTGGCGCCGGGCGGGTCGTGCTGCTCGGCAACAGCGGCGGAGGCTCGCTCGCGGGCTTCTACCAGGCGCAGGCGAGCTCGCCGCCGGCGCAGCGGCTGGAGCGCTCCCCGGGCGGAGCGGCCACGCATTTCGCGGCGGCCGAGATGACGCCGGCCGACGGAGTGGCGTTCGTCGCGGCGCATCGGGGGCAAGGGCAGGTCCTGCTCCGGGCCATCGACGCGGCCGTCGTCGACGAGGGCGAGCCCCTCGCCAGCGAGGCCAGCCTGGACATCTACGACACCCGCAACGGCTTCCGCGAGCCGCCTGGCCCGTCGGCTTACCCGCCTGCCTTCGTCGAGCGCGTGCGCGCCGGCCAGATCGCCAGGGTGCGCCGCATCGACGAGACGGCGCGCGCGCTCCTGTCGGCGCACGCCCGGGCCGTCGAGGAGACGGAAGCTCCGGAGTTCGCGCAGCGCCCGTTCGAGCATCGCCAGGACGCGCTGCGGCGGCGAGCCTACGAGCCGGTCCTCGTGATCCCGCGGACGATGGCCAACCCGGCCTACACGGATCCCACGCTCGACGCCGACCCCGGGGGGGCCCCGCGCGAGTACGGCTCGCTGCTGAGCGACCGGCCGGACCTCATGAACATGAGCGCCATGGGCTTCGCCCGCACCTGCACGCCGCGCGCGTGGCTCTCCACCTGGTCCGGCCTCTCTTCCAACGCCGACCTCGTCGCGAACGCGGCGCGGTTCGACCAGCCGACGCTCGTGGTCCACGCGACGCGCGACCGCGAGGTGTACTTCGACCGCGACGTGCGTCCCGTCTTCGAGGCGTGCGCCGCGAGCGACAAGCGGCTCGTGCGCATCGAGGGCGCCCGGCATTACTTCGAGCCGGACTTCGGCGAGACCGCGGCCCCCGACGTGGAGCGGCTGATGGACGTCGTCGTCCCCTGGATCGCGGAGCGGTTCGCGTGAGCGGCGTGCGGCGCACGAACCTGCGGGCGCTCGCGGCGCGGCCGGGCCGCTTCGAGCATCACCTCGTCGTCGTGGCGCGGGCGGGCGACGCGCAGCTCGAGATGGCCACCGCGTCCGAGCCGCTCTAACTTCGCGCACGTCAACGTCTCGGACGAGTACGCGATCGCGCTTTCCACCGGCGACGACGCGGTCGACCGCTTCCCGCTGCGCACGTTCGTGAGCGACGCCGCCTCGCTCGAGGACGTCGCCCGCTACAACCACCGCGTCGGGGACCTCGTGCTTCATCCCCTGGGGTTCCTCCACTGGCCGGGACGGCTGCGGCCGCCGTTCGCGCCGTTCGCGTTCCCCCCGGGCGCGCGCCGCTGCGGGGTGAGCCTGGTCTTCTGCGCCTCGTCGCCGACGGCGGGCGGGAGAGGGCCCGCCGGCGTCACGGCAGGGCGCGAAGCGGACGCGAAGTCGTACACGCCGGGTGCGCCGGCGCTCGTGCTCCGCGAGCTCGGGCGGGAAGGGGAGGGCGTCGTGGCGCGCGTGGGCGACGCGGCGTTGACGCTGGTCGTGCGGCCCGGCGCGATCCCGGCGCCTCGGGGCGCCTACGTGGCCGTGCTGGAAGCGGACGAAGGGAGCGCGCATGGCGCGTGCGACCTCGTTCACGTGCCGCCGGGGGCGACGCTCGACGCGGCCGGAATCGTGCGCGCCCTCGTCTTCGCCTCCGAGACGCGCGCCGTCGAGGAGCCACCGGCGTCGTGGACCGAGGTTCCGGTCTCCCCGATGGCGCCGTTCGAGGACGCGCCCCGGGCTTCATTGCCCTTCTCGCAAAGGGGGCTCGTCGTGTCCTTGCTGGACGAGCACCGCGTGACCGTGGCCCTCGGAGCCGCGAGCGCCGAGGTGCCGCGTCACTGGCTGGCCCGGATGCTGTTCCGCGTCGCGCTGCATCCGCCGGTGCTCGGCTACGTGGAGACCTACGGCGGCTTCTTCTACGACGACCGGGCGCCCGGGGCCGTGCGGATCGGGCTTCGCAACGGCGGCGAGGTGGCGCTCCCGCACGCCGAGGCGATGCACCTCGTCGAGGCGCTCTACCGCGCCGTCCCGCCCGAGGGCTACACCGAGCGGTGCGCCGAGTAGTGCGCCGCCGTCGACGCCAAATGACCGAGCGCTACCGAGCGCGATGGTCGATCAAACGCCACCCGATGCCGCGCCAGCGGCATCAGCACCGCGAGCGTGAGCGAGCGGTGAGCGACCAAGCTCGTGGCACCGAGACCGCTCGTCCAGCGATGGACGGCTCACCGCTCGCTGACGCTCGCCGTGCTGACGGCGGCTACGCCGCGAGAGGGCGCTCCAGCCCGTCTACCGCGTCGAGGCCGCGATCGCCTGCCGCAGCGCCTCGAGGCTCTTCGCGTCCAGCGCGTCGCCGCGGAACACGATCCGACCGTGGCGGTCGACGACCAGCGTCGACGGGACTCGCCGCTGACCGAGTGCGTCGGCGAAGGCGAAGTCCTCGTCGACGAGCTGCGCGTAGCGAAGCCCCCGCTTGCGCGCGAACTCCGCCACCTTGTCGGGCTCCTCGCCGACGTCGACGCCGATGACGACGGCGTCTCGCCCCGCCGCCGTCTTCGCGTCGAGCCGGTTGAGCGCGTCCATCTCCTTCGCGCACGACTCGCACCACGTGGCCCACAGGCTCACGAGCGCGACCCGTCCGTCCGCCAGGCGCGCCAGCTCCGTGTGCTCGCCCGCCAGCGTCGAGAGCGCGACCGCGGGCACCGGTGCGCCCGACGCCGACGTCGCGGGGGCGGCCGCCGGACCCGCGCAGGCGCTGGCCGCGAGGGCGACGAAGACGGGAGGGATCAGAATCGAAAGCCGGTGGCCCATGAGACGATGTTCACCTGGAGGTCGTTCGTGCGGACGTAGCGCGCGCAGTCGAGCTCGAGGTGGAGCGCTCGCACCTGGCCGCGCAGGGGGAAGTCCATCACGATCTTGCCCCCGATGGTCTCGGAATCGAGCGGCGCGAGATCGCTGTCGGCGACGCGCAGCGTGGCGTCGAGCGGCGCGAGCGTCGTGAAGAAGCGCGGGCCCGTTTGCGTGTGGAAGCGGTAGTACCCGCCGACGTAGATCTCCGGCGTCAAGCGCTGCATGAGCTGCGCCTCCATCGAGTGCGCGACGATCCCCCAGTCGTCGGCGTAGAAGCGATAGTAGAGGCGCAGCGCGCCGTCCCACGGGAGCCACTGCGCCGCGCGCGCCACGACGGCGTGACGCATGCGCTCGTTCGGCAAGAGCTCCGGGCCGCGCCCTCCGCTCGCGAGCGGCACGCTGTTCCAGGTGTTGCCGAGGGTGCCCTCCTGGAGGGTGAGCCCGTAGCTGATGCTGGCCACGGTGGTCGGCGTGAGGACCTGCGTCACGCCGAGCGAGCCGGTCGTGCCGCTTCGGTCGGTCGTGCCGTTGCGGTGCCCGTGGATGTTGAACCGATCGAACCAGTCGTAGACCGCGAGCGCGCCGGCCGAGACGACGAAGGCCTCGTCGGCGAACGAACGGCGGACGGCCATGCCGCTGTCCCACGAGCGAAAGGGGTTCTCGAGGTGCAGCCCGTTGCGCATGGAGACGTCGGTCGCCCGGCCGGCGCGGTACGTGGTCGTCCAGTCGACGGAGGCTGCCTCGACGTGGCGCGACGCGGAGCTGAGCACGTCGATCGCGTGCGGGGAGGCGTTCGTCACGATGTCGGCCGGCACCCAGACGCGGTGGGTGAGGCGGTCGCCCTGGGTCGCGACGACCTCCGCCTGTGGCTCGAGCACGGTGAGGCGCTCGGAGCCGGGGCTGAGCGGCGTCGGGCCGCCCTGCGCCTGGAAGCCGTGACCGAACTGGTCGTACGCCGTCACGCGCGTCATCACCGACTGAACGCGCACCGCCGCGCTCGCGTCGTCGAGGATGCGGTCGGCGGTCAGCGACGTCCCGGCGTCGTCGGCGAGCGCGCGCGACGGCCCCGCGATCGCCGTCGCGATCGCGATGCACCCGAGCGCGCGCGCCGCCTTACTGGCAACCGCAGCCACCACCCGCCGATGCTCCGTCTCCCCCGGCCGCCCCTTCGCGCACGTCGTAGAGCTTCTGCCGTCGCGCGGCGTCGAGCGGCTCGTCCGTCAGGCTCATCATCGGGTCGGCGAGGTGGGCCCGCCGGTTCTGCGGCACCGTCGCGCACGCGGAGACCGCGAGGCCGAGGAGCGCCGCCAGCGCGACCCCGCGGGCCTTCACAGCGCACCCCCGACGACGACGCCCGCGCTCCCGACCCCGAGCACCGGAGCCACGTGGAGCGCGCGCCCCGTCGAGAACACCGTGTCGATGACGCCCGCCATCGAGCCGGCGAGGCCGCCCGTGAAGAGGCCCCACATGACCCTTTGCTGCGGCAGCGTGCCGTGCTCCACGACCCCCGAGCCGTCGGCGGCGAAGACGGGGATCGTGCCCAGCGTCGTCGCCGTGGGGAGGGACGCGAAGACGGCCCCGCGCGCCCACTCGCCGACGGCGGCGTGGGACACGAGCGGAGCGAGAGAGAACCCGCCCTCGATCGCGAACCATCCGGCCTCGGCCATCGGCCCGTTGCCCTGGTTCGTCGTGACGAGCGTTCCCCCGACGATGAAGCCGGCCAGGATGGTCGCCGCGCCCAGCGCGAAGCCGACGGCGGGATCCGGCTCATCGGCGCGCGCCGAAGGAGCCGCGAGAAGGACGGCGGTGAGGGCTGCCGGGAAGGCCAGACTGCGCATGCGGGCCAGGGTACACCGGCTCGCCCCCACCTCGTCCTTCCGCCGCTGCGATCAGGCGCCCTTGAAGAGCGCGATCGCGGCCCCTTGCGGGTCCGCGACGATGCTGAACCGCCCGATGTTCGGGATGTCCGTCGGCTCGAGGAGGGTCTTGGCCCCCAGCTCGCGCGCGTTGCGGGTCGAGGCGTCGACGTCCTTCACCGCGATGTACTCGAGCCACGCCGGGCGGGGAGGGGCGCCGGGCGCGAACCCGGCGATGCCCGCGCGCTGCCGCTCACCGCTCTTGAGGATGCGGTACGTACCCGCGGGCCCCATCGGGACCTCCTGGACGGTGTAACCGAAGAGGGCCGAGTAGAACTTCGCGGCCGCCGCGGGATCGCTCGTCGAGAGCTCTTCCCAGCAGAACGCGCTGACCGGCGGCCTCTCGGGCTCCTCGGGGTAGGCCTTGGCGGTCTTGAAGAGCGCGAACGCGGCGCCCTGCGGATCGGCGACGGCCGCGAAGCGACCCACCTCCGGGATGTTCATCGGCTCCATGAGCACCTTGCCGCCGAGCTGCTTCACCTTCGCCGCCGACGCGTCGACGTCGTCGACCGCGATGTACGGCAGCCAGTGCGGCGGCACGTGAGCCGGCGCCATCGACTTGGTGATGCCCGCCTGGTCCTTTCCGCCGAGGAGGCACAGCGTGTACGGCTCGCCCGGGCCCATGGGCACTTCCTTGGTCTCCCAACCGATGAGCGCCGCGTAGAACTTCTGCGCCTTCGGGCGGTCGGTGGTGTGAAGCTCGTGCCAGACGAATCGGCCGGTGCTCGATGTGCTCATGGATGGTTCTCCTCCGTGGGACATCCGGCGTACACGGCGTCTTCGCGGAAAGGAAGGCTCGCGGGCAGGCTCGTGCGAACGACGAGGCGCAGCGGTCACATCACGAGTGTCTTCGAGACGACGTTTCCGTGACGGTCGATCGTGACGCGCACTTCCCGCTTCGCCGCCGCGATGCGCGCGAGGGCCTCGGCGCGGTTTTTCACGTTGCGTCCGTCGACGGCGAGCACGACGTCGCCCACGCGGAGGGGCTTGTTCCAGTCGTGCTCGCCGTAGACGATGCGCGTGACGGTCGGCGCGCCGTCGCGCTCGTCGATCTCGAAGCCGAGCCGCGTGAGAACGACGTAGCTCGGGCCGGGCGCGACGCCGAGGAGGGCGCGCTTCGAGTCGACGGTGATGCGGAAGTGGCGCAGCACGCCGAGCCCGACGAGGGCGCCGCCGGAGTCGAGGAAGGGGAGATCGGGGCGGCGGTCGCGGCCGACGGCGGGCATGCGAGGGAAGCCGAAGGGGCCGAGGTGAAAGCCTTCGACCTCGCTCTCGTAGTCGTACGAGTCGTCCTCGCTGAGGCGCAGGTCCTCGTCGCGCCGGCGCGGGTGGCGCACGTGCATCTCGGGGCCGCCGACGACGATGTCGAGCGGGGCGCCGGTGTCGACGAGGACCGGCATGGGCCCGAGCTCGTCGACCGCGCCGTCGACGACGACCGAGCCGTGCGAGGAGCCTTGGTACGGGAGCTCGGTGAAGGCCATGCTGGAGAGGAGGCGCCCGCGGGTCCAGAACCGCAGCTTGCTGGCCGGGCCGTCGACGTCGACGATGTACCGCGAGAGGAGGTCCATGCCGAGCAGGCCCGCCTCTTCGCCCGCGAACGGCGCGTCGTTGCGGGGTACGAGGACGGAGACGCCGTGGAGCTCGATGCCGGCGATGGTGAGGCGATCGACGATCTCGGGGTCGTAGGTGTCCTCCGGGAGCCACGGGGGACGCACGTGCACGGGCGGCTCGGGGGACGGTACGACGCCGAGCTCGTCGACGACGCGCCGTGTGAGCACGGTGATGGGCGAGCCGGTGTCGAGGACGAGGCGGAGGGGCTGCGAGCCGCCGGCTTCGACGGGGACGTAGAGGCGCTGGGAGGGATCGGCGACGGCGACCTCGACGACCTCGCGCGGCGGGCGCAGGGGGACGACGTCCTCGAGGCGGACGCGGGCCCACTCGGGCGGAGCCGTCTCGGAGCGGCGCTCTTCGAGGGTCCAGCGTGTGGTCTCGCGTCCGACCTGGTCGACGATGGCGCTGCAGGTGGCCGACGCGATGGCCGGGGCGCCGTCGGTGTCGCTCCATTCGATGTGCTCGCAGCTCTCGATGGCGTGGTCCTGGGCGATCCATTCGAAGGAGGAGGCGCGGCGGGTCTTGCGGTCGACGTCGACCCAGAGGGCGTGGCCGTCGCGGGGCGTGTAGACGAGGGTGCAGGTGGGTCCGTGGCACTGTTCGAGCTCGAGGTGGCCCGCGTGCTTGCCTTCGCCGAAGCGCATGCCGATCCACGCGGCCTGTCGGCGCTCGTCGGCGGCGAGGGCGCCGTCGATCTCGACGGGCGCGCGCCGGCCGACGCGGAGCCACGCGACGCCGTCCGCGAGGCCCAGTGCGTACGGGCGGCCCGTGGTCTCCCTCAGCTCTGCGAAGTCGCGCGCGTTGACGGCGAACTCGCGCGACCACTCGCCCCGCGGTGAGCTCACGTGGTAGCGGAGGTAGGTCGACGCGAGCGCCGGGGACATCGCGAAGTCGGCCTCCGACAGGGCATGCAGCCGGTCGCACGCGATCCCCGAGACGGCGAGGACGAGCAGGGGCAGCGCTCGGCGCATGACTGCCCCGGGAAGGAGCAACGGTCGTGCCCCTGCCGCGCTGTGCGGATCGAGGGAGCCGCATCGGGACGGTTGATCCCAGGGTCCGCGCGGCTCGGGGACTTGCCTGTTCCCAGGGTGAGGCAGAGCGTCGCGGGGCTGGGCGCGGCGTGTCGACGGGGTGTGACGCGCGGGTCGTGCGGGGCGTGAACAGGGGGGGCGTTCGCCCGGCGCCGACGGGTCGGTGCTCGCCGCGGCGGGTCCCTCCGACCTCCCCCGCGCGGCGCTTCGCTTCGCGAAGCTTGCGCGGGAATTCGGGAGGAACCCCCCGCCGCGGCTCCGCGCCGACCCGTCGACACCGGGCTCGGTCCCACGGCGACCACTCGTTCCAGGTGCGCAACGTGGTGGACTGCCGTCGTGACAAGGGAGGCGACAATTGCGGCCCTCGGGCCTGCAGTTGCAGCCGGGCAGCGCGCAATCGCGCCCGGGCGCCCTCCGGTCGCAGCCGGACAGCCTCCGGTCGCAGCCGGACAGCCTCCGGTCGCGGCCGGACAGCCCGCAATCGCAGCCGGGCAGCCTCCGGTCGCGCCCGCGCGGCCTCCGGTCGCGTCCGCACGTCCTGCAATCGCATCCGCAGGTCCTGCAATCGCGTCCGCACGTCCTCCGGTCGCGTCCGCACGTCCTGCAATCGCATCCGCAGGTTCTGCAATCGCATCCGCAGGTCCTGCAATCGCACCCGCAGGTCCTGCAATCGCACCCGCAGGTTGAGCAATCGCGCCCGCAGGTCCTGCAATCGCAACTGCGCGGCCTCCAGTCGTGACCGCGCGGTCTGCAGTCGTGCTCTCGCCCCCAATCAACGTGCTCCAGCGACCACTTCCAAAGAGCCCGCCGTCGACGGGTCGGCGCGGAGCCGCGGCGGGGGGTTCCTCCCGAATTCCCGCGCAAGCTTTGCGAAGCAAAGCGCCGCGCGGGGGAGGTCGGAGGGACCCGCCGCGGCGAGCGCCGACCCGGCGACGGCGGGCGGGGGCCCAATCGGAAGGGCACCTGCGAACATAGGGAAGAGGGTGTCATGTCGCGCACCCGGAAGGATCTTCTCTCCTGCTCACGCGTCTCAGGGGCATGCGCCGCTCCTTCGCCGCCGTCCTCTCGCTCGCGTCCCTCGTTTCCGTCGCCGTCCTTTCCGTCGCTGCCCCCACCCGCGCCGAAACGCCCTTCTCGGGCCGCCCCATCCTCGAGCCGCAGCGCCCCGTCGTGCAGGCGTCACCCCGCGCCGAGCTGATCGACGACGCTCAGCAGACCTTGCCTACCTTCGCCCACGAGGGCCGGCGCTTCGTCCTCGGGAGCATCGGCGAGCGCTATCGCGTCCACATCGTCAACCCCACGTCCTCGCGCGTCGAAGCCGTCATCTCGGTCGATGGCCTCGACGCCGTCGACGGGCGCCCCGCGAGCCTCGGCAAGCGCGGTTACGTCATCCCGGCCTTCGGCGACGTCACCATCGACGGCTGGCGCACCTCGCTCGACACCGTCGCCGCGTTCCGCTTCTCCTCGGTCCGCGATTCCTTCGCGTCCCGCACGGAGCACGACCGCAACGTCGGCGTCATCGGCGTGGCCTTCTTTCGCGAGCGACCGCCCGTCGTCTGGCGCCCGCCCGTCGCCTGGCGCGGAGCCGCTCCGTCCGCCGACAAGTCCGCATCCGCAGGCGCCGCAGCTCCGAGCGCCCAGCGCAGCGGCCTCGGGACGCAGTTCGGCGAAGCGCACGACTCGCGCGTGCAGGAGACCTCCTTCGTCCGCGCCGACGCCGGCCCCACCGCCGTCGCCGAGCTCCGCTACGACGACCGCGCCGGCCTCCTCGCGCGCGGCATCGCGCTGCCCCCCGTCCGCGGCGAGCGCTGGGCCGAGAACCTTCAGCGCGACGGCGCGCAGCCCTTCCCCGACTCGCGCTTCGCCCAGCCCCCTCGCTGAGCTGCCGCGCCCTCAGTCGTCGATACGCTCCACGCGTCCGTCGGCGTGCTTCGCGAAGCGGCCCTCTTCTCTCGCGTGGACCGGATCGTCCACCGGCCACGGCCAGCCGCCGAAGCGCGTCCGCTGGTAGTCCTGCACTGCCTGCTGGATCTCGGGCCTCGTGCTCATCACGAAGGGCCCGTACTGCACGACCGGCTCCCCGATGGGACGACCCTGCAGCATCAGCAGCTCGCACTCGTCGGCGCCCGCCTCGAGCGAGACCTCGGCGTCGGCGCGCACGACGACCGCCGCGTGCGCGTCGAGCGTCTCGCCCGCTACGCGAATCGACGAGCCGCGGAAGAAGTACAGCGTCCGCACGGTCTTCGCGCCGGCCGCCGGCGGCAGCGTGCACTCCGCGCCGGGCTCCATGCGCACCGTCCAGATGGCCACGTCCGTGTCCGCGCGGGCCGCCCACGATCGCGGCGGCGGCGGCGGAGCGCGCTTGCCGTCGAGCTGCCCGGCGACGATGGCCACCTCCGTCCGCCGTCCGGCGTCGTCCGTGAAGACGCGGCGCGGAATGTCCCGGTTCCACAGCATCGCGAAGTGCGGCGGGACGCGCTTGTCCGCGGCCGGCAGGTTCAGCCAGATCTGGAAGAGCTCCAGCGGGTTCGGCGCGCCCCGCTCGACGAGCGGGAACATCTCGGCGTGGCTGATGCCGTCGCCCGCCGTCAGCCACTGCGTGTCGCCTCGACCGAAGCGCGCGGTCGCGCCCAGCGAATCGGAGTGATCGATGAGCCCGCGGCGCACGATGGTCACGGTCTCGAACCCGCGATGCGGATGCTGCGGGAAGCCCGGGACGACGCGGCCGTGGTACATGCGCCAGCCGTCCTTCCCCGCGAAGTCCTGCCCGAGGTCACGCCCGGCGAGCGACGCGGCCGGGCCGAGCTTCTCGTCGCCGGCCGGGTACGCGTCGTCGTGGTGCACGCAGAAGAGGAAAGGGTCCGCCGTCACCCACGGAAAGCCCAGCGGTCGCGTCTCGACGACGATCTTGCTCACGCGCTGAACATAACCACGCCCGTCACGACATCCAGCCGGCCACCGTCCGCGTCGCCCGCTCGACGACCTTCAGCGCCCGCGCGTGCCGCGGCGACATCTCCCCCGCCGGGTGCAGGAAATCGAGCATGAATTCTCGCTGCCTCTTGGAGAGCCCGTACGAACCGCGAACGCGCTGGCCCGGCTGGAGCCCCATGTCCTCGCCCATCTGCCGGAGCACCTGCTCGTGGAGGCGCTGCGCCGTCGACCCGAGCTGACGGTGGTCGACCCCGAGCGCCTTGAAGTGCGGGTCGAGCAGCTGCCCGCCGCCGATCGTGAGAAGGAAGAGCTCGATGTTGAACATCCAGTTCCGCGCGCGCTCCCCGGGCGACGCCTGCGCGAGGAGCTTCGGCAGGTACATCACGCCGAGGGCGACGTGGCGCGATTCGTCCCGCTCGACGTACGCGAGGAGCTCGGTCAGCACCGGCTCGATGCCCGTCGCCGCCACTTGCTTGAAGATGGCGAGCGCCAGGTTCTCGACGAGGAGCTGCATCCCGTAGAGCTTCTCGAGCACCGACTCGGTCTCGAGGATCTTCACGAGCAGCCGCCGCCCGAAGGGGTTCATCGGGGGCAGCTCGATCTTCGCGCGCTGGAAGTAGTCGCGCATCACGGTGAAGTGCCGCGCCTCGTCGAACACCTGCCCGGTCGCCGCCATCTTGGCGTCGACGTCGGGGAGGGCGCGCGCCAGGTCGGCGGCGATGTTCCACGCCGCGAGCTCGCCCCAGAGGATCATCGTGAAGACGTGCCCCATGGCCGCGCGCTTGTCCTCCGGCACGTGGATGCCGCCGTGCTTCTGCTCCAGCTCGTCGAGCACCGCGCGCGGGTCCCACGAGCGGGCCTGCGTCTGGTGGTAGAGGCGCTCGAGGCGGTGGGTCTTGTCGGCCGCGCGATGCTCCCAGTCGTGGAGCAGCTGGTACGGCGGAAAGTCGGCGATTCGTTCGGTCGCGATCATCAGTGCACCTCCTCGGAGAGAAGCCCCAGCATGTTCATGCGCGTGACCCGGGCCGCGAGGGCGCCGAGGTCGATCGCGTCGTCGTTGCGTCCCAGCGCGTCGAGCGCCACCTTCTGCACGCCGCCCAGCACGAAGAGCGCGGCGGCTCGCGGGTCGACGTCGGCGCGGATGATGCCGGCGCTGCGGGCCGCCTCGAGGTCGCTCGCGAACCGATCGATGACGAGCGCGTCGATCTTGTGCACGATGGCGTCGATCCCGACGTCGAGCCCCACGGCCTCGCGCACGAGGATGCGCAGGCTCGCGGCGTCCGCGAACACGGCCTCGAGGATCCGCTGCAGGCTCGACGACGTGTACTCGAGCACTTGCTCGCGCGTCGGCCGGAAGCCGGGAGGCAGCTTCACGACGGGCTCGCGCGCGACCGCCTCGCGCACGCGCGTGAGCATCTCCTCGACGATGGCGGCGAAGACGTCCTTCTTGCTGGTGAAGTACTGGTAGAGCGTGCCCCGCGCGATGCCGAGCGCCTCGCAGATGTGGCTGATGTTCGTGTCGTGGTAACCGCGCCGCGCGAAGACGCCCTTGGCGGTCTCGAGGATGCGGCGGCGCCGTTCGGGGGCGGCGAGGTAGGCGGCGTAACTCATTGGAATGGTGTGCAGTCTAGAAAACTGACGTGTCAGTTTCGTAAGGCCAGCTCTGGCAGAGCGCAAGGGGGAACCGCCTCCACGGTCGCGTTCTTCGGGAGGGCTTGCTGCCTCGGCGGCTCTGGGTTGCGGTGAGGGCCCCTCATCGACCGAGCGCTCGGGCCGGGCAAGTGCGCGATACCCCTCGTGGCACCCGGGCTGCACCAACCGGCGCTCGCGGAGGAGCCCCATGCAACGTCCCGGTGTCACCCACATCGTCACCATCGCCGCCGTCGTCACGGCGTGCGCGTTCGTCTCGGGGGTCGCGTCCGCCAAGACGGCTCCCGCCACGAACACGAAGGCCGCGCCCGCGCGCTCCTACGTCGTCCGAGCCGGCGACGGCGGCTGGTTTCAGCTCGCGAAGGCTCGCGGCACGACGATGCCGAAGCTCCTCGCCGCCAACCACGCCACGGCCGCGACGCCGTTGAAGACGGGGCAGCACATCCGCCTCCCCGCCGACGCCCGCCAGGACCACCCTCGCACGGCCACTGCGCCGCGCGCCGCGACGGCCAAGCACTAGCGAAGAAAGACGCTGTCATCCCGGGGCGAAGCCGAGGGACCCGCTTCGCTTGTGGGATGAAGAAAAGCGCTGGGAGATTCTCGGGGTCTCTGCGGGAATAGAGGCTTGCTCGTGCACGTCCCATCCCTGCGATGCAGGATCAAGCTCCCCCCTCGTGCTGCCCCTCCTGCGGGCAGCGACCCAAGTACGTACAGGTCGGCGGAAGCGTGGCCGTCGTGTGCGCTTGCTCGGCGCACGTGGTGCGGACCGGGACGCCGTGGCCCCCTCATCGGCTGCACGCCGTCGACCTGTCACCCCACGCGCACGACAAGCCTCGCTCGTCGGCGGCGTGACCGTCAGACGTACCCGCGCTCGACGGCCTTGAGCACCGCGCGCGTCCGGTCGCGCACGCCGAGCTTCGCGAGGATGTTCGACACGTGGTTCTTCACGGTCCCCTCGGCGACGAAGAGGGCGCGGCCGATCTCGCGGTTCGAGTAGCCCGCGACGAGGAGCCGGAGCACCTCGCGCTCGCGCGCCGTGATGTCGCCGTCGGTCGGCGTCGCGGTCGAGGCGCCGCGCTCGGTGAGGGCACGTTCGGCGCGCTCCGAGAGGCCCGGGCGCATCATCGTCCCTCCCGCCGCGACCGTGCGCACGGCCTCCACCAGCGTCTCCAGCTTGACGTCCTTGAGCAGAAAGCCGCGCGCCCCCGCCGCGATGACCTCGAGCGCGGCCTCCTCGTCGTCGAACGTGGTCAGGATGAGCGTCGGCGGGAGCATTCCGCGGCGGCCGAGCTCCCGGACCACGTGCCGTCCATCGCCCCGGGGCATGCGCATGTCGAGCAAGAGCAAATCGGGCTTCGTGGCCTCGACGACTCGCAGCGTCTCCTCGCCGTCGGCCGCCTCGCCCACGAGCTCGAGGTCCGCCACGAGACCGAGCAGCGTGCGGATGCCGTCGCGCACGAGCGTGTGGTCCTCCGCCAGCACGATCCGGATCACGACGCCGTCCCCCCGCGGAGCGGCAGGCGCGCCATGACCGAGAAGGCCCGCTCGGGCGCCGTCGCGATCTCCAGCAACCCGCCCATCTCCTCCAGCCGTCCCCGCATCCCGCTGAGGCCGTGGCCCGCGCACAGCGTCTCGGCGCCGCGCCCGTCGTCGCGCGCGTCCACCGTGATGTGCTCGCCGTCGCGCTGCACGCGGATCCAGAGGTTCCGGGCGCGCGCGTGGCGCAGCGTATTGGTCACGATTTCCTGCACGCACCGGAGCACGCACTGCGCGCGCACCGCCTCCTCGACGGGGAGCGTGTCGCCGGCCTCGAGGTGCACGGCGAGGCCCGGGACGTCCGCCACCATCGCCCGCAGCGCCGCCGCCAGGTCCGGGCCCTTCTCGCAGCTCATCGCCGTGACGACCTCGCGCACGTTGCGGAGCAGGCGCGCGTTCACCTCCTGGGCGCGGGTCAGGTGGGCGCGGCCGGCGTCGGCGTCGACGTGCGTGGCGATCTCGAGCTGCAGGCCGAGGGCCGTGAGATCGTGCCCCAGCACGTCGTGGAGCTCGCGCGCGATGCGCGTCCGCTCGTGGGCGCGGCTGGCCTCGTCGAGGAGCGAGCGCGTCGCCACGAGCTCCGCGTTGGCCTGCGACAGCTGGGAGCGGGCCTCGGCCTCGCGGCGCGCGAGGTAGATCGCGACGGCGGCGAACCCCTGGAAGCCCGCGAGCGCCGTCACGTCGGCGAGCCCCTCCTGCAGATGGCACGTGGGCACGAGGAAGAAGGCCACGCCGGCGGTCTGCAGCGCCATCCACGCGAGCGCTCCTCGCGGGCGCAGGACGAGCGCCGCCTGGGAGGCAGCGACGACGAGCGTCAGCGCGCCGAACTGGCAGGGCAAGAGGGCGGCCATCGCGAGCAAGGCCGACGTCTGCACGGCGAGCGCCGAACGACGACGCACGTGCTGCCCCTCGCCCGCGGTGGCGCCGAGGTGAAATGCGAGCGCGAAGACGACGTACGCGGCGATCCATCCCTCGACGGCCGGAGTGAGGTGCACGTTGGGGTCGACGAGAGGCCCCAGCCCCGCGATGGCGAGGAGGACGTACCCCAGGATCCGCATGGTGCGCGCCACCTGCATGCCCTCGAAAGCTAGCCCGCGCTGGCCGCCTGCGCATGTGCCGTTGGTCACGATCGCGCGGACCGGCCGCCGGATCGTGACTTCCGGGCCATGGCCTGCGCGCGTGGACCGGCCCACCCTGCCGAGCATGATGACACTCCGTCTCCGCCCGATGCTGATGGTCGCCGCCTTCGTCGCCTCGCTCCTCGCCTGCGGAGCCCCCGGCTCCCGCGGCGAGCCCGCCCCCGTGCTCGGCCCCTACGCCGCCGCGCGCACCGCCATCACCCCGGTCGTCCGGCCCGATCCCGTGACCGCGCAGGACGTCCGCGGGACCCCCTCGGTGCTCCGCGAGACGCGCCGCATGTGCGATCTGCACGGCGGCAAGGGATCCTGCTGAGGACGCGCCTCACGCCTGGAGGGCGGTGTTCGCGCGTTCGACGATCGAGCCGAGATCGTCGTCGACGAAGCGCGCTCCGGCGGCGATCGCCCGGAGCGCCGCCAGCTCGCCGATCGACATCCCCTCGCTGACCAGGGCCGCCACCGCCGCGGCGACGAGGCCCGCCTCGGTCACGCCGTGCCTGGCGAGCTCCGCCCCGATGTCGCGCGCGGTCATCGCCAGGCTCTCGGCCTTCGCCAGCTCCTTCACGCGTGCGTCGATGAACGCGTCGTCGACGCCGAGCTTCTCCGCGATGGAGCCGAGGGCGCTGCGTTCGGCCTCGTCGTACGCCGCGTCCGCCGTGACGACGAGGCACGCCGCCGACACGATGGCGCGCCCCGCGCCTTCGTCCTTCTTCGCCGCCGCGTCGCCGAGCGGCGAGAGGGCGCGCGTCACGTCACCCGCCGCCTTGCCGGGCCGGTAGGTTCCCTTCTCGAGATCCGCCTTGTCCTCCGCGAGCGCCTTGAGGAGGACCTGGCGCGCGCCCACCTTGAAGAGCGGTCCGAGCAGCCTGCGGCCGAGCGTCGCCGGCGCCTGGACGTCGAGGCGGACCTCCGTCGCCTTCCCGCCGTCGAGAGGCACGAACTCGTGCAGGACCACCATGCCCGCGTTGGTCCCCTCGAGGTACCGGATGATCATCGAGCCGTCCGGCATGTCCTCCAGCAACGCGACGTCGAACTGCGGCATGCCGAGGATGCGGAACGTCGTCCGGATCTTTCGCTCCCCGGGGGCGCCCGGCTCCCACCGGAAGGCGATGCTCGGGTGGACGTTCTCGCGGATGTGATGGTCCATGTCGCGGTACTGGGCGCGCACGACGTCCGGAGACGCCTCGATGCGGATGGACGCGGCGACCTGGATCGAGTCGGACATGGCACCCTCCACCCGTTACGCGCGGGCTCGCCCCGTGGATCCTACGCCGACGGCGTCGCGCGGGAAGGCACGCTAGTCTGCGTCGCCGTGGGCATTCCTTTCCCGTGGATGGCGTCCGTGCTCGCCGGTTTGCTCGCGCAGACCGCGCCCGCGACGGCGACCACCTTCTCTCTCCGGGTCTCGGTCGCGGCCGACGACGCGGGCAAGCCGATCGCGCGCCCCGAGTGGCTCGCGGCGGAGCTCGACGCGGCCCAGGCCCTCTTCACGCCGTTCGGCGTGCGCTTCGCGAAGACCGACGGCGCCCCGCTCGACGCGCGCCTCGCCCACGTCGAGACACGCGCCGATCGCGACGGCTTCGCCACGCACATGGCGCCGCATGTCATCGACGTCTTCGTCGTGGACTCGCTCCGCGACGTCGACGACCCGAGCCAGATGCGCCGAGGCGTACACTGGCACGCGCCGTCCGGCGCGCACTACCTCATCGTGATCGCGTCCGCCGCGACGTCCGTCCTCGCCCACGAGCTCGGGCACTACTTCGGCAACCCGCACAGCCACGTCGCGGACAACGTGATGAGCTACGAGCGCACCGGCGCGCCGGTCTTCTTCGACGCCGACCAGGGCCGGCGCATCGCCGCGAAGGCGCGCGCCTACCTCCGGAGCGGTGAGCTCTTGCCCGTGGCGCCGTGAGCTACTGACCGGGCCCGCCGCCCGCGGTGCCGGCGCACGCCTCTTCCTCCGCCTGCCACACGCCGTCCTGGCACGTCTGCGCGTAGGAGCACTCCTCGTAGGTGCAATCGGACTGCGCGGTGGTGCAGGCCGTCCCGAGGCGAGCGCGCGGGAACGGGCAGCCCTGCTCGGGCACGCAGCTCCAGAAGCCGGTCCCGCCGTCGATCTCGACGGGCCCTCCGAGGGGCACCTGACAGCCGCACTGGCCCTCGGTGTAGAGGCACGAGAGCCCGTTCGTCGAGCAGGAGGTCCCCTGAGGGACCGCGGCGAAGTCGGCAGGGCAGGACGCGGGGTTCGGACCCGGCTGCGCCGAGCACGGCTCGAAGCTCGGCTGGAACGTGGACCAGCGGCCGTTCTCGCACTGCATCACCTGGTCGCAGGAGACGCTCCACCACGCGCTCCCGTACTCGCACTGCACGTTCTCGGTGTCGCACGACGTTCCGGCGGCGGGCACCGTGTTCGGGCAGACGGGGCTCCACGGCGGCGACGAGTCGTCGCCGGAGCCGTCCGGTCCCCCGCCGCCGTCGGGCCCCGAGCTGCCGTCGAACGGGGCGGCGTCGTGGCCGCCCGAATCCCCGGCGCCGGAGTCGCCCCCGCCCGAGGCGCCGGTGAAGACGCTGCCTCCGCATCCCAGGGCGAGACCCGCGAAGGCGGTGGCGGCGGCGAGAAGGGCGATCGAGGCGGTGCGCATGGGGGCTCTCCTGCCACGTGCCATAGCGACGAGCGTGCCACGAGCGATCCCGCGGAAATCCAGGCGTAACGCGCGGCGCGCGTGTGCCAACCGTGGCGCTCGGGTCGCGGCCGCGGGCTCACTCGGCGAGCCAGCTCTGGATGCGGTCGTAGAGCCGTCGCCATCCGCTCGGCTTGTGGCCGTGGTGGCGCCGTCGAATGGCGGAGTCGTCCTGCGACTGGTCCTGCGATTGGTCCTGGGAACCTTGATCCTGGGAGGGCTGCGTATCCTGGGTGCCCTGGCCCTGGTCCTGCGCGGGCTGATCCTGCGAAGCCTGGTCTTCCGAGCTCTGGTCCTCGCTCGCCTGCCCGCCGCTGCTGCTGCTGCTGCCTGTGCTCGAGGACGAGCCACCGTTGTCGGCGCCGCCGCTCGAGCCCGAGCTGCCGCCGGGCGGATCGCTCGTGTCGCTGGTCGCGCTCGGATCGTTGCCGGCACCGGGGTCGTTGTTCGCCGGGCTCACGTCGCCGTTCTCCGGGTTCACGCTGAGGTCCGACGCGCTGCCCTGGCACGAGAGGCAGCTCGAGTCGTTCGAGGCGGTCTGGATCTCCTGGTCGGTGGGAGGGTCGTCGCCGTTGCTCGCCCCGCCGTCGTCGCCGTTCGAGTCGTCGCCCGCGCCGCTGCCGCCGTCGTCGCCCGACGCGACCTCGGTGTCGCCGCCGTCGTCGCCCGCGCCCGGGTCCCCGCCGTCGTCGCCCGCGCCGGGGCTCGCGTCGTCCCCGCCCGCCGCGGCGTCGTCGTTCGACGCGACGGCGGCGTCGTCGTTCGACGAGCCGGTGCCAGCGTCCTCGGTCGACGCCGTCCCGCTGTCGAAGCCGCAGACCATCGGCCCGCCGGGATCGATGACGCAGCCCGCGGGCGCGCACGCCGACAGACTGTTCGCGTAGTTGTTGAAGAAGCCCAGGCACGGCGTGTCGATCGAGTCGGTGAGCTTCTGATCGAGGCCGCCGAGGTTGCCCTGGACTTCCCCCGGCAGGTTCTCGATGAGACCCCAGATGACGGTGGCCGGCGCGCCGACGACCCCCTCGGCGCAGGAGACGCCGTTGGTCCAGGTGCCGCTCAGCTGGTTGCCGCAGCTCTGCGCGTTCTGCGGGACGTCGAGCGGGTGGAACCTCACGGCTCCCGGATCGGCGCTCTGGCCCTCGACGGTGCCCGCCGCTTCCTTGCCGTAGCGGACCGCGTCGTAGGCCGAGTAGACGAGCACCTCGGCCTGGAGCGGCGTGAGCGAGCCGGTCACGCTCCCCGACGACGTGCGCCGCACCGCGGTGCCGGACCCGTCGAGCATCAGCATGCGGAGGTGGCCCTCCGAGGTCGGCGTCTTCGGAAACCACGCCAGCTGGACGCCCCGGGCCGCGCTGCCGTCGGCGCGATAGCCCGTGACCACGCGCTGGCTGCGGCCCGAGAAGAACCGCCACTCCACGATGCCGTACTTCTGCGTCATGATCGCCGACGCCGGGAAGACGCCGAGCGGTAGGGCCCTCGGCGTCGAGGCCGACGCGAAGCCGCCGTCTCGACGGGGCCCGCACGCCATCGCCCCCATCGCCGCGCACAGCCCGATCCCGGCCAGTCCTCGAAGCCATGATGCCCGCATGTCCGCACCTCCACGGCGGCCCACCAGCGCAAGGCGTGGACCACGCGCGCGGCGCCGCGGCTCCTCGATCCGCGAGGTCCGCGAGCGCAGCGCGCGAGGCCCGAAACCTCGGGGATCGACGGGAAAGGCACGCGGGTGTTCTCGCCAGGCTGTTTCTTTCCGCCCGCACTTGCCTGGAAAAGCCGGCGTCCCCGGATCCATCCGGTGGCCCCGAAGCGCCGCCAGCACCGGACCGCGAGCCGCGAAAAGCGGCGGAGTGCCGAGCAGATGCCGGCGCGGCCGGGGCGGCACGTGGGTTGCGAAAGCTCCGAACATGAAGCTCACCACGTCGATCACCCTCGGGACCCTGGTCGCCATCTTCATCGGTTGCGCGAGCGCGCCCGCCACGGAGGCATGGGAGGTAGGCGACGGAGGAGCGGGGGGAGCTTGCACGGCGGTCGGCGTGACGTGCGCCTCGTGGTCGGACTGCTGCAGCCTCGCCTGCTCGGGCGTGTGCATGGCGCCGAGCGGGACGACGGCGTCGGGCGCGGAGTGCGTCGTCGCGGGAGAGAGCTGCTCTTCGTCGAGCGACTGCTGCAACGGGAGCTGCGTCAGCGGGACGTGCGCCGCGCCGAGCTGCTCGGCCGACGGCGAGTCGTGCACGTCGAGCGCCACGTGCTGCAACAGCGATTGCTCGAGCGGGGTGTGCGGCGGGGCGGGCGCGAGCTGCAAGAGCAACGGCGCCTCGTGCACCGGCTTCGGCGACTGCTGCTCGCTCGCCTGCGAGAAAGGCTCGTGCATCGATCCGACGGCGGCCGCGTCGAGCAGCAGCAGCAGCGGCAGCAGCAGTGGAAGCAGCAGCAGCAGCAGCGGGAGCAGCAGCTCGGGCTCGGCCCCCAAGTCGAGCGGCGGGGACGCGGGCGCGTCGAGCTCCGGGGACGACAGCGGCGCGAGCGGCGACGACGGCGGCGACGGCACGCAGGACGACGCCGGGGGCGGATCGCAGGACGACGCGGGCGACGGCACGCAGGACCAGAGCCAGGACCAGGGTCAGGACAACTTCCAGGACCAGGGCCAGGACAACTTTCAGGACGGCAGCCAGGACTCGTACATGCGCAAGCACCACGGCCGCCGCCGTCACCACCACCGCCACACGCCGAAGACGGCCTGGGGCCGCGTCACCGCGTGGTTCAGCCACCTGTGATGCGAAGGGCGCGGGCGGCGCCCGCGAGCCAGCGGTCGGGCAGGAAGCACCCGACGAGGAGCGTCATCATGAGCAGCGCGAACCACACGACGGGCCCGAACATGAGCCCGATGCCGAGGTGCATGCCGAGGCCGAAGAGGAGCGCGTAGGTGCGCGTCCAGCGGAGGCCGAACCAGAGCGGCGCGAGCGCCTCGAAGGCGAGCACGCTGCCCTGCAGCGGCGTCCACACCCACGAGGGGAGCGTCGACGCGAGGAAGAAGGAGATGGCCGTCTGGTAGCTGTCGTGGAGGTGCGAGAAGAGCACCTTCGGGACGACGAGCCAGTCGCCGCCCGCCTTGGCGAGGCCCGACGCGCAGTAGAAGACGACGAGCATCAGCTGGAGAAACCGCAGGCTGCCGAAGCGCTGCACGGCAGGGGGCTGCGGCTCGCCGCGTCGTCGGCGCCGCCACGCGTCGACGCCGACGAGGCTGCCGGCGGGGCCGAGCGCGACGGCGAGCATGATGACCGGGGAGATCTTGCTCACGGTGAAGGCGGCGAGGCGGTCCGAGAGGCCGACGAAGGCGAGCGTGACGGCGAAGAGCAGGGCGGTGGCGCGCGCGCGGACGCCCAGCGCGCAGAGCAGCCCCGCGATGACCATCACGGTGACGACCCCCCAGGCCACGCTCGACGGCAGCGCCGGGACGTAGAGCGGCTGGCGCACGTCGCCGCCGAGGTCGGGCACGCGGAAGCCCGCGTCGCCGAGCCACTCGTCGGCGTGGACGAGGCGCCCCGACATGAACCCCAGCACCGCGAGGGGCGCGAAGACGCGGATGATCTCGAGGCGCAGCACGGGCTGCGGCGCATCGAGCCACGCGGCGAGGCGCACCAGCGGGTTTCTCATCACTCGGGCTCCGCCGTGGCGGGCTCGCGCGGGCCGCAGCGCTGGGCGATGCGCGGCTTCGGCGTCCGGTAGAGGGTCTCCTTCTCGCTCGCGGGGAGCTCGGCCAGCGGGCGGCGCGTGAAGCGCTCGAGGCGGCTGCCGGGGCCGGGGATGGGGATGCGCACGCGCACGAAGCGCAGCCCGCCGATGGGGGCGCCGCGCGGCAGGCCGTCGTCGGCGCGGCCCGCGTTGTGGCGCTCGACGAGGTAGGCGTCGAGAGCGCGCTCCACGGCAGGGTCGTCCCGGTAGAAGTTGAGGGCGCGCTGGAAGCGGTTCTCCTTGTCGTCGGGATCGAGCGGGAAGTAGGGGCGCGTGTCGAGCTCCTGCCAGCGGCCCTCCGCGCAGAGCCACCCCTCGGCGCGGTAGTCGATGGCCCCGCCGGCGGCCTCCGGAAAGAGCGCCGCGACCTCCATGAAGTAGTCGACCGCGTGCGGCAGGACGCGGGACGGCGCCGAGCAGCCGATGGCGTCGAGCCACAGGCCGACCAGGTAGAGCGCCGCGACCGTCCGCAGGCCCAACCGGAGGAAACGGCGCTGAGACTCCCGCGGCGTCATCCGAGGCCCGACGAGCGTATCATCCGGACACGATGGAGCCGGGTCAGCTCCGCGCCGAGCAGCGCTACGTCAGCGGGATCGTCGCGCCCGGCGCATCGGGGCCGGCGCGCTCGCTGGCCCTCGAGCGCGCGCGGGCGGCGGCGGCGCCCTTCGGGGCCCGCGTGGAGCTCCTCGCGGACGGGACCCTCGTGACGACGCTGTCGGGCAAGGGGAGCGCGCGCGATCAGGCGAGGCAGGCGGCCCGCTGCGCGCTGGCGCTCCGCGACGTGCTGGAGGACGCGCCGATGGCGCTGGCGACGGTGCGCGTGGCCGAGCCGGAAGGCAGCGTGACGGGCGAGGTGGCCGAGCGCGCCGCGGAGCTCCTCCAGGGTCGCTCGACGGCCCCCGATCCGGCGCGGCGCCTCCGGCCCATCGCGCTCGACCCCACGACGGCGGGCCTGCTCGACGCGCGCTTCGACGTCGTCGGCGACGAGGCGCACCTCGGCCTCCGGCGCGAGCGCGCCACCGTCGACCCCGAGGCGACGCGCACGCTGCTCGGCCGACCGACGCCGTTCGTGGGGCGGGAGCGCGAGCTGACGACGCTCGAGGCGGTCTTCCACGAGTGCGTCGACGACGGCATCGCGCACGCCGTGCTCGTCACGGGCCCCTCCGGCGTCGGCAAGACGCGGCTGCGGCGCGAGATCGTCCGCCGCCTGCGCGAGCGCGACGATCGCATCGAAGTGTGGCTGGCCCGCGGCGACCCGATGAGCGTCGGTTCGCCCCTCGGCATGCTCGCGCGCCTCGTCCGCGCGTCCGCCGGCGCCCTCGAGGGCGAGACCCTGCGCACGCGCCAGGCGAAGCTGACGGCGCGCCTCGCCCGACACCTCGCCGGCGCCGACCTCGCCCGCAGCGCGGAGTTCCTCGGCGAGCTCGCGGGCATCCGCTTTCCCGAGGCCAAGAGCCCGCAGCTCTACGCCGCGCGCCGCAGCGCCGTCGTCATGGGCGACCAGATGCGCCGCGCTTGGGAGGGCTTCCTCGAGGCCGAGTGCGCCGCGCAGCCGGTGCTCCTCGTGCTCGAAGACCTCCACTGGGGCGATCTCCCGACGGTGAGCTTCCTCGACGGCGCGATGCGGAACCTCCGCGCGCGCCCGCTCATGATCCTCGCCCTCGCGCAGCCCGACGTGCACAGCCTCTTCCCGCGGCTCTGGGCGGGCCACGCGATGACGGAGCTCCGCCTCGGCGAGCTGCCCCGCAAGGCGAGCGAGCGGCTCGTGCGCGAGCTCGGCGGCGCGGCGATGGCCGACGCGACGGTCGCGCGCATCCTGGATCACGCAGGGGGCAACGCGTTCTACCTGGAGGAGCTCGTGCGCGCGGTCGCCGACGGACACGGGGAGCTGCCGCCGACGGTGCTGGCGATGGTCGAGGCGCGGCTCGGCGCGCTCGAGCCCGAGGCGCGGCGCGTGCTGCGGGCGGCGAGCCTCTTCGGGGCCACGTTCTGGAAGGCGGGCGTCACGGCGCTCCTCGGCGACGGCGTCGGCGAGCGCCACGTGACCGCGCAGCTCGAGGAGCTGACGAGCCGCGAGCTCATCACGCCGCGCGAGCCCGGGCGGTTCGCCGACGAGTACGTGTTCCGGCACGTCATCGTGCGCGAAGCCGCCTACGGCATGCTGACGCCCGCCGACCGGACCGCGGGCCACGAGCGGGCGGGCGCGTGGCTCGAGTCGGCGGGCGAGACGGACGCGCTCGCGCTCGCGGAGCAGTTCGAGCGAGGCGGCGCCCCGGCGCGCGCCGTCGCGGCGTACGAGCGGGCGGCGTCGCAGGCCCTCGCGGCGAACGACTTCGCGTCCGCCATCGCGCGCGCGAAGAAGGCCCTGGCCAGCGGCGCCGAGGGCGAGAGGCGGGGCGCGCTGCTCGCCATCGAGGCCGAGGCGCACCGCTGGGGCGGCGCGTTCGACGACGCCGCGAGGTGTCTTCACGAGGCCCTCGCGCTCCTGCCGGCCGGGAGCCCCCTCTGGGTCGAGACCGCGAGCGAGCTCGTGTCGGCGCGCGTCCGCCTCGGCCGCCTCGACGGCCTCGAAGCCCTCGTCGCGCAGCTCGCCGGCGAGGGCCTCGACGCCCGCGCGGCGGGAGCCCGCGTCGTCGCGTGGGCGCGCGCCGCCGTGTCGCTCGTCTTCGCCGGCCTCGACGCGCTCGCCGACGGCCTCTTCGGACGCATCGACCGCGCCGCCGTCGATCCCGCGGACCGCACCGCCGAGGGCCGTGTCCACCAGGCGCGCGCGACGCGGGCGCTCGTCGCGGGCGACCTCTCCACGTACCTCGAGCACACGTCGGCGTCGGCGGCGGCGTTCGACCTCGCCGGCGACGCGCGGACGGCGTGCGTGCAGCGGAGCAACGCCGGCTACGCGCTCGGCATGCTGGGCGCCTACGCCGAAGCCGAGGCCGCGCTCCGCGAATCGCTCGTCACCGCCGAGCGCATGGGCCTCACCTCGGCGGCCGCCATCGCCCGGCAGAACCTGGGCCTCACGCTCGCCCACCGGGGCACGCTGCAGGAGGCGCGCGCCGTCGAGGAGCGCGCCATCGAGGCGATGATGCAGTCGGGCGAGGCCGTGATGGCGGCGTGCTCGCACGCGTACCTCGCGGAGATCCTCATCCTCGCGCGCAACTACGAGGCCGCCGAGCGCGTGGCGCTCGAGGCGCTGGCCGTCGTCGGCGACCACGAGCACGAAGTGCGCGCCCTCGCGAGCGCCACGCTGGCCCGCGCGCTGCTCGAGAGGCGCCGCGTGCCCCAGGCGCTCGCGGCGTCGGAGAGGGCAATCGAGGGGCTCGCGGCGAACGCGAGCTTCGGCGGCGAGGCGACGGTGCGGCTGGTCCGCGCCGAGGCGCTCCACGCCGCCGGGGAAGGGGAGGCGGCGAAAGAGGCGATCCGGATCGCCCGGGAGCGGCTCCTCGCGAACGCGGAGAAGATCCGCTCGCCGGAGCGAAGGAAGAGCTTCCTGGAGAGAGTGCCGGGCAACGCGCGGACGATGAAGCTGGCGGAGGAGTGGCTGGGGAACGAAGGGTGAGCACTGCCCGACCCAGCCCGAAGGACGTCCCCCCCCCTCGCTTGCTCCCCGATCCCATACTCGTGCAGCCGCCCCTCCCGCCGGGCGCGCCCTGGGCGCCTCGTGGGCGCGCCCACCGCCCGATCCCTGCTTCCCGCCCAGTTGCGCGTCTCCCAGCGCCCGCCGCCGCTGGCCCATCGGTTGCTCCTTCGAGGGGGGCGCCCGCCCATGTCAGTCACTCTCCGCGACGGCCCCACCGACCTCCGCCTGCTGAACGCGCACGAGGCGACCCAGGCCGAGCGCGGCCAGGCCTGGTCGCGCCAACGGGTGGCCTTCTGGCTCCGCGGCCTTCGGGCCCCCGACCCATGGACGCAGCGCGCGCTCGCGCGGCTCGCCTGGAGCTCCCCCTCGCCGACGCCGGCCCCGTGGAGCTCTCTCGCGCGCGAGCTCGAGCGGATCGCCGAGCAGGGCCGGCTCCTCGTCGTGCCCCGCGAGCGGCCCGCGGTGGTCCTGCCGATCGACGACCAGGACGAGGAGACGGTGCTCGGCCCCGAGCCCGAGTCGCTCGATCTGGAGTTCATCGTCACGTACTCCGACGGCACCCCCGTCCAGGGCTACCCGTACGTGCTCACCGATCCGGGCGGATCGCCGACGAAGGGCAAGCTTCCGACCGACGGCACCGTCACCAAGAAGGACGCGGCGGGGACGTACGCCCTCGCGCTCGTCGAGATCGACGTGCTCGCGTGGACCAAGTCGACGGTGCGCGCCAAGCAGGAGGCGACGCTCGGGGCGCGCGTCTCCGGCATCGACGACGGCGCCGCCGCGCAGGTGAAGGTCTATCGCCTCTACGACGAGGCCCCGGAGAGCGCGCTCGCGACGCTCTCGGCCACGGTGAAGGACAAGCAGGCGCAGCTCACCTGGAGCTACACGCCGGCCTCCGACGCCGAGTCGGGCGTCGCCCAGTTCGTCGCCGAGATGTCCTTCGACGGAGGCAAGGTCTGGAAGAAGAGCGACCCGCTCCGGGTGGCGCTCCCGGCGGTCCGGAGCGTCGATTGGTCCGCGCCCGAGGCGTACGCCGGCGACGACCTCACGCTGACCGTGACGGCGCCGGACTTCGAGGACGGCGCCGCGGTGACGGTGACGCTGATGCGGCAGAAGATCGAGGGCGACGAGTCGATCGGGGATCTTCCGGCGATGAAGACGTCGGCGGGAAAGGCGCAGGCGGCGCTCCACGTCGGCGACGCGACGCTCCCCGCCAAGAGCGGCGACGTGTACGCGAAGGTGACGGTGAAGAAGGACGGCGTCGAGCGCGCGGGGACGTCGCCGCTCCTGTGGGTCAGCGCGGCTCCCCGCCCCGTGGCGGACGAGACGGACACGGCGGCGGAGTAAGCGATGGCGACGTACACCCAATCCCCCGGCGGCGTGAGGCGCGTGACGCTCGACGTGCCCGTGCGCGCGTGGTGGTCGCGCGCGCGGGCGTGGCACGGCGACGACATCGTGATGAACGTGGAGACCGCGTACCTGCCGGACCACACCGCGTTCGCGCTGCGCATCCTCGCCGCCGACGTGGACCCGGGCGCCGAGCCCGTCGACGAGAAGTCGGGCCTCTCGCTCGTGAACAACCGCTGCGCCGTCCCGTACAAGATCCAGTGGGACGAGAGCACCCTCGGCAAGAAGATCGCCGTCGGAGCGCGCTGCCTCTTCTTCTTCGAGGTCGCGGTCGACGCGCCCGCCGTCTTCGGGCGGTCCAACCTCCTCTACGTGCACCTCCACCCTTACCTCGTCTCGGGTTGAACGATGGCGAAGGACCGCAAGAAGAACGACTACGCCGGCTGCAGCTTCGTCTGGCGCTGGAAGGGGCGGCGCCCGACGGCCGTGCGGCACATGGTCGAGGAGCGCGCCTTCAAGTCGTTCGGCCTCGACGTCGACGTCATGAAGAACGTGTGGACGGGGAGCACGCCGGCCGGCTCTCCCGAGAACGAGATCTTCCCGCGCATCCCGCGCGAGGACATCTGCTGCGCCGACACGGTGGGGTGGACCGCGTTCCAGACGGGCGTCGTCGACTTCCTCGGGTCGCGCAAGCTCAACATCCACTGGGTGGACACCTACTTCCCGTTCAAGAAGACTGTGCACGGCTTCGACTTCGCGAAGCTCGTCGGCGTCTACGGGCCCGACGACCGCGCGAAGGGCCTCGACGACGCGAACTTCCTGCCGGGCGACTACTTCATCTACGTCCGCGTGATGGACTGGACCATCGGGGGAAACCACAAGGTACCCCCCGCCCAGCGCATCGCCGACGGCCTGGCGGGCACCGAGGAGAAGGTCGCCACGGTCGGGGACCACATCAACCTGTGGCTCGGCCCGTTCGAGGCGTTCGACGGCAGCGACTCGCTCGGCACGTTCGACCAGATCAACGGAAGCTACGGGACCAACAACGGCAACGAGTACGTGTGGCCGGTCGACCGCCGGCCGTACTGGAAGTGGGAGTGGGACAACGGCACGTACGTCGTGCACTGCCGCTTCAAGGCCATCGAGCAGCTCTTCAAGGAGCTCGTCGGGCCGCCGCTCCGGCCGCCGCCGCGCGCGGGCAAGTCGTCCTCGGTGACCGCGGATCTCGACGCTTTCTGGCAGGCGACGCGCGACGCGCAGGCGCCGTATCCGGTGGGGCTCCACCTCGGCTGGCATCAGGGCGTGCACGCGAAGATGCCCGACAAGGCGTCCGACGCGGACAAGGTCGACGCCGTCTACGCGATGGCCCCGGGGCAGGTCGTCGCCGTGCGGTGCGCCTCGCCGGGCCTCGCGGAGGGGGACGCGTCGTTCGTGCTCCTGAAGCACCAGCTCGTGAAGGCCACGAAGCGCGTCGTCGATCCGACCGATCCGCCGAGCGGCGCCGCCGCGGACGCGCTGCAGCCGTTCTTCTCGCTCAGCATGCACCTCGCGCCGCTGTCGCGGTTCCTCGGCCCGAAGGCCGACGGCGGCGCCGTGCCGCCGCTCCTGCCCGAGGCTCCGACGTGGCTCCGCGGGCTCTGGCCGCGGCCGGTGCCCGCGGGTGCGATCCCGGCGGCGACGCCGCAGGTGCTCCTCGCGCCCCAGGACGGGGACCCGGACAAAGGGTGGGTCTCGCTCGGCGCGTCGCCGAAGCACCTCGTGCAGCAGCCGGTCTCGCTCGCGGGCCTCACGCGCGTCAGCGCGGGCGGCGTCGACTACTACCTCGTGCCCGCGCCGGGCGACCCGACGACGTCCGAGTCGGCGAAGCTCGCCGCCACGTGGACCGGGCGCCCGGCGAAGCCCGTCACGCAGAACACGCTCGCGCTCTACAACCCGCGCACGCAGAAGGTCTACAAGACGCAGCTCACGCTGGACGGCTGGGCGCACCTCGCCGTCACGCAGTCGGACGACGGCTCGCAGCACCTCGTCGTCGAGAACGTCGACGGCGACGAGTACGCGCACGTCGACCAGTACCTTCACCCGGCGCTGCGCCGCACGGGACGCGCGAACGACTTCACGACGGCCTCGGCGCCCGTCGACGGCCGCTCCGACGTGCCGGACGACGTCCTCGTGCTCCCTCCCGCCGCCTCGCGCGGGGACGCGTGGGACGTGTACCTGTCGACGACGGTCACGAACGGCAAGGTCTCCGTGCAGGGCCCCGGGGCGACGCTGCGCTTCGCCGACATCGTCGACGCCGACGCCGAGACCGTGCGCAAGCAGGGCGAGCCGGACGACAAGACGACCCACACGACGCTCGGCGTGCGCGATCCGATGGTGCCGACGGGCGACGCCGCGGCGGGCACGACGACGGGCTTCTACTGGCTCGACCTCGTGCCGTGCGTGAAGCTCTCGAAGAGCAGTCAGGACATCGAGGCCTCGCTGAACGGGGACCAGGCGCGCATCCGGCGCGCGGCGACCGACCGCCTGAAGAAAGGGACGACGCGCCTGCTCGGCATCGTCGCGTCGTCGAAGGACGGGAGCCCGTGGACGGTGGACAGCGAGAGCTTCGCCGTCTCGGGCCAGTCGTCGACCGCCGCGAACGCGCTCTACACGACGCTCCAGGCGCGCTCCGCCGGCTTCGGCGTCGATCCCAAGGACAAGAACGCGCTCGCCCCCGACGGCGCGGCGAGCGCCTCGCTCCGCGCGGTCGACGTCTGCCCGGGCCCGACGAAGGGGACGACGAACGTCGCCGTGGAGATCGCCTTCGCGGTGAACGCGAAGGACGTCGACCAGGCGAACCGGCAGGCGCTCCAGGATGCGAAGAAGGACGCCGACGCGCGCAAGGCGCTCATCGACGACCTCACGGCCGGCAAGATCGTCGATCTGCGCGCGCGCGTGCCGGCGCCCGTGCTCGTCGCGCGCGAGCCCATCGGCGCCTTCGGGACGATCGTCGGCGCGCCGGGCGAGAAGGGTACGCAGCAAGGCGTGCACCTCGAGATGTTCGCGGGCTCGCCCATCGGCGTCGACGGCAGCCCGTCGCTCGGGGACAAGAAGCTCACGCCCGTCGCGGGCTCGCCGTGGCTCGCGCTGAAGGACACGTCCGCCGACGACCTCCTCAGCTCGAAGGCCGCGCGGATGATCGTGCGCGAGCTCGTCACGCGGCAGGGCGCGGGCTTCAAGAACGCGGGCCTCGAGCAGCTCCCGCCGGCGGACGACGCGGCGCCCTGGCCCGCCCCGAGCCGGGACGAATGGCAGACGTTCTGCGACGCGCACGAGCGCATCCTCGCGCGCGTCGTGTCGGTCCACCCCTCGGAGTGGGCGCTCGACTGGCCCGAGAGCGCGTCGAAGGACGGGTCGACGCAGAAGTTCCAGACGGCGGGGATGGGCTCGAGCGTCAAGGACGTGCACGCGTCCCTCGCGTGGACGACGGGGCCGGGCGCCTTCCAGTTCGCGGCGGACGACGGCATCGCCGACCCGACGGCCATCGTCTACCACCACCCGGCGCGGGTCATCGAGATGCTCCGCACGGCCATCGAGGTCAGCGTCTCGTCGGCGACGGCCGGCGCCGCGGCGAAGGCCACGGTGACCTTCACGCCGACGGGCGAGGCGGCGATCAAGCTGGCGCTTCTCGACGGCGTCGGGACGTTCGGCGCCCTCGTCCCGACGAGCGAGGCGACCGACGTGGCGGCGGCCATCGCGGGCACCGTCGACGTGCAGTTCGCGGGCGGCAGCCCCAAGCCGCTGACGTTCCCGGGCGTGCAGATCGTGCGCGGGGCGACGACGCAGATCAGCGTCGTCGCGCCGTGGGTCGAGGCGGTCGCGCAGTGGTCGGGCGGCCCGAAGGTCTACGCCGTGGACTACAAGGAGGCGCCGCCGTACGCCGCCGACGCGCGCACGCTCTGCTTTCTGGCGGACGGCGGCGCATACGCTGGCCCCGACGGCTACGGCCGCGCGCACCTCGTCGCGAAGGCGCACTACAACCTCCAGCCCCCGACGCTGCAGGTCGCCGATCTGCCCGCCAGCGGCCCCTTCTCCATCGACCCGGCGACGATCAAGCGGACGGTGAGCCCCGTCACCAAGCAGATCCCCGGCGAGCCCACGGCGCAGATCCCGGGCGTCGCCACCCTCGAGTTCGACGTCGTCGCCCACACGAAGGCCGCCGCGACGGCGACGGTCTCGGTGAGCGTCTCCGGCGGTGAGCTCGACTCGCAGACCCTCGCGTGGACGCTCTGCGCGCGCGAGATCGACAAGGCCGTGGTCGGCAAGGGCCGCGCCGGCGACGTCGCGCAGACGCAGCTCTACCTCGCGCTCATTCTCGCGAACGACGGTCTGCCCTGCTACCGCGCCGACGACGCGGCCACCAAGCAGGCGGCCATCGACGGCACCTACAACGAGGCGCTCCGGATGGCGCTCTTCCGGTTCGTCTACTCGTACGTCGACAGCCCGGCGTGGAAGGCCGCGAAGGTCACGGACCTGAAGGTCGGCGACGGCAAGACGCCCGCGACCGCGACGCTCCCGGCCGCCCAGATCGCGGCCGACGCCGCGCTGATCGTCCACGGCGATCCCGCCCCGCAGCCCGCCAAGGACGCGCACGACGCGCGGACCAAGCCGTCGGGCGGGCCGCGGGCGCAGAGCGTCGAGTGGCTCGTCATCGACGCGGCGCTCACCTCGTGCATCGTCGGGGCGTTCCAGGCCGGCGCCGCCGTGCCCGTCGCGGAGCTCACGACGCGCGTGGAGCTCCCGACCTTTCCGCCGCCGGCCCCCGACGGTCCGGTGGTCGACGCGCCGGGCTTCGTGGATCTGCAGACGCGCGGCATGTACTGGCCCGACTACCACGTCATCGCGACCCTCAAGGGGGACGTGTCCCAGGGCGTGAAGGCGGACGGTGCGATCGACGTCACGCTGCCCGACGGCGCGCCCTTCTCGCTCGCCGCGAAGGGCGGGGCAGGGTCCCAGACGGTGTCGACGACGGCCGGTGCCCTCGCGAGCGGCTTCGAGCTCGAGATCGCGCCGGTCGCCGGCATGCAGTGGACCGGAAAGGACGCGCCGCAGCTGCGCGCGGTCTGGCGCGGCGGCCGCAACTGGCAGATCTCGCAGCGGCACCTGCCGCAGCCGCGCGACTTCTTCCAGAAGTGGGACAAGGACCAGCGGGGCTGGGACGTCTTCCTGGTCCAGTACTGCCTCAGCCAGGCGACGCATCGGCCGGACGCCTCGGGCGTCGCGCCGGCGCGAGGCTTCTACCCGAAGACTCCCGCGCCCAAGACGCCCGCCAAGAAGGGGAAGGACGCCACGTCGGCGCCGCCGCCCGCGACGGCGCACGCCGACGGCATCTGGACGGCCGACTGGGTGAAGGTCCTCAAGGACTACGCCGCGCACTGGGGCGTGCAGGGCACGAGCGACGCGGTGGTGCACGCGCTCCTCTCGCAGGTGCTGAAGAACGTGCCGCCGGGGTGAGCGGGGGCGCCGTCGAGGGCTGGCGGGCGAACGCGCGCGTTCTCACTTGGTTCGCGCGACCCAGGCGCGCCACGCGGCGTCGGCCTCGGCGGGCGCGCGGCCGGTCGCGCGGGCGAAGGAAGCCGTGCCGTCCTCGTCGCGGCCCTGGGACCGCTCCTTTTGCCAGCCCCGGTAGAAGGTCCACAGCGCGCCCTGCTCGTCGAGCCACTCGCAGGCGGCGCGCGCGGCCCCGTAGTGCAGGAGCGCGCGCTCGGCGCTCGGGCCCGCGCCCGTGTCTCCGCGGAAGACGGCGTCGCTCATCCCGAAGAGCGCCCCGAGGTGGGCCTCCGGATCGCGCGCGCCGAGCGCGGCGCGGAGCTGGACGTACCTCCAGTCGGGCGCGCCGTGGATCTCGCCCTCCGCCGGAAGGAGCGGCGCCTCGTAGAGGGAGCCGACGCACTCGCGGAACCAGCGCGGGGCCTCGAAGTCGGCGTCCATGAGGACGTGCGCGAGCTCGTGCGCGAGGCTGGGGACGTGCGAGCGCCCCCCGGACAGGTCGACGACGATCTCGCGGCGGCGGCGGTCGTAGACGCCGAGGTCGGGGCCCGCGTCGGGCAGGTAGCCGCGCTCGGCGCAGTGGCCGCGAAACCGCGCCGTCGACGCGAAGAGGTAGACGCTGACGGCGCAGAGCGGGCGCGCCGCGATGCGGTCGTGGCGAAGGGCCGCGAGGACGCGCGGTGCGAAGCGGACGGCTTCGTCGAAGAGGGGCCCGCGGTCCGGGTCGACGAAGAGGAAGGTTCCGTCGACGACGGCGGTGCGCACGTCCTCGCCGTAGAGGCGCCGCGCGTCGTCGGCCCGGTCGTCGATCGAGTGGCCCCCCGCGCAAGCGCCCGCGCCCCCGCCCCCGCCCCCGCCCTCGCTCACCCTCACGCCCACGCCCGCGCCCACGCCCGCGCCCACGCCCGCGCCCCCGCCCACGCCCACGCCCGCGCCCGCGCCCGCGCTCCCGCCCGCGCCCGCGCCCGCGCCCGCCCCCCCGCTTCCCCCCGCCTTGCACGCCGCCCCCAGCGCCGCCACCACCACCACCCACCCCGCGCGCACCGCCGCCTACCGCTCTCCCACCGTCAGCGTCACCGCCGGCCCCGCGCTCCCCGCCGCCGCCGGCACGTCGTCCGGCCCGCTCGCCTTCACGTACCCGCGCGCGAGCCCCGCCGCCAGCGCCTCCGCCGCGTCCTCCGTCGCCTCTCCCGACCCCGCCGCCACCGTCACGGCCACCCCGTGCGGCACCCCCGCGTCCCGCGGGGCCGCCTCGCGCGTCACCACCCAGCCCGCCTTCGTCAGCGCCGCCGCGATCGGACCGCAGTACGCCGCCGCTTCGCCCCCCGGCGCGCACACGACCCTCACCGCCTGCCCCGCGCGCGGCGCGAGCGCCGTGACCATCCGCGCCCTCTCGTCGGGCAGCACCGAGCGCGGCGCGAGCGGGCCCGGCTTGGCCTCCCGATCCTCCGCCGCGACGCCGCGCTCGGCCTTGCCCCGCAGGCGCCGCGTCGCGGAGACGCCCTCACCCGCCGGATCGAGCTTCGCCGCCGCCTCGAGGTCGCCGAGGCACGTGCCCCAGTCCTTCTTGCCGCACGCCGTCGCCGCGAGCGCCCGCTGCGCGTCGGCGTCCTGCTTCGCGAGCACCTCCGGCGGCGGAGCCGGCGGCGCCGACGGCACCTCGGGCACCGGCGTCGTCGGCGCGGGCTCCGGCGTGCGCAGCGCCACGTACGCCACGCCGCCGCCGCCGAGGACCGCGACCGCCGCCGCCGCCGCGACGAGCGGCAGCCACGCGACCGTGCGCGCCCGCTTCTGCCGCGCCGCCTCCAGCGACACGACCTTCGCCGGCGCGGTCGGCGCCGTCGCCTTCGCGAGCGCCGCCTTCACGACGTTCGCCGCGTCGTCCGGCGCGAAGCCCGCCTCCTTCAGCTCCGCGTCGAGCTCCTCGTCCCCCGCCGCGAGCAGCCGCTCCATCTCCTCGCGCTCCGCCTCGTCGGCGACGCGCGTGATCGTCTTCCACGAGACCGGGGACCCCGGCTTGCCCGGCCCGCCGCCGCCGCCGCCGCCGCCGCCGCCGCCGCCGCCGTTCGTGCTCACGACGCGCCTCCCTTCTTGCGCGCCTGCGCGAGGACGACGTCGCGGTGATAGAAGACCCGCTCCCGCGCGCTCATCACCTGCTTCAAGGTCCACCCCAGCTTCTGCGCGAGCGCCCGCTGGTCGAGCTTCTCCTCGCTCTCGCTCTCGGCGCGCAGCATCCGGCGCGCGTCCTCGTCGAGGCGCTCCATCACCTGGTCGGCGAGGCTCAGCTCTTTCTCGTGCGCGGTCCACTTCGCCGGCGTCTCGCCGAGCGGCGGCTTCGAGTCGGGCGCCGCGGCGTCGCGCTCCTCGTTGCCCTCGACCTCGCGCCACGTCGCGGCGCGCTCGCGCTCCTTCTTGAGGACGTCCTTCGCGATGTTGAAGAGGTGCATGAGGAGACTCGTGGCAGGATCGGAGCGGCCGTCGTGGACCCACCGGTGCCACCCTTCGCCGGCGAGCGTGAGCGTGACGGCCTCGGAGGCCAGGTCCTTCGCGCGGTGGACGTCGCGCGACCGCGCGAAGCAGAAGCGCAGCAGGCGCTTCGAGATGAACGGCTTCGCGGTCGCCTCGTCCGCGATGAGAACGTCACGGGGATCGAGCACGCTGGGCGCGGCCTGCGTCATCGCGGCGGCGAGCCTAGCCGAATCGCGCGCGCAAGGGAGACGGCGCGGCGAGCCCCTTGCCCACCGCGCCGTCCGTGCTGCCTACCGCCTACCGCCTAGGGCTACTGCCCTACTGCCCTACTGCCTTCCCCGAACGCGACGGCCTGGTACTCAGGACTTCGCCGCCGCCACCGGCGTCGCCGCCGATGCCACCGCCGGCTGCGCCTGGGGCGCTGCCGTCGGAGCCGCTGCCTCCGCGGCCACGCTGGCCGTGGTGACCTTGAGCCGCGCCTTGGGGCCCATGGTTCCGCGCACCTCACGCGTCGCCTTGGCCTTCTGCTTCGCAGCCGCCTTCACGTCGACCGTCGGCTGCGCCGGTGCCTTCGCGGCGTAGCCGAAGTCGACCGCCTGCTGGCCCTTGGGACCGAAGGTCGTGGCGACCCAGTCCCGCATGCCCTCGTCGAACGCGTTCATCGTGACGTCCGCCTGATTCTTTTCGGCCAGGGCGGCGGCCACCTGTCCGCGAAGATTCACGAGGGTCTGCCTCGTGTCGAGGCACGTCTGGTAGACGCCCTCCACCTGCTGCTGCGTGTACTGCTGCGAGTGGACCGTGATGGTGCCGCTCGCCGGGACGTACTTCATGGCGGCCGCCTTGCGCTGGGTGCACCGGGCGACGACGGTGCTGTTATTGGTCTTTGCCAATTTGGGTTCCTCTCTTTCTTTTGGGTGAGTGGGTCTCGTGACGGATCCGGGCGCGCGGGACCCGTTCGAGGACGCACCCTGCGTCTCCGTGGAATCCCGCTCGCTGCGGAACGTGGAGGCTCGGTCGGCCACTTCGTGGACCGCCTCGCCCTCACCCTAGGAAATGGCGGATGGGGTCCGTTTTGCCGGAAAGAAAATGCATGGGTGCATGCGCTTTTCGCCAGCATGCGGAAAAGACAGGCGAATCTTGGGGGTCGGGGTCGGGGTCGGGGTCGGGGTCGGGGTCGCGGTGAGGCCGCTGCGGAGGGGAATCGTCGTGGCCGCGCCCACGACGACCATGGCGAGGCTCACGACCGCGATGGCCGTGCCCACGACGACCATGGCGAGGCTCACGACCGCGATGGCCGTGCCCACGACGACCCTGGCGAGGCCCACGACCGCGATGGCCGTGCCCACGACGACCCTGGCGAGGCTCACGACCGCGATGGCCGTGCCCACGACGACCCTGGCGAGGCCCACGACCGCGATGTCCGTGCCCACGACGACCCTGGCGAGGCCGACGAACGCGAAGGCGAGCCTCACAACCTCAAAGGCGAGGCTCACGAGCGTGAAGGCGAGCGTCGAAAAGTGAAAGGCGAGCCCCTCGACCGCGAAGGCGAACCTCAGAAAGTGAAAGGCGAGGCCCCCGAGGGCGAAGGCGAGCCTCGAAAAGTGAAAGGCGAGCCCCTCGACCGCGAAGGCGAGGCCCGCCATGGCCGTGGCGAGGTCGGCGACCGACATGGCGAGGCTGGCCAGCGCGGCGGCGAGTCGGGGAAGCGCGATGGCGACCCGCGCGCCGACGCGGTTACGATCAAGGCCCGCACGCGAGCACGGTCGGACTCCCCGGCGGATACTCGCTGTCCAGCATGGGCTCGCAGCGCCAGCCGCTCTGGCACACGGTGTTGCTAAAGCAGATGTTCGTGCATTCCCCCGCCGCCGAGCACAGCCCACCGAGGCACTGCTCGAAGCCGTCGTTGCACGCCGTGCCCTGCGCCCCCTGTCCCTCGGGGTTGAAGCATCCCGCGTAGATGTCGTCCGCTTGCACGTCGAGCTGGCAGGCGAACCCGCCGCCGCACTCCGCGGAGGTGCTGCACGGCGCGACGCAGTACGGGGGCACTCCCATTCCCGTGTTCGTGTAGCAGAGCCCCCCCGCGCACTGGCTGCTGTCCGAGCAGTTGGAGCCCGCCGTCTGCGCGCCGCCCGGAAGGGCGCACCGCGCCGCAAAGTGGATGTCGGGGCTCGTCCCAGGGAACGCGCCGAACGCGCACTGCGTCCCGCTCGCGCACTCCGCGCTCGAGTCGGCGAAGGAGCAGCACGTGTCGGCGCACTTTCCCGAGGTGCACAGCCCCGAGCGGCACTGCGCGTTCCCGGTGCACGTCGCGCCCCCGATGTCGCCCCCGAGCGTCGACGAGCGACCGAGCCACGCCGGATCGACGCAGTAGCTCCCGCCGGCGCCGCTCGCGAAGCACACGGTCCCGGGATCGCAGTTGGCCGAGGTGCAGCACGGCTGCGAGCAGAAGCCGGTGTGCCCGAGATCGCCCCCGACGTCGGCCGACTGCGCGCAGATGCCCTCGGCGCCCTTCGCCGTGGTGCAATCCGAGTCGTGCGCGCACGGGCAGGCGACGGTGCACCCGCCGCTCGCGTCCATGTGCGTGCTGGCGTCGCCCGTCGGGCCGCCGCCCGTGTCCGCGGGGGACTCGCCGTCGTCGTCGCCGCCGGTCGACGTTTCGGCCGAGGCCTCGAGGGTCGAGACGCCGCCGTCGGAGCCGCCCGGCGCGAGCCCGGGGATGGAATACGTGCACCCCGAGCCGGCGACGAAGAGGGCCGCAGCGAGGACGGGTGCCGTCCGCATGCGAGCAGTGTAGCGCGACGGGGGTGGCTAGAAGGGGACGCGCACGGTCACGCCCCGCGAATCGAGCGCGACCGTCGGCGACGCGGCGCGCTGCGACGTGGAGGAGGGCTCGGACGACGCGAGGTAGAGGACGACCCCCGTCACGGCCAGAGCGCCGGCGACGCTCCACGCCACCCACGTCCCCGTGCGAAGCCCCACGGCCTGACTGTGCTCCGAGGAGCTCATCTCGCCGCCGCTCACGAACTGGTTTCGCGCTGTCACCCCCAGCGCATAGAGCGTCACCGCCACCCCGGCGGAGACGGCGGCGCCGCCGAACGTGAGCCACACGGCGGTGCGGTCCGGCGAAGACGACGCGTGCGCCCCCGGCTCGTGGTGCGGCGGAGGCGCCGACTCCTCCGTGGCGGGGGCAGGCTCGCTGGCCGGCCCGCCGGCGACGGGCTCCGCGCTCGCCGTCGCCGTCGCCGCCTCCCCGAGCTTCAACGATTGCTCGACGCCCGCGCGCGCGACGACCGTGCGCACCTCGCCCTTGCCCCCGGGGTAGTCGACGCGAAGCACGTGCGGGCCCGGCTCGACGTGCGCGCTCGTGGTCCCCGCGGGGAGCTCGGCGTCGTCGAGCGCGAGACGGGTGCCGGCGGGCGCGGTGATCGTCAACTGCCCGAGCGTCCCCTCGAGCGCCCGCAGCCGCCCCGTCGCGTCCGCGCGCTCCGCCGCCCCGAGATCGCTCGCCTCGAGGGCCCGCGTGTAATCATCGGCCGCGCGGCGCCGGTCCTGCGCGCGTTCCCACGCGAGCCCCGCGTTGTAGGCCGCCGCGCCGCGCGGGGCGATGCGGTAGGCCTCGTCGAACGCCCTCGCCGCGGCGGGAAACTCCCCGTGCGCATACGCCTCGGAGCCGGCGTGAAAGCTCCGCGCCGCCTGCGCCTTCGGGTCCTCGGCGCGCGCGCCCGCGCTCCAGAGAGTCGCCGCGACCGCCACGGCCGCCGTCAGAGCAGAGAGCGGTCGGTCGTCGAACAAAGAAATTCCTCTCTGCGTCTCAGCGGCTCTGCGGCCCATCCATCCTATCTCGACGGCGCTTCCCTAGTACGGGCTCGGCGCGAGCGGCGCGGCGGGTGCGGCCGCGGGAGGGGCCGCGGCGGGCGGGCGCGCAGCGGCGGGGCGAACAGGGAAGGGGAGCGCCCCGCGCGCCGGGAACTCCAGGCTCACCTCGGTCGCGTCCGCGGGCACGACGACCGCGGCGCGGCGGCCGTCGGTGGCGACGGCGTCGATGGTGAGCGCCGACGTCTGCCCGGGCTCGGCGAGACGGATCTCGACGGTGGTGCCGGCGCGCGTGAGCGGCACGCTGCGGTCGTCGACGCGCACCGAGGCGATGACGGCGTTGGCGCGAAGGCGGAGCGTCCTCGCGGGGCTCGCGGCAGGCGGGCTGCCCGCGCCGGCCGAAGGCGCGAGGAGCGCCCCTTCGAGGGCCGCGCTCGTGGCCGGCGGCGGGCGCGCGTCGGTCTTGTCGCCGCTCGCCGACACGCGCCAGACGACGAGCGACGCGAGGACCACCGCCGCCGCCACCGCCCCCGCGACGCGCCCGCGCCGCGCCACGGCGACCGAGCGCGCCGTCTTCCAGCCGCGCGTCACTACCGACACGCCGTCGGTGAGCTGCAGCGTCCCCGGCTCGGCGGCGACCGTGGGAATCAGCACCGTCGCCGCGGCCAGGGGCTCCGCCGTCGCCGTGTGCACGGAGATCTCCTCGGTCTCCCCCGAAGGCACGGTCTTCGTCGCGGCCGAGTGGGCCCCGCCCGCGGCGGGCGTCTCGACGCGCGTCCTCACGTAGTCCGCGCGGATCGCGCGCGACCGCGCTGCCTGGAGGCGCTGGCCCGAGACGCGCGGCTTCACGTGCCCGCCCATCCAGCGCGCGATCGCGTCGAGCTCCGCGAGGCCGAGGGTCGCGCGGCACGCGTCGGCGAGCCTCGCCGCGAGCTCCTCGGCGGTCGCGACGCGGCGCTCGACGTCCATCTCCAGCGCGGCCGCGACGGCGGCCTCCACCGCCTCGGGCACGTGGGGTGCGACCGAGCGGAGCAGCGGCGGCGGGAGCGTCGCCACCTTGAGCAGCGTCGCGACGTCGTCGTCGTGCGCGTGCATGCGCCGCCCGGCGAAGATCTCCCACGCGACGACGCCCGCCGCCCACACGTCGCAGCGCCGGTCGAGCGGCTTGCCGTGCGCCTGCTCGGGCGACATGTACGCGATCTTGCCCTTCACGATGCCGGTGCGGGTGTAGCCGACGCGCGTCGCGGCCTTGGCGATGCCGAAGTCGGCGAGGCGCGCGACGCCGTCCGCGCCGACGAGGATGTTCTGCGGCGTGAAGTCGCGGTGCACGACGCCCGCCGGCGCGCCGCCCTCGTCGCAGAGCTCGTGCGCCGCGTGGAGGCCCGCGAGCGCGTCGACGAGGAGGCGCGCGCCCATCGCGACGGGCATCGCGCCCGCGCCGCGCGTGACGCCGGCGAGGGTGTCGCCGTCGACGTACTCCATGACGAGGTAGACGCCGTGCGGATCGTCGCCCACGTCGAGGACGGAGACGACGTTGGGGTGGCGGATGCGCGCGGCGAGCTTGCCCTCCTCGAGCAGGCCGTTGGCGAACTCGGCGCTCGTGCGGAGGTGCGCGTGCGTGAGCTTGAGGGCGACCTCCGCCGGCATCCCGGGCACGCCCGTCGCGCGCGCGAGGTACACCGTGGCCATGCCGCCGCTGGCGATCGGGAGGAGGATCTCGTAGGGCCCGACGCGGTCGGGCGTCGAGGTCCTGGAGGAGGCGGAGGGGGCTCCCACGGTGGGCCTGCGCGCCCAATTTACCACGCGTCTCGCGTCGCCCGGAGCCGGAGACTCGAGGGTGACCTCCGAGGTCACGGTGACCTCGCGGGTCATCCCCGCGCGGGCGCTGGAAAGCCTGTTTTCTCGGTGTTTCCTCGCGGGCCGCGCGTGGCCGGGCCCTTGCTCTGGGGGACTCCCATGAACACCGACGCGCCCTACTGGGTTCCGGCCTGACATCGACCCGCGTGGTACCCTCTCGGCCATGCGGTCCAACCCTCCGGGGGACCCGACCGAGCCGGCGACGCTCGGTCGACCGCGCTTCCAGCCGACCGACGCCTCGATCGACTTCGTCCTGACCGTCGTCGAGGGGCCCGATCGCGGGGCGACCTTCACCCTCGCGGGCTCGCATCCCTCGCGTGTCCTCGTCGGGACGGGCCCGGCGTGCGAGCTGCGCCTCGGCGACCGCGAGGTGTCGCGACGCCACCTGGCCCTCGAGCCGAGCGGGCGCCGCCTTCGCGTCACCGACGTCGGCTCCACCAACGGGACCTTCGTCGACGGCGTCGCCATCGTCGAGGTGTTCCTCCGCGGCGGCGAGATCCTGCGCCTCGGGTCGACGGCCATCCAGGTGGGCGACGCGCCCGTGGCGACGGCGAGCACGCTGCCCGTGCAGACGAGCTTCGGGGCGATGGCCGGCGCGAGCACCGAGATGCGCCGCCTCTACCCGCTCTGCGATCGGCTCGCCAAGTCCTCGGTCACCGTCGTCATCGAGGGCGAGACCGGCACGGGCAAGGAGGTGCTCGCCGAGGCGCTGCACGAGGAGGGGCCGCGCGCGGCGGGGCCGTTCGTCGTCTTCGACTGCACGGCGGTGCCGTCGAACCTCGTCGAGTCGGAGCTCTTCGGGCACGAGCGGGGCGCCTTCACGGGCGCCGTCGGGCAGCGAAAGGGCGTCTTCGAGCAGGCGCACGGCGGCACGCTGCTCATCGACGAGATCGGCGATCTCGAGCTGTCGCTCCAGCCGAAGCTCCTGCGCGCGATCGAGCGGAGCGAGGTGCGCCGCGTCGGCGGGGACCGGCCCATCAAGGTCGACGTGCGCGTGCTCGCGGCGACGCGGCGGGATCTGGACCACGAGGTCCAGGCGGGGCGCTTCCGCGACGACCTCTTCCACCGCCTCGCCGTCGCGCGCATCGAGCTGCCGCCCCTGCGCCGTCGCGCGGGGGACGTGCCGGTGCTGGCGCGGCACTTCTGGCGGGCCCTCGGAGGCGACGAGAACGCGCTGCCGGGCGACCTCTTGCTCCGCTGGCAGGACTACGCGTGGCCCGGCAACGTCCGCGAGCTCCGCAACACGGTGGCCCGGCGCCTCGCGCTCGGTGAGCTGGCCGAGGGCGGTCCGTCGTCCGAGCGGCGCGAGGCGGCCCGCGAGTCGAGCGGAGGTGCGGCGCCCACGGGCGACGCGGGGGCCGACGCGTTCCTCGCGGATCTCCTGGCGCAGGATCTGTCGCTCGTCGAGGCGCGGCAGCGGATGGTCGAGGAGTTCGAGCGCCGTTACATCGACCGCGTCCTCGCGCGCCACGACGGCAGCGTCACCAAGGCCGCGACCGCCTCGGGCATCGCCAAGCGCTACTTCCAGCGCCTCAAGTCCCGCGCCCGCAAGTAGCCCTCCCCCTTTGCTGTCATCCCGAGGCGAAAGCCGAGGGACCCCAAAGGCTGGATCGACGCGGTTCGGTGCCGAACCGACGACCCCCGAACGACCCTCGGGCTGCGGGCGGACGTTTTCGCCGCCGCTGGACGACGCGACGCAACCCCGCGGTTCCATCCCCGCGAGCGCGTCTCCGCGGCCACCGCGATCGCTGGAACGGGCCTTGCGCTGGAGGAGCGCCATGCACCCCCACCGCCTCCGCCTCGCTCCCGTCCTCTCCATCCTCGCCGCCGGCGCCGTCCTCGCGGCCTGCTCCGGTGCCGCCGAGCCCACCGGCTTCGGCGGGGAACCGGGCGGCGCGAGCAGCAGCGGCGGCTCCGGGAACGAGGGCGCCTCGGGCTCGGGCTCCGGATCGAGCCCCGGGACCTTCGGGAGCGGCAGCAGCGGCAGCAGCAGCGGCGGCGCCACGGGCGCGACCGGCCCGGTCGACGTGACCCCATCGTGCGATCCCGGCCTCGCGATCGACGACAACCACGCCGAGTCGTTCGCCAAGGCCATGGGGATCTGCACGGAGGCCTCGACGGGCGGCTGGGGCCTCGTCAGCGCCACGTACTCGAACGCCTTCGGCTCCACGTCCCTCCCCGCCGACGGCCAGTCCGGCCTCGTGCCGCAGTTCGGGAGCGCCATCGTGCCGCGCGAGGGCGCGCGCATCGGCGTCCTCAGCTCCGGCTACGCACGCAACTACGACGACTCGATCGGCGACAACGAAGGCCAGAATTCCGACTTCGTCGCCAGCGGCGGCGGCCCCCGCGACGGAATGAACTACCCGACGGGGCAAGCGCCCCCGGGCTTCCCGAAGGCCGCGCAGGGCTGCCCGCAGGACAACCTCGTCAACGACATGATCGACGTGAAGCTCGTCCTGAAGGCTCCGCCCGACGCCACCGGCTTCTCGTTCGACTTCGACTTCTACTCGAGCGAGTGGCCCAACTACGTCTGCTCCAACTTCAACGACGCCTTCGTCGCGTACCTCACCTCGTCGGCGACGACGGGCAACATCTCGTTCGACTCGAACGACAACCCCGTCGCCGTCAACATCGACTTCTTCAACCGGTGCACGCCCGGCGCGCCCGTCGGCTGCCTCCGCTCCAACGGAGAGAACGCGGACCCGCCGCTCTCGCAGGCCTCGTGCTCGGCCGGTCCCTCGGAGCTCGACGGCACCGGCTTCGGCGACACCTTCGACACCCAGTGCGCCAGCGGCAACGTGCAGGCGACGCTCGGCGGCTCGACCGGATGGCTGACGACGACCGCGTCGATCCAGCCCGGCGAGCAGTTCACCCTCGACCTCATGGTCTGGGACGCGGGCGACGGGCTCCTCGACTCGAGCGTCCTGCTCGATCACTTCCAGTGGATCGGCGGCTCGGTCTCCACGGGGACGACCCGCGTGCAGTAGGCGACCCTCGCCGGCGCCTACGTCTCGGGTCGCGTGCCGTCGCCCCGGTAGCGCGCGAGGTCGAGGTGGAAGTGGTTGCGGTGCGCCACGTTGAAGAACGGCGTCAGCACGTGCGAGAAGATGTCCTCGTCGTAGGCCCGCTGCGAGACGGCGCGGAGAAACGCCCCCGCGGGCCGCTTCGGGGCGTCGGCGCCCAGGTCGAAGTCGCGCTGCACGTCGACGGTCACGCCGTTCTTCAAGGTGAAGCGCGCGAGGTCGATGGCGTTGGCGTAGCTGTGCTCGCTGATCCAGCCCGGGTACGCGACGATCTCGCGGCAGCTGTAGGTCCCGAGCTGGTCGATGCGCACGACGGAAGAATGGAACGTGCGCGCGGCCTCTTCCTGGAGGACCTTCTCGAACGACGCCAGCGCGAGGGCCATCGGGCACGTGAGCAGCGGCGACGGGCTGTACGTGATGCCGCCGGGTCCGTGGACGTAGACGACGACCTGCGGGGCGCCGCACAGGATCTTGCTCCCGCGATGCGAGGTCGGGACGGTGTGGACGGGGAGGGTCGCGACCCGCGAGTCGACGCCCGCCTTCGCGAGCTGCTCGTCGCAGTCGTCGAGCGCGTCGGGAGGGCCGACGACGAGATCGTCCGTGGGGTCGTCGTTCGCGAAGGCTCCGGGGCGCTTCGACGGGACCGGGGCCGTCGGGTCCACAGGACCGCTGCCCACGACGAGGGCAGGGGAGCGCGGAGCCGCCGGCGTGGAGGACGGCGTCGGGGCAGGGGTCGCGGCGGGCGGCGCGTCGCAGGCCGCGACCACGAACGAGAAGGCCAGAACCGCTCGACGCATCGCCACGCTCCGGACCCTCGGACGTCGTCAGTCCGTCCCCCCTTGGACGCCGGCCGCCCCATCCGTATTCCGGGCCACCCGGTAGATGTAGAAGTTCTCCTCCTGGATCATCGAGTCGTAGAGCTCCGCGATGCGCACGACGGCGCGGCCGTCGATGAGCTCGGGCAAGAGCGGCCGGTTCATGAGGAGGACGGCGTCCTCGCCGCGCGAGGCGCCGAGGGCGGCGGCGTAGCGGAGCGTGTCCTGGTCGGTGGGATCCCAGGCCCGAGAGCGGGTCCACTTGACGAAGGAGAAGGTGTGCTGCGTGCGCGGGCTGTAGGCGGACGCGTCGCCGCCGAGCTGCCCGAGGATGGCCGTCGCCGGGTAGTCGACCTCCGCGACGAAGAGCGCCCTGTCGAGGCCCTGCGCGCGGAGGACGTCCGCCGCGCGGCCCCCCGAGGAGAAGACCTTGGCGTACTCGTAGGCGAGCGCGATCGGCGTCCCCGCGACGTGGGCCAGCAGCACGACCGCCAGCGTCGGCACGAGCGCGGCGTCCCGGAGTCGACGCCACCGTGCCTGCGGCCCCGGCGCCTCCGGCGTCCCGGGCGTCCCCGGCGTCTCGCGCGCCTGCATCGCGAGCCACGCGCCCATCAGGAACGCCACGAAGAGAAACCCGTGGTGCCGCACGTCGCCTCCGTAAACGAGGCCGAAGAGCCCCATCAGCCCGAGCATCGCCGCGCCGAACAGCAGCGCCGCCTCGCGCCGGCGTGACAGGACGAAGACGAGCCACGCCGCCATCACCAGCGCCACCGGGACCGCGACCCGGCGGAACGGCTCGAGCTCGAGGAGCGCGTTCGAGTTCCAGAAATAGAAGTAGGGCCGCGGGATCGGCACCATCGCGACGATAAGGCGCGTCGGCGCGAAGTCGTCGGGCATCTCGCGCGGCCAGCTCACGTGGGCCACCGTGGAGTCGGCCGGTGGCCACGCGCACATCGCGGCCGCGACGAACGCGGCGGCGCCGGCGGCGACGGGGATCCACGCGCGTCGTGCGAGGGGATCGCGTCGTCGCAAAAGGGCCAGCCACTCGAGCGAGAGCACCCCCGTGTACGCCACGGCGACCACCGTCGACACAGTCGTCGTGAGGGCCAGCGCCGCGAGCAGGAGCGCCGTCCGCGCCGGCCGCACGAAGCGGCGCGGGTGGTGGTCGCAGAGCAAGAGCGCCAGGAGCAGCGCCAGGCCGTAGCAGCGGCTGAGGGCGACGTACTCGTACGCGAGGAAGTACCCGAACGGAAAGAGCGCGCGCAGCGGTCGCCCGAAAGGGGCGCGGCTCGCGAAGACCCAGACGACGCCGGTCGCGAGCAGCACGTGCATCGCCTGCATCGCGCGCGGGTCGCGCGTCACGCGCTGGAGGAGCCAGAGGAGGAGGTACCAGAGAGGAGGCTGCCCGTCGTAGGCGCGGTTGTGCACGACGTCCCACGGAAAGGGGCTGTCGCGCGCGACCAGCCAGCAATGGAGCTCGTCGCGCCACATCTCGTGGTGGGCGATGGCGAAGAGGGCCACCGGGAGGTACGCGGCGACGACGGTCGCGGCGAAGAGGCGGTCCGGCCGGCGCGGCGGGCTGAGCACGCGACGCAGGGTACGCGAGCGGCGGTACGCGCGCGTCCCCGACCTGGGCTACATTGGTCGCATGGTGTCGAAGAGCACGCAGCTCGCCCTCTCGTTCCTCGTCGCGGCCGCCTTCGTCCTCGCGGGCGTCATGGGCTGCTCGCGCGCGTCGTCGCCGTCGGCCGAGCTCCATGCGCTCACGGTCGACGAGGTCGCCGCGCGCATCGCCGCCAACGACGGCAAGACCTTCGTCTACGACAACAACCCGAGGGACCGCTACGCGAAGAGCCACGTTCCCGGCGCGCACTGGCTGGACTACGACCGCGTGACGGCGGCCGACCTCCCCGCGGACAAGGGAGCGACGCTCGTCTTTTACTGCGCCAGCGAGCTTTGACACGCTTGCCATACCGCCGCGGTCGCGGCGGAGAAGCTCGGCTACACGAACGTGTTCATCATGCCCGCCGGCATCGCCGGCTGGGAGAGGGCCGGAAAACCGATCGAGCGCGGCTGACCCGCATCGCGGGCTGACCTGTTCACCTGGACTGTGGCTGCGATTCACACCCGCGTCACCGTCTCGATGCTCGCGTCGCGGCTCCTTTCAGCGTAGATACCGGCCTCATGCAGCTCGCCATCAGCGATCCGACGTACAGCCCCCCGTCTACGGAGAGCCGCGTCGAGCGCGTGGCCGAGGGCTTCATCCACGATCGGCGTGACGTCCCGTTCCTCAAGCTGATGGCACTGACGTCGGCGACGGTGATCCCGACCGGCGCCTTGCTCTTCGTGCCGGGCCAGTTTCGCTGGTGGCTCGCGGCGGCGCACCTCGCGCTCGTCATCTACTTCATGGGCCCGTTCGTGCTCATGCTCCACAACACCAGCCACCGCCGCCTCTTCAAGCGCCCGTGGAGCTGGATGAACCAGTACATCCCGTGGGTGCTCGGCCCCTTCTTCGGCGAGTCGCCGGAGACGTACTTCGCCCACCACGTGGGGATGCACCACCCCGAGAACAACCTCGAGGACGACCTCAGCTGCACGATGAAGTACCAGCGCGACAGCGTGCTCGGCTTCGCGCACTACTTCCTCCGCTTCTTCTTCGGCGCGCTGCCCGAGCTCTGCGTCTACCTCGCGAGGCACAAGCGACGCTCGCTGATGATCCGCTGCCTCTGCGGCGAGATTCTCTTTTACGCGGCGGTCGTCGCGCTCGTCATGGTGAGCTGGCGGGCGACGCTCGTCGTCTTCATCCTGCCGTTCGTCATCACGCGCTTCGCGATGATGGCGGGCAACTGGGGCCAGCACGCCTTCATCGACGCCGCGTCGCCGGAGAACTGCTACCGGAACAGCATCACGTGCATCAACTCCGGCTACAACAAGCGCTGCTTCAACGACGGCTACCACATCGGCCATCACATCAAGCAGACGCGCCACTGGACCGAGATGCCGGGCGACTTCCTCACGAACATCCGGAAGTACGAGGAAGAGCGGGCCATCGTCTTCGACAAGCTCGACTTCTTCCTCGTGTGGCTCTTCCTCATGCTCGGCCGCTACGACTGGCTGGCGAAGCGCTACGTGCACTGCGGCGCGGTCCGGCCCTCGGAGGAGGAGATCATCGGCCTCCTCCGGACGCGCACGGCGCGGATCTAGTCACCTGCCGCGGGCGCGCGGCGCAGCAGCTAAATGACCGAGCGCGGTGTCGATCAGATGCCACCCGATGCCGCGCCAGCGGCATCAGCACCGCGAGCGTGAGCCAGCGCTGAGCGACCAAGCTCGCGGCGCGGAGTGCCGTGTGCAAGCGGCGCGGCTCACCGCTCGCTCACGCTCTCGGTGCTGACGGCGGCTCCGCCGCCCGTCCGAGATCCATCGAGGATCGCGGTCGCCCATTTAGTGACCGAGGAGACGACGCGCTACTCGCGCGAAGGCGGGAGCGGCGACCTGGCCTCCGCCACCTCCGTCGCGAGGCTGCTCCATGCCGACGAGGATGACGTAGCGCGGCGCCTCGACCGGGGCGAAGCCGACGAAGCTCGCGTAGACACCCTCACCGCCGCCGGGGAGCTCCCAGCTCGCCGTGCCGGTCTTCCCCGCGACGCGCACACCGCGGACGCGCGCCTGCGTGCTCGTCGACTGATCGCTGTTCACGGCGGCCTCGAGGATGGCCGTGACGGCGCGGGCCGTCTCGGGCTTCACGATCGCCTCGCGGGGAGCAGGACCATTCCGACGCGTCAGCGTGGGCGGGACGTAGGCGCCCCCGTTCGCGAGCACGCCGTACGCCGCGGCGACCTGCAGCGGGCTCGCCGTCACGACCTCGCCGATGCCCGCGATGGCGGCGGCGAACGTGCGGTCCTCGATGCGCTCCGGCATGGCTCCGGCGGAGGCCCCGTCGAGGGCGGGCGCGACTCCGAAGTGGAACGCGCGCTGCCAGCGCAGGAGGCGTTCGCCCCCGAGCCGGTCGGCCACCTTGCCGAACCCGATGTTCGACGAGACGGCCATCATCTCGGTGACGCTCAGCACGCCGTGCGGCGCGTTGTCGTGCAGAACTTTGCCCTGCTCCGTCCAGGTGCCGTTCTCGCAGTCGATGCGCTCCGAGGGCGACAGGACGCCTTCCTCGAGCGCCGCCGCCAGCGTGAAGGCCTTCATCGTGGAGCCCGTCAGGTACGCACTCCGGATGCCGACGTCGGCCGGAGCGCCGTGGGCACGTCCCGCGTTGGCGAGGATCTCCCCGGTCGACGGATCGAGCACGACGATCGTGCCCGCGACCCCTTGCCACTCTCCGAGCGTGCGGTCGAGCTCCTCCTCCGCGATGGCCTGCGCGTGCGTGTCGATCGTCGACCCCGGAGCCACCGGCGCGGGAGCGGCGAGCGGCGAAGGCGCCGGCGTTGCGACGTCCGGCTTCATCGGCGTGGCGCTGGTGCAGGCGACGACGAAGACGACAGCGGTGAGCGAGGCGACGAGGAACGCGGCTCGGACGCGCGTGAGGGGCCCACGCGGCCGGCTGGCCGATACGATCGCGGACACCCTTGCGGCGAGCTGCGACCGCTCGGCCATTCCGAGCGCGCCTCCCGGGACGACTCGCGGCATCGCGCTCGCTTCGGCGATGGAGACGAGGTCCTCCGCGTACGACGACGCGCGCGTCCCGGCCGCGATCACCGCGTCGTCGGCCGCGAGCTCGCGCTCCACGCGGAGGCGCCGCGCGACCAGCCACGCCAGCGGGTCGAACCAGTGAACCGCGCACGCCAGCTGCGCGACCACCAGCGCCAGGCAATCCCTCTGGCGGACGTGCGCCAGCTCGTGCAGGAGCACCGCGCACCGTCGGTCGTCACCCCATGACTCCGACACGCGCGGGACGAGGACCACCGGCGCGAGCACGCCGGTGACGGCGGGCGCGTCGAGCTCGCCCGTCATCCGCACGGCGACGCGCAGCCCGGTGGCTCTCTCGGCGCGCGCCGCCGACAGCGTCCAGGCGCGCGCGGGCGCCGCTCGGCGCACGATCCCGCGCGTCCGGACCACCCCGACGACGAGGCGCGCGAGGACCAGCAACGCCCCCAGCGCCCACACGCCGACGAGCAGCCCGGCCGGATCGAAGGACCCGCGGGGGTCGACGGGCGCGACGACGTGCGCGGCGGCGTCCCCGCTCGAAGGGTTCACCGCGGCCCTCTCCGGCGAGACGAGCGGCTCGGTCGTCACGATGCCGCGCAGCGAGCTCACGGCCGCCGGCTCTTCGACGTGCCACGCCGGAACGATCGCCGACACCATCGGCAGGACCAGGGCCCCGCCCATCGTCAGCGCGAGGACGAGCCGCCGCGTCGCCGACGACGACCGCCGCAGGAGAGGCATCGCAGCGAGCGCGAGCCCGAGGAGAACGGCGACGCGAACGGCGCCCGCGAGGAGACCTTGCATCATCATGTCAGCGTCCTTCCTTCCTGGCGCGCTCGATGACCTCGCTCAGCCGATCGAGCTCGTCGCGCGAGAGCTTGGACCGGGAGGACTCGACGAGCGTGGCGACCGCCTGCTCGACCGAGCCCGCAAAGAAGGTACGAACGACGTGGGCCAGCGCGCTCTTCCGCGCGTCGCCCCGCGTCACGGCGGCCGTGTAGACGTACCGCTGTCCGTCCTGCACGTGCTTCACGTGGCCCCGCTCTTCCAGCAGGCGCAGGAGCGCGCGCACGGCCGAGTAGCTGGGCGGGTCGGCGAGGTCGTCGAGCACCTCGTGGGCGGTGGCTCGCCCCCGCCTGTGGACGATGTCCATGATCTCGCGTTCTCGCCGCGTGAGGCTCGGCGTCGTCGGCTTCGGCATGCGAGGGAGTGTTAGTCAGGTGCTAAGAAATTAGCAAGCACAGTGTGCTGATTTCTTAGCACCATGGGCCCCGCGCCCGGCTTCGGGTACGTTCGAGGGATGAAGCTCGTCGTCTTGTCCGGGACGGTCGCGCTCACGCTCGGGGGGCTCGTGTCGACGGCGAATGCCGCGCCGGCCGTCAGCGCCGTGCGCGAGACGCAGAAGCTCCGCCCCACCGATCCCGCGCCGCCCGCCCAGAGCAGCATCTCCCTCTCCTGCGCGCAGAACGAGTTCTGCGCCTTCCAGGTCGCCGTCAGCGCTCCGGCCAGCGGCGCCGTCACCGTGTCCGACGTGTCGCTCGGCGATCTCGCCGGACCCTGCGGCGCGACGCTCGCCACGTCGGGGGCGTCGATGGTCTACCGCGAGGGCTTCCTCGACGTGACGACGCCGTCGAACTCCGCGGGAGCCACCGGGCAGTGGCCCGATCCGCTCATCCCCAAGGTCGACGAGTTCTACGGCGAGACCCGGAACGCCTTCCCCGCCTCGATCGCCGCCGGGCAGACGCAGGGCTTCTGGGTGGAGGTGCTCATCCCCGTCGGCCAGGCTCCGGGCGCCTACCAGGGCACCGTCTCCGTCACCCCGTCGGGCGCGACTCCGGTGACGCTCGCCGTCACCCTCCAGGTGCGCGCCTTCTCTCTCCCGTCCACCTCGTCGCTCGGCAGCGTCTACGGCTTCGACTGGGACGGGCCCTGCGTCGGTCACTTCGGCGGGTACGGGGCGCCGAGCTGCGACGACCAGCAGCTCGAGGCCCTCAACGCCCTCTACTTCGAGGACGCGCTCAACCACCGCATCAGCATCAGCTCCCTCGTCTATGCCCCGCCCGTCACCAACGGCATGGGGGACTTCACGACCTTCGACACCCTCTACGGCCCGTTCCTCGACGGCACGGTGCTGACCGGCAAGCACCAGCTCCAGGGCGCGAAGCTCACCGCCATCACGTACACGGGCGACCAGGTGGCCGCGAGCTACGCCGCGTGGGCGAGCCACTTCAAGACCAAGGGCTGGTTCGACCGCGTCTTCGATTACACCTGCGACGAGCCGCCCAACGGCTGCGCGTGGGCCGACATCCCGACGCGCGCCGCGATCGTCCACGCAGGCGATCCCTTGTTTCGCACGCTGACGACGACCAGCATCCAGGCGGCGCAGAAGAACGACGTCCTCTCGTCGCTCGACATCCTCGTGCCGATCATCAACTACATGGATGGCTCCCAGAACGACCCGTATCCCGGCAATCAGCGCGCGGCGTACGACGCGTTCCTGCAGACCCCGAACACGCTCCTCTGGATGTACCAGTCGTGCGAGCCGTCGAGCTCGTGCTCCCCGGGGACCGTCGGCGGCACGCCGGGGTGGCCGACGATGTTCATCGACGAGTCGGCCGTCTCCAACCGCATGATGCAGTGGATGGACTTCGACTTCCAGGTGTCGGCCGAGCTCTATTACGACACCACGCAGGCCATGAGCTCGGCGGCGCAGGACGCGTGGACGACGCAATACGAGTTCGGCAACAACGGCGACGGCTCCATCTTCTATCCGGGCAAGCCGTCCGTCATCGGGGGCACGCACGACATTCCCGTCGAGAGCCTGCGCATGAAGATGCTGCGCGAAGGCATGCAGGACTACGAGTACCTCAACCTGCTGACGACGCTCGGCGACGGCGCGTTCGCGCAGACCGAGCTCGCCAAGGTGGTGACGTCCGCGGGGAGCTTCGCGTCGGATCCTGCGGTGCTCGAGCAGGCGCGGCTCGACATGGCGACGGAGATCGAGAAGGACCTCGCCGCCAAGGCCGACGGCGGCGGAGGCGGCGGCGCTTCATGCGACGGCGGCGGAGGAGGGAGCGACGGCGGAGGGACCGACGGAGGAGTCGGCGCCGACGGCGGGGGAGTCTCGACGACCCCCGTGGACGGCGGCGGCTCGGCCGACGGAGGGACCGCGCCGGCCCCGAAGAGCGGGTGCCACTGCAGCAGCGCCGGCGGCGGGCCCGGCTCGTCGACGGGCCTCGGGACGGTGGCGCTCGCCGCGCTCGTCGCGGGAGCGTGGGGGCGGCGAAGGCGGAGGGCTCGAACATGACGGCTCGCGGTGTCTTCTCTCTCGTGGTGGCGGGCTCCGTCGCGGCTCTGACCGCCGTCGGCGCGTGCGGTGGAGGCTCGTCGAAGAACCCCGCGGCGCCGGGCGACGCCTCCGCGACGTCGACCGACGGCGGGTCAACGGCGCAAGACGGCGCCCTGTCCATTCCGGGCCCGGGAATGGCGACGTTGAACGGACCGCAAGCTTTCCCGGTCGGGTCGGCGCAGCTGGGACCGTCCCTCACCGGCGGCTGCGGTGGAAGCATCGTCCCCGACTCGGGCGTCATCCCCACGGTCAGCATCCTGCTCACCTCCGAGGGCCTTCCACCGCTCCTCTGCTCCGACGGCACCATCCCCGACGGCGGCACGGGCTACTGGCTCGACCTCGAGATCGCGACGATCCAGGCCGCGATGGGCGACGAGGTGCTCACGCAGTCGATCATGCCCGGCACGTACGTCATCGGCGACGAGGCCGAGGACGATCCGGATCTCTGCATGCTCGCCCCCGGGAGCAACGCCTTCCTCCAGATCGCGACGCCGACGAGCGGCGACGCCCTGTACACGGCCATCCAGGGCAGCGTGACCATCGACAGCGTCTCGGAGCACGCCATCACGGGGACCTTCACGGTCCTCCTCGGCGGGCCCTACGGGACGTCGGACGCGTCCCCGCCGCCCACGCTGTCGGGCGCGTTCAACGCCACGTCGTGCCATTGAGCTCCGGACCGCGCCGCGGACGCTAGGGCGCCGCGGGGATGTTCAGCAGAAACGGGTGCACGTTGATCGTCGAGCAGGAGAGGGTCGGGTCGCGGTGGAAGTCCCAGTGGAGGTACACGCGGCCGTCGGTCGAGAGGATGGGGGCCGGCGCGGGACCGAAGGGCTGCGCACGAAAGAACGAGTCGAGCACGGCGACGTCGAACGCGGTCAGGCCGCTCGACCTCAAGATGCCCATCTTCTGGATGCGCCCGTCCTTCTCGAGGACGATCTCGACCCGCGTGACCAGCCTCGGATCGTTCAGCGGGCTCGTGCAAGGCAGCCCGTCGAGGGACGCGAGGAACCCGTCCGCGAACAGCGGGTGCACGCGCTTGTGCATGCCACTCAGATAGAAGGCGAACGGCGCGCCGGCGGTCCCCAGACTGGTCTGATTGCCCGGCGCTACCATCGACGCGTACCCCTCCACCGCGCTCCGCCAGCGGTCGAAGCCGATCGCGCTCCACGAGCCCCGATGAGCCGAGGTGTCGACGACGCTTCCGTCGGAGGAAGCCGCCTCGCCTTCGCGGACGCCGAGGGAGAAGCACCGCGGGCCGGCATTCGCCTCGGGACTCGCGGCGTCTGGATGCTCGACGGGCCTCACCGGGGGCGCCGCCGCGTCGACGACGTCGACCGCCACCGTCGCGACCGGTGCGGCGACCGGCTTCGGAGGCTCGGCGATGCACGCGACGAAGGCCAGAGCCGCTGCCGCCGTCAGAGCCGCGACGTGGACGTGGCGTGTCTTCATGTCCCGAGGAGGTTAGAGCCGCCGGCCTACGAACGCCCGGTTGCCCGTCATCTCGGCCACGATGCGCGTGGCGTACGTGATGACGTGAGGTTGGCGGGGCGAGTCACCGCTCGCCGTCCAGCGGTTTGCCTTCGGCCTCGCGCGCGCGGATGTAGAGCAGCGCAAAGGGGACGAGGGTGAACGGGGTCAGGAGGACCGTGATCGGTAGGCTCAGCAACGTCCTCCCGGCCGCGCCTCCGAAGGTTGCCATGAGAAAGCCGTACGGCGGGAGGACGGCTCCCGGCGCAGGACTGGAAGGCGCCGCGGCGCCGCCCACGAACGCGCGGTCCAGGATCCAGCCGAGGGCCGGACTCAGCACCGTGTAGAAGAGCGTCACTCCAAACGCTGCGCGCCGCACCGGGCGGACGAGCGTGAACGAGCGCCGCAACGGGGCGAGGCCACGCGGGCGCTCGACCGCCACCACCGGGCCCACGAGCGAGGAGAAGGCCGCCCAGACGAGAACCGCGATCACGAGGCCGGTCATTGTCACGCCGACGACGATCCCGGTCGCAAGTGGATCCGTGAGCGGCCGGGCGCCGAGGATGCCTGCGATGACACCGGCCACGAATACCGCGAGCATCCATGCCATGAGGATCAGGAGGAACACGAAGCTCCGCATGAGCGACGAGGGGAGCGATCCCAGCGCGGTCCTCACCACGTCGGCGAGGCTCGGTCGACGACCGACGCTCCGCGAATCGAGGAGGTCCGCCACCGGCCGAACGAGCAGCCCCGCCACGGCGTTGGAAACGAAGATCGACCAGAGCGCGAGGACGACCGTCCCGCCCAGCAAGGTGAGAACGGGTGTCGGCGCGCTGACGGCACCCAGGCGCGCCATGACGTAGGTCGCGACGACGACCGCCCCGACCCCGAGTGTTGGCAGCGACCCAGCGGCGCAGCAGAGGCTGAGGACGCCGTAGTGATTGAACGTGAGGGCGACAGACCGTCGCAGGAGGGACGCGGTCGTCTCACGGCCCGCGTGGAGCGACGCCGCGAACGCCGCGACGGAGGGAGGACGGTCGTCCGGCTTCTTCGCCAGCGCCGCCTCGATGACGCTCGTGAGTCGCCGCGGCACCTGGGGGGCCCGCGCGGCGAGCGGGGGCGGCGGGTCCTCGGCGTGCTCGAGGGCGATCCACCGCGTCTTGCCGAGGAACGGCGGCTCGCCAGCGAGGATCTCGTAGGCGACGACGCCGAGGCTGTAGACGTCGGTGCGCGCGTCCACGTCGCCCCCTCGCCACTGCTCGGGCGACATGTAGAGCGGCGTGCCGAGCAAGGAGCCGCGGCGGGTGAGCACCCCCGATCCGTCCACCAGCGTGGTCGCGCGCGCCGAGATGCCCGATCCATGCCCATCGACCGCGCGCACCGTCGCGGCAGCCGCGTCGACCGTCCCGCGCTCCGACGGCGGAAGAGCGGTGCTCGCGTGCGAAACGGAGGCCAAAGGGGTTCGCTTGGCGATCCCGAAGTCGACGACCTTGACGCGGTGTCCGCTCCCGGCCGACTCGAGCAGGATGTTCTCGGGCTTGAGGTCGCGGTGGAGCACGCCGAGCCGGTGCGCCTCGCTCATCGCCGCGCACACCTGGTCGAGGATGTCCACGGCCGCCTCGAGGCTGAGCCTCCCGACGCGCTCCAGCACCGCGCGGAGTGTCTCGCCGCGGACCAGCTCCATCACGAGGTAGGCGACGCGATCGTCGCCGCGCGCCGCGAAGCCGAAGTCGGTCACGTCGACGATGTTGCGGTGGCGAAGCTGCCCCGCCGCCTGCGCCTCGCGCCGAAACCGCTCGACCAGCGACTCCTGCGCGGTGAGCTCCGGCAAGAGCACTTTGAGCGCCACCTCGCGCCGGGTCTCGACGTGCGTGGCTCGGTACACGGCGCCCATCCCTCCGCGGCCCAGCACCGCGTCGACGCGGTACTTCCCGTCGAGGACCTCGCCGAGCAGGGCGAGAGGCTCGCCCTGGCGCGAGACGCCGTCCACGGACGGCGCACGCGCGATGGCCCGCAGCAGTGGGTCGTCGTCGCGAGTGTCGAGGCCGGTCGGGTCGGGCGCTCCGCTGTCCCCCGCGCCGTCCATCGGGCGGCATCTTAGCCCGAGGTCGCCGAGTCGCGGAGTCGCCGAGTGGGCCCGAGCGGAGCCGCTCCGACGGATGGTGTACGTGCAGCCGAGGCTTCAGCGTGAAGAAGCAGAGCGGCTCCCGTTCCGCGGCGATGCGAAAATTCACGGTGGCGGACGAGCCGCCCACGGCGTGGCACCATCGAGGGACGCGGTCGACGGGACCCCATGACGAGCCAGGACTCCGACAGCGAGCTCACGGGAAAGGTGGCGGCGTCGCTCACGCCGCCCGTCACGCGCGTGCACGTTCCGCGCGGCGAGCAGAGCTCGGGCTTCTTCGATCTGGACGCGCTCTACACGATGCACGTGCAGCACACGCGGCGCGCCGTCCCCCCGCCGCTCCCCTTGCCGGCCATCCTGCCGGTCCGTCCTGTCGCTCGCCCACTCCCGCCCGCCTTGCCGCGCGAGACGCTCGCCTCGTGGCCCGCCACGCGAGCGCGCCCTCAGCCCATCGGCTGGTACGCCGTCTTCGTCACTTGGCTCGCCACGATGACCCTCGCGACTCTCTCCGCGACGCAGCTCCCGGCCCACGTCGCCACCCACGCGCGCGCCCTCACGCCCCTGCTTCCGCCCGCCCTCACTCTCCCGCCCACGCCCGCGCCCACGCTCGCGTCCGCGTCCGCGTCCGCGCCCACGCTCGCGCCCTCGCCGGCCCTTCCGTCCGCGCCCCCCTCGTTCGCCATCGCCGATCTCCCGCGCGTCCTCCCCCACGTCCGCTCGGCGCCCGCGAGACCCGCCACCCGGCACGCGCGCTCCGTCGCCGCCCCCCCGGAGCCCCCCTCCTCTCCGTCTCCTCCTCCTCCCCCCGCACCCGCGCCCGCTTCTGCTTCCGCCCCCATCCCTGCTCTTGCCCCCTCACCCCGAGCGACCTCCGCCGCCTCGCTTTCTTCGCCGCCCGCCTCCACGGCCGACACCTCCCTCGAGGACCTCATCCGCCACGAGGTCGCCGCCGAACAGAAGCGCCTTCATCCGCCCCCGAAACCTTGACCCTCCCTCAACCGATCCCCCTCAACCCTTTCCCCCGACCCCTCCCCCCGACGCTCCTCCGGCCCGTCCCCCGATCCTGCGCGATCCCGCTCCGCCCCCGAGCCGCGGCTCCAATTCAGTCCACTACCGTGGTGCAGCTGCTCGCGAACACCGTCGCGATGACGCCGAGCACCGCCACGACCATCGCGCACCCGAAGTACGTCGCCGCCCCGCTCTTCAGCTTCCGGAGGTACTGCTCCTCGGTCATCGCCGCGATCGTGAGCGGCGCTTCCCTCGTCCCGCGGAGCACGAGCTGCGACGACGGCGTCGTGCGGTATCCCGCGACGACCGGCGGGCCCACACCGGCCTCGGCCCGACCGAGGACGTACACGGGATCTCCGACGTAAAGGGCGCGCTCCGTCCAGGAGAGGTGCGTGAGCTCGAACCCCTTCTTGTCGTTCGCCTCGAGGAGCGCGACGACGTGCTCGCGCGAGCCTTGATCCTCGTTGTCCCACCGCTTCTCGGCGTCGAGGGCGAAGACGGCGTCGGCGGTCGCCTCGGGAACCGCGCGCGCCATGCGTCCCGACCCGTCGTCGATGAAAAACTCGACGGCGCGGGCCTCGTCGAGCAGCGTCGAGGTGGACGAGCCCTGGGCTTCCACGACCTTCACGTGCATCCACACGGCGGCTCTCCTCGAGATTGGCGCCAGGAGGGTCTGTTCCGCCGCGACGACGCGACCCTTGATCTCGACGACCTCGCCCCCTTCCAGGCTCGCGGCCGGCGTCGTCGGGGTCCGCTCGACGAGACGCGCGCGCTTCATCCTGCGGGCGCCCGCGAACGCGAAGCCGGCAGCCACCGCGGCGCTCGCGGCGCCCCAGAACGTCACTTCGAACGCGCCCACGAGACGGCATCGTATCGCACCCGAATCCGGCCCGGGATGGAGCGAGCAAGAATGCGCGCGTGTGGCGTCCAGCCACGCGCGCCCCCCAGCAAGCACGTCGGCGCCGCCGCGCCTCGAAGTGGGCAGATCCATCGCCGTCCACCGAGTCGGTTGCCGAAGCACGGCTGCGGCACAGCTCATGCTCGGGCGCACCCGAAATGCGCGTATGGAGCGTGGGCCTCGCCGTCGGGATCGCGATCGGGACATCGTCGCTGGCGGGCTCGGCCCGCGCGGACGAAGTGGAGGGCAAGCACCGGTTCGGCGACCGGGGGTTCATCGTCAGCGCCGACCGGCTTCTGCCGCTCCTCAGCTACGACTCGATCAAGGTGTCGAGCGACGGCAGCTCGGAGACGCAATCGCGCTTCTCCCTGGCCCTGACGAACAGCGGCCCCTACGGCGTCTTCTCGTCGTTCTACAACCTGCCGAGGGTGAGCTTCGACTGGCTCCCGGTCCGTAACCTCACCATCGGCGCCTCCACGTGGCTCTACATGGACCTCTCGGCGAACCAGACCATTTCGCCCGCGGGCGGTTCGTCGACGACCTCGGACCAGCCCAAGGTCACTTACTGGGGCGTCGCTCCGCGCGTCGGGTACGTCATCCCCTTCGGCGACAAGCTCTATTTCTGGCCGCGCGCCGGCGTCGAGTACTACGACGTGAGCACGAGCAACGTCGGCAACGGTTCGGGCTCGATCCAGGAGTTCGCCATCGACGTGGAGGCGATGCTCGTCGTCTCGCCGTGGACCCACTTCGGCTTCACCGTCGGGCCCACGGTCGACATCCCGATCAGCGGAGAGCAGACCACGACCGCGGCCATCCCCACCGGGACGACGATGGCGACGACCACGACGACGACGTCGAGGCTGGACTCGACGATGTTCCAGGTCGGGCTCTCGGCCGGTATGCTCGGGCACTTCTGAGAACGCATGCCCTTCTCCACGCCGAAGCTCGCAGCTCGCCGCGCCGTGCGCCTCGCGGAGGGAGCTCTGTCGAATGCGGCGCGCGCCGCGTGGCCCTGGGTGCAGCGCTACAACCGCGCCTTCGAGCGCCCCGCAGCGCACCCGGCTTGGGCGCCCGCGCCCCTGCTCAAGCGAAGGGAGCGCACGTCGCCCGAGCTCGGCTGGCCGCGGCGCACGGACTCGCTCTGCCCTCGCTGCGTGAAGGAGGTGCGCACGGCCGTGCTCTCGGGAGAACGCGACGTCCGCTCCCTCGTCGACGGCAAGCCCGGCGAGATCGAGGCGTCGATTCGAGAGGACGGGGGTCGCCTCGTCATGGAGAAGACGTGCCCCGTCCACGGCCGCTTCGAGGACGTGCTGTCCATCGATCCGGCGTTCACCGCCCGGATCGAGCGCCTCTACCCCGGGCGGGACTTCCTCGCCCCCCTCACGCCCCTCCGCGAGCACGGCACGAGCAGCATCCAGTACGGGCGCGGCAGCGTGCTCACCGTCGACCTGACGAACCGCTGCAACATGATGTGCGACCCCTGCTTCATGGACGCCAACCAGGTCGGCTACGTCCACGAGCTCGAGTGGTCCGACGTGCAGAAGATCCTCGACGACTCGCTGACCATCCAGCCGCGCCGCCAGATGAGCGTGCAGTTCTCGGGCGGCGAGCCCACGCTGTCGCCGCACTTTCTCCGCGCCGTCGAGTACGCCCGCGAGCGCGGGTACTTCTGCGTGCAGTGCGCGACCAACGGCATCCGCTTCGCGCAGGAGCCGGCCTTCGCGCGCGAGGCGAAGGAGGCCGGGCTGCGCCTCGCGTACCTCCAGTTCGACGGGGTGACGAACGAGGCGAACTCCCACCGCAAGATCGGCAACCTCTACGACGTGAAGCTCCGGGCCATCGAGAACCTTCACGCCGCGGGCATCGACGTCGTCCTCGTCGTCACGGTGGTGAACGGCGTCAACGACGCGGAGGTGGGGCCGATCCTCGACTTTGCGGTCGCCAACGCCGACAAGATCACCGTCGTCAGCTTCCAGCCCGTGAGCTTCACCGGGCGCGACGAGGACATCTCCGACGAGCTCCGCCGCGAGCAGCGCTACACGCTCTCGCACCTCGCGCACGACGTGAAGAAGCAGACCGGCGCGACCGAGCCGCTGCGCGACTGGTTCCCGCTCTCGGCGATGGGGCCGTTCAGCGATCTCACCGACACGCTGGTGGGAAGCCGGGCCGACTGGGGCGCCCTCAAGTGCGGCTGCCACCCGAACTGCGGCATGGGGACGGTGCTCTTCGTCCACAAGACGACGAAGAAGATGGTGCCGCTCTCGGCCTTCCTCGACCTCGAGCAGCTCCTCCTCGACGTGCAGGACGTGACGGACGCCGGCGCGCAGCCGCGCGCGTTGACGCTGGTCGAGACGGCGCTCGCGCTGCTCAAGAACTTCCGCCCCGACGCGGCGCCCGAGGGCTACGGGTTCGTCGATCTCGTCCGTCAGTTTCTCAGCCAGACGGGAAACCGGGGCGCGCGCGTCGGCGAGTTCGAGAGCGACGCCGGCGACTTCGAGTGGCGCGTGCTGTTCGTCGCCGGCATGTGGTTCCAGGATCTCTTCAACTACGACTTCCGCCGCACCGAGATGTGCATCATCCCGTACGGCACGCAGATGGGGGAGATCAGCTTCTGCGCCTACAACACGGGCGTCGGGTGGCGGAACGTCATCGAGAAGCTGAAGGCGACGGCGACGGTGGCCGAGTGGAACCGCACGCGCGGCCGCCATCCGGTCTACGCGAAGAACCAGCACCTGCCGCTCCCGGAGTCGCTCGGCACCATCCGGCGTGTGCGTCTCCCCGTCCTCGAGCGGTAGTCGAGCCGCGAGCTCAGCGACCGCGCGATCCCGTGCCCGTCTTTCGCTCCTCGGGCTCGAAGGCCACGGCCTGGAGCCGCATGTGGCTCACGGGCGCGGTGCCCGCCGCCACGCGCGCGAGGCCGTCCGAGCCGCGACGCTGGAAGTACTGGGTCTCGATGAGCCCCTGAAAGTCGCGGAAGGTCATGCTCTCGTCGGAGATGGAGCCGAGCTCGCGCGTCTCGGCGAGCTTGGTCATCAGCTCCAGCATGGTGCGAGCCGCCGTGTAGAGGGCCGGCGTCGAATAGAGGACGATCTTGAAGCCGAGATCGTGGAGCTGCTGCGACGGCAGGAGCGGCGTCTTGCCGCCGTGGATCAGGTTGATCACCTTGTGCCCGGGGACCTCTTCTCCGATGCGCCGCAGGGCCTCGACCGAGGGCAGGCCGTCGATGAGGGTCACGTCCGCGCCTGCGGCGTGAAAGCGCTTCGCGCGCAGGATGCCCTCGTCCATCGAGGTCGCGTCGGTGCGCGCCACGACGACCATCGAGGTCTGCCGCGCCTCGAGCGCGCAGTCGAGCTTCCGCAGATAGCGATCGAGCGGGATGACGGACTTGCCCGCCGCGTGTCCGCAGCGCTTGGGGAAGACCTGATCCTCGAGGATGATGGCCGCCGCCCCGGCGCGCTCCAGCTCGTAGACGGTGCGCACCACGCTGTCCTCGTCGCCGTAGCCGTTGTCGGCGTCGACGACGAGCGGGACGCGGATGGCGCCGGAGACGTTCTTGGTCATCAGTGCCGTCTCGACGAGGCTGGTGAGCCCGATGTCCGGGTTGCCGAGCATGCTGGCCGCGATGCCGTAGCCGCTCATGAACACCGCGGGAAATCCCGCGCGTTCGAGGATCATCGCGCTCAGCACGTCGTAGCAGCCGGGCAGCTCGATGCCCTGGGGTGCCGCGAGCAGCGCGCGCAGCTTGTCCGCCATCGGGTTCGTCGACTTCATGAGACCTCCGAAAAACGTGTGGTGATGGTGTTCACTGGACTTCGCAATAACCGAGATTGCACGCGGGCCGGGTGGGGTCGGTGCAGTCGTTCGCCGTGGTGCACGTCGTGCATCCGGGCGGCGCCGCGCCGTTGACCGCGGGACTGGCCTCGAAGTAGCACCCGCACTGGAAGGGGGGCGCGTACGCGCTCAGCGGCCCGAGCTCGCTGCTCCGCTGCACGGCCATCGCGCAGGAGGGGACGAGGCTCGCCCCGATGAACGCGTCGAGGAGCGCCTGCGGGATGTTGGGCACCGACACCACCGAGGCAAATGCCTGCGCTCCCGGCGAGGTGGGCACGCCGTCGTTCACGGCGGCGAAGAAGTGCAGAGGTCCCCACACCGGGTAGTGCCCGTCGCGCACGTTCTGCTTGTCCTTCTTGTAGGAGGTCGAGTCGGGCAGGTAGGCGCAGTCCTGCCCTTCGGCCTGGAAGGCCAGCGCGATGAGGTTCGCCCGGTCGTCGTCGTAGTAGTCGGCCGAGATGATGCCGATGGCCTGCTCGGCGATGGTCGGATCGCTGATGACCTTCATCAACGCGTCCACGTTCGCGGCGGTCCCCCGGTCGATGCCCCAGAACTGATTCGCGGGCACTCCGATCGCGTGGCCGATCTGCTGCTGCGTGCCCGTGTTCGCGTTGCGCACGAAGTAGAGCGAGGGGTTCGTCCACGGCGACGCGCTGCCGCCGCCCATACCGAAGACCTCGCGGGCGGCCTCGGCGGTGATGGCCGTCTCCATCGACTTGCCCGGGACGACGAAGACCATGGCCTGGATGGGCCCGAGGAACTCGCCGACGCTGCCGCTGGGAGCGCCGTAGCCGTCGCAGGTCGTGGAGAAAATGTCCGACTCGCCGATGTCGACCTGGGCGCCGTTCGGCCCGAGCGTGCAGTTCGTGGACGAACCGTCCGCCGCGAAGTAGGTCGCGTACTTCGCGCTGGGACCCGGCGCCGGATCGGTGATCATCTGCTGCGCGCCCGAGCCGAAGATGGTCTGGACCCCCGTGCACGAGTTGGTCACCTGGTAGATCGGCGTGTAGCCCGTCGCGATGATGAGCGGCGCGAGCTTGGCGAGCAGCGGGGGAAAGTTGCTCGAGCCCGTGATGTACACCACCTGCCCGCGGCCGTTGCTCGGGTCCATGCAGCTCGGCAAGACCATGCCGCCATCTCCCGCGTCGTCGGTCGCGGGGGTGGATCCCGCCTCGGGCGCGGGGGGAGGCACGAGCGCTGCGTCCGCCTCGCTCGAATCCGTGCCGCACAGCCCGAGCCGCTGGCAGTTGTTGAACGCCACGCACTGCGCCGTCGAGCACTGGTTCATGAAGTCCTGCGGCTGCTGCGGCGTGCCGTAGAAACAGTTCGTGGGCCCCAGGCCCGACACGACGCAGACGCCCCCCTGGCAGTACGGGTGGTCCCCGAAATGCGCGCAATCCGAGTCCGAATGGCACTGCGTCGCATCGTGATCGAGCAGCGCGGTGCACGCCGCGCTCGTCATGATCAGCGCGACCGCGGTCACTCCGGCCCATCGCCTGCCACTCTTTCGCATCGTCGGTCTCCCGTCGTTCGGTCAGAAGGTCATCTGGAGACGAGCCGACGCAGGGCCCAGCACGATCCGCGTCGTGCCCGTGCTCCCGCGCGTCGGCGCGCTCGAGGAAGAGGACAGCCAGGAGGAGAAAAGCGTCACGCCCCCCACGAGGAGCGCTGCGGCGCCCAGCGAGTCGGCCACGATGGAGTACGTCGTCGTGAGCTGTCCGTCGTGGCTGAGCGTCTGGCTGGACACGGGGAAGCTCGCGCGTGCCGCTTCGAGATCGCGCGACTCGCTCAGTCCGAGGAGGCCCGCGGTGACCGCGCCCGCCGCGAGCGCAGCGGTCGCCGTCCAGCCGATCCAGCGAAGGTTGCTGGCGCCGTGCGAGGGCGAGCTGGTCTCGGTCGGATGGAACATGCTGTCCACCTTCGGGGTAGCGGCGGGCCCCGGCTCCGGCGCGTCGGGGAGCTGGAGCGTGACGCTGACGGTGTCGTCGGCCGCCACGTCGACGTATCGCGTGATGGAGGGGCGTCCCGCCAGCGAAGCGACGACCTTGCGGTGTCCGATGCTGACGAGGAGGTTCCGGTCGAGCGGAGTCTTGCCCATCGGCTGGTCGTCGATGCTCACCTCGGCGCCGGGCGGGACCGTGGTGACGGCCATGTGGCCCACGCGGGCGCGCAGGATCTCGAGGTCGCTCTCCACCTCGACGCGGTGTCCGTCCCCGGGGGCCGTCTCCGCCAGGAAATGCTCGAACGTCGTGAGAGCGCCGGCGTAGTCCTGGAGCTGGTACTGCGTCTCGCCGACGTTGTAGAGCACCGCCGGGTTGGGGGCGACCGAGTAGGCGCGCTTGAACTCGACGAGCGCCGCCCGGTAGTCGGCCTCTCCGTACAGCGCCACGCCGCGCTGGAAGTGCTTGAAGGCCGTCCGATTGGACGCGTCGTCCCCCCGTGCGTTGGTCGATGACGCGAGGAGGGCCGACCCGAACAGGATGGCGGCTGCGGCGAGCATTCTCATTGGGTCCCGTAGGGGTTGCTGGTCATGATCGGTCGCAAGGGCGCGCGCCCGCCGGTCGGCGCGATGTCGAGGCGAGGGGGAGGGGTCGGAGCGCTGGTCGACGCTTCCGTGGGAGCGGCGGGGGACGGGCCCGCCGCGGAGGCCCCCGCGCGCTTGCCGCCGTGGGGGGTGGGGACGGGCGGCGGGTAGTACCTCGGAGGCGGGGGAGCCGCGCGTCGATCGAGGCTGATGTCGATGGAGACGTCGTTGGCGAAGAAGACCTCCTCGAGCTTGGCGTCGTAGCCCTCCGCCGAGGCGAGGACGCGATGCACCTGCGCGTCCTTCCCGTAGCGGGCGTGGAAGGGGTTCGTCGGCGCCGGCAAGCCGTCGACGGTGATCTGCGCGGACGAGGGCGAGACCCGGACGACGACGTCGACGAGGTCGGGAATGTCCCGCCCCGCCGGGACCGGAACGGCGGCGGCGACGGGGACGTCGGGCGCCTGCGTGGGAGCGCTCTCGCGGAAGCCCGTGAGGAGGACGACCACGACGACCAGCAGGAGCACGGCCCCGCCCGACGCGATGGCGGCCGCCCGGCGCGAGGCCCACCAGGGCGGCGCCTCTCCCGTGCCTGGCGCGTTGCTCGGCGCCGCGGTCGCCGTCGCGGGGGCCATGCTGAGAGCGGGCGAGTCGAAGAGCGGCGTGAGCACGAGCTGCCCGGAGACCTGGCTCGGCTCCTCGCGCTGCCCCGGCGCGCCGCTCGGCGTCCCACGGACGTGGACCTCCAGCGTGGGAATCACGCCCGAACGCGGGCCGGCACGCACCCGGGAGAGCGTCTCGTCGATGAGCGCGCTCATGCGTCGCCGCTCTTCGGCGAAGACGCGCCCGACGAGGGCGCCCACTTCGCGCATGCCCATCCGGTCCCCCCGCGCGGCGAGGTGCGCCTCGAGGTCGTCGAGCAGATCGAGCGCGCTCGGATAGCGATCCTCGGGCCGCTTCTCCATGGCCCGCGCGCAGATCGCCTCCAGGTCCTCGGGGGCGTCCGGGCGAACGGCGCTGAGCGGCGGTGGGCCTTCGCGCAGGAGCCTGGCGAGGATCTCGACGTCGTTCATGCCGGGCCAGAGCCGGCGCCCCGCGGCCGCTTCCCAGAGCATGACCCCCGCGGCATAGACGTCGGCACGACGGTCCACGGCGTGGCCCCACGCCTGCTCGGGGGCCATGTACGCGACGCGCCCCTTGAGGACGCCCGTCTTCGTCTCGGTCGACGACTCGACGGACTTCGCGATGCCGAAGTCCACCATCTTGGCCTGTCCGTCGAAGGTGACGAAGACGTTGAGAGGGCTCACGTCACGGTGGACGATGCCGAGCGCCTCGCCATCGAAGTCACGAAGCTCGTGGGCGTAGTGGAGGCCGAGGAGCGCCTCGGCGAGGATTCGCAGGTGTGCCGCGACGGGGAAGCCGCCCTGGTCCTTGAAGCGGCGGATCATGCGATGGAGCGACCGTCCGTCGAGGAACTCCATGACCATGTAGTGCCGGCTCCCCTCGGACCCGACCTCGATGGTCTGCACGATGTTCGGATGCGTCAGGCGCGCGGCGAGCCGCGCCTCGTCGAGGAACATCGAGACGTAGCACTCGTCGTGCGACAGCTCGGGCTTCAGCTCCTTCACGACGAGCAGCTTGTTGAACCCGCCCGGACCTTGCGCGGCAGCGAGGTGCACGATTCCCATGCCACCGCGCGCCAGCTCCGCGACGAGGTGGTACTTGCCGATCTCCGGGACGACTGCCGACTCGAGCGCGGACGATTGCATCGATGCGACCGGCCCTCCGCACGATTCGGACCATGCGAACTTCCCGCCTTTTCGCGGGGGCTCGCGTGCGCGCCACCCCACGCGCGTGAGGCAGACGCGCTGCAGCCGTCCGTCTCAGTGCGTGGGCCCCTGCCCCCGGAGGGCCTGCCGAAATGCGGCCGTCAGGCGTCGACGATCTCGAGCCGGCCGGCGAGCAGGGCGCGCTCGACGTCCGCCAGCGCATCGTCCGCGAGCGCCGCGGCGCTGCCGGATGCGTGCACCTCCCGGAGGACGCCATCCGCCGGGACGGTGACACCCTCGGGTACGCGCAGCCGCGCCGCACGTACCGCGTCGTGCCCGCGCGTCACGAGATCCCGTACGGCGACCATCGCGTCGACCCTCGCGCGCGACATGGTCGTGCCGCTCACGTCGACGACCGAGATCCACCCGGGCTTGTCCTCGTCCTGGCGCACGATGCTGACCATCGGCTGAAGCGCGCGGATGCGCATCTTCTCGAAGTGGTCGCGACGGCGCATCACCGCGGCTTCGTAGCTCCCGTCGCCGAGGGGATGCTCGATCGTGCCGTACCGTGCGCAGTGCTCGTCGACGCTGGCGTCCGCCAGGCGGAGGTGCAGCATGCCGACGTTGGCCGGAGGCCCCAGCGCCTCGGCGATCTTCTCGTCGATCGGGCCCTCTCCATCGACGATGGGCCACTCCGCCAGCAGGAACGCCGTCCCGCGCGGTGACAGGGACCCGCGCAGGCCGCGGAGCACGCGCATGGTGATCTCGTCGCCTCGCGGGCCGCCGAAGAGAAAGGTCGTCGAACCGGTCGCTTCGTCACGCGGAACGAAGGGGGGCTGCGACGCGACGATGTCGAACGACTCGCCGGCGACCGGCTCGAACAGGTCGCCGCAGCGGCATTCGACGTTGGCCATCCCGTTGAGGGCCGCGTTGGTTCGCGCGAGCGCCACGGCCCGCGCGCTGACGTCGGTCGCGACCACCCGGTCGCACTTCTGCGCGAGGGCGAGCGCGACCGTTCCCGCGCCGCAGCCGAGGTCGAGCGCGGTGCCGGCGCGACCTCGCGGGCGGGCGATGCCTGCCAGGGTCTTCGTGCTGGGCGCCGCGCCCATGACGGCGTCGCCCCCCGCGCTCAGGTCGTCGCTGAGGACGTAGAGATCCGCGACCAGCTTCATGACGAACGCGGAGACCACGCCCTCGTCCGTCTCGACGAGAAGCCCCGCGTCGATGAGTCCTCGGAGCGATGCGACGTCACCGAGGACCTCTCCCGCCTCCGCCGCCGTCACCGGGTCGCCGAAGCTCATCATGCGCATCGCGTGCGCGGAAGGTTCCCGGAGCCGACGGAGGTGCCACCTGGCCAGCGCGGGGTACCGCGGGTCGGGCGTCAGCGCCCCGAGCTGCGCGAACGGGGCGCAGGCCCGCGACGTGAAGCCGATGTCGCGGAAGCGGCGCCCCAGCCCACCCCAGCGCTCCGCCGGCAACGACGCGAGACGGGTGACGTCGGGGAGGTCCGGCACGCGGGCGAGGATAGCCCGACCGCGCGCCGCCTTACTTCATCAACTTGTTCTGCAGATTCTGGGCGTGTTGCAAGTGCATGGCGACGGTCGCTCGCACGTCGGTGAGGAAGGCCTTCACGTCGGCGTCCTGGGCGTTCGGCAAGAGCTTCTGATCGAGCGAGTCGAGCAGCGCCTGATGTTCCTTCACCTGCGTATCGACGTAGTCCTTGTCGAACGCCGTGCCGTTCTCCGCGCGCAGCATCATCGTCGCGTTGCGCGCATCGCTCTCGAGCGACGAGCTGATCGCGCTCGGGGCGGGGGTCAGGTTGTCCTTCTTCGCGATCATCATTCCCTTCGCGTCCGCGGCCGTGTGGTCCTTGAGCATCATCGCCGCGAGCTTCTTCACCCGGGGGTTCTTGCTCTTCTGCTCCGCCAGGTTGGCCTGAGCGATCTCGCCCTGGTTGGCCGTGTGCGTGATCTGCAGAATTTCCGCGTCGGTCAGCGGGGCCGGGATGTTCGGGGCCTGAGCCTCCGCGGGCGCCGGAGTCGTCATCTGGCTCGGCGTCATGGGCGCGGGCGTCGGTGCGGGCGTCGGCAGGGACGAGCTCGTGGTGGACGTCTCCGGTGCGATGGAGCCGACGTCGGAGGAGGTCGGGGCCCCCGAGGTGCCGGTGCTCGTCGTGGCCGGGGGAGGCGCGTTGTTTGCGGACTGAGCGGACCGATTGCTCCCGCCGCAGGCCGCCAGCGAAAGGGCGAGCAGGGCGGGGACGAGGACGACGGGACGGGGCTTTTCCATACGGCTCGGGCACTGCAACGCGGGTACCAGCCCACGACGTTAAACGGGAGCGAGACGATTCTCGGCGACGAGCGGCGTGACGCTTCGCCACGAAGGGAGCGTTTCGCCATGCGCGCGGCGCAGGTGGCATCGGCCGTTCCCTGCGCTCGGCAGCTACGGGATGGGGCGCGCACCTTGCAGCCGGGCCGCAGCGGATGAGCAACTCGAGCCCGATGGTCCTCGCGTTCGTGCCGGCCTGGAGCGGCAAGGAGGACGCCGCGGAGCTTCGCTCCATACGCGCCGAGCTTCGTGGTCTCGGCGCCGGGCTCGTCGTCTACTCGGACACGGGCATCTGGTCCTTCCGGCCCGACGACGAGATGGAGCGCCGGGCGCCGGCCGGCCCGGATATCGAGGTCGAGATCGGGCGGGTCGCCGCGCTCTACGGCGTTCCCGGCGCCGTCGACACCGCGGCGCCCGTCACCGTGCTGGTCCTCGACGCCGACGGGGCCATTCGATTCTCGCGAACGCAGCAACCCGACGAGTCCGTGTCTCCGGAACGGACCCTGCTGGACGCGCTCTCGGCCGCGGGACGCCTCGCTTCGCGTCGTCTCGCCGTACCGGCCCCCGAGCCCACGACCATCTCCCGCCGCGAGCTGGTCGTCACGAGCCTGATGGCAGGGTTCGCGCTGGCGCTCGCGTCCGGCTGTAGACGACCGCTCGCACGAAGCGGAGCGACGAACCTTCAGCCCGACGCAGGACGCGAGGAGGGTGGGCTCGACGTGGTGCTCAACATCAACGGCGAGGACCATGCTCTCCGGCTCGACCCGCGCGTCACTCTGCTCGACGCGCTTCGCGAGAGACTCGATCGGACCGGGACGAAGAAGGGCTGCGACCACGGGCAATGCGGGGCGTGCACCGTGCTCGTCGACGGCCGTCGCGTGTGCTCGTGCCTCACGCTGGCCGTGTCGGCGCAGGGCACCAAGGTGACGACGATCGAAGGTCTCGCCCACGGCGACGAGCTGCATCCCATGCAGCAGGCCTTCGCGTCGCTCGACGCCTTGCAGTGCGGCTACTGCACGCCGGGGCAGATCATGAGCGCCGTCGGGATGCTCGCCGAAGGGCACGCCCATACCGACGACGAGGTGCGAGAGCAGATGAGCGGGAACCTCTGCCGCTGCGGCGCCTACACGAACATCGTCGCCGCGGTGCAGCGAGCGCGGACGGGGACCTGACCATGCGCCCCTTCACGTATTCGCGCGCCACGGACGAAGAAGGCGCGCTCGCCCGCGGCAACGACCCGGAGGTCCGCTACCTCGCCGGCGGGACCACGTTGATCGACCTCATGCGGCTCGACGTCATGGGACCCAAAGGGCTCGTGGACATCGGCGCCCTGCCGCTCGCCGAGGTCGAGCCTTCGGCCGGGGGCGGTCTGCGCATCGGCGCGATGGTCCGGAACAGCGACCTCGCCTATCACCCTCTGGTCGCGAGCGCTTATCCCGCGCTCCGCGAGGCGCTCCTGTCGGGCGCGTCGCCCCAGCTGCGCAACATGGCCACGCTCGGCGGCAACCTGATGCAGCGTACGCGCTGCCCCTATTTTCGCGACACCGCGGCGCCCTGCAACAAGCGCCAGCCGGGAGCCGGGTGCAGCGCCATCGGCGGATACACCCGGATGCACGCGGTGCTCGGCGGAAGCGAGCACTGCATCGCGGTGCATCCCTCGGACATGTGCGTGGCGCTCGTCGCCCTCGATGCCGTCGTGCGGTCTCGCATGTCCGACGGGACGGGACGGTCGACGCCGGTCGAGGGCTTTCACACGTTGCCCGGAAACACGCCCCAGGTGGAGACCGTTCTCCACCCCGGGGAGCTCATCACGCACGTCGAGCTGCCCGCGTCGCCGTTCGCGGCCAGGTCCCACTACCTCAAGGTGCGCGACCGGGCGTCGTACGCGTTTGCTCTGGCGTCGGTGGCCGTCGCGCTCGACGTGCACGACGGGGTAGTCCGCGACGCCCGCGTGGTGCTCGGCGGCGTGGCGACGAAGCCGTGGCGCAGCCGCGAGGCGGAGCAGGCGCTCGTCGGCAAGCCCACGACGCTCGAGACGTACCGAAGCGCCGGAGCCGCTGCCGTGAACGGGGCCGTCGGACGCGGGGCCAACGACTTCAAGATCGAGCTCGCCCGGCGGACCGTGGTGCGGGCCCTGGTCGAGGCGGAGGCGTCCCCATGAGCGACGCGGTCACGGGGAAGGCGCTCGAGCGCGTCGACGCTCGGCTCAAGGTGACCGGCAGGGCGCCGTACGCCGCGGAGGTGCCCGTCGCCAACGTGGCCCACGCGGTCATCGTCGGGAGCACGATCGCGAAGGGGCGGATCACGTCGATCGACGCGCGCGCCGCCGAGCAGGCCCCGGGCGTCCTCCTCGTTCTCACGCACCTCAACGCCCCGTCGCTCCCCGGCTTGGGCAAGAAGGTCGGCCCGGTCGATCGTATCCTGCAGGTCCTCCAGGATCCGCGCGTCCTCTATTCGGGGCAGCCGGTGGCGCTCGTCCTCGGCGACTCGCTCGAGCGCGCGCAGCTCGGGGCCTCGCGGGTCGAGGTCCGCTACGACGCGAGCCCCCCGGCAGCCTTGCTGGAAGACCACCTGGGGAGCGCCTACCGGCCTGTGACGGCAGGGCCCGCGGGGGACCCCGACTCGACCCGTGGGGACGTGGCCGCGGCGCTCTCGCGGGCGCACACGACCGTCGACGTCACGTACACGACGCCCGTCGAGAATCACAATCCAATGGAGCCTCACGCGACGACCGCCGTGTGGCACGGTGACGACCGCGTCACGCTCTACGACGCCACGCAGGGCATCTTCGGAGTGAGAAGGAAGATCGCCACGGTCTTCGACCTCGCTCCCGACAACGTGCGCGTCATCAACCAGTACGTGGGGGGAGGCTTCGGCTGCAAGGGATCGCCGTGGTCGCACGTCGTCCTCGCGACGATGGCGGCAAAGGTGCTCGGGCGTCCCGTGAAGCTCGTCGTCGCCCGCGAGCAGATGTTCGATCTGGTGGGGCACCGCCCGAAGACTCACCAGCACGTCGTCCTCGGCGCAGACGCGCGCGGCGCGCTCCTCGCGACCAGGCACGAGGTCGTCAGCGAGACCTCCAGCTTCGACGAGTTCGTGGAGCCGAGCGCCGTGCAGACGAGGATGCTCTACGCGTGCCCGAACCTCGACACGTCCCATCGTCTCGTACGGCTCGACGTGGGGACGCCGACCTTCCAGCGTGCGCCCGGCGAATCGACCGGCACGTTCGCGCTCGAATCGGCCATGGACGAGCTGGCGTATGCGCTCCACATGGATCCGCTGGAGCTCCGCTTGCGCAACTACGCGGAGACCGATCCCGAAGACGGCAAGCCGTGGTCGAGCAAGTCGCTGCGGGAGTGCTACCGCCAGGCGGCCGAGCGGTTCGGCTGGTCACGGCGGGAGCCCCGGCCGAGGTCCCTCCGGGAGGGACGCTCGCTCGTCGGATGGGGGATGGCGACCGCCACGTACCCGGCCCGGCAGAGCGCTTCTTCGGCCATCGCGCGCGCCCGGCCGGACGGGACGGTGCTCGTCCAGGCGGGCACCCAGGACATCGGTACCGGCACCTACACGATCATGGGGCAGATCGCGGCCGACGCGCTGGCCGTGCCCTACGAGCGCGTGCGATTCGAGCTCGGGGACACGACCTTCCCCGAGACGCCCGTCTCCGGTGGATCGCAGACGGCCTCGAGCACCGGCTCCGCGGTGAAGATGGCGTGCCTCGATCTGCGCCGGAAGCTCGCGGAACGCGCCGTCGCCGACCCCGCGTCGCCGCTGCACGGTCTCGCCGCGGACGCGGTCACCGCCGAAGACGGTGCGCTCGTGGCTCCCGGAGACCGATCGCGGAGGGACCCGTATGCGGCCATCGTGGGCCGCTCCGGCGACCCCGAGATCACCGCCGAGAGCCATACGAAGGAGAAGAAGGACCGGAAGAAGTTCTCGACGCACTCCTTCGGCGCGGACTTCGTCGAGGTGCGCGTGGACGAGGACCTCGGCGAGGTGCGGGTCTCGCGCATCGTGGCGGCCTTCGGAGCGGGGAAGATCCTGAACGCCAAGACGGCCCGGAGCCAGTTCCTGGGAGGGCTCGTGTGGGGTCTCGGCCTCGCGCTCCTCGAGCACACGGTGCGGGACGCGCGCACGGGGCGCGTCGTCACCCGCGATCTCGCCGACTACCACGTGCCCGTCAACGCCGACGTCCCGACGATCGACGTCATCATGGTCCCGGAGGAGGACCCGCACGTGAACGAGATCGGCGCCAAGGGCATCGGCGAGATCGGCATCACCGGTGTCGGTGCCGCGATCGCGAACGCCGTCTTCCACGCGACGGGCAAGCGCATCCGGGACCTGCCCATCACCCTCGACAAGCTCCTCTGAACGGAGGCGGCGATGCACGAGCTGAAGTCGATCGCGCTCGCCGCGCGCCGGCTGCGCCGGCAGGCGGAGCCCTTCCTCGTCGCGACCGTCGTTCGTGTAAGAGGCTCGTCCTACCGCCGACCCGGTGCGCGATTGCTCGTCACGCGCGACAGTTGGGTCACCGGGTCGATCAGCGGCGGATGCCTTGAGCACGACGTGCTGACGAGGGGCTGGTGGAGGACGCGAGACGGCGGCCCCCACGTCGTCACGTACGACACGCGGTCCCACGACGAGCTCGGGTGGCGCCTCGGCGTGGGCTGCGAAGGAGTCATCGACGTGCTGCTCGAGCCGGCGAAGGACCACGGCGTCGACGCCTTCGAGTTCTTCGCGCGCTGCTCCGAGTCTCAGGAGAGGGGAGCGCTGGCCACCGTCTTCGGTGGGACGGCCAGGCTTGGGGCGCGCGTGGCTGTCACCGCGACCGGGTCCGTCGCGTCCGACGAGCTGGACGACGCCACGCGCCGGAGCCTCGCCGACGAGTGTCGTCGCGTCCTACGCGCCGGCGAGTGCCGCGTCATCGACGGCGGCTCGACCGCGAGTCCGCTGGAGGCGCTGGTCGAGGTCGTCCTGCCGCCACCCCGCCTGTTCATCGTCGGCGCCGGGCATGACGTGGTCCCCGTGGTGACGATGGCCCAGACGCTGGGCTGGGAGGCCATCGTCTGCGACGCCACCGCGCACTTCGCCACGCGCGAGCGGTTCGCGGGTGCCGACGAGATCCTCGTGGCGACCCCCGCAGAGCTCGCGGGGCGCGTCGACGCGAGCGATCGTGCCGTCGTCGTCGTGATGTCGCACGACTACGAGAGGGACCGGGCCTGCCTCTCCGCGCTTCTGGCGACGCGCGTCGTCTACATCGGCATGCTGGGACCGCGGCGCCGAACGGCGCGCATGCTCGACGAGCTTCGGGTCGGGCGGGCGGACCCGCGCGTTCATGGCCCCGTCGGGCTCGCGATCGGCGCCGAGACGCCGCAGGAGATTGCGCTCGCGATCGTCTCGGAAGTGCAGTCCGTGCTCACCGGTAGCAGCGGCGTCTCGCTTCGCGAGGGGCGGGACGCGATCCACGCCCGGGCGGTCTAGCGCATGCGGGTCGCCGCCGTCGTCCTGGCTGCTGGCGAGTCGCGACGGCTCGGGCGTCCGAAGCAGCTGCTGACGTACTGCGGGAGGCCGCTGCTCCAGGTGCTGGCGAGCGAGGTGTGCGCGTCAGCGTGCGACCGCGTCGCGGTCGTCGTCCGCGAAGGCGATCCCGCGGTCGAGGCCTGCCTCGAAGGGCTCCCCGTGAACGTCCTCGTGAATCCAGACTGGGTCGAAGGAATGGCGTCGTCCGTTCGACGGGGCGTGGCTTGGGCCGACCGCCAGGCCTGCGACGGTGCGCTCCTCCTCGTCTGCGACCAGCCCGCCCTCACGGCGACGCACGTCGACGCCCTCCTGCGAGCGCATGCGAATGGCGCGCGCATCGTCGCTTCGCGCTACGGCGGAACGCTGGGCGTGCCGGCGCTCTTCTCTCGCGCGATGTTCGACGCGTTGCTCGAGCTGCGGGGTCCGGCCGGGGCCAGGAGGCTGATCCGCGCCGGGGAGGGTGTCATCGCCGTCGACTGGCCCGAGGGTGTCCTCGACGTCGACACCGCCGAGGACGCGGCGCGTCTGCCGCCGTGACCATCACGCGCGCGCCATGAACCAGCGGCGGTGCCGCCAGCCGAACCACAGCGCCCACGCGCCCACGCCGAGCGCGTACACGTTGATGGCCACCTCGGTGGCCACGCCGCCCCAGTCCCCCTTCGGTGCCAGGTAAATGCCGTTCTCCAGGTCGAAGAGGACGTCCATCAGGCCGAGGTAGATGCTCGAGCTGCCACCGACGAGGAGCCAGAAGAGCGCGCTGGCCTTGCGCTTGTGGATGGCCCAGGCCGCGAATGCGCAGCCGACCGTGAGCCAGCCGTCCGCCGCGGGGAAGGAATTCTCGAAGACGTAGTAGGAGGGCGCGTCGCTGTTCGCGAGCCACTCGCGGTTCACGAAGAACCAGATGCCCCAGTAGGCGATCATTGCGACGAACGCGACGAGTACGAAGCCGAGCGTCAGCCCGAGATGGCGCGGGGCGGCGTCGCCGTCGGTCGCGGCGAGCGTCTTGTCCACCGTAGAGGCGGCGTGACCGGTCATGACGCGCGGATTCTACCCGCGGCGCCGGCCTTCCGTCCCCCGGTCTGGGCGACACGGACGTCGAACGAGGCCGCGTCGGGCTCGACGAACCGGAGGAGCGCGGCGGCCTCCTCGTGGAGCTCGATCGAGGCCGCCTTCGGGATCGCCGCGAACGGCTCCAGCACCAGCGACGCCGTGTTCTTCGCGCGCGCGAGGGTCCACGTCCCCGCCACCCGACCGTCCACCAGGAACGTCGCCGCCACCCGCAACCCGGGCAGGTAGATGCGCGATCGATGTTCGTCCGCCACGAAGCGCTTCCGATTGGCGTGCCCGAGGAGGACGTTGTCGAACTCCGGGAGCAGGCGTGCCGGCGCAGGCGTCTCTTCCGGCGGTCGCGGCGCGTCGGGCAGATCGAAGAGCTCACCACCCCGCTCGCCGCGGATGGAGCGGAGCTTCGGCCGCAACCCCTCCACCACCACGCGCGCGTCGGCGAGCCCCGTCCAGGACTGCACGTCGGCAGCCGTCGCGGGGCCGAGCGCCGCCAGGTACCTGAGCACGATCGCCTCCGGCCCTTCTCCCGCGGGCAGTGGTGCGCCCAGCCAGGGCTCGGCGAGGGCAAACTTCGCGGTGGCGGGGAAGCTCCAGGGGTCATCGGTAGGGACCTGGACGAGCGGAAGATGCAGGCGGACGGCGTATCCCATGGCGCGCTCGTCCCCCTTCGGAAAGCGCTCGATGAGGAAGTCGCGGACCTCGGTGAACGTCCGAGGCGCGTCACCGAAGAAGCGCCGCGCCTCGGTCGTGACAGCGTCCACGTCCAAGCCTTTCATCCGGTCGCGGAGGATCGCCTGCATCCCGCGCGTGAGCGACGGCTGGAGCGCCGCGCGCATGGCGGCGTAGTCGCGGGCGGAAAGGAGGTGGAGGGTTCCTCGCATCGTCGTCGCGCGGACGACCGAATGATCTCCCAGGAGGCGTGCCAGCCGCTCGCGGCGAAAGCCTTTCAGGCGTGACCACAGCGCGACGAAGGGCGTCCGTGGCATCTGCGCCTGCAGGGCGGCGAGCCGTTCGATCGCGCCGAGCGCCGGCCTGCGGTCACGGGCGAGGAGCATCTGGCGCGCCAGCGTGGCGCGGCCGAGCGCGCGGGACGTCATCGCGGCTTCGGGCGCGGTCCGGGTCATGCGCGAGAGAGGATACTCCGGGGCGCTCGGGCCTCCTTCGCGCTGCGGGCGGCGGCTCGCGGCACGGCAGAAAAATCCGTTGTTTCTAAGAGATGGACCCGCACGGCAAAGGCCGGTGTATGAAGCGACCGTGCGCGCTGCCATCCTGACACTGTTTTTCGCGCTTCTCGCTTCCACGCTGTCGACCCCTGCGCTCGCGGACCCGAGGACCGAGGGGGCCGCCAGGTCCGCCATGAAGAAGGCCGAGGGCGACTACCTGGCGATGAACTACGGGACGGGCGCCGCTCGCATCGAGAAGGCGATGAAGGCCTGCGGGCAGAAGAAGTGCAGCGCCGCCACGCGCGCCGCGCTCTTCCGCGACCTCGGAACGATGCAGTTCCGGAAGGGCGACAAGGACCAGGCCGCGCGCAACTGGGCTGCGGCCGCTCAGCTGCAACCCGACGTCGCGGTCAATCCGGCGTACGACGCGCCGGATCTTCGCAAGGCGTTCGTGGCAGCCACCAACGGCTCGGGCGGAAGCGGTGGAGGAGGCGGGGGCGGGGGCGGAGGCTCGGCGGATCAGCCCGGAGGCGACTTCACGCACACCCCCGCAACAGAGCAGAAGGTCGACACCCCCCTGCCCATCTACGTCGAAGGCGGCGCGGACGGCGTCGTCCGCGTGGTCGTCAAGTACAAGGGCCCGGGGATGACGTCGTGGAAGCGGTTCGACCTGAAGAAGGTCGGCGATGGATGGGGCGGCCTCGTTCCTTGCGGCGACGTGAAGGAAGGGACGCTGCGCTACTACATCCAGGGGCTCGACGACTCGAAGGAGCCGGTCGCCAGCAACGGCGATGCTCGTCACCCCTACACCGTCGAAGTGAAGGACGACATCTCCGGCGAAGCGCCTCACCTGCCGGGCATGAAGCCTCCCAAGTCGTGCCATGAGTCGACCGATTGCCCGCCGGACTTCCCCGGGTGCAGCAAGAGCGGTGACTCGGCCGGGGACAGCGGCGACGAGAACGGGGACGCGAGCAAGGACGAGGACAAGGAAAAGGGCCCGTTCAAGCGCGTCTGGATCGGCGTGGCGGGCGCCATCGACTTCCAGTCCATGCCGGCGGGGTCGGACCTCTGCCGGCTCGATCCGAACACGGCGCTCCCCTCGAACAGCGCCAACGTCTACTGCACGAACAAGGACGGGACCGATTTTCCGCACTTCCCGCGGACCGACCCCCAGGCCCAGTTGCAGAACGACGCGCTCGTCCCCGGGTCCGCCGGCAAGTCGAACGGCGGCCTCCAGCGGGGGGACGTCCGCCTGATGCTGTCGTTCGACTATGCGCTGAACGCCAACCTGCTGGTCGGCGGCCGTCTCGGCATCACCTTGTTCAAGTACACCGGCGAGGCCGCCTACAGCGACGGGCGCGCCTGGAACTTCGCCAGCTCGCGCCTCTACCTGGACGCGCGCCTGACCTACCTGTTCGGCGAGAACGCCATCACCAAGACGATCGCTCCGATGCTCTTCGGGGGCCTCGGGGTGGCGTCGTTCGATTCGCACACGGATTCGGGCATCACGCTGTCGAACGGGCAGAGCGGCACGGTCAGCCTGTGGCAGACGAACGGTCCGTTCTTCTTCCTGCTCGGCGGCGGCCTCCGGGCGGCCCTCGGCCAGAACCTGGGGGCCACCTTGGCCGTCCGCATGAACGGCTCGTTCGGCTCGAACGGATTCATCCCGAGCTTCGGGCCCGAGGTCGGCATCGTCTACGGGTTCTGATAATCTCTCCGACCGTGCCGCCGAGCGACGAGGGAGACAAGCCGGCGCCGAAGCGCCGCGCTTCGAGCGACAAGCTCAAGAAGCTCACCGGCACACTGCCGCTCGCGGGTTCGACGAAGAGCGCTGGGCCTACGCCGAAGGCGCCCCTCGGCAAGACGCACGTCCTCACCAACGACGAGGTGGCGGGCGCGCGGCAGAAGGTCCTGGCGGCGCAGGCCGCTGCCGCAGCCGCCAAGAAGCCGCCGGTCAACCCGCTCCTCATGAAGACCCAGCAGCTCCCTCCCGGCGAGCAAGAGATGGCGCGCGCGGTGCTCGAGGCGGCGATCGCCGCGCGGCGGCGGGCGCCCGTGCCCGAGCCGGAGCCGTCCCCGAAGACCGAGCCAGTCCCTGTCCCGAAGGCGCAGCCGGCGGCGATGCCGAGGACGGAGCAGATCTCCCCCGAGGAAGCGCGCAAGGCTCGCGAAATGGTTCGCGCCCGGATGGGCGGCGGTGCCCCTCCGCCGGTGCTCGTGAAGACCCAGCAGATCACCCCGCAGGAGGCGGAGAAAGCGCGCGAGCTGCTCCGGGCGAAGATGGGGGCGCCCGAGCGCCCGAAGAAGACGCGCGAGGACGGCAAGCCGCCGGCGATCAACCCGGCGTTCATGAGGACTCTGCCGCTGACGCCGGCGATGTCCAAGCCGAAGCCTCCGCCGCCCGCGCCGCTCGGATCCCCGCGGGTCATGCCCGCGCCTCTCGCGCTGGTTCCGGCTGAGCCGCCGGCCGAACCCGCCGCTCCTCCCGCCGCCGCGCCGGCCGTCGCCGCGGGCCTCCTGGCGGATCTCCTCTCCGGGGCGTACGCGGGAAAGCTCGTCTCGAACGTGGATCTCGCGGAAGCCAAGCTCTCGGGCGCGCCCCTCGCCGGCTCGATCTGGGACAAGGTGGATCTCAGCGGCGCACAGCTGGCCAGGGTCGATCTCAGCGGCGCGATGATGCGCGCGACGCGGATGTTCGATGTCGACCTCACGGGAGCCACCCTCGAGAACGCCGACCTCCGCGGGGCTCGCATCCGATGCCGCACGCTGCCTGGCGCGGACCTCCGGCGTGCGCGCTTCCATCTCGCTGACTTCACGGGGATCGACCTCGGCAAGGTTCAAGTCGCAGGCACGGCCTTCGAGCAATGTCTCCTCTCCGACGCGACCGGAGAAGGCGTGGATCTCCGCGGGTGCGATCTCACGCGCACGTCGCTCGAGCGCGCGCGGCTCTCGGGCGCGAACTTCGCCGGCGTCAAAGCGACGCAGCTCCGCGCCGACGGGGCCCACCTCGACGACGCGAAGATGGCGATGGTCCCGCTCCGCATGGCAAGCTTCCGTGGTGCGTCCCTCGAGCGTGCGTCGCTCGCCGGGGCGCAGCTCGAGCTCGCCGCCTTCGACGGCGCAAACCTGCGCAAGGCCGATCTCCGCGGAGCGAAGCTCCACGGCGCACGCTTCGTCAAGGCGGACCTGCGAGGCGCCGACCTCCGCGGGGCCGATCTCTCGAACGCCGATCTGTCGCACGCCGACCTCGCGTTCACGAAGCTCGCGGACGCCGACCTGACGGGGGCCAACCTCCATCGAGCGAAGCTGGACAGCGCCGAAACGCGCGGGGCAAAGCTCGACGGTGCTCGGAAGACCGATCCCGAGCGCGCAAAGGGCGAAGATTTCCGCACGGACGCATGACAAGGAGACGACGATGCCCGGCCTCCCCGTAGCGACGCTCGCCAATGGTCAATGCCTGGCCTTTCCGGACGTTTGCAAGACGCCCGCGGGACCCGTCACCGTCCCCATCCCGTACCCGAACATGGGCATGTGCCCGACGGGCGTTCAGCCGACGACGAAGGTCCTCGTGATGTGCATGCCCGCGCTCACCCAGGGCTCGAAGCTCCCGATGAGCCAGGGCGACGACGCGGGAGTCGAGGGGGGCGTCGTCTCCGGGATGATCATGGGCGAGATCGCCTTCCGGACGGCGAGCTCCAAGGTCGCCTTCCAGGGACAGAAGGTCATCGTGTTGACGGCGACGACGGCGCACAACGGCGCGAGCGCGAACGCGCCGATGGGCGTGCTGCTGTCGCCGTCGCAGGCGAAGGTGCTCGCGGCGCTCTGAGCGGAGGCTCGCCGAGGCGCCGACGCCGGGCGGGAGAGAGGGCCCCTGCACTCAACCCAGGAGCACCCGCTTGCCGTCGACGGCCGCGTCCTCCTCCGCGAGGACGTTCACGCGCTTCGCGAAGAGCTGGTACGCGCCCGTCGCGAGCGTGCGCATCCGCTCGGCGCGGGTCTGGAGCAGGCCCTCCACGTCGCGGTAGATGTCGCGCGCGCGCTCGAAGATCCGGTCGGCCCGGAGCTCGATGCGCCCGGCCTCGCACTCCACTTCACGGGCCTTCAAAGCGATCTTTCCCTGCGGCGCGCTGAGGACGAGGTCACCCCTCGGTGCTGCGATCTCCGCCGTCCCCCGCTCGGCGTCGTAGACGACGACGATGGCCCCACGCACGTCGCGCAGGACGAGGCGCTCGCCGTCCACTTCGGCGGAGGCGCCGCCCGGCGTGCGGACGGCCCGGGGCGAGGCCACGGGTTCGAGCGATCGTACGACGAGCGGGGACGCGACGCGGCGGCGGACCTTCTTTGCGGGTGCTCCCATGATGGTACGGCAGCATACGATCTTTGGTAGCCTCGCGCGGCCCCATGCCTCTCGCGACCGCCGCACTGGCCCCCCTGTCCGTCGGGACCCTGGTGTGGCGCGATGCGGCGGGAGTCTTGCAGCTCACGGTGATCGCCAAGGGGACCTTCGAGATCCGCCCCGATCATCGCGCCCGCGCCGTCGATCCGTACCCGCTCTTCGGGGACCTTTATTTCGAGGAGAACCAGGGGCGGAGCCTCCGCGTCGCGTCCGACTATGTGCCGCGCAAGCCCAAGGTCGACATCCTCTTCACCGGCGCCGCCTACGCGCCGGTCGGCGAGCGCGTCACGCACCGGTCCGTCCGTCTGGCGATGGCGGTCGGCGGCAAGACGATCCTCGACAAGAAGCTCCTCGCGGTCGGGTCGCGCGAGCGCGACAAGAGCGGAACGCCGACGCCGCCGCAGCCGTTCGTGTACCTGCCCCTCCGCTGGGAGCTCGCCTACGGCGGCGCCGCGTCCCGTGCGAATCCCATCGGTGTCGGCGAGGACGCGGGCGACCATCGCCTGCCGAGCATCGTCGATCCGAACAACCCCAAGCGCGCGGCCGGGCTAGGGCCCGTGCCGCCGTCCTGGTTCGCGCGGCAGGAGGCGCTCGGTGGTGCGGTGCTAGCCGGTCCCGTGCCGACGCTGGGCGCAGGGATGGATGCGTACTTCAACTCCGCGCCGGTCGATCAACAGCTCCCCGTGCTTCGCGGCGACGAGTCCGTCCTGATGAGCGGGCTGCATCCGGCCATCTCCGACATGACCTGGCGCCTGCCCGGCGTTCAGGCCCACGCGGCGCTCGACCTGCGCGGCTCGCGCCGAACCACGGCGCTCGAGGCCGACACGCTGTGGATCGAAGGAGAGATGCTCCGCTGCGCCGTCACCTGGCGCGGCTCGATCGCGCTCGACGAGGCCGACGCCGCCGCCCTCGACTCGGCCCGAGTGACGGCGACCCTGGCGAAGCTCGACGCGGCCCCCAGCTGGGAACGGCGCACCGCCGTGCGGCCGGAAGGTATGGCGGCGCCCGCGGCGGCAGGCACCACGGCGCCGGCGGCGGAGGGGGCGAGCGTCTTCCAGCGGTCGGCTTCGATCGAGCTCGAGATCGAGCACTCGATGGTCTTCGCGCCGAAGAGCGAGAAGAAGACGGCGCTGCCGAAGCGCGTGACGGCCAACGTCCCGATCGTGAACGAGACGGGGCTCCACGCCTGGACGCTCCCTTGGCAGGTCAAGCCGCCCGAGAGTGCCATCGTCGTCATCGTGAAGGCGACGTACCTCCTCGGCGCCGACGGCTCGTTGACGCTGGCGCCCGAGCAAGATCCGCCGAGCGGGGACGTGCCGTTCGAGGACGAAGGGGCGTCGACCTTCCGCTACGCGAGCGACTTCGCGGTCTTCAAGCCCGCGGCGGACGTGCTGCTCGTCGGCCACGCCTACCCCTCGGACCCGACGGTGGGCGTCTCCAACGTCGAGCTTCGCCTCGGCAACCTGCGGCGGCGCGTGGCGGTCTTCGGCGATCGCAGCTGGGGCGGCTTCGGCTTCGAAGGCAAACCGTCGCGCTTCGAGAAGATGCCCCTTCGCTGGGAGCGCGCGCTCGGAGGCCCGCTCTCGGAGGCGAACCCCGTCGGTCGCGGCTTCAAGACGGGAGTCCTCGTCCCGAACCTCGAGCGGCCGGAGACCCTCATCAAGTCGAGGGACGATCGTCCTCCGCCGGCGTGTTTCGCGCCGGTCCCGTCCACGTGGCCGGCGCGCAAGTCGAGGAGCGGCACCTACGACGCCAGCTGGTTGAAGGAGCGCTGGCCCTACCTTCCGGCGGACTTCGACTGGGGTCATTTCAACGCCGCGCCGCCCGAGCAGCAGGTGCCGTATCTGCGCGGCGACGAGCGCTTCGCGCTCATCGGCGTCAAGCCGGGCGGGAAGGGCGTCGAAGGGCAGCTTCCGGGCGCGAGGCCGCGCGTCTTTGCCCAGCGGACCGAGGAGGTCGGCGGCGACTTCTTCGAGGTGCTGCTTCGGCTCGACACGGCGTGGTTCGACACCGACGCCGACAAGGTCGTGCTGGTATGGCGCGGGCTCTACTCGTCGCCGGACGACGACTCGCCCGACATCGCGGCCCTCTATGTCGACGTGGAGCACGGCGAGTCCTCGCGGCCACTCGAGCAGACGCGCGAGCGATTCCTCGCGCTCGCGGCGAGCGCCGCGGTGCTGCCGGTCGGAGCGATGGCGTTCCCCGGGGAGCCGAAGCAGGCGTCGCGTCCCCTCGCTCCGCTGCCGCTCCCGCCTCGAGCGCCTTCCCGCTCCGAGGTGCTCGGCAAGCTCTTGACGGGGGGCTCGCTCGCAGGGGCCGACCTGACGGGCGTCGACCTGAACGGGGCGGACCTCACCGGCGCCGACCTCACCGGGACCATCCTCGCCCATGCGAATTTGAAGGACGCCGTGCTCGATCGGGCGAAGCTCGCGGGGGCCGTGCTCGTCGGCGCCCAGGCGGACCGGGCGAGCTTCGTCGACGCCCATCTGCAGGGGGCCGATCTCACCGGGGCTCACCTCGTTCGCGCGGTCCTGCAGAAGGGGCGGCTCGGCGGTGCGGTGCTCGACGGCGTGCACGCGACGGGCGCCAGCTTCGTCGAGGCGCAGGCGGAGCGCGTGAGTATGGTCGGAGCCGCGCTCGGGGACGCCAAGTTCGATCGCGCGAGGCTCGCGGGCGCCGACTTCACGGGGGCTGAGCTCACGGGGGCGAGTCTCCGCAAGGCGACCCTCGATGACGTGCGCCTCTACGACGTGAAGGGCGACGGCGCGGCCTTCGACGGGGCCGCCATGCCGCGGGCGCGCGCCGACCGCGCGTCGCTTCGCCGCGCGTCCTTTGCCGGAATCGACGCGCCGCAGTCCGTATGGGAATCATCGGACCTGACGGGCGCGAGCTTCCTCGAGGCGAAGCTCCCGCACGCGCTCTTTCCGCGTGCGAAGCTCGACGAGGCCACGCTGACGAAGACGACGGCGACCGAGGCTTCCTTCCGGCGCGCGAGCCTGAAGCGGGCGCGCTGCACGCGAGCGAACCTGATGAAGGCGAACTTCGAGCGCGCCGACTTGACCGAGGCCGATCTGCGCGGCGCGAACCTCTTCCAGGTCGAGACCTGGCGCGCGAAGACGGCCCACGTCGACCTCACCGCCGCCAACGTGAGCGGCACGAAGCTCGCGGGTCGCCGCTCCTGAGAGGAGGGAAGGCACGGGCGCGTCTCGGCGGCCTCCGTGCTGTGTTGCGGGTGGAAAATCACACCAAGGCGGTGACTTTGCCGAGGCGAGCAGTGATTCACCCGACACGTCGTGTCAGATTGGCGAGCGCGGAGGCGTGGCGATGCGGATCGGGATCCTCGGCTTTGTGGGCACGGCGGCAGCGGTGGCGGCGGTGGCCTGCGGAGGCGCGAGCCCCCCGGGCTTCGCCCTCGGAGACGGCGGCGCATCGAGCAGCAGCGGGAGCACGAGCAGCGGCGGGAGCTCGACCAGCAGCTCGAGCGGCGGGTCGAGCAGCGGCGCATTCGGCGACGGGGGCAGCAGCAGCAGCAGCAGCAGCGGCGGCGGCAACGGTCCTCCTCTCATCTACGCGCATACCGACACCGAGCTCTACTCGATGGATCCGACCAGCCATCAGCTCGTCGACATCGGCCCCTTCAGCGACGGCAGCGGCAGCACCCCGACGATCACGGACCTCGCGGTCGACGGCAACGGCGACGTCTGGGTCAACTCGGAGAGCGCCGTGTACAAGGCGGCCGTTCCGACCGGTACCGGCACCGTCACGCTCACGGCCTCGACCCAGCTCGGCACGACGACGAGCTTCTACGCGCTCGGGTTCACCCCGGCGGGCACGCTCGAGACCGCCGAATCCCTGATCGCCGGCGACAGCAAGGGCGACCTCTATTACATCGACCAGGCCGGCTCGGCAGCGCCGCTGAACCTCGGCAGCTTCGGGGCCGCCCCCGGCGGCGGAACGTACGAGCTCTCCGGCGACATCGTCTTCTACGATCTCAACGGGTCGCCTCGTGGCCTCGCGACGGTCCGTGCGTGCAAGTCGTCTTCTTCCTGCACGGAGACCAACGACCTCCTCGTCGAGGTGAACATCACAGCGCTGCAGCAGGCCTACACGAGCAAGACCCCGTCGACGTCGCTCCTCCAGCAGAGCCTCGGTACGGGCAGCGGCTACGGTCGTCTCTTCGGCGTGGGCGCTTGGGGAAGCAGCGTGTACGCGTTCTCGCGCGCGTCGGGCAGCTCCACCGAGGCGCAGCTCATCCAGATCGACTCGACCGGCGCGGGGACCTCGCTGCAGTCCTTCCCGAACATCACGGCCGGCTGGTCGGGGGCGGGCGTCACGACGAAGGCGCAGGTGAGCGTGCTGCAGTGAGGCGAATGGCGTCTTCCGGGCACGCCTCGACGCAGAGCCCGCAGCCGTGGCAGGCGGCCGCGCGGGGAGTGTAGGCGCTCAGCTTGCCGTGCGCGCGGACCTTGAGGCGCGCAAAGAAGGAGAGCGCGCGAAAATCGGCGTCGTCGATCGTGCGTACCTCGAAGACCTGGTACGGGCAGACCTTCTCGCAGTCGCGTTTGCCCTCGCAGTCGCCACGGTTGATGACCGGCTCGACGACGCCCGCCGCCTTCTTGCAGTCCTCGCGAGCGTCCACGCCGGGTTTCGATGCTCGCGCTCCGGGGTGGGTAGCGCGGGATCGGGTACCCTCGCAGCTCAGATGACCACGACGCTCCATCTGGTCGGTGGCGGTCCGGGCGCCATGCTCGCCCTTCGCCGTCACTTCAAGGCCGCGCTCGCAGAGCTCGGACGGCCCCATCCCCTGGTTGCGTACGTCGGCGCGGCGAGCGACGATAACTCCCGCTTCTTCGCAATGATGCGCGGCGCGCTCGCCGCCAGCAGCGCGCGGATGAGGCTCGCGAAGGTGGCGTCGCCGCGGGCCAGCGCGAGCGATGCCCGGTCGCTGCTCGAGGAGTGTGACCTGGTGTTCATGTCGGGCGGCGACGTCGACCACGGGATGCAGGTCCTGAACGACCGGGACATGGCGGGCTTTCTCGTGGCGCTCGGGCGCGCTGGCAAACCGATGTTCGGGATCAGCGCCGGCTCCCTCATGCTCGCCCGCGACTGGGTGCGCTTCCCGGAGGACGACGAGGCCAGGGCGGAGCTCTTTCCCTGCCTCGGCCTCGCTCCGCTGCACGTCGACGCGCACTCCGAGGACGACGGTTGGAGCGAGCTCCGCGTGCTCGTGCGCCTCCTTCACGAGCGCGGCGACGAGAACCCCGTCGGCTACGGCCTGACGCGCCACGGCGGGTTGCTCGTCTCGGCCGACGGGGACCACGTCGCCGTCCGGCCGGTGGGGACGCCCATCCCGCGCTTCGTCGTGCGGCGCGGCAGAGTCGTCGAGGCCGCGGACCTGCCGCTGCCGCCGTAGCGGCGCGTCGCCCAGTGTATCCTGAGGGGGCGCGCGTGATGGGCCTCCTCGAACCCGCCGTCGTCCCGGCGTTCTGGCGCGAGCTCGACGAGGTCAATCGCCGGCGGCTTCGCGTGATGCTGCCGCTGATGGTCGTGGTCCACGCCATCCACGTCGTCGTCTTCCTGCCGTCCGCGGCGCAGCGGGCGGCGCTCGCGCCCGCCATCCTGCGGTGGCGCGAGGGGCTCGCCGAGGTCCACGCCGTCACGCTCGTGCTCGCCCTCATCCTCGCCGTGGCGATCTTCCGCGCGAAGGGCCGGGCGACGCGCGTCCTCGCGCCGCTGACGGCGGCCCTCTACCTGGGCCACGGCGCGGTCGTCGTCGGCGTCGACCAGCTGACGTTGACCAGCGTCACGCCCTTCATCGGCTACTGCCTCGGAACGGCGGTCGTCCTCTGTTTCCCGCCCCGCGTGACGGTCGTCCTCTACGCGCTCTCCGCGGCTTGCTTCATGTCCATCATGCTCGTCATGCAGCCCTCGGCGAGCGCTCGCCTCGGCAGCATGCCGAACGGAGGGTCCATCGTCGTCGTGAGCGTCGCTCTCGCGTGGATGCTCTACCTCGGCCGCCGCCGCGACTTCGTGCAGCGCGCCACCATCGAGCAGCTGAACGCCAGCCTCGAGCGTCGGGTCGCCGAGCAAGTCTCGGAGATCGTGGCCCGCGCCGACGAGGTGGCCAAGCTCAACGCGCAGCTCCAGACGCAGGTCCGCGAGCGCTCCGCCGAGCTGTCCACCGCGCTCGCCAAGCTCGCGCAGCAGGTCGACGCGGGAGAAGCCCTCCCCGTCGGCGCGCTCCTCGGCGACCGCTTCGAGGTCGGAACGCTCCTCGGCACGGGCGGCATGGGCGCGGTGTACGCCGGTACCGATCGCGTCACCGGGGCGCGCGTCGCGATCAAGGTGACGCAGGCAGGCTCGAGCCAGCAGCTCGACGGGCTTCGTCGCTTCCTCCGCGAGGCCCGCTCGGCAGCGACGGTGACCCACCCCGCCGTCGTGCGAACGTTGCACGTGGACGTGTCGAACGAGGGGATGCTCTACCAGGTGCAGGAGCTCGTCGAGGGCGAGACGCTCCAGAGCCGCTGCGTCCAGGGGCGCCGCTGGGACGCGGGGGTCGTGGCGCGACTCGCCGCGGTCCTCTGCGACGCGCTCGCCGCGGCGCACGCCCAGGGAATCGTCCACCGCGACGTCAAGCCCGCCAACGTCATGCTCACCAAGGCGCCGCCAGGGCTCAAGCTCCTCGACTTCGGCATCGCGAAGCTCTACGAGGACGCGCGCGCGGACGGCGACGACGCGACGAGCACCGGGGCCATGCTCGGCACGCCCGCGTACATGGCGCCCGAGCAGTTCGATACGAAGCGCGGCGTCTCGGATCGCGCGGACGTCTATGCCGTCGGCATCCTGCTCTTCCTCCTCCTGACGGGCCACTACCCTTTCGAGGGCGCGACGCCGCGAGCCATGATGGCCAGTCACCTCTTGACCGAGGCCCCGGACGCGCGCTCGCTCGCGACGACGCTGCCGGATCGCCTGGCCCTCCTCGTCTCGAGATGCCTGACCAAGACCGCCGCCGAGCGGCCGTCCGCGGCGACCCTCGGGCGTGAGCTCACCGAGATCGCGGATAGTCTCGGGCTGCCGCCCCTCGAATCGCTCGAACGGGACGGGCGGCTCCGCGCGTCCGGGCCACCCGTGGCGGAGGAGCCTGCCGCGACGGTCGCGGAGGGCGCCGCTCGCTGACGCCGCTGCGCTCGCAGCCCCGCCGTCTGAAGGTGAGAGGCGAGCGCCATCGAGATCGAACGTGGTAGGAACGGCGGCATGAGCCAAACGAGCCACGCGAGCAAGCCGGTCTGTGCGGTCGTCGGCGTCGGACCCGGCAACGGCGCCGCGTTCGCCCGCCGGTTCGCCGCCGAGGGCTACGCGGTGGCGCTCCTCGCGCGCAAGACGGACTTCACCGGCGAGCTCGCCGCCAGGCTGCCCGGCTCGCGCGCGTACGCGTGCGACGTGGGCGACGCGGGCTCCGTGGCGCAGGCCTTCGCGGCGGTACGCAAGGACCTGGGTGACGTCGACGTGCTCGTCTACAACGCCGGCTCCGGCGTCTGGGGGAACATCGAGGACGTCAGCGCCGCGGACTTCGAGGCGTCGTGGCGCGTGAACACCCTGGGTGCGTTTCTCGTGTCGAAGCAGGTCGTCGGCCCGATGAAGGCCAAGAAGGCGGGGAGCATCGTCTTCATCGGGGCCACCGCGTCGCGAAGGGGCGTGCCGCGGACGACGGCGTTCGCACCCGCCAAGGCCGCGCAGCGGTCCCTGGCGGAGGCGATGGCGCGATACCTCTGGCCCGCCGGGGTGCACGTGTCGGTGATCATCGTCGACGGCGCGGTCGACCTCGCCGGTACTCGCCAGCGCATGCCGGACAAGCCCGACTCGTTCTTCATCAAGCCCGACGACGTGGCGGACACGGCGTACTGGCTGACGCGACAACCTCCGTCCGCGTGGAGCTTCGAGGTCGAGGCGCGCCCGTTCGGCGAATCCTGGTAGACGCGTCGAATCGCCGATCTAGTCTCCCGGGGTGTCCAAGAAAGAGATCTCTCCGCTGGTGGCTGCCGCCGCCGCCCTCGACGAGGAGCTCGGCGCGCTGAGCGACCTCGCCGACGGAACGAAGCACGAACCGCTCGACGGCGATCGCTCCATGTCGCGCGCGACCAAGGCGCTCTCCGCGTCGGTCGAGCAGCAGGCGCGAATCGAGCAGCGCCTGCGCGGGCTGGTCGAAGAGATCGACCGAGCGCGCGTGAAGCAGCAGGAGAGCACGAAGGCGCTCGTCGACGTCGCTCACGAGGTCGAGCGGCGGGCCAAGAGCCGCGACGCGCTGCTCGCGCGCTTCGCCGCGCTGGGCGAGTCGGCCGGGCGGGTCAACAGCCTCGCGGTGGAGCTCGGCGAGCGCAAATCGGCGGGCGCGCCGGACGCGGAGATCCTCGAACGCCTCGCGGGCATCCAGCTCGAGATGGCGGCGGTCGTGGGAGAGGCCGAGGCGCTGGTCGAGGCGGCGAAGAGCGCGTCGTGGCCGGAGATCGTTCGCCAGGCCGACGGGATCCGCCAGCAGATGCTCGCCGCGAAGAACAAGCTGGCGCTCGCCCAGCGGACGGTCGCGTCGAGGGCGCCTTCGTGACCTCAGCCCGCTGTCCACCCGAGCCGTGTGGCAAAATTCCCCAATCGTACATGAGACCGGCTACCAACCTTTTGAGGCCCGTAGGGCGGGCTATACCTTGGAGACTAATCGGCCTCTACGGAGTGATTGCGCATGGCCAATCGAGAAGTCATCGTTGGGCAAGCCACCAACGGCCGGGGGCCGAAGCGTGGCAAGGGCGAGAACGACGCTCGGCACGGAAAGAGCGGTCGACACAGCCCAGAGCGAGAAGCGCACGCGAGCGAGATCGGGCTCGGCGAGCGTCGCAGCTCCGTCATGGACTGGGACCGTTTGTCGACGACGAGCCGTGTCGAGATCGAGAGCCTCGTCGAGATCCTCAAGGCGGTGAAGCAGGGCAATTTCGCGGCCCGAGTCGACTACCCGAAGGACAGCATCCTCGCGCGTGCGGGCGAGCTCCTCAACGACATTCTCGGCATGAACGAGCACATGACGAGCGAGCTCGTTCGCGTCGGCAAGGTCGTCGGGCAGGAAGGCAAGATGCACGAGCGCGCCTCCGTCGGCCCCGCCAAGGGCGCGTGGGCGGACGGGATGACGTCCGTGAATCAGCTCATCGCCGACCTCGTCGCGCCCACCAACGAGGTGGCGCGCGTCATCACGGCGGTCGCCCGGGGCGACCTCACGCAGAAGATGGCGCTCGAGATCGAGGGCCGCCCGGTGCGCGGCGAGTTTCTCCGCATCGGGACGACCGTCAACAGCATGGTCGATCAGCTCAACTCGTTCGCCGCGGAGGTCACGCGCGTCGCGAAAGAGGTCGGTAACGAGGGCAAGCTCGGCGGACAGGCCGACGTGCGCGGCGTGTCCGGCACGTGGAAGGACCTTACCGACAACGTGAACGGTCTCGCCGCCAACCTCACCGCGCAGGTGCGGTCGATCGCGAAAGTCACGACTGCCGTCGCCAAGGGCGATCTCTCTCAGAAGATCACCGTCGACGCCAAGGGCGAGATCCTCGAGCTCAAGAACACCATCAACGTCATGGTCGATCAGCTGTCGTCCTTCGCCGCGGAGGTGACGCGCGTCGCGAAGGAGGTCGGCAACGAGGGGAAGCTCGGCGGGCAGGCCGACGTGAAGGGCGTCAGCGGCACGTGGAAGGACCTGACGGACAACGTCAACGGCCTCGCGGCGAACCTCACGGCGCAGGTGCGCAACATCGCCAAGGTGACGACGGCGGTCGCCAACGGCGACCTCTCGCAGAAGATCAGCGTCGACGCGCGCGGCGAGATCTTCGAGCTGAAGAACACGATCAACACGATGGTCGACACGCTGCGCTCGTTCGCGGCGGAGGTGACGCGCGTCGCGAAGGAAGTCGGCACCGAGGGCAAGCTCGGTGGGCAGGCCGACGTGAAGGGCGTCTACGGGACGTGGAAGGACCTCACGGACAACGTCAACGCCATGGCGTCGAACCTCACCGTCCAGTGGCGCGACCTGTCGAAGGTGGCGACCGCGATCGCGGGCGGCGACCTCACGCAGAAGATCACCGTCGACGTGAAGGGCGAGATTCTCCAGATCAAGGACGTCATCAACAAGATGGTCGACCAGCTCAACTCGTTCGCGGCGGAGGTGACGCGCGTCGCGAAGGAAGTGGGCACCGAGGGAAAGCTCGGCGGCCAGGCGAACGTGAAGGGCGTTCTCGGCACGTGGAAGGATCTCACGGACAACGTCAACGCGATGGCGTCGAACCTCACGGTGCAGCTCCGTGACGTGTCGAAGGTCGCGAACGCGATCGCCAGCGGCGACCTGACGCAGAAGATCACCGTCGATGTGAAGGGCGAGATTCTTCAGATCAAAGACGTCATCAACAAGATGGTCGACCAGCTCAACTCGTTCGCGGCGGAGGTGACGCGCGTCGCGAAGGAGGTCGGCACCGAGGGAAAGCTCGGCGGCCAGGCGGAGGTGAAGGGC
>DASXZL010000004.1:0-49431 GCA_036501935.1 Polyangiaceae bacterium | reverse complement strand
CCTGACCGGGGGCCTGTGGAAAAGTGATCACGATGCGCGAAACAGGTGATCACCATCCGCGAAACGGGTGATCACGATGCCGCGAAACGAGCGATCAGGATGGCGCGAAACGGGTGATCACGATGACGCGTTACGCGCAGTAGACTGCGGATCCAGCGAGATAGCCGCAGGAGCCGGCTCTTTCTCCGGGTTCGATTCCCTTCTCCGGCACCACAAACAGCTCGCGCAGCCAGTTCGCCGCCGGGACCCGCTGGCCCGCCCCGCGCGACTTCGTGAGTCTATGGTTCGCCCGGGGGTACGTCGTCGCCAGGTTCCGCGAGATCTTCGGTGAGGGCCGCAAGGCGACCGATGGGGGTGACCTCTACGACAACATCTACTTCGAGGACGCCGCGTACTCCGACGTCTTCGTAACCGGCGACGAGACCCTGGCTCGCCGTGGTCGGATGTTGCGCTTGTCGTCACCGCGCATCCTGCTCACCGAGGACTGGGTGGCCGAAGCGATGAAGGAGCGGCCCCTCGGAGGGTGAAGGTGCGGGCAAGGTCCATGTGATCGGCCCCTACGAGCTGGGCTTCGGGATCGAGAGTTGGCCCCGTTAGCGAGGAGACGGCCTCGCTCCTCCGCGACTGGGGACGCGCGTGGGCGTGAACCCGTTGAGCGTGACTCACGGTACCCGCGCGGACCACGTCGCCCCTGACGATGTCCCCCACGAGGCACGTCCCAGGCCGCCCACGAAGTGCGCCCATTCCCACTCGTCGCCACGGAGCGGGCCGCCGCGCTCAACAGGCCACGCTCATCACGTCGCGGCGGACCTCATGTTCCTTCCTCGCCGGAAGGTTCGTCAAGCCGGTGTAGGGGGTGGTTCAAGGCCCCGTAGTCCTTGTACGGCCCCGTCCAAGACAACAGCTTCAGTACCGTGCGCACCATCACCGACCGGTAGACGTTCGCCATTCGCACGAACTCCCGAACCTCCTCTGAGGTGTGGCTCTTTGTCGGGTGGACCGCGTGGTTCCGTGACCGCAGCGCCTTCTCCTCCACGGCGCCGATGGGCAGCCCGATCTCGTCGAAGAACCAGCGAAGTCTTTCGTTCCCGCTGGTCTCGTAGGCACGCTGCATCTTGCGCAGGATGCGGTCCCCGTACTTCTGTTCCTTCAGCTTCCCCGCGAGGGCGCTCAGCTCGCCGACGAGAAGGGCATCGAAATCGCTCTTCGGCAGGTATGTGCCCTTGCTGCGAGACTCGCTGGCGTTGAACCACGCGCTGGAGAGGATCTCAAGCCCGGCCGCGAAGATCGGGATGTCGATGGTCGTTGCCGCCTCGCTCCCGACCGACATGCGCCACAGGACGTCATCGAGTCGCAGCTTCTCGCGAAGGGCCAGGTACGGCGGCAAGAGCGTCGCGATGACCTCCTCGACGTTGGCCGAGCCGCCTTGGGCAAACGACAGCGGTATGATCGACCAGTCGGGCCGGCCGCACGGCCCTTGTACATCCGTCCCCCACGGATTGACGATCTCTGCCTCGGCCGCGAACCCGGCGGCGTCGTACGCGACGGAAGCGACCTTCATCAGTCGGCGACCAAACACAAACCCGAGAAGCTCCTCAAGCCCGCGACGCACCGTCTCGTCTGGAATCACGCCGTAGTAGCTGATGCCAATGCTGTAGGACCACTCAGGCGCGAGCCCCTTCGGCACCGCATGGACAACGGCATCCACCCCTGCGACGCGGACAAGAAAGTGATCGATGCCCGTGCCGCCAGACTTGGAGCCGATGAAATCACTCGGATGATTCGCCGGCGTCCCCCAGCCTCGCGTGTGGTGCGTCTCGAACGACCTTTCAGAGGCCCGCCTCCACGGGGAATCATGCGGACCGTTGAGAAACCACTCGGTGAGCCACGACGGCGATCCCGCGACGCCGACCTTCCAACTGACGCCGTGGGCATAGACCGGGACGGTGAATTCAATGACCCCGGGATCTGGGTGCTTGAACGAGTAACCCTTGGGAAGGTAGCCGGCGATGGTAAGCGTGCTGCCCATCGTCCGGACGGTGACCTCGGTGCTGCGAACAAGTTCGCCGGGGGCATAGCTCGGGTGGAGCTTCGCCCTCAGGGCCGTTGCGTCATTCGCCGCGCAGCGCCCCTTGAGGGTCACTGCGACGTGGTAGTGGTCGCCTCTGCCTACTGTGAACGATCTGGAGCCTTCGGGCAGATGTGGCGAGCCCTCCAAGAGTCTCCATTCCTGTTCACGCGCCATGCCGAGCGGCTCCCAGTCAACACGGGCGAGGAGATCGTCGACGTCAACCATCCGTCGCGGCCTACACGAGCCCGCCGGTCACGGCCGCGACCCGCAACCGGTCACCGACCGTGAGCTTGGGCTTCGGCCCACGCTGCTTGACGGCCTTGTAGGTCGTCGCCCTCTTCTCACCGGTCTTGGTAATGACCTTCCACTCCGTCGCGAGCGCGAGCGCCTTGCCGATGTCCTCGCGGGACACGCCGAGGGCCTTCCGGAGATCCTCCGAGCGAGTCGGGCCGTTGTCCTTGAGGTGGCGGACCAGGGTGGCGGTGAGCTGCTCGAGCGCATGACCCGTCACGGCTGACCGGCTCGACCCGGAAGTCCTCGGCGTCTTCGAGCCCTGACGCCGGCCGTTCGGGAGGGCCTCCTGCAACTCCTCCACATTGGCGCGGGAGAGCGCGGCGAGGATCTCGCTCGTGAAGCGTGTGGCGATTTCGTCGAGCGTCTTCTTGAGGGACGGCATGGGTGCGCATCCTCGCCGGGACGACGAGGACGAGCAAGTCCAGACGACGCTCGGGGGAATCGCCTGCCTACTTCTTCCCGCTGGTCTTGGCAGCCGCCTTCTTGGCGGCGGCCTTCTTCTTCGCCGCCGCCTTCTTTGCCTTGTCCTTCTTCACCTGCGCCGCCAGCTTCTCGTTCTGGATCTTGTAGACCTCGCTCTCCTCGAGCGAGCGGTGCGCGTAGATCACGTTCACCAGGTTGACCCCGGGCAAGTCGGGGGCGATCTCCTCGTATTTCTCCTCAAGATCCTCGTGAGGTTTCTTCCGGAGATCGACCAGCAGAAGGAAGCGACCCTTGGCTGCGCCGCCGCGCGTCGAGAGCTTGTTCATCTCGGTCTCGTTCGCCGTGGCATAGAGCTGCGTCTTGTTCGGGAGCTTCGTCTTTCCGGATTCCAGATCCCCGAGAGCGCGAGGCGCCACGGCGAGTTCGAGGTACGCGGGGTTCGTCGTTCCGCCCACCTTGAAGTCGATGGCCTGCTTCCCATCAACAGGTGCCTCCGCCCGGAGCCCTCTGAGTTTCCAGGAGAGGAACGCCACCACCAGCGGGTAGAAGTCCACCTCCGTCCTGAACGTAGCCGGGTAGCGATCCGCCACGTCAATCAAGGACGCAGCGAGTGCCTTTACGTTGGCTAGGGTGAGAGTCGCGTACGACTGCTTGCTTTTCTTTGCGGCCTTCATGGCTGCCATCTGCCCCATCCCTCCTGCGTCGTTCCACACAGACGCGCCATCGCCAGACGCCCGATCTACGATACACGGACTCGGGCCTGATCTCGGACGTCGAGCTTCGCAGATGTTGGAACCAACGACCGGGTTCCTTGTGCTCCGGTTCCGCCCCACGATGACCGAGACGCCGAACATCGTGGCGGGGAGGCGCTCGCGCTCTCCTTCTTCTCCGCGTCGAGTCGTGCGGTATCGCGTGCAACAAGGTGGAGGACGATGTCGATGCGCCTTGGCAGCGGAACCTCGAGCGCGATCTCGGCGGCGACCGGACTCCCCGACAATACGCCGATCCACAGGGCCGACACGCCTCGACGAGTCCGAAGTTCTGGATGAACTTCCCGGCCTGTAGAGCGAACTCCTGGGCGGTCGGATGATTGTGAAGAATTTTCATTGGATCCGTCCTCCGAGGAAAGATGACGATACTCCGGGAACGATGGCTGCGTCAGCCAAGGCTCGGTTCAGGATGGACGCCTCGCCCGATGATCCGTCGTCGTTGACGCCGTCTGCGTCCCGCGTTCTCCTCAGACGCACCGAAGGCCCCCACAATGGCGAGCGAGACCCTCGACGACATCATCCGGGAGGGCTTCGAAGCGTGGCGTGCGAACCGGCAGGGGTACCTCGGGCTCCGTTCTGACCAGGTCGAGGCCAACTACGCACCGATGATGGTCATGGCGGCGAAGGGTTCAGCGAAAACGCCGAAGCTGGTCGTCCTCTCGCTGTCGCCCCTGCTCAAGCGTCGAGTGCTTCCCATCAACCGTGTGCGCCAGCTGTTCGTCACCGAGCGGCTGCTCGTGCGGCTCATGAGTCACTTCGGTGAGCGGGTGGTCGCGAAGGGCGGGCTGGTGCTCGAGCTGCGGCTCGACCGAGCGCGCACCACGAAGGACCTCGACCTGCGACTGACGGGCGACGTCCGAGGGCTACTCGATCAGCTGTCCCGCGCGTGCGCGCTCGACGCCGGCGACTTCCTCGAGTTCACGGCCGGGCCCGCCGATGCTCACCCGACCATCGTGGGCGACGGAGTCGTGTACGGGGGCGCCCGGTTCGTCGCGCAGGCACAGCTGGCGGGGAGGCCGTACGGCGCCGGCTTCGGCGTCGACATTGGCGTGGGCGACGTACTCACGGAGCCACCCGATCTGATCGCAGGCTCCTCTCTACTCTCGTTCATCGGTATCCCGGAGCCCACGCTGAGGCTCTATCCGCGGGTCGCGCACGTCGCCGAAAAGCTGCACGCCTACACCCTGCCGAGGGAACGGCCGAACTCGCGCCTCAAGGATCTTCCGGACCTGGCCCTCCTCGCGGGGTCGGGACCCTTCGACGGGTCGCGCCTGCGAGCCGCCATCGAGGCCACGTTCAGCTTTCGAGCGAGCCACGAGCCTCCGCCAAGCCTGCCGCCACCGCCCAACGCATGGGCACAGCGCTACGCGGTCCTCGCGAGCGACGACGGTCTACCTTGGGCCACGCTCGATGACGTCTACGCTGCCGCACGCGCCTTTCTCGATCCCGTGCTCGACGGACAAGCGGAGCACTGGAACCCCGGCACCGGCCGGTGGACGTGAGCTCGTAACCGCCAGCCCGGCGGGCCGCCGCAGTCCTCGGGCGGGCATGCGCCAGCGCCGCCGGCAACGGCAACGAAGTAGCTAAGATGGCATCTTGAACCCATGAGACAGACGCGAGTGCCGCCGGTGCTCGTCACCGGTGCGACTGGCCGGGTTGGGCGAATCGTCATCGACCTACTCGTAGAGGCGGGCGTTCCGGTCCGCGCGATGACCCATCGCTCCGAGGCGGCGGCGACGCTGCCCGCAAACGTCGAAGTCGTCATCGGCGACCTCACCGCGCCCGAATCGCTCGACGTGGCGTTGCGGGGTGTCCGTGCCGTCTTCCTCGTCTGGAGCGTCCCACCAACGACCGCTCCGGCGGTCGTTCAGCGTCTCGCAAGCCAGGTGCGACGCGTCGTCTTTCTCTCGTCACCGCACAAGACCCCGCACCCCTTCTTCCAGCAGGCGAATCCCGCTGCGCAGCTTCGCGCCGATATCGAGAGGCTCATCATGGCCGCCGGGGTCGAGTCGCCGCGATCGTTTCGCGAGTGGGTCGCCGATCACGCCTCGGCGTTCACGGAAAGGGCCCCGTCGTCATGACGGACCCCGCCTCCTCTCCGACGAAGTACGAAGCCCAGGACGTGCTCGATCGTCCGCTCCCCCCAGCTGTCGAGCCGGCGCCGGCCCCATGAGGTCTGTCCAAGGACGTGGTACCGCAGCACGTTGAGCGGCAGCAGATATGCGAACGCCCACGGCCGCCGAAGTGGCAGACCGAGATCGCGCATGCTCTCGATCCCGAGGAACGTCGTCAGCATGCTGAGCATGCGCTCCTTTTCGTACCATGCGCGCGGGCCCTGGAGCGCGCGCGGCCAACCCGAGTAGTTGCGTGTCCGCTGCGCCGCGACGATCGCTTGCGCGAGCTGCGGTCCCGCGTCTGTGATGCCCGCTTGCGCAAGGAGCACGTGGTAACCGAGCCGATGCCGCTCCGACTCGTCGTCGGTGAGGAAGTCCTCGTGAACGCCGAGGAGGTGGCCGGTCCAGCGCCGGAGGTGCATGAGCGCGCGCGCCTCACGGTCGCCGATGCGAACGCCCAGGCCGCGACAGCCCATGATGAGGGTGCCGTCGAAGAGGCCGAGGGTACCGGCCAGGTCGGCTTGGTTGATCGGCAGCCCCCACCGCGCGGTGTCCCAGCGTGGCTCGAACGACGCGTTCACGAGCGCGTGCATCGCCCGGACGTGCACCGTGAGTCGCCATCCCTCGCCGCCGGGTCGGTGGTTCACCATTCACGCGCACCCCCACCTGAGCCGGCACGGATCACGCGCACCGCGTTGCTCGACGAGATCGAGGCGCTCGTTGGTGGATACGCGCAGATGAAACCCAAGAAACCTACCGAGGCCGTCGCCGATCGGCCGAAGGCGTCGACTGGCAAGACCACGCGGAAGCGTCGTTGAAGGTCGGCGAGCCCGACCGGCACCGAAGCGGGCGGTCTGGCATGCCGGGGCACAGCATCGCCTACGCGCTCGGCGGGGCGCTCGGGATCGTCACACGCACGGTCGTTCCCCTGCCGAGCGCGCTCTCGACGGCGATTAGGCTCGCGGCGGCCACTCCGCTCGACCGCGCAGGCGAGCACCGACTCGACTTCCGCAATGACCACCTTCCCGAGCTCGGAGCCTACCTCGCGAATGTCCTCGTTCCGAAGACCGACGCGATCGCGGTCACCGGGCAGCAGCACGACCCTTTGCAACACGGCCTGATGGTGCGCTTTCGGGTGGCTGCGCAACCAATCGGCGGTCCTCGCTGGATGGCGGTGTTGCCGTTCGCGCTTGGTCTGGCGATGGTGCTCCTGCATTGGCGAAAGCGAGGCGACTCCTCGCGTGCCGTCCAACGCGATTCGCGTGCAATCGCAGGCGGCACGTTGCCGTCGTGACGCCCTTTGGCTCCGAGGGCGCCGCGCCAACATCTACGATTCGGGGGGTCCAGGCCGTCCCCGAAGCACAGTGCGCGGGACCGGGGGGGCGGTCCTCAACGCCAGGCCTCGGAGACGGTCTGGACCCCTCGCTCCGTCCTCAGGCGACGCTCCGCAGCGACCCAGAATGTCGGGCAGCCGACAACGCGCGGCGGAAGTAGCGCATCAAGTCAGCCACAGTATCGACCGACTCGAGCCCGTCGACGGAGATTTCCGTCCCGACGGCCTCCTCGATCTCCAACGCGATGAGCACCAGCTCGAGCGGCGTGAGATCGAGGTCGGCCTCGAGCCGAAGTCTCGGGTGGAGACCGCTTGCGGACAGGCCCGTGTGTCGGATGATGGTTCTGCGGATGAGTTGGTGCGTTTCGGAATTCATCGATTGACCTGCTCTCGGTTGGAAGAAGCGTCAGTGTGGCCACGTGCTTCCCGTTCGAAACGGGCCGAAACATGCCGAGCATCGCGGCGTCGCCGGTTCGTGGCTGCAAGTGGCCACCGCTGCGCAGGACCGTTTGCCGGGTGCCCGTTGCTCCCCTGCTGGCTCTCGTTTCGAAGAGTGAAGAGCCCCGACCGTCGTCATCGGGACGATGCACCGGCGCCAGCCCAAGCTCCGAACTCCCGCGTTGCACGGTCATACCTCGACGGCCCATCCGGTGGCATGTCGCCGCCGAGCCAACTCAAACAAGAGGTGCGCGGGTCAACGAGGTACGGAGTGCCAGCCATGTAGCTCTGGCTTGCGAGCCAGGCGTATGCCCGATCGGCGGAGGCCGCCTCCGCATGGCATGAGGCACAGTCGCCGACCGTTCCCGCCGCGAGGTAGCGCGCGTAGAGCATTGGCCACGTCGGGGCCGCCTCTGCCAGAGGCTCGGAAGATGGTCGCAGAGCGTCGCTTGTCGGAGAGTCCTGAGGCACGGACTGCAGGACGGTCGCGGGCGGAGCGACGGATGTACCGATGATCGCAGGGCCAGCGCTCGCCGCGCGAAGGCTGGAGGTCGCCGCTAAGATAACCAGCCCAGCCAAGCCGACGGAGCGAAAACGGTTCTGGTGCAGTGTCATGGGTGCAGCACTCCCTCCACGTTCGCGAGCTCCTGGCCCGCACCCGTATCGTGGCGTCGGAATGCGTGGGTCGTCTTTCGCGATTGCGTCGAAGTGTTTCGATTGGCGCATCAGGTCCCGTCACGAACGACGCCCGCGCGAACCAGACGGGGCGCATCGCGCGTGCGAGAGCTACGCGGAGAAGATCGATCCGCTCTGCGGGCTTCGCGCCGACACCGCGAAGGTGCTCGCCGACGAGCAGCCAACCAAGGGGGACCTCGCCAGGTCGGCGTTCAGAGGACTCGGCGATTCCGCCATCGGGTGTGCACGAGGGGTGGGAGCCGTGCCCAAGTGGCCACCAGTCTGGGGAATCGTGAGCGGCCACACCCGCGTTGACACTTGTGCTCGCCCACCCCTACGTTCGAAGCTCGGGAGAGCGGGCTTGGAGGGACGCATGCGACAGGTTGCGGCTGGGGGAGTCGTACTCGCGATGATGATGCTGTACGGGTGCGCGGCGAGTGCGCCGACTGCCCCCAAGGGCCCGACGCCCGACAACCCCTGCGGCCCCTACTTCACCTGCGCACCGCACGCCGCGGCAGACGATCTATCGAGAACGAACGTGCAGACCCACCGTGAGGACGCTCGCGCACGACGTGACGACGCCCGCGCCGTTGTCGCTGCAGAGCATGACATGGTGGTGACTCGCGACGGGACGATGGTTCATGTGACGGTGACGCAGACTTGCCACCGGCGACAGGACCGTCAGCGTGTCCCGTGCCCGAGCAACATGGCGCCGCCCCCGCAGGACCGCATCGAGCTGGTGATCGCGAGCGACTTCACCGTGAACACCGACACGCAGCGGGTTCCGGTTGGAACGACGGACCAGACCGGCTCTCTGTCGTTCGACTTGAACCAGGCGCTTCCCGAGGACTTTCCGAAGTCCAAGAAGTTCACGGTGAACGTCCTCGACAACTTCGACGCCTCGCGGCAGGTGAACGGGAACTGGTATCAGCTCAAGGGCGTATGCGACTCCGTGCAGGGGGTCTGCACGACGAAGCCCCTCGACGTAGCCGACCTCGCGGCGGCCCGTGCCGGGCAACACCGGCAAGCCGCCGTGGCGGCAAGCAATGCCGGCTTCGCGCAGATCAAGAGGACGTGCGGGCCGAACCCGCCGGCCCTTGATGCGTGCGACAATCTTCGAGGATGGCTCGCGCGGGCCACCAACCCCAACACCATGTACACGGTGAACCCGAACGGCATCGTGACGCCCCCGCCGCCGCAGTGGGTTGCGGATGCTCAGGCGACCCTCGCGCAAGCCGAGCCAGGGCTGAGTCGGTTGCGTGAAGCACGCGATTGGACGGCACTCGACCCCAAGCCGTGTGCGCAGGCCACCGGCCCCGCCGCTGACGACATTCGCCAAGCATGCGCTCAGGTCAAGACGTTCCTGCAAACCTACCCGAACACCGAGCACGCTCAGGAGCTTCATGCCGTGCTCGACCCGGCCGACCAGCGTACTGCGGCCCTCGACGCAAAGGAGCAGGCCGCCGCGAAGCGCAAGGCGGACGAGGAGGCCCGTCAGGAAAGGGCGGCCCAAGCGGCGGCTGCCGCGACACAACGCCGACAATGCTTGGCTGCTTGCCAGATTGCGTGTTCGGGCAAGCTGCACGTGGATGTTTGCCTGGCGGCATGCCCTGGAGTGTGTCCGTGAGGCTCGCGCGCCTCGGTGGTGGCTAGAGTGCCCGAGCAGCCGGACTACATTGTTCCTGAGGAACGCAGGCCCGTAGCGTGCCCGCTGAGCGTCTACGGCAACAACGCGGCCGTCGCTTGTCCGTGTGGCCGCGTGATCGTCGTGCGGTCGATGAACGCGCCGGGGACCGGCGCCTGGCAGTGCTCCTGTAGCCGCTGGTACAAGGGCTGGCCCGAGGACGGCCAGACCATCACGCACATCCTCGTGTGGGAAGCGGACAACCAAGCGTCGAGTCCGTCGTACCGCATCAAGGTCGAGGCCCAGAGCCAGTAGCTACGTTTCTCGGGAAGCGCAGCCGATTCTCAGGACCAATCATTTCTCGGGCACGGCCGGGGCGGGGTCCCACCGGGCGAGTGACCGTCGACATTGGCCCGGCCGGTTGGGAAGCCCCGAGCGGATCCGTCCGCGAGTCGGTCACGGCATTCGCGCGGCACATGAGGAGGTCAAGGGGGGCGGATTGCGGGGTCGGGGGTGCCTTGCGTATCCGTTCGACGAAACGCGTCCCTCCGAACGCCGCCCCACGGGGCCGGCTTCAGCCGCGTGAGTCGAGGGTGAGCTTGCGGAACGGGTTCTGGTCGAGGAGGCGCTGGACGTCGCCGCGCTCGCGGGTCTCGTTCCAGGCGACGGGCGCGAGTTCCAGGAGCCGATGCTCGGGCCAGCGTGGCAGCAGGCAGAGGATGTCGCGCATGTACGTCCAGCGCTCGACGTCGCAGAGGCGGCAGCTCGCGAGCAGCGAGGTGAAGAGGGCGTTGACGTGCCCACCGTCGTCGCTGCCGACGAAGAGCCAGTTCTTGCGCCCGACTGCTTCGCGACGAAGCGCGAGCTCGCTCATGTTGTTGTGAATAGGGCGGGCGCTTTCCGCTTCCGAGCGTGCGGGTGGGAATCACGGTGCCTCCTTCTTCGTGAAGAGCTCCTTCGCGCGCGCCGCCGCCGACATGGCGTTCGGCCAGCCGACGTAGAACGCGAGATGCGTGATCATCTCGACGAGCTCCTCCTGGGTGACGCCGTTCTTGATGGCGTTCGGGAAGTGGAAGCCCATCTGCTCGGTCTTTCCCGTCGCGACGAGCGCCGCGCAGGTGACGAGGCTGCGATCGCGCTTCGAGAGCTGCGGTCGCTCCCAGACGTCGCCGAAGAGCACGTCGTCAGTCAGGTCCGCGAGCTTCGGCGCGATGTCGCCGATGGCTTTCTGCGCCCCGCTCGGGGGCTTATTGGCGGTCATGGTGTCGTCTCCTCTCATGGGTTGAGCAGCGTCTTGATGGCGCGACGCTCGTCCATCGCGCGATAGCCCTCGGCCACCTGGTCGAGCGGCAGTGTGAGGTCGAAGACCTTGCCGGGCTGGACCTTCCTGCTCCACACGAGGTCGATGAGCTCGGGGAGAAAGCGACGCACCGGGGCGGGGCCGCCGAGGAGGCGGACGTGGCCCCGGAAGAGCTTCTCGCCGTCGAGCTGCACGCCGTGCGGAACGCCGACGAAGCCGACCGAGCCTCCCGGGCGGGTCGACTGGATCGCCTGCGACATCGACTCCTGGGTGCCGACACACTCCAGCACCGCGTCGGCGCCGACGCCCTTCGTGAGCTCCTGGATGCGCGCGACGCCCTCCTCTCCGCGCTCGCTGACGATGTCGGTCGCGCCGAACTCGCGGGCGAGCTTCTGCCGGGGGGCGTGGCGGCTCATCGCGAGGATCCTCTCGGCGCCCATCTGCTTGGCCGAGAGCACGCCGAGCAGTCCGACCGCGCCGTCGCCGACGACCGCGACGGTCATGCCCGGCTTCACGTCGGCCGCGACGGCGGCGAACCATCCGGTGCCGAAGACGTCGGACGCGGCGAGCATGCTCGGGACCAGATCGGCCGGCGGGACCTCGCGCGTGGCCACCAGAGTGCCGTCGGCCAGCGGCACGCGGAGCATGGGCGCCTGCGCGCCGCCGACGAGCTCCCTGTGCTGGCACGACGTCTGGTATCCGGCCATGCAATGCGGGCACGTGTTGTCGGACGCGAAGAACGACCCGATGACGAACTGCCCCGGCTTGATCGACCTGACCTCGCGGCCGACCTCCTCGACGATGCCGCAGTACTCGTGGCCCATGGGCATCGGCTGGGTGACCGGGTTGATGCCGCGGTACGGCCACAGGTCCGAGCCGCAGATGCAGCTCGCCGAGAGCCGGAGCACCGCGTCCGTGGGCGCGAGGATCTTCGGCGCGTCACGCTCCTCGAAGCGCACGTCGCGCGGCGCGTGCAGAACGGCTCCCATCATGGCTCACGTCCTTTCCTGCGCGGAGCTGCCCGCGCCGTATTGCTCGTCGGTGACCTTCTCGAGCCACTCGACGTTCTTGCCGTCGAGGGACTCCTGGATCGCGATGTGCGTCATCGTCGTCGTCGGCGCGGAGCCGTGCCAGTGCTTTTCGTCGGGTCCCACGGTCACCACGTCGCCCGGGCGGATGGTCTCGATGGGCCCGCCCCAGCGCTGGTGGAGGCCGCACCCGAAGGTGACGATGAGCGTCTGGCCGAGCGGATGCGTATGCCAGTCGCTGCGCGCGCACGGCTCGAAGGTGACGTAGGCGCCGCCCACGCGTGCCGGCGGGCTCGACTGAAAGAGAGGATCTCGTAGCCGTCGCTCTCCGCGATATCGGCGATGCGGTTGAGAAGGACGGTCTTACCCACCCCGCGAAGGCCGAGCAGCATCTGGCTCTTGGCAGCTCGGCCCGCTTGCTACCGCGCGGACCCGATCACCTCCCCCGCCGCCCGCTCCCCGCTCGCGATGGCCCCGTGCACCGTCGCGTTGTGCCCATCCGACTGCGTCGCCTCGCCCGCGAAGAAGAGGGTCCCCTCGATCGGCGCCCCGAGCTCCGCTCCCGCGCGTCGTCCTCCCACGCCCGCGTAGCTGTACGCGCCGCGCGCGAAGGGATCCTCCACCCAGTCGTGCTGGAACGCGCCCTCCACGCTCTCCTGCAGGCGGCCCGGCTCGACGGCGAGCGCCTCGGCCAGCGCGCGGACGGCCGCCCCTACACGGTCCGCTTCGCCCAGGCTCGCGAGCGCGCTGGCTCCCCGCCGTCCTCCCCAGCCCGTGACGACGGGCCGCGGCACGCGCTGGCTGATCCACCAGACCGGGAAGGGCGGCCGACCCGTGAAGAGGGTGCTCTCCGCGGCGAACGTGTCCCGGCCCGGCCACGCCTCGTCCCGGATGAGGAGGCTGACCCGCGCCGTCGCGCCCATCTCCAGGCGGAGCAGGGCGGCGTCCTTCTCCGACGGGAGCGGCGGCGAGAACGCGATGGCGCCCGCCTTGAGGACGCCGAGCGGGACGGTGACGACGACGCGCGGCGCGGTGAGCTCCTCGCCGGTCGCGAGGCGGACGACGACGTGCCCGGGCCTCCACGCGAGGGCGGTGACGACGGCCTCGAGCTTCACGGTGCACCGCTCCGGGATCGCCTGCGCGGCGAGCGCCGCGACGAGGCCGTCGTAGCCTTGCACCCACCGGAACTGGCGCTCGGCGCCGGGCCGTTCGTCGGCGGCGGTGTTGTCGAGGAGCGACTGGACGCCAAGCTTCGTCGGATCGGCGGCGTGGTACCCCTCGACGAGCATGAGCGCGCGCTGCTTGGTGGGCGCGTCGACGCCGACGCGATCGACCAGGTGCTGGAAGGACTCGTCCTCGCCGTCCCTCGCGTGCGCGAGGATCGTGTCGATGGCGGTGAAGGCTGCGCCGCGCGGGCTCGAGCCCCGCGGCGTTTCGGGCTGGGTGGCTCGGTCGATCTCGCGCAGCGGCAGGTGCGCCTCCCTCGCGACGCCGAGGATCTCCTCGACGGCTCCGTGCACGAACTCGGCGCCGAGCTCGACGGGGCCCGCAGGCGTGTGATGGGTCCAGATGCGGCCGCCCAGCCGGTTCCGCGCTTCGAGCACCAGGACGCGCAGCCCGGTCCGGGTCACCTCGCGCGCGACGGTCAGGCCCGCCGCGCCTGCACCGAGGACGATGACGTCGGGCGCGCTCATGGCTTTCCTGGACGGCGATCGCCGCCCGTGAAACCGTGGAGATCGTGGCGCTCGAGCTCCTGACCTCCGCAGAAGGCGCGCCGTTCCGGGAGCTCTTCGCCATCTACGCGTCGTCGATCGCGCCGGCCGAGCAGAAGCCGGAAGCCTGGCTGCGCGCGATGGTGGCCGCGCCCGAGTACCGCGTGTGGGTCTCGCAGGACGGCGGCCACGTGCTCGGCTTCAGCATCCTCTTCGTGCCCGCGGGCAGCGGGTTCGCGCTCCTGGAGTACATGGCGGTCGCGTCGGAGCGACGCGGCCACGGCTTCGGGGCGAAGCTGTTCCAGAAGACCGTGGAGCGCGCCGTGACGCCCGGGGGCGAGGCGCTGCCCGTCCTGCTCGAGGTCGACTCGGACGTCGAGGCCTCCAGCGATCGTCCGCTGCGGACGCGCCGCCTGCATTTCTACCGTCGCCTCGGCTGCATGAAGATCTCCGGCCTGCGATACCTGATGCCGCTGCAGGGCGCTGGCCCGGCGCCCGAGATGGTCCTCATGATCCACCGGTCCGCGCGCGAGGCACCCGTGCCCCGCCGCGATCTCGAGGGGTGGCTGCGGACCATCTACCGGGACGTCTACCACGTGCCGCCGGAGGATCCCCGCATCGCGACCATGCTCGCGCCGCTGCACGATCCCGTGGGCGTCGAGTAGGCGGTAGACTCGCCGCCACGAAGGAGGCGATCATGAGCAACGCGTGGACCAGGGCGGGAGTGATCGCGACGGCGCTCGGCTCGATCGGCATCGTCCTCACTCTCTTTTACTCGGCGTACAGCTTCACGACGACCCTCCGCGAGGGGTACTACGCGGAGCTCGACCGCGTGTACTTCGAGCTGCTCCGGATCGCGCTCGAGCGCCCCTACCTCCGCGCGCCCACGCAGCCGACCGATCCGGTCAAGGCGAGCGAGTACGACGCGTACGCCTTCATGGTGTGGAACTTCCTCGAGACGGTCGTCGACCGCTGCGAGCGGGCCTCTCCGCTGCTGCGCGAGACGTGGTACCCCGTCGTGGCGACGGAGTGCGCGCTTCACCGAGCCTGGTTCGACGCCCGGGAGAACCGGGCGAAGTTCAAGGATCGGTTCCGCCGGTTCATCGAGGCGCGGTACCCCCTCGCGCCGCCGCCCTGCTGACCACCTCGGAGTGTGGACACCGAAGCAGAATGGCTGAGAGTCACCCCGCCCGGGTCCGCAGCCGGCCCTCGTAGTCGCGCTTGCCGATGGGCACGCCGCGCGAGCGCAGGATGTCGTAGGCGGTGACTGCGTGGAAATGGAAGTTGGGCAGCGAGAACGAGAGGATGAAGGTCTCCGCCGTGAAGGCGAGCCGCCGCGGGCCGATCTGGAGATCGAGCTCCTTGCCCGCGCAGCCGTCGATCTCGTCGCGATCGAACGCCGCCAGCGCCGCCTGGCCCTCGCCGAGGATCGCCCGCAGCGCGGCGAAGGGGACCGGCCCGACCAGGGCGGGCGGGGTGAACGCACCGGTCCTCAGGGCCTCCACGCCCCACACGGCGTGGTGCCACGCGGCTTCGATCTGGAAGTGGAACGGCGCCATGTCTGCGAACAGGCGCGCCTCCACGAAGTCGTCGGGGTCGGCGCCCGTCTGCGCGCAATGCGCGGCCGCGCGGTCGAGGAAGCCTGCCATGGCGCTGACGGTCTGCAGGAAGGTCGGCACGCTGAGGTCGTGAAGTGAGATCGCCATCGGCTGCTCCTTATCCAGGCTTCTCTCGTTGCTTCTCAACCACCCTCGGCGTACCCGGCTGGAGCCTACGGGCATCTCCAACTTCCTCCAAGGTGCGCCGCATTCGTTCGCGAGGGGCCCGAGTCGACGCCCTTGACAGGGCGGGGTCTCTCCGTGCCTCCTCCGAGCGCGGTCGAGGGAGGTGCTCATGACGCCGGATCAGCTCTTCGCAGCGATTCAATCCAACCAGGTGAAGTTTCCTATCCCCGCATCGTCCGCCGTTGTCGACGTGGGCACCTTCGATGCCACGAACGGCACGTTCAAGGGCCTGATCGGTCCGTACTTCCAGCCACCCCCGGGCCCAAACGGGAAGCCTCAACCCACGTCGACCGACGTCACGGTCGGGAGGGCGCTCTCAATCAACGCCGTGAACGTCAGCCTGCGCTTCACGTGTTCGGCCCCGGGCTTTTCGCTCGTTGTCACCACGCCGTCCGGCGCCGTCCCCGTCGACATCTCCGGCTCGACCGCGACGGCCAACGTCGGCACGGCCCCCGCGGCGACGTGGGTGATCCGCTCCGGGACGAAGAGCCTCACCGGCACGCTGGTGTTTGACCGCCCGCCAAACCTCGGCGTCGGCGCATTCACGATTCCGGCGTTGCCCGTGGCGATCGTCTACGAGCCCCCGCCCGATGCGGCGCAGCGGAACTTCGCAGTTTACCAGACCGCCAACGCCACATCGACGACGGTCACGATGAGCTTCGGCAACGACCAGGGCACCTCCGTGCCGAGCTCGTTCAGTCCCCTCACGGGGCTCGCGTCGACCCTGAGCTCTGGAGCGAATGCTCTCTCTGCGTGGGGGAAGGCGTTCACAGCAGGGGCGGGCGGCGGCGTCACGGCGGCGACTGACGCCGCGAGCGTCGGATCCGAGGCCATCACCGGAGCGGTGGCCGGCGCGGTGGCCACGGCTGCCGTCGCCGGACCGCAGCTCGCGGCGCTCGCGGCCGCCGTCGCGGCGACGGCCACCGTGGTCCAGGGCCTCCTCGGAAGCACCACGACCACGACCTCGAGCGACGTCGACATCACCCAGTCCAGCACACTGACCATCACGAAGGGGACGACAACCACGTTCTCGACCGGAGGGAGGGGGCTGCCCAACGCCGGGGGGCCGGGCAAGGGCGACATGATCTACGTCCTCAAAGGGGCGCGTCTCCTGTGGGTGGCCATTCCTGCGGGTCTCAGCCTGACGCTCCTCGATTGGGAGCGGGACGCGCTGCTCGGCGTGGGGGAGCTCCAGTCGGGCGGAGGCGCCCCCATGGGCTTGCCCGCCGACACGGCTGCGGCGCTGCTCGCCCTCGATCCGTTCGTCGCCGGCGGACCGACCGCGAGTCTTCCCGCGAACCGCTTCGTTCTGCTGACGACCCGCGAGATGGACTCGGCAGGCGGGCGCGAGGACTACCTCGTGACCTCCGTGGTCGCGAACGAGGACACGCAGGCCGAAACCGACACGAGCATGACCGTCACGCAGGACCAGGCCGGGTGGCTCGCGTTCCTTGGCGTGGGCGTCACGGATTCCAACACCACCAAGGTCTCGATCCAGAACTCCACATCGACCACCACCGCAACGACGGCCACGACCACCGCGTCCCTCAGCCTCTTCTCCGGTGCGACGGAGCCGCCTTACGACGTCGAGGTCTACCAGGACACCGTCTTTGGCACCTTTGCGTTTCGCCGAGGGACGGTGGACGACGAGACCAAGCCGGTGCCCGTGGTCTCGAGCGCCCCGCCCGAACCGCCTCCGCGACCAGTCCCGGCGGCGAAGTGATACCTGGAGAAGACGCGATGAAGCCCACCAAGTTCTCTCCGACGATTCACGGATTTCACTTCGACAACAATTTCGTGAATCCCGTGTTGTTCGGCGCATTCGATACGTACGGCCTCTGCGGCGGGATGGCGTACTGCGCCCTCGACTACTACTGGAACAACCTGCCGATTCCCACGCACGTACCGGCGGACTTTGGATCGACGCAGTATCCGCCGCCCGGCAGCCGACTCTACAACCAGATCTACGGTCGCCTCATCGACTCCTTCACCGGCGAAGCGGCCAAGTGGATATGTATCTATCCGGATCTGCTCTTGGTCGCGGGCGCTGCACTCGGAGCGACCGTGGGAGGACCGTTCGGCGCCGTCTTCGGCGCCATTGCCGGAGGCGTGGCCGATCTCGTCGACAGAGTGAGCGCGGACCCGAAATCCCAGACGACGAGCGACCTGCAGACGCTCGTGCAGCAGCTCGACGCCGGCAAGCCCACTCCGATCGGGCTCGCGTACAGCTGGAATCTAGGCGACATTGCCAAGGGCCACCAGGTAGTCGCGATCGGATATGATCCATTGCCGAACGGGCAGTTCGGAATCTACGTGTACGACAACGACTACCACGACCAGACGACGTACCTCGTCATCGACCCGGCCAAGCCCGACAATCTGACGTACTGGCTCCTCACGGGAGCCGACGGCACGGTCAGCACGAATCGCACGCCTGCCGATACACCGGCTTGGGTGGCGATGTTCGTGCAGGAGAACTACAAACCGAAGTTCCCCGCATACATGGATCTCGTGGCCGGCAACGAGACCGTCGTGCTCACCGGGCCGACCGTGACGAGGACGGTGATGCAGCCCGTCGGCCCCTACGGCGCGGGACTGGGCGGAGGTCGGCCTCTCCTCCCGGTCAAGGTGTCCACGCAGGTGCAGACCGCCGGCGCGCCGCTCACCGCGAGCTACCAGCTGTCCAACCGCGGCGACTACCCGGCGCACTGCACGAAGACGGGCCTGCGCATCGTCGCGCCCGGCGGCGCCGCCTCCGACGCCCTGACCACCGGTGCCGCGACTCCCGTGGGCTCGCTCGCCTCGGGAGGCTCCGTCGCGTTGACCTATGCCGCCAAGTCGTTCGGAACCGGCGGCTCCGGGACGTACCTTCTCACTCCCGAGTTCGTCTCGACCGACGGGCAGACGTGGCTCCCCTTGCCGGGCTACACCCTGTCCGTTGCCGTCGACCCGCCGGGAACGACACTCGTTCCCGGCGTCGCACCGGCGCCGGTCGCTCCGGCGAAGTAGTTCCCCTGGCTCACGCGGGCGGCGCTTGTGCCGCGGCCAAGGTTGCGCGGATCGCAGCGTAGCGATCCTTGGGCGAAGTGCCATTCCAGTAGGTCAGGTAGCTGGCCCACGAGGTCGCGACGCGCTGGCGGTAGGCCTGGAGAGCAGTGTCGGCCTCGGTCAGATACTCGCCGGCGTCGGCCATGGTCTTCAGGGCGGAGCGCTTGGTCTTCTCGGCCTGAAGGTTCCCGGCGAGGGCGTTCGTGAGCCAGCCGACACGCGTCGACGCCGGCTGAGCGCTCGCCTCGACGAGGAGCGACGCAATCGTCGAAGGGTCGCTGCTGAGAGCGCACCGGTGCGCGATCTCGGCGGCGCGATCGAGGTAGTAGTTGTAGTTCGGCGAGCCGGACGAAGGGATGGGCGTCGTATCGCGAACCTCCGCGCGCGGGTCGGGGACCGGGGGAGGCGCGATCTTCACGGGTGGCAGGATGGCCGGCGGTGCCACCGTGACCACGGGACCGTTGTTGAAGGCGGCGAAAAGATCTTCCACGTTCGCCACCCGGTCGGAGAGGTAGTCGCTATCGGAGATGCGGCGCTGAAGGGTGCGCACGATCGACGCGTGGTCGAAGATGGTCGAGCTCACCGCCTTGGCACCCAGGTGATACGGCGAGACGACGATCGCGGGGACGCGCACGCCGAGAGTCGTGAAGTTGAACGTGTCGTGGTAAGTCTCGGAGTCCGACGGATCGTTCAGCGTGCGGTACGAGCTGGAAACGTCGCCCTTCTGCTCGCCCGGATCGTAAGCCGGCGACGACGGCGGGGGTACGTGGTCGTAGATCCCGCCGTGCTCGTCGTACGTGACGATGAGCGCGCACTGCCCGTTCTTCCACATCGGCGTCTGGCTCAGCGTGTTGTAGACGCGTGCAATGAGGTCCTCGCTCATCCGCAGGATCCCATACTCGGGGTGGCCGGAGTTGACTGTGCTGGTACCGTCGGCGTTTGGCGTCGTCCCGCCGCTCGCGGACGTCACGTTCTGGGGTTCGATGAACGTGTAAAACGGGATGTACGAGGGGTCCGCGACGTCCTTTGCGAAGTGCGTCTCGAAGTCGCGTTGGAGGCCGGTCCCTGTCGTGAGATCTCCAGTGCCCAGGTAGACGCCAAGGTGGTTCTGCAACCAGAGGATCTCGCGCGCCAGCTCGAACCACCCGAGGGGGCCAAACAGCACGGCACCCTCCGCGAGAACGAACTCGTCGATCACCGGCACGATTGCCGCGAGTATGTCCACGGTCCAGTCGCCGGCCTTCTCGACGGTGGTGTCGCTCTTCGGCGGTGGAAGGAGGCCTGCCTCGATGAGCCCGATGACCGTGAGAACCAGGGGATCCAGGAGCGGCAGCTCGTCAATGCAGTTCCACATGGGGCTCATCCCCTCGAGCACCCAGATCTGCGCCAGCAAGGAGTGGTAGATACGCCACGGGATGCCTCGCGCCGTCAGCCGGTCGAAGATGCTCCCCTTGTCGAAGCCGATGCCCTCGCCTGTGCCGAGATCGACGGCAAGACCGGGAATGTTGTCGGGGCTGATCGAGATGCCTCCGGAGGTACCGCAGTGGAGGAAGAAGCGATTGGGCCAGGTGGGTCCCGGCACCGACGAGAACCATCGGTTGCAGACGAGGTAGTTTTCCGCGAGCGCGTTGATCGCGTACGCCTGGGTCGGCGACATGCACTGGAGCACGCTGTCCGCCGTGATCCGCGCATCTACGGTCCTGCCCTTGGCTTTTGCCTCCGCCTCAAGGTGGGCGCGGAAGGAGGCGAGGAAGTTCGCCGGGTCGAGCCTCGACGGAACGAGCCCCGGCCGGATGGACCCCTCGAGGAGCACCTGCCCCGACTTCCCGTTCATGTCGTTGGTGACCGCGTCGACGCCCACGATCTGCCCGAGGACCGCGTCGATCTCGTGGTCGGGATCATGAAACACGAGGGCATCCTGAAAGTTGCTCTCGTAGGCGGAGCCCAGGCGGGAGAACGCGGGTGTGAAGGCCCCCTTGTACCCGCCGTCCGTGAACCCGCCGGGCGCCCGAGGCGTGGTGGTGGCGTCGATGGGCTGGAACGAGTCTCCGGGTGTCCGGAAGGCCGGGTTGGCGCCGAGCAAGTGGTCGAAGGAACGGTTCTCCAGCATGAGCACGAAGAAGTGGCTCACCTGATAGATGTTGTTCGGGATCTGGTCGGTGGTGAGCGGGACATAAGCCCCGTCCGCCCCTACGGCGTAGTCGACGCGAACGGTGAGGTCGTACTGGACCTTCCAGTCCGAAACGAGCGGCAGGGACGACTCGGTCATCGCCGTGAAGGAGAGCACCTGGTCGCCGCCCCCCACCGGGCTCTCGTAGAAGAGCTGCGCCAACGGACAGTCGAGCCACCCCAAGGTGTTCTTCTTGCTGGGCTCACCCACGGCATACGTCTCGGAGTTGACGACGACGGCGACGGCCACGCCTCCGTGGAAGACCTGGACGGCGGGGCCCGGCGGCGTGGACGCCGTGATGGTCTGGGAGTCCCCATTGTCCATCGAGTACGAGCTCAGAAGCGTGTAGTGCTGCTGGCGCGGGTCGGGTGGGGTCTGACCGACGAGGCGGAACCACTCCGGATGATCGACGCACAGCTGGATCTGGACGGTGTCGCCCCCGTTGCGTGCGTGGTTGACGCACTGGAGCTTGCTGAGCCTGAGCTGCCGCGCGAGGCAGACGACGATCGGCGACGAGCTCGCGGCGAGAACGGCGTCGATCTCGGCCTGCGCCACGGTGACGACGGCGCCATACTTCTGCGTGTAATACGCGAGCGTGTCGGCACCGAGAAGCAGCTGCCGCTCGGGTCGGAGCAGTGGAACCTGGGTTGTGGGCGTTGCGACCTGCACCCGCGGCTCGGGTGACGGAACGAGAAGATAGAGGAACGTGTCGGCCCTCCGATCTCCTCGAACGACCATCGGGGTCGACGGCGACTGCGCAAGGTACTGGTTGTTCCCGGGTATCAAGGAGAAGAACGGGTCTGCCACGGCAACCGCCTCCGATGCCTGGTACCCCTTTTGCGCGAGCGTCGCCGCGTCTGGGACGAGGGTCTTCCCCTGCATCTCGAGGACGTAGTACTTGCCGCCGTTGGCTATGAGCTCGCCGTATTGAAGGGGCGGAAAAGCGGGGCCGACGTAGAAGGTCAGCTTCGCGTTCGTCGCATCCGCGAGGGTCGCCGCGAGTTTGGTCGGAGCCCCAACGGCCGGAACGGCTACGAGCTTGCCGACTGCGGCACCAAGGGGGTTCAGGACGCTCCCGGTCTCCGCGTTGGGCACGGGGTACAGCTGGAACGGCGGCAGTACTGCCGGCAGGTGCTCCGGCGCCGGCGTGACGACGCCCGGCTGCGGCTTGGCTGGCGGCGTCAACGCCGCTCCGGCCGGGAGGTGGCAAAAGTAGAGCTGTCCTTTCGGGTCCACGTAGATCGTCGCCGCCGTGAGCATGGTTCCCTCCTTTGGAGAGGCGCGACTCTACCAGGGGCTCCTTCGCCGGAACCCGGTGTTCATGATGCTTGATGGCGAGTACCTGATCCCCGCTAGCCTTTGAGCGCGCAGCGCCGCTCGGTGCGGTCGCTCGGGCCGGTTCCAGGCTTCTCTACCCCTACGATTTCGGCGACGACTGGGAGCACGACATCGTCGTGGAGCGTGTGGACCACGACGGCGACGAGACCATCCGCTGCACCGGCGGCGCTGGCGCGTGCCTGCCCGAGGACTGCGGCGGCCCGCCGGGCTACGCCCGCATGCTCGAAGTGCTCGCGAACCCCGAGTCCGAGGAGCACCCGGAGATGAAGGAGTGGGCGCCACGCGGCTTTGATCCGACCAGGTTCGACGTCGCGGCCGTGAACAAGAAGCTCGCGACCCTGTCGAAGCGACCCGACGAGAGCCTCACGGGTTGTTCGCGGCGAGGGGGCGTATGATCGACCGCTCCTCCTCATGGCGTTCGCCCCGGCCGCCCCCGCATGCCAGGCCGTCGATTCGGCGAAGATCGCAGTCGCGTGGCGCTGGGGCGTCCTACTGCTGGCCGGCTGCCTGCCCCCGGCGCTTCCCCCCGGCCAGCCTCGTCTGGTCGAGATGGACCCGCATATCGCGATCGCGCCGGTCGGCAATGGGAGCGTCGTCGGCTCCGACGTCGTGGTCTCGCCCGACGGCGCGACGCTCCTGTTCGCCGCGAGCGACGACGATTCGCCGTACGTGACGGACCGCATCGCCGGGCCTCGACGTCACCACGGGGCGGGTCACGACCTACGCCCGCATCGCCGAGGAGCGCCTTCACGATCCGGCGTGGCTGCCGGCGTCCGGCGCACTGCTGTTCGTTCACGGGATCACCAGCGGAATCGTCTGGCGCTCGCGGATCGCTCGACACGACGCCGGTGCGCCGCAAGGGACCTTCACCGATCTTCCCACCGCGGCCGCCGCCTCAGGGGTCGAGCACCTGCAGGTCGCGCCGGACGGCGTCCGGCTCCTCCTGGAGACGAACGGGAGTGTCGCCCTCGGGCGTTTGGATGCCCCGGAGGTCACCACACTCACCATCGGCACGCACCCCAGCTGGAGCCCGGACACGAAGCGCATGGCGTACGCGACGGCGCGCGTGGCCGAGGACGCGTACGCAATCGTCGTGCGTGAAGACGACGGCCGGACCTGGCCGCTCGTCGAGTCGACCGGGTTCGAGCTCGCGTGCCCGTCCTTCTCGGCGGACGGAGCGTCGATCGTGTACGTCCGGCGGATGCGCACCCCGGCGCAGTCCGAGGTGTGGATCGCCCCCGCGCGCCCCGGCGGAAGTGGCGCGCCGATCGTTCAGGGAGAGGCCCTGGGGTGCCCCTCGTGGGCGCCCGATGGCACGCTCTACGTGCTGGCTTCGTCGGACGCGATGACCAGGAGCAAGATGCTCTTTCACGTTCGGATTGCGCCGTGACGGCCTGGAGGTGGGCCATCGTGCCCGGCTGCGTCTCGACGCTCGCTTCGTGCGCCTCGACGCCGCCGCTCCCGACGGCACCCCGCCCCGCCAACCCGCCCCAGCCCATCGTTTTCGACCCCGCCGTCGACGCCGAGCAGGTGGGGAATGCGGGCATCGTCTCTTCCCATAACGTCGTGGTGTCGCCGGACGGCGCGACCCTGCTCTTCACCGAGAACGAGCCGGCGCTCTACCCGAAGGTCATCCTGGGGCTCGACCTCGCGAGCGAAGCCGTGACCGAGTACGTCCGCGTCCCCGAAGGGAGGCTCCACGATCCGGCGTGGCTGCCGACCCCCGGCGCGTTCTTCTTCGTCCAGGACACCAGCGCAGGCCGCGCCTGGCAGTCGCGCATCGCGCGGCACGACCCCGGCGCCGCCCCGGAGGCTTTCACCGTCCTCACCACCGCCATGGCGGCGGGGCCGAAGGGAAGCCTTCGCGTTGCGCCCGACGGTGTTCGCATCCTCCTCGCGACGAAGGACCAGATCGCTCTCGCGCGGGTCGACTCCGAGGTCGTCGTCCCGCTGGCGGCGGGCATGGAGCCGACGTGGAGTCCGGACACGAAGCGCATCGCGTACCTCACGTTCGAGGACGAGAGCCACCGGTTCACGATCCTCGTCCGCGAGGACGACGGCCGCACGTGGCCGCTCGCTCTGGACGCGAGGGCCGTCCTCGACTGCCCGGCCTTCTCGCCGGACGGCGCCTCCATCGCGTATCTCCGGGCGACGACCGACGATCAGTACGAGATATGGCTGGCGACGGCCCAACCGGGCGGCGCGTCCAGGCCTCTCGTCCGAGGAACGCAGGGGCTGGGGTGCCCCGCGTGGGCGCCGGACGGCACGTTTTACGTCGTCGCAGGTTGGCGCCACGCCGCTTCGCGCAGCGTACTGTTGCACGTGCGCCTCGCCCGGTGAGCCGCCGGTCGCGTGTGCCTTTCCTCGATGCTCGGGTCTTGGTGCCGCCGGGGCCGCGACATCCCGGCGCCTTGACGATCCGCGCCAACCATCGCTGGCTGCATCACGCAGACCTCTGGAGCGGGCCAGGGCTCAGCGAACGGCAACGGCTTCGGCGACGTCACGGCATTCCTCAAGTGGCGCTTCCACATCCAGCAGCCGGATGACTGGCTGCCGTCGCTCAGCGAGGTGCTCTTCGTCACGCTTCCCACGAGCGACTGGTTCGGCTCCGTCGGGACTGTACCGCCTGGCGTTCGAGCAGTTCCTCGATGACGCCAAGGGCTTCGGCTACGCCGTCGAGCTGGTCGGCGTCCACGGCCTGCCCTCCCGGCTCGATGGCAAGGGGTTGGACGCAGGGCGTTCGAGCTTCGGCCTCATCGGCGTGCAGCCCACAGTCGAATACGACTTCACCGATCGGATCGTCGGGGCGGCCGGTGTGCTCTTCACCGCCGCGGGCTATCAGGACGTCGCGGCGGTCTATCCGAACCTGTCCGTCTACTACTACTGGAACCCGCGCGGTCACGTCGTCGCGCGGTAGCGCGCGGCGCGTGCCGCGGAGGATCGGCGCCGGCGTCACGGAGGGCGCCATCAAGACGAGCCGTTCAAGCCTTGGGGGCGCGCCGCGGTCGGTCGTGGATCTTCTCGTGCCGGGCGAGCATCGCGACGAAATGCTGGACGCGCTTGGCGCGCGTCTCGGGCTTCTTGGCGGTCTGGATCCGAAAGAGCACGGAGTAGCGGTTAGCCGCGTCGAGCGTGGCGAAGAATGCGGCGGCGCGGGGGTTTGCGGCGAGCGCGGCGGCCAAATCGTCGGGCACGGCGGCGCGGCTCGGCGCGTCGTACGCCGCATCCCAGCGGCCGTCGCGCCGGGCGCGCTCGACCTCGGCGAGCCCCGGCGCCTGCATCGCGCCCTCGGCGATGAGCGCCGTCGCCTTGTCGCGGTTGATCTTCGACCACATGCTCCGAGCTCCCCGCGGGGAGAACTTCTGGAGCCACGAGGTCTCGTCGCCGGGCCGTTTCTGGCCGTCGATCCAGCCCCAGGCGAGCGCGACTTCGATCGCCTCGGCGTAGGTGATCGACGGGACGCCGGACGCCTTCTTCGCGAGCCGCAGCCACACGCCGCGCGAGGTGGCGTGGTTCGCGGCGAGCCACGTGGAGAAGGCGCGCCGATCGGCAAAGGCGAGGGTCGGCAGCTCGCCGGCGGGGACCTCGGCCGCGGCGGCTGTCTTCTTCGTCGTGCGCATGGGGTTCGTGTCCGCGACGCCGAGATGAAAGCAACCGCCGCGGCGTCACGGCATGGTACCGCGCCAAATGACCGAGCGCGATTGTCGATCAGATGCCACCCGATGCCACGCCAGCGGCATCGGCACCGCGAGCGTGAGCGAGCGGTGACCGACCAAGCTCGCGGCGCGGAGTGCCGTGTGCAAGCGGCGCGGCTCACCGCTCGCTCACGCTCGCGGTGCTGATGGCGGCTCCGCCGCCCGTCCGAGATCCATCGAGAATCGCGCTCGCTTGCGCTCGCTCATTTAGGCTGGGCCCATGTCCAAGGTGCGCGTCGCGAATTTCAGCCTGTCCATCGACGGCTTCGGCGCGGGCTCGGCGCAGGATCTCGAACACCCACTCGGCGAGAACGGCATGGAGCTGCACGAGTGGTTCTTCGACACTCGGACCTTTCGCAAGATGCAGGGCGAGGAAGGCGGTGCCACCGGGATCGACGACAGCTTCGCCGCACGTGGCGTGGCGGGCGTCGGCGCCTGGATTCTCGGGCGCAACATGTTCGGGCCCGTGCGCGGGGCCTGGTCCGACGAGTCTTGGCGTGGATGGTGGGGCGAGACTCCTCCCTTTCACGGTCCGGTCTTCGTGTTGACGCATCATGTCCGGCCTCCGCTCGAGATGCAGGGCGGCACGACGTTCACGTTCGTGACCGACGGCATCCGCGGAGCCCTCGACCGCGCCCTGAACGCGGCTCATGGCAAGGACGTGCAGGTCGGCGGCGGTGTCTCGACGATCCGCCAGTTCCTGCGCGAGGGGCTCATCGACGAGCTGAGGCTGGCGATCGCTCGGGTCCTGCTCGGGAAGGGGGAGGCTCTCTTCGAGGGCATGAACTGGCGCACGTTGGGCTATCGCTGCGAGGAGTGTGTCGCCGGAGAGAAGGCGACGCACGTGACCATCACGAAGCAGAATGGCTGAGAGTCACCTCGGGTCGACGAGAGGGCCCGCCACGCAACCTCAGTACGACAGCGTGACCTCTCCGTCGCCCGCGCCGACGCCCTGCTGCATCGACACCGCCGCGGCCGAAGCTTCCGCAAAAGAGGACCCGCCTCCGCCGCCTCCACCGCCGTACGTCATCTGCGTGGCGCCGCCGCCCCCTCCCCCGTAGTAGCCGCCGCCTCCTCCCCCTCCCCCGCAGTAATCGCCGGTGCCGCCCGCGCCTCCGTTCGTCTGGGTCCCGGCGGCGGCCCCGCTGCCCGCCGTGCCGCCTGCGCTCTGCGTGCCTCCGCCGCCGCTTCCTCCGAGGGCCTCGACGCCCGCGCCGCCCGTCGTCGTGCCACCGGATCCTCCCGCACCGCCGCCGATGCAAGCGCCGCCGCCCCCCGCCACCGGCCGCGATGACGACGCGGTTGCCGAGCCCGTTGCCGCCGCGCCGGACGTCGGAGCCACCGCCGCCACCGCCGCCGGCGTAGTACGTCGCCGCGCCTCCGCCGCCGCCGCCGTTGTATCCGCCCAGCCCGCCCGACATGCAGTAGGCGCTCCGGCTCGCCGCATTCCCGGCGCCCCCCACCTCGGATCAGCGTCTCGCCCGGCGTGACCGGAATGGTCGACGTCACCGACGCCCCGAGCCCACCCGCGACGCCGTAGCAATGACGTCGTCCAGAACCTGGAGCGGACGACCGTCGCCGACATCGCGCGCGTCTTCCGCGAGCACGCCGTCGGGGCGCAGTGGCAGAAGAAGGGCATCTCCGCGATGGCGCTCGCCGATCACCTCTACACCGTCTCGAACGGGCTCAAGCACCGCGGCGTCCCGCGGGCGGAGTATCGCGAGCGCATGCGGACCGCGATCCGGATCGTCTGCCGGGGCGCACGAGGGTGAGAGCGGCGTCGAGCGAGCCCTCGCCCAGGTCGCGGAGGAGCTGCGGCGGCGCGGCCACGCGTTCGCGCTAAATGACCGAGCGCTACCGAGCGCGATTGTCGATCAGACGCCACCCGATGCCGCGCCAGCGGCATCAGCACCGCGAGCGTGAGCGAGCGGTGAGCGACCAACGTCGCGGCGCGGAGTGCCGTGTGCAAGCGGCGCGGCTCACCGCTCGCTCACGCTCGCCGTGCTGACGGCGGCTCCGCCGCCTGTCCGAGATCCATCGAGAATCGCGCTCGCTGCGCTCGCTCATTTAGAACCGCAAGCCGAGCTGGGCGTGCACCGTCACCGCGCTGTCGAGCGTTTGCGACGAGGGGAACGGATCCTGGCCGATGAGAACGTGCGACGGAGGCCAGCGGGGGCCCGACGGTAGGAGCAACACGTTCCCATCGAGGCCCGCGTAGACCTTGCCGACCTCCACGAGCGCTGTGATCCCGGGCTCCAGGTAGAGGTAGTCGTGCGCGGGGACCGCCTGGGGGATGGAGACGATGTTGTCGATCGTCGAGCCGAGCGCCACCCCTCCGCTCATGCCGAGCACGTCGTCGCCGAGCCCGACCTGGGCGCGCAGCAGGACGAGCCCTCCCAGCGTGACGCCGTAACCCAGCTCGCCCCCGAACAAAAACGAGTGAGGGGAGACGGCGCCTCGCTCGAAGTTGGTACCATCGATGACGTCCAGCTTCTGCGTGCCGACTCCGGCGTAGTACATGGCGCTGACTCCCGCGTAGAGTCCGGCGAGCGCGACCCCCGCACGACCGCCCACGCCGGGGCCGAGCGGGTTCGGGAAGCCACCGCCAATCGGATTGCTTCCCGCCCCCGCCTTCGCCCCGACCTCCACGTCCAGCGGCCCGAGGGCCTGCGCCGGCCCGGCGCGGCTGAGGGACAAAGCGAGAACGACGAGAAAGAGCGCGCTCCGGAGCACACAGAACGCCGACGATCCGGTCATCATGGTCGGCAGTTCGACCGCCGCAGAGTGCATCGCACCTCGGGTCGGCATCGTCTGAGGGTCCATCGTCACGGTGAGCACGGCATCCCGATGTCGATGCACTGCCACGCCAGGCCACTGCCATCGGCGTCGGAGGCATCTGCATCCGCGCAGGTGCACTCGAAGCTCACGTTGTCGCGGCATCCAGAGCAAATGCCGGGGGAGGCGCAGGCCACGGACTGGCTGGCCGTGGGAGGGCAGGTCGCGGCATCCGCTGAGCCGTCGCTCTCTGCGTCGAGCCCCGCGTCCACGCAGGTGTTGCTCGGGTTGTCGACCGTGAAGAAGCCCTGGGTCGGCGCGATGAACGACGGACACTGGGCACAGCCCGGCGGCATCGTGACGCTCTGCACGGTGAAGGTGACGTCCCTCGAGTAAGTGAAGCCCGTCGCAAAAACCAGCTCGACGTGGCAGACACCGGGGCTCGGGCTCGTGAACGAGACCCCGCGAGACCACAGGTAGCGCGACGGACTCGTGTCGCCGGTGGCACACGGGCCCGATAGAACGACGCTCGTGAGGTCGGTCTGGTTGCAGGACAGATCGAATGCGGCGGGACTGTTGCCGATCGGGCAACCGCCGGGACAGGCATACGTCGCCGTGACGCAGCCTCCGCCTACGACCACGAGGACGCCGACAAAAAGAGCCAAGGCCGCAGCCCATCGAGCAACCGGCATGGACGGCTACAGTAAGCGTACGACCTTCACGGGCGTTCGCACGTCCGCGGCACACCAAGGAACTCCTCCCTGGACCACTGGAAGCCGGACTGACGCTTGATTTCCCGAAGGTCCTCGGGTGAGGCCCGGAGGCCGTCACCCGTCCGAGACGCGGACGATCACCTTGCCTCCCGCTCCACCCTCGGCGTCCTGCTGTGCCTCGCGGATCTGCGCGAGCACAAAGCGTTTGGCGATGGGAATCACGAGAGCTCGGTCTGCCACGGCGCGGAGGAGGGCGGCGAGGCGGACCGGGTCCGGGTGCGCCCAGTGGTGACGGACCTCGATCCCGTGCTCCTCGGCCCCCTTGGGGTCGCTGGCGACCGACGCGATCACGCCACCCCGGCGCACTCGATCGAAGAGCTTCTCTGTGGTCGATGCCCCGACGGTGTCTGCGATCCCGTCGAGCGTGGGCAGCCGTCGACAGTCGACCTCGTCGTCCAACGCCACGACGCCGTCGAGCCCGAGGGCCTCGGCAGCCTCTTTCTGGCTCCGGCGGACACCGGCCCACACCTTGGCCCGACGCTGCTTCGCTACGAAGACGGCGGCGCGCCCGACGCTTCCGAGCGCGCCCGTCACGAGGATCGTCTCCCCGGGCCGAGGGGCCAGGCTCTCGTCGATGAGCTGCGACCCGGTGAGCGCCACGAGCGGGATGGCCGCAGCGTCGATCAAGTCCAATCCCTCGGGCACCTCGGCCCACGCCTCGTCCTTGGCAACGACGCGCTCGGCGTAGCCGCCCATGACGAGACCGACCACGCGCGCACCGGTCCGGAACCGCGTCACTCCTGACCCGACCTCGACGACCACGCCAGATGCATCGCGGCCGAGGATGGCAGGCAGCTCGAGCGACATACCGGGCCGCTTGGCTCCCTCGCGGAGCTTCCAGTCGATCGGGTTGATGCTCGTCGCGACCACGCGCACCTTGATGGTCCCCGGCTCCGTCGTCGGCTCGGGTACGTCGCGAACCTGGAGCTGGTCGACTCCGCCGAACCCCACCAAGACTGCAGCTCTCATTGCGGCGCTGACTCTGCCCGCAACGAAGGTGCGGCGCAACCGACCGGATCCATTGTCGGTCACTGCCGACAATAAGCACCAAGGGCCTCGACGAGGTGCGCAAAGACGAGCCCGACCCGTCGCGACCCGCGTAGATCTTCGTGCATCACGACCCAGACGGGAAGGTCGAAGCCGACCTTGGGCAGCAGGCGTCGGAGACGCGGAGGGCCGGCCGCGAGGGGCACCTGGCAGATGCTGATGCCGAGTCCCGCCCGGATGGCCGCGAGAAGGGCGGTGTCGCTGTCGGTCCGGAGCGCGAAGTCCTTCCGCTTCACGGGCAGGCCCAGCGCGGCAAGGGCCCCGAGAAAGGATGTTTCGCGGTCCTTCCCGAGGAGGAAGTGCCCCTTCCGCAGGAGATCGGCAGGCGAGGTGGGGACTCCCCGATCCTCGATGTAAGCCTCGCTGGCGAAGAGGCCGAGGCGCACCGTGCCTGCGCGCTTCGCGACCAGGGCGCCCTGGGTCGGCTGCGCCATGCGCACGGCGATGTCGGCCTCGCGTCGCAGGAGATCCTCGTTGGCGTTGGTGAGCGACAGCTCGATCTGAAGACGCGGGTGCGCGCGTCGCAGCGCGGCCAGCATGGGAGGCAGCACCTCGACGCCGACGACCTCGCTGCACGTCACGCGGACCGTGCCCTGCTCGCCGTCCGACGTGGCCGACACCGAGCGCACGAGCGCGTCCGCCGCGCCCGCCATCGACTCGGCGTAGGGAAGCGTCGCGGTCGCGGCGTCGGTCGGGACGAGCCCCGTCGGGGATCGCGTGAAGAGCACCGCGCCGAGTACCTCCTCGAGCTTCTCGATCTGACGGCGCACCGTGGGCTGCGCGACGCCCAGCGATCGCGATGCCCCCGACAGGCTGCCGGTGCGCATCACGGCCAGGAAAGCGCCGAGCAAGTCCCACGAGAGGAGGCCTGCATCCACGGCCGGGGGGGTCATCCCTTTTGTATGAGCCGATGAACGACTTTAGACAATCGTCACGATGCCGCCGTGGGCTCATCTTCTCCGTGCGACCACCGATGGTCGCCCCGCCTGGGAGGCAGACCATGAACGCCACGACGATGCAGAACGACCTCGACGCACCGACGACCGAGAGCCTGGCGCCCGAGACGACAGGCGCCGTCTCCGGCGCCCCGCGCACGCTGCTGCGGCTGGAGGGCGCCGCCGCGGTGGCCAGCGCGGCCTTCGCTTTCTCGGCCCTCGGCGGTCGCTGGTCCCTCTTCGCGCTCCTCTTCCTCGTGCCCGATCTCTCGATGCTCGGGTACCTCGCCGGCCGGCGCGTCGGCGCCGTCAGCTACAACGCGGCGCACAGCTATCTCGGCCCAGCGCTTCTGGCCGCGACCGGGGCCGTGACCGGGGCCGCGACAGGGGGTGCGCTCGCCGCCCTGTGGGTCGCCTGCATCTGGGCTGCGCATGTCGGGTTCGACCGGATGCTCGGCTACGGGCTCAAGTACGGAACGCACTTCGGCGACACGCACCTCGGGGGCGTGGGTCGCGCCCGACGATGACCAAGAGGTGTGACGGCGCCGCCCGGGGTTGGCGCAGTTTGGCGCGGCGATGGACCGCGATCTCCAGGAGAGCTCACGCAAGAGTGCACGGCACGTGGCATGCGGTGCGGAGCGAGCATGAAGGCGCTTTCCTTCCTCCTTGCCGCACCTCTTCTCGTCGGGATGGCCTTCGGGGCTGCCGGGTGCGGGGGAATCGACTCCCGCTCGTCGAAGGGGGATGACTCGTCGAACGACGCAGGCTCGACGGACGACGGCGGGTCCTTTCCTCTCGGAGCCTATTCCGATTGTCAGTGGCTCGTGACGGGCGGCACGTTCGAGTCTGCGTCGTCGCCCGCAACGCTCACGCTCGGGCCGATCTGCAGCGCCTCTGGTTGCGCCGCATCGGCCATGGTGGCGAGCTTCCAATCGGGTCAGGCGACCACCACCTTCACGCTGCACGCCACGAGCGACAGCTCGGCCACGTTGAGCGGACCTGGGCAGGGTTTCTCCGGGGAATGGGGCTTCTGCGGAGGGGGAGCCGTTCAGCTCGACGGCGGTGGGATCGCCGTCGCCGATCCCGCGCCGGCGGAAGCGACGCTGAGCCTGACCTCCGCGGAGCTCACCATCGACCAGGGCGTTGCCTTCCTGCAGCTCGACGGGCCGGTCGTCGACATCCAAGGATCGCCCGGCTGCACCCCGGATGTCCCTCCATCGTCAGGCTTGTCCGCCCTGCTGGTGTGCGACGTATCGAACGGCAACGGCGTCGGCAACGCACCCGCGGCCACCACGACGACCTCGCGCTTCGCAGCCGGAGCCTACGCTTGCAGCAGCACCGCCGAATTCCTCGTCAGCTATCAGGGAGAAGAAGACCACTCGTCGATCGGCGGCTCGGGAACGCTCACGCTCACCGCCAACGGCGCCAGCCTCGAGGCCGTCTACAGCGGAGACACCAACGCGAGCGGGACGCTCGAGTTCGTCGTGACGAGCGACAGCTCCGCGAATCCCGTTCCCGGGCAGACCATCACGGTGGGGTGCGGCGCCATTGACCCCACGACGTTGATGCAAGTGAACGCCCCCACGCCCGGCAACGTGAACGCCGCCGCTCTGACGACGGATGGGACAGCGCTCTACCTGACCTTCCTCAGCAAGACTTCCGGCGGCGCCTGCGCGAACCAGACGGCGAGCACGGTGCTGGTGTGCATGCCAAAGGGCTAGGTCACTGCGTCCGGGCCGGGGCCGGGGGCTCGCTGGCCGCGCGGGCCCTTGTAAGCGGGCGTATCCTGCGCGCCATGTTCTTCGTGGTGATCGAGCGCTTCAAGAATCGTGACGCCAAGGCTGTCTACGTCCGATTCAGGGAGAAGGGCCGGATGATGCCCGACGGCCTCAAGTACGTTGGGAGCTGGGTCGAGGAGAACTTCGACCGCTGCTTCCAGGTCATGGAGTGCGACGACGAGCGGCTGTTACACGAGTGGGCCGACCACTGGAGAGACCTGATGGACTTCGAGCTCGTGCCCGTCCAGACCTCGGAGAACGCGCGTGCCCGGGCGCTCGCCGAGCCATGAGCCGGCGAGCGGCGCTCTCGCGGTCGCCTGCGGCTGCCGGATGATCCCGACGCATCGTTCCGCAGGGGGCGCATCGTGACCAAACGAAGACGCAGGGGACGCTCCAAGACGTCGGTCGCCTGCCCGTTCTGCGGCGAGGAGGAGGACGTCTTCGTGGACGTCGGCGGTGGCCGCAGTCAGACCTATACGGAGGACTGCCCCGTGTGCTGCCGTCCTCGCGTCGTGCACGTCGAGCCGGGAGACGAGCCCGGCGAGCTCCGCGTGTGGCTCGAGCGCGGCGACTGACCGCGGCTGCACGCCATCGACACCCACTTTGTCGTCGCCCGACTCGGGCTGGATGCGCCAGCGGGGCAAGGCTCACGGCCGCAGGTACGAGCGGGCGGCGACATACAGGAGCACGAGCCCGCCCGCGGTCGACCCGAGCGCGCCGGCGAGGTAGAGGCCGTAGACGAGGACGTTCGACCAGGGCCCCTTCGCGGTCGTGCCGCGGTGCCCAGAGAAGCCGGCGGCGATGGTGCCCAGGGACAGGGCGTACGTCGACGCGATCAGCACCGCCACGAGGAACGCGCTCAGCCCGGAAGCGGCGTCGAGGCGGGGCACGACCGGCGCCAGCGCGAGGAGCAACACCGCGCCCATGCTCGTCGCCGCGTGCGACATCCTCCACATTCCGATGCGGGCAGCGTCCTGCGGGGACGCGTTGATCGCTCGAAAGAAGGCGTACCCGGCGGCCTGACCGAGCAAAAGAACGATGGCGCCGTGGAGGACCAGCGCGAGGTTGCACGCGGCCGCCGTGTCCTGCATCGCCGCCCAGGATACAGCGGCGCGGGGCGCCGGGCCGCCCGGTGCACCGCCCTCATCGGATCCTAAGGGAACCATCAGGACCGCGGGCGGGCGCGGCGGCGCATCGTGAACCACCTGGACGAGCGAAAGGGGCCAGGCGCGATGCACCGCGATCCAAGGACGATAGGCAGCCGCGATTTCACCTTGAGGGCGTTGTACGGGACGAGCCTCGGGAAGCTCGACGCGGAGATGCAGCTGCGGCTCGCGAAGGCCATCATGATCATCGCCAGCGCCGACGGCGAGCTCGCGCCGGCCGAGTGGGCCGTCCTCGTGGGAGGGTTCCGCGCCGCCCAGATGCCCGACGCCATGCTCGAGGAGCTCTCCCGTTTCGAGGCTCGCGGTGCGAAGCTCGAGGACTACCTCACCGGGGACTACAAGCACCTCAAGGCCCCAGGCCGTGTGATGCTCTACACCGCCATCTGGATCTCGCGCGCGGACGGCCGCTACGCCGTCGAGGAGCGCGCGATGGCGGCGCGGGCGGCGAAGATCCTGGGGATCGACGACGACGTGCTCGCCGCCCTCGAGAGCCACGCGGAGATCGAGGAGGTCACCGCGAAGGCCCGCGCCGCGCTCCTCTTTCCGGACCTGCGAGAGGCGCGACCGTGACCGGACTCACCGCGGAGGACGCCCCAGCCGCCGGAGCTCCCGTCGCGCGGAAGCTCTCCCGCATACGGCTCGGCATCTTCGCAGCCTTCCACCTGTTCGCAGTCGCGGCGATCTGGACGGGTGTCACGCGGGCCGCGCTGATCACGTGCGTCGTCGTGTACCTGTTCCAGGTCTTCTCGGTCACGGTCGGCTACCACCGCTACTTCGCCCACCGCTCGTTCCGGACGAGCCGCGCGACGCAGCTCGTCCTCGCGCTCTGCGCGCAGGCCTCCTTCCAGAAGGGCGTCCTGTGGTGGGCCGCCCATCACCGCTACCACCACCGGCACTCCGACCAGCACGACGACCTCCACTCGCCGAAGCACGGCATCTTCTGGTCGTACGCCGGATGGATCTTCTCGGAGACCGCGCAGCAGACGAGGGTCGAGCAGATCCGGGACCTCATGAAGTACCCGGAGCTCCGCGTCCTCGACCGGCTGCACTTCGTCCCGGGGATCCTGCTCGCGGCAGGCTGCTACGCCGCCGCGGGCTGGTCGGGCCTCGTGGTCGGCTTCGGCTGGGGGACGATCCTCTCGCACCACGCGACCTTCGCGAACAACTGCTTCGCGCACATCTTCGGGACGCGGCCCTACGAGACCGAGGACGGGAGCCGCAACAACTGGTTCCTGGCTGCGATCACGCTCGGCGAAGGCTGGCACAACAACCACCACCGCTACGCCGCCTCGGCGCGCAATGGCTTCCTGTGGTGGGAGATCGATCCCACCTACTATGCGCTGCTCGTCTTGAGCGCGCTCGGCCTCATCTGGGACCTACGCCCACCGCCGCGGGAGATCCTCGCGCAGAGAGACTCCGCCGCGCAGCCAACGGGGAGGTGAGGCGATGGTGTCCAGGGCGATGCCGCAGACGGCGAAGATCCGCGAGGCCCGTCCGGAGGCGAGCCGTGCGATCGTCGAGCCGTTGCTCGAGAGCGCCGGGATCCGTATCGACGGACCCAACCCGTGGGACCTGCAAGTGCTCGACGCCCGGTTCTACGACCGCGTGCTGGCGCACGGCACGCTCGGCCTGGGCGAGAGCTACGTGGAAGGATGGTGGGACTGTGAAGCGCTCGACGAGATGGTCGAGAGAGCGCTGCGGCACGGGCTCAAGCAGCACGCGATGACCTGGCGGAACCGCCTCGCCGTGGCTCGGCTGCTCTTCCTCAACCTGCAGTCGATCCGGCGGAGCCGCGAGGTGGCGGAGGTCCATTACGATCTCGGCAACGAGTTCTTCGCCCGGATGCTGGGACCGACGATGACGTACACGTGCGGGTACTGGCCCGCCGCGGCGACCCTCGACGAGGCGCAGGATCGCAAGCACGATCTGGTCTGCGACAAGCTCCGGCTCCAGCGGACACACCGCCTGCTCGACATCGGCTGCGGCTGGGGGCGCCTGCTCGCGCACGCGCACCGGCGAACCGGTTGCGAGGGGCTCGGCGTGACCCTCTCGGAGCCGCAGTGGCGCCACGCGACGGAGACGAGCCGTGGGCTGCCGATCACGTTCTCGCAGGTCGACTACCGCGATGGGTCCGTCGACGCTCGGGGTCCGTTCGACCGGATCGTCTCCTGCGGGATGTTCGAGCACGTCGGCGCCAAGAACGTCCGGGCCTTCTTCGCCCGGGTGTCGGAGCTGCTCGCGGACGACGGTCTGCTGCTCCTGCACACGATGGGCAACCGCACCACGACGGGCGTCGACCCCTGGATCGACCGGTACATCTTCCCGAACAGCTCCGTTCCTTGCGCCCGCGATCTCGCGAAGGGATTCGAGGGGCTCTTCGTGCTGGAGGACTGGCACGTCTTCGGCGACGACTACGACCGGACGCTGATGGCGTGGGCGCGGAACTTCGAGGAGTACGCGCGCTCGCCGGAGTTCCCGTTCGACCGGAAGTTTTACCGGACGTGGCGCTATTACCTCTACTCGTTCGCGGGCTCGTTCCGGGCGCGCAACGCGCTGCAGCTCTGGCAGCTCGTGCTGTCGAAGAACGGGACGTCGGGCGGCTACCGATCCGTTCGATGACGCCCACGTCGCAAAAGCCCGGGCTCGGAGCTTCTCTGCAACCGGAGAGCCTGTTCTTCGAGCTCGGTGTGGGGCGCATCCACTGCCTCCGCTGGGGCCAGTCCGGCGACGCCGCGCTACTGCTGCTCCACGGCGTGAACCAGACCTGCCACAGCTGGGACGAGGTCGCCCTGCGCATCGGTGACCGATTCACGGTCCTCGCCGTCGATCAGCGCGGCCATGGCCAGTCCGCCCGGGCGAAGGACGGCGACTACGGTCTCGACGCCATGGTCGGCGACCTCGTCGCGCTCGTCGCCCTGCTCGGGCTCCGGCGCTACGCGGTCGTCGGCACATCGATGGGCGCCGCTCACGCGATCGCCCTCGCCGTGCGGCGACCGCACGACGTCTCCCGCCTGGCGGTCGTCGACTTCGCGCCGCGGATCGAGCAGCAGGGCGCGGACAAGATCCGGCACGTGCTCGAGCTCACCTGGCCGAGCTTCGAGGCAGCCGTCGAGCAGATCGCTCGGGCCAATCCTCGCCGGACGCTCGACAACGTCCGCGACCGCTTGCGCCACAGCCTGGTTCCCCGCACGGACGGCTCGTGGGGTTGGCGCCTCGATCCGGCGCTGCTTCGCCATCCGAGGTTCCGGGACGGCGCGATGGGCGCGTGGGAGGACGTGGATAAGGTGCGCTGCCCCACGCTCGTGATCCGGGGCGAGGAGAGCGACGTCCTCTCGCCCGCGATGGCGCAGGCCATGCTCGAACGGCTGCCCGCAGGCCGCCTCGTGACCGTCCCGGGAGCCGGGCACAGCGTGGCCGGCGACAACCCCGACGGCTTCGCCGGCGCCCTGCTGCCGTTCCTCCTCGAGAGCGCGGCCCCGTAGGACGCGCATGGTACCGGCGTCCGCCACCACCGCCTCCGTCGCGCCGAAGCCGGAGCTACGCGGCGTCTCGCATCAGGTCGCGTTCTTCCTCGCCGCCGTCGGGACGATGGCGCTGGTCCGGCTCGCGCACCCGGGCGTCCAGCGGTGGTGCACCGCCGTCTTCGGCGGGAGCCTCGTCGTTCTCTTCGGAGTCAGCGCTCTCTATCACCGGGTGCGCTGGCGACCCCGAGCCCTCCGGTGGATGCGGCGACTGGACCACTCTGCCGTCCTCGTGGCGATGGCGGGCGGCTTCACACCCCTCTTCGCGCTCGTGCCGTCGACCCGCGGCGGGCACGGCGCGCTCGCCGTCATCTGGATCGGCGCCGGCATCGGCGTCCTCAGAGCCTTCGTCTGGCCCGACGCACCCCCCTGGATCGTCGTCGCCGTGTCCGTGGCGGTCGGATGGGCGTGCGCCGGGCAGGTCGTCGACCGCCTAGCCTCGGTGGGCCCGTGGATCATCGGGTCGTTCGTGGCGAGCGGGCTGCTCTACACGATCGGCGGAGGAGTCCTCGCGACCAAGCGCCCGGACCCCCTTCCTCGACTCTTCGGGTACCACGAGGTGTTTCACGCCTTCGTCGTGGCCGGCACCGCCACCCTCTTCGCTCACGTCGCGATGCTCCTGCGCTCGGCGCCGTGACCGGGTACTTGCCCGTGCCCCGTCGGCGCGGCGCGCATCGTCGGCGCCCGCCCTCGTCACGGTGGCGGCTGGGACGCTCCGTCCGACGCTGGCGCACCGGCCGCTCGCCCGGCTCACGCCCGCTCCTTCAGCGCCTCCACCACGTACCGGCTCACGAGACGCCGGAGCTCCCGGATCCACCGCCGCTCGGCGCTCGGCTCGTCCTGGGCGATCGTGCGCTCGCCCTTGAGGAGGAAGACGATCACGGCCGCGCGATCCTGCGCGCGCTCGCGGACGAGCGCCCGGTTGGCCTTCATGAGCAGGCTCGCCACCTGTTTTCGGCGCTTGGCGCGGAACTCGCGGCGCATTTCCGGCGCATCGCCGCGCGCCTCGAAGACGGCGCCCGCCGCGGCGCGAAGAGGGTCCGACGGCGAGCCGACCAGCCACCGGATGAGCCCCTCCGCGAGCTCCTCGGCGTCGAGGGTGTGGGCACGCGTCACGAGCGCGTCCATGCCCGCGTCGTTGCGCTCGAAGAAGCGGCGGAGCAGCGTCTCCCCGAGCGTCTCCTTCGTCGGGAAGAAACGGTACAGGGACCCTATCGCCGTCGAGGACCGCGAAGCGATCTCGGTCATCGTCGCCTGGTCGTACCCGCGCTCGGCGAAGACGGCGCTGGCCGCCTCGAGCAGCGCCTCCACGCGTGCATGCCCCCTCTCGCGCTTCGGCGCTACCGCGCTTGACTTTTGCGAGGCCTTCCTCAACTATCTCTCCGTTATGCGAGGGAACCCTCGCATTTATCCATCCTCGCACGGAGCAGGGACGACAACCATGACCACGAGCATGCTCACGCTGACGACCCCCGACGGCCCGTGCACGACGGAGGTCGCGACGCCTCCGGGCGCGGGGCCCTGGCCCGCGGTCATCGTCCTCTTCGACGCGGCCGGGCTTCGTCCCGCGCAGACGCGGATCGCCGAACGCATCGCGGCGAGCGGCTACGTCGTCGTCCAGCCCGATCTCTTTCATCGATCCCCGCCCATCTCCGACCTCCTCGGCGGTCCGGTAACGCTGGCAGCGCTCGGCAAGGTCTTTCAGAGCGAGGAGCTGCGCGGAAAGTTCATGGCCGGTTACTACCTCCCCGCCGTCTCCTACGAGAACCTCGAGAAGACGATCGGCGCCGTGCTCGAGCACATCGCCAAGCGCCCGGACGTTCGGGGCCGGATCGGCACCACCGGGTACTGCATGGGGGGCAACGCGAGCATGCGCACGGCGACCCTCTTCGGCGATCGCATCGCGGCCACCGCCGCGTTCCACCCGGGAGGGCTCGTCACCGACCAGCCGGACAGCCCGCATCTGCGCGTGGGCAAGATCAAGTCGCGCGTCTACCTCGGACCCGCCACCGGGGACCTGCCGCCGGAGGCCGAAGCGAAGCTTCGTGCGGCGCTCGACGCCGGTCACGTCCGCTATGCCATCGAGCACTACGACGCGAAGCACGGATACGCGGTCGACGACGCAGATGCCTACGATCGCGCCGCCGCGGATCGACACTACGCCGCGCTCGAGAAGCTGTACGGCGAGACGCTGCATGCCTGAGACGTGGTGACCAGCGCCGCCCCCGAGGCGCGAAGCCCAGCTCCGCTCCCAGCCGCTTTGCCACTCGGACCACTTCTAGAGCGTGACGACGATCTTGCCTTGAACGTGGCGACTGGCCTGATGTGTGACCGCCTCGCGGATCTTCTCGACCGGATACGTTGCCGCGATCGGCACCTTTAGCTTGCCCTCCGCGATCAACGCGGCGACGCGCTCGAGCGTGCCTGCCACCGCCTGAAAGCCCGCGACGGTCGTCACTCCGGCCAGCTGGCCGGCGATCATCGAAATGCGCGCCGGCGGAACGCCGAGCTCGAGCGCGAGGCTGGCGGTCTCCGTGCCGAACAGATCCGTCGCAGCCGTGACTCCATTCGAAGCGAGCGTTCGCACTCGTTCGCCCAGACCCTCGCCGTACTTCACAGGCTCGGCACCGAGACCGCGCAGGTATTCGAACGACTTCTCCGATGCCGTACCGATGACGCGAGCCCCGGCGATCCGTGCGAGCTGCACGGCGAAGGTACCCACGCCGCCCGCCGCCCCGCCGACCAACACGGTGTCGCCGATGCCTGGCTTGATGGCGGCGAGCGCAGCGGCTGCCGTACGTGCGGCCACATCGAGCGCCGCGGCCGTGACGTCGTCGACGCCGTCTGGCGTGTGATGTACCTCGTCCGGAACCACGACCGCATACTCGGCGACCGCCCGCGAGAGCGCCCCGCCGAACACCCGGTCGCCCACTGCGAATCCCGCCACTCCGTCGCCCACTTCGTCCACCACGCCCGCGAAGTCATGGCCGAACACGGACGGCAACGTCAGCGCGAGCCCGGGTTGCGCTGCGCGCGCGTCTCTCAGTCGACGTCCCAGATCGTCGTCGGCGATGAACATCCAATCCATCGGGTTCAAACCTGCCGCCGAGACGCGCACCCGCAGTTGCCCTGAGCGAGCGTGAGGCTCCGCAACTTCGCGAACCTCGAGCACCTCGGCTCCGCCGAACTTTTCGTTGATCGCAGCTCTCATGCTCGACCCGAACGCGGATACGCCATGCGGCTCAAGATACAGGAGTGTGCGATGCTCGCCGCCCCATGAGCCCCGGTTCACACGCGATCGTCGCCTTCTCCGCCATCGGTGTGGTCCTCGTCGCGATCGCGCTCGCGGTCACGAGCCGGAAGGAAGGCGCGGGCACGCCGCTGCCTCCGCCCCCTGCCGCCGCGTCGACGACGGCCGCACCTCCGACTCCCGTTTCCTCGTCGTCCGCGGCCGACGCCGGGCCGAAGTATCCCGATTACCCGAGCGAGACGCCTGCCGACTTCAAGGTTACGCACGCCGGGTGGAACTACGAACGCCGCGAGGTCGAGATCCCGATGCGCGACGGCGTGAAGCTCCACACCGTCCTCGTCGTGCCCAAGGAGGCCCGCCGGGCGCCCATCCTGCTCACGCGCACGCCCTACGACGCCGACCGCTTCACCGAGTCCGCCCAGAGCGTCCACATGGCTGTGGCGAGCGCCGCGGACGTCCCTGCCGAGGCGCTCGTGGGCGGCGGGTACATCCGGGTCGTGCAGGACGTCCGCGGCAAGTACGGCTCCGAGGGCGACTACGTGATGAACCGCCCCGTCTCGGGCCCGCAGAACCCGACGCCCGTCGACAACGCTACCGACACCTTTGACACGATCGACTGGCTCGTCAAGAACGTGCCCGAGTCGAACGGCAACGTCGGCATCCTCGGCACCTCGTACGACGGCTTCACCGCCGCCATGGCGCTCTACGAGCCGCATCCCGCGCTCAAGGTCGCGGTCCCGATGAATCCGATGATCGACGGCTGGCGCGGGGACGACTGGTTTCACAACGGGGCGTTCCGCCAGACCAACCTCGAATACATCTACGGGCAGGAGGCTACGCGCGGCTCGAAGGTCAAGTGGCCGAACGCGGCGTACGACGAGTACGGGGCGCTGCTCGAGGCGGGATCGGCCGGGGACGTCGCCCGCCGACAGGGGCTCGACCAGCTCGGCTTCTGGCAGAAGCTCACCGCGCACCCCGCCTACGACGCCTTCTGGCGCGACCAGGCCGTCGATCGCGTCCTCGGCGAGCGCCCGCTCCGGGTGCCCACGATGATCGTGCACAGCCTCTGGGATCAAGAGGACATCTACGGCGCGCCGGCCCTCTACCGCGCACTCGAGGCGCACGACCGGCATAACGATCTCGTCTACCTCGTGATGGGCCCGTGGTGCCACGGCGGCTGGAGATCGCGCGACGGCAGCACCCTCGGCGCGGTCCGGTTCGACGAGGACGCCTCGCTGTCGTTCCGGCGCGACATCCTTCTTCCCTTCCTCGACCACTACCTGAAGGACGGCGCGCCGAAGATGGACGTCGCGCCCGTCACCGCGTTCGAGACGGGCGACAACCGCTGGCGGCGGCTCGACGCGTGGCCCGCCGGCTGCACGAGCGGCTGTACGATGAAGAAGACGCCCCTCTACCTGCAGGCGGGCGGCCACGCGGGGTGGGACCGGCCGCCCACCCAGGGCTTCGACGAGTACGCCTCCGATCCGGCCAAGCCCGTCCCCTACATCCCGCGCCCGGTCGTCCCCCCCGACGTCGACGCCGGCCGCGACGCGTGGCGCGCGTGGCTCGTCAGCGACCAGCGCAACGTCGCCACCCGGCCCGACGTCCTCGTCTACGCGACCGACGTGCTCACCGCCCCGGTGAAGGTCGTCGGCGAGCCGCAGGTCCACCTCGTCGCCTCGACGAGCGGCACCGACTCCGACTGGATCGTGAAGCTCATCGACGTCTATCCGCCCGAGGTGCCCGGCCACCCCGAGCTCGGCGGCTACGAGCTCGCGGTCGCGATGGACATCTTCCGCGGCCGGTACCGCAAGAGCCTCGAGACGCCGGAGCCCATCGCCGCGGGAGAGGCGCTCCCGTACGCGTTCGGCCTGCCGGACGTCAGCCACGTGTTTCTGCCGGGCCACAGGATCATGATCCAGGTGCAGTCGACTTGGTTCCCGCTTTACGACCGCAACCCGCAGACGTTCGTGCCGAGCATCTTCGACGCCAAGCCAGGCGACTACCGCAAGGCGACGCAGCGCGTGTACTGGGGGCCGGGCGAGGGCAGCTTCGTCGAGGTGGAGGTGGTCCACGGGTAGCACAGGCAACGCGTGGTGATGGAGGTCGCTCACGTTTCTGTTCCTCATGTGATACGAGCCGGGCGTCTCCTGCGAGCGGTCTCCCTGCGCTCTTGCTGGCCCTCGCGCTCGTGGTCCTGGGGAGCGAGCCCGCGACAGTCGAACGCGCGTTGCCCTGAGGTGAGAGGACACCGCGCCGGGCCAGTCGGCATCCCGCTGCGATGAGCGTCATGTGCGCCCTGGCTTCGGCGGCGGCGTTCGCGTGCGGCGGCGGCGGAAGCACGGCGGGCGGCGACGGGGAAAGTATTTGCTCGAGCGGCGTATTAACCGACGGAGACGCACTTCATGAACCTGCATGCCCGTCCTTTCTGCGCCAGAGCGCAGCCCGTCGTCGTCTGCGCGCTCGTCGTCGGCCTCCTTGCCGGTTGTGCCGGAGCCACGGCGCCGCCAAAAGCTCCCTCCGAAGCGCCGGCAACCGCCGCGGCTCCGGCAACCGCCGCGGCTCCGGCGGTGGTCGCCAAGGCGCCGGTCGCCAAGGCGGCAGCCGCGCCAGATCCCGACGCGCACAGCGACGCCGTGAAGCTCGATGAATTCAAGCCCGTGGACAGCGTGACCGATGCCTCCGGCCAGGTCGCGTTCCCCGGGCCGTCGCTTGCGGACCCCGGCCACCACCCGAAGCTCACCATACGGCTGCCGAAAGGCGCGCGGGTGCACTCCGAAGCGACCTTCACGCGGATCACCTCCAATCCGCACCTCGACTTCTACGTGAACGTGAACATCTCATCGATCGACGACTACCCCGACCGGATGCGCAGCTCGATCAAGAACCTGAAGATCGTCACGAAGGACGAGAGCACCGTCGTGTATTCCGGCATCGAGTCGCGCAAGAAGGACGACGGCAGCGGCGACGAAGAGATGCGCGGCGGATACCACTTCCTCGTGATGCAGGAGGGATTCCAGTGCGACGACGCGGCGGCCGTCGACCTCACGAAGAGGGACGTCGACGTCATGGTGAAGGCCTGTCAGTCGTTGTCGACCAGCGAATAGAAGGTCACCCGGCCACGCTTCGGCCGCGTTCGCGCAATCGTCCGCCGGCGTCAGTCACTGGTGCCGGCATCGATGGGCACGCAGGTACTCTTTGGGTTGTCGACTTGGAACGGGCCCGAGGTCGGCAGCATGATGCTGGGGCACGTGCCTTTTTCACTGCCGCGGGGCCTGCAACAAGTCCGACCCGGAACCGGTCGGCCGCTTTAGCATCGTCCCCATGAGCGACGACTCCCATTCCTCGGCCGCCACGCCAGCGGGCACGCGAATGACCGTGGACGAGTTGCCCGCCGAGACGATGGCCGCATGCCTGGAGGGCCTGAAGAGCGTGATGCCGGTCTCCGACTACGCACGACGGCGCGGGACGCTGGTGGTCGTCCAGTGCAACGATCCGAGGGCACGCGAGCTCCTTGGCCTCCTGACGGGCGAGCAGAAGAAGGACGTCGAGCTGCCGCCGGGCCAGGCGTTCTTCGCCTTCCTCCAGCAGCCGGATGTCGCGAGGATCGTGCGAGAAGCCGGCCACCCGGTCCCGGTGTTGACGGATCCAGGCGTCGGCTACATCTGGGTGTTCTTCTTCGTCCGGGGCGGACTGCTCGCCGTCACGATGCGCGTCGTGGACGAGGCCGACGTGCGTCGCGCCGAGGAGGACGAGCGGGTGGCCAACGAGGCGTTCGCCCGCCGCGTTCTCGACCAGAAGCAGCTCCTGATCGCGACCGGCGTGCAGCGGGCGCTCGCCCGAGAAGGACTTCGCCTCGAACAGATCGTGGTGGCCTTCGGCGCCCGGTCGGAGACGGCCCAGGCCGTTTACCGCGAGCTCGCCGCCTTGCCGGCGCAGAAGGGTTTCCCGACCGAGCTGCCGAACGGCGTTCCCGTGATGACGGTGTCGTACGATGAGTTCATGGCGGTGCTGCGTCGACGAAACTGCGAGGCGGGGGGCATCGACGCCTCTGCGCTCGGCCCGGGCCAGGTGCGCCTCGCGGTCTTCACGCCCCAGGGCGTGCACATGCGGCGGATCGAGCCCACGGCACTCGGCCGGGGTGGCTCCGCTTGAAGCGACACCTCGCCCGGTCGACGAGCCCACCTGCTCGACCACCGCACGCCGACCCGACGCGCCTCGGAGTCGCTCTCGCGCTCGTCGCTGCGCTTCTCGCGAGCGGATGTCGCGCGGACGCCCGCCGGTCCTCGGGGCCGTCGAACAGCGCGGAGGCTCGTCCCCGATCGGCCCCGAGGCGGACGGCGCCCGTCTGCGCGACGCAGGACTGCGCGACGGGCAAGATCGTCGACGGCGGATGGCCCGGCGCCACGGGGGCGCTCGCGCCACGTTCGACATCCAGGGGTTGGCCCTCGCGAGCATCGGACGCGGGCGGCTCGTCCGCCCTGCGGCGGCGAGCGGACCGTCCAGGGTGGCGCGCGGACAGCCCTTCACTCCTCCAGGATGACCTCTTGCAGCTTGTTCGGGTTCGCGCGGACGCGCACCTCCCGACCCATCGCCATCGCGACCTGATGCGGCGGCGTCAGCTTGTTGAACGACGCCGCGTAGGCCCCGTGCGGCCCCATCACCTGCAGGATGAAGCGGTAGACGGGGACGTTGTTGATCATCGTCCCGGTCTGCTCCACGTTCACGATGCGCGCCGTCAGCGGCACGCCGTTCGTGCGGAGCCACGCCGCGTGCTTGCCCCGGGCGCGCGCGCCCAGGATGACCACGACGCCGACGACGAGCAGGGTCCCCCCGATGCCCATCGTGATGAAGACGCCGACGTCCGCGAACCCACCCCCGCCGAGGAGCGCCGGCAGGAGGCCCGACGCGAGCGTGATGAGGCCGCCGAACGCGAGCGCCCCGCCGAAGATGAGGCCGATGAGGCCCGCGCCGCTCGCCGCCCGCTGCGCCGATTGCTGCGCGGACGCCGCCTCGTAGACCCCGCCCGACTGCGCGCACAGCTGGAGCGAGGGAAAGCGGGAGCGAATCATCGCGAGCGCTCGGGGGTCGGGCAGCTCGCGCAAGATCTGGGTCGCGAGCGGGAGGTTGCCCATCGTCTCGTACGCGTTGGCGCGGAAGACCGACGCCAGCGGGTCCATCGAGTCCACGATGGGGACGGCGTCCTTCTGCGGGCCGAGCAGCAGGAGCACCCGCTGCGGATCGCGGTCGAGGGTCGCCAAGGTCGCGCTCGAGACGCGAAACTCGGAGTCCGCGTCGATGTCGGGCGCGTTCGGCATGAGCCACGACAGGTACTTCATCGCGCTCGCGCGGTCCCCGTCGGCGACGGCGCGGCGCGCGAGCCGCCCGAGCTGCTCCTGCTTGTGGCGCGGGAGCACGGCCGCGTCGTACGTGCTCTCGGAAAGGGCGGTGATGAGGGCGGGCTGCCGCGCGATGGCGTCGGACTGCGTGAGAATGAGCACCAGCGTCGCCATGTCCTCGCTGGCCGTCACGTCCCGGGCCTGCGAGCGGGCCCGGAGCGACTGCCAGATGGCGAGCGCCTCCTGCTCGCGCCCGGGCTGGACGGAGTCGCCCCCGAGCACGGCCTGGAGCGTCGGCGAGTTCATGCGCGGGCGCCCGTCCTGCAGGCGAAGCTGCGCGAGCCGCTGCGGGTCGTTGTCGGGCGGGGCCAGCTGGCCGGGGTTCGCGAGCATGGCGCTACGGTCGGGCAGCGTGCAGGGCGTTCGGCACCGCGAGCACGCCACCGGCCCTCCCTGCGCGGGCCCCTGTTCCGCGCCGCTGCAACCCGGGCACACGTAGAGGCGGGCCGGCGGCGCGTCGCGGTAGGTCATCATGACGCGAGCGTATGCGAGGGCCAGGGGGGCGAGCACGTCCTGATGACATGGTCACGAAAAACGAAGACTCTCGCCCCCGCCGCGCTGCGCGTGCTGGGCTTGAACCGCGGCAGCACCGGACGCTGGACCGCGGCTGGATTTGCGCGCTTCTCGACGCGCGAGAAGCCCAGAGCGCTTCACTGAAAGCAGGCGAGGCCCGCGTCGTCGAGCGTCATCCAGCTGAGCGTGTTCTTGAAAACGAGGATGAATCCCGCCGTGTTCTGCTGCGCGTAGACGGGCGCGATCCCGAGCATCATCTCGTTGCCACCCGGGCTCGAGACGCCGGACGAGCGCGCGTCCCGACCGTCGCCGGCGACGACGAAAGGGTTGGCGAGGAACTGCGCCGACGGCAGCACGAACACGCGCGCGGGCTTGCGGCTCTGCGCGGCGGTGTCGATGCCCTCCTCGCTCCTCCCGGGAAACGCGGTCCGGATCGTGCCGGTCACCGCGGCGCCGATCAGGTACCTCTCGCTCGGCAGCCCCTCCAGCTTCGATCGCCAGTCCCGGAAGAGGCGCAAGTCTGCCGTATCGCCGGTCAGGCGCACCGCGCGCGGCGACGTATGGATCACGTTGCGCAGCTCGGCGTCCGGTTGCCGTTCGGGACGGGCCGTGAGGCTCGAGGCGAAGGGTACGGCGATGTCGTCGACACCGTTCAAGCAGGGGAACGTGGGATCGAGCATCCGCGCGTCGGCATCGAGGCCCGGGTGGTACTTCGCGTCGGGGACCGCCTCCAGCTGCACCTTCTCCGGACCCTGGGTCGTCTGCAGATCGAGGACGGTGGGGCTATGGAGGTCGAGCACGACGTCCCGGTTCATCGTGATGCCGTAGGCGTCGAGCAGCTTGTCGAGGCCGTGCAGGTTCAGCGTCGCGGTCATCGTCGCGTCGCCCGGCTTGACGTTGACGGCGCCAGCGAACACCGCCAGCGCCTTGCCCTTCATCACGAACTGATCGATCCGCCGCAGCTCGCGGACGGTCAGGTCCCGTCCGGGCTGCGTCACGACGAGGCCGTCGAGATCGCCGGCGATCTCTGCGTCCCCGCCGCGGAGGTCGACGTCGACGAACGAGAAGAACGGGAAGTGCTCTTCGATGATGGCCTGCGTCGCGAACGTTCCGACGCTCCTCGGCACCAGATTCGTCTCGCTCGGCTCGATCGCGCCGTCGCCCGTCAGGATGCCGATCTTGTGGTGAGCGCCTTCGACCCTCTCGCGAAGCTCGCGGAGCATGGTCGCGAGCCACAAGGGGATGGACTCGGCCCGGTCCGGCCTCATGAACTTCATGACGTCCTGGTGGTCGCCATATCGCAGGACGAGTCCTATGTAGCCGGCGGGCCCCAGGGGCCTCTTGGGGTCCGGGCCGGTCGTCTCTACGAGCTTGCCCTCCAGCAGTCCAGCCTCCTTCGCGCGCGCCCTCGCGTCCTCGCTCGTTGCGTCGACCATCGTGTAGTCGAACTTCTCGCGGCCCGCGTCCTTGTAGCCCTGGAGCAGCTTCTGGATGCCGCTCGCGAGCTCGTCGAGCGCCGGCTGTCCGCGCGTGACGTAGGCCGTCACCGTCATCCGGCCCTTCATCGTGCCGAACAGCCCCGCCGCCTCGGCTCGGCAGAGCGCGGCGCGGCCGCCGGCGGGGGATCGAGCCGGTTGCGAGGGCGCACCGGCGCCGGCGCAAGACGACGCCAGGAGCAGAGGCGCCCCGGACAGGAGGAGAGATGCGAGGATGGAGCGCGGCATCGGGCGCAGGTTCCTACGCGTGGGGGTTCACGATCCTCCTTGCGCGATCGCGCCAAACGCTGTCGCGAACGCGCCACCACCGCGGGGCCATTCCCCGGCCGAACGTCCCAAGCTCGATATCTACCGAAAGATCGGCGTCCCGGAAGTCTGGTCGGCGTTGCTCCCGCCATCACCTTTGACACCGGGGCCCTCATCGCGCTGGAGCGCCGCAAGGAGCGTGCGATGAAGGTCTACACGCACGCGCGAGATCGGGGCCTCGTTGTCGCGACCCCCAACGTCACGTTGGCCGAGTGGTGGCGCGGTCGCAGCGATCGTCGTGAGTCGGTGCTGCGACCTGTAAAAGCGCAGACAGCGTCTGCGCTTTTCGTAACAGAGGTGAAAGCGCAGACGGCGTCTGCGTGACAGCCCTCGTTCACGCCACCGCGACGACAAGCCCGCTGTGGTCGCTCAGCCGGACTCCCTCTCTGTCCTTGCCTTCCCACGCCCCTACGACCGTCGCCTCCAGCGCGAGTCGTTCGGACACGCAGATGTGGTCGATGGGCCCGTGGCTGAGCAAGCCGTCGGGGACGCGCTCGGTTTCGGTGACACAAACGTAACGTCTCGCCCGATCACGTCTTGATCTCCTTGCCGCGAAGCGGTGGCGGCCCGAGGATCTTGGGGCATGGCCACTCGCTTACTGCGTGAGGTTCGACTCCGGCCGGAGCATCGTCCGACGGGCAAGACACGGCATTCG
>DASXZL010000003.1:0-100080 GCA_036501935.1 Polyangiaceae bacterium | reverse complement strand
TGGTGGTGGTGGGGGTGGGGGTGGGGGGGTCGTGGGTCCGACCCCGACCGACCCCGACCCCGACCTCGCCTCGACGGGGCGCCGAAGAGAAAGTAGCGGCCCCCCCTACTTCCCCTTCGGCGTCCCCTCCTCGTTCTTGCCCTTGCTCCGGAACACGCGCCTCGCGTCCGCCAGCGAGACGCCGCGGATGTAGTACGCCTTCGCCGCCGCCCCGATGGCCATCGTCCCCGTGAACGCGATGGTCGCCGACACCACCGACCCTCCCCCGGGCGCGATCACCTTCATCAGCTGACGGAAGCCCTCCCTCAGCCCGAGCGCGAGCCCCAGGTTCGCGCTCAGCGCCCCGATGAACTCCGTCGTGCCTTTCTTGTCCGCTGACCGCCCGCCGATCCACGCGATGCCCGCCACGAGGCCCGCCTGCAGCGTCGTCAGGGGGATCGTGTCCGCGAAGGGAATCGGCGCCGCTCCGACGCCGGCGCAGACCGCCGCCGTCGCCTGCGTCAGCGAGGTCGCCAGGTCCTCCTGGATCGCGCGGACCTGCGTCGCGCGCGCGAGCTCGGCGCGGCTCGCGTCCGGCAGGTGGCGGAAGAGCGTCATGGCGAGATCGTCGACGCGCCATCGCTCGTCCGAGCGCAGCGCGCCGTCGCTCTTCCACGACATGTACACCGACGTCCCGAGCGTCGCGACGAGGCGTGGCCGCAGCTTCTCGCGCGCGTCGACCTTGCGGGCCACCGCGTGCTCGGCGGCGGCCACGTGGCGCTTCTTCTCCTCCACGTCGGTCTCGGGCTCGCGCGCGGCGTCGTGCAGGCGCGTCGCCTTCGGCTCGAGCAGATCGCAGTGGGTGACGACGGCGACGAGCGGCGGCTCGAGGCGATGCGCGCGGCGGATCTCGTCGTACACGCGCTCGAGCGCGTCGAGGTCCGCGTCGATGGCCGCGTCGACCTCGCTCGCCTTGGCCACGAAGACCACGATGTCCGGCGCCTGCGTCCGCAGCTCGATGGCGATCGACTCGAGCGCCGTCTTCGCCGCGTCGGCCTCCGCCGGCGCCGAGCCCTCCTGCACGCCGCGCGTGTCGAGGATGGACAGCGTGCCCCCGCCGCGCTCGTACCGGTACCAGCGGCCCTTGCCGGTCTGCGCCGTCACGTGCCCGAGCTCGGCCACCTTCGCCCCGAAGAGCGCGTTCACCACGGACGACTTGCCCGCGCCGCGCCGCCCGACGAGCACGAGCGCGGGCGGACGCTTGTCGAGCAGGACCATCCGCAGCGTCGCGATGCGCAGCCGCGCGTCCTTCGCCACGTCGAGAGGGAGCCGCTCGAGCAGCTGCTCGATGCGCTCGATCGCCCGCGCGAGACTCTTCAGCGCGTCGTCGTCCCCGGGCATGCGTCCCGATCACTGTGACACGCCGCGGGGAGGCGCGCGTAGGTCGAGCGCCGTTTGGCCTCTTCAGCCGTCCTTCGTGATGCGGGCGATCTCTTCCTTGATGATGGTCTCGGCCAGCTGGGGGACGACCTCCCAGACGACGCGCTCGACCACCTCGCGCGAGAGCGCCAGCACCGCCTCGACCTGCCCCGGCGTCAGCCCGAGATCGCCGAGCTTGCCCGCGAGGTGTCCGTTGACGGCCGCGGCGACCGGCGCCTCGGCGGCGCGCGGCGCCGGGGCCGCAGGCTCGACCGCGCGCTGCGAGGGCACCGTCTGCGCGAAGGGCGTCACCACGTGGGCCGCAGGGGGCGCGGCGTGCGGCGCGTGCGCCGCGGCGTGAGGCGCCTGCACGACCGGGACGCCCGACGGCGCCGTGCGCGAGATGGGCGGGACCGGGTGCGCGGGCGGCGCGGTCACCGGCGGCGGCTGCGGCGACCCTCCCTCGAAGGAGAGCGTGTGCGTCCGCTGCGTCGGGAAGTTCGGGCGGGCGGCGTTGATGGGCGCCACGACGGGCCGGGGCGCGGCGAAGGGGGGCGCGGGCGAATGCGCGGGGCCGGGCGTCGGGGCCGGGACGGGCACGGCGGCGACGACGGGCGGCGCGGGGGACGTCACGGCGGCCGCCACCTGCGGGGCGCCCTTGCCCGATTCGCGGGCGAGCATCGCCTTCTTCACCTTGTCGATGATGGCCTGCGAGTCGAACGGCTTGTCGATGAAGTCGTCGACCCCCGCGTCGCGCCCCCGGTTGGGGTCGTACGGGGCGTAGCGGCTCGACAGGAGGACGATGACGGCGCGTGCGTCGCGCGAGCGCACCTCCTTGGCCAGCGAGTACCCGTCTCCCCCGTCGGGGAGCGACGTGTCGATGACGACGGCGACGGGCTCCTCGCTCATCTTCTGGAGGGCGGCTTCGCCCCCGTCGGCGGTGACGACCCGGAAGTCCTCGCCCGCGAAGGTGATCTCGAGAACCTTGCGCATCGTGGCGCTGTCGTCGACGGCGAGGAGGGTCTTGGGCACAGTGGCTTCTCCGATCCGCACACCACGCGGACGGCTCGATTGTGCGGACCGAGCGCATTCACTGTCAAGCAAGTGCTACAAAGGCCGGAGGCGCATGGGCAAGGAGGGGGCGGGTGCGTCGGGAGGGTCGGGACGCGTCGGCAGCGAGGCCGTTCCCCCCGAGCTCGCCGGGGCGCTCGACCGGGCCGTGCGCGCGCTCTTCGGCGTCAGCTGGGGCAAGGCGCGCGCCTGGATCGAGGGTGGGAAGGTGCGCGTCGGGGGCGAGCGCGTGACCGAGCCGACGGCGCGGGTCGCCGCGGGCGCCGTGGTCGCGCTCGACGAGCGGGCGGCCCGCCTTCGGAGAGGGGAGCTGGCCGACGGCGACATCGTGCACGTCGACGCGCAAGTGGTGGTGGTGGACAAGCCTTCGGGGGTGAGCACCGTCCCCTACGACGACACGGACGTCGACACGCTCGAGGCCCGCGTGCGCGGATGGCTCGAGCGCCGCGGGCACGCGCGCGGCGGGCGGCCGACGGTGGGCGTCGTGCACCGCCTCGACAAGGAGACCAGCGGCCTCGTCGTCTTCACGCGGACCTGGCTCGCCAAGCAGAGCCTCACCGCGCAGTTTCGCCAGCACACCGTGCATCGGCGCTACCTCGCGATCGCGCACGGCGACGTCCGCTCGCGCACCGTGCGCAGCTTTCTCATGGAGGACCGCGGCGACGGGCTGCGCGGCAGCGCGCGGGGGACGCCGGGGGCTGGCGCGCGCGAGGCCATCACGCACATCGAGAAGCTGGAGGCGCTGACGGGCGGAACGGCCGCGACGCTGGTCGCGTGCCGGCTGGAGACAGGACGCACGCACCAGATCCGCATCCACCTCAGCGAGGCCGGCCACCCGATCCTCGGCGAGAAGGTCTACATCCGGCGCTGGGCGGGGACGCTCCTCGAGGCGCCGCGCCTCATGCTCCACGCCGCGGAGCTCGGGTTCGTGCACCCGTCGACCGAGGTCGAGGTGCGCTGGGAGAGGCCCCTCCCGGCGGACATGGCGGCGGTGCTCGAGAGGTTACGCCGCCGCAGCGGGTGAGCTGGCGGCCGCCGCCGCCGCGTCGCGCGCCCGCGCGCGCCGGACGTAGACGAGCATTCCCCAGAGCATCGCGATGCCGAGGAACGTCGCGAGCGCGTCCATCCCCAGCATCCCGGCGCGGGGCGCCCACGCGCTGTTGGGCGCGATGGCCTTCGCCCAGTCGTAGCTCGCGCCGTCGAACCAGGTCACGTAGGTCATCGCCATGTTGGAGGCGCCGGCGTAGAGGGCGAGCTGCGTCGTCACGCCGCGCGTCTTGCCGAGGAGATCCAGCAGGAACGCGTAGAACGCGGCGTAGCAGAGGCCGTTGGCGAACGTGTACGCGAGGCACCCCGCCGTGAACACCGACGGCGTCGCGGGGCCCACCATCATCGCGATGGCCGCCAGCGCCGTGATGCCGCCGAAGACGACGTACGCGAGGCGCCGGTTCACGCGGTCCACGATGTAGCCGCCCGCGAGCGCGCCGGCCGCGTTGGCGAGCCCTCCGAGGACCCCGTTCACGATGACGACGAGGTGCTCCGCGCCGGCGTCGTCGGGCGAGTAGTCCCTGGCGAGGGCGCCGAAGAGGTTCGTCAGCGCCCCCGTCCCGACCGGCGAGAGGCAGATGAGCATCCCCGTCCAGCCGTCGCGCGACTTCAGCACGCGCCCGATCTCCTGCAAAAGCTCGACGATGAGGCGCCAGGCGCTGCGCCGCACGGGGGCGATCTCGTCGATGAAGGCGGCCGGCACGGCGCAGGCGCCGCAGATGGCCGCGAGCACGATGGCGGTCGTCGTGGGTGTCAGGTGCCCGATCATCCACGCCACGAGACCGCCCCCCGCCGACATGCCCGCGAGGTTCCCTGCCGTCTGCCAGCCGGAAGCCCGCCCGCGTAGCGCGTCGGGGACCGTGATGGCCATGAGCGCCAGCACCGCCGAGGCGCTGGTGGCGACGGCGGCCTGCGCGAGGAAGAGGACGCCCGTGTACACCCAGATCATCGGGACGGGGCCGAGGTGCTCGGTCGTACTGGGCGAGATGAGCGCCGTGGCGGCGAGGGCGACCGCCGTCAGCGCGATGGAGGCGAAGAACCATGTCCGCCGCTTGGGCCCAGAATCGAGGGCGGGCGACCAGAAGGGCTTCACGATGTGCGGCAGCTGTGCGACCTGCGACACGGTCGCGATGAGCGTCATGTCGACGCCGCGCGCCCGGAGCACGTAGGGCACGGCGATCCCGGCGAAGCCGACGCTGAGGCCGAAGGGCAGCGTGAGGATGGCCCAGTAGGGCGGCGCCAGGAAACGCGTCGGCTGCGTCGGCTCGTCCGGCACGGGCTGGCTATGTAACAGAGTGGCTCAGTGCACGACGAACCAACCCGCGCCCGCCGTCACCTCCAGGTGGAAGTGATTGCGGTGGGGCCAGTTGTAGTCGGGCGTCAGGGCGACGTTGAAGAGGTGGGCGGCCGCCGCGTCGCACACGATGCGTCGCAGCTCGAGGGCCTCGGCGGTCGCAGGGTGGGGGCCCGAGCCGGTGCAGGTGGTCGCCCCGATGCGGCCGTGGAAGTCGCGCTCCACCTCGAGTCGCGTGCCGTCTCGCTTCACGAAGGTGCCGGCGTCGATGGCCAGGGCGCCCGGATGCCGGGAGCCGATCTTGCCCTCGGGCCACGACGCGACGGGCGGGCGGTAGACCGAGAAGTGGATGACCTGCGTGATGTCGTGCGTCGCGAGCTGCGCGGCGAAATCGTCGAGGGCGAGGGCGAGGCGGCAGTCGACGATCTCCCAGGGGCTGGTCTCGCGCTTGGACTCGGGGAGGCCCGTGCGGAAGGTGACGCCGTGGAGGGGACCGCGCAGCCGGACGGGGGCGAGGACGCCGCGGGCCTCGTCGACGCGAACGAAGGGGACGCCGCGCCGCTCGAGCTCGTTCTCGCAGGTGACCCGGTCGAGGCGCCCGTAGCGGACGGCGGGCGCCATGGCGGGGACCGGGATGTAGTCGGGGACGACGGAGGGGACGCCGAAGGCGGCGTGCGAGTCGGAGGCGACGCACGACGTGGCCGAGCCGAATCCCAGGCCGAGGAGGGCCGTGACGAGTCGGAGCCCTCCACGCATGAGGCCGACCTTAGCCCCGGGCCGCGGGGGGTGCCAAATGTCGACTCCGGGGGCAGGTGTTAGGATTGAGGGCAGGACATGCCCGAGCTCAGCGCCCGCGCCCGGCAGGTGCTCTATCACTGCGTCACCGAGTACGTGGCCACCGGCGAGCCCGTCGGCTCGCGCACGCTCTCCAAGAAGGCGGGGCTCGACCTCTCGCCCGCGAGCATCCGCAACGTCCTGGCCGACCTCGAAGAGCTCGGCTACCTGCGCCAGCCGCACACGAGCGCGGGCCGCGTGCCGACCGACCGGGCGTTCCGGCTCTTCATCGACGGGCTCATGCAGGTGCGCGAGCTGACGAACGACGAGGAGGTGTCCATCCGCGACCGCTTCGCGTCGATCGAGCCGGGCCAGAACGTGATGCGCGAGACGGGCAAGCTCCTCTCGGAGCTGACCGGGACCGTGGCCGTCGTCGTCGCGCCGCGCGCGGAGACTCTGGTGCTGCACCAGCTGCGCTTCATCCGCACCTCGAGCGAGGAGGTGCTGGCGGTGCTGGTCATGAAGAACGGCACGGTGCAGAACCGCTTCCTGTCGGCGGCCATCAGCGAGGCCGAGCTCCAGCGCATCCACAACCTCCTCGACGACGTCGTCGAAGGCCGCTCGCTCGGGGACCTCCGGGAGCTCTTCGCGCGGCGGCTGCAGAGCGAGCGGGTGCAGCACGACGATCTCCGGAGGACGGCGTTCTCCCTCGGGGGCGCGGCGATGAAAGAGGCCGCCTGGACCGAGACCGATCTGGTCATCGAGGGGCAGGACCGCCTGCTCGACAAGCCCGAGTTCCACGACTCGGGCGACGTCCGGCGCCTCATGACGGCGGGCGACGCGCGCGACCAGCTGGTGAAGCTCATCGAGCTGGCCATGGGGGCCAAGGGCGGCCACGTGGTCGTCGGCGAAGAGGTGGGGGAGATCGGCGGCGGTCAGCTCGCGGTCGTGGGGGCGGCGTACATCGCGCACGGGCAGGCCTCGGGCTCGGTCGCGGTCATCGGGCCGACGCGCATGGACTACCCGCGGGTCATGCCTCTCGTGGCGGCCACGGCGACCGCGATGAGCGAGTTCATGGAACGCGCGGAGAGCGGCCGGAAGGACCAGGACGAGGAGTGAGCGAACCCCGGTGCACCTGATAGGCTAGCGGCCACGCCATGCGTGCCTCCCCGCCGGACTTGCCCGGCGCCCAGACGAACAACTCGCCCATCGACCGCGCGCTGGCGCTGCTCCTGGCGCAGGAGACGGAGGCCGCGCTGCGGTGGAGCGCCGCGGCGGTCGAGCGCGACCCTTCGATGCCGAGCGCCCTGGTCATCACGTCGCGGCTGCTCCAGCAGATGGGGCGCACCGAGGCGGCGGTCGAGGGCTTCGGGCTGGCGGTGAAGCGCGCCATCGACGCGGTGAACCTGCCGCTCGCCATCGCGGCCATCGGTGACCTGCGGGCCCTCGGCGAGGACGTGGGCGAGTACCTCGACCAGGTCGCCGCCGCGTTCTGCGAGGGCTCCCCGCGGCTCCAGGAAGGCGAGAACCCCCCGCCGCCGCTGCCCCAGCTCGACGACTTCCAGCCCCTCAGCTCCTTTCTCACCGGGCCGGCGCTCACCTCGAAGGCGACGCAGATCGTGCATGCGGCCACGAGCGCCTACGAAGAGATGGCCGACGGCGCCCAGCCCATCGCCGCGCCCCTGCCGCTCTTCAGCGCGCTCCGCAAGGAGGCGCTGCGCGAGCTCGTGGGAGCCTTCGAGATGATCACGGTGCCCGCGGGGCACGTCGTCATCGAGGAGGGCCAGCAAGGGTCGGAGGCGTACATCGTGGCGCGGGGCGAGCTCGAGGTGTCGCGGCGCACGGCCGACGAGGACGGGCCCCCGCCGGCGCCGCTGGCGCGTCTGGTCAGCGGGGCGCTCTTCGGCGAGATGGCGCTGCTCTCGCGCGCGCCTAGGGCGGCGAGCGTCGTGGCGACGCGGCCGACCATCCTGCTGAGGGCGACGCGCGACGCGCTGGAGATCGTGGCCGAGAAGCGGCCCGAGGTGGGCATCGAGCTGGCCGCGCACTGCCGCCGGCGCATGGTCGCGAACCTGGCCCGGACCTCGGCGGTGCTGGTGTCGGTGCCGCCGCAGGAGCGGGTCACGCTGGTCGAGCGCTTCCAGACGCGCATCTTCGAGAAGGGCGACAAGCTCGTCTCGGAGGGCGAGGACGCGCAGGGACTGCACCTCGTGGCCTCCGGCGGCGTCGCGGTGGTGGCGCACGAAGCCGGCGAGCCGATGGTGCTGGCGACGCTCGCCCCCGGCGAGACGGTGGGGGAGGTGGCGCTCGTGCTCCGTCGCCGCGCGAACGCCGACGTCATCGCCCTGCACCCGACGGTGACGCTGTTTCTCCCGCGCGACGAGTTCCTTTCGCTCGTGCAGGACCACCCCGCCATCCTCCACGGCCTCTACATGTCGGCGGTCCGGAGGGACGACGAGACGACGCGCGCGCTCGACTCGGCGCCCGCCGCGATGGCGGACGACTACGTCCTCTTGTAAGCCACCTGGGTGGCCGCCGCCGATCCGCACGCGCACGACGAGGGCCAGGGCCGGCACCACGACCACCACCGCGGCGCCCACGGGGAGCCGCGGGCGCCGCAGCCCGTCGCGCACGGGGAGTTCACCCCCGGCGAGGCGAAGCAGGCCCGGCGGCTCAAGATGGTCGTGGGTCTGGTCAGCGCGTTCTTCGTGCTCGAGCTGCTCGGCGCGCTCTGGGCCGACAGCGTGGTGCTCCAGGCCGACGCGCTGCACCTCCTCATGGACGTGCTCGCGCTCGCGGTCAGCCTCTTCGCCATGCGACTCGCGGTGCGCCGGCCGACGCCGCGCTTCACGTACGGCCTGCGTCGCGCCGAGCCCGTGGCGGCGATCTTCAGCGCGCTGCTCGTGCTCGCCACCACGGCGGGTATCGTCTTCGAGGGCGTCGACGCGCTGCACCATCACGCGTCGCCGCGCGCAGGGATCATGCTCGCGGTGGCGATCATGGCGCTGTTCGTCAATGGCCTGAGCGCGTGGCTCTTGCACGACGCCATCGGCCACGGCCACGCCCACGATCCCGACAATCCGGACGATCACGACGAGGAGCATGATCACGAGGGGCACGACCACGACCAGGTCCACGACCATGCTCACGACGGCGACCACGGGCCCCACGCCGCGAAGGCGCACGGACACGCGCTGAACCTGCGCGGTGCGTGGCTGCACCTCATGGGGGACGCGCTCGGCGCCATCGCCGCCATCGGCGCGGCGCTCGTCATCCGCTTCGGCGGCCCGGTCGCGGCGGACCCGATCGCGAGCTTCGCGGTGGCCGCGATCCTCTTTTTCGGCTCGCTCCGGCTGCTGCGCGACGCGACCCTGGTCCTCCTCGAGTCGGCGCCGGCCCACCTGCCGCCGGCCACCATCCGTGCCTTCATCCTCGGCTCGCCCGGGGTCATCGCGCTCCACGATCTCCACGTGTGGACGCTCGGCGCCGGCCACGACGCCCTGACCGTCCACGTGCGGACCGACGAGGCCGATCCGGCGTTCGGGCAGAAGCTCTCCGAGCGCATCCGGAGCCGGATGGGGCTGGAGTACGTGACCGTGCAGGTGGAGTGCGAAGGGGAAGCGTGCGGCGCGCCGCGCTCCACCTGGGAGACGGGCGACAAGGGGTGAGTCGGCGGACCTACTTCCCCGGCAGCCCGATCCGTCCTCTTGACCGGCCTTCGCCGTTTGAGTACGCCGTGCCCACCCATGCGTCTCACCGCCCGCCTCATGCTCGCCGCCGCGTTCGCGGTGCTGGTGTCACTCCTCGGCAAGAACGCCGCCGCGCAGACGATGAAAGTCGCCGTGGTCGACGTGCAGCGCGCCGTGATGCAGACGGAGGACGGGCTGCGCGCGCAGGCCACGCTGAAGAAGCTGTTCGACAGCCGCCAGCAGGAGCTGAACAAGCGCCAGCAGGAGCTCGGCAAGCAGAAGGAGGACATCGACAAGCAGGCGAAGGTCCTCTCCCAGGCGGCCCTCCAGAAGAAGGTCGACGACTGGCAGAAGCAGATGGTGGAGCTTCAGACGACGTTCGTCGAATACAACAAGGAGCTCGAGAAGAAGCAGAAAGAGCTGACGGACCCGATCTTCGAGCGGGTGGTCGGCTCCATCAAGCGCATCGCCGGGACCGACGGGTACGACCTCATCGTCGACCGCGCCACGGTGGCGTTCTCGCGCAGCGACCTCGATCTCACCGACCGCGTCATCCAGCTCGCCAACGGCGGGTCGTCCGGCCCGCCGCCCTCGGCCGGGGGGAGCGCGGCGCCGAAGGCACCGACCGCGCCGGCAGGCTCCGCCAGGCCGTGAGCTGGGACGGAGTCGTTCGACTCCGCGCAGAGACGACGCTGGCCGCGCTGGCGGCGAGACACGGGGGGCGAATCGCCGGCAAGGGCGAGCGGGTGGCCGAGCGGATCACGCCGGTGGGCACGGCCCGGGCGGGAGATCTGGCGCCGCTGCTCGCCGCGCGCTTCGTGAGGGTCGCACGCGAGGCCATCGAGCGAGGCGCGACGCTGCTCGTCGACGCATCGCTCGCCGGGGCGGTCGAGCCGGCGTCCGGGGTGTGGGTGCACGAGCACGCGACCTGGGCGATGGCCGAGCTCCTCGACGAGGCGGTGGTTCCCGATGCGCCGGCGGTCGTCGGCCCGGGCTGCTCCATCGCGCCGACGGCGATCCTCGGGCCGCGTGTCGTCGTCGGGGCGCGCGTGACCATCGGACCCGGCGCGGTCATCGGGCACCCCGGTTTCGGATGGGCGTTCGGGGCGGCGGGCGCCGTCCGGCCGGTGCCGCAGCTCGGCGGCGTGGTGCTCGAGGACGACGTGTCCATCGGCCCGCTCTGCACCGTCGACGCGGGGACGCTCTCGCCGACGCGCGTCCGCGCCGGGGCCAAGCTCGACGCTCACATCCACGTCGGCCACAACGGCGACATCGGCCCGGGCTGCATCCTCGCCGCGCAGACCGGCCTCGCCGGCTCGGTGACGCTCGGGCGCGGGGTGCTCGTCGGCGGCCAGGTGGGCATCGGCGACCACGTGACGGTGGGAGACGGCGCGCGCATCGCCGGGGGTAGCGGCGTCATCGGCGATGTACCGGCGGGGGCGGTCGTGGCAGGATATCCCGCGGTGCCGCGCGGGCGGTGGCTGCGCGCCTTCGCGACGCTCTACCGCGGGGCGAGACGCCCACCGCCGGAGCGCTGACGCTTGAAACTCCCGACCACCATCGAGATCGACCGCATCCTGCAGATCCTGCCGCACCGGTGGCCGTTCGTGATGGTCGACCGCGTGACGGACGTCGTGCCGCGCGAGCGCATCGTCGGCCACAAGTGCGTGACGATGAACGAGCCCTGGGCGCAGGGACACTTCCCCGCGCGGCCCATTCTGCCGGGGGTCCTCATCATCGAGGCGCTCGCGCAGATCGGCGGCATCCTGGCCTACGCGAGCGAGCCGTTCGACGCCTCGAGCTCCCTCATGTATTTTCTCGGCATCGACAAGGCCAAGTTCCGCCGCCCCGTGACCCCGGGCGACCGCCTCGACCTCGAGGTCACCATCCTCCATCACCGCACGAACGTGTGGAAATTCAAGGGCGAGGCGTCCGTCGACGGGACCCTCTGCGCCAGCGCGGAGCTTCTCGCGAGCGTCGTCGACCGCAACGGGTGAGGGCAGGGGCATGGCGATGACACCGCCCCGGCTGCACCCGACCGCCGTCATCGATCCGCGCGCGGAGCTGGCGGCGGACGTCGCGGTCGGCCCCTACGCCATCGTCGAGGCGGGCGTGACGCTCGTCGACGGGTGCGTCGTCCACTCGCACGCAGTCCTCCGGGGCCCCACGTGCCTGGGTCCGCGCTGCGTCGTGCATCCGTTCGCGGTCGTCGGCGGTGAGCCCCAGGCCAAGCGGCACGTGGGCGGTCCGGCGCGTCTCGAGGCGGGGGAGGGGAACGTCTTCCGCGAGCACGTGACGGTGCACGGGGGCACCGAGGGGCGCGTCACGCGCATCGGCGCGGGCAACCTCTTCATGGTCGGCGTTCACGTCGCGCACGACGTGGTCGTCGGCTCGGGGTGCGTCTTCGCGAACGGCACGCAGCTCGCGGGTCACGCCGCCATCGAGGATGGGGTGACGTTCGGTGGGCTCAGCGGCGTCGCCCAGTTCGTCCGCATCGGCGAGGGGGCCTTCGTGGCCGCGATGACCGCCTGCGAGCGCGACGTGCCGCCGTTCGTCGTCGTCCAGGGAAACCGCGCCCGCGTCCGCGGGGTCAACCTCGTCGGCCTTCGTCGCCGCGGCGTCCCGGAAGAGAGCCTGCGCGCTCTGTCGAAGGCCGTTCGCAAGCTGTGGCTCCGGCCGGTCACGCGCGCCGAGGCGCTGGCCGAGCTAGCGGGGGAGACCGATCCGTACGTCCGCAGGCTCCTCGCCGCCCTGACGGCGCCGCCCGCTCACTGAGCCGGGTTCGGGGGCGCCGGAGGCTGCGAGTCGTTCTGCACGCAGGAGGACAGGTCGAAGAACAGAAACTCGAGGGCCTTCTCGTTGACGGCGTGCCCCGGCGGGTCGTCGATGCTCGGATCGCTGCACTCCGCCGGGAAGGTCGAGTCGTCGCTCACGCCGGACAGGTGCACGTCGCTGTAGACGGCGCGCCCGCACTGAGACGCCACCGGCGCGCCCACGGGGGTGTTGAAGGACAGGTACCGCGGGTGGTTGTTCCCCGGGTTGTAGATCCAGCGCGTCGACAGGCACGACTGCCCGGCCGTGCACCCCGCGGGCTTGGGCGCGAGGATGTCGTCGCGCAGGTCGGAGAGCGTGATGTCGCCGAGACCCGTGCTGATGCCGTTGTCCTGCAGCCACTGGGCGTACGCCACACCCTTCGGGAAGGACTGGTCCACGGCGTCGTCCTCGCTGTCGCTGCCGTTGCCCTGCCAGCCGCCGGGCTGGATGCTCGCCCACGAGGCGACGCTCTGCAGGTCCGCCGTCCCCGTCGTCGGGATGAACCAGTTGCCGTAGTAGTGCGTCGTGAAGAGGCGGCCGCCGCCCCGGAGGAAGATGTCCATCGCGCCGTAGGCGCCTGCCCCGCGGTCGTACGGGTTGCACTCGCAGGCGTTGAAGATGATGTCGTACTGGAGGAGGTTCTTCGAGTCGGTCCACCACGCGTACGTGTCCGCGGGGGTGTTGCCGCCTGCCACGGCGCTCCCGTTCGGACCGTTCTGGTCGTCGTGGGCCGTGTAGAAGTGGACGTGCCCGGCGCCGGCGACCGTCTGCGGGAACGGCCCCGGGACGGGCGCCGTCGGCGGCACGAACTCGCTGTCGTCGATGCCGAGGTGCCGGAGAAAGCACTCGGCCGGATCGCAGCCGCTCGTGAACGCCATGAGCGGCATGTCGCCCTCGCTCGACTTCGCGGGGAGGCGAAGCTCCCTCGCGGTCCCCGCGCCGCTGTTGAAGATGGGGTCGAGGTCGTTGACGCCGCACTTGCTGACCGTGGGGATGACGAGCTGCTTGCGCCACTTGCCGACCTGGATGACGAGCGGGATCTTGTCGCCGACCGGCACGCCCCAGGGATCGTTGCCGGTCTTCACCAGCGTGAACGACCCGTCGGCCGCCGTCGACGTCCCGATGATGGGCGAGCCCGACGCGGGCGCCTCGCATGGCGTGCACTCGGGCGTCCCCGGGATGATGGGGGCCGGCGTCGCGTTGGGGATGTAGACGTAGATGTTGTAGAGCGGGAGGTTGCCGGCCGGATCGTAGACGTGGCCGGTGATCGTCGTGTCCGTCGCGCTCTGCGAGCAATCCGCCGCCGCGCACTCCAGCCCCTGGCACGGCCCCGTTCCTCCGCTGCTCGCGCCGCCATCGGTGCCGCACGTCAGGCAGCCGCTCCCGCTGCCGCTTCCCCCGCTTCCGCTCCCGCCGTTCCCGCCGCTGTCGAAGCTCGAGCTCTTGCCCGAGGTCCCGCACGCGAACGCGAGCGCCGCCACGACGACCACCGCGGGGACTGCGACCAAAAGAGCACGCATGGGTGTGCCCCCTTTCCCCTCCAAGCGTGACCGAACGGCGAGCCGCTTTCAATTGGATCCCCGGCGCACCAGGGGGCCGGGGATCAGGGGAGCTTGCCGCCCCCGAGGATGTCGTCGAAGGCCCGATCGAACTCGTCGTCCGCGCCCACGGCCACGGCGCGCACCGGCTGCTTCGGCTCGGTCTTCGAGAGACGGCGGATCCGCTCCTGCACGTCCCGGAAGGTCGGGACCAGGCGCGCCGAGCGCTGGAAGTGCTCGAGCGCCTGCTTGGTCATGCGCTTCACCTCGTAGGCCGCGCCGATCTCGTAGCAGAGCGCCGCCTCCTGCTCGCGCGTGCGGTCGGGCGCCTGCAGGCCGCGGATGAAGGCGTCGATGGCCTCGTTCAGGTTGCCGCGTTCGAGCTGGATCATGCCGATCATCGACTGGCAGATGCACGTGCGCTTCGGATCGCGCGCGGCGGTCTCGAACTCGCGGACGGCGTCGTCGATGAGGGCCATCTCCTTGTACGCGACGCCCAGGTCGTAGTGGCTCTGCGCGTCGTCGACGCCGATCTGCTTGGCCACCCCCTCCTTGAACTTCGCGAAGACCTCCTCGACGTCGACCTGCTCGTGCGGCCGGCGGAAGCCCGGTGGCCCCACGTTGCTCACGCGTTCGCCGCCGTCGAGCGCGTCCAGCGACGCCGCGATGTCGAACGATCGGTCCTCGACGCTGGCCGCCGCCGCGGGCGAGGGACGCGTCCCCGACCCGCCGGGGGTCCCTCGCTCCTGGGAGTCGAGCTCCGCCAGACGCTCCACGAGGAGCGGATGGTTCGGCAGCCGCGCGAGCTGCTCTTCCAGGATGGTGCGCGCGTCGTCGTAGAGGCCGCGCGTCGCGAAGAACTCCGCCTCCTCGAGCGCCGACTCGAGCTCCGGGGCCCGGGGCGGGACCTCGTCCTGGATCTCCTCGTGGTCGGGCTGCGAGGCGTAGGCGTCGGTCGCGTCCATGCGGCCGCCGACGAGCTCGAACGCGGCTTCGCTCTCCGGCGGCGGCTCGAGGGGGAAGCTCGGCAGCGGCGCCTCGGCGCCGAACGGATCGTCGATGTCCTCGATGCCCCCACGCGCCATCGGGCCCACCGCGGGAGCCGTGCGCATGCTCGGCTCGGAGTACGAGCGGAGCGCGACGTCCTCCGGGCCGATCTCCTCGAGGTCGTACGACGGCAGCGGCGCCTCGGGGTCGTAGCTCGACGTGCTGTGGTACTCGGGGCGCATCGGGGGAACCCGCGCCGACTCGGGGCCGGCCCCCGGCTCCTCGACGAGCTCGTAGCCGAGCTCGCGCAGCATCTCGGTCGCGCGCTCGTTCTGCGGGTCGATCGCCAGAAGGTCCTGCAGCGTCCGCGCGGCCGACTCTCCGTCGAGGCCGTCGACCTGGAGCCCGGCGAGCGTGAGCATCACGGACACCGCTTCGTCCGCCGCCCCCGTCTCCATCAAGACGTCGCGCAGCATCTCGTGCACTTCGACCGAGCGCGGGGCGACCTCGAGGCCGATTCGAAGGGTCTCGACGGCCTTGGCGTGAAAGCGCGCCCGGCGGAAGGCCGCGGCGTCGGCGAGGATGCGGGCGGCCTGCTCGCTCGTCCCCCTCGAGAGGGGCTCTCCGACCTCCTCCACCACCTCGATGCTGCTCTCGACGAGGACGTCCCCGTCCGGGGCCGGCTGGCGGCTGCGGCGCGAGAGCTCCAGCGGCTGCTCGTCCTGCTCGAAATCGCCGTCGCCCACGTCCTCGTACGACGCGTCGTCCTCCCCGACCTCCGTGTGCTGCTCCGGCTCCTCGTCCTCCTCTTGGGGCTGCGGACGCGCGGACTCGTGCAGCCGCGCCGTCGCGCGGGGCAGCGGCTCCGGCGGGAGGGAAGACTGCAGGGCGGGAGGCGCCATCGAGCCGGCCGCGAGCTGCTTCACCTGCTCGTCGCTCGGCGCGAGCTTCTGCAGGCGCGTCAGGATCTCGTGAAAGAGCTCCGACTTTCCGCTGTCGCGCGCGATGCGCGCCATCTCCTTCTGGACCTCGATCCCCTTGCCCGCCTGCCCGATCAGGTTGAACGCCTTGGAGAGCAGGGACAGCGTGTCGAGGTCGCGCGGGTTCGCCTGGAAGCAGATCTGGAGCTTGCTGAGGGCCTGGAGCCCGTCGTTCGGCTGGTTGCGGGCGAGGTAGAGCTCCGCCGCGACCCGCGCGTGCACGGGGTCGGACTTGTGGTGCAGGAGGCGCTCGGTCACCTTCAGCGCGTCGTCGCGCCGTCCGAGCTTCACGAGCTGCCCGGAGGCGATGGCGAACTGGGCGACCGCGCCGTCGGAGTCCTTCGCGCGCGACAGCGCCTCGGCGAGGCGAAGGTGCGGCAGGGGATTGGTGGGATCGAGATCGACGATCTTCCGGAAGACGTCGATGGCCTCGGGGTCGCGGTTCTGGCGCTGGAAGCGGGTGGCGACCTCGTCGAGCGCCGCGAGGGCGTCGCTCGTCAGCCCGAGCTGCTGATAGAGCTCGGCCAGCTTGGGCGTGATGTGCGCGTACTTGTCCTCGAGCTGGGGGACGTGCTTCGCGATGATCTCGCGGATCTGCTTGTAGACCGCGATGGCCTTCAGGGCGAAGCCCTGGCTCGCGTAGAACTTGCCGACGCGCTCGTACGTGACGACGGCGTCGGCGTACGCCTCCATCTTCGATTGGAGGTCGCCGATCTTCAGGAGGGTCCGCGCGTCGTTCGGATCCTCCTGGATGACCTTCTGGTACTCGATGACCGCCTTGTCGTACTTCTTCTTCTCGACGTACTTCTGGGCGGCGGCGAGTACCTTTTCGCGGTCGATCGCCACGACTCGGGATGCTCCTCGGGCTCGGGGTGCGGGGTGTTACGAAGTGAATCGCAAGGGGCGCCGGCCCGTCGCACGGATGGACTCCCATCGGACGTCCCGCGGGGGGGATGACGCGTGGGGAGGCGTGAGGATAGTCAAGAACGGGTGCGCTGGGGACGGGGGGCCGCTTCGAACAAAAGAATACCTCTGTTTTAGCGCCGCTGCATACTTCACGCTGGTACGTGAGACAGCGGACCGATGTAGGTGTCTCCGCGACGAGGCTGGCACGCGGCTGACGTGGACGCCTCCCACATCCGCACGTACGTTCCCGACATCGTATGGCCACCCAGTCCGCCCTCTATCGCGCCCCCTTTGGTCCCGGCGGCTCATCCGCCGTCGACGCCGCCATCGCCGACAAACTGCTCGCGGTCGCGCTGGCCCGGGGGGGGGACTACGCCGATCTCTTCTTCGAGTACCGCGCCGCCGGCGGCATGGTCTTCGACGAGGGGATCCTGAAGAGCGCGTCGCGCGGGGTGTCGATGGGGCTCGGCGTGCGCGTCCAGAAGGGGGACGCCACGGGGTACGCGTACGTCGAACGCCTCGACTGGGACGCGATGCGCAGGGCGGCCGATACCGCGGCGCAGATCGCGAGCGGGGGCGGGTCCCAGGCCCCGGTGATGGCCCAGGCGGTCGAGCTGCCGAGCCGCTACGAGCTCGCGAAGGTGACGCTCGACGTCCCCGGGATGGAAAAGCGCAAGCTCCTCGAGCGGGCCGCGGCCGCCGCCCACGCGTTCGACACGCACGTCGTGAAGGTCGAAGCGAGCCTCGCCGAAGAGGTGCGCGAGATCCTCGTCGTGACGAGCGACGGGACGATGGCGCACGACACCCAGCCCCTCGTCCGCTTCGGCGTCCGCGTCATCGCCGAGAAGGACGGAAAACGCCAGGAGGGGTCGAGCGGAGGGGGAGGGCGGACGAGCCTCGGTTACTTCGAGGGCAAGAGCCCGGAGTGGCACGCGCGCGAGGCGGCCCGGCAGGCGATCCGGATGCTCGACGCGGTGGAGGCTCCCGCGGGGCAGATGGAGGTCGTCCTCGCCCCCGGCGACAGCGGCATCCTGCTGCACGAGGCGGTGGGGCACGGCCTCGAGGCCGACTTCAACCGCAAGGGCACGAGCAACTATGCGGGCAAGGTCGGCGAGCCCGTGGCGAGCGACGTGTGCACGGTGGTCGACGACGCGACGCTCCTCCATAGCCGCGGGACCATCAACGTCGACGACGAGGGCAACGAGCCCCGGAGCACGGTCCTCATCGAGAAGGGCAAGCTGGTCGGCTACATGCACGATCGGCTGAGCGCCAAGCACTACAAGCTGCGCCCGAGCGGCAACGGGCGCCGCGAGAGCTTCGCGTGCGCGCCGATGCCGCGCATGACGAACACCATCCTCCTCGCGGGGCAGAGCGATCCGGACGAGATCCTCAAGACCGTGAAGCGCGGCGTCTACGCGAAGCGGTTCGGCGGCGGTCAGGTCGACATCGCCAACGGGGACTTCGTCTTCTCGCTCACCGAGAGCTACCTCGTCGAGGACGGGAAGATCACCGCGCCGCTCAAGGGCGTGAACCTGATCGGCAACGGGCCGGAGGTCCTTCGCAAGGTGACGATGCTCGGCAACGACGTCGAGGTGAGCGACGGGATCTGGACCTGCGGGAAGGACGGGCAGAGCGTGCCGGTCGGCGTGGGGTGTCCGACGGTGAAGATCTCGTCCATCACGGTCGGAGGCACGAGGGTCGGTTGACCGACGCGCTGGGCGCACCAGGGAAGGGCGGCGCGTTCGTGCTCGTGGTGGGGCACTCCCCGCAGCTCGAGGGCGCCGAGGGGGCGGCGGCGATGCTCCGTCAGCTCGGGGCCGAAGTGCGCACGCAGGATCTGTGGGACGACTTCGCGGCGGTCGCCGAGCGGGCGCGCGCGGGGGGCGTGCGGGCCATGGTCTTCGAGGCGGGCGAGCGACCGGACCTCGCGTCGGCCGCCCTGCGCGCGGCGCGCAAGGTGACCGAGCTGGTGGAGACGCCGACGCTGGTGGCGCTGCCGCCGCGGCAGATCACCGCGTTCGACCCCGGCAGCGGCTTCGACGACTTCATCGTCGTCCCCTGCGTCCCCTCGGAGATCTACGCGCGCATCCGCGCCCTCGAGTGGCGAAAGAGCGAGTTTGCCACCGAAGAGCGGCTCAAGATCGGCACCATCGTCGTCGACCGCGCCGCCCACGAGGTGAGCTCCGACGGCCGGCGGGTCACGCTGACGGCCAAGGAGTTCGCGCTGCTCGCCTTCCTGGCGGCTCACCGCGGGCGTGTCTTCACGCGCGACGCGCTGCTGGCGCGTGTGTGGGGGAGCCGGTACGAGGGCGGCGCGCGCACGGTGGACATTCACGTGCGGCGCCTGCGCGCGAAGCTCGGGGACGCGCTGCCGCTGGAGACGCTCCGCGGAGCCGGCTACAAGCTCCGTGCGCCCAACGAGGTCGGCAAGCGATGAGCGCTGCCCGCGCTGCCCGCGTCGCCGTGAGCATCGGTTGCCCCTGCGGCGTCGGTCCGGAGGTGAGCGTCGTCGCCGCGACGCGACCGCGGGCCCCGCAGGTGCTGCTCGTCGGCGACGAAGGCGCCCTGCGGGAGGCCGCCGACGGGCGGGGGATCCCGCAGCGACGGTTCGTGCGGGTCGCCGAGCCGGAGGACGCGTGGCGTCTGGGGAGGCGTCAGGTCGGCGTGTGGCAGCCGACGAAGGCCCTCGGACCGCGCGACCGCCGGCCGGGCGTCCCCACGGTGAAATCGGGGGCCGCGCAGCTCGCGTGGGTCGATGCTGCCTGCGACCTCGTGGCGCGGGGCGCAGCCGACGCGCTCACCACGGGACCCGTCAGCAAGGCGGCGATCGTCCGGTCCGGGGCCCCGGGGAGCGCAGGCTTCTTCGGCCACACCGAGCACCTGCAGCGCCGGCTCCGCGCCCGCGAGGTCGTCATGGCCTTCTGGTCGCCGGGCCTGGTCACGGCCCTCGTGACGACCCACCTGCCGCTCGCGCGCGTCCCCGGCGCCATCACCCCGGCCGCGGTGTCGCGCGCGACCTACTGGCTCGCCTGGCTCCTGTCGAGGTTGACGAAGGCCGCGCCCCGCGTGGTCGTCGCCGGGCTCAACCCGCACGCCGGCGAGGGCGGTCTCCTCGGTCGAGAAGACGGGCGCGCCATCGTCCCGGGAATCGCGCGGGCCCGGGAGCGCTTGCGCACGGGCGGCATCGCCGCGACGGTCGACGGCCCCGTGCCGGCCGAGAGCGCCTTCCGGCTGGCGGTGGCGAAGAAGTGGGACGGGGTCGTCGCGATGTACCACGACCAGGCCACCATCCCGATGAAGCTCGTCGAGTTCGGCGAGGCCGTGAACCTCTCGCTGGGTCTGCCCATCGTGCGGACGAGCGTCGATCACGGCACCGCCTACGATCGGGCCGGCACCTTCACCGCCGACGAGCGCGGCATGGTCGAGGCGCTCGCGCTCGGCGCAGCGCTGGCGGCCGAGTCGCGGTAGGCTCGTCGACCCATGGGCGTCGGGTACGAGCGTTTTCTCGTGGCGAAGGGCAACGCGTTCTCGCCGAGCGCCGCCGCCGTGGCGAAGCTCGTCGAGCGGCTGCGCAAGGAGAAGTGGATCCCCGCCGGTGGCCAGGCGGTGACGACCGTGGAGAACACGTTCGGCGACGACGCGCGCGCAAAGCTCGCGGCGAGCGCCTCGCCGCTGCCGGTCTCCCTCACGACGGACTGGCTCGACGATCCGGACCGCGAAGAGCTCCGGATGGTCTGGAAGGTCGACGCCGCCGGCTCGGCTTCGCTGAAATATCCGTTCACGCGTCGCCCCGACGGAGCCGTCTCCTACGCGTTCGAGCTCCACCGAGCCCACGACTACGTCTACCCGGTCGGCGAGACCCTCGAGGCCATCCCGACCGTCTGCGTGTGCGGCGAGGACCTGGGATTCCACTGGGACGAGGACGAGGTGGTCCCGGCCTTCGGAGCGTCGTCGGGCATCTTCGCCGAGTGCGAGGCGTGCAGCCGCACCTTCGATCCCACCAAGGGCGCAGCCGTCCTCGCCAACCCGTTCGACGGGACGAAGACCTCGACGCGCGGTGGAGCGGCCTACCGATTCGCCCTCAAGGTCGACTGCGGCAAGTGCTACGTCGCCGATGCGGGGCTCGCCTTCGCGCCGGAGCTCGTCTCTCTCGTCGAGGACGAGTTCGGCCGCGACTTCTTCCAGCTCGCCACCCTTCGATAGCGGGCGTCCGAGTCCAAATGCCTAGCGCGATCGTCGATCAAGCGCCACCCGATGCCGCGCCAGCGCATCAGCACCGCGAGCGGTGAGCGAGCGGTGAGCGACCAAGCTCGCGGCGCGGAGTGCCGTGTGCAAGCGACGCGGCTCACCGCTCGCTCACGCTCGCGGTGCTGACGGCGGCTACGCCGCTCGTCCGAGATCCATCGAGAATCGCGCACGCTTGCGCACGCTCATTCAGCGGTGTCCCCAGAGGGCCCAGCCGAGCCACGCGAGGAGGACGGCGCAGACGCCGAAGGCGCTCAGCGTGATCGGCAGGGGGACCTTGCCGGGCTTGGGGGTCTTCATCGCCAGGAGCATCTGCGTCGCCGCGAGCACGATCGCCTCGAGCTTCTTCTTCGCCATCGCGCCCCGCTCCGGATCCTCGACGAGCGCCCGGTAACGGCCGGCCGCCTCGGGCAGGCGCCGCTCGCGCATCGCGTGCTCGATCAGCGCAGCGTGCGTCTTCTCGTCGTCCCACGCCTCGAGCACGCGCTTCCAGAGCGCCTCGAGCACGGCGTCGGTCGGCTCCTCGTCGGCCACGGGCACCACGCGACCGATTATGCGCCTCGGCGCCGTCCCTCAGCCACTTCGCGGAGAGCTCCGCGTGGCCGAATCGAGCCAGATCGTGACCGGTCCGTCGTTCAGCGAGAAGACCTTCATCTCCGCGCGGAACCGGCCCGTCTCGACGCGGACGCCCAGCGAACGAGCCTCGCGGACGGCCGCGTCGTAGACCCTCTCCGCCTCCTCGGGGGGCATGGCGTCGTCGAAGCTCGGGCGTCGGCCGCGCCTCAGGTCCCCGTAGAGCGTGAACTGGCTCACGAGGAGCACCGCGCCGCCGACCTCGTCGACGCTCCTCCCCATCTTGCCGCTCGCGTCCTCGAAGACGCGCAGCCCCACGATCTTCGCGAGCAACCACGCCCGGTCCTCGTCGGTGTCGCCCCGCCCGACGCCGAGATAGACGAGCAGCCCCTGCTCGATCGCGCCCACCACCTCGCCGGCGACCTCGACGCGCGCGCTCGTCACGCGCTGGACGACGGCCCTCATGGCAAAGTGAGGCGGAGCTCCCGCGCCAGGCGCGCCGTGGTCTCGAAGTACGTCGCGCGGTCGTAGGGCTCGTTGAGGATGTGGAAGTCGCGGCGGCTGAGCCCCACGCACCCGAAGCAGTACGTGCAGGCGCTGCACCCGACCGAGCGCACGAGGTACGCGCTCCCGATGCAGCGGTCGCTCTCGACGCAGTGCTGGCAGGCGAGACACCCCGTGGAGCGCGCGCAGTGCGCACAGTCGGTGCAGTCGGAGCACGAGTCGCAGTAGTGGCAGCGGGCGAGCCCCTTCGAGCCGACGCAGAAGGTGCACTCGCTGCACCGCTCGCAGCGTTCGCACGCGAGGCACCCCACGTTGGCGCTCGTGCGGGAGGCGCCGGCGAGCAGCTTGCGGAGAGCCGCCTCGAACTCGGGACCCGTCATGCCGCGGAGACTAGGCCGCCTCGCCGCTTTCTTGGCCCCGAAACGTGGGTTGTGTGACTTTGTCCGACACGGAGGCTTTCCCGATGCGTGTCGTCCGCTCCTGCGTCGCCCTGGCCCTGCTCCTCGTTCCGTCGATCGCCAGCGCGGCGCCGCCGACCCCCGGTGCAGTCGAGAGCCATCCGCCGCGCGCCCAGACCAAGCACGCGCCGCGGACCGCGCGGGTCCAGAAGACCGAGCACAAGGGCTGCCTGAAGGCGGCCGTCGAGGTGGTCGGCGCGGCGGAGTCCTCGACGTTCTCCCTCGCCAAGTGCGACGGCGCCCCGGCGCCTCTCGCCATCGACCAGCTCTCCATCCTGGCGCGCCCGGGGGGCGCCGCGAAGCCCAAGGTCACGGTCGACGTCTTGGCCAAGAGCCACGGGCCAGAGGTCTCTCCAGGCATCCGGCGGATCGATCCTCGCCTCGTCGAGCGGCTCGAGACCGCGATCGACCACTTCCGCAAGCCCGGGCAGCCCGCCAAGGTGCTCCTCGTGTCCGGCTACCGCCCCAAGAGCGCCGGCAGCTATCACCAGAGCGGTCGGGCGCTCGACTTCCGCATCGACGGCGTCGACAACGAGGCCCTCGTCGCGTTCTGCAAGACGCTGCCCGACACCGGCTGCGGCTACTACCCGAACAGCTCGTTCGTGCACCTCGACGTGCGGGACGCCGGCGCAGGTCACGTCGCGTGGATCGACATCAGCCGCCCCGGCGAGCCGCCGAAGTACGTTGCCTCGTGGCCCCGGCCGGGCGACGACGCTTCCAAGGCGCCCGCTCCGCCGGTGGATGAGCCGCATCTGGCCCCGGCGCTCATGGAAGCGCCGCTTCGCGGGCGCAAGCTCGACCGGCACCCGTACTTCTTCTAGCCATCCTCGCTTCGGCCTCGATCGCGCAGCGCGTTGCGGTAGATCCCACGCGATGGGTCCCGGCGACGAAGAACAAGAGCTCCCGACCGTGAGCCTCGGCGGGGTCGAGCACGAGCGCGTGCACGTCGGCGAAGAGAGGCCGCCCGGCGACTCCCCGTGCCCGGGCTGCGGCGCGTACTACGGCGCGCTCCACGCCAGCGACTGCGAGTACGAGCAGTGCCCCGTGTGCGGCGGACAGCTCGCGTCGTGCGCCTGCCGCTGAGGTACCGTCCCCTCTCGCTCGGCACGCTCGCCGAAAAAGGAGCGAGGTCCGAGGAGCGCCCCTCGACTTGGCGCCCCCCGGACCCCTTGCATCAGCGCATCCGAACCCGGTGACAGAGGTTGCTCGGGCCTCCTCGGTCTCGGTGCGCTCCGTGGCGGCGACTACTGCCCCGTGTGTCCCGTCGGAGACGGGGGGACAGCAGGCGTCACCACCGGTGTGACCGGCGTCGCGGCAGCCGGGGTTGCCGGCTGGGCGGCCACCGGCTGCGCAGGCGGAGCGGCCGTGGGCGCCGTGATGGGGACGATGGTGATCCCCGTCACGTTCCCACTGATGGTCGCCTTCTGCTTTTTCGAAGAAGTGCCACGCGCCTTCCGCGTGGCATCCGCCTTGACCGCTGCCGTCGCCTTCTCTGCCGCCGTGCGCGGGGCCGGAACCTTGCGGGCTTCCAGTCCGAACACAGCGAGGGTATCCGGCGCGTCGGCGTACATGGACTGAAGGATGCGCCTCAGGGCCAGAATGACTGGTCCCATCTTCGCCTGCTCCGCCTCGTACGCCGCCAGGGCCACCTTGAGCGCAGCGTGTGCCGCGGTCACGGCCGTCAGCGCCGCGACGGTCCCCTGAAGGGCCGTCACGAGCGTTGCCGTCGTGTACACGGTGCTCAGCAGCGTGAACGACCCGCTGGGGAGCTGCTTCTGCAGGCCCGAGATGAGCGCCTGCAGCTGCGCCAAGGTGGACGACTGCGTCTTTGCCTTGGTCGTGGTGGTAGTAGACATCGATTTCCTCCTTTCTCGAGAGGCGCACCCTCGCCGTCGCGGCGAGCCGTCCGTGGACCACAGGGTCCGGGGCGGAGTGTCTGGTTACGCTCCCCTCTTACCCTTGGGCGGCCGCTGCACGCGGTGCACGCGGTGTCGCATTCAGGGGGGAGAGGCCCCCTCGCCGGGGACTGTCTGAGGGGATCCGGGCCGAGAACTTCGTGCGACCGTACGCCATGCGTACTCCATCCTTTCTGTCACGGACCCGCACCCCCCTCACGCTCTTCACGTTCGGGTACTGGGGCAATGGGGCCGCCACAGCGGAGCTCGCGAAGGCGGTCGACGCGGCCGAGCGGCAACGCGGCTTCGACCCGCCTCTCTGGGTCGACATCCGTATCCAGCGCTCGGTGCGAGCGGTGGGCTTCCGCGACGACGCCTTCGAGCGCCTGCTCGGCGATCGCTACATGTGGCTGCCCGATCTCGGAAACGCCAGCATCCAGGACGGTGGCCGTGCGATACGCATCAAGAACCCCGCTGCGGCGGCCGACCTCCTCGAGCTCGCCATCGAGCGCCCGGCGCGCCGCGTGATCTTTTTCTGCGCGTGCCTTCATCCCGCCGGCTGCCATCGGCGAGTGGTGGCCACGCTCGTCGTTCGAGCCGCGAGGGCGCGCGGCGGCGTCACGATCGTGGAGTGGCCGGGCGGGGAGCCGAGAGCGTTGGCCGTGGAGGTGGGGCCCGCAGCCTTCCGAAAGGTGGCGCGTGGCGCGAAGACCATGCCGGTCCCCGCGGGGATGAACATGGGAGAGGCCGCAGCGCTCCCGTGGGGGTCGAAGATCGTGCTTCGTTCGGCGGGAGAGGAGACTGCCGTCCTGGTCGGGCCCACGCGGTTCGACGCCCACGGGGCGCACCTGCCGATCCTGCCCTCGGAAGGCGACCGCACCACCGTCGAAATGGAGGCTGCGAGCCGACGGTACAGGGTCGAGTACGGGTACGGCGCGATGTCGTGATTTTCTAAATGACCGAGCGCCACCGAGCGCGATTGTCGATCAGACGCCACCCGATGCCGCGTCAGCGGCATCAGCACCGCGAGCGTGAGCGAGCGGTGAGCGACCAAGGTCGCTCGGCGCGGAGTGCCGTGTGCAAGCGGCGCGGCTCACCGCTCGCTCACGCTCGCGGTGCTGACGGCGGCTCCGCCGCCCGTCCGAGATCCATCGAGAATCGCGCTCGCTAGCGAGCGCCAATCGGCGGTGCCCCATCGAGTTCGCCGGACACGCGGGTGCGCCCGCGTTCCCATCGCGGTGTGGTCCGCCCCATCGTTCGACGGCTGAGCTCGCGCGCAGGCGGACCGCGATTCCAACTTGGGGACAGGATGCTTGCGTGTCCTCAGAGAGCGTTGCTCGTGGCCCAAGCGCGGCTTCGCCTCGCGTGATCGCGATTCCACCTCGTCCAAGCGCGGCTTCGCCTCGCGTGACCGCAGTCCCACCTCGTCCAAGCACGGCTTCGTCTCGCGTGACCGCGGTCCCACCTCGTCCAAGCACGGCTTCGCCTCGCGTGACCGCAGTCCCACGTCGTCCAAGCCGGGCCCCGTCTCGCGTGAGCGCAGTTTCACGTCGTCCAAGCCCGACCCCGCGTCGCGTGACCGCGATACGCCTTCGTCCAGCGGGCTCCGCTCGTCGCGTGAGGACGCCTGCACCTCGTGCAACCGGTCGCACGCCTCGCGTGGCTGGGCTTGCGCGTCGTGCGACCCGACCCAGGCCTCGTGAGACCGGGCTTGCGCTTCGTGAGACCGGGCTTGCGCCTCGTGAGACCGGGCTTGCGCTTCGCGGGACCGGGCTTGCGCTTCGTGAGGCCCGGCTTGCGCCTCGCGCGATCGGCCCTGGGCTGAGCGAGGGCGCGCCTGCGCCGGCCGCGTGTGCCTTGGCCGCCTCACCCCACCGCGCAGAAGCCCTCGTAGTCGATGTAGCTCGTGATGCTCGGCTTCGGCCCGCACACGGGGCAGTGGGGATCGCGCCGGAGCCGGAGCTCGCGGAACTTCATCTTCAGGCTGTCGTAAGTGAGGAGGCGCCCGGCCAGCGTCGTCCCCCGGCCGAGGAGGATCTTGATCGCCTCGGTCGCCTGGAGCGTGCCGATGATGCCGCACAGGATGCCGAGGACGCCCGCCTCCTGGCAGCTCGGCGCGAGGTGCGGAGGGGGAGGCTCCGGGTAGAGGCACCGGTAGCAAGGGCCGGCCTCGGGCATGCCGAGCTTCTTGGCGGCCTTGTCGGAGATGAACGTCGTCACCTGCCCGTCGAAGCGGAAGATGCTCCCGTGGGCGACGGGCTTGCCCATCCACACGCTCGCGTCGTTGACGAGGTACCGCGTCGGGAAGTTGTCGGTCCCGTCGACCACCACCTCGTAGTCGGCGAAGAGCCGCTCGACGTTCGCGCTCGTCAGCCGCTCCATGTAGGGGACGACCTTCACGTCGGGGTTGAGCTCGGCGATGGTCTTCGCCGCGCTCTCGACCTTGGGCGTGCCGACCCGGCTCGTGGCGTGGATGATCTGCCGCTGGAGGTTCGAGGAGTCGACGACGTCGGCGTCGACGAGACCCAGCGTCCCCACCCCCGCCGCGGCCAGGTACATCGCCGCAGGCGAGCCGAGCCCGCCGGCGCCGAGCAGGAGCACCTTGCTCTTCAGGAGCTTGGCCTGGCCCGCCTCTCCCACCTCGGGCAAGAGGATGTGGCGCGAGTAGCGCTCGCGCTGGGCGTCGGTCAGCTGGGGCGGCGCCTCCATCGGCCAGCCGAGGTCCTTCCAGCGCACGAAGCCGGGGTTCGCCGTCTCCACGTTGGCGTAGCCGAGCTCCGCGAGCGTCGCCGCCGCGAGCGCCGACCGCGTCCCGCCCGCGCAGTACGCCACGATGCGCGCGTTCTTGTCCGGGAGCTTTTGCTCGGCCTGGATCTCGAGGAACCCTCGCGGGATGGAGACCGCCCCCGGGATGTAGCCGGCGCGCCACTCGTCCTTCTCGCGGACGTCGACGAGCGTCATCTTCTCGCCCGCGTCGAGGCGGCGCTTCAGCTCCTCGAGCGACACTTGCTTCGTGCGCTTGCGCACGTCACTCATGAGATCCGTGTACGTGGTCGGCATGGGGGTGGAGGAATCTAACCGATGAGGGAGACCACGCCAGCACCGTGGGACGGCCGAGCGGCGTCGCGGCCCGTGCAGAGCGCGGCGATGAGCCGCCACGTCCCGAGCTTCGGATCGTCGGCGAGGAGGTCGAGCGCATCCTCGAGCACCCGCCCGTATCCGTACACGTCGTCACGCGGGCAGCTGGCGCGACCGGCGAGCCGCTCGGGGGACACGTAGCCCAGGCTCCCCGGCGGGCTCGGCTCGCCCTCGCGCCGCGCGATGCCGAAGTCCGTGAGGAGAGACGCCCCGTCGGCGCGGAGAAGAATGTTCGCGGGCTTCACGTCGTGGTGGATCCAGCCTGCCGCGTGCACGCGTGCCAGCGCCCGCGCGAGCGGGATGGCCCATCGCTCGATGGGCCGGAGCGCGGGGAGGTCTTCGTCGCGCAGCAAGGTCCGCAAGGCTCCGCGCTGCGCCCACTCCATCACCAGCCAGCCGTGCTCCGGGTTCGCGTCGAAGACCCGGACGACCCCCGGCCCCGCGAGCGCCACCGCCACGTGCGCCTCGTGGAGGAGCTGCGCCCGGTCGCGATCGGGCTGGTGGTACACCTTGAGCGCGACGCGGCGCTGCAGATCGCGATCTTCGGCCTCGTAGACGACGCCCGCCCCGCCGCGGCCCACCTCGCGCATGAGGCGGAACGGCGCCTCGGGCGCGCTGGTCATCATCGTGGTCGACGGGTCGGCGCGCGGAACGGCCGACACGCCCAGCGCCTCCTGCCAGCGCGAATGCCGCTCCCGGGCCCCGGGCCAATCGTAGTCGCGGAGCAGCACGCGCTCCACGAGCGCCATCGCCCCCGCCAGATCGTCGCCGCCCGCGAGGAGCTCGGCGCGGAGCATGAGCGCCTCGGAAGAAGTGGCGCGGGCGAGGGCTTGCATGGCCGCCACGGGCTCGCCTCGGTCGACGAGCGCCGAGGCGACCGCGACCACGAGCGGCTCCGGGACGGGGGCGTACGTGGCCCGCCCGAGGACGGCCTCGATGGCGCGGGCCTCGGTCGGCGTCGTCCGCAGCTGCGCGAAGAGGCGCAGCGCCTCGTCGAGCGGCGTGTCGGGCGCGAGGAGGCGTTCGAGCTCGGAGGTCACGGGTCGAGCTCCCTTCGTATCGTAGCTTGACTCGTCAACCTCCACGCTGCTCCCCTGAAGGGGTGAGCGACAGCGATCCCCTGATCGTGCTCGCGTTGCCGGCGCACGTGCGTCCCGCGCGGCACGCCCGCAGCACGCTCATCCTGGCGTCCATCGCGACCGTCCGGCAAAGGAACCTGTTCGAGCAGTACGAGCGCGCGCTGCCGGAGCAGCACAAGGAGGCGCTCCTCAGCGCGGTCGCGGCGACGTGGGTCCCCATCGACACGGCCCTCGCGCACTACACGACGTGTGACACCTTCGGGCTCTCCGTCGAGCAGCAGGTCCTGAACGGACGAAGCACCTTCGAGGGGGCGCGCGGCACGCTCCTCGGCACGGCCGTCCGGATGGCTCGCGGAGCGGGGCTGACGCCGTGGACCCTGTTGCCGCTCCTTCAACGCTTCTGGGATCGCGGCTTCGACGGAGGCGCGATCTCGGTCCACCGGACGGGTCCCAAGGACGCGCAGGTCGGCCTCGTGCAGTGCGCCACCGCGGCCTCCCCCTACTTTCGCCATGGGCTCCGTGGGCTGCTCAGCGCCCTCATGGAGCTCTCCTGCAAGAAGGCCTATGTCACCGAGCGTCGCCGGACGCCGATGTCGCTCTCGTTTCGCGTGCAGTGGGCGTGACGGCCTTCGCCGTCACCACGGCCCGGCCCCGCCGCACGAAGACGTAGGCCACGCTCAGCGGCAGCGCGGCGAACAGGCACACGGCCACGAGCGGCTGGGCGACGATGCCCGTCGCGGACAGGGCCGCGAGCAACGCCAGCAACCCGAGACGCACGCCAAGGTAGCGGGACCAGACGGGCGGCGGCGTGAACGCGAGCAGCGCGTCCGTCGGCACGAGCACGAGCGCCACCCAGTTGCGCCCAAACTCCGGCAGGAGCGAGACCGCCCACACCGCGTCGACCGCCAGCCCGAGGAGCCCGAGCATCACGCCCGCCAGCCCCACCGTCGCGCGCAGCCCGCGAGCCCCCTTGCGGCCTCCGTATGCGATGGCCCCTGCGAGCAGCGCCCCGAGGAGCACGAGCCCGAAGCGTCCCGCCTGCGCGCTCGTCGGGACGACCGCCTCGCGTCGTTCGTAGATCTGCTCGGGCGGCGCCCCGAGCCGCTTCGCGACGGCGTCGCGAAGCCCGGCCGGAAGGAACATGGCCTCCCACGCCGTGGGCTGCCGATCCGCGGGCGACCCGAGGAAGAGCGCGAGCCCGGCGAGCTCGAACAGGCGCCCGGAGAACCCCTGCTCGGAGAGCGCGCGGAGCTTCGGCCCCGTCGAAGGGGCCTCTCCTCCCTCGCGAAGCTTGCCCGACGTCACCCGGTCGAGGGCGTCGCGGAGGCGCGTCGTGCAGTTGTCGTAGTAGGGGTGGTAGGCGTACGGCTGGTGCGCCGCGACGGCCTCTTCGAGCGACGCCTGCAGCTCGGTCACCTGGCGCTCGTCGAGCGGGAGGTCCTGCACCCAGAGGCTGCGCTCCATCCCCTCGAAGGTGGCCACGAGCAGGGAGCGGTCCACCGCGATGGGCGTGAACCGGGGCCGGCCCCGCACGGTGTCCCAGACCAGGCCGTCCACGTCGTGGTCGCCGCTCGCGACGCCGAAGTCGTAGCAGCGGCCGTCGCCCGCGCCGTCCGCCGTGAGACAGAGCGCGCTGTGCCCGTAGAGCTCGAGATCGTCGCTCCCGGGCCCGACGGTCACGAGCTCCGCATGCAGCGGCCCTGCGAGGGCGGAGGTCGGCACGAGCCACCCCGCCAGAACGGCGAGAACGGCGACCATGGGCAACGGCAACCACGGGCTCCGACGCGTCGCGCGCACGTCACCCCTCTACACGAAGAACGGCGGGCCCTCCACGCTCGCGAGAGATCGCGTCGCCGCGGAGGAGCGTCACGCAGGACGCGAGGCGCAGCGCCCCCGCGTAGGCCGGCGGATCGTCGTCCGTCGTCAGCTCCGCCCACCCATCCGCGGCTCGTTCGAGGCGCCACGCCCCGACCCCGAGCCGCGCCGGTCCGAGCGGGGCCACGTAGCGTGCGCCGGCGACCTCCAGCGACACGGCCCCGGGCAGCTCGGTCGAAGGCCGGACGACGAGCGGCACCTCCTTTCCGAGGCGCACCTCGATCCCTTCGCCCACCGTGGCCTCGCCGATGAGCGCCAGGCCCCGGAGCATCGTCCCGTTGCGGCTGCCGAGGTCGCGCACGACGACGTCGTCCCCTCGGCGGGCCACGGCGAGGTGCTGGCGGCTGAGGGCGGCCGACGACACCGCGATGCCCGCCACCCGCCCGATCACGACGTCCGCCCCCAGGACGAGCTTCATCGTGCGGCCCCCGAGGGAGACGTTCACGACCGGGCTCGCGACGCGTCGGGACTCCACGCCTCGCCCGCGCTCCCGCACCGCGTCGTCCCCCGAACCGAGGGCCACGGCGACCGCTTCGCGCCGGCGTCCGCTCGCGACGAGGCTGAGGACCTCCTCGTGCGCCTCGTGGCGCGCGAGCGTCTCCCGGTCCCGTCCTTGCTGCCCGAGGAGGAGCGCGTCGAGCCTGTCCACTTCGCCCGCCCGCGCGAGCGCCCGCGCCTCGCTCTCCACGTCGCCGCCGCGCGCGTACGCCTCGGCGGCCTTGTCGGGCTCGCCGATGGCCTCGAGATCGCGTCCGGCCTGGAGCAGATCCTGCCGGAGGGCAGGCGTCACGGTCTCGCCCGCGGCGATCGCGAGGACCAGGGCGGCGTGCTTGCGGCGTGCGTCCGTGTGCGCCTCCGTCCCTGGAGGGGCCGTCGCGACCGCCTGAACGTAGTGACGGAGCCGGGCCGCGGGATCCTTCTCGCCGTCGCCGCGGAGCAGCATGACGCGGGACGCCTCGTCGAGGCGCCCGGCCTGGGCAAAGAGCGCGGCCGCTTGTCCGAGCTCCCCGCGCAGCTCGGCCGCACGCGCCTCGCCGAGGATCCGCGTGTCGCCGAGCTTCCTGCCGAAGAGTCGCACGGGGGGTCCCTGTTCCTGTCGCCTGCCGCCGAGTCCCTGTAAGCTGGACCCAAGCATGGCGAATAACAACCGCTTGGGCGAGCTTCTCGTCCGCGAGAAGCTCATCTCGCTGTCGCAGCTCCGCCACGCACAGGACGAGCAGCAGAAGTCGGGACAGAACCTCGGCTATACGCTCGCCAAGCTCGGCTACGTCTCGGACGACGAGATCACGAGCTTCCTCAGCCAGCAGTACCGCGTCCCGACGGTCAACCTCGAGGAGTACGAGATTGACCCGGAGATCCTGAAGCTCGTCCAGAAGGAGCCGTGCGAGCGGCACAAGGTCGTGCCCGTGTCGCGCACGGGCAACTCGCTCATCGTCGCGATGGCCGACCCGACGAACCTCAACGCCATCGACGACCTCAAGTTCTTGACCGGCTACAACATCGAGCCCGTCATCGCGAGCGAGACCGCGATCCACAACGCGATCGAGAAGTATTACAACGCCGGCCCCTCGTACGACGAGGTGATGGCGGGGTTCGACGAGAAGGAGATCGATTTCGCCGACGGGGAAGACGACGTCAACCTCATGGAGCTCGAGAAGGCGAGCGAGGATGCCCCCGTCGTACGCCTCGTGAACATGATGCTGCTCAACGCCATCAAGAAGGGCGCGAGCGACATCCACATCGAGCCGTACGAGAAGAAGCTCCGCGTCCGCTATCGCATCGACGGCGTGCTCGCCGAGGAGATGACGCCTCCGCTCAAGCTGAAGAACGCCATCATCAGCCGCATCAAGATCATGGCGTCGCTCGACATCGCCGAGCGCCGGCTCCCGCAGGACGGGCGCATCAAGCTCAAGCTCGGCAAGGGGCGCGAGATGGACTTCCGCGTCTCGGCGCTGCCGACCATCTGGGGGGAGAAGGTCGTCATGCGGTTGCTCGACAAGAGCAACCTGCAGCTCGACATGACCAAGCTCGGCTTCGACCAGGCTCCGCTCGACGACTTCCAGTGGGCCATCAACCAGCCGTGGGGCATGGTGCTCGTCACGGGGCCGACCGGCTCGGGCAAGACGACGACGCTCTACTCGGCGCTCTCGGAGCTCAACAAGGTCGCCCACAACATCTGCACCGCCGAAGATCCCGTCGAGTACAACCTGCACGGCATCAACCAGGTGCAGATGCACGACGAGATCGGCCTCAACTTCGCGATGGCGTTGAGAGCCTTTCTCCGGCAGGACCCGGACATCATCATGGTCGGCGAGGTGCGCGACTTCGAGACCGCGGAGATCGCGGTCAAGGCGGCGCTCACCGGCCACATGGTGCTCTCGACGCTGCACACGAACGACGCGCCGGCGACCATCTCGCGCCTCCTCAACATGGGCGTCGAGCCGTTCCTCATCACGGCGAGCGTCAATCTCGTTTTGGCGCAGCGCCTCGCGCGGAAGATCTGCGTCGATTGCAAGCAGCAGATCAAGTACGAGAAGAAGATCCTCGAGGACTGCGGCTTCTCGGCGGAGCAGATCAACACCGCGAAGCTGATGAAGGGCGCCGGCTGCCGCACGTGCAACGGCAGCGGGTACAAGGGGCGCGTCGCGCTCTACGAGGTCATGCGCTTCAGCGACACGCTGAAGGAGATGGTCCTCCAGGGCGCGTCGACCGCGGAGCTCAAGCTCGGCGCGATCAAGAACGGGATGATGACGCTCCGGATGAGCGGCATCAAGAAAATCAGCGACGGCGTGACCACGCCCGAAGAGGTCATGCGCGTCACGATGGGCGACTAGCGGATGAGCGAGCCGAACGACCTCCGGGTCAACCTGCACCAGCTTCTCAAGACGATGATCGAGAAGGGTGCGAGCGACATGCACATCACCACCGGCACGCCGCCGCTCCTCCGCATCGACGGGAGCATCGTGCCGCTGAAGCTCCCGGCCCTCGGCCCGGTGGAGACCAAGGCGCTCTGCTTCACGGTGCTCACCGAGGAGCAGCGGGCGCACTTCGAGAAGTACAACGAGCTCGATCTGTCGTTCGGCGTGAAGGGCCTCTCGCGCTTCCGCGCGAACATCTTCATGCAGCGCGGGAACGTCGCGGGCGCGTTCCGCACGATCCCCTTCAAGATCCTCAGCTTTGACGAGCTGGGCCTGCCCAAGGTGGTGTCCGACTTCGCGCTCAAGCCGAGCGGGTTGGTCCTCGTGACCGGGCCGACCGGCTCGGGCAAGTCGACGACGCTCGCGGCGATGATCGACAAGATCAACTCCGAGGAGCGGCTCCACATCATCACGGTCGAGGATCCCATCGAGTACCTGCACGGTCACAAGCTCTCCATCGTGAACCAGCGCGAGGTCGGGACCGACACCGAGGGCTTCAAGCACGCGCTGAAGTACGTGCTGCGCCAGGATCCGGACGTCGTGCTGGTCGGCGAGATGAGGGATCTGGAGACGGTCGAGGCCGCGCTGACGATCAGCGAGACGGGGCACCTGGTCTTCGCGACGCTGCACACGAACAGCGCCATCTCCACCATCAACCGGATCATCGACGTCTTCCCGCCGCACCAGCAGCCGCAGGTGCGGTCGAAGCTGTCGTTCGTGTTGCAAGGGGTCGTGTCGCAGCAGCTCTTGCCGCGGCACAACGCGCCCGGTCGCGTGCTCGCCCTCGAGATCCTCGTGCCCAACCCGGCGATCCGGAACCTCATCCGCGAGGACAAGGTGCACCAGATCTATTCGTCGATGCAGGTCGGGCAGGAGAAGTACCAGATGCAGACGCTCAACCAGAGCCTGTTCTCCCTCTACCAGCGTCGCCTCATCTCGCAGGAAGAAGCCACCGGGCGATCGGTGGAGCCCGAGGAGCTGCGGATGATGATGGAGGGCCGCACGGCGATGGCCACCCCGGGGACTCAGGGCCCGATGCAGGGCCGTCGGGGGTAGAGTTCTCGGCCACAACGTGTGGCGCCGTGGCTGGATGGTGATGCTCGCGCTGGCGCTCTTCTCTCGAGGCGCCGCCGCGCAGGACGAGACGACGCCGCCCGCCGCCGTCGACGCCGGCCACGTCGTGTACCCGCCGGGCGCGCGCGGCACCGCCACCGTGGTGCTCGACCTGGTGATCGAGAAGGACGGGCGCATCGGCGAGGTGACGGTGGTGGACGGGGAGGAGCCGTTCGTCTCGGCGGCGCTCGCGGCCACGCGCTCGTGGAGCTTCACCCCCGCCCATCGAGGCGACGTGCGCGTCTCGGCCCGCATCCGCATGGCCGTCGACTTCCACCCGCCCTCGACCCCGACCTCGACCCCGACCTCGACCTCGACCTCGACCTCGACCTCGACCTCGACCTCGACCTCGACCCGGGCCTCGACCTCGACCGCGCCCCCTGCACCCACGGACACCAGCGAGATCCTCGTCCTCGGCGTTCGCCACGAGGTCGGCGAGACGCAGCTCGGCGGGGCCGAGGTCCGTCAGATGCCCGGCGCTTTCGGCGATGCCTTCCGCGCCATCGAGGCCCTCCCCGGCGTCACGCCCATCGTCAGCGGCCTGCCCTTCTTCTTCGTCCGGGGCGCGCCGCCCGGCAACGTCGGCTACTTCCTCGACGACATCCCCGTCCCGCTCCTCTACCACCTGGCGCTCGGGCCCAGCGTCATCCACCCCGGGCTCATCGACCACGTCGACTTCTTCCCCGGCGGCTACCCGGCGCGCTACGGGCGCTTCGCGGGCGGCATCCTCGACGGCGAGACGCTGCCACCGGCGACGCGCCTTCACGCCGAGGGCAACCTCCGCCTGTTCGACACGGGCTTCCTGGCCGAAGCACCGCTCCTCGACGATCGCCTGACGGTGCTGGTCGCCGGTCGTTACAGCTACACCGCCGCCCTCGTGCAGCTCTTCGCGCCGAACACGCGCGTCGCCTACTGGGATTACCAGACGCGCGTCATGTACCGGCTGACGCCGAAGGACCGCGTCTCGGTCTTTCTCTTCGGCAGCTTCGACGAGATCGACAATCGAGATCAGCAGACGACGTACGACCAGAACGGCGACGTCACCGGCCAGACCGTCGGCCCCTTCTACCCCGTCTTCAAGACCGAGTTTCACCGCGCCGATCTGCGCTACGACCACGACACGCCGCGCGGGCACCTGCGCCTCGCCGCCACGCTCGGCGTCGAGGACTCCATCGCGGGCTCGAGCGCGACGCAGCAGACGGGCGTCGCCGCGAGCAGCGTCCGCCTGCGCGCCGAAGGCGACGAGCGCCTCGAGCCCGGCGTGAAGCTCCGGTACGGCGCGGACGTCCTCCTCGATCATTACTCGCTCGACACGGGCGGCAACACGAGCTCCGGCCTGCCCGCGCTCTACCCTCCGCGAAACGACGTGATGATCGGCGCGTACGGCGACCTCCTCTGGAAGGCCAGCCGGCGCGTCGAGGTGGTTCCCGGCTTTCGCACCGACGTCTTCACGTCGCGGCTCGTGCCGGGGTCCCTCTCCACCGCGCAGAGCGTCACCGGCGGCCCGACCACCAGCAGCACGGCGACGCTGGCGCCCGAGCCGCGCCTCGCGACGCGCGTCCAGGCGACGCCGACGGTGACGTGGGTGTCGACGTTCGGCGTCGCGCACCAGCCGCCGAGCCTCCTCGTGCCCATCCCCGGCCTGACGCTCGGCAGCCTCGCCACGGGGCTCCAGACCTCGCTCCAGGCGAGCCAGGGCGCCGAGATCGAGCTGCCGCTGGACTTCAAGCTGACGTCGACGCTCTTCCTCCACGACTACCTGGGCCTCAACGACGCCACCGCGACCTGCCTCGGCAACGGCACCAGCATCCCCAACGCCAGCGACGCCTGCCTCGCCCAGCAGGTGCGGGGGCGCGCTTACGGCGTCGAGCTGCTGGCTCGCCGCGACCTCACGAAGCGCATCAGCGGCTGGGTGTCGTACACGCTGTCGCGGTCGACGCGTGAGACCCACGGAGTCGTCTTCGACGGGACCCCGCAGAACGGCACCGGCGCGCCCGTGGTCACCTCGAACGCCACGCTGCAGGAGATCCCCGCCGAGTTCGACCGCACCCACGTGCTCAACGTCCTCGGCGCCATCGACCTCGGGCGAAACTGGAGGGCCGGGGCGCGCTTCTTCCTCTACACGGGGCGACCGTATTCACCGAGCGTGCAGGGGATCCCCGTTCCGCCGTTCAACTCCGAGCGGCTGCCGACCTTCTATCGCATCGACGTTCGCCTCGAGAAGCGCTGGCGCGCGTTCGGCAACGGGTACGTCGCGTTCGTCGTCGAGGGCATGAACGTGACCCTCTCGAAGGAGGCGATCGCCCCGCAGTGCAACAGCGACGGGACGCTTTTCCCGCTGAAGTACGACACGTGCAAGCCCGAGTACATCGGGCCGGTGACCGTGCCGAGCATCGGCGTCGAGGCAGGGATGTGATCCGTGCGCGGCGCCGAATCCCGCTAGAGTGACGGGCGAACGCGATGCGTCCCGTGGTCCTCGTTTCAGGCCTCTCTTCGGCGCTCGGTGCCGCCGCGCTGCTGCTCCTCGCCTGCAACCATGGCGCGTCGGGCGAGGCCGCGGACTCCGGAACCAACGGCGACGAGGCTCCCGACGAGGCAAGCGGGGGGGACGACGCGACCGCGTCCATCGTGACCATCGAGAGCCCGGCGGACTCGGCGCCGCCGGGAGACGGTGCCGCGCTGCCCCCCGCCTGCGCCGAATACGACGCAGGAGCCCCCGCGTACGCGAGCCCCGCCGGAGGAACGGTGGTCGGCACAGGCGTCAGCGCCACCGTGTGCGCCGCCACCGCCGTCGACGTCTCGGCCTACCTGTCGCCCGCGAACCGCCTCCTTCTGCGCATCGACGGCGCGGTCTTCACGACCTTCGAAGCTCCCGCGAACGCGACGCAGGGGACGCTGGCGCTCATGATCTCGGTCGGCACGGACACGCCGGCCGTCTACACGAGCGCCGAGCCTCAGTCCTGCGGCTTCGCGGCCTTCACGTACGAGCTCCCGGTCGCGCCGGGCGAGGTCACGTACCTCGCGAGCGCGACGTCCGACTGCGTCGATCCGACGGTCGTCTCGGGCTCGTGGGCCGTGACCCTGACGTCGGTGACCCCGTACGAGGGGACCGCCGGGCCGGGGAAGTACTATGTGGCGCACGGCATGCTCGCGGCCACCCTGCCGCAATCGAACGGCGGCCCGGGAACCGTGACCGTGGCGCTGGCCTTCTGAGCCTACGGGCCGTGGAAGATGCCGAGCGCGTAGAGCTGCACCTTGGCGCCGATGGTCGTGCTGGTCCCGACGGTCTGATCGTAGTCCCCGGCCTTGAAGTACATGCCCTCCTGGTCGAACGAGGACGGCATCGCGTACGTCTGAGCGGCCCCGCCGTCGACGGTGAGGCTGATGGTGCTCCCGGCGAGGCCGATGACGTAGCTCCACTTCGTGCCCAGGGGCACGTTGCCCGCCGGGTGCTCGGTCTCGTCGCCGCCCGCCGGCGTCGCCTCGATGCCCAGCGTGATCGCGCCGGTCGCGTAGTAGTAAAGCTCGAGGAGCGGCTTGGTCGACGCCGGGGTCCCGGTGCTCAGGTGAATCTGTCCGACGCAGACCTTCGTGGGGATGAGCGTGGACATCAGGGTGGCGCTCAGGGTGTTCGTGCCCGTGGGGAGCCAGTTCGCGGCGGCTCCGGTCGAGGTCATCTCGCGCAGCTCGGACCGCGGGTAGCTCGAGTTTGCCGTGGTGACCCCGTCCTCCGGGTCCCAGAAGGTCATCGAGCCGTCGGTGGGATCGGTGAAGAAGTAGCTGCTGCGAAAGCCGCTCGGGCCTTCGAGCTGCGCGGGGCCAATCGTGGTGGGGGCGCCGGCCTCGCCGATGGGCTCCTGGAGCTCCCAGAGGGAGAGGTCGAAGTTCCCGCCGGGGGCGACACCGGGATCGAGGGCTCCGCTGTCGGGAGGCCCGGCTTCCGTTGGAGCGGCGTCGGAGCCGGCGTCGTGGTCCGGATCGCGACCCGCGTCCTCGCTTCCCGAGGAGCTGCCGCTCGACGTCCCGCTCGACGACGCGCTGCTCGCTGGATCCGGGCCCGAGGCGGAGCCGGCGTTGCCCGAGCACGCGATGCCGACACAGAGCCATCCGGCGCCGGCGGCGCGGGCGGTCCGCGAGCAAGGGGAGGGCATGGCCGACCCAATCAGCAGCAACCGTGCCCGCTCGAGGTCGGCGTCCCCGACGACGAAGATACGAGAATTCGCGGCGGAGTCGGCGAAGCGAGGCGCGTGACCGGAACCAGGACCCGGACGGCGTCACGGTCGAACGTCACGGTGCCAATCGGTCCGGTCGATCGCCGCGGCGGATCCGGGAGCGACGGTTTCGGTGAGAGTGTGAGGACCGGGAAAGAGAAACGACGAGCCCAGCACGAGGGCGGTCACGCCCGCGCTGACCCCCAGCACCACGAGAATCGCGCCGTCTGCGCTGCCGAAGTTCGTTCCCGCCGGCAAGAGCGCCATCAGCAGCAGTGGAGCAGCGACCACCAGCGCCGCCTTTTGCAGAGCCGGCCGGGTGTGGGGCACGACCGTCGTCCGCCGCGTGACGACGACGTTGCTCCACGGAGTCTCGATCGTGAGCGCGTAGCAGGCCCCCGGCCGGAGCGGCGCGCAGAAGTTCCAGCGGAGGTCGGGCTGCGTGAGATCGACCGTTTCGGGTACGGCCACACGCCAGCGACGGCCACTGGCGCCGGGGAGCGTGACTCGCTTCTCGCCGGTGACGATGGGAGGCCGTGTCGCCCACTTGAGGGAGATCTCCCCGGCGGGCGTGCGCACCGCGGTGACGTCGACCTCCGCCTGTCCCCCTGGGACCACCTCGACGTCGGCCGTGCCGAGCGGCGCCTCCGTCGGTGCACCGTCCGCCGGGAGCGCCACCTGGTCGCCATGCAGGACCGCGACGCGCGAGACGTCCCGCACCTCGAGCGTCGTCTCCGAGGTCACGGACGCCCCGCACGCCGTGAGGCCAGAGAGCAGGCAAAGCCCGGGAAGCCATCGCCACGCGCCCAACATGGACCCGGAAATCGCAACCTCCGTGCCGCGTGCGAGCGCCGCGGTTGGCAGGTAACGCCGTCGGAGCAAGGAACGCTCGTTCTCGGCGGGCACGGCGCGGCGGTCATGGGACCGCCCGCCCCGGGCGTGACGGCTCAGCGCCCCTTCGGTCTCCGCGGCCGCTGCTTCGGCGAGATGCTCCGGATGACGAGCCTACGCCGCTGCCCCGGATCGAGGGGGACCTTCGCCCGGGCGAGGGCGACGTCGATGAGGGCGCGCACGTCCGGCTCGTCGAGGAGATCGACGTCCTCGAGGACGATGTGGCGGACGGACGTGCCGCTCCCGCGGAGGCGCTTGGTCGGATCGGGGAGCTTCGCGCCCTGGCCGAAGAAGAGCGTCGGGTACCGCGGGTAGAGCGCGATGGAGAAGATGAGCTCCGAGGCGCGCTCGGTCGGTCCGAAGGCGATGACGAGCGCGTTGTAGTTGTCGTAGACGAGCTCCAGCGCCCCCGGCGTGAGCTTGCGCATCTTGCGGAGCGCGCGCCGCGCCAGCGCCGCCACCTCGGGGGTGAAGCGATCGATGAAGCCGTCGAGCTGGTCCTTCGGGCTGCGTTCGCGCGTCTCCCCCATCGCCGGGAGCTAAGCATGCCCGGCGCGGGCTGTGCGCCGCAAACGCCCCGGATCACCGGTACAATGGCCGCCGACCATGTCCGCACCGCCGACGCACCGCTTCACCGCGAGGTTCGTCGACCGCGCGCTGGAAGCCGAGTATGCGCGCGAGAGCTTCGAGCGCTCGATCCGGCCGGTCACGCGCTTCACCGTCGTCCTCAGCGCCGCCGTCTTCCTCGCGTACGGCGCGCACGATGCCTTCATCATGCCCGCGCCGCTCCTCCACGAGGCCTGGGCCATTCGCTACGGGCTCGCGGTCCCCATGTTCGCCGTCGTCGTCCCGCTCATGTGGACGCGGTTCTATGCGCGCTGGTACCGGCCCGCTCTGCTCGTCTTCGCCTTCACGATGAGCGCCGTCGTCCTCTCGCTCGGGGCCGTCGCCCGCGGCGAGCCGGCCGTGCTCCAGTCGTCGTGGGCGCCGCTCTTCCTCGTGCTGGGACCCTTCATCGCGCGGTTCGACGTCGCCTACGAGCTCGCGTACGCGATCCTCAGCGTGCTCCTCTACAACGTGCTCACCGTCGCGCTCGCGCACACGGGCTTCGTCGTGCCCGTGTCGATCAACATGGCCATCGTGTCGATGGGCCTCATCGGCGTCCTCGTCGCGCGGCAGATGGAGCGGCAAGCGCGCGAGGTGTTTCTACAGGGGCGCACCATCCAGGCGCAGATGGAGGCGCTCGACGCCGAGAAGCAGAAGTCCGACGCGCTGCTCCTCAACGTGCTGCCGGCCGCCATCGCCGAGCGGCTGAAGCTCGAGAATCGGCCGATCGCCGACGGCTTCCAGGACGTCTCCGTGCTCTTCGCCGACATCGTCGGGTTCACGCGGCTCTCCGCGCGCCTCGCTCCCGAGGCGCTGGTCGCCCGCCTGAACCAGCTCTTCTCCGCGTTCGACGATCTCCTCGACCGGTTCCGCCTCGAGAAGATCAAGACCATCGGCGACGCCTACATGGTCGTGGGTGGGCTGAACGGCGGCAAGGATCACGCGCTGGCGCTGGCCGAGCTCGCCCTCGACATGCTGGCGCGCATCGCCGAGCTGAGCGCCCAGCTGAACGAGGACTTCAGCGTCCGCATCGGCATCAACACGGGCCCGGTGGTCGGCGGCGTCATCGGAAAGAAGAAGTTCATCTACGACGTGTGGGGCGACACGGTGAACATCGCCAGCCGGATGGAGTCGACCGGGTCCCCGGGCTCGGTCCAGGTCTCGCACGAGACCTACCTCCGCATCCAGCACATGTACGAGTTCGAGGACCGCGGCGAGATCGAGGTGAAGGGAAAGGGCCCCATGCGCGCGTGGCTCATCAAGGCGCGGCGAAGCGGCGTGCTCGTCGATCGGCAGAGCCTCGTCGCGTGAGAGGCGCCGCCTACTTCTTTCCCCGCTTCTTCAGCAGGTCCCCCAGCGTGCCGAAGCCGCTCGCGGCCGGCGCCTCCGGGCCGGGGCCCTTGCCTTTGTAGCCTTCGAACTCCTTGCGCTCCTCGTCGTCCTTCAGGGCCGTGATCGACAGGCGCATCTTGCCCTCCTCGAGCCCGATGACCATCGCCTTCAGCTTCGTTCCGAGCGCGAACGCCTTGCGCAGGTCGGCCCCTCGCGGGGTTCCCAGCTCCGAGGTCGGGATGAGCCCTCGTCCCGCGCGGCCCTTGGTCCCGTCGATCTGCAGAAACACGCCGTAGCTCTCGACGCGCTCCACCGCCCCGGCGACCATCTGGCCCACGGCGAACTTCACCGCGTCGGGCTCCATGCTCCCGTCGAGGCTCACGCTCACGCCGGCCGCGGCGGCTGCTTCGACGGTCGGCGCGAGCCGCACGCCCTGGTCGTCCACGTGGACGACGCGCGCGCGGAGCTTGTCCCCCACGGCGGCCTTCATCGTCCCGTCGGGAGCGCGAAGGTCGATCGCCTCGACGAAGCCCTGGCGCCGCCCGTCGAGCTCGACGAACACCGCATCCTTGCCCACCTGCACGATGGTGACCTCGAGCATGTCCCCGACGCGCGGCCCCCGCGCTCTCGGTGCGGCCTTGCCCGTCTGCTCGAAGAGGGCGGCGAAGGACTCTTTCGGAGGATCGGATGGCATCGAAGGGTCTTCCTACGGGGATTCGTACGTCGGTGCACGCTTGCCGTGCTCGACCTTGCGGAAGCCGAGCGTCAGCGCCGCCGCCACGAGATCGGGATGCTGCCCGCGCACCGCAAGCAGCTCCTTCACGTAGTCGGCGCCGCGCCTCTTGTCCTTCATCGCCCCGAGCGCGACCGCCGCCACGACGCGCGCCTCGAGCGCGGCGGCGGCGGGCGGCGTGTCGACCGACGCCGTCCGACCCTTGGCGCCCTCGGTGTTGCCTGCCGACGCGGCGGCGTAGGCGCTCAACCAGCTCGCCAGCGGACCGAGGACGAGCGGGTAGTGCGCGAGCAGCGGGCCCACCTCGTTGCCGTGGCTGCGCGCGACCAGGACGTACACTCGCTCCCAGAGGACCCTCGGCGTGACCGTCCCGTGCTCCATCGCCGTCAGCGACAGCGCCTCCGCGGCGTCGAGCTTGCCCTCGTAGCGGGACAGCCGGGCGAGGCGCAGCGCGCGCAGCGGGTTCGACTCTGCGGCCTTGCCCCACGCCGCGGCCATCTTGTCGGCCGAGGCGAGGTCGCCCTCGTCGAGCGCGGTGTCCATCGCCACCAGATCGCTCCACGGCGCGTCGTCGCCCGCCATCGTCATGAGCTTCGAGGCATCGAGCTGGAGCTTGCCGCTCAGCGCATCCGGCGCGAGATCGAGGGCAGTGAGAAACGGGAGCTTGCGAGCGTCGAGCGGCAAGGCCTCGAGGGCGCGCACGACGCCATCGGCGTCCACCCGTTCGTAGGCGGCGGCCGCGCGCACGACGGCGACGTCCGGCGAGCTCGGCTCCAGATCTTCGGTCGCCTTGAGAGCCTCGTCGAGGCGCCCTCCGAGCAGCGCCACCCGGGCCGCGAGCGCCCTGGCCGGCTCGTACACCGCCGACAGCTGCAGCGCCGCCAGCGCACCCTTCCGCGCGAGCGACTCGTCACCCAGAGGCAGCGCGATGGTGCCCAGCCACACCGCGGCTCCCGGCGACTCGGCGACCGCCAGGCCCTTCGTGATCCCGACCCGCGCGTCGTCCGCGTTCTTCTTGTCGAAGGCGCGCAGCGCGGCGATGGCGTACGGCACGAACTTGAGCCCCGAGGGGAGCTCGTCGGCGCGCCGCGCGACCTCGTCGGCCTCGGGCGGAGCCGGCACGGACTCGCGGTTGGGATCCCGGCCCCAGGCGAGGGCGACGAGGGCCACCGGTTCGGCGCGGTCGGGCATCGATTTCCGGAGGGCCTTGGCGAGGCGCATTCCTTCCTGCGCGTCCCCGTCGATGGCCGTGGCCCGAGCCTGCGCGACCTGGGCGATGACGAGGTCCGGATCGAGCTTGGCCGCGGTCGCATAGCGGTCGCGCGCGTGCGCATCGCCGGCGCGCTCGAGGGTCGCGCCCGCCACCATCTGGTACCAGGGATCGATGCCCGCGGGACCGTCCCAGTGGGGCATCACCGCCGCAGCGCCCGCCGTGTCGCCCTGGAAGAGGAACGACGCGACGCGGGCGAACGCGTACTTCTCCTCGGGGACGCCGACCTCCTTGTTGCGCGCCATCGCGTCCTCGAAGGCCACGTCGGCGCCGCTCGTGACGAGGCCCACGAGCGCCCGCTCGCGCGTCCAGTCGAGGGCGCCGCGCGGGCTGCGGGACTCGAGCTGAAAGGCCTGCGAGAGCTCTTTCTGCATGTCCGGCAGGGACGCCGGCTTGCCCGCGTGAAGCTCGCCCTCCACCGTGTCGAGCACCGCCTCGGCCTGCAGGTGCTCCGCGGCCCGCTTGTGCCGGTAGAAGAAGTAGATCCCGACGCTGGCCGCGAGAAACAGCACCATTCCGACGATGAGGGTGGGGGCCCCCTTTCGCTTGGGGCCCGCGTTGGCGTTGGCCCACGCGGCCGCCGCCACCGAGCGCTCCGTCGGCGGCTCGAAGATGCCCGAGAGGGCCAGCGCGTCGAGCACGTCCCGAGGGTGGGGCACCATCGGGCCGGCCGCGTGGCGAGGGGCCGCAGGCGACGGCGCGAAAGGAGCGGCGCGAGCGCCGTTCGTGGGCTGCTCGAACGGCGCGCCCGACCGCTTGGGGATGGCGGGAGCGGTGGGCAGTGGTTGCTGGACCGAGATCTCGATCTCCCCCGACGCCGAGGGAGCCGGCGCCCGCATGATGGGCGACATGGCCTCGAGCGCGGGCGGCTCGAAGGAGTGGGGGGCCGTCTCCGCCTCCTTGGCGTAGCGCGGCGGCACCGCCATCGCAGGGACCGGCGGGGCAGGGATGGGAGGCATCGCTCGCGCAGGCACGCCCGCGGCGGGGATCGGCGGAATGGGGCCGGCCCGCGTCGGGTCCTCGTCGTCCACCGCATCGGAGCCGGAGTCCTGGATGGGCCTCACGTGCACCGCGGTCGTGCTGTCGCTCATCGAGTCGAGCGGGGGCCGCATCGGATGGGCGGTCGCGTGCGCGACCTCGGCCGCGACGGCGCGTGTCCCCGCCTTGGCCTGCATGGGCCGGAACACCCGGGCTCGTTCCATCCAGAGCTGCGCATCCGGATCGCGCGCACCGAGCTGGATGGCTCTCTCGAGCACCTTCTCGGCGCGCTCGGCGTCCCCCCGCCGGAGGAGCACTTCGCCCAGCCACCGGTAAATCGTCCCGTCGCGGGGGGCCTGCTTGCCGGCGGCCACGAGGACGGCCTGGGCGTCGGCGAGGCGGTGGGATTCCATGTACATGCGCGCGACCGACACGAGCACGCCCACGTCGGTCGCGTGGCGCTGCGTCGCAAAATCGCCGACCTGCTGGATGAGCGGACCCCGTGGAGTCGCCCGCAGCGCGTCGCAGAGCGCGATGGTCGCCGCGGGGCTCGGGCTCTGCTTCCAGCGTTGAACGAGCTCGTCGATCGGTTCGGCCATAGGGGGCGCGCGCCAGCCATTGTCCGACGAACGCGGGGCGGAGGGTAGTGAAAGTCGTCAGCCCTTCTTCTTGGGAAGCTCGAGGCCGAGCTCCTTCATGACGAGCTGCAAATCCTCCCAGGTCTGGCGTTTGGCCTCGACCTGCTGAGGGCTGGGGCGCAGGAGGTACGAAGGGTGGTAGGTCGGCATCACCAGGGTCTGGCCGCGATAGAGCTTCCACTGACCGCGGACCTTCGTGATGCCCAGCTTGGTGTCGAGCAGGGCCCCCACCGCCGTGTTGCCGAGGGCCACGATCACCTTCGGCCGGACGAGCGCAAGCTGCTCGTGGAGGTAGGGAAAGCACGCGGCCATTTCCTCGGGCTCGGGGCGGCGGTTGCCCGGCGGCCGACACTTGAGGATGTTGCAGACGTAGACGTCCCTCTCCGGATCGAGGCCCATGGCGGCGATCATGCGGTCGAGGAGCTGGCCGGCGCGGCCGACGAACGGGAGGCCCCGCGCGTCTTCGTCGGCGCCCGGCGCTTCGCCGATGAAGCAGAGCTGGGCGTCGGGGTTGCCGCGGGAGAAGACGGTCTGGGTGCGGGTGGCCGAGAGGGCGCACTTGGCGCAAGAGGCTACCTCGGCCGCGAGCTGGGGGAGGCGGGTGAGGCGGTCGGGGGAGGGGGGGGAGGAGGGCGCGGGCGAGGGCGAGGGCGAGAGCGAGGGCGCGGGCGCGGGCGCGGTCGCGGGCGCGGTCGCGGGCGCGGTCGCGGTCGCGGTCGCGGTCGCGGTCGCGGTCGGGGTCGGGGTCGCGGTCGCGGTCGCGGTCGAGGTCGGGGTCGGGGTCGAGGTCGCGGTCGTGGTCGAGAGGGGCTTTTCCGTCCGGCGGGGGAAGCCGACGGTACCCGCCTCTTGCTGCCACTCGAGGTAGGCGCGCAGCGAGGCCGCCAGCCCTGCCAGCTCCGCCCGGGGATCGTCGCTCATGCCCAGCGACCTAGTCCCGTCAGCGCGAGAAGTGAACCCTGGCCTTCCAGGTTCCGGCGATGGGGTTGCCGTCGTGATCGAGGGCGTTCTGGTAGTGCTTGTTCATGGCGCAGCGACGCGCCTCGCGGCCGAAGCCATTTCCCGGATCCTGGGTGATGCGCACCGCGGTCGGCGCCCCATCCGGGCGCACGTCGACCTGGAGCGACACGAACGCCTCGTCGACCTGAGACGTGTCGGCCTCGGGCGGGAAGGGGCAGCTCCACTGCGACCCACCGCTGAGCGACGGCGACCGCGAGCGATCCGGTCCGGGAGGCGGCGCCGCGACCTGCGGTGTTCCCGTGCCGCCCGGGACGCCGGTGGCGGCAGGCATCGAATTCACGGCGTTCCGGTTCGTCCCGTTGCTGGTCGTGAAGCCGCCCGCGAAGGTGTCCGCGTTCCCGGTCACGATGGTGTTGCCGGTGAGGTCGAGCGGCTCGTCGGGCTTGGGCTCGGCCGTCAGCACCTTCGCCGCCTGGGCCGGCGCGGGCGGCGGCGTCGGTGCCTCGTGGGGCGTCACCCGGGCAGGAGCCGGCGCCGGCTTGGTCTCCGGCTCCGCAACGGGGGGCGGGGGCGGGGGAGGGTCGTCCTTCAGGATCTCGATCTCCTCGGTGACCTCGTGCATGGGCGGCTGATGCGTCGCGCGCCACCAGGCCACGACGAGCGCGAGCCCCATCACCCACACGAGCAGCACGGTCCCCGCCGACGTGAATCCGAACCATGCGGCCAGGCCCGACGTCTTCGCGTCGAGCCCGAGCACCTTGCTCATCGGATCGTCGTACGGCACGGCGAGGGCGAACGCGGGGAGCGGAGCGTGCGTCCGACCGTTCGTCGCTTGCCCTGTCTGCATCGCCTGGCTCACGTTAGTGGGGGGGGGCGACCGGGGTGACGCCGAACGCGATCTTGTTGATGTGGGACTGCTTCAAAAGGTCGAGCACATGGATGACGCGGCCGTGCGTCACCGCCGCGTCGGCCTTGATGACCGCGCGCAGATCCGGGTGAGCGGCCACCATTTCCCGGGAGGGCTCCACGATCGCGTCGTCGTTCACCACCGACTTGCCGTTCACGAAGGCTCGCCCGTCCGCCGTCATGACGATGCTGAGAACCTGCTGGACCTCGTTGCTCCCGACCGCGGACTTGGGCAGATCGAGCGGCACCGTGGTGTTCAGCGCAATCTTCGTCGTCACCATGAAGATGATGAGGAGCACGAGCATGATGTCGACCAGCGGGGTCACGTTGATCCCGGTGATCGCGTCCTCGCCCTGGTAGGTCGCACCGCCTGCCATGGTCGTCAGTTCCTCTCGGAATCTTCGGGGAGATCTTTGCGAGCGCTCGGGCGGTCGGCCGCCTCGGGGTGGTCGACCGGCGCGTCGCCAGCCGCCAGCGGCGTCGACTTCAGGTGCGCGAGCAGCAAGTGCCCGAGCGCTTCGGTGTTGGCGAGGGTGCCGCGAACGATGCGCTGGAACGCATTGAAGGCGGCGACCGCCGGGATGGCGATGAGGATACCGATGGCGGTCGCCACGAGCGCCTCGGAGATCCGGCCCATCAGCGCCTGGTTGGCCATCTGCTGGCTTGCGGCCTGGGTCGACCCCACGGCCTCCGCGATGGTCCCCTTGCTCAGCTCGTCGAACGCCGCGAGGATGCCGATGACGGTCCCGAGCAGCCCGATGAACGGGGCGTTGTTCCCCACCGTTCCGAGGTAAGCGAGGCGCTTCTCCAGCTTCATTCGCTGGAGCGCGCTCGCCCCCTCCATGGCCTCCTGCGCGGCCTCGACGCCGTGATCGGACTCGACGAGACCGGCGACGACCACGGCGGCTTCCGCGCTGCGCGACGCTTCGAGGCGCCGGCGCGCCGCCGGGAGGTCACCCCCGCGAAGCAGGCGGCCGAAATCGCGCATCAGTCCTTCGACGTCGTCGCGGAGAGACCAGTAGAGCCACGTACGCTCGAGCATGATGGCCAGGGACACGATGCTGAGAAGGAGCATCAGAACGAGGACCCACCCCGTGCCGAGGCCGACCATGGCAGTCTTCACGCGTTCGATCAGCGAGTTCACTTAGGAATCCTCCGAAACACTTTCTTCTTCGACGCGGGTCGGTGCGGCGAAGACGCTGGCAAGCACGGTGGTGGCGTACGCCCCTTTCGGTAGCACAAAGTAAACCCGCAAGCAGGCCGGCTGATGCCCGTGATTTTCCTCGGCCCTTTCCCAGCGCAGGTCTTGCACCCAGAGGCGAAGCGACCTCCGGGTGCCCTCTCCCAGACGGCGGGTGGCTGCGAGATCGAACCCTTCGCCCAGGGTTGCGGCGGCGATGCGCCTCTCGAGGGCGGCGGGAGCGCCCTCGGGCCACCGCATGCGCGCCCCGATCATCGGGCCCGTGGGGGACACCTCCCCCGTCCTGGCACGCTCGCGCTCGGTCTGAACGTCCGCACAGAGGAACAGACCTCCGGATGAACGAAGTTTTAACAGGTCCCCCTCGAGCGGGGTCGTCCACGTGCCTTCCCCCACGCGCGCGTCGAGGACCGCGTTGAAGACGGACGACTGCAGCGACGACCAGAGCAGTCTCTGCATGCGAGGGTCCTTCGGCCCGCGCTCCTTGCCTTCGAGCCACGCCACGGCGCGCGCCGCGTTGTCGCCCGCGCGCCCGAACCGCTGGGCGCCGTAGGCATTGGGCACCCCCTCGGAGGCCACCTGGCCAAGGGCTCGGTCCACGTCGTCGAGGCGCTCGGGGGGCACCTCCCGCACCAGGATGGTGAAGCGGTTCCCCGCGAGATGTCCCGCCTTCATCTTGTGACCGTGCGGGGTCGCCTCGTGCACCACGATCCCGGGGAGCACGAGGGCGCGGGCGCGCTCCACGAGCGCGGCTGGCGTCGTCCCGCGCGGCGTCTCGAGCGAGATCGTCTGCGTGGTGACGGCGCGCTTGTCCTTCATCCCGGCGAAGCCGGCCGCGCGCGGGTCGCATTCGAGAGCCCGCGCCAGGGCCCGCCCGGCGTCGACGGTGGTGAGGTCCGTCTTCGTGAAGCGCACGAACACGTGCGTCCCCTCGCCGCTCGGCGCGTACGCGGGGAGCTCTTCGACGACGAAGTCCTCGGGGACGAGCTTGATGACGCCGTGCGGGAGCATCGAGGACAGGACCGAGGAGATACCACGGTGCACACCCGCGGCGATTCGGCTAAAGAGGGGCGGGGCGATGCGCACGGCTCGTACGGCTTTCTGGCTCGCGGGACTCGCGTCGGCGGTGTGCGTCGGATGCGGCCAGGGCGCCGTGGCGCAGGCCGTGATGCCCAACGGTGGGCTCGATCCCACGCCGCTCGCCAAGTGTGCGGTGGCGGCGAGCCACGAGCAGCCGCTCGTCACCGAGTGGCCGGCGTCCTACAAGGCCCGCCTCGAGGCCCTGCTCCACGAGGGCGTCGTCGCGGTCGAGTACTCCGGCTGCGACTTGCGCATCGTCGACACCTGCAAGGTGGCGGGCACCTACGCCTGGAAGCGGACGACGCTCTCGACGGACACGACGGACATTTCGGACGAGGACGACCTCTACGCCAAGCTCCCCCTCGGCGCGGCGTCGCTGTCCGGGCAGCTGAGGACCTCCGGGTCGCTGCACGTGCAGACCACCGTCGCGGGGCAGATGCAGCTCGTGGGCACGGCGGCCTCGGACGCGACGACCGGCGCGGAGTGCTCGCGGGCGACGCACCTGGTGACGGCGCTGAGCGTCGGAGCCTTCAAGCTCGTCGCAGGGGGCGAGGCCTCGGCCGGCGCCGGAGCCGAGGTCGGCAACGCGGGGGTCCACGGGTCGAGCAAGCAGACGAAGGCCGTCCTCCGCGCCGCGGGCGACCCCGACAGCTGTTCGCATTCGACGAAGGACGAGCCGAACGCCGACTGCCGGTCCCCCATCCAGATCTTTCTGACGCCCATCCGCCGCTCGGTCCCGCTTCGCGTCCTGTCGCCGCTGCCCGACGAAAAGGGCTGAGCATGGCGCCTCGTCGGGGGCGGACGTCGGTCTCCGCGGCTCTTCGTCTCGCCGCGTTCGTCGGGCTCGCTGCGTTCGTCGTGCTCGCCGGGGGCTGCAGGCGAGCGTACCCGTCCCCCTTCACGGCGAAGGACATGGCCGCCATCGGCACGGGCGACGCGCTGGTCCACTACCTGCGGCAGCCCGGCGCCACCGCGGCGGTCTGCGACCGCAAGAGCGACGGGCCGCGCTTTCTCGGCTCGAGCGCCGAGGATCTGGCCGACCTCACCGACGGCCTGGTCGGCGGGGACGTGCGCCCCGACCTCTGGCAGCGGTGCACGATGATCCTGCTCGAGAGCTCGACGTCGGACGAGGCGTCCTCCCTCCTCGACGCCATGGCCCACGCTTACCGCAAGCTCCTCGGACGGAGCGCCCTCGAGACCGACCCGGGCGAGCAGGCGAAGCTCGACGCGCTTCACAAGGCGTTCCTCCTCCGGCGTCGCGGCACGGCGCCCCACGCCGCCGCGATCGACGCCGACGTCGGCAAGCTGCGGGACGCGCTCGCCAAAGGGCGCCTCGGTCCCATCGCCTCGAAATACGGCCGCGAGGTGCTCACCACCATCGACCTCGAACGCGGCCTCTGGAACGGCGTGCCCCTCACCGTGGCGACGCTCGACGCCCTGGAGAAGGACAAGGACGAGACGCTGCTCCGCCGCATCGCGCTGCGCGTCCCCGACGAGGCGCTCGAGCGCGAGGCGCGGCGCCGCATCATCCATCTTCACATCGCGGCGTCCACGTCGCCCGACGTGCGCTCGCATGCGGCGGAGGTCGAGGCGGCCGTCATGGCCACCGGGCGCAACGCCATCGATCCCGCCCGGCACGCGCCGACGGCGGCGTGGCTCGACGAGCAGCGAGTGCACGTGCGCGGCGTGCTCGTCCGCCAGGACGTGTGGAAGCAGACCGCGACGTTGCTGGCCTACGAGGGAGAGAAGCCCGGGTCCTCGGTGATCCCTTCGCTCGATCTCCGCGGCGCGTTCTACGCGCGCGTCAACGGGCTGAAGGACACGGTCACCTTGTGCGCGCCTCCCGAGACGCTCGATGTCGCGCCGTGCCTGATGCCCTCGGAGGTGAAGCCCAAGGTCCCCATCGTCTTCATCGACGCCGAGGGCCTCCTTCATTTCGTCGAGCGCATCACCAGCAAGGACGCGATGAGGCTCGTCTACGACACGCAGAACCTGCCCCTGCCGTTCGACGTCGCCGGGCGCCCTCTCCTCACCATCGAGTGGCCCATCGTCTTCGAGCAGCCCGAGCCCCTCGTCTTCGACGGGCCGGCCTCCGGGAGGGGCCCGGATCTGCGCGTCGTCGTGGAGCGCCGCTACTCGCCGCGCCTCTTCTTCGAGGTGTCGGGTCCGCAAGGCAAGCTGGTGGGCGTCGTCGAGGCCCGCGACGTGCCGACGTTCGCCGTCGCGAGCCGCGGAGGGCGGGGAACGCCCGGAACGCGCGGCATGGACGGCTCCAACGGGGCGAGCGGCTCTCCGGGCTCGCCCGGCTCGTGCCCGGGTAGCCCCGGCGGCCAGGGAGGCAGCGGAAGTCCCGGTGGCAATGGCACGAGCGGCGGGCCCGGCGGCCCCGGGGGTCCCGGCGGCAACGTCGTCGTCAACGTCACGTGCGCCACGGGCGAATGCGGCTCGCTCCTCGGCCTCGCGCAGAAGGTCATCCGCAGCGAAGGCGGCCTTGGCGGCCCCGGTGGCGAAGGCGGACGCGGGGGAACCGGCGGGTCCGGCGGCCCCGGCGGCTCCGGCGCGTCCTGCACCGACTCGCAGGGCCACTTCACATCGGTGAGCGGCGGCTCCCCCGGCTCCCCCGGCTCCAACGGCTCGCCTGGCTCGCGTGGCCCCGACGGCCCCCGCGGAGCCCCCGGCCGCGTCGAAATCCACGGCTAGCCACCCGCTGCCGTAGGTCCTTCGGCCTTCGGCCTCAGCAAGAAGCTGAGGAGCCCGCCCCAGAACCGGTCGAGAGCAAGCGATGGCTAGGAGGCCGAGCGAGGCGTACTCCCGTACGCCGCAGCGAGCCGACGACGCCAGCGCGCCGCTATCGGCCGGTCATGGGGCGGGCTCCAATTCGTGGGCCATTTCGTCGCGGGGGCTCCGGAAGTACTGCTGCGGGGAGTAGGAGAGAAAGTTGCTCACGCGCGACGTGTAGAGGCACGCGTACTCCTCGACCTGGGAGCCGAAGCTCGACTCCTCGTTTTCCTCTTTCAAGAGCGAGCCCCAGAACGGGTGGAAGCGCTGGTCGACGCGACGCTCGATGGCGTGGAGCTCCCCGTCGACGAGGCGCAGGCGCGCCCGCACCCGATCGATCGCCCGCTTGATGCGCCCCCTTTCGGCCTCCGCCTCGGCGACGTTGAGGCCGTTCGGCTTGTGGTGCGCGTGCTCGATGCGCCGCGACAGGTCCTTGAAACGCGTCTGGTAAAACCTGAGCTCGTCCTCCAGGCGGTCCCGCCCGTCCTCGAGGTACTCCGCGCGCTCGAAGTCCTCGCGGCACGAGTCGTGGGCGAGCACCTCGCCCTCGAGCTCCTGGATGATCATCGCCGTACGCCAGGCGCTCTCCTTCTTGCTCCGGAGAATGTCGCCGTAGATGTGGTCGCCCACGTAGAGCACCTCGTCGCCGATGGCGCCGAGCGCGCGCTCGAGGTCCCCGAGGTTGCCTCCCTCGTAGATCTTGCCGCGCTCGAGCGGCGCGCCCGCAGGCTCGAGCTTGTCGCCCTCTCGAACCATCAGCGGCCGCTTCTCCTGGAAGAAGGCCGGCTTCGTGGCGGCGACGATGACGACGTCGAAATAGTTCCGCCAGTGCGGGTACTCGCTCATCGCGCCGTCGAGCAGGTACGTCATCATCTTGTCGGTGTACGACCAGCGCGAGTTCGTCAGAACGAAGAGCTTCTTGCCCGCGCTCCGCAGCTTGTGCAGCGTCGGCGCGAGCTCGCTGTCCTTGTTCAGAAAGCGCGGGAAGTCCGCCGCCACCGTCTCGAGGATGGTCCCGTCGCGGTGCGCCTCGTCGATGCTCTCGCGGATGTCGCTGAACACCTTCGCGTAGTCGATGGCGAGCCCGCGCTTCTCCATGGCCTCGACGAGCGCCGCGTAGAGGGCCGCCTCGGACAGCGCGTAGAGCGTGTCGATCCAGTGGTAGCGCGGCGTCGCCGGGCGGATCTTCTTCGAGTGATAGAGCTCGCGAAGCTCCTCCTTCGGGAGCTCGCGCAGGCCGTGGTAGCCCTTGGTGACGAACTTGTAGCGGTTCATCTTGAGGACGTTGCCGGTCCGCTTGTCGATGAGCAGGCCCCTCACCGGGAAGTCGGTCGAGTACGGGATGGTCCGCACGAACGCGGGATAGCCGCGTGCCACGAGCTTCTCGATGGTGGCCTGGATCGAGAGCTCGTCCATCTCGCGCTGGTTGTAGATGGCCAGCGTGTAGTCCATGTCGAAGCCGACCCACGCGATGGTGCTCATCCGCAGGTTGCGGTTGCAGAAGATGCGACGAGGACGGGGGATGCCCGGGGAGGGGGCGCGCGCCAGGAACTCGTCGATGGGAAGCGAAAGCTGAAGAGGGTTCATCGAAGGGGGAGCGCGGGACCAGCCCGCACACGCACAGCTTGCACTCTCCCATGCAGCCGCCGACGTGGCAATCTAGCGGCCCATGCGCATGATGATCCTCGCCACGGGGTCGACCATCCCGGCGATCGCCGCGCGGCGCGGCGACTACGACCGATGGATCCGCGAGACGACGGGCGACGCCTGGACGGGCTCATGGGCGGTCCACGACGTCCGCACCGACGCGCCTCTGCCGGGGCCGAGAGACGCCGACGCCTTCGTCATCACCGGGTCGAGCTCGAGCGTGACCGAGCGCGCGCCGTGGATGCTCCGCGCCGAGGCGCTGGTGCGCGGCATCGCGGAGGCGAGGGTGCCGCTCCTCGGGATCTGCTTCGGGCACCAGATGATCGCTCAGGCGCTCGGGGGCGACGTGAAGAAGAACCCGCGCGGGCGCGAGATCGGCACCGTCCGCGTCGACCGGGTGCTCGACGATCCCCTCTTCGCCGCTCTGCCGCGCTCGTTCGACGTGAACGCCACCCACGTCGACGCCGTCGCGACGCTGCCCCCCCATGCCGAGGTGCTCGCCACGACGTCGCTGGACCCCGTGGCGGCCTTCCGGGTGGGAGAGCACGTGCGGGCGGTGCAGTTCCACCCCGAGTTCGACGCCGACGTCATGCGCGGCTACCTGCAAGAAAGGGCGGATCGCGTCCGCGAGGAAGGGCTGGACCCCGAGGCGCTGCTCGCCGCCGTCCACGAGGGGACACGCGGGAGGGACGTGCTGCGTAGCTTCGCGCGGCGGATCACAGCCGAAAAGCCCGCTCGTTCGTGAGGATCTCTCCCCCCGATGAGTTCGCGCTCGGCTTTCCCGTGCCGGTCGCTTAACCTCGCAAGGTTCCCTGCCGTTTGTCTCGCATGGGAGCGCCATCCTGCGAGCGCCCGCAGGACGAGACCGATCCATGACCCGCCCGCTCCACCTGCTCCTCGTCGAGGACTCCGAGAACGACGCGGAGCTCGTGCTCCGCGAGCTCCGGAAGGGCGGGTTCGACGTGACGTTCGAGCGCGTCGAGTCGCCGGCGGCGATGAGCGCGGCCCTCGACCAGAGCGCTCCCTGGGACATCATCATCTCGGACTACTCGCTGCCGACCTTCGACGCGCCCGGAGCCATCGCTCTCGCGCGCGAGCGCGGGCTCGACCTTCCGATCATCATCGTCTCCGGGACGATCGGCGAGGAGACCGCCGTCGCCGCGCTGAAGGCGGGGGCCCAGGACTTCATCGTCAAGCACAAGATGACGCGGCTCGTCCACGCCGTGGAGAGGGAGCTCGCGGAGGCCGGCGCACGGCAAGCGCGCCGGGCGGCGGAACAGGCGCTCCGCGTCAGCGAGACGCGCTTCCGTCGGCTCGCCGAGTCGGGAGTCATCGGGATCGCGGTCGGCGAGGTCTCGGGCCGCGTCGTCGAGGCCAACGACGCCTTCCTGACCATGGTCGGCTACACCGGCGAGGACGTGCTCGCGGGCGGCGTCGATCTGGACCGGATGACGCCCCCCGAATGGTCGCACGCGAACGCCAACGCCGCCGAGCAGCTCCGGGCGCGTGGATTCTCCAGGCCCTGGGAGAAGGAGTACGTCCGCAAGGACGGCACGCGCGTCCCCGTCCTCGTGGCCGTCGCCAGCCTCGACGGCTCGGAGTGCATGACGATCTCGCTGAACCTGTCGGAACGAAAGCGCCTCGAGGATCAGGTCCGTCGCGCGCAGAAGATGGAGGCCGTCGGCACGCTGGCCGGCGGCGTGGCGCACGACTTCAACAACCTTCTCTCCGTCGTCCTCACGTACACCGGGCTCCTCCTCGATGGGCTCACCGACGGGGACCCCGTCAAGGCGGACCTCGAGGAGGTGAAGAAGGCGGGCGAGCGCGCCGCGGACCTCACGCGTCAGCTCCTCGCCTTCAGCCGGCAGCAGATGCTCCAGCCTCGCGTCCTCGATCTGAACCAGGTCGTGACGGGGATGGAGCGGATGCTGCGGCGCCTCCTCGGGGCAGACATCGAGCTCTCGCTCCTCACGGCGCACACCGTCGGGAAGGTCCACGCCGACCCCGGGCAGATCGAGCAGGTGATCCTGAACCTCGTCGTCAACGCGCGCGACGCCATGCCGAAGGGCGGCCAGCTGACCGTCGAGACCGAGAACGTCCAGCTCGACTCCGAGTACGCGGCGCAGCACCTCGACGTCGCGCCCGGGCCCTACGTCCTCATCGCCGTCACCGACACGGGCATCGGGATGGATGCCGCGACGCTGACGCACATCTTCGAGCCCTTCTTCACGACCAAGGAGAAGGGCAAGGGCACGGGGCTCGGCCTCTCCACCGTGTTCGGCATCGTGCGGCAGAGCGGCGGGCACATCTGGGTGTACAGCGAGCCCGGCAAGGGCACCTCGTTCAAGGTCTACATCCCTCGAACCGACCTCCGCGCCGACGCTCCGACGACGAGCTCGCCCCCTCCGGTCACGCTGCGCGGACCCGAGACCGTCCTCATCGTCGAGGACGAGGAACAGGTCCGCGCCATCATGCGCGCCGTGCTGCGCCGGTACGGGTACAACGTGCTCGAGGCGCAGAACGGGGGCGAGGCGTTCCTCATCTGCGAGAAGTACACGGCGCGGATCCACCTCCTCGTCACCGACGTGGTCATGCCGCGCATGAGCGGGCGAGAGCTCGCCGAGCGGCTGGCGCCGATGCGCCCGGAGATGAAGGTCCTCTACGTCTCGGGTTACACCGAGAACTCGATCGTCCACCACGGCGTCCTCGACGCCGGCGTCTCGTTCCTCCAGAAGCCCATCACGCCCGATGCACTCGCCCGCAAGGTGCGCGAGCTGCTCGACGGCCCCGGTCCCAAACCGCGAACCTGAGGACCTACGGGGCGACCGCCCACTTCTTGCAGTCCTTCAAGGCGCCCGTTCCGAACGAGGCCCATCCGTCCTCCCCGACCTGCAGGTAGTAGCAATCGACGGCCGCCGAGTACCAGTACTCCGTATCGCCCTCGACTCGGTGCGGGGCTCCGAGCTGCTTGATCGTGTACTTCTTCCGGTCCTCGGCGGTCACGGCGCCGGCGCGCATGTTCTTGTCGACGTAGTCGGTCACGGCCTCGAAGTCCTGCCGGGTGACGGCCCTCTTCTTCGGGCCTCCGCACGCGACGACGACGGGAGCCGACAGCAGCAGCGCCGCCAGGATCAGCCTGTTCATTCGCAGCCTCTCACTCACGGTGTCCCGTCCGAGCGTACTTCGTCTTCGACGGACCGGGAGGGTCGACCGGCACGAGCGGCTCCGAAGCGAAGTCGTGCGCCTCGACGACGGGCGGCGGGACGGCCTCCGAAGAAGGCGCCCACTTCTCGTCGGCGCCGACGCCTTCGGCGTCGCGACAGCATCGGAACCCCACGAAGTAGTACGTGAACTCCGGCTCGTGGCTGAAGGTCTCGGGCCGGCACTGGCTGCGCACGTGCCCCCAGGCGCCGCCCTTGAGGCCGGCGTACTTGGACTTCTCGTGCGGGGGGCCGTCGTTGACCACCCACTCGTCGAGGTTGCCCGGCATGTCGTACACGCCGAAGCCGCTCTTGCAGGTCTCCATCGAGCCGCTCGGCACGCTCTGATCGAGCCGCGAGAGCTCCTTGAAGGCGATCTCGGGGTCCTTCGAATAGAAGAAGAACTGCGCTCGCGGCGAGGGCTTGCGCGGGTCGATGTAGAAGCTGTCCATGTTGCACTTGTCGTGGTCGCGCTCCCACCCGTAGGGAAACGGCGTGTGCTCGGGCCCCTCGCACGAGGCGGTCCACTCGGTCGCCGTGCAGAGCCGCTTGCCCTTCGACTCGCACGTCGCCTGCGCCTGCGACCAGTCGAGCATCCACACCGGGTGCCCGCCCTTCTTGTTCGGGTATTCGTAGCGGTCGATGCACGCGGCGAGCTTGTGCTCTTCGCCCCGGCACCGCTGCTCGTGCGCGAACGCGTGGCAGATTTCGAGGTGGTTGGTCTCTTCGTGCTCCATGTCGAGGCAGTGCCGCTCGATGTCCGGACAGAAGCTCGTCTCGACGAACACCATGTCGTCCGGACAGTGCCCCGCACCCGCCTCCCCGCCCGCGTCGGCGCTCCCGCTCGCGCCCGCGCTCCCGCCCGCGCTCGCACTCCCGCCCACGCCCGCGCTCGCGCCCGCGCTCGCGGTCGCACTCGCGCCCGCGCTCCCGCCCACGCTCGCGCTCCCGCCCGCGCCCGCCTCCCCCCCTCCCTCCGCCGCAGGCCCCTTCTTCCCGCACGCGACGACCAGCACGCACGCCACGACTGCCCACGCTCGCATCCGCCGCGAACGCTCTCACACGCGTGCTCGCCGGGGCAAGCTATGCTCGTTGACGCCCATGCCCTCCGGTCCCGCCCCCGCGGCGCTCTGGGTCCTCTTCCGCGAACGACCGCTCTTCGACCCGGCCGCCATCCAGGCCTCCCTCGGCGACGGCGCCTCGGTCGAGGGCGGAGAGGCGCTCCTTTCCGTCCGTCTGCCCGGCCGGTCGGTGCGCGTCGTCTCGATCGACGCCGCGCTTCCCCAGGCCGTGATGGACCAGTGCCTCCCGGTCGCCCACCTGCGGCCCGACCAGAAAGAGGAGCTCGCGTCCCACGCCGCCCATGCCCTCGTCGTCCACGAAGGCGAGGGTCCGCCCGGGATCGACGGGATCATCGCCCTCTACCGGACGGCGTGGGCGCTGCGCGGCGGCGAGGCGGCCGGCTCGCCCTCGATGCTCGGCGTGATGAACGCCGTCACCTGGATGTGCCTCACCCGCGAGATGCTCGGCCAGACCATGACCGCCGAGTTCGTCGACGCCGTCCGCGCGAGCCCCGCCGAGTCGCTCGCGCTCTGGCTCGGCTTCGTGAAGCTCTTCAAGCCGGACGGGGCGACCTGGCTCGTGACCCGCGGAGGCGCGCTCGTCGGCCTGCCGGACCTCGCCTGGCTCGCGAAGGACCTCGACGAGACCGACGCCGTCTTCTCGATGTTCGCGAGCGTCCTCGACTACGCCTTCACCAGCGGAACGCGCCTCGCCGTGGGCCACACCATCGACCTCTCGGAGCGCCCCCTCCAAGTGCGCGCCCCCTACGAGTACGTCGACTACATCGGCGAGGACACCCTCGTCCTCGAAGCCCGTGACTAGTCAGCGCCGTCGAGCGGGCATGAAGTCGCTGTCATCCTGAGCGCAGCGAAGGACCCCGCTTCGGCCGGGGGGTCCTTCGGCCTTCGGCCTCAGGATGACAGCATGGTTCGACGCCGGTGCGGTCAGCGGTTAGCGTCTTCCTTGGCTTCGACGGCCATGAGGAGGAGGGCGCCGGCGAACGCGAGGCGGCGATCGAACGGGCCGGCCTGCCACGCGCTGATGTCCATCGTCGCCTTGTAGCCGATGAACGCGAAGTGCTGCGTGTACGAGCCCACCTGCTGGTTCTCGACGTTGAACGAGAAGGTATACGGCAAGAACTTGAAGATGCGCCGCAGGAACGTCGTCCCCGTCTCGAGGATGGAGCCCACCTGGCGGTCGTCCGTGTCGAGGATGTGCCACTCGTCGCGCAGCCACGAGCGCCACCCCTTGCGCCGGAACGCGCCGATCTTCGCGTTGCTCACGGGGTCGAACACGTCGAAGAGGCCCGCCCAGTCCATGACGTTGCGCTGCTTGATGCGCAGCAGCTCCACCTTCTTCGTCGAGTCGGAGTAGATGCGGATGTCGTCCTTGATCTTGAAGAGCTTCTCCTGACAGAAGACGAGCGGCGTCCCCTGCACGTCGAAGATCTCGAACGTGGGCGCGATGGCGAGGATCTTCTTGCGGCAGCTGACGACGTTGTGGGCGTGCCACACGGACGCCATGGCCGACGGAGCTACGGGGACAATCGCCTGATTGGGTGCGTTCGCCATGGCGCGAGGCTAACCCAAGCAGCCCGCGGAGGGGCAGAGACCCGGCAGGCAGGTCGAATCAGTCGTCGTCCCGGCGAGGGTCCTTCGAGAGATCCGCCGTCACCTCGTCGACCTTCGCCCCCGGCGCCTTGCCGTCCTTCTTCGCCGGTGCGGGCGGAGGCGGCTTGCGCGACCGGATGCCGGAGTTCTTCGTCTCCGTGGCCTTCGTGTCCGCGGGCTTCGCGCGCTTGCCCTTGGGCGGCGGCACCGTCGCGACGTCGGCGGAACGCGCGCCTTTCGACGCCGGTCCGCTGGGACGTTGCATGTCGGGCTGCGTCTCGGCTTCCGGGGGGAACGGTTGTTTGCGCGGCAACGCCCTCCAAGCGTAGCTCGCCGCGCGTACGCAAGGCGAGGTCTCTGCGAGGCGCCTCCGGCCCTACCCGGATGCCTCCACGCCGGGCAGCAGAAGTGCACGCAGAGGTGCGCCCATCTCCTCCTCGGCGGGCGCGCCCTCGAGGAGCGGCTTCATCGGCGCGCTGGAGAGCGTGTGCCAGTAGAGGACATGCTCCGCGCGCCTCGCGCGCACCTGCCACAGCGCCCCCGCGAACGCCTTCGCCGTGTACGTCGGGTCGAGCGCGATGCCCGCGTGCTCGAGCGCCAGGCGCGTCGCCTCCTGCCCCGCGACCGTCGGGTGACCGTAGCCGGCGCCGAGGAAGCGCGCGTCCGTCGTCATCCGCCGCCGCATCGTCGCCAGCGTCGCCCGGACCCCCGCCCGCCTCGCGCACGCCCGCCCCAGCCAGAGCGCCATCCACCGCAGCACCCACGGCGGCGTCGACACCGTGACGCCGACGACCCGCGTCCTCAGTCCCTCCGCCTCGAAGCCCGCGGCCAGGCCGCCCGCCGTCCCTCCCGACCCGAGCGCCACGACGCACACGTCCGGCTCGGGCAGCTCGCCGCGTCGCACCTGCGCCGCCAGCTCGCGCGCCGCCTCGACGTAGCCCATCGACCCGACGACGCTCGAGCCGCCCACCGTGATGAGGCGCGCCCCCTTCGCCACGCGCCTCGCGAGGGCGAGCGGCGCCGCGCCCCACGACGACACAGGGATGGGCCGCAGTCCGAGCGACAGGTCGGCCCGCAGCACCTCGACGACGTGCGGCGTCACCGGCTGCGGCACGAGCACCGCCTCCACCTCGAGCCCCACCTTCTTGCCGAAGTACGTCGTCGCCAGGACGTGGTGGCTCCCCGCGGCCCCCACGGTCACGACGCGCTCGGCGCCGCGCGCGCGGGCGTCGGCGAGCAGCCACTCGAGCTTGCGGACCTTGTTGCCGCCGTAGACGTCGCTCGTGCGGTCGTCGCGCTTGATCCAGAGCTCGCACCCGGGCGTCGACAGCCCTTCGACGCGCTGCACCGGGGTCGGGTAGCGGCCGAGCGGGAGGCGGGAGGCGGCGGGGAGCGTCATCGGAAACACGCGTGAAACGTGTGAGTGCTACCTGAGGCTTGCATGCGAGCCCTCGCCGGGCTTCCATCGCGCGGCGCCGGGAACCTGACCCATGAAGAAGATCGAAGCCATCATCAAACCGTTCAAGCTCGACGAGGTGAAGGACGCCCTCGCCGAGGTGGGCGTGCAGGGGATGACCGTCACCGAGGTGAAGGGGTTCGGGCGCACCGGCGGCAAGAAAGAGGTGTACCGGGGGTCGGCGTACGTCGTCGACTTCGTGCCCAAGGTGAAGATCGAGGTCGTCGTGCCCGACGAGCTGGTGCACGACGTGCTCGACGCCATCGAGAAGAGCGCCAAGACCGGGCGCATCGGCGACGGGAAGATCTTCGTCGTGCCGGTGGAAGAGGCCGTGCGAATCAGGACGGGCGAGCGGGGCAAGGAAGCCATTTAGACCTGCGGGTCCAGCCCCTCGCTGACGCTCGGGGCTTTGTTTGGTTCTTGAGGAGAGGATGACCATGACACCGAAGGAAGTGCTCGAGCTGGCGAAGAAGCACGAGGTCAAGTTCGTCGACCTCAAGTTCATCGATTTCCCGGGCGTGTGGCAGCACACGACCATACCGGCGACGCGCCTCAACGAAGGCCTGTTCGAGGACGGCCTCGCCTTCGACGGCTCGTCCATCCGCGGGTGGCAGCCGATCAACGCGTCGGACATGGTGATGATCCCCGACGCGGAGACGGCGAAGATCGATCCCTTCTACTCGACGCCGACCCTCAGCGTCGTCTGCTCGATCTTCGACCCCATCACGAAGCAGCCGTACTCGCGCGACCCGCGCCACATCGCGAAGAAGGCCGAAGCGTATCTCCGGCAGACGGGCATCGCCGACACGTCGTTCATGGGTCCGGAGGCCGAGTTCTTCCTCTTCGACGACGTGCGCTTCGACCAGTCGCAGCCGAACGCCGGCTACTATTACCTCGACAGCAACGAGGGCGCCTGGAACAGCGGCCGCGAGGAGTTCCCGAACCTCGGCTACAAGACGCGCCACAAGGAGGGGTACTTCCCCGTCCCGCCGACCGACACGCTGGCCGAGGTTCGTCAGGCGATCATGACGACGCTGATGGAGACCGGCATCGAGGTCGAGGTCGGCCACCACGAGGTCGCGAGCGGCGGTCAGTGCGAGATCGGCATGAAGTTCAACCGGCTCGGTCCCTGCGCCGATCAGCTCATGTGGTTCAAGTACGTGGTGAAGAACGTCGCCCGCAAGCACGGCAAGGCGGCGACCTTCATGCCCAAGCCCCTCTTCGGCGACAACGGCAGCGGCATGCACGTGCACCAGTCCCTGTGGAAGGAGGGGAAACCCCTCTTCGGCGGCGACGGCTACGCGGGCCTGTCGGACACGGCGCTCCACTACATCGGCGGCATCATCAAGCACGCGAAGTCGATCGCCGCGCTGACGAACCCGACGACGAACTCGTACCGGAGGCTCGTGCCGGGCTTCGAGGCGCCGGTGAACCTCGCCTACTCGAGCCGCAACCGGTCGGCGAGCGTGCGCATCCCCATCACGGGCCCGAACCCGAAGACGCGCCGCATCGAGGTTCGCTTCCCGGACCCGAGCTGCAACCCGTACCTCGCGTTCAGCGCGATGCTCATGGCGGGGCTCGACGGGATCCAGAACAAGATGAACCCGGGCGATCCGATGGACAAGGACATCTACGCCCTGTCGCCGGAGGAGCTGAAGGACGTTCCGCAGATGCCGGGGAGCCTCGAGGACGCGCTCGCGACGCTCGAGAGGGACCACGAGTTTCTCCTGAGGGGCGACGTGTTCACGAAGGACGCGCTGCACGAGTGGCTCGAGTTCAAGCGCAACAAGGAGCTGAACCCGATCCGCATGCGGCCGACGCCCTACGAGTTCTATCTCTACTTCGACATCTGAGAGCCCGGCAGGGCAGGGGGCGAGCCTCGCCGAGTGTCTCGTCACTACGTCGAAGAAGCCAGGCGGCGGGGCCCCGTCTACTGGACGGTCATGGGAACGTCCCCCGTCCTCTGCGTCGCGGACGCAGGCCTCGCGGGCGAGATCCTGCGAAACGAGCAGGGCATCTGGAGCGCGGCCAACCCGGGCGATGCCATGGTCGACGAGCTTGCAATCCTCGACGACGCCCAGCATCGCGAGGTACGCGCCCTCTTCCAGCGCGTCTTCGACGCCGACTCCATCGACGGCTACTTGCGCCTCGCCGACCCGCTCGTCGACGCCGCGATCGAGCGCTGGCTGACCCGCGGGCGGGTCCACTTCAAACGGGAAGTCGTCCGGCTGATGAAGCGCGTCACCGCCCGCGCGCTCCTCGGGGCGCGCGGCGTCGCCGACGCCGAGTGGCTGGCGCGAGCGCTGGCCTGGGTCTGTGCGGGTCGAGGAGCCGTGCTCCCGCCATGGCTCAGCCCCAAGGCGATCCGCGCGCGGCTCGCCTACGCGGGCCTCCGAGGGGCGCTGTCGAAGCGAACGGCTGCCGGGAGCGCCGATCTTCTCGGCCGCCTTCGCGCGGCGGCGCGGGACGCGGGCTTTCACGACGACGAACGACTCCTGCGTCTTTTCCTGAGCGTGGTGGTCGGCGCAGTCGAGACCACCGCGTCGGCGATGGCGAGCATGGGCTATCTCCTCGCCAAGCACGAGCCCTGGCAGGAGAGGCTCCGCGACGAAGCGCGCGACGCCGGATTGGCGCCCGTCACCTGCGCGGGCGGAAGGCGCCTCGAGCTCGCCCGATGCACCTGGAACGAGAGCATGAGGCTCTTCCCCGTGGCTCCGCACGTTCCTCGCCGCGCGCGACGCACGACGCGGGTCGGGGGCGCCGACGTGCCGGCCGGCACGGGCGTCCTCGTGATGCTCACGACGCTGTGGAGCGACCCGGCGTGGTGGTCCGAGCCCGATGGGTTCGATCCCGATCGGTTCTCGGCGGCGCGAGCCGAGGACCGGCGACGCAAGGGGCTCTTCTTGCCCTTCGGTGCCGGCGCCCACGCCTGCATCGGGATGCAGCTCGCGACCGCGCAGGCGCTGTCGTTCTGGCACGCGATGCTCACGCGATGCCGCTTCTCGCTGGCGCCCGGATACGACGCGCATCACACATTTTCGCCGATGGGCATGGTATCCGGCGACGTGAGACTCGCCGTGAAGCCGGCCTGACCGGGAGCCGCGCACGCAGAGCCCCCCGTCGATCGCGCTTGGCGTTCGAGCTGGGGTGTCCGGCAGTCCGTCCGACGGGCTTCTCCTTCGAGGCGACGGCCGTCCTCTTCGACGCCGGGCCGCTCACGAGCCTCGCGACGCGGCCGATGAAGAAGGTGACGCGGCCGACGAGCCTCGCGACGCGGCCGACGAACCTCAGCCGCATGGCGTTCCATGCCGGCCGCGTCACGAGCCTCATCGCCATGGACTTGCTCATCGGGGACCGCGTCACTACGCCGTCGTGCCGCTCCTGCCCGGCCTCATCTTGATGGTGGATGAGGACGCCCCCGGCATCGTGCGACGCGCCGCCGTGGAGATCATCGACCGCTACGGGGTGGGAGGAGCCTCGTGCCTGCTCCTGCTCGTGCTGCCGCCCCGGCGGCTCTTCGGGCGCGAGAGAGGCCGCGACGCCGGCCGCGCGGGTGCATCATAGAGGAGTGAGCCCCTCGCGCATGGCGGTCGCCCTGGTGATCTTCACGGGGCTCACCTGGCTCATGCACCGCTACATCTGGGCGCGCCTCGTGCGCGATCCCCACTGGCCCGCGCCGTGGGGGGCGTCGCTGACGGTCGCCATCTGCGTGCTCGCGGTGCTCATCCCGGTCGCGCTCCTCGCGATGCGGGCGCTGCCGCGCGCGGTCAACGTGCCGCTCTCGTGGGTCGCGTACGTCTGGATGGGCTTCGCGCTGTACCTCTTCCTGCTGACGGTCCTGGCCGACGCGGGAACGGGCGTCGCGGCGCTCTTCCGGGCGCTGCCGTCGGACCCGGAGCGGCGCCTCTTCCTGTCGCGCATGATCGCCGCGGGCGTGGCCGGCGGCGCGGGGCTCATCGGGCTCGGGGGTATCGTCAACGTGGCGCGCGGGTACGACGTGCGGCGCGTGCGCATCCCGCTGGCGAAGCTGCCGAAGAGCGCGTCGGGCTACAGCATCGTGCAGATCACCGACGTGCACGTCGGGCCGACCATCGGCCGGAGCTTCGTCGAGGGCGTGGTGCGCGAGACGAACGCGCTCGCGCCGGACATGGTCGTCATCACGGGCGACCTCGTCGACGGCTCGGTGGCGGCCCTCCGGGACCTCGTCGAGCCGCTGCGCGACCTCCGCGCGAAGGACGGGGTCTACTTCGTGACGGGCAACCACGAGTACTACTCGGGCGCCGACGAGTGGATCGCGCACCTTCGCTCGATGGGCATCCGGGTCCTCCGGAACGAGCGGGTCGACGTGCGCGGCGCCTTCGACCTCGCGGGGGTCGACGACGCCAGCAGCGCGCGCATGCTGCCGCATCACGGGCAGGACGTGCCCGGGGCGCTCGCGGGTCGCGACAAGTCCCGCGCCGTCGTCCTCCTCGCGCACCAGCCCAAGGCCCTCCACGACGCGCAGCGAGGCGAGGTCGATCTCCAGCTCTCGGGGCACGTCCACGGCGGCCAGATGGTCCCCTTCAACTGGCTGGCGCGCCTCGACCAGCCGCTCATCGCGGGCCTCTACAAGCGCGGCGCCACCTGGGTCTACGTCAGCACGGGGACGGGCTACTGGGGGCCGCCGATGCGCGTCGGACCGGGGGCCGAGATCACGCGCATCGAGCTCGTCGCCGGCGACGCGTTGACCTGACAGTACGGCGACGGCGCTCCACCGTCGGTCGCCGGCACGCGCGACATCCCCGGGGGGCAGGGGACCACGGCCGCTGCCGCCGCGGTCGACCGCTCGCCGCGCGTCCAGCGAAGGGCGCCCGCCAGAAGCACGATGGCCGCCCCGAGGAGCGCGTACGCGGCGAAGACCACGAGCGCCCGCGGCGGCGCTCGGCGCGCGACGGCGATGGGGACCTCGATGGCCTGGGGCGTGGCCATCGGCATCATGGCGCTCGCGTAGCGCGGCGGACCCACGGTCGGCGGCGTGGGCGACTCGAGCTCCACGTCGATCTCCTCGAGGGGGAACAGGTGATCGAGGAGCGGCTCCTGCTGCACGTCTTCCTCGTCCTCGAAGAGGCCCGGGAGCACGCGGTCGGCCGCCGCCGGCGCGGCCTGCACGCGGTAGGTCGACGACGTCATCTCGAGCTGCTTCAAGCGCACGGCTCGCTCGGTCAGCGTCGGCGCGGCCAGCGACTCGACCCACACGCCGACCTCCGACGCGGGGGCCAGCTCCCCGAGCCGCTCGAGGGCCAGCGCCATCTCGCGCGCGGTGGCGAAGCGCTGGTCCGCCGTCCGCGCGAGCCCGTGCAGCGCGATCGCGTCGAGGAGGCGCGGGGTCCCGGGGGCATACACGCCGGGCGCCTCGATGGTGCCGCGGAGGAGCTTCTCGATGAGCACCGTGCCGCCGTCCTCGCGGACGAAGAGCCGCTTGCCGGTGAGCATCTCCCAGAGCACGACGGTGGCCGCGTAGACGTCGGCGCGCCGGTCGACGACGACGCCGCCGAGCTGCTCCGGGGCCATGTAGGCGAGCTTGCCTTTGACGATGCCCTCGCGCGTGTTTTCGAGGCGCACGGTGGCGCGCGCGATGCCGAAGTCGAGCACGCGCGCGACGCCGTCGACACCCACCATGATGTTCTGCGGGCTGACGTCGCGGTGCACGACGTTCAGCGGCTGCCCGGTCTCGGTGGTGGCCTCGTGCGCGGCGTGAAGGCCGTGGAGGACGGCCGTCATGACCGCCAGCGTGATGCGGAGGGGCACGCGCTCGCCGCGCTTTCGCACCGCGCGGAGGAGCTGCTGCAGCGACTCGCCGTGGACGTACTCCATGACGAGGAGGAGATCGCCCCCGTCGGTCACGACGTCGAGCGTGGGGACGACGTTCGGATGGCGGATGCGCGAGGCGAGGCGGGCCTCGTCGATGAACATGGCGCGCACGTTGGGCTCGCGCGCGAGCTGCGGGTGAAGGCGCTTGATGGCGACGGGCCGCGTGAAGCCCACGGGCCCGAGGAGACGGCCGAAGTGCACGACGGCCATGCCCCCGGAGGCGATCTCGCCGTGGAGGGCGTAGCGTCCGATGATCTCGGTTCCGTCGACGTTCGCCGCAGCCGTCATCTGTCCCTCCGGTCCCGTCGCAGCCCCGCGGAGGCGGGGGGTCGACCCCCGGGACTGCGGGGCCGAGGTGCGGCGGGCGGTCCTCAGCGGTGTGTGGGCTCCGGCCCCGAGCGCCGTGGGGGGGCGGTGAAAGGGGAGCGCTGCGGGGCAGGAGCCTACGAGGGGAAGCGCAGTGCAGGGTTCGGACCAGAAACGCCTAGCCCGGAATCTGCGCCTCCTCTCCTCCGCGCCTCCGCGTCAAAAAACATCGACGGCGCCTGGGAGAGGAACCACCGCGTAGGGACGACTGTTCGCTACGCGGGCTTGGCGACGAAGGACTTGCAGTTGCCGCCGGGGTTGATGGGGCCCTTGACGACCTTGCACGTGCCGCAGGTGTGGGCGGACGGCGGAGGGATGAACTGCTGGCACCCGGAGCACACCTTTCCGGCCTCCACCGACGTGTCGACGTAGGCCAGCGCGGTGCGCACCTGGGCGTCGGCCGGGGAGAGCATCGACGTGTCGGTGCACGTCAGCGCCGCCGGCTTGTTGCACGCGGCCGCCGCGCCTCCGAAGGCCACGAACGCGCCGAAGACGGCGCTCTGCCGAAGCACGAAACGGCGGGACATCTTCTCGTCCATCACACACTCCTTCCCACAGAGGGGCTCTATGGGAGCACCTATATCGGAAGTAAAGGGGTCGCGCGAGCGGATCGCCGCGCTCACGGCTCAGCGTTTGGCTGAGGGCGGCAGCAGCGCCGAGGCCAGGGTGGCGAGGCTCTCCAGCTGCTCGCGCGTCGCGGGAAGGCGGAGCTTCACGACGGGGCCCTCGGCTTTGATCTCGAGCCCGCCGAGCAGGTCCCGGGTCAGCATGCGCACCATCAGGTTGTTCATCGACTCGGCGCGCGTCTGGAGCTCGCCCGCCATGCGCTTCGCGGTCGCGTCGTCGTCGAACGTGAGGTCCGCGAACCCCTCGGCCGCGCCGCCGGGACGCGAGTCGCCGCGGATGACCGCGCGACGCACGTTGGCCGGCACGAAGAGGATGACGCCGTGCGGGTTCGGGAAGTCGACGTGGAGGACCTCGTCGGCGTCCGAGTCGTCGGGTTCCGCGAGCTTCGCCGAGCGCAGCGTCGCGAGGACGGCCTGCGCGCCCTCCGGCGGGAGGGCGGCGACGAGATGCGGCTGCGCGCGCTCGACGACCCGGAGCGAGCCGTCGGCGCGGGCCTCGAGCCGCGCGTCGATCGTGTCGTCGGGGGCGACGGTGCGGAGCACCATGCGTTCGAGGGCCGGATCCTTCGGGCCGACGACGTCGATCCAGTCGAGGTCCGCCAGCGGGTCGGTCGTCAGCGAGGCGAGCGTCGCGCCCCAGCCCGGCCACGCGAGGACGAACGGTACGATCAGCCCGCCGAGGGGATGCTGCCGCGCGACCGACAGCCGCAGGAGCACGGCCCCCTCGTCCGGCTTGCGACCGAGGACCTCGTCGACCTGGACGACCGCGGACGCCGCGGTGGCGGCGCCCTTGGTCGCGACGGCCGCGGCGGGCGCTTGGCCGGCGGTGCTGGCGCAGGCGGGGCCGAGCGCCAGCAGGGACGCGAGGGCCACCAGCGCCGGTCTCATCGCTCGAGGATCCAGAGCACGAGGAGGCCGAGGAGGACGCGGTACCAGCCGAACGGCTCGAGCCCGCGCGCCCGCAGGTACTTGAGGAAGCTGGCGATGACGGCCCAGGCGATCACGAACGAGACGACCATGCCTACGGCGAGGCTCGTCAGGCCGACGTTCGCCACGAGCTCGTGCCGCGCCTTCATCCCCTCGTAGACCGTCGCCGCTCCGAGCGTCGGCAGGGCGAGGAGGAACGAGAACTCCGCCGCCGTGGCCGTGGAGAGGCCCGCGAGCTGCCCCGCGACGATGGTGCACATCGAGCGCGAGGTCCCCGGCCACATCGAGAGGCACTGCGCGAAGCCGATCGCGAGCGCCCGCCGCGGCGTCACGTGCTCGAGCCCCTCCACGCCCTTCATGTTTCGGCGCGCGCGCATCCGCTCGACGACGATCATGACGACGCCCCCCGCGACGAGCGCCGCGGCCACGGGCAGCGTGCCGAAGAGGTGGGCCTTGATGGTCTTGCGGAGGAGCAGGCCGACGACGGCGGTGGGGACGAAGGCCAGGACGAGCGCGACGAGCAGACGGCGCGAGGCCGCGTCCCCCGCGAAGAGGCCGCGCAGGCGCTCGCCCAGGAGGACGCGATAGTGCGCGACGACGGCCAGGATGGCGCCGAGCTGGACGACGATCTCGAAGGACGAGGTCGCCGGGTCTTCGTCGCCGAGGCCGAGCCAGTGCCCGACGAGGACGAGGTGGCCGGTGGAGGACACCGGAAGAAACTCGGTGAGGCCCTCGACGATGCCGAGCAGGACCGCGATGAAGATGGGCATTCGATGTAGCCTGACTCGACTAGCACATGAACCCCTACGCGGCGCCCGGGACGGTCTCGACCGGGATGGAGGACGACGTCGCCGCGGCGGTGCCGACGCCGCTCGTGCGCTTGTCGGGGGCGGCCATCGCGCTCGGCGGCGGCGTGGTCGGGCTGACGGGGCTGCAGACGCTGATGTTCACGATGCGGGGGCCCATCGCGATCGCGCCGTACGCGCTCCTCGGCGTCGCCCTGCCGCACCTCGTCCTCGGCGTGATGGTCTTCCGCGCCCGCGCGTGGGCGGCGCTCGTGAGCATCCCGGGGTGCTTTCTTCTCTCGCTGGTGAGCGGCGCGTGGCTCGTCGTCGCCATCGGTCACCTGCTCTTCTCGCTCTACGCGCTCGCCGCGCCGATGGTGTCCGTCGCCGCGCTCGTGTTCGCCTTCCTCGGCCTGGGCCCTTGCCAGCGTGCCTCGGCGGCGCGCGCCCGGCTGAGGGCGCAAGGGATGGACCTGGGGATCTGAGGCCGATCGGCTACCCTCGGCCCCGTGACGACCGAACCCGAGCTCTCCTTTCTCACACGCCTGTGGTTCGCGTGGCTATGCTCCTTCCGCGTCCTCTTCGACGCTCGCTTCGCCGCGCGCGTCTGGACCCTCCGCGAGGCCCCCGCGCTCGCTCCCGCCCCGCCCGAGGCACGGCTCGCCCCCGCTCCTTCCGTGCGTGAGGCCGACGTCACGGCTGCGTTGCAGCTCCTCTCGCTTCTTCAGCGCGAGGGACGGCTCGTCGACTTTCTCCAGCAGGACATCACGGCCTTCCCGGACGCCGACGTCGGGGTCGCGGCGCGGGTCGTGCATGAGGGCTGCCGCAAGGCGGTCCGGGCCCACGCGGAGATCGAGCCGGTGCGCGACGAGGCGGAGGGCGCCCGGGTGTCGCTCGCCGCCGGCTTCGACGCCGACATGGTGAAGCTCGTGGGCGACGTGAAGGGGGAGCCGCCGTACGCGGGCGTCCTGCGCCACCGCGGCTGGCGCGCGAAGAAGCTCACCTTGCCGAGCCTCGTCGGAGGGCACGACGCGCAGATCCTCGCGCCGGCGGAGGTCGAGCTCGGATGACGCGCTTCGCCGTCGGCATCGATCTGGGGACCACGCACTGCGCGCTGGCCGTCGCGCCCCTCGAAGGGGAGGGGACTCCGGAGGTCATGGCGGTGCCGCAGCTCGTGGCGCCGGGGCAGGTCGAGGGGCGCGCCCTCTTGCCGTCGTTTCTCTACTTCGCGCACGAGAGCGAGGGGCCCCAGGCGCTGCCGTGGGACGCTGAACGGCGCTTCGTCGTGGGCGAGCACGCGCGCTCGAGGGGTGTCGACGCGCCGGCGCGCGTCATCGCGAGCGCGAAGAGCTGGCTGTCGCACCCCACGGTCGATCGGCGGGCGGGGATCTTGCCGCTCGGCGCGCCGGAGGACGTCGAGAAGATCTCGCCCGTGGAGACGTCGTGGCGCTACCTGGAGCACCTGTCCGAGGCGTTCGACGCGTGCCACGGCGGGGGCGAGGCGGCGCTCGCGAACCAGGAGGTGGTGGTGACCGTGCCGGCGTCGTTCGACGCCTCGGCGCGGGAGCTCACGGTGGAGGCGGCGCTCGCGGCGGGCATCGAGAAGCTGACGCTGCTGGAGGAGCCGCAGGCCGCGCTCTACGCGTGGGTGCTGGCGATGGGCGACGCGTGGCGAAAAGAGGTGCGCCCGGGCGACGTGGTCCTCGTCATCGACGTCGGGGGCGGGACGACGGACTTCTCGGCCATCCACGCCGTGGACAAGGAGGGCTCGCTGGAGCTCGTCCGGGTCGCGGTCGGGGACCACATCCTGCTCGGCGGCGACAACATGGACCTCGCGCTCGCGCACCTCGTCCGGCAGAAGCTCGAGGGGGAAGGGAAGGCCGTCGATCGGTGGCAGCAGGCGAGCCTCGTCCACGCGTGCCGGGTCGCCAAGGAGCGGCTGCTCTCCGACGCCGAGCTCGAGGCCGCCCCCATCGCCCTCGCCTCGCGCGGCGCCGCGCTCCTCGGCTCCACGCTCCGCGCCGAGCTCACGCGCGACGACGTGACCCGGACGCTCGTCGACGGCTTCTTCCCCGTCGTCGCGGGGGACGCGCGTCCGACGACCCGCGCGCGCGGCGCCCTCACGCAGCTCGGTCTGCCCTACGCTTCCGATCCGGCCATCACGCGTCACCTCGCCTCGTTTCTCGCGCGTCAGGCCGGGGCCGTCGCGACCGCGCCCGCCACGGCGAAGCAGCGCGCCCCGAAGCTCCTGCATCCGACGGCGCTCCTCTTCAACGGCGGCGTGATGAAGGCCGACCCGCTCCGGGAGCGGCTGGTCGAGACGCTCGACGCATGGCTGAAGGCCGACGGCGCGCCGCCCGTGCGCGTGCTCGGAGGAGCCGACCTGGATCTCGCGGTCGCGCGTGGGGCGTGCGCCTATGCGCTCGTGCGGCGTGGCAAGGGCTTGCGCATCCGGGGAGGGACCGCGCGGGCGTACTACGTCGGCATCGAGAGCGCGGTCCCGGCGGTGCCCGGGGTCGAGCCGCCGGTGAGCGCGATGTGCGTGGCGCCGTTCGGCATGGAAGAAGGGACGGAAGCTTCGCTCCCGCAGGAGCTCGGCGTGGTGGTGGGCGAGCCCGTGCGGTTCCGCTTCTTCGGGTCGAGCGTGCGGCGCGACGACGGCGCGGGCGCCGTGCTGGACGACTGGAAGCAGGACGAGCTGGAGGAGCTGCCGCCCATCGAGGTGACGCTCCCGGCGGAGGGACGGCGCGAGGGGGACGTGGTCCCGGTTCGCCTCCGGTCGCACGCGACCGAGGTGGGCACGCTGCTGCTCGAGGCCGAGCCGCTGCGTCCGCTGAAGGCCGACGAGCGATGGCGCGTCGAGCTGAGCGTCCGCGGCGGGGAGTGAGCGGCCCGGATGGTCGCGCGCGCCGCCGTCGGGATCGATCTGGGAACGACGAACACGGTCGTCGCGTGGGCCTCGCTCGAGGACGCGTCTCGGGAGGCCGTCCGGGTCGTCGGCGTGCCGCAGCTCGTCGCGCGGAGCGAAGTGGGCGAGCGCCCGCTGTTCCCGTCGATGCTCTACGCGCCGCTCGACGGCGAGGCGGTGGAGGATCCGTTCGGCGACGCCCCCTGGGTGCTCGGCGAGTACGCGCGGCGGCGCGGCGGCGAGGTGGCCGGACGCCTCGTCGCCTCGAGCAAGAGCTGGCTGGTCCACACGGGCGTCGACCGGACGGCGCCCATCCTGCCCTGGGGCAGCGACGACGACGCGATGCGCCTCTCGCCGGTCGACGCCGCGGCGCGGCTCCTCGCGCACGTGCGCCGCGCGTGGGATGCGCAGCACGCGGACGCCCCGCTCGCCCAGCAGGACGTCGTGCTCACCGTGCCCGCGTCCTTCGACGAGGTGGCGCGCGAGCTGACGCTCCAGGCGGCCCAGCGCGCAGGGCTGGCGCCGAAGCTCCTCGAGGAACCGCAGGCCGCCTTCTACGACTGGATGGCGCGCGCCGGCGAGGCGGGGCTCTCGGCGCTGCTCGCGGCCACGGGGGGCGAGGCGCTGGTCCTCGTCGTCGACGTGGGCGGCGGAACGACGGACCTGTCGCTCGTGCGCGTGTCGGGGGTCGAGCGCGTCGAGCGCGTCGCCGTGGGCCCGCACCTGCTCCTCGGGGGGGACAACATGGACCTCGCGCTGGCGCACGTCGTCGAGCCTCGCCTCGTGACCGACGCGAAGCTCGATCCGGCGCGCTTCGCGCAGCTCGTCGCGGCGTGCCGTTCGGCGAAGGAGCTGCTCCTCGGCAGCGCGCCCCCCGCCGACGCTCCGGTGACCGTGACGGCCGCGGGCGCGCAGCTCGTGGGCGCGACCCGCACGACGCGCGTGACGCGCGAGGAGGTGGAGCGCGTGGTCCTCGAGGGCTTCCTGCCCGTCGTGTCGGCCGAGGCGCGGCCGCAGCGTGCGCGCGGGGCTCTCGTGGCCTTCGGTCTCCCGTACGAGCGGGACGTCGCCATCACGCGCCACGTCGCGGCGTTTCTCGGGCGCCACCTCCCGGCCGGCGCGTCGCCCAACGCCGTTCTTCTCAACGGCGGCGTCTTCCAGGCAGAGCGCATCGCGGAGCGCGTCGTCGAGGCGCTCGCGGGGTGGAGGGGAGGGGAAGCCGTCACCCGCCTGCCCGACGCGGATCCGGACCTCGCCGTGGCCCGCGGCGCGGTCGCCTACGCGCTGGCTCGACGGGGCGCGGGTGTGCGCATCGGCGGCGGCTCGTCGCGCGGCTACTACGTGGGCGTGGCCCCGGAGGACGGGCGGGCTCGCGCCGTGTGCATCGTGCCCCGCGGCGCCGAGGAGGGGGTCGCGCACGTGGCGAGCGGTCGCACGTTCGCGCTCGCCGTGGGGCGCCCGGTGCGCTTCGACGTGCTGGCCAGCGACGAGGGCAACGCCTGCGCCGGCGACGTGGTCGACGTGGACGACGAGCGCTATGCGCGCCTGCCCCCGCTGGCGACGACCCTCGAGGGCGCACGTGGAACGGAGGTGCGCGTCGCGCTCGAGGGCGAGCTGACGCCCGTCGGCACGCTGGACCTCGCCTGCGTGGAGACCGAGCCGCCGTCGCGCCGGCATCGCCTCGCTTTCCAGCTCCGAGGCGACACCCCTTCGGTCGCCCCGAGCCGCGCGCCTTCTCCCTCGCAGGCTCCTCGCCGCATGGACTCGGCGCGCGAGCTGGTCGACCGCGCCTTCGGCAAGCCGCGCGGCGACTCGGGCGGCCGCGAGGCGAAGGACCTGCTGCGCGAGCTGGAGCGGGTCCTCGGCGAGCGTGGGCAGTGGCCCACCGACGTGAACCGCGCCCTCTACGACGCGCTCCTCCCCGACGCCCGCGCGCGCCGCCGCTCGGCGGATCACGAGCGCGTCTTCTGGCTCCTCGCCGGCTGGTGCATCCGCCCCGGCTTCGGCGACCCGCTCGACCCGCAGCGCGTGGCCCTCCTGCCGCCCCTCTTCGACGAGCGCCTCGCCTTCCCCGGGGAGGCGCGCGGGTGGCAGCAGTTCTGGATCACCTGGCGCCGCGCGGCGGGCGGCCTCGACGAAGGGGCGCAGGCGCACCTGCGCGACTTCGCCGACCCGTGGCTGGCGACCGCCGACGCCGGCCTGAAGAAGCCGAAGAAGCCCGCCCTCTCGCTCGACGACGCGCTCGACATGGCGTCCTCGCTCGAGCGCGTCCCGCCGGCGCGCCGGTCGCAGCTCGGCGGCTGGGTGCTCGAGCGCACGTGGACCGATCGCGACCCGCGCCTCTGGGCGGCCATCGGTCGGCTCGGGGCGCGCGTCCCGGCGTACGCCAGCGTGCACCACGTCGTGTCGCCGCACGTCGTCGAGCGATGGCTCGATCACCTGCTCCGCGAGAAGTGGGACCTCGTTCCGAGGGCGGCCCAGGCCGCCGTGCAGCTCGCGAGACGCACGGGGGACCGAGCGCGCGACGTGAACGAGCGCATGCGCCTGGAGGTGGAGAAGCGTCTCGTGGCGATGGGCGCCGAAGAGGGATGGATACGCGCGGTGCGGGACGTGGTGGCCGTCGAAGAGAGCGAGCGTGCGGCGTTCTTCGGGGACGCGCTGCCGCCCGGATTGAGGCTGGTGGAATAGTTCACGACGGAGGATCGGGTGGACGGTCCGCCCGCAGCGGGGCAGACTTCGCGCACTTCGATGCCGGTAGAGCGCACGCTTCTCGGTCGACGCAACCTCCTCGTACTCGGCGCCGCCGCCACGGCGCACACGGCGTGCTCCTCGAGCGGCATTCCGCTCGGCGGTCCTTACGGAGGAACGGGAGAGAATGTCGCCCCCGGTCTCGGCTCCGACGAAGAGGACAGCGGCGTCGAGAGCGGCGGCGGCAACGGGAGCAGCAGCGGCGGCGGGAGCGGGAGCAGCAGCGGCGGCGGAAGCAGCAGCAGCGGCGGCGGAAGCGGGAGCGGCAGCGGCAGCGGTGGGGGGAGCGGGAGCAGCAGCGGCAGCGGGAGCAGCAGCGGAAGCAGCAGCGGCGGCGGAAGCGGGAGCAGCAGCGGCAGCGGCAGTGGCGGCGGGCCGACGTGCCCGACCGGCGGCAGCGTGCTCGCTCTGACCTTCGCGCAGTACCCGCAGCTCCAGAAGTCGGGTGGGAGCGTGACGGTCAACGCCAGCGGCTATTCCGATCCGGTGTGCGGCATGAGCTCCATCATCGTCATCGAGCAGGGGGCGGGGACGTACGTCGCGCTCTCGGCATCGTGCACGCACTCATGCTGTCCCGTCGGCGTGAAGGGCGGGACCGAGCTCTATTGCCCGTGCCACGGAGCCACGTTCGACTTCACGGGCAAGGTGACGGGCGGTCCGGCGAAGAAGCCCCTGGCCAACCTCGCGGTCTGCGCGGACTCGACCGGGGTCTACGTCACCTTCTAGGATCGAGGGTCCCGCCCATGAGCGCCGCGGTCACTCTCTACACCCGCGTCAACTGCTGCCTCTGCGACGTGGTGAAGGACCTGCTCGACGAGGTCCGGGGCGAGCGCCCTTTCGAGCTCACCGTCATCGACGTGGACTCCGACCGCGAGCTCGTACGCCTTTACGGCGAGGAGGTGCCCGTCGTCCTCATCGACGGACGCAAGACCTTCAAGCTGCGTGTCGCACCGGCGGCGCTGCGGGCTGCTCTCGATCGCGCCGAGCTCTCCGCGCGCTAGCCTTTTCATCGCGCGTGCGAGTGGCCTGGTGCGCGCGGAAGCGCTGAAGGTCACCCGACAGCAGGTAGACGATCTCGGCCATGACCAGCGCGTCGTCGAGGAAGCCGACGACGGGGATCACGTCCGGGATGAGGTCGACCGACATGAGGAAGTACCCGAGGCCGAACACGATGGCGGCCGTGGTGCGCCAGGGCACCGGGAACGAACGGTCGAACAGCAGCTGGAACAGCGTGTGGACGTCGCGCGCAAGGTTGCGGGCCGCGCCCAGGCGTCCCCCGCCGAGCATGGGGCGGAGGGCGGCGAGCTTGGAAGGGACGCCCTTGCGGACCGTCTCGACGTCCTCGACGCGGACCGAGGCGATCCCTGCCGCGAGATCGGGAAGCTCGATGAGTGCCATGGCTTCTCTCCGCCATGGATCTCTATCGGGGTCGTGAGACGACCTTCGTCCATGCGTGAAACACTTGCGTGACAAATGGCGAGGGCGACCGCCGCCTTACAGCGCGAGGAGGCCCCGCGCCGCGTGGAGATCGCCGACCACCGCGTCCGCCAGCGCCGTCATCTCCGGCGAGGCGGGCCCTTCGGGGATCGCGATGACGCGCATCCCGGCCGCGCGTGCGGCCCGGACTCCGGCCAGCGAGTCCTCCAGCACGACGCACCCCTCGGGCGCTACCCGGAGCCGCCGCGCTGCTTCCAGGAAGATGTCCGGCGCGGGCTTGGGATGCGCGACGCAATCACCCGTCACGATCGCGTCGAACCGCTCGCGCACGCCGAATCGCGCCAGCGTGGCCTCGACCAGGCGCCGCGCCGACGACGACCCCAGCGCCCGCGGCACACGGCGCGCGTGGGCCTCCGCGAACAGCTCCTCGAAGCCCACCTTGAGCGTCAGCTCGGCCACGCGCGCGACGAAGAGCTCCACGATCACCGTCGCGTCTCGCGCGAGGTCGACCGGGAAGCCGAAGGACGCGTGCATGACCCGCAGCGTGTTGGCCAGCCCCTGCCCGACGCACGCGGTCCCCAGCTCTTCCGTCCAGTCGCCGCCGCGCGCGCGGGCGAACTCGCGCTCCACGGCGAACCAGAGCGGCTCGGAGTCGACCATCAGGCCGTCCATGTCGAACAGCAGGGCGCGGCAAGGAATCACGTCGCCGCAGCTTCCGCCGGCGACCGCTTCTCGAACACGACCATCTCGCCCATCGTCTCGTGATCGCGCGTACCGACCTTGGTCATCCCCACCTTGCCGATGACCCGGAGCGACGGCACGTGCCACGCGAAGGTCGCCGCCTGCACAGCTCCCACCCCCGGCTCGGCCAGCGCCCACCGCAGGCAAGCGGCGACCGCTTCCGTCGCGTAGCCCCTCCCCTGCGACGCCTCCTCGACGCCGTAGGCAATCTCCGCCACGCCGTCCTCCGGGCGCCCGTGGAAGACGACGCTCCCGACGACCCGCGCGTCGCCGGGCGACCGCACGACGAGCACGCGATCCCCCCAGAGGCGCACCTCGGGTTGGGCCCGGATGGCCTCGAGCGACGCCGTGAAGGCCCGCTCGACCAGCTCGTTGTTGGGCCATCGCGGGGGCATCCGCGCCGCCACGAGCCGCTCCGCGTCCTCCTTCCGGCCGAGCATCACCGCCTCGACCATGGCCAGGGTCATCGGAACGAGCTCGAGTCGGGCGGTTCGCAGCAGCGTCATGGGGGCGACCCGGACACCGTCATCCTAAGCCCTCCGACCGCGAAGGTGGGGCGGACGAAGCGCGCCTGACGCTTCTTGACGTCGACGGTCCGCCTGCGCAGCTTTGAGAGCCAGCATGCGAGTCTTGCCGGCCGCCGCCGTGGCCGTGGCGCTGGTCGTCACCTCGTCGGCAGCCTTGGCGCAGGACGAAGAACCGACGAAGTGGGAGCAGCTCTTCTTCCCGTTCCCGATCGTGGGGGCGCCGCCTCAGCTCGAGCAGCAGGTGCAGGTCTTCAACGGTTACTTTCACGGCAGCGCCGGGAGCGGGGACGTGCCGTCCGTCGAGCTGGCTTACATCGCATCACCGCACCTGGGCCTCGTGGCCACCCTCCCGCTTCAGATCGGTTTCGGTGGCCAGACGACCGGGTTCGAGGACGCTCAGCTCCTCGTGCAGTGGCTGGCGGCCGGCTCGCTCGAGCTCGACGACATGTTGTCGGTCGGGATGATGACGACGTTCCCGATCGGACGTGACGACTTGACCGGCGGCGACTTCTTCGTCGGCCCTTTTGCGTATGCTGCGCAGCGGTTCTTTCATCACCTGATCTTCGAGGGCAACGTCACGACGCTTCTTCCCATCGTCCATGGAGCCTCGACCCGGCAGATCCTCGGGACGGGCCTCGTGTCGGTGCTGCTCACCCCGCAGCACTCCTCCTTCCCCATCTACACGCAGGTCGAGGGCAACAGCACGACGTACCTCGGGGGCACGGCGGCGTTGCCTCCTGGCGCCACTCGAAGTCCGGCCGAGACGGTGTTCATCGCGCCGGAGGTTTTCCTCGGACCGTTCAAGAGCCCCATCAGTGGCGGCACGCGCATCGCGCTGGGGGTCTCGTTCAACGTATTGGGCGACGCGGTCCACGCGCAGACCTACACGGTCACGGCGGCCTTCGACATCCCGAACCCCTACGGCTACTGATCGAGCGGTCCTCCTCCGGGTGCATCGAGGGACGCATCACCGGACAGCCATCACGTAGGCCCACGCCGGGAGGCCGCTGACGTAGATGGCGAGCTCCGATCGCCCGTGCGCCGAGGAGCCGTTGCGGTCACTGCGCCACAGGGAGCCACACCGCGCGCACACCACTCACGTATTTGCCGATAGACTGCGTAGTTTCAGGCTAACGGTCGGAGACGCGATTTCGTCGGAATGCGTCGTCGCAAACAGGTGACGAATGCGCAAACACTCTGCCGACCATGGCAGCCCTTCCCCGTCACGTGGCCGGTGCCGGCGTCGTGCTGACGACCGTCGTCTATCTGTTCGCCTGCTCCAGCAACGACGCCAACCCGTGGCAGACGGGGGCTGCGGGCCCCACGGTGGAGGCCGGTGCCGGAACGTCGTGCGTCGCCTGTCAGAGCAACGCCGGCTGCGGCGGCGCGGTCTGCGCCGAGCTCGGAGGCAGCACCTATTGCGCCGCAACTTGCTCCACGGGCGCCTGCCCGTCGGACCAGGCATGCACGACCGTCACCACCGTCAGCGGGTCAACCGTCAGTGCATGCGTGCCCCGAAGCAACGTGTGCGGCGGCAGCACGAGCGGTGGAGGCGGGGGCAGTGGCAGCAGCGGGTCGGCTTCGAGCGGCAGTGGCGGCTCGACCGGTAGTAGCGGCGGGGGAGCCAGCAGCGGTGGCGCAAGCAGCACGAGCAGCAGCGGTGGGGGAACGAGCAGCAGCAGCGGCTCGCAGCCGGTCGGCACGGTCGGGGCCAACGGAGGAACGTTGACGACCCTTCTCTTCGGAGTCGTGGGCGACACGCGTCCGGCAAACGAGGACGATCTCACCAGTTATCCGACGACGATCATCACGAAGCTCTTCGCCGACGTGCAGGCGCACACTCCCGCCATTCCCTTCGTGGTCTCCACGGGCGACTACCAGTTCTCGTCGACCGGCTCGAGCAGCACGGCCGCCGACCAGCTCTCGCTCTACGTGCAAGCCCGCGCGCAGTACTCCGGCATGCAGTTCACGGCGATGGGAAACCACGAGTGCACCGGCGCGGATGACTCGAACTGCCCGGCCGGGAGCTCGCCGACGGCCAACTACAAGGCCTGGATGGCACAGCTCATGGCGCCCATCCAGAAGACGCTCCCGTACTACGTCATCAACGTCAACGCGACCGACGCCTCTTGGACCGCGAAGTTCGTCTTCATCGCGGCCAACGCCTGGGACTCGACCCAGGAAAGCTGGCTCACCGCCACGATGCAGGTGAAGACGACGTACACTTTCGTGCTCCGTCACGAGCCCACGGAGAGCTCCGGGAATGCCCCCGGCGTGGCCCCGAGCGACTCGATCATCAAGCAGTACCCGTACACGGCGCTCATCACGGGCCACTCCCACACGTGGGACTACTTCGGCGAGAACACGGCGAAGGAAGTTCTCGTCGGCAACGGCGGCGCGCCGCTCACCAACAGCAGCAAGAATTACGGCTACGCGATATTCGCCCAGCGCAGCGACGGCGCCATCGTCATGGACATGTACGACTATGAGACCAACCAGGCGGTCTCGGAGTTTCACAAGATCGTGACCCCCGCCGGGGTGATCACGCAGTAAATGGCAGCACATGAAGCGACGAGAGGCGACCGTGAAGGCAAGGCCGTTCGCTTTTGTTTCCGCGGCGCTGCTCGCGGCCGCCTGCTCCAGCGGTGCGACACCGAGCGGCTTCGCGGCGGCCGGGGCCGACGGCGGCTCGTCGAGCGGGAGCAGCGGCGGCGGCTCGGGAAGTGGCGGCTCGCTCGAGGGAGATGGCAGCGTCGGCAGTTTCGGCGACGGCCAAGCGGGATCGTCGGGAGGGACGGTCCAGTGCAACGTCACGAACCCCGACGACGACATGGACAAGGACGGGTGGACGCCGAACCAGGGCGACTGCAACGACTGCGATCCGAACGTGAATCCCGGCGCCATCGACGTGCTCCACGACGTCGACGGGGGCACGCCGACGTGGGGCGACGAGGACTGCAGCGGCGTCCCCGGCGACAGCGCCAAACCTTGCGATCAGGGCCTCGCGCTCGACGATGTGGTGGCGGGCGACGCCGCCAAGGCCATCGAGCTCTGCGCGACGGCGTCGATGTCCGACCGCAAGTACGGGGTCCTTTCCGCGGCCTACGTCCGCGCAGACGGCACGCCCTTCGCGACCCCCGGCCTGCAGGTCGGTCTCGAGCCGGCGTGGGGCTCCAACGTGAAGGTCCAGGGCGGCCAGAGCTTGCTCGCGATGTCGAGCGGCTATTCACGCACTGTCGGCCAGACGGGCGCCTGCAACGGCATCTCCTGCCAGTCGAACACGACCGCCACCGCGCCCACGGGCTTTCCGCAGGACGACCCGGCGTGCCCGCCGACCCAGGCCATCGCGGATGACGTCGCCCTCGAGCTGCAGATCCGGGTGCCCTCCAACGCGACCGGCTACGCCTTCAACTTCAAGTTCTACTCGTTCGAGTTCCCGGATTGGGTCTGCGACACCAGCGGATACAATGACCAGTTCGTCGCGCTCGTCTCGCCGCCGCCGACGGGGTCGTACGTTCCGACGGGCTCCACGTTCGGAAATGTCTCTTTCGACAGCAACAACCACCCCGTGAGCGTCAACATGGGGTTCTTCGACGTCTGCGATCCCACGAGCCCGTCGCGCTTCGCGTCGCATTGCAAGAGCGGCGGCGGGGCCTGTCCCGCGCTCCCGAGCCCCTATTGCCCGCTCGGAGTCGGCGACCTCGCCGGCACCGGGTTCGACGTGTGGCACACCGGGGTCGGTCCCGCCGGCGCCACCCGATGGCTGAAGACCCAGGCGCCGGCGCAGGCGGCGTCGATCATCACCGTGCGGTTCGCCATCTGGGACGCCGGCAACCCCGAGTTCGACTCGACGGTGCTGGTCGACAACTTCCAGTGGATCGCCAATGGAGGGACGATCGCCGTCGGGACCACCCCCGCGCAATAGGGGGCTGGAGGCACCGGCAACCGGGCGGGGAGCCTCATGCTAGCGTTTCGCGCCTTGGCACGTGTCCTCCTCATCGAAGACAGCCCTCGTGTGGCCGACACGGTGAGCGCCGGCATGCGCGCCCATGGCCACACGGTCGTCGTCGCCGGCGGCGTGCGGGCGGCAGACGACGCGCTCGCAGCCGTTTCCTTCGACATCGCCATCGTGGACATCGGCCTCCCCGACGGCTCGGGCCTCGACTGGTGCCGCGCGACGCGCGCGAGCGACCTCCAGCTGCCGGTCCTCGTCTTGACCGCACGCAACGACGTGGTCGATCGCGTGGGAGGTCTCGACGCTGGAGCGGACGACTACCTCGGCAAGCCGTTCTCGCTGGACGAGCTGCTCGCGCGCGTCCGGGCACTCTGTCGCCGGGGGCCACGCTGGACGGACTCGGTGCGCCGCTTCGGGAGGCTCACGGTGGACGCCGATCGGCGCGTGGTCCTGGTGGACGGCGCGCGCCTGCCGCTCACGGCGCGCGAGTTCGACATCGTCGCGGTGGTGTCATCGCGCGACGGGCGGGTCGTACCCCGGGACGAGCTCCTCGAGGCCGTCTGGGGTAGCGACGGCGGGCGGGCGGGGGCCAGCCTCGAAGTGCTCCTCGTGCGCATCCGTCGCAAGCTCGCCGAGCACGGGGTGCGCGACGCGCTGCGCACGGTTCGTCAGGTGGGCTATGCATGGTCACTCGAACGCTCGAAGCCCGCCTGAGCGCACGGCTGCTCGTGCTCGCCGTCGTCGTGCTGGCCTCGGTCGGCACGGCGGCGGCGCTCGTCACCGACGGAGCCCTCGGGGCCGGCGATGAGAGGCGCGCACGCGACGAGGCCGCCGGCGCTCGCGCCGCGCTGGCCGTGGAGCTTGCCGAGGGCGACTCCCGCGACGACGCCGCGCGCGAGGTGGTGGCCTCGTCGCAGGGCGAGGGCGTTCGCGTGGCGCTGTGGCTCGAGGACGGCTCCGGGTTCAGCGCGGGCTCGGCGGACCTCCCTCGGCTCGCGCGAGGGACGTGCGCAACGGTGGTCGACGCCAGCGGCCAACCGTGGCTCGGATGCGGGGAGAGCGATGCGAACGTCTCCCTCGTGGCGGCCGTTCCGATCGCCGAGCACCGCGCGGTCGTGGCGGCCGTATGGCGCGCCATGGCCGCCCTCGTCGTCGTCGCTGCGCTGCTCCTCTGGTGGGCCATCCGAAGGGCGTTGCGGGGGCCGCTCGCCGAGCTGACTTCGCTGGTCCGGTGGACAGGCCGCATCGGGAGCGGCGAAAGCACGGTGGATGAGCCGCCGCCCATCGCGCACACGACGGAGATCGCGCACCTGTCGGCGGCGTTCGATCGGCTCGTCGGGGACCTCCTCGAGGGGCTCGCGCGGGAGCGAGCCAACAGCGCTCACATCGCGCACGAGCTGCGCACGCCGCTGACGGCCATCGGCGCCGAGCTCGACGCCCTGGCGTCGGCCGATCCCGCCGCGCGGAACGCCGCGATGCGTATCCGCGCCGACGTCGCTCGCCTGGCGGACGTCATCGACGCCATCCTCGTCCTGTCGGGGCGTAGCGCGACGGGCGTGCCCGCGGAGGTGGTCAACGTCGCCGATCTGGCGCGCGACATCGCGCCGAGCGGCGTGGCGGTCGAAGCGCCGGACGAGGCCCTCGTCGAGGCGGACGAGCGTCTCGTGCGCCTCGCGGTGCGGAACCTGCTCGACAACGCGGGCAAGTACGGCGGGGGAGCGCGTGTCGTACGTGTGTCGCGCGAAGAAGCGTGCGCCCGGATCGCCGTCATCGACGGAGGGCGGGGCCTCGACCAAGCCGCGCGAGAGCGCATGTTCGAGCGCTACTGGCGCCAGTCGGCCGACGGTGACGGGCGCGGGCTCGGACTGGCCCTCGTGAAAGCGGTGGCCGAGCGGCATGGCGGGGGAGTCCACGCGGCGCCTGGACCGGGCGGAGCCGGACTAGAAGTGTCGCTCACGCTCGGGAAGGTGGTGGGGTGGCACGAGCCCGTCCGCGCTCCGTTAGGCGCGCGTTAGGCCGCTCCGCCTAGGCTTCGTGCCCCACCGACTCGGGGCGATGCCTGGGCTCATGGTTCGTCACGCTTCCCTCGCCGTCGTCCTCGCCTGTGCGGTCGTCACCGCATCCGGGGACGCGCGCGCCTATCGTCCATTCGACGGAACCGACGCCGACGTGGCCGAGCAGGGCGACTTCGAGCTCGAGCTCGGCCCGGTCCACTGGTATTCGCAGCAAGACGCCCACGAGCTCATCGCGCCGGCCACCGTCCTGAACCTCGGCTATGCGCCGGGCTGGGAGCTCGTCATCGACTTCCAGAACTTCGTCGGCATCGACGTGCCACCGGGCCAAGCGCGGGACCAGCTCCTCGATACGGACATCCTCACCAAGGCGGTGCTCGTGAAGGGCGCGCTGCAAGACGCCGGGCCCTGGCCGAGCGTCGCGGCCGAATTCGGGCCTCTGCTGCCGGACGTCAACGGCGAGAACGGCCTCGGCGCCTCGCTCGACGTCATCGTATCCAAGCGCTGGAAGGGGCTCGCGGTGCACGTCAACAACTGGTTCGAGCTCTCACGCGGGGATCTGCATTTCTCCTGGTTCGAGGGAGCCATCCTCGAGGGAGACACCGAGGCGCCCATTCGGCCCGTCAGCGAGTGGTTCATCGAGCACGAATTCATCGCCGGCACGACCACCTTCTCGGGACTCGTGGGTGCCATCTGGCGTGCCAAAGAAGGTCTCGACCTCGACGTGGGGTTGCGCGAGGCGAGCGTCGCCGGCGAGCGCGCCACGGAAGTGCGCCTGGGGTTGACGTGGACGATCGGCGTCTGGGAGCCGAAAGAGGAGAAAGGCCACGGTGGACGCCCGTTCCCGGCGTCGATGGGGGCAGCGTTAGGCGCTCGTTAGGCTGAGCCGCCTACGCTACGGACCGCTTTGACCTGGATCTGCCTCGTCGACGACGATCCGGACGTGTGCGACGCGCTTACCGACGCGTTGAGGAGCGTCGGCCATGGAGTGCAGAGCTTCCGCAACGGCGAGGACGCGCTCCAGGCCATCGAGAACGCGCTGGAGCCGCCACGCCTCGTGCTCCTCGACGTCCTCCTCGGTGTGCTCAGCGGACGCGAAGTGCTGCGGCGCATCCGCGAGGGCCACCGTGCGCCGAACGTTCCCGTCGTCGTCATCAGCGGCATGGACCTCGACGAGCGCTACTTCGCGCCATGGCCGGTGACGGCAGTCCTCAGAAAGCCCGTCGTCGTCGCGGATCTCTTGAGGGTGGTCGCTGGCGCGCTTCGTCCGCGGCGGCGACGGCGATGAGCTCGACGGGCAATCCAATGACCTCGCCCCGCGACACGCTCCGCGATCAGAAACTCGATCTCGAAGACCTTCGCGATGAACGCGACGAGATCGTCCTGAAGTGCAGGACGCAGGGGTACACCGAGAGGCGACGTCGACGCCTGGAGGAAATCGACCAGACCATCGCGCGGCTCAGCGCAGCCATCGCGTCGGCGCAATGAACACGAGTCAGGGGCCTCAGACACCGAACGGTCTTCTCGCAGACCGTGATGCCTGGGGCGGGAAATGACGCTTGTCGTCGACGTCATCCACCATGCCGCGCCGTCACGGCGGGCATACGCTCAGTGCGGCGATGGCTTCGGGGTCCGTCGGCCACGGCGCCAGCACGGATCGGGCTCTCGAGCAGTCGCCTCGCTGCGCCGCGGCCTTCGCGACGAGAAGGCTGGCCTGCCTGCGGTGGAAAGAACCGGGAAAGCTCTCCAGGTGACGCTGGGCTGCGAGGCCCGCGGCGTCACCTCGTCCCGCGCGCGCGAGCGCCACGGCTTCGAGGAAAGATGCGTCCTCGGCCTGTGAGGCGGTCGGCTGCGACTGCGCGAAGCTGTGAAAAGCGGATGCGGCCTCCTCGTTGCGACCAGCTCGAAGGAGCGCCATCGCGCGCAGGTAGACCTCGGGCGACGCAGCCTGGAGGGGGCGCCCTGGCGCATCCCGGCTGGGGGCTGGGCGCGGCGGGCTCCGCATGGGGGTCGGTATCGCGGCCTCCTTCGTCGAAGACGGTGCCGACGACACGGGAGTCCAGCCGTCCCCCGCGCCGAGGCGCCTCGACTCGAGGTTCCGGATGCGAAGCTCGACGACCCCCTCTTCGACCTTCACGCGGACCGTGGCGTCGTGCTCCACCCGCACGTCGAACGTCGTTCCCCGGACTTCCAGCTCGCCGTCGGGGAGCACGACGAGGAAGCGCTCTCCGACGGTCTGCGGTCTCACATGGAGATGCAGCGAGCCCTCCTCGAGGGTCACGCGCTCCACTCCCTGCATTCGCTCCTGCTCCCAGCGCGAGCCGCTCTCGGCGACGACGGACGCAGCGAAAGGGTCCGGCAGGTTCGCCGAGGGTGGCGCGACCAGGGGCGCGGTCGTCGCCACGCCTCGGGCCGGCCTGCTCCGCGTCACGACGGCCCAGGTGCCGACGACTCCAGCAAGGAGCAAACCGAGCAGCGCCAGGCGCGGCCACCAACTTCCGCGGCCGGACGCCCGCACACCGGTCGCGGCGTCCCGGAGAACGCGCCCCCGGACGCGCCTCAGCCCCAGCTCGGGGGGCTCGTCGTCGGTCAGCCGGCGTGCAAACTGCTGCAGCCATTCGTCGGCGTCGCGTTGCGCCTGGCACGCCGCGCACGTTCGCAGATGCCTCTCGAACGAGACCGCATCCTTCGGGCCCAGCCGTCCCGCACGAAACAGATCGACCTCCCAGCTCCGATCGCAGGGCTTCGTCATCGCTGCATCCCCTCCCGTTTCAGGGCCTCCTGAAGCTCGCGCCGCGCCTTGAAGAGGCGTGTACGCACGGTCGCCGCCGGGATTTCGAGAGCGCGGGCCGCCTCTTCGGCCGAGAGGCCCTCCAGCTCGACCAGCACGAAGACCGCGCGCTTCTTCTCACTCAGCGCGGCAAGCGCCCGTTCCAGGGCAACCAGCTCTTCTCGCTCGCTTGTCTGGCGCTCCGGATCGCTCCCGCCCACGTGGCTGACGGAGCCGGCGAACGCATTCAACATGCGCCGGAATCGCCCCGCGCCGCGCCGGTGGCGCATGGCAAGACGAACGGCGACGCCGCACAGCCAGTTCCGGCAGCTCGCGCGCCCATCGTAGGAAGCGGCAATGCGCGGCAGCCCGAGGAACGTGGCGTGGGTCACGTCCTCGACGGCCGAGGCGTCGACCATCGTCCGACGGACGGCAAGCCACACGTCACGCGCGTACCGATCGTAGAGCTCCCCGAGCGCCGTGACGTCTCCGGACGAGATGGCCGTCAGGAGCTCGGCGTCGCCGAGCGTCGCCGATCCGGTGGAACGAGCACGCGTCTTCAAAGGACCGCTCCCGACGCGCCGACCCTCACGCCGCCGGTCCACGCGGGGAAAGGGGGCGCCAATTCGCTCCCGAAGACTGCAGGCAGCTCGAGCCGCGTCGGTGACGCGAGCAGCGACGGCGCGAGCCCCGCGTCGAGGGTCAACGTGATGTGCCAACTGTCGCCGAGAGGAACGGCGAGCCGCACGGAGGCGTCGATCCGCAGAGTGACCAGCGTTCCGTCGACGGACTGCGCCTCGTTGCCATCTGGAGCATCGAGCTCCATGTGCATGACGGTGAGGGACGGCTCGACGGCGACGTCGACCACGGGCGAGCCGGCGACGATTCGACGGCCTACGCCAAGCCCGAGGCTCACGTCGTTGTAGACGTCGCAGTCGACGCCCTGCTGCCCCAGGCAGGACACGACCGCAGAGCGGATCGTGGCGAGCAGCGACCATCGACCGAGCATCAGATCGGTCCGCAGCTCGACATCCAGGACGGTCAGGTCCGTCGGCGCGGTCAGACGAACGCCAGCGCCAAACCCGACCCAGAGGCCGGGCCGCTGGACGACTGTCGGAGCCGCGCTTCGTACCGGGACGGACGTCGGCGCAGCGCTGGGTGGCGCGGGCTCGGCTGGAATCGTCGTCAAGAGACCGATCACGGTCGCCGCCAAGGCCTCCGGATCGCGAACGACGCGCTGGGCGCGCCGGCCGTCGGACGTCGTCGCGATCACCAGCACCGCGCGGTCCGTCCGCTCGATGGAGATCTCCATCGGTTCACAGTCCGACCTCCGCAGCGCGGCGAGCTCTGTGCTCAGCAACTGCAGCGCGGGCGCCCACTCCGGCGGTAGCCCGTCTCCCACGGCAAGCCGCGCGCACGCCTCCTCGGCGTGAGCGTTGCCAACGACGAGGCTCGCCACGGCTACCGTGCCGGCGGCCATGATGCGTGCCAGGTCGCCACCAATCACGTCCATCCCTCCGGGGGTGCGGCCCGGGTGCAGTCTAGGTGAGCGCGCGCCTTCAGCGTTTGGACAACTTGCGGGGAGTCAAAATGCCTCCGGCGCGTGCTCGCTCGTATGCTCCGGCCGCTCGTTCAACGTTCATCTCCAACGACGTCCCGCTCGCGAGAGTCGAAAGCCCGCAGCCACGGCAGCGAAGGTGGGAGGTAGGCACACCGATCGGCGCCACGGGATGGACGAAAATCTCCACGTAGGACGAAAAGGAGAGTCTCTTTGTGCGCTTCAGCCTCCCCCGCGTTCCTTCATCGTGTTAATCCCTCATCCGCGGGGAGTGAGAGGGAGCGTCACCATGCGCTTCAATCGAGTTGCGGGCTGGATGGTCGTCGCGGCTGGCCTCTGCGGTTGCGGAGGCGCGGACGAGCCGCTCGGAGGTCCCTACGGCGGCGCCGCGACAGAGGTGCCGCCTGCGATGGGCAACTCGGGCAGCGGCTCGTCGAGCGGGTCGAGCTCGGGCGGGTCGTCGTCGAGCACGGGCAGCGGCGGAAGCAGCAGCAGCGGGGGCTCGAGCACGAGCAGCGGGGGCTCGAGCACGAGCAGCACGTCGTCGGGAAGCGGCAGCTCGAGCAACGGATCCAGCAGCGGGTCCAGCGGCGGCAGCGGGTCCAGCGGCGGCAGCGGCTCCAGCAGCGGGGGGTCCAGCACGAGCTCGGGCAGCTCCAGCGGGTCGACCTCGGGGAGCAGCAGCGGCTCGAGCAGCGGCGGGAGCACGGCGCCGACGTGGACGGAGATCTACGCGAGCTACTTCTCCTCGAGCGGCACGGGCGGCTGCGCCGCGTGCCACACGCACAGCTCGAACATGGGCACCTCCGCGAAGGCCTATTCCTACCTCTCGAGCTACATCAACGGGACCAGCTCGAAGCTCGTCGTCCAGGGAAAGTCGTGCCTCACATGGTTCGGCGGCGACATGCCCCCCGGCGGGGGAAAGGATGCGCAGGCCGTCACGGACCTGGACGCGTGGGTCGCGGCCGGGGCACAGAACGACTGACGGAATGCTCATGGACGCTCGCATCGTCTGGACTGCCGTGGTGGTCGCTCTCGCGGGCCTCGGGTGCACGCACGTCGCGCCGTACGAGCGCGGCAAGCTCGCCCACCCGATGATGACGGCGGATGATCTCGCGGGGCCTGCGGCGGCGCACGTCCTGGCGGTCCACGAGGGCGCGACGGGTGGCGGCTCGCTCTCCGAGAGCGGCTGCGGATGCAACTGAGGTACTTCGTCGCCCTGGCGGCCGTGCTGGCCGCGAGTGGCGGAGCAACACCGGCGAGGGGCTCGGACTCGTCCGACACCGATCAGACGAGCACCGCGCGCGACGAGAGCACTCCGAATCGCAAGAAGGCGGAGGACAAGTCGCCGCTCGAGGACACGTCCACCAAGCACGCCGCCGTGGAGCTCGCCGGCTATAGCGACTCCGACCACGTGAGCGTCGTCACGCCATCGGTGACGGCGGGCATCGACAACGTCAGCGGCGCGAGCCTCAACGCGTCGTACCTCGTCGACATCGTCTCGGCGGCCTCGGCGGACATCGTCTCGACGGCCTCGCGCCGCTGGGAGGAGATCCGGCAGGCAGGGTCGCTGGCGGGGCAGTACAAGCCGCACGACTTCGGCGTAGGCGTGGGCGGCTCGGTGTCGCGAGAGCCGGATTATCTTTCCTACGGCGTCTACGCGACGATGGTGAAGGACTTCGACGAGAAGAACTGGACCCTCAACTTCGGCTACGGCTTCAGCCACGACACGGCAGGACGCTGCGGCGGCGAGGGGGGCCCCGGGCCGTCGTGCACGCCGTTCAGCGTCTTCTCGCGCGATCTCCAGCGCGGGTCGTTCAACGGCGGGATCTCGTGGGTCGTCGATCGCGCGTCGCTCGCGTCGGTGTCGGCGGACCTCATCATCGAGAACGGCGATCAATCGAAGGTGTACCGCTACATCCCGATGTTCTCGCCGAGCGTCGCCGCGAGCATGCCGAACGGCGCATCCATCGACTACGTCAACTCGGTTCGCTTGCCCGAGCGACCGCTCGAGCAGCTGCCGCTCGAGCGCCGCCGCTTCGCGCTCACCGCGCGCTACGCCCACCGGTACGACGGGTCGACGCTCCGCCTGGAAGAGCGTTTCTACGACGACGACTGGGGGCTCATCGCGTCGTCCACGGACGCGCGCTGGATCTTCGACCTGGGCAAGCGCTTCGCGCTCTGGCCGCACGCGCGACTGCACGTGCAGGGCGGGGCGAGCTTCTGGCAGAAGGCGTACGTCTCGGCCAACCCCAACGGCGATCCCAACACGTGGGACCTGCCCCTCTACCGCACGGGCGACCGCGAGCTCGGCCCCCTCTGGACGGCCGACGGAGGCATGGGCATCAAGTGGTATCTCGGCGGGGCCGCCGACCCGCGCACCTGGCAGCTCGGCTTCTCGGGGGACGTGATGTACACGGCGTATCTCGACGATCTGTACGTGAGCAACCGCACGGCCTATCTCGGGGCCCTCACGCTGGAGGCCGAGTGGTGAAGCGCGCGCACGTCGGCTTCGCGCTGCTCGTCGCGGGCGCGGGCGCCTTCGCCTCTCTGGCGTCGGTGTCCTGCGTCGACGAGGTGCACAACGAGGAGGTCGCCGCCCTCGGGTCGGACACGACGCCTCCCGGCCCGACGCATCGGCCCGGCGAGCCGTGCCTCACCTGCCACGGCGGCTCGGGGCCCGCGAAGCTCCAGCTCAGCGTGGGGGGGACCGTGTACCTCGATCAGGGAGGCGGCATGCCTGCGCCGGGCGCGATGGTCGAGATCGAGGACATCGTCGGCAACGTGTACGACGTGGAGGCCAACTCCGTGGGGAACTTCTTCGTCGCGCTGAGCGACTTCGCGCCGAAGTACCCGACCCAGATGCAGGTCACGGCCGCGGACGGCAGCATCACCCTCCAGATGCTCACCCACGTGGGGCGCGACGGCTCCTGCGCGGATTGCCACACGCCGACGGCGGGCCCGACCTCCGCAGGCCCGATCTACGTGATCGCGGCCGGCACGGACGGAGGCTGATCGATGCTCCGCCGCATCCTCCCCTATCTGGTGCCCGCCGCCTTCACCGCCATGGCGAGCTTCGCGTCGTGCTCCAGCGTTCAGAACTCGCAGATCGGCATCTCGGCGCCTCCCTACAGCCAGGCGAGCTTCAGCGTCGTCGGGGACTATCTGGAGAACCGCTGCGGCACGCTCGACTGCCACGGCCAGACGGGGCGCAACCTGCGCATCTGGGGCTGCGAGGGCATGAGGCTGGCCCCGGACGCCGATCCGACGTCGTGCGAGAACCCCACCACCGAGGAGGAGTACGAGGCCACCTACCGGTCCCTCGTCGCGCTCGAGCCCCAGGTCATGAGTTCCGTGTGGGCGGGCTGCGCTCCGTACGGAGCGGACGGCGGGGACGTGTATCCGCCGGGCACGAGCTGCCATCCGGAGCTTCTCACGTTCATCCGCAAGGCCCGCGGGACCGAGGCGCACAAGGGCGGGCAGCTCATCTGCGTCCTCGCGCCCTGCCCGGCAGGTCTGCCGCCCCAGGTGCCGCTCGACGGCGACGCGGGTCCGCTCGTCGATCCGCAGGACGTCTGCCTCGTGTCGTGGCTCGAGGGCGCGACGGACCTTCACGAGTGCGGGCTGGCCTTCAGCGATCCGAGCTTCCCCCTCGTGGACGCGGGGAGCGAATGAGGCTGCGGCCGACCGTCGTCCTCGCCGCGGCGCTGGCGATGGTGGGCTCGCTCTCACGGCCGGCCTTCGCGGTCGACCGGCGCGTCGAGGCCGCCGCCAAGGAAGCGCTGAAGAAGGCGGCGGACGACTATCTCGGCACCGACTACGCCGCCGGCGCGTCGCGCCTCCACAGGGCTCTCCGCACCTGCGGCACCACCAAGTGCACGGCGCCGACGCGGGCCCTTCTCCTGCGCGATCTCGGCACGATGCAGTTCCGCGGCGGAGACGTGGGCGCTGCGAAGAAGAGCTGGGGCGAGGCGCTCAAGCTCCAGCCCGACGTGACCCTCAACCCCGACTACGAGACGCCCGACCTTCGCGCCGCGTGGGACGAGCTGAAGGGCGGCGTCGGCGAGACGGGCGTGGGGGGCGCGCAGCCGACCGGGGACTTCACGCACACGCCGGCCGCGGAGCAGAAGGTCAATACCCCCCTGCCGGTCTACGTCGAGTACCCGGGCACGACGACCGTCGCGCGCGTCGTCGTGAAGTACCGCGGGCCGAAGGCGACCGAGTGGCAGCGCGCCGATCTGAAGCGCGTCGGTGGCGGGTGGGGCGGCGTCATTCCGTGCGGCGACCTCGGGCGCGGCACGATGCGCTACTGGATCCAGGGCTTCGACGACGGCGGGGACCCCATCGCGAGCTCGGGCGATCCGAAGCACCCGTATACCGTGCCGCTCCGGGACGAGATCTCCGGCGAGCCGCCGCATCTCCCGGGCAAGAGCGCGCCGAAGGCGTGCAGCGGCGCGGAGGAGGAAGAGGCCCCTCCCGCGGCCACGGAAGAAGAGGGGCCGAAAGAGAAGCCGTCGCAGGAGGGCCAGAGGTTCGCGCGCGTGTGGGTGGGCGTCTCGGCGGTGCTCCCCGAGTTCCTGCAGATGCCCGCCGGCGACGACCTCTGCAAGCTGACGGCGTCGGCCCTCCCGACGAACTCGGCGGGCGCGTACTGCACGCTGCCCAACGGCACGGACTTTCCTTCGCGCGCGTCGCCGGCGCAGAACAACGACCTCACCATCCAGGGTCAGGCGGGGCACAGCGACGGCGGCATCCACCCGGGCGACCTCCGCGTCATGGCCACGTTCGACTACGCGCTGTCGGCGAGCTTCCTCGTCGGCGCGCGCCTCGGGTACGTGCTCAACGCGTATCCGGGTCAGGCCGCGGTGACGACGGGGCACGCCTTCGGCCCGAAGATCCACGCGGAGGCGCGGGCCACGTACCTCTTCGGAGACGCGCCGCTCGCGCACACCGGGTTCGCGCCGATGGTCTTCCTCGGGACGGGCGTCTCCGAGTTCGACGGGCACGTGACGGGCGTCGTGTCGCTCGACAACGTGGCCGGCCAGCAGCCCGTGAACATCTGGGTGACCGACGCGCCGTTCTTCGTCGCGCTGGGCGGCGGCGTGCGTTATCAGTTCTCGCTGCGGACGGCCTTCACGGCGGCCGCGCGCCTCAACGCCGTCATCGGAGGCAACGGCGTGCTGATGACGTACGGGCCCGAAGTGGGGGTGCTCTATGGATTCTAGGTGGCTCTTCCCGGTCATGGTCGTCGGCGCGGCGAGTGCCTGCACGAGGCCACCCCCGCCCACGATCGCCCCTCGCGTCGATCCGGCGGCTGCCCCGCCCGCGGAGCCCATGTGCCGAAGCACCGGCGAGGCCCAGATCATCGCCCCCAACGTCTGGGCCAACCACGTCACCGTGCAGACCCGACCCCAGGGCAACTTCGAAGTGTCCATCGTCGACGTCGAGCCTTGCCTCACGGTCGCCGTGGCCCGCAACGGCGCCCCGCTCGGCGGCCCCGTCCTCGGCCCATGCCCTCCGGGCGACCGCTCCGACACCGCGACGGCGACCAACGGCACGGAGACGTACACCGCGCGCGCCGAGCAGTGGGAGACCGAGCCGGCGCACCTCGTGCTCGGGGTCTTCACGTGGGAATGGCCTCACGCGTACGCGGGGCAGGCCCACGAGGGGCAGCGGCGCGTCGTCGAGCGCGTCTTCGCTCCTCCCGCCGGGGGCTCGCACACCGGCGAGACCATGCCCGCGCTGGCGCCGTTCGGGCGCGACCGCTTCCTCCTCGCCTGGGTCGAGGGAACCGAGGTCCGCGCGCTGCCGCTCGCGCAGTGGGCCCAGCCCATCGGCGAAGCGTTCTTCGTCTCGCCGCCCGAGGCGCGCGTCGTGGCGCATCCCAGCGTCTCCTTCGCCCCCGATGGCGTCGGCCTCGTCGCGTTCCTCGCCCGCACGAAGACCGGCAGCCACGTCCTCGCGACGCCCATCTTCTGCAAGCCCTGAGAGCTGGGAACAGGGAGAGGAAGCCCCGAGAGCTGGGAACAGGGAGTTGGGCCCCAAAAATCTCCTTCTCTCCTGCTCTCCCTGTTCAACCCTCTCGCTCTTCTCCTTAATCCCGCTGGTGGAGCTATTGGATGCGAACGATGAACGTCCACCGCGTGCCCGCGAATGGCCTGACCCACCACGTCCTCGAGTGGCCCTCCGAGGCCCCCACGGCGACGGCGCTCCTCCTCCACGGGTTCATGGACGCGGCGGCCACCTGGGACCTCGTCGCCCCCTCGCTCGCCGAGGCGGGTCTGCGCGTCCTCGCCCCGGATCTGCGCGGGTTCGGCGAGGGCGCGCGCATCCCGGCGGGCGGCTACTACCACTTCCCGGACTACGTGTTCGACGTGGCGGACCTCGTCGACGCGCTCGTCCCCGCCGACTCGCCGCTCGTCGTCGTCGGCCACTCGATGGGCGGCACCGTGGGGACGCTCTTCGCAGGCTCGTTTCCGTCGCGCGTGAGCCGCCTCGTCATCGCCGAGGGAGCCGGCCCTCCGGACGGCGAGCACACGCACGCTCCCGCGCGCATGGTCCGCTGGATCGAGGAGACGCGCGCGACGCGGGCCCGGGGCGAGCGAACCATGGCGTCGCGCGAGGAGGCCCTGCGGCGGCTCATCGTCAATCACCCCCGCGTCCCGGTGGACGTCCTTCGGTCGCGCCTCGACGCCCTGGCGCGCGATCTCCCCGACGGCGGCGTCGTCTGGCGCGCCGATCCGCTCCACTCGACCCGTTCGCCGCTCCCGTTCTTCGCCGCGAGCTTCAAGGAGTTCGCGCGACGCGTGACCTGCCCGGTCTTCTTCGTGTCGGGCGGACCCCTGGGCTGGCACCCGCCCGACGAGGACGACCGCCTCGCGTGCTTTGCCTCGCTCGAGCGCGCCGAGCTCCCCGACGCGGGCCACATGATGCACTGGACGCGCCCCGCCGAGCTCGCGAGCCTCTTCGTCCGCTTCGCCGCCGCGAAGACCAAGGCCTCCTAGCTCACTTGCACTGCGTGGCGGAGAAGAGCGTGCACGTCGTGCCGCCCTCGGTGCCGAGGCAGCTGTCGGGCGCCATGCAGTTCAGCCCCGAGGCGGCGTTGCAGGCCGAGCCGTCGGCCGCGGGGGACACGCACAGGCTCTGGTAGCACGTGGCGTCGCCCCCGCAGACCGTCGGCGTGGCGCTCCCGCATGCGTCTCCAGGCTGCGCCACCGCGTACGCGGTGCACATGCTCGTGGTCCCGTCGCAGTAGACGCCCTGGTAGTAGTCGCAGTCGGCGTTGCTGTTCTTGCTCGAGCACGCCGCGCCCGGGCCACCCGGCACGACGCAAGCGCCGCCGATGCACGCCGTCCCGGGCGTGCAGGGGACGGTCGTGCTGCACGCGCCGCTCGCGGGCGAGGGCGGCTGGCACGTGCCCGAGCCGGCGCAGAGCAGGTTGCCGCCGCAGTCGTTCGACGAGGTGCACGGCGCGCCCGTGTTGCCGAGCGCGACGCAGTTGCCGCAGCTCGCGCCGGTCGCGATCCGGCAGTACCCCGTGCCGCACTGCGCGTCGTAGAGGCACGATTGGCTGTTGAAGAGGCCCGTGACGAAGCAGGCGGACGGCTGCGGCTTGGCGTGCAGAAAGTCGCTGCAGTCGAGCGCCGTTCGCGCCTTCACGCACGTTTCGAGGTTGTCTCCCGTCCAGCCCGTGCCGGGGGCGGTCAGCGCGTCGAGGCAGCTGGGCTGCTGACTGGCCTGGCACGTGAGCATGTCGGGGTACTCGAGGTTGAAGAGGAACTGCGCGCAGGTATCGAGCTGCATGCAGTACGCGGTCGCGTTGTCGGCGCACGCCTTCGCGGCCGACGTGCCGCTCACCGCCCCTTCTCCCCCGCCGTCGGTCGGGTGCGGCGCGTCGCCCTTCAGGGCCGCGTCGCCTCCTTCGAGGACGAGTCCGCCATCGCCGTCCGAGGGCGTGCCGGAATCGTTGCCGCCGTTGGCGCAAGCCGACGCGAACGCGAGGAGAACGACTGAAGAAGAGAAGGCGAGTACGCGCATACGCACGTGAGCATGGAGACTGACACGAATCGTTCGCGGCGTCCCCTTTGCGTCACGCAGGCTTGACCTGCCGCCCGGGTGCCCCTTGAATGCGCCCCCTCCGAGACCCCGATGAGGATCGTCGTCCCCCGAGAAAACGCTCCCGGCGAGCGCCGCGTCGCCGTCGTGCCCGACTCCGTCAAGCGTCTGGCCGCGAAGAAGATCGACGTCACGGTCGAGAGCGGCGCCGGAACGGCCGCCTTCGCCAGCGACGACGAGTACCGCGCCGCCGGCGCCCGCGTGGAGCCCGATCTCGGCGCGGCGCTGGCGGAGGCCGACGTGGTCGTCCGGATCCGTCCTCCGTCGCTGGCCGACGTCGGGCGCCTGAGGGAGGGGAGCGCCCTCGTCTCGCTGCTCTTTCCGCTCGTCGACCTCGACCTCGTCCGCGCGCTCGCCGCGCGCAAGATCGCGGCCCTCGCGACCGACATGATCCCCCGTACGACGCTCGCCCAGATGATGGACGTCCTCTCGTCGCAGGCCACGGCCGCGGGCTACGAGGCGGTGCTCATGGCCGCCGCGGCCCTGCCGAAGTTCTTCCCGATGCTCATGACCGCGGCGGGGACCATCGCTCCGGCGAAGGTCCTCGTTCTGGGCGCCGGCGTGGCGGGCCTTCAGGCGATAGGCACGGCGAGGCGACTCGGGGCGGTGGTCGAGGCGTTCGACGTGCGCAAGGTCGTCAAGGAGCAGGTCGAGAGCCTGGGAGCCAAGTTCGTCGAGGTCGAGGCCGAGGACGCGCAGACGGCCGGCGGCTACGCGAAGGAGCTGAGCGAGGAGGCGAAGAGAAAGCAGGCGGAGGTCCTCGCGGTCCACGTCGCCAAGTCCGACGTCGTCATCTGCACGGCGCTCATCCCGGGGCGGCGGGCGCCGGTCCTCGTCAGCGCCGAGATGGTGCGGTCGATGCGCGCCGGGAGCGTCGTCGTCGATCTGGCGGCCGAGCAGCAGGGCAACTGCGAGCTGACCAAGCCCGGCGAGACCGTCGTCGAGCACGGCGTGACGCTCATCGGGCAGACCGACGTGACGAGCCGCATGTGCGCGCACGCGAGCCAGATGTACTCGCGCAACATGGAGAAGCTCCTCTTTTACGTGACGAAGGACGGCGCGTGGACGCTCGACTTCAAGGACGAGATCGTGGCCGGCAGCGTGATCACCCACGACGGCGCGATCGTGCACGCCCGGGTGAAGGACCTCGTGAAGGAGCGTGCCTCATGAGCGGCGAGTGGGTCTTCAACCTGTACGTCTTCGTGCTGGCCACGTTCGTCGGTTACCAGGTCATCTCCCGCGTCCCGCCGCTGCTCCACACGCCGCTGATGAGCGGCACGAACGCCATCAGCGGCATCTCGCTCGTCGCGTCGCTCATCGCCGCGGGCTCGCACCACCACCTCAGCCAGATCCTCGGCTTCGTCGCCGTCACGTGCGCCACCATCAACGTGGTCGGCGGCTTCCTCATCACCGACCGCATGCTCCGCATGTTCCGGCGCAAGCCCGAGGCGCCGAAGCCCGCCCTCGAGGCGGCCAGGCAGGGCAAGCCATGACGCCCACGGCGGTGCTCCTCAGCCTGTCGTACCTGGTCGCCGCGGTCCTCTTCATCCTGTGCCTGCGCGGGCTCTCGAATCCGCAGACGGCGCGGCGAGGGCTGCTGCTCGGCGAGGTGGGCATGCTCATCGCCGTCGTGGGGACGCTCCTCCACAGGGAGATCGTCAGCTACGAGTGGATCCTCGCGGGGCTCCTGCTCGGCAGCACCATCGGCGTCGCCATCAGCGCGACGATCCCGATGACGAAGATGCCCGAGCGCATCGCGCTGTCGCACTCGTTCGGCGGTCTCGCCACGGGCCTCGTCGGCATCGCCGAGTACGTGCGCGAGGGCGAGCACCTGACGATGTTCAAGATGGGGGCGCTCGGGTTCGAGACGTTCCTGGGCTTGCTGACGTTCACCGGCAGCATCATGGCGTTCGGCAAGCTCCAGGGCTTCATCTCGGGCGCGCCGATCACCTGGCGCGGGCAGAACATCGCGAACATCGCGCTCTTCTTCGGCTCGCTCGTGGCCATCGGGCTCCTCGTCGCCCGGCCGGACCTCCACGCGGTCTTCTTCGCGATCGCGGCGGTGGGCCTCGCGCTCGGCGTGATGGCGGTGCTCCCCATCGGCGGGGCGGACATGCCCGTCGTCATCTCGCTGCTCAACTCGTACGCGGGCCTCGCCGCGTGCGCGACGGGCTTCGCGCTGGGCAGCCAGATCCTCATCATCTCCGGGGCGCTCGACGGGTCGTCGGGGCTTCTCCTCTCGATGCTGATGAGCAAGGCCATGAACCGGAGCTTCGCCAACGTGCTCTTCGGCGCGTTCGGGACGGCGCTCCAGCCCGGCGGCGCGGCGGCCCCGCAGCTCGCCAAGGCTTTCAACGAGGCGACCATCGAGGACGCCGGCGCGGTGCTCAAGGCGTCGCAGTCGGTCATCGTCGTCCCTGGGTACGGGATGGCCGTCAGCCAGGCGCAGCACGCGGTGCGGGATCTGGCGGCGGCGCTCGAGCGGCGCGGGGTCGACGTGAAGTACGCGATTCACCCCGTGGCGGGGCGCATGCCGGGCCACATGAACGTGCTCCTGGCGGAGGCGAACGTCTCGTACGACAAGCTCTTCGATCTCGACGACATCAACGACGACTTCGCCCGCACCGACGCCGTCCTCGTCGTCGGCGCCAACGACGTCGTGAACCCCGCGGCAAAGAAGGACCCGGCGAGCCCCATCTATGGCATGCCCGTGTTCAACGTGGAGCAGTCGCGCAGCGTGCTGGTGCTCAAGCGAAGCATGAGCGCAGGCTTCAGCGGCGTGGAGAACGAGCTCTTCTTCGCGCCGAACACGATGATGGTCCTGGGGGATGCGAAGAAGACGCTGCTCTCCATGATTGGCGAGCTGAAAGAGGGCGGGGGGCGCTGAGGGGGCCGCGACGCCATTTATTCTTGTCGCGGAGGCGCGGAGAGGGAGAGGAGGCCGCGGAGTTTTTGGGGGGGGAAACGGGATCCATCGGGCGGTCGGGGTCGAGGTCTGGGGTCGCATCCCCCATGACCAAGAGGGGGTACGACGAGGCGCTCACGCGGCCCACATCGATGGGGCCGGGCCCCTTGCTCGGCTCATCGTCGTGCCGGTTGCGCGCGCGACCGCGGAGGAAAGCCGTTCCACCTCGCGTGAGCGCGATTCCTCTTCCTACCAAGGCCCGACCGCCTCGTGGGATCGCGATACGGCTTCGTAGGACCGCACGACCGTCCCGTCGGACCACGATCCCGCCTCGGGCAACCGCAGGACCGTCTCGTAAGACCGCGATTCCACCTTGGACAAGCGCACGACCGTCTCATGCGACCGCGGTCTTGCCGCGTTCAGCCGAGCGACCGTCTCGCGGAGCCGCGATTCCTCTTCAGACAATCGCTCGACCGTCTCGTGGAACCGCGATTCCTCTTCGTACAACCGCACGACCGTCTCGTGGAACCGCGATTCCTCTTCGTACAACCGCACGACCGTGTGACGGGGCCGCGGCTCCGCCTCGTACAACCGCACGACCGTGTCACGGGGCAGCGCCTCCGCCTCGTACAACCGGAGGACCGTGTCACGGGAGCGCGCCTCCACCTCGTAGAACCGCAGGACCGTGTCACGGGGCCGCGCCTCCACCTCGTACAACCGCAGGACCGTGTCACGGGGCCGCGCTTCCACCTCGTACAGCCGCACGACCGTGTCACGGGGCCGCGCTTCCACCTCTTACAACCGGAGGACCACGTCACGGGAGCGCGCCTCCACCTCGTACAACTGGAGGACCGTGTTGATCGCGCCGCTCGTAAATTGACCCTCTGGTCGCTCGGAAATTGACCCACCCGGCTTCCGTGTCGCGGGTACCCCGCGAGGAGGATGCTTCGGATGGATCAGATTCATGTGGTTCGGCACAAGGTGCTGGTGGAGGGCCA
>DASXZL010000002.1:0-94719 GCA_036501935.1 Polyangiaceae bacterium | reverse complement strand
GTCGGCGTGGCCCGGGCAATCGACGTGCGCGTAGTGGCGCTTGTCGCTCTCGTACTCCACGTGCGCGACCGCGATGGTCACCGTCTTCGTGTCGTCGCGGACCGTCCCGCCCTTGGCGATGTCCTTGTAGCTGATCGCCTTGGCGAGCCCCTTCTTCGACTGCACCTTCACGATCGCAGCGGTCAGCGTGGTCTTGCCGTGGTCGATGTGACCGATCGTGCCGACGTTCACGTGAGGCTTGCTGCGGACGAATTTCTCTTTCGCCATGACTGAAGTTCTCCTGCGGAGTGTCTCGAAGATGGGGGGTCTGTCGAGCCCACCACGGGGCTTGAACCCGTGACCTCTTCCTTACCAAGGAAGTGCTCTACCACTGAGCTAGGTGGGCGCGTGCTGCTGCTCGTCGTCTCTACTGCGGCCTGTACTGTTCTCTCCGAGCGGGAGACCGGGTTCGAACCGGCGACGTTCAGCTTGGAAGGCTGACGCTCTACCAACTGAGCTACTCCCGCGACATTCCTTTCTCTTCGCTTCGCCTCGTGCGAGCCGCGACTCATGTCCTCTAGATGGGCCGTGGAGGGTGATGGATTCGAACCATCGAAGGCATAGCCGGCAGATTTACAGTCTGCTCCCTTTGGCCACTCGGGCAACCCTCCGGAAATATTCGCTCTTTGCTTGGGAACCGACGGTGTGGCGGGTGGATCGACGAGCTGACGAGGGGACTTGAACCCCTAACCACCTGCTTACAAAACAGGTGCTCTACCATTGAGCTACGTCAGCCCTCGCGGCTGCGAGGGCGGCCGCTTCCCGGTGCGACGATGTGGTCGTCCGGGAAAAGGGCGCGAAGATTACTTCTCGGCGCGCCCTTGCGCAAGCAAGACCTGGGCAAGCTCACCCCCGGCAGCATGAACCTGCCGGAGCTCATCAAGAAGAAGCGTGGCGTCAGCAAGCGCGGCCGGCCCGGAAAGCACACCTTTCCTGTGGGCGGACCGCCCGAAGAGGGGCCCAGCTAGCGCGATGCGCCAGGCGTGTCAAGCAAGGCCGTTACTTCTTCGGGGCCGTGGCGACCGTCTTCTTCTGCAGGAGACCCAGCGCCGTCCGCACTTCTTCCTCCGTGAAGGGCATCCTGTCGATCTGCGCTTTCTCGTCGGCCAAGGCCGTCCGCATCTCTTCGCGCGCGTCGCGGGCGCGCTGGATCCACGGCGACGAGTCGGCGGTGCGCTCGCCGAGCGCGACGGTCTGCTCCAGCTCGCGGAGCCCCTTCTCGAGGAGGATGCGGTAGCTGATGTGCATGAACGCGAAGAACATCTGCTTCTGCCGCTCCGTCTTCGACCTCGCCGGCGGCGGGATCTGCATGAGATCGCGGTGGAGCACGCGGTACATCTCGCCGACGCGGTAACCGGCCATCGCCGCCCAGTGCGGGTCGATCGACCGCACCGCCATCGCGTACGCCGCCTGGGCCTCGAGCAGGCCCCCGGCGCGCTCCTCGATCTTCTGCGTGAACGTGTCCGTGAAGTCCGGCGCGCTCGGATCGAACGTGATTCGCTCGGAGCGCGTGCGCCGCACCTCGCCGAGCGCGAAGCGGAGCTGGGCGACGGCGACGGGGAGCACGTCGCGCGCGCCGTAGTGAAGCTGATCGGCGAGCTCGAGCCCGTCCAGGACGTCCTTCGACGCCGCGGCATCGTCGCCCAGCTCGACGCGCGCGAGCCCCCGCGAGCCGAGGGCCACGATGCGATCGACGTCCTCCAGGTCGGCGCGCGCCATCATCGTGTCCCCGATCGCCTCCAGCGCCTTCCAGTCCTCGAGGTACGCGTCGAGGCTGGCCGCGCGCACGAGCGACGCACGGGCCCTCGCGTCGTTCGGGAACCGGTGTGCGAGCTCGAGGAACGTGTCGCGTGCCGGCGCCCGCTGCTGCAACCCCTCGAGCGCGAGGCCGAGGTCGAACGTGTACTCCGCCGCGTGGGGCCCTGCCGGGCTGGCCGTGACCAGCGTCCGGTAGGCGTCCGCCGCGTCCTGCCAGCGCTGCTCCATGAGAGCCCGCTCGCCGCGCGTGGCCAGCTCGGGCTCGGTCGTGACCTCGCCGGCGGTCACGATCCGTGCTTCCGCGTCGATGTGGACAGGCGGCGCGGGCGGAGCGGGCGCCACGCGAGGCGTCCCGGCGCAGGCCGCGCAGGAAGAAAGAAGCAGCCACGCTGTCACGACGCGCACCGGGGGACCCATCGTCAGGACAGAGTAACGAAGGCCCGCCGGTGTTCCGGGGAATGCGTGCGGCCCCTCGAGCGCTTGCCGGGCATGAGCGTGCGCGTCAGCTCACCTGAACACGCGCGTCCGTTGACGCCCGATCGTCGGGGGTTAGCGTCGAATGAGACGAAAGCGGGGGGGCGACCCTCGAGCCCTCGCCGCCTGGTCTGCCGCAGCAGGAGGTGTCCGTCCGATGAAGCGCATCGACGTCCGGGATCTCGAGCTTCGCCACCACGCCCTCGACTTCGCCATCCACGAGCTGGACCGGCGCGGCAGTCACATGACGCCGGCAGACCGCCAGCGCGTCTTCGAGCTCAAGAGAGAGCGCGTCGTCACGAAGGACCAGCTCTACCAGCTCGGCCATCGCTGACGCTTTGCGCGCGAGCACGGACGCTTTTGCCGTCATCGTGAGGCCGCAAAGCGGCCGAACGACCCCACAGGAGACAGCGGGGTCCTTCGCTGCGCTCAAGATGACAGCGATGCGGGTCTAGTCGTCGTCGGTCTTTGCCGGCTTCGGGTTGCCCTTCTTCGGGGCGTCGGGATCGGCGTGCGAGTCGCTGTCGCTCCCGGACGAGTCGTCGTCGCTCGCCTTGGCCTTGGCGGCGCCCGCGTTCGACAGCGACTCGATGCCGGCGGTGTAGACCTCTTCGTTCATCTCTTTGAGCGACTCGCTCATCCGCTTCTTCCACTCCGCGGGCAGCGAGTCGGGGGTCTGCTGCTCGAGGGCGGCCGCCACAGACAGCCAGTGCCGCGCCTCGGCCTTGTAGCCGATGCGGTAGTCCGTCATCCCGCGGAGGTACGAGTAGTGGGCGCGCTCGGTGTCCGTCAGCCGGTTCGTGTCGGTCTCGAGCGACCGGAAGATCGCGAGGGCGCGCTCGTCCTCGCTCGCCTCGTAGGCGCGTTCCCCGCGCGCCAGATCGTCGTGGTACGTCGCGCAGCCGCTCGCCGCGAGCGGGACGAGGGACGCGAGCGCGATGACCAGGCAAGAGGCACGCATCACCTCGAAGAGTACGTGCCTCCGCGCCCTCCAATCAACCCCGCCGGCGACGCACCCTCGCCACGCCCGCCACGACGACCCCCGCCAGCGCGAGCCACGCCCCGAGCGCGACCCCCACCCGTGCGCCCGGGACCGTGCACCCGCAGCGCGACGAGGCCGCCACGGGATCGGCGGGCGCCTGCCCCGTCGGATCCAGAGAGGGCCCGGTCTTCGCCGGGGCGTCGCAGTCCCAGGGCTGCCCCTGCGTGAAGCCACACGAATCGAGGATGGTCCCGTCGAGCCTGTGCGCAACGAGACGCAGCGCGGTCCCGTTCAAGGTGACCTCGACGAAGTGGTACGTCGACTCGGCCTTCCGCGTCGACGGCAGGCGATGCTCGATGGGGTAAAGCGGGGCCCCTCCGCCCCCGGTGATGACGTACTTGATCGGCGTGCTCCCGCCTTGCTCGCCGCGCTCGTAGATGTGGTCGTGCCCCGCCAGGACCAGGTCGACCTTGTGCGCCGCGAGCAGCTCCGGGATCTTCGCGTCGAGGAGCTTCGCGTTGCCTCCGTGCGGCCCGCTCGACCATGCCGAGTGGTGCACGACCGCGATGCGCCACACGAGCCCCGGCTCGGTGTCCGATCGCGTGAGCTCGCGCTCGAGCCACGCGCGCTCGCCGCCCTGCTTCCAGTCGTGCATCCCGTTGAGAAAGAAGAAGCGCGCGTTCCCCCAGCGCGTCGTGCCGTACGGCAAGAGCGCCGTGCCTCCGTCGCCCGCGCCGTCGAAGCCGAAGTAGCGCGCGAAGCTCGTGCCCGCCTGGTCGTCCGAGAGCTCGTGATTGCCGATGCACAAGAAGAGCGGGCGATCGCGGAGCAGCGGCTCTTCGAGCTGGAAGAACTCTTGCCAGTCGGCGGCGCTCCCTCCCGCCGCGACGATGTCACCCGTGTTCACGAGGAAGTCCGACGGCGTCTCCTTCATGGCGCGGACGATCGCCGCCTGCGTCGCCTCGCCGGAGCGCACGTCGCCGTAGACGAGGAAGGTGACGGGCGTCTTCGCGTCGTCGCGCGGCGCGGTCACGAACCTCCCGGTGCCGGCGACCGCCCCGCCGACGCGCACGGCGTACTCGTAGGCCGTGGCCGGCTCGAGCCCGGTCGCGTGCACCGAGTGCATCGACGCGGACCCGTCCACCACCGTCCGCGCCGCCGCGGCGTCGCCCGCTGCCCCGGCGGGCCGGAGCTCGACGTCAGCCGGCACGGCCGTATCCAGCTCGAAGCGCACGTCGACCGCGGTGTCCGTCACCTCGACGAGGTACGGGCCTTTCTGCAGCTTCGGCGTGGCGGCGGCCGCATCCGGCGACGCTGCCAGGATCGCCGCGCACAGACACAGGGTGAGTCGCGTCATTCCGGCGAGCGGTCTTAGCCTGCTCCCGAGCCGGCGGCACGGGGCTGCTTTCGGCCGTCGAGCTCGCGGGAGGCCTGATTGACCGCGAATAGGTCGAAGGCTAGGGTTTGAGCGGGAGCGCGAGTCGCCCCAGCCCATGGCCGTCCTGCCCCCTCCGGCCTCTGGCGCTCCCGCCGATCCAGGCGCGGGCGAAGGCAACGACACGAACGGCGAAGGGCTGCCCTGCCGCTTCGGCAAGTACACGCTGATCCGCAAGCTGGCGGCCGGCGGGATGGCCGAGCTCTTTCTCGCCATCCAGAAGAGCATGGCGGGCTTCGAGAAGCTCCTCGTCATCAAGCGCATCTTGCCGGCGATGAACAAGGACCGCGCCTTCATCGACATGCTGCTCCACGAGGCGCGCATCGCCGCGACGCTCTCGCACCCGAACATCGTGCAGGTGTTCGACGTCGGCGAGGTCGACGGCGCGTACTTCATCGCGATGGAGCACGTGCACGGCGAGGACCTCCGGTCGATCGTCCGCCAGATGAAGAAGAAGGACGTCGTCGAGTTCCCGCTCGAGCACGCGCTCTCGATGATCCTCGGCGTGTGCGCGGGCCTCGCCTACGCGCACGACAAGCGCGACCTCGACGGGACGGCGCTCAACATCGTGCACCGCGACGTGTCGCCGCAGAACGTGGTCGTCACTTTCACGGGCGACGTGAAGATAGTCGACTTCGGCATCGCGAAGAGCGACGCGCGCATCGAGGAGCTCTCGAAGAACGGCAACCTGAAGGGCAAGGTCCCGTACATGTCGCCCGAGCAGGCGCGGGGCGAGGCGATCGACTGGCGCAGCGACATCTTCGCCGCGGGCGTCATCCTCTTCGAGCTGACCACGGGCAAGCGGCTCTTCAAGGGCACCAGCGAATACGACACGCTGAAGCTCATCTGCGAGCGCGAGTATCCGCTGCCCTCGCAGGCGCGCCTCGGCTACCCGCGCGACCTCGAGGTCATCGTCATGCGCGCGCTGGCGAAGGACCGCGCGCAGCGCTGGCAGAGCGCCCGGGAGATGCAGGGCGCCATCGAGGAGTTCGTGCGCAAGGAGCAGCTCGCGGTGAGCCCCATCGCGCTCTCGGCGTTCATGCAGGCCCTCTTCGAGGACAAGCTCGCGAGCCAGAAGCAGGCGCTCCTCCAGGGCAAGCAGCTCGCGGACATCATCGCGCTCGAGAGCCCCGACTCGATGGGGAGCATCGACACGCGCACGCCCATCAGCTCGGCCGGCGGAGCGTCGCGCACCCTCCCGATGGTGCCCGCCGCGCGGCGTCCCGGGCGGGGCCTCTGGATCGCGGGCGGGGCGGCGGCCATCGTGGCGACGGCGGCGGGGATCGCGTTCTGGGCGAGGCACGGCCAAACCGAGGCGACCGAGGCGACGCCCGTGCCCGAGGCCCTCCCCTTGCGCGGGGTCATCGCCGTCGCGAGCGATCCCGCGGGAGCCGCCATCGTCGTCAACGGCGAGGTGCGCCCGGAGACGACGCCCGCGCGGCTGCCTCGCCTCGCGCTCGGGGTCCCCTACGAGCTCCGCGTGACGAAGGACGGCTTCGAGCCGGCGACGCAGACCGTGACGCTGACGGAGCTCGATCCGAGCAACGCGGTCAGCGTGGTGCTCGTGCGGGACGTGCCCGCGGCCGACAGCGCCGTCGCCGCGGCGCCCACGGCGAAGACTCCGCCCGCGTCGCGCGCGCCCGACCGACCGACGGGCCTCGTTGCCGCGCCGGCGGTCGCCGTGGGAAGCGGCAAGCTCAACGTCGGCGCGCGCGGAGGCTGGTGCAACGTCGTCATCGACGGCGCGTCGCGAGGGCCGACGCCCGTGGCCGGCGTGGTCCTGTCGGCGGGGACGCACACGGTGACGTGCGCACCCGAGGGAGGCCGCACGCAGACGGCGTCGGTCCGCGTGGAGGCCGACGCGACCGCGCGCTACTCGTTCGTCATCCCGCCGTAGAAGCCGCCCGGCGCCACGCCATGCGGTGCACGGGGAGACCGTCGGCGATGGCGCGGCGCTCCCTCGGGCTTCGCGCGACGTACGCGTGATCGACCATGCGCGGCGACCCCGGTGAGTCGCCGTGCGGCACGAAGCGCGCGTCGAGCGCGACGAGCTCCTCGTACGCCGCGGCCCGCTCCTCGACGTCGGTCTGCACGAAGAGCTCACCCCCCGGCTCGAGCAGCCGCGCCACCTGCTCGAGCAGGCCGTCCTTCATCACGAGGCGCTTGTGGTGACGCTTCTTCCACCAGGGATCGGGGAAATGCACGAACACGCGACGCACCGACGCGTCGGGCGAGAGGCGCGGCAGGGCATGGCGCGCGTCCTCGGCGAAGACGCGGGCGCGCGGTGCCAGCCCCCGCTTGGCGAGGCGCGCATCCACGATGGCGGCCCACTTGCGGCGTATCTCGAGGCCCACGAGGGCCGCGCGTGGCTCGGCTTCGGCGCGCTCGACGAGGAACCACCCTCGCCCGGGGCCGATCTCCACCTCGATCCAGTCACCCGCGACGAGGCTTCGCAGCGCGACGCGGTCGCCGTCGGGTAGACGCGGGGCGTCGTCGTAGGGGCGGGGCGTCACGGGGGCGACGAATAGCACGCTCTCCGGCGCTCTCCGTCGAAGCGGGGCGCATTGCGTTGACAGAGCCGCGGGCGGGCGCCATAGGCGAGGGCCCTCATGCCCCGATCCGTGCACAGTCACCGTCGCGTCACATGGCCCGTGCTGACGGCCTTCCTCCTCCTCGTCGTCGCGGCCTGCTCGAGCGGCTCCCACGCGGACGAATCCCCCGGCGGCGGGGACGACGGCGGCGCGCCCGACGCGCTCTCCCCGGACAGCGGAGGCGGCGACGGCGGCGCGAGCGACGGGCAGGGCGGCGACGGCTCCGCCCCGCCCAAGGACGTCACGTGCCAGACGCTCGCCCCGCTCGCGAGCGGGACCTGCTCCGTCGCGGCCGGCGACGCGTCGCGGCTCCTCGTCGGCACGATCCTCGCGCCCGGCGTCATCTACCGCGGCGGCCAGGTGCTCGTCGACGGCACCGGCGCGATCGTCGCGGTCGGCTGCAAGGCGGACTGCGACGCCGACCCGACGTGCAGCGCGAAGGCGGCGACCGCGACGGTGATCACGTGCCCCAAGGGCGTCGTCTCGCCGGGGCTCATCAACGCGCACGACCACATCACGTACACGCAGAACGCGCCGCACACCGGCGGCACCGAGCGCTACGAGGAGCGCAACGACTGGCGCGAGGGCCTCAACGGGCACACGAAGATCCCCGCGCCGGGGGGCGCCTCCGCCGACCAGCAGAGCTGGGGCGAGCTGCGCTTCGTCATGGGCGGCGCCACGTCGATCGTCGGCTCCGGAGGCGAGGCGGGGCTCGTGCGCAACCTCGACAAGTCGGCGCTCGAGGAGGGGCTCGCGCAGACGGCCGTCGATTTCGACGTCTTCCCGCTGGGCGACTCCGACGGCGTCGAGATCTCCTCGCGCTGACGGATCAGGACCTCTGGAGGATGGTGACCGTCAACGCGGCCGAGGCGACGGCGACCGACGACGTCATCGGGAGCTTGCAGGCCGGCAAGGTGGGCGACATCGCGGTGTTCGACGGCTCGGTGCACGCGGACTTCCGCGCGGTCATCGACGCCGGCCCGTCGGACGTGACGCTCGTGATGCGCGGAGGCAAGGTGCTCTACGGCGACGCGAACATCGTGTCGGCGGTGGCCGGCGGCGACGCGGGCGCCTGCGACACGGTCGACGTGTGCTCCGTGTCGAAGCAGATCTGCCTCGCGGGCGAGATCGGCAAGACGTACCCCGCCCTGCAGACGGCGGTCAGCGGTATCTACGCCGCGTTCTTCTGCGGCACGCCCGACGGCGAGCCCACGTGCGTGCCGTCGCGGCCCGCGTCGGTCTCGGGCTCGGGGATTTACACGGGCGCCATCGCGAGCGGCGACGCCGACGGCGACGGGATCGCCGACGCGACCGACGACTGCCCGCACGTGTTCAACCCGATCCGGCCGATGGACGGCGGCAAACAGGCCGACTTCGACGGCGACGGCGTCGGCGACGCGTGCGATCCCTGCCCCCTCGACGCCAACACGACCACCTGCAAGTCGTTCGACCCGAACGATCGCGACGGCGACGGCGTGCCCAACGCCTCCGACGACTGCCCCAACGTCCCGAACCCCGGCCAGGCGGACGCCGACGGCGACGGGATCGGCGACGCGTGCGACCCGTGCCCCGCCGTCGCCAACCCCGGAGGGAGCGCATGCCCCGAGACGATCTACGCCATCAAGAGCGGCGCGGTGTCGCCGGGCACGGTCGTGGCGGTCGCGAACGCGCTCGTCACCGCCAAGGCGGCGAGCGGGTACTTCCTCCAGACCAAGCCGGGCGACGCCGGCTACACCGGGAGCGACTACTCGGGGGTCTACGTCTACGGCTCGGCGAGCGCCGTGGCCGTCGGCGACCGCGTGAACGTCACGAGCGCGACGGTGACCAACTACTACGGGCAGATCGAGCTGACGACGCCGGTCGTCGCGGTGACGGCGTCGGCGGGCGAGGCGCTGCCCGACCCGGTGCTCGTGACGTCGGCGGACGCGGCGACGGGCGGGGCGCGCGCGGCGAAGCTCGAGTCGGTGCTCGTCACGGTGGCGGGCCCCGCGGTGACGAGCGTCACGCCGCCCGTGGGCGCCGGCGACACGGCGCCGACCAACGAGTTCGTGGTGGACGGCTCGCTCCGCGTGGACGACTTCCTCTATCTCGTGACGCCGTTCCCGGTGGTGGGGACGACGTACACGTCGCTCTCCGGGGTGCTCGTCTTCCGAGACAGCGACTCGGCGCTCGAGCTCCGGGGACCGGGGGACGTGGTGGGCGCGAGCGCCGTCCTCACGGACTTCTCGCCGGGGGCGAGCTTCACCGACGTGGGGCAGTCCGGGACGCCGACCATCCCCACGCCCCTCACCGTCCAGATCTCCAACGTCGTGGCGACCGACACCGTCGTGACGGTGACGTCGGACACGCCGGCGAGCCTGACCGTGGTGGGAGGAGGCGTGACGATTCCGGCCGGGCAGACGAGCGCGCCGGTGCTCGTCAACGGCCTCGCACAGGCGGCGTCCGTGACGCTGACGGCGACGCTCGGGACCGTTTCGCTGACGGCGACCGTGCGCGTCGTCGGGGCCGGCGAGCAGCCGGCGCTGGCCTCGCTCTCGCCGACCTCGGTCAACGTGTCGCCGGCCACGTCGACGACCTTCACCGTGGCGCTCGACATCCCCGCCCCCGCGGCCGGCGTCACCGTCGCGCTCGCGCTCGCCCCGGCGAACGCCGGGACGATCCCGGCGACCGTCGTCGTCCCGGCCAACGCCACCAGCGCGACCTTCCCCTTCACCGACACGCTGACGACCGGCAGCGCGACGATCACGGCCACGCTCGGCGCCGTCTCGCAGCAGGCGACCCTCACCGCCGTCTCGGCCACGGCCGGGCTCATGATCAACGAGATCGACTACGACCAGCCCGGCTCGGGCGCCGACTCGGCGGAGTTCGTCGAGATCTACAACAGCGGGGCGGCCCCGGTGAGCCTCACCGGGTACTCGCTCCTCCTCGTCAACGGCGCGAACAGCGCCGTCTACCAGACCGTCCCGCTCGGGCCGGCCGGCACGCTCCTGTCGGATCAGTACCTGGTCGTGGGGGCGACGTCGGTCGTGTCGTCCTTGCCGGCCAACACGCTGAAGATCGACCTCGGCGCCGTCACCAACTACATCCAGAACGGCTCGCCCGACGGCGTGGCGCTCGTCGACACGACGCACGAGGTGCTCGTCGACGCCCTCTCGTACGAGGGCGCCATCACGGCCGCGGTGATCCCGGGGCTCGGCACCGTGAGCCTCGTCGAGGGCACGGTCCTCCCGGCGAGCGTCGCCGACAGCAACACGGCGGCCGCGTCGCTCTGCCGGCTGCCGGACGGCACCGACACGAACGACGCGGCGAACGACTGGAAGCTCAGCGGCACGCCCACGCCGGGCGCGCCGAACGTGCCGTAGCGCGCTCGCGCGGGCTCAGTTCGGCGCGAGGGCGACGCCGCGGAACACCGTGTTCGGGGGGGCGTCGGCGAGGTCCGTCGCGGTGATCGTCGCGAGGCCGGCCGTCGTGTCGACGAGCTCGAGAAGGTGGTTGCCGGTCGTCTCGCTCGTGGTCACGAGCAAGGTGACGCCCGTCAAGGTCGCGGTGGCCGCGACGCCGCGGCAGCCGCTCGTCATCGAGTCGTTGAGCGTCGCCGCGAGCGTCCAGGTGCCCGCCGCGAGCTTCCAGCGTTGCAGCCCGCCGCCGCTGGCGCTCGCGCGGTCGTCGCAGAGGTAGATCGTATCGAGCGCCGCCGACCCGCCGAGGGCGAGCGCGGCGAACGCATACGGCGAGGGGCCGGTCGTCGTCGGGAACCCGGGCAGGACGGCCGCGGGCTCCGCGACGGTGGGGAGGGCGTCGGTCATCGTGAAGACGCCGCGGATCGTGCCGGTGGCCGACGACCCGTAGACGCGCCCGCCGAAGACGCTGCCGATGCGCACGGTGCCCGCGCCCGTGGAGACCAAGATGGCCGCGCCTGCGCTCGCCGCCTGGTACGAGATGCCGCCGCTGCTCCCCGAGCCGTCGCCGAACATCCAGTAGACCGACGCGTCGGTGGACGCCGCGCCGCGGATGTCGTTCGTCGAGTACGCCGTGGTCGTGAAGCTCGTGTCGACGGCGCCCGAGGCGTCGACGCGACCGACGACGCGGGGGACGCCTGCGGTCCCGCTCGTCGCCGTGTCGGCGATGCCGGTGACCGCGCCGTCGGCGTGCGTGTCGCCGGCGCCCGGTGCCGCCGCGTACCCGGCGAGGAGGACGTACTTGCCGTCGCCGGTGCGGTTCAGCGCGCCCTCCGAGTCGGCCGAGCCCGAGAGGGTGAGCGGCTGGTCGGCGCCGTTCGCGGCGACGGGCAACGCGATCGTCCCGTGCGGGGTTCCGCCGGCCACCAGGAAGCGGTCGAGGAAGACGGCCGTCGCCAGGGTGGTGGGCGCGCTCGACGCTCCCGACGCGCCCACCCGGAGGACCCAGACCTCCCCCGCCGTCGAGCCGGCGTCGGTCGACGGTGGAGGCGCGTCGCCCTCCGGCGCGTCGGCCGATCCCGTCTCGGCGCCGGCTTCGGCGGCCGCTTCGTGCGGCGAAGCGTCGGACGCGTCGTCGCCGGCGCCCGTCTCCACGCCCGACTCGAGCGTCGTGTCGCCGAAAGAGCCGCCGGAGCCGTCGCTGCCGGCCTCGTTCGACGGCACGCTCCCTTCGCTCTTCGCGCCCGCGTCCTCACCCGGGAGCGGGATGTCGTGGGACGACGAGCATCCGCCCTGAAGGGCGAGCGCGACGACGGGGGCGGCGGCCATCGCGAGCGAGAGAGACAGACGGCGCATCGGGATCGGCTCCTGCGGGTCCTCGGTGCGTCGGCGCACGGTCTGGACGGCCCGCGCCCTCTAAGCCGCCCCATCCATCCGGTCAAGCGTCAGCCGTCCGACGACGGACGTCTTGACCCCACCGCCTCCCGCCGGCCACCCTCCGCCCGTGTCGACGCAGGACCCTGCTCCGTCGCCCGCCGTCCCGCGCGCCACGGCCCCCTCGCCCGTCGCCGCGGCCTGGGCGCGCTGGAGAGGCCCCGTCCTCCGCTACGGTCCCCTCTCGCTCGCGGTCGCCCTCCTCGCGCAGCACGCCATCTCGGGCGTCCTCGCGAAGCTCGGCCACGCCGGCGCGACGCTCGACGACGCGTACATCCACTTTCAGTACGCCCGCGCCCTCGCCGAGGGCCACCCGCTGCGCTTCCAGGCCGGCGAGCCCTTCACGAGCGGCGCCACGAGCATGCTCTGGCCCGCGCTGCTCGCGCCCTTCTGGGCCCTCGGCGCCCGCGGCGACGCGATCGTGTGGGCGGCGTGGGCGATGTCGTTCCTCGCGCTGGGCGGCCTCGCGTGGGAGGCGTCGAGGCTGACCGAGAAGCTCGCGGGACGGACGGCCGCGGTCGGCGCCGGGGCGATGGTGCTCGCGTTCGGAGGGTTCGCGTGGTGCGCGGCGAGCGGGATGGAGGTCGTGCCGTTCGCGTGGGCCATCGCCCGCGCCTCGCGGCGGGCCGCGGAGTGGGCCGAGGACGCGCCGGCGACGCGCACGAGCCGGCACGCGACGGAGCTCGTCGTCCTCGCGTGGGTCGCGGCGCTCTTTCGCCCCGAGGGCGCCCTCACGGCGCTCTTCGTCGGCCTCACGCTCGCCGCCTTCCCGCGCAAGCCCGCGTGGAAGACGCATCTCCTCGCCCTCGCGGCCGGCGCCGCCGTCCTCGCGCTGCCGCTGCTCCTCTGGGCGCTCACCGGCTCGGCGCGCAGCAACACCGCCGTCGCCAAGCTCCTGCCCGGCAACCCGTATTACGTGGGCTCTGCGCTGCGCGCGGCGGTCGAGGCGAACGTGCGCACGCTCGTCCACACGCTCCTCAACGGCGAAGTGTGGTCGGCGGAGTTCCTCCCTCGCGGCGGCGCGTCGATCGCGTTCGCCGGCCTCGGCGCCGTCGCCCTCCTCGGCATCCGCGGGCGCGCGCGCTGGCGGGCCCTGGCCGTGCTCCTCATCGCGCTGACGATGTTCGCGCCGTGCTTCTACTACACGTTCCTCTGGAACCGCCTTCGCTACCTCTGGCCGTTCGCGACGGGCTGGCTCATCGGCCTCGCGTGCCTCGCGCGCATCGTGGGGGACCTCGCCGGCAGCGTGCGCGCGCGCTGGCGCGTCGTGACGCCCGTCCTCTGCGGCGTCTTCGTCGGGATGCTGGCGACGAAGGTCGAGTGGTCGCTCGAGGACGTGGCGCAGTCGGCGAGCGGAATCGATCGGCAGCAGGTGGCGCTCGGCCGATGGGCGAGAGAGAGCCTGCCGCCGGACGCGCGCATCGGCGTGAACGACACGGGCGCCATCGCGTACTTCGGCGACCGGAGGACGTTCGACGTCGTGGGGCTCACGACCGAGGGCGAGGCCCGCTACTGGGTCGCCGGCGCCGGCTCGCGGCTCGAGCACTACGAGCGCCTCCACGCGACGGCGCCCGAGAAGCTGCCGACGCACTTCATCGTCTACCCGGAGTGGATGAGCATGGACATGGTCCTCGGCGAGCGCCTCCACGAGGCGACCGTCACCGACGCGACCATCCTCGGCGGGCAGACGATGCGCGCCTACGAGGCCGACTGGTCGAAGCTCGGGAGCGGCGAGGCGCCGTGGACGCACGTCGAGGGCCCCGTGGTCGACGCGGTCGACGTGGCCGACCTGGAGAGCGAGGCGTCGCACGCGTACGAGCTGCTCGAAGCGCGCGAAGGCGAGCAGATCGCGCACGAGGGGACGGCGCCGGACGGCGCGGAGCTCGTCGACGGCGGCAGGACGCGGCGCATGGTCGAGCGGTTCGTCGCGCACCTGCGCTCCGGCGCGCCGGCGCGGTGCATCGTGCGCCTCGAAGCGGCGGCGGGGACGCGCATGCGGGTCCTCGCGGGCGGCGAGCCCATCGCGGCGCTCGATCTGGACGAGGCCGACGACTGGCAAGAGGTCGCGTTCGACGTCCCGGAGAGCGCCGCCGGAGAGCACACCTCGATCGAGCTGCGCTTCTCCGGCGGGGTGACCACGTTCCACTACTGGTTCGTCACTCCGGCGTGAACATCAGCGGGTAGACGACGGTGACCATGCCGTTGTCGGGCGCGGGGAAGGACAAGCCCGTGAAGCCGGACACGACGCACTGCTTGACGCCCGCGTCGGGGATGTCGCTCCCGCCGTCGGCGGCGAAGGCCACGCTGCCGTCGCGAGCGATGACGAACTTCACGGTCACGCGCCCCTCGAGGTTCGGGTTCTGCTTCAGGCCGTTCTGGTAACAGAAGCTGAAGCGGCCGAAGTTCTGCCGCACGATGCGCTGGATGACCTCCGGCGGCAGGTGTCCGTTGACCGAGACGCCCCCCGCCTCGCGCGGGAACCTCACCTTGGTCGTGTGACCGCCGCCCGGCTTGCCGTAGCCGACGCCGATCCCCGAGCAATTCGTGCCCGAGCAGGACCCGCTGTGGCCGAGGGTCCCGAAGCCGTTCAGGCCGATGAACCCGGAGCTTCCGCCACCGCCCATCCCCGTACCGCTGAGGCCCCAGCCGCCCGTGCCGAGCGCGTCGTCCATGGTGCCGCCGTAGAGGTGGCCCACCTTGTTCTCGTCGTCGCTGCCGTTGAGGACCGTGCCCCAAGGGACCGTCGGCGCGTTGAGCGCCTGCGTCGCGCCCGGCAGCATGCCGATGAGCCCCCAGTTCGTCGCCTCGTACAGCACCGCCTCGCGCGGCAGCGTCGCGGTCTCCGGCGTCGCCGATCCGCGGGCCGCCCAGCGCGCGTTCTTGTTCAGCGCCGTCTCCTTGCCCGCCTCGCCCTCCGCGCCGCGCGCCTGCTGGCCCCCGTTGACGTCGCCGCCCGTCGACGCCGCGCTGTCGTCCGGCTTGTTCTCCTGCTCGTCCTGCGCGTGCGCGTTGAGGAGCTTCTGCATCATCAGGATGCGGTCGCGGTCGTAAGGGTCCTCCTCCGAGGCGCCGAGCGACGGGCACATGAACGCGATGGCCGCGAAGACCGCCGCGTGCACCAGCGCCGAGCCGCACATGACGCCGAAGCCGCCCCGCTTCAGCCCCTCGAACGGCGCCGCCGCCGGCTTCTTCCCGGCCCGCACGCGCGTCACGCGCGCGACGAAGGCGCCCACGACCATCTCGATCACGTGGCCGCTCGCGATCTCGAGCTCCCGCTCCTCGCGCGGCCAGCCGTCGAGCCGGAGCTTGCCCCCCGGCGCCACGTGCACCGTCGCCGTCTCGCCGTCGAAGCGGACGATCTCGGCGCGGTCGGCGCAGAGCACCTCTTCGGGCACCATCAGATCGCCCTTCTCGCCGAGCGCCACGGTCTCGCCCGCCTTGCACTCCTTGATGCCGAGGACGTTGCTGCTCCGCGCGTCCTGCCAGCAGAGCTCGACCTGGATCACCTCGGCGCCCTCGCCCACGTCCGCCGAGCCCCGTCCCGCAGTCGCCAACATGCTCGTTGCGCTGGTCATCGCACACGCTCCCCGTCGCGACGCCATCGCGTCGCTGTCGTCCGTTCTCGCGACGTCGCCCGCTCGCGGCTTCTGGCCGCTGGCTTTGCGCTCGTCGTTCGCTGGGGACTGACAGCGACGGGGCGTCGAGGTTCCCCGGCTCGGCCCGGGGAGCGTGCCCAATCTGGCTACGAGCCGGCGCTACTTCTTCGGGGGCGTCGCGCCACCCTTCGCCGGACCGGGCGACCCCTTGGCGGCGGGCGGCGTCGCGTGCTTCGGCAGCGCGCCGGCCTGCTCCATCATCTCGAGGCTGTTCGAGTAGCCCCAGCCATGCTGGATCTTCCCGTCCGCCGTCGGCTGCATGATGTCGATGTTGTGCCAGGCGGTGACCTTCTTGCCCGTCGGACGGACCGGACCGAAGGGGCCCTTGAACGTGCCGCTCATCGTGTGCTCGACGATGCCGAAGCCGTCGATGCCCCACGCGTTGGTCTGCGTCCACTGCTGGTCGGGGAACGCCTTGATGAAGCTCTCGAGGCCCTTCTTCATCTCCTTGGGGCCCTTCATCGTCATTCCGCCGCCGGCCGAGAGCCAGTAGTCGCCGTCGTCGGCGATCTCGGCGAGCGCGTCCTTCACCGTGTCCTTGTTGAAGCCGTCGTCGGTGTGCTTCGCCCAGTCGGCGAGCTTGTCCTGCTCCGGGCCGTCGCCGGCGACGTGCATCTCGGGCGGGTTGGTCGGCAGCATCGGCACCGGGGGCGCGCCCTTCTTGCCCTGCATCTGCGCGATGAGGCCGCCCTCGTCGCCGTACTCGTGGACCTCCTTGACGAGGCCGTCGTCGTTGAACGTGTAGACGTGGACGCGCATCTGCCCGACCGGCTTCTGCGTCGCCTTCATGCCCATCACGTCGCCCGTCATCGTCCCCGCCCAGGTCATCTCGGTGATGACGACGTTGCCCTTCTTCCAGACGCGGTTCGTCGCGAACTTCGCGTCGCCGAACCACGAGAAGAGCTGCGTCATCCCCGTCACGAACTCGGCTTTGCTGTGCGTCTCGCCGCTGCCGTAGTCGAACACCGCCACGTCGTCGGTCACCGCGCTCGCCATCTTCGCCGGATCGTGCGCGTTGAACCCCTCGTGCATCGCCTTCATCGACGTGGCGATGAGCTCCGACAGCGCGGGCTTCGCCGGCGGGGGCGGCGGCGTCGTGTCGACCGGCGCGGCCGTCGCCACGGTGTCGACCGGCGGGGGCGGCGGGGGCGGCGGCGGCTGGGGCGGCGGCTCTTCGCCGGCGCAGGCGGCCAGGGCGAGCGAAGTGGACGTGAGCAGTACGGCGAGGAGGTTCGATCGCATCGGTAGGGTCCTTGTGGCTGGGGCGGTCGGCCGCAGACGCCCTTTACCTTCTTTGCGAGCGAGCGAGAAGGGGTTCGGTGCTACGAACCGGGGCAGCCCCGTGCGCCTGCGACCCCTCGGCAAGACCGGCCTCCGCGTGACCGAGATGGCGCTCGGCACCTGGGGCCTCTCGGGCGACGGCTACGGGCCGGTCGACGAGGCCGAGCAAGAGCGCGTCCTCCAGCGCGCCCTCGAGATGGGCTTCTCCCTCATCGACACGGCGGACGCCTACGGAGGCGGGCGCATGGAGCGGCTCGTCGGGCGCGCCGTCGGCGACCGCACCGACGTCGTCCTCGTCACCAAGGGCGGCACCGACCGCACGACGACGCCGCCGCGAAAGCGCTTCGACGCCGCCTTCCTCCGCGAGTCGCTCGAGCGCTCGCTGCGCCGCCTCGGGCGCGACCGGGTCGACGTGTACCTCCTCCACAACCCCAGCGCCGACGCCCTCCGCAGCGGCGAGGCGGTCGACACGATCACCGCGCTGAAGGCCGAGGGAAAGATCGGGCACTGGGGCGTGAGCGTCGGTGACCTCGAAGTGGGGCGCGAGGCGCTGCGCTGCCAGGCCGAGGTCGTCGAGGTCGCGTACAGCCTCGTCAACGGCACCGATCTGCACCGCCTCGCCGGCGAGGTGATCGTGAGCGGCGCGGGCGTGCTCGCGCGGTCGACGCTGGCGTACGGGCTGCTCGCGAACACGTGGACCCGCGAGACGCAGTTCGAGGCGGGCGACCACCGCTCGGACCGGTGGACGCGCGCGGAGCTCGAACGGCGCATCCAGCAGGTCGGCTCGTTCCGCTTCCTCGTCCACGGCGAGGTGACGACGATGCGCTCGGCCGCCGTGCGCTACGTGCTCGCGAACCGCATCGTGTCGACCGCGGTGCTCGGCCCGCGCAGCGTGCGCCAGCTGGAGGACCTCGTGCGCGAGGTGGGCATGGGACCGATCTACCTTCGCGACGAGGACCTGATGCGCATCCCGCGCGCCCTCGAGAACGTGGGGATCGAGCCGTGAAGCGCCTGCGTCCCGAGGCCGAGGTCGCGCTCGCGGCGGCGCGCGAAGCGTCGGCGGTGATCCTGCGCGTGTACGCCGAGGCGTTCGAGGTCGAGTGGAAGGCGAAGGACGATCCGGTGACCGTCGCGGACAAGGAGGCGAACGCGCTGCTCTGCGATCGGCTCGGTCGCGCGTTTCCCGGCGTGCCGCTCGTCGCCGAGGAGAGCGATCCGGCGGCGTACGCGGGCTTCGGCGCGGCCGAGCGCGCGTGGTTCATCGATCCGCTCGACGGCACGCGCGAGTTCGTCGCGAAGAACGGCGAGTTCGCCGTCATGGTGGGCCTCGCAGAGGGTGGACACGCGACCGTGGGGGTCATCGTGGCGCCGGCGTGGGGGCGCTCGTTCGTCGGCGTCGTGGGCGAGGGCGCGTGGGAGATCGGGCCCGACGGCGCTCAGCGGGAGATCCACGTGTCGACGCGCGAAGAGCTCGCGGGGGCGCGCTTCGTCGTCTCGCGGTCGCGCGCGCCCGAGCGGGTGGCGTCGTTCATCGCGTCGGTCGGCGGGCACGCGGCGCCGCACGGCAGCTCGGGGCTCAAGGGCGCGCTCGTGGCGACGGGCGAGGCCGACGTGTACCTGCAGCCGGGCCGCGCCGGGATGAGGTGGGACGCGTGCGCGACCGACGCGCTCGTGAGAGCCGCGGGCGGGATGCTGACCGAGCAGGGCGGCGAGGATCTGGACTACCGGAACGGCGAGATCGGGAACCTGCGCGGGATGATCGGGGACAACGGACGGCTGCATCGGGCCGTGATCGAGGCGTTCACGAAGCAAAAAGGGTGAGATCGGGTCGCGATCGGGTCGATCAGGGTGCCGATCGGGTCGATCGCGAGCCCGATCGGGTCGATCACGACGCCGATCGGGTCGATCGCGAGGCCGATCGGGGCGTCATCGAGCCCCATCGCCGAAAAAAGATCAGAAATCGGTCGGCCGGCGGGAAATCGGCCGATTTCGGAGTCCCTATTCTCTTTGAAGGGCACGAAGTCCGGCAGCGAGCTGCCGGGTGCCCCTCGTCACCCCAACGGGACCGGAGCTCGCTTCGGTTCCAACGACACGGATCCGCTCGAGATTCGGACAATCGTCGGTACACGTTCCGGTCACGCGCGGTTCAGTCGTCGAGAAAGGAAGCTCACCTTGCCCACTCCTACGACCATCAACGTTTCCACCCAGAGGGCCACGTTCGCCGCGCTTCTTGCGGCGCTCATGGCCGGCATCAACACGGAGCTCCCCGGCGTCGATCCGTTCGACGTCGACGGGGTCCCCGTGACCCGGGCCGACTTGCTCGCCCGCATCCAGGCTGCCCTGGACGCGATCACGGCGGTGAAGGCGGCACGAACGGCGCTTCAGTCGGCCGTCGCCACGCAAGTGGCGGCGCTGGCGGACGCGCGGGCGCTGCGGTCTGCAGTGAAGACCACGGCGCAGGGGAAGCTCGGGAAGAAGAATCCCGCGCTTCAGAAGCTCGGCTTCACGCCGAGTCGCACTCCGGTGACCTCCTCCGCGACCATGGCGCAAGCCCAGGTCAAGAAGGCGGCAACCCGGAAGGCGAAGGAGCCGGCTCCGCCGCCGGTCGTGACGACCCCGGTCGTCGCGGCCACGCCGAAGAGCTGACCCCGTAGCGGGCAGTAGCGCGGAGAGAGAGGGACGGAGCGCGGGGAGCAGTCGGGCCCCGCGCTCCGTCGCGGTAGTTGCAGGCCCCCTCACCCACCTTTCCCAGCCCCCGCCCCGCCCGTCGTGGTCGTTGACGTGGTCGTGGTCGTGGTCGTTGACGCTGACGCTGACGTGGTCGTGGTCGCGCCGCAGGCCGTGGTCGTAGTCGCCCTCCCCCGCCCAGCCCACCCCCTCCCCCTTCTTCTCCCCTCCCACGCAACTCCCGCCCCTCCCCTGCCGATAGGAGGGCATGCTGGGTTTCCAACGTCTCGACGCCTACCGCTGCGCCGTCGAATTCCTCGCCGTCTCCGCCAACCTCAGCGCCCGCGTCCCGCGCGGTCACGGCGATCTGGCCGACCAGCTGCGTCGCGCCGCGCTTTCCATCCCTCTCAACATCGCCGAAGGCAGCGGTAAGGGCGATCGTGACGCTTTCCGCTTCTACCGCATCGCGCGCGGCTCGGCGCTCGAGTGCGTCGCGGTCCTCGACGCCATGGAGGCGTTGAAGCTCGTAGAGCGGGAGGAGATCGCGGACGGGCTCGAGCTGCTGGAGCGCGTCGTGGCGATGCTCACGAAGCTGGGGCAGGCGTGAGCCGAGAAGCGGGAGGACCACGACCACGGCCTGCGGCGCGACCACGACCACGTCAGCGTCAGCGTCAACGACCACGTCCACGACCACGTCAACGACCACGACGGGCGGGGCGGGGAGTGGGGAGGTCGAGAAGAATTGATGGCGTCGCCGTTACTTCTTGCCCGATTCGGCTTTCGCCAGCGCGATGGCCGCGTCGCGTTCTTCCCTCACCAGGGTCTTCAGGTACTCCTCGATCGCCACCCCCCGGAGCTCCGCGAGCACTTCCAGCTCTTGATACTCCGGGCCGGTGAACGTCACCGACACGGTCTTGTCCGTCCCGAGGATGGCCGTGATCTCCTCGGAGGTCAGCTTCAGCGTCTGCTTTCCGGTCGTCATCGAGCGATGATAACTCCACCTTCATGCGCGACCACGCCGACGTCGTCATCGTGGGGGCCGGCATCATGGGCCTCTCGATCGCGTACCACCTCGCCGCCCGCGGGGTGACCGACGTCACCGTCGTCGACCGCAGCTACCTGTGCGGCGGCGCCAGCGGACGGAACGGCGGCGGCGTCCGCGCGCAGTGGTCGAGCGAGAACAACGTGCGCCTCATGCAGGAGAGCATCCGCATGTGCCGCGAGTTCGCGACCCAGATGAAGATCAACGTGTGGTTCCGCCAGGGCGGCTACCTCTTCCTCGCGCGAACCCCCGCCGTCCGCGCGAGCCTCGAGAAGAGCGTCGCCACGCAGAATGCCTGCGGCCTCGCCACGAAGATGCTCTCCGCCGCCGAGGCGCGGCGCATCGTCCCCGAGCTCGCCCCCGAGGGGCTCGAGGCCGCGAGCTACAACGCCGACGACGGCGTCGTCTTCCCGTGGCCCTTCGTCTGGGGGTACGCGCAGGCGGCGCAGAAGCTCGGCGTCGAGGTCGTCACCTTCCACGACGTCGACGGCTTCGACACCACCGGCCCCCGCATCGACGGCGTCCGCGTCCGCCCCTGCGGCCCCGGCGCCGCCGCGCCCGCGAGCACCATCCGCACGCACCGCGTCGTCAACGCGGCCGGCGCGTGGGCCCCCGAGGTCGCGCGTCTGCTCGGCGTCGCCCTCCCCAACAAGCCTCACCGGCACGAGATCTGCTCCACAGAGCCGCTCAAGCCGTGGCTCAAGCCGCTGGTCGCCGACCTGTCGGACGGCCTCTACTTCTCGCAGTCGACGCGCGGCGAGATCGTCGGCGGCATCGGCAACGAGTACGTCCCGCCCGGCCTCGACCAGCAGAGCAGCCACGCCTTCCTCGGCAAGTACGCCCGCTCGCTCGTCGCCGCGTGCCCCGTGCTGTCACGCGTCAAAGTCCTCCGCCAGTGGGCGGGGTGCTACGACCTCACGCCCGACGCGAACCCGATCTGCGGCCCCGTCGACGCGGTCGAGCAGTTCTACCAGGCGAGCGGTTTCATGGGCCACGGCTTCATGATGGCGCCCATCATCGGCAAGCTCATGGCCGAGCTCGTAGCCGGGGCGGGCGAGGGCGCGCCCATTCCCATGCTGGACCGCTGGAACCTGAGAAGGTTCGCCGAGGGAAAGCTGCTCTCCGAAGCCATGATCATCGGTTGACGAAGGCGCGCGCCGCCCTGTACCGTCCGCCTCGCGACGCCACATATACCGGGAGAAATCGCCATGAGGACCGCTCGATCGGTCGTCTGCATGCTCCGTCTCGTGTCCGCCGCGGCCAGCGTCGCCGCGCCCCTGTCCATGATTCTCGGAGTCGGCGCGATGCTCGTCGCGTGCGACGACGACAACGACCCGAAGACGTGGGTCAAGCGTCTCGACGATCCGGCGCAGCGCGCCAACGCCATCAAGCGCCTCACGCAGTTCTACGAGGACGGGATGACCAAGGCGAGCAACGACGCCGGCGCCCCCGAGATCAAGAGCTTGCTCGACACGATCGTCGAGCCCATGGCCAAGACCTACACGGCCGGCGGTCTCGACGAGAAGACCCGCATCGACTTGATGAAGTTCCTCGCGGAGACGCACGACCCGCGCACGCAGCCCGCCATCGCGAAGGCCCTGAAGGACTTCGAGATGGGCAAGACCGACGACGAGACGCGCGTCGCGTGCGACTCGATCAACGCGATGTCGAAGAGCGGCGTGAAGCTCGATCAGACCGTCGTCGACGAGCTGTGGAACGTGTTCGCGCGCTTCCAGATCAGCAAGGCGAAGAGCGAGCGCCTCTACCACGCGGTGCAGGACGCGGTCCTCCAGGTGAAGGACCCGAGCTACGCCGAGAAGGCGATGGACAAGCTGAAGGGGACGGTGCCCCCGAACCCGAGCGTCGACATCCAGCAAGACCAGCTGATGTGGTGGCAGCTGACGTCGGTGCGCATCCTCAGCGAGCTGCGGTACACGAAGGCGGTCAAGCCGCTCATCGTGGCGCTCCTGACGCCGACGAAGACGTCGACGCTGGGCGCGACCATCCAGTTTGCGCTCCTCAAGATGGCGAAGACCGCGGAGCCCGAGCTCATCAAGTGCCTCAACGGAGGCGGGGGGGACCCGGACTACACGAAGGTCATCCAGATGTGGGGCGACGACAAGAGCTGGATCGGCGTGACGTCCGAGGTGCTCGCCGTCATCGGCCGCGCTCCGGGACGCGACGCCATCCTCGCCGCGCTGCCGACGGCCGACAACGACACGGCGCGGACCGAGCTCGCGCAGGCCCTCACGCAGATGCCGAGCGATCCGCGGTGCGAGCCCGCGTTCCTCGACGCGTACAAGAAGCTGACGTGGGAATCGAGCGACACGCTCCTCGGGTCGCTCAAGCCGCGCATCGCCCTCGCGCAGCAGTCGGCCAAGTTCTACGACCCGAAGCTCGTCCCCTGGCTGCTGAAGGAGATGAAGGGCGCGCCGGACTACTCGGCGAAGATCATCCAGGTCGAGGCCGAGTCCAAGCTGATGACGCCGGACCTTCAGGACGACGTGGCGGCCGCGCTCGCGAACCTGAAGAAGGAGACCCCGGCCGACGGCTTCGCCAAGGTCCAGCAGATGTTCGACGCGACGAGCGCGCCGCTGATGAAGTGCAAGCAGGACGTGTCCTGCTACATGGCGGTGCTCGACGAGCCGATCCCGTCGGTGCCGCCGACGTCGTACTACAAGCAGGTGAAGGCGACGTGGATGGCGGTCATCTACGGGAGCGGCAACGCGAACGCGACGCGCGGCGAGCTCCTGAAGCGGGTCGACAAGGTGCAGAACACGGGGGCGCGCATCGCGCTCTGCGAGGCGATCGACGAGCTGGCGCCCCAGGGCGACGTGGCGGCGGCCGACGCGCTCGACAAGATCGTGGCGGCCGACGTCAAGTCGGGGGACAAGGCCCTCGTCGGCGCCGACAACACGGTGGCCCAGGTGGCCTGGCGGCTGCGCGTGCGCGGTCAGTGAAGGGCGCATATCCTCGGGGGAGATGATCCGTCTCGACGTCACCCAGGGGCTCGCTCGCGGAGCGCGCCACGAGTCGACGGCGGACGTGGTGCGTCTCGGGCGCGCGGAGGGCAACGACCTCATCTTGCCGGACGAGCTCGTGTCCGGCGAGCACGCGCGCATCGTCTACGGCGGCGACGGCGGCTACTTGCTGCGGGATCTGAGGTCCACCAACGGGACCGCCATCGTGAGGGCCGAGTCGCGCATCGCGCTCGACGACGGCAACGGGCGCGAGCACGCGCTCCTGGCGGGGGACGTCGTGGAGCTCGGCGGGGGCGACGCCGTCGTGCGCCTGTCGGTGACGATCGCGGACGACGCGGAGAGCGACGTCGCGCGCGTCCTCGCGATGCGCAAGATCGACGAGCTCGGCCCCGCCGAGTCGGCCATCGAGCGCGACGGCAACCGCCTGCGCGCTCTCTACGACGTGCAGAAGCGCATCGGCGGCGCGGGCGACATGAACGACGTGCTCGTCGCGATCTGCGACGGCGCCTTCGCGCTGCTCGCCGGCGCGACGCACGTGACCGTGGTCCTGCGCGAGGACGAGGAGGGGACGCCGACCTACGTCCCCATCGTGACGCGCGTGCGCGGGCAGCAGGGCCCGGCGACGCATCCCATCCCGGTGACGCGCAGCGTGTTCCGCAAGGTGGTGAGCGAGCGGGCGGCGGTCATCGCGGCCGACGCCCCGCGCGAGGTGGCGCAGACCGAGTCGCTGATGGGCGCGTCGATCCGCAGCGTGCTCGGCGTGCCGCTGTGGAAAGGCGAGGAGATCCTCGGCGTCCTCCAGATCGACAACCGCGAGAGCGCGGGCGTCTTCACGGCGGTCGACCTCGACATGTGCGCGGTCCTCGCGCACAACGCCTCGCTGGCCGTCGCGAACGCGCGCCTCGTCGGCCGCCTGCGCGCAGCGGAGGACAAGCTCAAGAAGGAGAACGCCTTCCTGAAGACGCGCGAGGAGTCGCGTCGCGTCGGCAAGGGCGAGGTGGAGATCGTCGGCTCGAGCGGGGCGATGAAGCTCCTCTTCGAGCAGCTCGGCAAGGTCGTCGACACGCGCGTGACGGTCCTCATCGAGGGCGAGACGGGCGTCGGCAAGGAGCTCATCGCCGCCGCGGTGCACTACCGGTCGCGGCGGAGGACGCACCTCTTCGTCAGCCAGAACTGCGCGGCGATGCCGGAGAACCTGCTCGAGTCGGAGCTCTTCGGGCACAAGAAGGGCAGCTTCACGGGCGCCCACGAGGACAAGAAAGGCCTCTTCGAGATCGCCGACGGCGGCACGCTCTTCCTCGACGAGGTGACGGAGATGCCGCTCTCCCTGCAGAGCAAGCTGCTGCGCGTCCTGCAAGAGGGGGAGATCCGCGCCATCGGCGCGACGCAGGAGAAGCGCGTCAACGTGCGCATCGTCGCGGCGACGAACCGCAACCTCGAGAAGGAGGTGAGCGAGGGGCGCTTCCGGGAGGACCTCTACTACCGGCTGAAGGTCTTCCCGATCCGGGTGCCGCCGCTGCGCGAGCGGCGCGAGGACATCCCGCTGCTCGCCAAGCACTTCCTCGAGCGCTACCAGCAGGAGCTCGGAAAGCCCGCGGCGGGCTACTCGCAGCAGGCGATGGAGCTGCTCCAGGCGTACGACTGGCCCGGCAACGTGCGCGAGCTTCAAAACGAGGTGCAGCGCCTCGTCATCCAGATCGAGCCGGGCGGCTTCATCGGTCCGGAGTTCCTCTCGCCGCGCATCCGGCAGATCGAGGGCGTCATCGACCGCGTGAAGCCGACCAAGGGCACGCTGAAGGAGATGATGGACCAGCTCGAGCGGTGGCTCCTCATCGAGGCGCTGCGCGAGCACGACAACAACAAGACCGCGGCGGCCCGGTCTCTCGGAATCACGCGCGAAGGGTTGCACAAGAAGCTTCGCGCCTTCGGGCTGTGAACAACCGGGAACCCGGGCTCCGCTTCGAGGGGCCGGGAGAAGCCCTTCAGCAGCGGCCGTCGCTGCTCATCGGCGCGACGGCGCTCCTCGTCGGGTCGGTCTCGCTCGCGGGCATGGGCACGCCGGCGTGGAGCTGGTTCCTCGAGCTCGGCCTCGCGGGATGGCTCGTCGGCGCCTTCTCGTGGAGAGACTATCGAGCCTCCGTGAAGGGCATCGTCTACGCCGACGAGTCGGGCATCCGCGTCGGAGAGAAGACGATCGTCGAGCGATCGAGCATCGCCGCTGCCTTCCTGGTCTCCCCCGAAGCCCCCGTCGTACGCATCCTCCGCCGGCGCGCCTGGTTCTCGGTCGACGTTCACCTGGAAAGCGAGGAGCAGGCGCGCGCGCTGCTGACGGCGCTCGGTCTCGGCATCGGCGACTCGATCGTGACCTTCCGCGCGAGCCATGGCAGTCGCCTGAGATCGCTCGTCATCGTGATGGGGACGGCGGTGTGGCTCGGCGCGCTCGTCGTTTTCTTGACGCAGCTGCTTCACCACGCGGTCTCTCTCGCCTCCTGGCTCGTGCTCGGACTGGTCCCGGTCATCATGCTGTTCTTGCGCGATGCGACTCGCGTGAACGTCGGCAGCGACGGCGTCCTCATCCGCCGCTTCGGGGAGCAGAGGTTCGTCTCCTACGCCTCGGTGAACGCCATCACGGCGTCGGGAGGCCGCACGATCCGGCTCGCGCTGAGCTCGGGAGAGGATCTCCTGCTGACGCTGGGGCCGGGTGGAGCGCAGGGGCACCTGCGCGACGTCCTCGTGGAGCGTCTCGAAGAGGCTCGCGCCGCCTTCGCGCGCGCCGGCGGGAGCCGGAACGCCGAAGCCCTGGTCGACCCCGGCGGTCGGGCGCCCCTGCGCTGGCTCCGGGAGGTGCGCGCTCTGGCGAGCGCCCGCGACTATCGCGAGACGAGGCTCGACGAGGAGTGGCTGTGGCGCGTGATGGACGATGCCGCGGCATCCCCGGGCGTCCGCGCCGGAGCCGCGGTCGCGCTCTCGGCGCTGGACCATGCTTCTCGGGTGCGCATCCGCGTCGCCGCCGAAGCCTGCGCCGAGCCGAGGCTCCGCGTCGCCCTCACGCGCGTCGCCGACGGCGCGACCGACGAGGAGCTGGAAGACGCCCTCGCCCCGCTGCTCGAGGCGGAGCCCTAGCCCTCACAGCACTTCTTCGGTCCGCCTCACGCGCCCCGGCGGCGCGACGTACCCTTGCCCCGTCCGCGGATCCCTCGCGTCCGGCGCCACCTCGAGCAGCGGCACCAGGGCGAACGCCCGCTCCGCGAGCCTCGGGTGCGGCACGACGAGCCGCTCGCTCTCCAGGACGACGCCCTCGATCCACAGCACGTCGAGATCCAGCGTCCTCGGCCCGAAGCGCTCGCCGGTCCGCACGCGACCGAGCCCCGCCTCGATGCCGAGCAGCGCGTCGAGCAGCGCCTCGGGCGTCCCCTCCCACGCGACGAGCGCCGCCGCGTTCAGGTAGTCCGGCTGCGGCGGCCCCACGGGCGCGGTCGCGTAGACGTGCGACGTCCTCTCCACGCGCGCCACGGCCCGCAGCTTCGCCAGGGCCGCCCGCATCGCGCCCAGCCGGTCCCCCAGGTTCGCGCCGAAGCCGACGACCGCCCGCAGCGCCGCCACCTACGGTGACGACGGTTCCAGCATCAGCGGGTCGGTCAGGTTGCCGGCGTAGTTTCCGTTGATCTGACCGTCCTGCACGAAGAAGAGGTACTGCGCCTCGTCGATCCCGCTGAGCTTCGCGTTCAGCGTGATGACCGGCGTCGTCCCGTCGGGAACCACGGTGTCGAAGGTCATCCCGTCGATGCCCGAGGTCGTGGTCGTCACGAGCTCGATGCTCTGCGGGCTCGCCTGCTGCACGGGCTCGGCGGACGTCGGCGACGGCCCGGCCACGTTGGCAATCGTGCCCGCGGCCACGGTCACCGTCACGTCGAACGCGCAGGGGAGGCTGGTCTTGTTCGTGTCGCACGTCCACCACACGTCCCAGTGGCCGCCCGTCGTGTACTGCGTGAAGACGCCGACGCCGTTGCCGGGCGTGGCGTTCATCGTCCGGTTCGGGTCGACCACGACGAGCATCGGCTGCGTGCTCGCGGTGCTGCCGCCCGACGACGACGAGGCCCCGGAAGAGGAGCTCGCGCCCGCGCCGTACTCGTCCACGCCGCCCGAGCTGCCCTCACCCGTCGAGCTCTGCACCGTGCAGGCCGCGAGGAGGCTCGCCGTCATCATCCCGCCGAGACCGAGAACGCGCGCGATCCCAAGAGCTCGTCTCATCCCGTCCTCCCAGACTGAAGTCACCCACGAACGCTAGCTCAGCTTCGAGTCATCGGCGACCGCCGCCCCCGCGCCCGCCACCGCGCGACCCACCCCCACGGAAGCCCCCGCCTCCGCCGTGGTAGCCGCCGCCTCCGCTGCTCTCCGATTCGTAGTGGTGCCCGCCGCCGCTCGGCGCCGTGGCCGGGTGACCGCCGTACGCCCCACCGTAACCGCCATACCCGCCGTAGCCGCCGCGATAGGCGCTCCCGCCGTAGCCTGCGCCCCCGTACCCGCCGCCGCGCGAGGCCGGCGACGCGCCGTAGTAGGGACGCGAGCCCATCGAGTACGAGCCGTAACCGTGCCCGAGGTTCTGCGCGCTGCCGCTGAAGCCGGAGCCGAGCTTGCCGCCGAAATGCGACTGGTTGGCCCCGCCGTAGCTCGAGAACCCGCGCCCTGCGGAGCCACTGGCGGAGCGCGACGCGAAGGCCGACGGCGCATGCCCGCCCATCGCCGTCGCCGAACCGGCGTGGGCGAACGCGCGCGCCTGCATGACGCCGCGGTTGTTGACGCCGCCGTGCGCGATCGAGTTGCTCGGGATGCCCAGCATCGACGGCGGCGGGCCGCTGACGTGCGGCGTGGCCCCGATGCGTCCGTTCACCGTCGGCGACGCGGCCCCGTACGGCCGCGTGTGCGACGCCACCATGCCGAGCTGCGCCCCGCCGACCATCCGACCGCGCAGGCCGGTCTGGAACAGGTCCCCGCAGCCGACGAACCCGTAGGGGACGCGCGGGACGAAGCCGAGGCCCACGGCCATGCCGCCGCGCCACCCCCACGTCGGCGCCATCGGTCCCCAGCCGACGTAGCCGTAGTCGCCGTAGCCGTAGCGCCAGTTGACCCACGCGCCCGCGTAGGTGCGGCCCGGGATCCAACCCCAGCCGTACGGGCTCGAGTACACCCAGCGACCGTAGTGGAACGGGGCCCAGCCCCAGTCGTAGTCGCTGACCCAGGTGTAGTCGTCGTCGTACGTCCAGTGGCCGGCGGTCGCGTAGGGCGTGAAGTCGGAGCCGACGACGTCCTGCGAGGGGACCCAGACGGTGCCGTAGGTCGGATCGTCGGTCCACTGGCCGTAGGGGTCGAGCGTGGAGCGAAAGTCGCTCAGCGCCGACGGATCGGTGTCGGCGTACTGGTCCTGCGGGCCGTAGCCGGCCTCGGCGCCCTGCGAGTCGTCGAGCGTCACCTCGCCCGGGGGGACGATCTGCGGCGGGGGTGCGCCCTGCACGCCCACCTGCGGGGGCGCGTAGACCGACGGCGCCTCGGAGGCGGCCGCGGCGCCCATCAGCTGGCGCGGCGTCGGGTCGGTGCCGACCGGGTTGTCCGGGTAGGCGGCCGGCTCGCGCGTGTACTCATCCTCCCCGCAGCCCACGAGGACGGGGGTGACCGCGGCCACGACGAGGAGGGCAAGGATGCGGGCCGGCAGGAGCATGGGAAGCCTCGGCGAGACCGTTGTGCAAAGCCTGAGCCCACCGTCCGGGAACGGGTGCCCCGGGCTGCGCGGGTCCTCGAAACGAGAGTACGTCTCCGCGGACGACACAGCCAGTGCTCTCGCGAGGTTTCAGGGGGATTCCGAGCTCGAGCGACAGCCTGTCCCGCGCGATCGCCCAGGCCCGGGACACGGTGCCCTGGCCGATAACGCAGGTCGCCCCTCGTGGCTTCCGCCCCCGGACGCGGATGGTATGGTGGTGGGCGAGGACACACGCAATGGCCGAAACTCGCCCCTCGACGATGACCGACCGCATCGCGTCGATGCAGGACTTCAAGCTCTACAAGGAGCTTCACTGGGAAGGCGGCTTCGAGGAGTACCTGGCGATCGTCCGGGAGCGCCCGCAGGTGACGCGCAACGCGTACCAGCGCCTCTACGACATGATCATCAGCTACGGGACCGAGGAGTACATCGACAATAAAAAGAAGCTCGTCCGGTATAACTTCTTCAAGGACGAGCAGGCGGGCGGCGCGAACGCCATCTTCGGCCTCGACATCCCGCTGATGCGCCTCGTGCACGTCCTCAAGGCGGCCGCCGAGGGGTACGGCCCGGAGAAGCGCGTCATCCTCCTCCACGGACCGGTCGGTTCGTCGAAGAGCACCATCGCGCGCCTCCTCAAGCTCGGCGTCGAGCAGTACTCGCGGACGCCCGACGGGGGCCTTTACACGTTCGAATGGGTCGGCCTGGCGGACACGGGGATCAACAACGACGTCGACCGCTTCCCGAGCCCGATGAACGAGGAGCCGCTCCGCATCATCCCGTCGGAGTGGCGCACGAAGGCCATCGAGTCGCTGGGTCTCTCGAACGAGAAGTACAAGGTGCGCGTCGAGGGGGACATGGACCCGGCGAGCCGGTTCATCTTCAACGCGCTGATGCACAAGTACGAGGGCGACTGGGCGAAGATGGTGCAGAAGCACGTGCGCGTGAAGCGCCTCGTGCTGAGCGAGAAGGATCGCGTCGGCGTCGGCACCTTCCAGCCGAAGGACGAGAAGAACCAGGACTCGACGGAGCTGACCGGCGACATCAACTACCGGAAGATCGCCGAGTACGGCTCGGACTCGGACCCGCGCGCGTTCAACTTCGACGGCGAGTTCAACATCGCCAACCGCGGCATCCTCGAGTTCGTCGAGATCCTGAAGCTCGACGTCGCGTTCCTCTACGATCTCCTCGGCGCGACGCAGGAGCACAAGATCAAGCCGAAGAAGTTCGCGCAGACGGACATCGACGAGGTCATCATCGGCCACACGAACGAGGCCGAGTACAAGAAGCTCCTGAACAACGAGTTCATGGAAGCCTTGCGCGACCGCACGATCAAGATCGACATCCCCTACATCACGAAGCTGACCGAGGAGATCCGCATCTACGAGAAGGACTTCAACGGTCACAAGATCAAGGGCAAGCACATCGCGCCGCACACGCTCGAAGTGGCGGCGATGTGGGCGGCGCTGACGCGGCTCGAGGACCCGAAGAAGCACAACCTGTCGCTGCTTCAGAAGATGAAGCTCTACGACGGCAAGGTGCTGCCGGGCTACACGCAGGACACGGTGAAGGAGCTCCGCAAGGAGAGCAAGCGCGAGGGGATGGAGGGCATCAGCCCGCGCTACGTGCAGGACAAGATCTCCAACGCGCTCGTGAACGACTCGGGCGAAGGGACGATCAACCCCTTCATGGTCCTCAACGAGCTCGACAAGGGCCTGCGGCACCACTCGCTCATCACGAACGAGGAGCAGCGCAAGCGCTTCACCGAGATCATCGGGATGGTGAAGCGCGAGTACGAGGAGATCGTGAAGAACGAGGTCCAGCGTGCGATCAGCGCCGACGAGGACGCCATCAGCAAGCTGGCCGCGAACTACATCGACAACATCAAGGCCTACACGCTGAAGGAGCGGGTGAAGAACCGCTACACCGGCCAGGACGAGGATCCGGACGAGCGCCTGATGCGGTCCATCGAGGAGAAGATCGAGATCCCCGAGAACCGGAAGGACGACTTCCGCCGCGAGATCATGAACTTCATCGGCGCGCTCGCCGTCGACGGCAAGCGCTTCGAGTGGAACACCAACGACCGCCTGCGCCGCGCGCTGGAGCTCAAGCTCTTCGAGGACCAGAAGGACAGCATCAAGCTGAAGACGCTCGTCTCCGCGGTGGTCGACAAGGACACGCAGGAGAAGATCGACATCATCAAGTCGAGGCTCATCAAGAACTTCGGCTACAACGAGGTGAGCGCGACCGACGTGCTGAACTACGTCGCGTCCATCTTCGCCCGCGGCGACGCGAAGGATTAGCGGTCCTTCGCTGCGAGATACGAGGATGACAGGGGGGCGTTACTGCAGGCGGAACTGCATCGACCAGGCCATGCGGACGCGGACCGCATGGCCGTCCTTCATCGCCGGCGCGAACTGGAACGCGCGCGCCGCCTGCAAGGCTGCGTCGTCGAGCCCGTGGCCCATGCCGCGAACGACGCGCGCGCTCTCGACGGCGCCCGTATCGCCGACGACGAGCTCGAGGCCCACGTCCCCCTCGATGCCGTCTTCGCGCGCCTCCGGCGGGTACGACGGCGGGTGACCGTGGACGAGCCGGGCGCGCGTGTCGACCGCCTGCTCGGAGACGACCGCCGAGGGGTCGACGTGAGGAGCCGCGGTGCCCGTCGCCGCCACGGCGCCGAACGAGTCGCCGTGGCTCGGGCCGACGACGACGGTGAAGCTCGGCGTGTCGTCGGTCGTCGTGCTCACTGGCGACGCGGCGGCGGGAGCGGCAAGCGCCGGCGGCGTCGCGTGCGGGTGGACCAGGTTCGGATCGTGCGGCGTGGCGTCGTGGCCTGCAGGCACGGGATAGGGATGCGTGTGGTTCGGGAAGACGGTCGCCACCGAGACCCCGAGCGCCGTGGGAATCGGCTCGGGCTGGGGCTCGAGGACCGTCTCGTCGGGCGCGAGGTCGACCACCGTCTCCGCCGCGCCCGGCGCCGCGGAATGCCCGAAGTAGACCAGGGGCGCGAGCAGGGCCGCGGCGTGCACGACCGCCGAGAAACCCAGCGCGCAGAGAGCGACGGCGGAGGACGTCAGGCGGACCACGAGGACCCTCGATCCATACGCTGCGGCGAAAGGCGCGGTTGCATTCGTCGGGACGATTCTCGCGGCATCGCCCCTCCCAACTTCAGGCGTAGCACGAACCAGCGCGATGGTGATACGGACGCGGTCCCTACCCGGCCCGGCGAAGCTTGCGCGGCTTGGAGTGGGTGTGCGCCTGACCGTGCTCGTGCGCATGCCCATGCCCGTGCGTCCGCACACCCGGGTCGGGAGCCGTCTCGGCGATGATCTCGATGCCCCCGTGGGTCACCCCGCGCGTCGCGAGGAGCCTGTCGGCGACGCGCTTCAGCTCGTCGCTCTTGCCGCGCATCACGATGACCTCCAGGCAGCGGCTCTCGTCGAGGTGGATGTGCAGCGTCGAGCGCACGCGATCGCCGAGCTGGTGCTGGAACTCCGTCAGCTTCTCGGTCAGCTCGCGGACGTGATGGTCGTAGACGAGCGTGAGGGTTGCCACCGCCGGCGCCCCGCGCGCGACCTGCGAGCGTACGATCTCGCCGCGCACGAGATCCCGGAGCAGCTCCGAGCGCGTGACGCCACGGTCGGCCACGATGACGTCGAAGTGCTCGAGCAGCGTCTTCTCCATCGCGACGCCGAATCGAACGAGCTCGTTGGCCATGGCGTGAAGCCTAGCGAAGATTCATTGCTCCGGGGTGCCCGCGTCCGTCGAGCCCTCGGTTCCGGCATCCGTGTCGACTGCGTCGTCGCCGGTCTCCCTCGCTTGCGCGTCCGTGCCGGAGTCGTCCCCCTCTTCGGTGACGTCGGAGCAGATCGGGCAGCCCGCCTCCGCGACGGTCACGGCGCTCCGATCGAGCTGCACGAGGAGCTCGCAGCCGACGCCCAGCGCGCCGACCAGCCCCGCGCCCACGACCACGACCACAGCGCGCATGATGGCTCTCCGGCTCATGGGTTGGCTTCAGAAGCGCAGGACGGCCCCGGCGCCTCCTCCGTGTGTCGTGAGCATCGGGGAGACGGACAGGGTCGCGGCGCTCGGCTTCGGGGCGGACGCCGCGGGTACGTCCGTGGTCGTGTCCCTCGTGAAGTAGAGGACGAGGCTCGTGACGCCGGCGGCGACGGCCAGAGCGATGCACCCGTCGGTGTACGCCGCGAAGTTGTTGCCGTTGTCGGTGTTCGAGAAAGTGGGGTTCGCCTGGTAGTCGCTCTTGTTCTTGAGCGCGAGGATCCCGAAGGTCGTCGCTGCCCCCGCGCCCACGACGGCGACGCCGGTCGCCCAAAGCGCCACGGTGCTCCTCGACACCGCGGGAGGCGGTGCAGGAGGGGGAGGCGGCGGGGCGGGCGGCGGCGCGACGACCTGCGCGTCCTGCGCGAGTGCGGGCAGCGACACGGCCGTGAGGATCGTGAGAACGAGGAGCCCGACGAGGCTGGCAGCCATCCTGGTGCGTCTGTTCATCGTCCTCTCCTCACCAGTACACGCTGGCGTGAGTCATCAGGGTCCGGGGCAAGCCTGGCGTGAAGCTGATGCCGGCGGGCGGGTTCAGTCCCTCGGCGGGAAGCCGGGAGTTGACCTCGAACTGTCCCTCGCGCCACTTCACGTCGGCGACGTTCAGCAGATCGGCGCCGAGCTCCACGTGTTTCCACCGCACGCCGAGGCCCGCGTTGACCACCGTCCAGCCGGTCTCGACGAGCGGCGTCGGCCCCTGGTCGCCGTAGCGATCCGACATCGAGCGGACCGTCACCGCCCCGAGCAGCGTGTAGCCGCGTCCGAGTGGCTGCCGAGCCCCGAGGCCCGCGCTGAACGTGCGGATTGGAGCGTCGGGCAGGTACACCGTCCCGGCGGCCACATCGGCGGCGTCCGTGAAGCGCCCGTGCGCGGCGGTGAAGGACACGTCGGCGTAGACGCGCGAGTCGAAGTTGTACCTCCCCGTGACCTCGAGGCCGTAACGCCGCGTCGGCCCCGAAGGGGTCGTGGAGGCGGTGTCGCCGTCGATGGTGAGCTCCGACGTGAGGTCGATGAGGAAGCCCACCGCCGAGACCGCGAGGTTCCGGATGGGCCGCACGGTCGTCCCCACCTCGTAGCCCGACGCCGCCGCCATCAGCGTCGTCGCTTGCCCCAGGAACAGCGTGCGCGCGTCGTTGCTGTGGAACCCGCGACCGTAGTTGGCGAAGAGGTCGAGCTGGTCGATGGGCGTCACGACGGCCGTCGCCTTGGGCGAGAGCTGCGCCTGGCCTTTGTAGCCGGAAGTCTTGTCGACCGCGGTCTGACTCTCGTTGTTCACCGCGACGTCGATGCGGTCCCCGCGCGCTCCCAGCACGAACCGCAGCCATCGGGCCGGACGCACCTCCTCCTCGACCCAGGCCCCCGTCTCGAGCTCGTTGTTGTGGCCGTCGTAGATGGGGCCGGGGATGTTCGCGTCGACGCCGTCCAGCCGGACGCGCCCCTCGGTGCGGTGAAGCTGCGCCTCGATGTCGTCGTCGCGGATCTGCAGGCCGAGCGTGGTCCGCAGCTTCATGCCGCCGAGCACGTCGCGGTGCGTGAGCCGCACGTCGGTCCCCGACTGCGTTCGCGTATCGTCCTGCTCGACCTGCGATCCATACTGGATTCCGTCCGGCTGGAACGACGCGGCGATGCCATCGTTCGGGAAGAGCTGCATGTTGGAATGGAGCGTGTAGAGCGTGGCCCGCACGTCCCAGTGCTGGTCGAGCTGCCGGCGGTACTGCGTCCACGCCATCACCCGCTGCTGCGATCCCCCCTGCGTCGGGTCGACCGAGTCCCACCGGCTGATGCAGTGCGAGCCCGAGTAGGCCGCCGGCGTGGGCGTGCCGTCGCCCTCGCCGCAGACGGCGCGCGCCGGGAGCACGCCGGACATGTTCCAGCTGCCGCTGTAGGCCTGCACCATGAACGAGAGCTCGCTGCGCTCGTCGAGCACCCGCGTCACCTTCGCGTAGGCGTTGAGCCGACCGTAGTCCTCGGGGTGGATGAAGGGCCCATTCTCGTAGAAGACCTCGGCCGCGACGGCCATGCGCCACTTCTCGCCGAAGTCGGGCGACTCGACGACGACGAGGCGCTCGTGCCCGGTCGACGGAGCCAGCTCCAGACGGGCGACGCTCTCGGGGGTGTGATCCGCCATGCGGAAGTCGACGGACCCCGCCGTGCCGAAGTCACCGACGTCGGCCGCATACGGGCCCTTGGTGGAGTCGACGCGCGCCACCGTCTCCGGGATGATGAAGTGGAGATCCGAGTAGCCTTGCCCGTGCGCGTGGCTGACGGCGTTGATGGGCGCGCCGTCCATGAAGAACGCCATGTCGGTGCCGTGATCGAGGTTGAAGCCGCGCGCGAAGTCCTGGTCGGCCTTGCCGCCTCCCGCGTGCTGGACCGCGAAGAGCCCAGGGACCACCTCGACGAGCCCCTCGGGGCGAAAGCGAGGACGCAGGGAGAGCTCCGCCTGGTCGGTGCTCGAGTCGGAGGCGGCGTTGCGCTCGGGCGGAGCCCCGATCGGGACGAGGGGACGCTGCGCGACCACCAGCGTCGACTGGTCGGGGCCCTGCTGGACGGGACTCGGCGGCGGCGGCGCGACGGGCGGGGGTAACTTCTGCGGCGACAGGTCCATCGTCGACCGAGGCGGGGACGGCGCAGGCGGATGGAACTCGTACGCGAGCTGCACGTTCGAGCGGATGGCGACGCCGTTCCGTCGCGCCGGCTCGAAGACGAACTTGCGCACGGCCTCGAGCGCCGCCTCGTCGAAGCCGTGCCCCGCGGACGCCGTCACGCGGGCGTCCGTGACGTGACCCGTGTCGTCGACGGCGACCTCCACGCCGACCGTCCCCTCGATGCGGTCGCGCAGCGCGTCCGGCGGGTAGGTGGCCTCGGCGCGCTCTCGAAGGACGGGCGGCGTCACGGCGTCCGCCGGTGGGACCGGCGGCAACGCGTCGGAGACACCGCCCGACGGCTGGGCGGTGGCTTCGCGCGGCCAGGCGACCAGGAGCACGGCGGCTGCAATGGAGGCTGTCGTGACGAATCGTCTCATCGAGTCTCTCGGGTCGGACGACAACCTCGAGTAACACGTCCTTATACGTGAGTGCTACGGAGACATGGCGGTCTCGGCCGCGAACATACGAGCGAGCGCGCCTTCCGGATCGGCCGTACCTGAGAGACGCCGTCAGGGCCGGGTCAGGGCGACCATCTGGGTAACACACACCCGGACGATCGTAACAAGGGCGCCCGGCGCCCTCGTCCCCGCTCAATGATCGGCGCTGGCCCCCGCAACGGACTCCAGTGGGTAGCGTTTCGGGTGCTTGGTGAATGCGTCCCGGCACGTGTCGGAGCAGAAATAGAGCTCCTTCCCTTGGAACGTGACGTGGGGTGCTTCCGGGACGGCCCGCACTTTCATCCGGCAGACCGGATCGACCACGACGGCCGCCTCCGCCTCCGGCGTGGAGGCATCGGCGGTTCGCGCGTCGAGCTCGGCGACGAGGGCTTCGACCTGCGCGTCGTTCAGGTATTGGCGATAGCTCGGCATGATCGGCGGGTAGTCCGCCACGACGTCGACGCCCGGCTCGAGGATGGCCCTGCGGAGGTATGCGTCGTCGACCTTCACTCTCGATCCATCCTGAAGGGTCCGTTCGGTACCCGGAAGGTTCACGAGCGGCGGGGCGAGCTTTGCGTTCTCGTGACAGCCCGGGCAGCCCAGCGACGTGTAGAGATCCTTCGAGGGATCCGGCCGCGGCCCCTCGGCGCCCGCCATCGCCGCGCTCGAGAGGCGGCGCGCGTCGGCCGCCAGCCGCGTCATCGCGTCGCCGGCGATGCTCGGATAGACGCCGCGCACGAGCCCCGCGCCGTCGACGAGAAAGAAGAGATCCGAGTGAAAGATAGGGTTGTCCGGATCGTGCGTCTTTCCGGTCTCGACGCGAAATCCGGACGTCAGCTCGGCGAGGGCGTCGTCGCTCGTCGCAACGAGCGTCCAGCGCGTCTCTCCCGCGCTCCAGCGCGCGGCATAGGCGGCCAGGACGGCGGGCGTGTCGTGCGCGGGGTCGACGGAGAACGAGACGAAGCGGACGTCCTGACCTGCGAGGGTCCGCTGGAGCATCATCATGCGCGAGGTGAGCATCGGGCATGCGCTCGTGCACTGCGTGAAGATGAAGTCCGCGATGAAAGGCGCGCCCCGGAGCGAGTCGAGCGTCACCGGGCGGCCGTGCTGATCGACGAGCGCGAAGGAAGGCGCTCGCCAGAGCTCTGGCAGATCCCCGCCGTCGGCGCCGGCGAAGGCGAAGCTCGCGGCGCTCCTCGGGCTCCGCCGGTGCTCGGTCCCCCATAGGAGCGCAAGCATTGCCAGCGAAGCGACGATGACCGAGGCGAGCGCCGACACGAGCAGACGGCGGCCCCAGGTGCGATCGAACCAGGAAGGATGACGAGCCACGGCCGTGACCATAGCGACGGCTCCCTCGCGCCGCGAGCCGCTCTGCGAGGATACGCCGAGCTTTCGGGCCGTGGCGCGCGAGCGCCGCGTGTGCAAAGCAAGGGCATGCGCATCGCTCCGCTTGCGCTCGCTGCGAGCCTGGTCGTCGGCGGCGGTCTCGTCGTCCTCGCACCGCGGCTTCCCCTCGGGGTCACGCCCGCGTACGGCGGGCAGAGCTACGCGGCCCGCGGCACGGTTCAATCGATCGCCGGCGACCGCAAATCGGTCACCATCGCGCACGAAGCCATCCCGGGCTTCATGCCGGCGATGACGATGGCGTTCGAGGCGCGGTCGCCCGACCAGCTCGCGGGGCTGCACGAAGGGGATCGCGTCACGTTCTCGTTCACGGTGACGGACGATGCCCGGCGGCTCATCGATTCGATCGCCCGTGCGACGAAGTCGCGCTGAGCGGGTGGGTGCACCGGCGTTCGGCCGGCGACCGTTCAACGACCGTCGCTCCTGGGCAGTGGGCCCGGGAAGTCGCGCGGGCGAAGGGGGCCCCACCGGAACGAGGGGACGCGAAACGCTCATCGCGCCTCCCTCGGTCCACTTCTTCCCCGCCGCGTGCCGGAATGCGCCGTCACGCGACGCGACGGTCCCCCTCCCCCGGAGAGACGCAGGGATTCCCGCCGCCGCCGCACAGGTACGACCGATGCACGGCACTCGATCCGTGCACCGATCAACGTCGATGCCCAAGGCCGTCCGAATCTCCGTCGCCATGCTCCTTGGGTGCGGGAGCTGCTCCACGAGCCTCGAGCCTTCCCGCACCACGGTCGCCTCGCCCGATGCGCCGGTGGCAGCCGAATATCCCACTCACGCGATTCGCCTGATCGTGCCGTTCGCGAAGGGCGGTGGCGCGGACACGTGGGGCCGCTTCGTCGCGGACAAGTTGGGCGTCGTTCTCGGTCAGCCCTTCGTGGTCGAGAACGTGCCCGGCGAGGGAGGGAATCGAGGAACGGAGGTCGTCTCCAGGGCCTCCCCCGACGGTTACACGCTGCTGCTTGGCTCCGTCGGACCCCTGGTGGTTCACCCGTGCACGTACAACCGCCTCCCCTTCGACGCCGAGAACGACTTCGTTCCCGTCGGCCTTCTCGAGTCGTCACCGCTCCTCCTCCTCGTCCATCCCGAAGTCCCCGCTCACTCCGTGACGGAGCTCGTCTCCGCGTCGAGGGCCGATCCGGGCGGTTTGAGCTTCGCGACGAACGGAAACGGCAGCCCGGAGCAGGTCGTCGGCGAGATCTTCGAGCGCCTGGTCCACGTCGCCCTTCGCGACGTCCCTTACGATGGCGCCGGCCCTGCCAGAGCAGACCTCTCCAGGGGCCGAGTCACGATGATGTTCGATCCGATCAAGGCTGCCATGTCGGCCGTGCGCGACGGCAAGCAGCGCCCGCTGGCCGTCGCCGACGAACGGCGCGCCCCGGCGCTACCGGACGTGCCGACGTTCCGTGAGCTCGGGTACCCGGAGCTCTCGATGCGCATCTGGACGGGCCTCTTCGCCCCGCGTGGCACCTCCACCGCCGCCGTCACGAAGCTGAATGCCGCCCTGCGCACGGTCCTCGAAGACCCGTCGGTACGCGACGCCATCAAGGAGGTCGGCGGTACGCCTGCCGCGATGACGTCCGAAGAGACCAACGCCTTCATCGACGCGGAACGCGCGAAGTGGAAGGGCCTCGTCAGCGATACCGGCATTCCGCGCGTCGACGGTCCAATCTGACGGCGCAGCGGCGCCTCGGGAAAGCCGTCACCCCGTACCTTCAGGATTGCGTCTGCACGGCACGGAAGGGGCTCGCGCTCCCCGTGCGGGCCACGATTCTGTGAAGCTCGTGCTACGGGCTGGCCATGCAGCGCTCGTCCCTCGTGGTCGTTGCCCTCGCAAGCCTCGCTCTCACCGCCTGCTCCGGCCGCACGAACGCGGCCGGGACCGATCCGGGCGACGCGTCCACGGCCGATGACGCATTGCCCCAGGCCGACGCGGCGAGTGACGACGGCGGCAGTGGGCCCTTGATCACCGATCCGGACGAGGGGATGAGCTGGTTCAACGCCCTGCTCGGCACGGCCAAGACGTCGATCGACATGACGATGTACGAGCTGACCGACACGACGATCACCGGTCTGCTCACGCAGGCCGCGAAGAACGGCATCACCGTCCGCGTCATCCTCGATCAGAACCTCGAGAAGACGGACAACACTCCGGCGTTCAACGCCTTGAGCGCCGGCGGCGTCCAGGTCCACTGGGCGGCCACCGCGTACGCAGCGACCCATCAGAAGACGGTGACGCTGGACCGGACGACCTCGGCGATCATGACGATGAATCTCACGCCGGTCGACTATCCGACGAGCCGCGACTTCGCGGTCATCACCTCCGACGCGGCGGACGTCGCTGCCATCGAGTCCGTTTTCGAGAGCGACTTCGCCGGTACGGCGGTCATACCGCCCCTCGGCGACGACCTCGTGTGGAGCCCCTCCAACTCGCTGTCCTCGCTCACGAGCCTCATCCAGGGCGCGAAGGCCACGCTCTGGGTCGAGAACGAGGAGATGGGCGACGAGGCCATCGTCTCGGCGCTCTCCGGCGCGGCATCCAGCGGCGTCGCCGTGAACCTCATCATGGAGGACTCGCGCGACTATCAGACCGAGTTCGAGACGCTGCAGGACGCGGGCGTCGCCATCGCCACGTACGAGCATGCCAAGCTCTACATCCACGCCAAGATCATCGTGGCCGACTACGGAACGAGCGAGGCCAAGGCGTTCCTCGGCTCGGAGAACTTCTCCAACGCGTCGCTGACCGAGAACCGCGAGCTCGGGCTCATCACTTCGGACCCGGCCATCGTCACCTCGCTCTACACGACGTTGCACGGCGACTTCGACGGCGGCACCACGTTCAAGCCATCGGACGCCGGCTCCGAATAGCTTGCTCCAGGCGGCAAGGCCCTACTCGGCGCCGACGAGGCCGCGACGGATGGCGCAAGCGGGTCAGCGCCCGGGCGCTGTGCAGATGGAGCTTCTTCATGACTCTGGTCCGGTGGACGTCGACGGTCTTGACCGACAAGCCGAGCCGCTCGCTCATGGCCTCGTCGGTGTGAGCGTGCCCTTCGCGCTCTGACGGGTTGCACGACGCGGCGCGGCGTCGTACACCGCGAGGCAACTCGATGAGCTCCCTCAAGAAGACCCTGATGCAGAAGGGCATGAAGCTGATGTCGGACCCGCGCGTCATGAAGATGATGCAGGACGAGCGGGTCATGAAGGCCGTGATGGCGGCGATGGCGGTTCCGGGCAAGGCGCAGACCCTCGCCAAGGAGCAGCTCGAGAACGTCGCGAAGGCGATGGCGCTCGCCACCGAGAGCGAGGTGAAGGACCTGCGGCGCACCGTGCGCAAGCTCGAGGACGAGCTCGCGCGGATGAAGCACGACGGCGGCGAGAAGGGGCCCTCGTCGAAGAAGAAGAGCAGCGCGGCGGAGTAGGGGAAGGCTCGTTTCGCGCGGACGAGCGGCGAGCCGTTCAGGGGACCGCGGCCGCCCGCGTCTCCCCGAGCGCCTTCACGACCGCCTCGGCCATCGTCCGCGTCGCCCTCGCGTTGGGATGGAGGTCCCCCGGCTCCAGCGGCTCGAACACCCAGTCCGGATCGACGACCTCGAGGCCCTGCCGCGTGAGCAGCGCGTCGATGAGGTCCGCGTCGGCTCGCGGCCGCTTGCCTCGCCCGAGGTGCAGCGTCACGAAGAGCGCCCTCGCCCCGCGGGTCCGCGCGAGGCGCGCGGTTTGACGGAAGATGGCGCCGGTGAGCTCGACGGCCGCGTCGTCCCGGTACGGGAGCAACCCGGAGACGACGCGCGTCAGCCGGAGGTCCCGCAGAAAGCCAGGCCGCGGCGGGGAGACGACCGGCTCGTCGCCGTCGAAAGAGAGGCGCGGGCGGTCGAACCAGCCGACGCGATCGACGAGGCCCGGGAAGAAGACCGTGACCACGGCGAGGACGTGATGGAACCGCGGAAGCTCGTCGTGGAGGCGCACGAACGCCTGGTCGCACCCGTAGCCGACCACTCCGAGCGTCACCGTCTGCACGCCGAGCGCCGCGCCCACGCGACCCGCGAGGCTCTCGTCCCACGTGAGCCCGTGCCCCGCCGCGATCGACTCGCCGACGATGAGCACCGTCGGCTTCTCGGGATCCTCAGCGACCCCCGCGGCCTTCACCCGGTCGTGGTGCTCGTCGAACGCGAAGTCGATCGACCTCCCCGCCTGCGTCGTCGTCCGCGTGAACGGGCCCTTCCACACCCATCCCGTCCGCGCGTCGGGCTGGTTCATCCCGGGATCGCACGACCCCTCCAGATCGTGCTTCTTCGGCACTCCCCACCAGCGCATCAAGCCCTCGCTCACCACGAGCGCGAGCACGACGGCGAGCAGCACGCGTCCCCTCATCCTCCCAAGCCTACGCCGCCCGCTTCGTCAGCCACCTCGTCACGAGCGACCACGTCATCAGCGGCGCGTCCCGGCCGACCAGCAGGTCGATGTGTCCGAGAGGCAGCACGCGGTACGTCTTGTCCCGCGCGCGGCTCCGCGTGAAGCCCGGCCGCACGCTCGCGGGCGGTGCGAGGTCGTCGTTGGCGCCCGCGACGATGAGCAGCGGGATGTCCATCGCCTCGAACCGCTCGACGTAATCGGACTCGCGCCCGCCGAACCGGCGCTGCACCGCCCAGTCGAACATGTCCGCCATCTCCGCCATCGCCGCCCGGTCGAAGGCCAGGCGCAGGTGCTGCTCGAGCACGTGCGGCTCGAGCGAGCCCGCGTGCCACCCGCGCAGCGGCAGCGGGTAGAGCGGGCTTTCGGCGAAGCGACGCATCAGCCGCATCGTCAGCGCCACCGGCGCGAGGGGCAGCGCCGCGTTGGGCAAGGGCGCCAGCGCCAGCGCGCGAAAGAAGTACGTCAGCGCCCCCAGCGTCAGCGAGCCGCGCGTGAAGTGGTAGGGGCTCCCGATGGACACGACGCCCGCCACCGCGCTCTCGAGCCGCGGCGCCGACGCGTAACCCACGAGCCCGCCCAGCGAGTGCCCGACGATCCACACGGGACGCTGGCCCGACAGGGCCTGCACCTCGGCGACCGCGGCCGGGAGGTCCTCGCGCACATAGTCCTCCACGCCGTGCGAGCGCACGCCCCCGAAGTGCCGCGACCGTCCGTGGCCGCGGAGGTCGAGGTTGAAGACGTCGAACCCCTCGGCGGCCAGGTGGTTCGCGAAGCTCCTCGCTGGCAAATGCCAGGCGTAGCGGTTCTGCCCGAAGCCGTGGACGAGGAGCACGGGTGCGCGGGTGTCGGCGACGGCGCCCGACGACGCCGCGGCGCGCTTCCGGACCATCGCGAGCGGCACCGGGCTGCTCGTGACGACGATCTCCTTTCGGAAGGTGCGGACCTCTTCCCGGTCTACGCGCTGCTCGACGATTCGGCCGTGGAGGATCACAGGAGAGGTTCGAGCGCTCCCCCGGGCGCCGGAGTCTAGTGTAGCGTTCTCCGGCCATGCGACGCCACACTCTGAGCGCGACGCTCGTCCTCGTCGCCCTCGCCATCGCCCCTCTCGCCCTCGCGCAGACGAACGCCAAGCCGAAGAAGAAAGGCGCGAAGCCCGCGGCGTCGGCGTCGGCGAGCGTCACGGCCGCGGCGCCCGATCCCACGCCCGAGCCTGCGCCGCCTCCTCCGGCGCCGGCCGACGACACGGTGAACACCGACGCGCCGGCGAAGAAGGCGCTGCCCGACACGCCCATCGACAAGGGCTGGGACACGAGCGACACGCGCGAGGATCCTTCGAAGCGCTACTACTTCTTCGGCATCCGCTACCGGGGTGACGTCATCCCGAAGTTTCTCATCAACGCGTTCGTCGACGGCGGGGCGACCATCTACTCGAACGCGGTGGGCGTCGAGCTCGACTCGCGCAAGGACGGCTTCTCGACGGTCTTCAATCTGACGCTCCAGAACTACAACACGGGCGACCTTCTCTTCTTGCAGAAGGACAAGCCACAGACGGCGAACAACTACTCGGTCATCAACAGCAGCCTGAACGCGGTCTACGCGGCCGTCGACCTCCTCTGGTCCGTCCCTCTCGACAGCGGCCACCACTGGGACTTCGAGTACGGCATCGGCGTCGGGCTCGGCGTCGTCTTCGGCGGCCTGCACGACAACTGGGTCTACGGCGGCGTGGGCGCGACCGGGCCGTACTACGATCCGACCACCAACCAGCACTTCCAGCAGTGCCCGAACACGACCGCCGACCCGAGCTGCAGCACCGGGACCCACTCGAACGCGACCGTCGCGAAGGTGGGCAACTACGCCGAGCAGGCCGGCATCGCCGGGCCCAAGCCCATCCTCTTTCCGATGGTGAACTTCCCCGACATCGGGCTTCGCTACAAGCCCGTGAAGAACTTCGAGGCGCGCCTCGGCCTGGGCTTCTCGCTGACGGGCTTCTGGTTCGGCATCAGCGGCGACTACGGCCTGGAGAAGCAAGAGGACTCCGAGACGCCGACGAAGCCCGCGACCAAGAAGGACACCGGGGCGGCGAGCACGCGCGGTATGCTCTGACCGATGGCCGACGGGGACGTGGCGCGGGGGGATGACCTGCCGCCGCGGTACGAGCCGCAGCGCCGTCTCGGTGCGGGCGGCGGCGGGGAAGTCTGGGGGGTGCGCGACCGGGTGAGCGGGCGCGTGCTCGCGCTGAAGGTGCTGTCGCGGTCGGCGGGCGAGGCGGAGATCGACGCGCTCGTGCAGGAGGCCGTGGCGCTGAGCGGGCTCGAAGGGCTCGGGGTGCCGCGCGTCGTCGCGTTCGGGGCGCTGCGCGACGGGCGGCGGTACATGGTGCGCGAGCTGGTCGACGGGCGGAGCCTCGACGACGTGCTGCACGACGAGGAGCCGGGGTCGGCTCCGTGGGTCGCGCCGTTCGCCAGCGCGTGCGACCAGCTCACCGTCGTGCACCGCTCCGGGCTGCTGCACGGGGACGTGAAGCCGGCGAACATCATCGTCGGCGCCGACGGACGGGGGACGCTCGTCGACCTCGGGCTCGCCGCGCCCTGGCGCGAGGGCGGCACGGCGGCACGCGGCCTCACGCCGAAGTACGCGGCGCCGGAGCTCTTCGCGGGCGAGCCGCTGACGGTGCGGGCCGAGGTGTACGCGCTCGGCGCGACGCTGAGCGAGGCCCTGGCGCGGCGCGGCGACGAGCTGGGCGACGACGTGCGCCTCGCGCTGGCGAAGGTGGCGGCGCGCGCGACCGAGGAGGCCGCGGCGTCGCGGTGGCCGAGCGTCGACGAGCTGGGGAGCGCGCTGCGGCGGGCGGCGGGGCTCGACGCGAACGAGGGCATGGCGACCGACGAGCCGCCGTGGCCCGTGCTCGGCCTGGAAGCGACGTCGAACGCGCTGCTCGAGCAGGTGAAGGCGCTGCCGCCGGGGGGCGCCCTCGCGCTGCGCGGACAGCGTGGCTCGGGGCGGACGACGCTGGCGCGGCGGCTGGCGTGGACGCTCGGGGTCGGGGGGCGGGCGGTGGCGCTCATCGACGAGCCGGCGTCGATCGAGCTGGAGCTCGCGCAGCAGGCGGCGGGCGATGGTCTGACGGTCATCGTCGACGACGGCGAGGCCCTCGGGAGCGAGGCGCGGGCCGCGCTCGAGCGGGCGGTCGCGGCGGGCGCGAGGCTCGTCTGGGTGGGCAACGACCTCGGGGCCGTCGGCGCACGGGGGGACGCGTTCGACGTGCCGCCCCTCGCCGAGCGCGCCGCGGCGGAGCTCGTGCAGCGATCGGTGCCGTCGCTGCCCGACGCGCTGCGGGCGTACCTCGTCGGCCGCGTCGGCGGGCGACCGGGGACGCTGCGGGCCGCCGTGCGGCAGCTCGCGGGCCGCGTCGTCGTGTCGAAGGAGGACGTGGACGCGGCGCTCGGCACGACGAGCCGCCCCTCGATGGCCCCCGCGTCGGGCGGCCGGACCGAGACGCTCGAGTCGGCGGAGCGCGCCATCGAGATGGGCCGCTTCGACGAGGCGGCCCGCGCGCTCGACGGGCTCGGCGCGACGCGCAGCGAGGCCGAGGCGGTGCGCCTGGGGATCGGCCGGGCCCGCATCGCGCTCGGCCGCGGCGATACGGCGCACGCGGTGACGGAGCTGTCGGCCGTGGAAAAGCCGGCGCTGAAGGGGGCGTCGAAGCGCGCGTGGCAGACGGTCCGCTCGCGGGCGCACCTTCGCGCGGGCGAGTACGCCGAGGCCGCGAGGCTGGCGCAGGCGGTGGTCGACTCGGACGCGACCGACGCGCTGGCGGCCGACGCGCTGAGCGCGCGGGGCGTGGCCCTCGCCTTCACGGGCGAGGACACGCTGGCGCGGGCGGCGCTCGACCAGGCGGTGCGCGTCGCGCGCGCGACGGGGGAGCCGCGCATCGAGGCCGTGGCCCTCGGCTCCGCCGCCATCGCTCACCAGCGCGCCGGACGGGCCGGCGACGCGCGCGTCGCCTACGAGGCCTCGCTCTCGGCCGCCGAGCGCGCGGGCGACGCGGCGACTGTCGCCTCCACCCGCCTGAACCTCGCCGGCCTCGCGCAGGGCGAGGGCGATCTGGCGCAGGCGCTCGTGCACCTCGAGGCCGCGGTCGACATGGGGCGTCGGGCGGGCAGCGGCGCCGCCGTCACGCAGGCCCTCCTCAACCTCGCCAACCTCGACCTCTACCTCGGCCGGTGGGCCCGCGCGCGCGGCTCGATCGACCAGCTCGCCGGCAAGCGCGACGAGCTCTCGCCGGCCGCCCGCGCGCAGCTCCTCGGCCTCGAAGCCGAGCACGCGGCCCGCACGGGGGACCTGGCGCGCGGCGCCCAGCTCTACGAGGAGACCGCGAAGGCCTGGGAGGCGCAGGGGCGCACGCACGACGCGGCCGAGTCGCGCCTCGAGGGCCTCCTCGCGCGCGCGAGAGAGCCGCGCGGCGACGCCGCGGCGATGCGAAAGCAGCTCGACGCCGTGACCACGGGCATGGGCGCGGCCGGCCTCGGCGAGCACGCGGCCCTCGCGGAGCTCGCGCGCGGCGCCGTCGCGCACGTGGCGGGCGACGAGGACGCGGCGCGGCGCGCGCTCGATGCGGCCATCGATCTGGCGCGCAAGGCGGGCCGCCGCGAGTGGGCGTGGCAGGCGCTCGACGCGAGGGCGCGGCTCGCCGCGTCCCAGGGCAGCGTCGCGACGGCCCGGAGGGACACCGAAGGCGCCCTCGCGATGCTCGAGGAGACGGCCGCCAAGCTCCCCCGCGACCTCCGCGAGGTCTTCTGGGACGATCCGCGCCGCCGCGCCCTCCGGCAGGCCCACACCGCGACCGTCGTCGCCCCCTCGATGCTCCCGTCGATGACCGGCCCCGCCACCACGTCGCGCCGCGCCGGCGCGGCGAGCGGCAGCACCTCCATCTTCACGGGCCCCCGCCTCGCCGAGGACCGCCTCGAGCGCATCCTCGAGATCACCCGCGAGCTCGCCACCGAGCACGACGTCCCGCGCCTGCTCCAGCGCGTCACCGATCACGCCGTGGCCCTCCTCGGCGCCGAGCGCGGCTTCGTCGTGCTCATGGGCGACGCGGGAGAGCTCGAGGCCCACGCCGCCCGCTTCCGCTCGGGGCAGGACGAGCCGCACGCCCGCTTCTCGCGCTCGGTCGCCGACCGCGTCGTCGAGAGCGGCGAGCCCGTCGTCACCATCAGCGCGCGCGACGACGAGCGCCTCGCCGAGGCCGTCAGCGTCCACCAGCTCATGATCCAGAGCATCGCGTGCGTCCCCATCCGCGGCGCGCCCCCGCTCGGCCGCACCATCGGCGTCCTCTACGTGGAGACGCGCATGCGCCCGGGCGTCCGCTTCGAGCAGGAGCTGCCGACGCTCGCCGCCTTCGCCGACCAGGCCGCCATCGCGATCGAGAACGCGCGGCTCCTCGCCGAGAACCGCGAGCGCGCCGACGCCCTCGCCCGCGCCAACGTCGACCTCGCCGCCGCGAGGGACGAGCTGGCCCGGCTCCTCGGCAAACGCACCGAGCAGCTCGCCGAGGCGCGGCGGGACCTGAAGCAAGTGCGCGCCGAGCTGCGGAGCCACTTCGGGTACGCGGGCCTCGTCGGGACGAGCGGCGCGATGCGGCGCGTGTACGCGCTCATCGACCGCGTGAAGGACACCGATATCCCGGTGCTCATCACCGGCGAGAGCGGGACGGGCAAGGAGATGGTCGCGCGCGCCGTGCACAACGCCGGGCCACGCGGGAAAAAGCCCTTCCTCGGCGTCAACTGCGGCGCCATCCCGGCGAACCTCCTCGAGTCGGAGCTCTTCGGCAGCATGCGCGGCGCCTTCACGGGCGCCGACCGCGACCGCCGGGGCCTCTTCCAGGAGGCCGACGGCGGGACGCTGCTCCTCGACGAGATCGGCGAGATGCCCCAGAAGATGCAGTCGGGCCTCCTCCGCGTGCTGCAGGAGAAGACCGTGCGGCCCGTCGGCGGCACGAACGAGGACCCGGTCGACGTGCGCGTCATCGCCGCGACCAACCGCGATCTCGCCCAGATGGTCGCCGAGGGGACCTTCCGGGAGGACCTCTTCTATCGCCTCCACGTCGTCGAGATGCACGTCCCGCCGCTGCGCGAGCGCGTCGACGACATCCCGCCGCTCATCGACCACTTTCTCTCCATCTTCGCCGCCCGCTACCGGCGCGACCGCAAGACCATCTCGCGCGACGCCCTGCGGAAGCTCTGCGCGTACCCGTGGCCGGGGAACGTCCGCCAGCTCGAGCACGTCCTCCTCAGCGCGTGGCTCATGAGCGACAAGACCGACATCCCCGCCGAGGACGTCGAGCTCCCTGCCCCGCTCCACGCCGGCGCGCACGCCGCCGCCCGCTCGACGCCCCCGAGCGACGCGCGCGGCCGCACCGTCCTCTCGCCCGGCCAGCCGGCCCCCGGACGCGCCGCCAGCCAGACCGAGTTCAAGGCCGCCGAGCGCGAGCGCATCCTCAGCGCCCTCACGGCCTGCAACTGGAACCGGCTCGCCGCCGCCAAGATGATCGGCGTCCCCCGCCGAACTTTCTACCGCCGGCTCAAGGAGTTCGGGATCCTGTAGGATGCCCGGCGCCATGAGCGCGCCCCTCCTCGTCCTCCTTTCCCTCGCCGCCAGCACCTTCCCCCTCGTCGCCTGCGGCGCCTCCCCGTCCGCGCCCGACCCCGCCGCCCCCTCCTCGGCCGCGCTCTCCCCCGCGCCCGCGCCCTCCCTCGCACCCGCGCCCGCGTCCTCCCTCGCGGCCGCGCCCTCTCCGGCGTCCGCGCCCTCCTCCGCCTCGGCGGCCGCCCCTTCCTCCGCCGATCCCCTCGTCGGCCAGACCGCGCCCGACTTCACCGCCACCGCGCAGGACGGCTCCACCGTCCACATCGCCGCGCTCGCCGGCAAGCAGGTCGTCCTCTACTTCTATCCGAAGGACGAAACCCCGGGCTGCACCAAGGAAGCCTGCTCCTTCCGCGACGCCTGGGTTCCGCTCGCGAAGACCGGCGCGGTCCTCGTCGGCGTCTCGGCCGATTCGCTCGACTCCCACAAGGCGTTCGTCGCCCACTGGAAGCTGCCGTTCCTCCTCATCACGGACGCCGACGGCTCCATCGGCAAGAAGTACGGCGTCCCCTTCGAGAGCTACCACAAGCGCCAGACCATCGTCGTCGGCGCCGACGGGAAGGTCCGCAAGGTGTACCGCAAGGTCGACGTCGCCGTGCACGCGCAGGAGATCCTCGCCGATCTCGCCCCCACCCCGGGTCACTGAGGCCGCGCCGTGAGCCTGCTCCGCGTGCTCATCGACGGCGAGCCCCTCCCCGACGAGGAGGCCATCGCCTTCTGGAAGCGGTTCAGCGCCTGGATGGACGAGCACCCGGGCGACCTCGCCGGGTTCGCCGGCTCCGAGAGCCTGAAGAGCGTCGTCCCCGAGATGCACTCGGGCGCCCCGGTGCTCGTCGCGAGCCGCAGCGCCCCGCAGAAGCCCTACACGACCGCGCCGAAGAAGAAACGCTGACCCACACGACGAGAGGGGGCCTGGATGGTCTCGTACCCGCAGACGCACGGTGTCGACGAGAAGGACATCTCCCTCGGGAACGACGCCGCGTCGATCGCCCGCGACTTCAAGGCCAAGCTCTTCTTCGAGCTCGCCAAGTTCCCGGGCGTCGCCACGACCAACGACTGCTACCTCGCCCTCTCCTACGTCGTCCGCGACCGGCTCCTTCACCGGTGGGTGAGCTCCGCGCGCAGCTACCTCGACGGCAAGCACCGGACGGTCGTCTATCTCTCGGCCGAGTACCTCATGGGCCCTCAGCTCGGGCACAACGTCGGCAACCTCGGCATCGAGCCGGCCGTGAGGGCCGCCATGAGCTCGATCGGCCTCCGCTACGACGCGCTGCTCGAGCACGAAGAGGAGCCGGGGCTCGGCAACGGCGGCCTCGGACGCCTCGCCGCCTGCTACATGGATTCGCTCGCGACGCTCGATCGCCCCGCCTTCGGCCACGGCATCCGCTACGAGTTCGGGATCTTCGACCAGGTCATCCGGGACGGCTGGCAAGTCGAGGTGACGGACCGCTGGCTGCGCGCGGGAAACCCCTGGGAGGTGCGGCGCTTCGAGATCGAGCACCCGGTGGGCTTCGGCGGGCACGTGGAGCAGGCGACCGACGCCGCGGGCAAGCTGCAAGTGCGGTGGATCCCCGAGCGCGTCGTCAAGGGCGTCCCCTACGACACGCCGGTGCTCGGCTACGCGACCGCGAACACGAACCTCCTGCGCCTCTGGTCGGCCGTCGCGGTCGAGGAGTTCGACCTCGATGCCTTTCAGCACGGCGATTACTGGCGGGCGGTCGTCGACAAGGTGAGGAGCGAGAACATCAGCAAGGTGCTCTACCCGAACGACGAGGGGATGGCCGGCAAACAGCTCCGGCTGGAGCAGGAGTACTTCTTCGTGTCGTGCGCCCTGCAGGACTGCATCCGCATCCTCTGCCAGCGCGCGACCATCCACGAGTTCGCCGACAAGTTCGCCATCCAGCTGAACGACACCCACCCGACGCTCGGCGTGCCGGAGCTCATGCGCCTGCTCATCGACGTCCACGGCCTCGGGTGGGACGAGGCGTGGAGCATCACCCTGCGGAGCTTCGGCTACACGAACCACACGCTGATGCCCGAGGCGCTCGAGACGTGGCCCCTCTCGCTCTTCGCGCGCCTGCTCCCGCGGCACGTCGAGATCGTCTACGAGATCAACCGGCGCTTCCTCGACGAGGTGCGCGCGCGCTTCCCGGGGGACGAGGCGCGCGTCGCGCGGATGTCCTTCGTCGACGAGCGGGGCGAGAAGGCCGTCCGCATGGCCCACGTCGCCGTCGTCGGGAGCCACACCGTCAACGGCGTCGCGGCGCTGCACTCGCGCCTCCTTCGCGAGACCGTGCTGCGGGACTTCGCCGAGATGTACCCCGAGCGCTTCACCAACGTGACCAACGGCGTGACGCCGCGGCGGTTCATCGCGCTCTCGAACCCGCGCCTCGCGACCCTCATCGATCAGACCCTCGGCGTCGGCTGGCTGCGCGACCTCGGGCGCCTCGCGGAGCTCCGCCCCCTCGCGGACGACGCCGCCTTCCGCGAGAAGTTCCGCGCCGTCAAGCGCGCGAACAAGACCGAGCTCGCCGCGTGGCTCGCCTCGGCGCACGGCTTCACCGTGGACCCGTCGACGCTCTTCGACGCGCAGTGCAAGCGCATCCACGAGTACAAGCGGCAGCACCTCGCCGTCCTCCACGTCGTCTCCCTCTACCGGCGCCTCCTCGCGGGGCAGACGGTGACGCCGCGCACGTTCCTCTTCGCCGGCAAGGCGGCCCCCGGGTACCGCATGGCGAAGCTCATGATTCGCCTGATCCACGGGGTGGCGGGCGCCCTCGAGGCGGACCCGAAGGCCCGCGGCGTCTTGCGGGTCGTCTTCGTGCCGGACTTCAACGTGAAGAACGCGCAGCGCATCTACCCGGCGGTGGACCTCTCCGAACAGATCTCGACGGCGGGCTTCGAGGCGTCGGGCACGGGCAACATGAAGTTCGCGATGAACGGCGCGCTCACCATCGGCACGCTCGACGGCGCGAACGTCGAGATCCGCGACGCGGTGGGCGCCGCGGACTTCTTCCTCTTCGGCATGACCGCCGACGAGGTCTCCGCCCTTCGCGCGCGCGGCTACGATCCGGGCAAGGTGGCGGCCTCCGACGGGGAGCTCGGCGAGGCGCTCGCGTGGATCGCGGACGGCCGCTTCTCGGGCGGCGACGCGGGCCTCTTCGAGCCGCTCGTCCGCTCGCTGAGGGAGCACGATCCGTTCTTCGTGCTCGCCGACTTCCGCGCCTACGTCGACTGCCAGGAGCGGGTGGCGCGCGCGTGGGCCCGGCCGGACGACTGGACGCGGTCGGCGGTGCGCAACGTCGCCGGGATGGGCATGTTCAGCAGCGATCGCGCCATCAAGGAGTACGCGGAAGAGATCTGGAAGGTGCCGGCGGTCGGCATCGCGCGGCCAAACGAGCACTCGTAGGCTAGGGGCGCCTCCTGCCCCGCCAGTAGCCGGGTCGGCGCCGGGCGTGAGCGAGGGCCACGATGAGGATGAGCCCATCGTCGACGGCGAGAGCGCGCGGGTGGAACGCGATCATCGTCTCGACTTCGCGCGCCTCAGCCTCGCCAGCGCCTGACGCGCCGGGACGGGTTTGGTCTCGCCGCGACGAACCGAGGCGATGCGCTCGTCGATGGCTTCGGCAAGCTCCGCCGAGCCTTCGTGGAGGATGCCCGGCGGCGGAGTCTTCGCCAGAAGCTCTGCGGCGAGGTCGAGCCGGTCTTCCTCCGGCAGAGCCAGGGCCTTCTCGAAGACGCGCGCGCGGTTCATCGGAGACCATCGTGCGTCAGGGGGGGAGACGTGTCGAGGCCGCGCCGTCGTGAGCGGGGCCGTCGGTGCGCTCGGGATGAAGGCAAAGCCGTCCCGCGTGGGAAACGCCGCTTCCCGCACAGGAAACGCCCCTTCCCGCACAGGAGACGCCCCTTCCTCGACGGGAAGGCCCCCGTCCTTCACAGGAGACGCCCCTTCCTCGACGGGAAGGTCCGCGTCCCGCACAGGAAACGCCCCTTCCTCCACAGGACGAGGCGTCTCCCGCACAGGAAACGCCCCTTCCTCCGCAGGACGAGGCGTCTCCCGCACAGGAAACGCCCCTTCCCGCACAGGAAGGCCCGTCTCCCGCACAGGAGACGCCGTCTCCCGCCCGGGAAGGCCCGACTCCTTCCCTCTCGCAGGGTCCGCCCCCAAGCCTCCTTCTCAACTTCCCTCCCTGTTCCCCCTCTCCCGGCTCCCTGTTCCCCCTCTCCCGCGGTGGATCCGCCTCTGTCCATCGCCGCCCCTTGCCGCCCCCGAGTCTCCCCGCGAAGTCGCGCACATAGCGAAGCCCTTCCCGCGGCTTGCCGATTGCTTCGCGCGCGGGAGAGCACCCGTGACCGTTGCCTATGCCGCCACGACCGAGGGATGCACGTTCCTCCTCGACGAGGAGGGCGTCTGCCGGCGCGTGCTGCTGCGTCACGAGCGGCGCGCGGCCGACGCGACCCTCGGGGGGCGGACCCGGGCGCAGGCGGCGCGGCGCTGCATCGGGGCGCAGTACGTCGCGTCCATCGACGTGCGCGCCGACGGCGGGCTCGTGCCGATGCCGCGCCTCGGGACGCCGATGCTCTTTGCCTACACCGACGACGACGGCCGCCTCGCGGTGGTCCGCACGGGCGCCCTGACGCGCTTCGAGACGCTCGGGCAGCCCCGCGAAGAGATCCCGGTCGACTGGATCGACGACACGGAGGACGACTGCATGACCGTCCCGCTGCACCAGTCCGGCGAGCGCCGGGCCCCGCGGGTCTCGCTCTTCGACCGCGACGAGGCGGCGGCCCGCCGCGACCCGTGGGTCCCCCCTCCGCGCCCGTCGTACGCCGCCCTCCACGCCGCCGCCCACGTCCGCCTGCAGAGGGTCAACGTCGTCGGCCCGCGGGGGTCCGCCCCCACGCTCGAGCGCGTCCTGGCGCCCGCGGGCAAGGGCATGCTCCCCCGGAAGAGCAGCCGCCGGTAGCCCACGGCGAAGGGGACGCGAGGGGCCCGCCCCCATCCGACCCCGGCGGTAGACACTAGGGCGTCGCAGTGGTAGTTGCCCCCGCGACTTTTCACCCCTATTGGCGCGAGACTGATGCTCCTTCTTGCCGCATCCGAGCCCCAGGCGATCACGGTCGACGTCGACTGGACGTTCATGGTCCAGGTCGTCCTCTTCATCGTCCTCACGCTCATCCTCAAGCCCGTCCTCTTCGACCCGATGCTCAAGCTCTTCGAGGAGCGCGAGAAACGCATCGACGGGGCGAAGCTCCAGGCCCGGAGGATCGACGAGAAGTCCGTGCACGCGCTCACGAAATACGAGGGCGAGATGGAGAAGGCCCGCACGGCCGGGGGCCTCGAGCGGGACAAGATCCGCGTCGAGGCCATGAAGCGCGAGCAGGAGATCCTGGCCGCCGTCCGCGCCTCCGCGGCGAAGACCCTCGACGACGGCAAGCGCGCCGCCCACGCCGAGGCCGACCGGGCGCGGGCGACGCTGAAGGGCGACGCGACGGCGATGGCGCGCGACCTCGCGAGCCGCGTGCTCGGTCGCGAGGTGCAGCCGTGAACGTGCCCCGCCTGCTGACGAGCTGGAAGGCGCGGCGCATCGCGTTCGCGGTGATGCTCCTCGTGACGGCGTGGTCCGTCTGGGCGTTCGCGCAGCACCCCCACCACCACAGGCCGCTGCCCGGCCAGTCGCCCGACCTCGCCTCCCACCCCCGGCCTGCCCCTCCGACGCTGCTTGCGCCGGGCGCCGCGAGGGCCGCGCACGAGGCCCGCGAGGCGGAGGACAAGGCCGCCGACGGGGAGACCGAGCACCTGCCGCCCATCAACTGGACGGAGTTCGGGGGCACGACGCCCCCCTACCTGGCGATGCTCATCAACTTCGGGATCCTCGTCGCCGGCTACTATCTGCTCGGCCGAAAGCCCATCGCGGCGGCCCTCCAGAACCGGCGCGACACCATCTCGAAGGACATCGAGGAGGCCCACAAGATGCTGGCCGAGGCCCAGGCCCGGGCCAAGAGCTACCAGGCCAAGCTCGAGCACCTCGAGCTCGAGGTGAAGACCGCCCGAGCGGCGCTCGTGCAGGCGGGCGAGGCCGAGCGCGACCGCATCGTGGGCGACGCCGAGGCGAAGGCGGAGCGCATGCGCAAGGACGCGGAGTTCCTCGTCGACCAGGAGCTGAAGCAGATCCGCCAGGACCTGTGGCGGGACACCGTCGAGGCGGCGGTCGGCGCGGCCGAGGAGCTGCTGAAGAAACGGGTGACGGCGGCGGACCAGGAGCGCATGGCGGAGGACTACCTCGCCGATCTGGGCGGCAAGAAGACCGGGCACCACTCGATGGCGCCGACCGAGGAGACCGCGTCGTGAGCGTCTCCATCGTCGCGCGCCGTTACGCGAAGGCCCTGCTCGAGCTGGGGGCGGAGACCGGGACGCTCGACCGCCTCGTCGAGGAGGTGGCCACGGTCGCGCAAGCCTGGGAAACGAGCCCGGAGCTGCGCAACGCGGTCGAGAACCCGCTCGTCGGCCTTCCCATGAAGAAGGCGGTCATCGGCGAGCTGGCCGAGCAGATCGGCGCGACGCCGACGACGCGTCACGCGCTGCTCTTGCTCGTCGACCGCCGGCGGATGGCGACGCTGCCGTACGTCGCGCGGTTCCTGCGGGAGCTGGCCGACGCCCGCAAGGGGGTCGTCCGCGCCGAGGTGACGACGGCGGCGCCTCTCAGCGAGGCGTACTACGGGCGCCTGCAGGCGCAGCTCGAGAAGATGACGGGCAAGAAGGTCGTCGTCGACCGGAAGACGGACCCGCTGCTCATCGCCGGCGTCGTGACGCGCATCGGCGACCGCATCCTCGACGGCTCGCTCCGCACGCGCCTGCAGTCGATCAAAGATTCCCTGATGCCCCCGGCCTAGTTCCGGTACCGCGCGCACTCGCGGGCGGACATAACGAGAGAAGAAGAGAGCCATGCAGCTTCGCGCCGAAGAGATCTCCTCCATCATCAAGAAGCAGATCCAGAACTACGAGAAGGCCGCCCTGACGACCGAGACGGGCACCGTCCTCAGCGTGGGTGACGGCATCGCGCGCGTCTTCGGCCTCGAAGGGGCGATGGCGGGCGAGCTCCTCGAGTTCCCGGGCAACCTGATGGGCCTCGTGCTGAACCTCGAGTCGGACAACGTCGGCGCGGCGTGCTTCGGCGACGTGGCGAACGTGAAGGAGGGGTCGGTCGTCAAGCGGACGGGCCGCATCCTCGACGTTCCGGTGGGCGAGGGGCTCGTCGGCCGCGTCGTCAACGCGCTCGGGCAGGCCATCGACGGCAAGGGCCCCATCGAGACGCCGCACCGCCGCCGCGTCGAGATCAAGGCGCCGGGCATCCTCGCGAGGCAGCCGGTGAAGGAGCCGCTGCAGACGGGCATCAAGGCCATCGACGCGCTCGTCCCCATCGGGCGCGGGCAGCGCGAGCTCATCATCGGCGACCGCCAGACGGGCAAGACCGCCGTCGCGCTCGACACGATCATCAACCAGAAGGGGCAGGGCGTTTACTGCTTCTACGTCGCCATCGGCCAGAAGCAGTCGACCGTCGCGAGCGTCGTCGACAAGCTGACGCAGTACGGGGCGATGGAGTACACGACCGTCGTCTTCGCCGGCGCGAGCGAGACGGCGCCCCTCCAGTTCATCGCCCCCTACACGGGCGTCACGATGGCCGAGTACTTCCGCGACTCGGGCCGCCACGCGCTCTGCATCTACGACGACCTCTCCAAGCAGGCCGTCGCGTATCGCCAGCTGTCGCTCCTCCTGCGCCGTCCGCCGGGGCGCGAGGCGTATCCGGGCGACGTCTTCTACATCCACTCGCGCCTCCTCGAGCGCGCGGCCAAGATGGCCGACGAGTTCGTCGTCGTGAAGAGCGACGTGACCGAGTGGGAGAAGCGGGGGGACGCGAAGATCCACAAGGGCGAGCTCGGAAAGCACGCGGCCGACCACGAGCTCAAGGAGAAGGGCGACGGCTTCCACCTTCTGCGCAACCCCCGGTCCGGGGGGTCGCTGACGGCGCTCCCGGTCATCGAGACCCAGGCGGGGGACGTCTCCGCGTACATCCCGACGAACGTCATCTCGATCACCGACGGGCAGATCTTCCTCGAGACGGACCTCTTCTATTCGGGGGTGCGTCCCGCCATCAACGTCGGCATCAGCGTCTCGCGCGTCGGCGGCAGCGCCCAGGTCAAGGCGATGAAGTCGGTCGCCGGGCGCATCAAGCTCGAGCTCGCGCAGTACCGCGAGATGGCGGCGTTCGCGCAGTTCGCGTCGGATCTCGACAAGGTCACGCGCGATCAGCTCGAGCGCGGCGCGCGGCTGGTCGAGATCCTGAAGCAGGGCCAGTACGTCCCGCTCCCGGTCGAGAAGCAGATCGTCATCATCTACGCGGCGACCAAGGGGTACACCGACAAGCTCGCCCTCGGGCAGGTCGCCGCCTACGAGAAGGGCCTCGCCGACTTCATCGAGAAGAAGTACCCCGAGGTCTACGAGACGCTCCGGACGAAGAAGCAGCTCGACGACGCGACGGAGAAGACCCTCAAGAAGGCGCTCGAGGAGTTCTCCACGGCGTTCGGCGACAAGGCCTGAGGGGAGGCGCGCACCATGCCCTCTCTCAAGGCGATCCGGAAGCGGATCGCGAGCACCAAGGCGACCCAGAAGATCACGCGGGCCATGAAGATGGTCGCCGGGGCGCGGCTGACGCGCGCCCAGCAGCGGATCGTCGCGATGCGCCCGTACGCGGTGAAGACCGGCGAGGTGCTGCACGCCGTCGCGGGCACGATGACGGCCGCCGCGGAGACGACGGACGTCGAGCTGCACCCGCTGCTGGCCCGCCGCCCGGAGAAGAAGGCCCTCTACCTCGTGCTCTCGGCCGACCGGGGGCTCTGCGGGGGGCTCAACACGAACATCAACAAGAACACCGAGCGGGCGTGGCGCGAGAAGAAGGACGCGCAGGTCGACGTGGTGTTCGCGACGCTCGGGCGCAAGGGCCGCGAGTACCTGACGCGCCGGGGCGCGACGATCGTGCAGGACTTCCCGCGCATCTACGACGGGCTCGACCTGCAGAAGGCGCGGCTCGTGGCGCGCTGGCTGGTCCCCCGCTTCGAGAAGGGCGAGTTCGACGCGGTCTACATCGTGTACACGGGCTTCAAGAGCGCGATGACGCAGGTCGTGGCCGTGGACCGGCTGCTCCCGCTGGGCGAGGGCCCGGCGACCGGCGAGGCCCCGAACGTGGCCCACGCGGCCGGAGGAGCCGGGGCGGTGGGGCCGAGCGAGTACATCTTCGAGCCGACGCAGCGGGCGCTGCTCGAGCGGCTCGTGCCGATGTACGTGGAGATCAGCGTGCTCCGCGCCCTGCTCGAGAGCCAGGCGAGCTTCTTCGGCGCGCAGATGACGGCGATGGACGCGGCGACGCGCAACGCCAAGGAGATGATCGCGCGGCTCACGCTGTCCTACAACCGCGCCCGGCAGGCGGCGATCACGAAGGAGCTGATGGAGATCATCGGCGGAGCCGAGGCGCTGAAGGACTGACGGGCGGAGGGCGCGGTCAGGACGGTAGCGAGACGACGAAGACCATCGCGCCGTCGGCGTCGAGCTCCGTCCGCAGGGAACCCCCCTGGGCACGGAGGACGGCGTCGGCGAAGTGCGTCGCGAGCGACTGCGCGGCCACCTCGGAGTCGAGCAGCATGACGGCGCCGTCGGGGTTGACGACGCGGATGGCGATGGTGCGCTGCTTCAGCGACACGCGGAGCGAACCGCCCGCGCGCGCGTAGCGCAGCCCCCGGTCGAGCAGGCGGCCGAGCGCCCGTTCGAGCAGATCGACGTCGCCGTGGATCGTCGTCGGCTCGGCGGTCCACACGAGCGTCGCCCCGCGGGCGGCGGCGCCCCGCGATGCGCGCTGCACCGCCGCGCCGAGGAGTCCCTGCACGTCGACGGGCGCGAGGTGGGGCCGGCGCTGGCCGGACGCGAGCTGAAGCGCTTCGACGACGTCGGTGACGAGCACGACGGCGTCCTGGTTCGAGTCGCGGCAGTCCTCGAGGGCGCCGCGAACCGACGCGGGCGCGTTCGGCCCGAGCTCGCCGAGGGCGAACTCGAGGTTCATCGCGATGGCCGCGAGCGGCGTCTTCAGGTCGTGCGCCAGGAGCCCCGACACGTCGTCCCGGACCACCCGCAGGTGCCCCCGCCGCGCCTCGCTCGCCTCCGGCTTCCAGCTCGTCACCATCGTCGTCCCTCGTCCTTGGTTACGGGCGCAGGCGGGCCGGCCTTAAGAGCGTCCCGGCTGCCGGCCGCCGCGGCGCCTCATTGCCCAGCCGGCGGCGAGCGCCAGGGCGACCGTGACCAGCCCGTCGCCGCGTTCACCGGCCGGCGAGCCCGCGACGCTGGCGCTGCTGCAGCCCGTACGCCGTTCGCCGTAGAGCGCCTCGAGCCCGGCCGCGTCGTCGCTCACCGGCCCCCGGTACGCCGCGTCGCCGGCCGACGTGTAGAGGTACATCACCGCGTCATCGGTGGACACGTCGCCGAGTCCGAGCGCGTGCCCGGTCTCGTGGGCGAGGACGTGCAGGATGTCGAACGGGCCCGCGGCCGGGTCGAAGCTCGTCGGGCCTTCCAGCGGCATCGGAGCCGCTCCCGCCGAGCGCGCGTCCGCGGCGAGCACCGCGAAGGCGTACACGCCGTTCACGACGATGTCCGCGTCGAGGATCTCGCCCGTGTCGTCGTCGAAGGTGACCACCGTCACGGCCAGGGCGGCGCCGGCGGGCGCGAACCCCTCCGGCGCGAGGAGCACCGTGTTCACCCCGTCGACCGCCGCTTTCCCTCCGCCGGGCCCCGCCGTCCACGTGAGCTCCGGGGCGCCCGACACGCCGCTCCACGCCGCCAGGGCGCTCGCCACCGCGGCCCCTCCGCCGGGCACGGCCGCCTCGAGGCTGGGGTCGACGACGAACGTCATCGTCGGCCCTCCCCAGTGAACCGTCTGGCCGTTGGCGGCCTTCTTCAGCTCGAACGCCCCGGCGCTCCGCGCCGACAGGAGCACCGCCACCACCACCCACACGATCCATGCTCTCGCCATCGACGCTCCTCGCGGGCCATCGCCCACCTCCGAGGAACGGCACGGCGGACGCGCTCCCTAAGGCGCGCCTTCCGGCGAGGACGGCTCGACGGTGGCGCTCACATCGCGCACACCGGCCGCCATCGAGGAGAGCAGCGGCACGGGCCAGAGGCCGAGGAGCAGCGCGAGCACGGCGAGCGGGATGAACGCGGCGAGCTCGCGGGGCGTCGCGTCCGGCATCAGCCCGCCGAAGGGCTCCAGCAGCGGGCTGCCGCGGCGGGCGGCGCCGACCCGCCCGAGGAGCATCATGCGCCCGACGCGGAGGTGCGCCGCCGCCGAGGCGACGAGGGTCAGGGCCATCACGCCGGCGAGGACGGGGTGCCGGGTGAAGCCGCCGAGCAGCGCGAGGAGGGGGCCCCAGAACCCCGCGAGCGCCGGGACGCCGAGGGACACCGCCAGCCCCACCGCGGTGACCGCCGCGAGGCCCGGGGTCTCCCCGAGCAGGCCGCCGAGCTCCGCGAGCTCGCACGTCCTCACGCGCCGCTCGAGCGCCCCGGCCACGCCGAGGAGCATCGCGGCCGCCAGCCCGTGCGCGAAGAGCCCCGCCAGCGCTCCGGCGATGCCCTGCGAGGTGAACGCGCCGACGCCGAAGAGGCACGCGCCGCCGCTCGCGAGCGACGCGTACGCCACGAAGCGCCGGAGGTCGCGCTGCGCCATGGCGCACAGGCCGCCGTAGGCCACCGAGAGGACGCCGAGCGCCGCCATCGAGGCCCCCGCCCAGCGGGCCCCCTCGGGCATCGCGCCGAGCCCCACGCGGACGAGCAGGTAGGGCCCGAGCGCAACCACGACGCCGCCGAGGACGATGGCCACGCCGGGCGGCGCCTCTTCGAGCGCGTCGGGCAGCCACCCGTGAAGCGGGACGAGCGGCGTCGCGATCGCCACGGCCACGAAGAGGAGCACCCAGACCGCCTCGACGAAGGGCACCCCGAGGAGGGGCCCCCTCGCGGCGAACGAGGTGCGGGCGAGCTCCGGGATGGAGAGGGTGTGCAGGACGGCCGTGCCGTCGACGAGGAAGGTGCGGCCCGAGGCGCGCGAGAGGGCGACGAACGCCCCCAGCATCGCCGCCGAGCCGACGGCGCCGTAGGTCGCCAGCTTCGCCGCCGCGTGCTCGCCGCGCGCCCCGCCCCAGCCGCCGACGAGCATGACGAGCGCGACGAGCATCACCTGCCACGCCGCGAAGACCACGATGAGGTCGAGCCCGACCAGCGCCGCGACGACGCTCGACAGGAGCAGGGCGTGCGCGGCGTGGTAGGCGTCCCCGCGCAGGTCGACGGGGCGCGCGACGACGAGCGACACGAGCCCGAGCGAGGCGGCGAGGACGACGAGCGCGATGCTCACGCCGTCGACCCCGAGGTACCACTCGGCGCCGAGCGAGCGCACCCAGACGGCGTGCTCGACGAACTGGAAGCCGTCGTTGCCGTCGGCGCGCCCGACGTCCGGCACGAAGCGCGCCCAGGCCCAGAGCGCGAGCAGCACCTGGACGGACGCCACGACGATCGCCACGATCCGGACGAGCGGCTCGTCGCGCCGCCGGGCGAGCCGGGCCGCCGCGGCGACGAGCACGACGAGGAGCGGGAGCCCGACCAGCAGCGAGAGGACGTGCGCGCCGACCCCGCGGAGCTCCGTCGGCACCTGCGCGCGGAAGCCCATCGCGACCTCCCCGGCCTCCTCGTCGGTCGACGTCACGACCACGTGACCGAAGGCCTGGCGGACGCGCGGGTCCCTATCGGGCATCCACGAGACGACGACGTCCTTCGAGGCGCCCGGCGCGAGGGTGGCGCTCGTGGCGGCGCCGTCGACGAAGCGGACGCCGAGGCGCGCGGGCGAGCGGACGTCGTCCTCGTCGCCGCGGATGGCGACGCGCGACACGATGAGCGGCTCCGCGCCGACGTTCGCGATGGTGAGCTGCCCCACCCAACCGCCCTGCCCCGGCGTCAGCACGAGGGGCCCGCTCGCCCCTCCCGGCAAGGACAGCGCGACGCGTCCGGCCGCCCGCGAGCCACCGGCCGCCCGCGCGGACGGCGCGGGGGTCACCGCGACGAGGAGCACGAGCGTCGCGAGGAGCGCACGAACGAGGACCGGGAGGCGCATCGCGGCTCAGCCCGGCCACACGGCGTGGAGAAACGTCGCCAGCGCGCCCAGCGTCAGCAGCGCCCAGGCCACGCGCGACAGGGGCACGCCCACCCACGGCTCGACGGTCTGCGCCGCCCGCTCGACCCGGGACGCGGCGGTGTCTCCCGGCAGGGAAACGAGGTGCTCGTCGGCGCGCGCCAGCGTCCAGGCGGCGATCCGCGCCGTCCCCCCGACCGCCGACAGCACCGATCCGACCACCCAGCGCTCCATGCTGGCCAGCAGCTCGCCGAGGCGGGCCGGCACGCGGGCGAGGAGCGCGTCGTCGAGCGAGCCGCGGGCCGCCTCGTCGATGGCCGCGTCGTCCTCGCCCCGGCGGGCCGCGACGAGGTAGGCCGCCGCGGCCGCCGCGCCCGACACGACCATCACCCCGAGCGCCGCGACGACGTCCCCGAGCCCGAGCGCGACGCACGTGAGGCCCGCGGGCGCCCCCGCGACGAAGACGAGCCACCGCCGGAGCCCCGTGTGCCCGAGCGCGTTCCAGACGGCCGCGAGCAGGGTCGCCGCGCCCACCGACGTGACCACGGTCGCGGTGTGCTGGGCCGAGGGAAAGAGGAAGGCGAGGCGCACGAGCAGGAACGGCCCGAGGACCGAGGTGGTCCCGCCGGCCGCCGCGGCCACGAGGACGCGCGGCGCCGCGACCGGAGGGGACCATGCGCTCATGGCGCCGGCCGCCGCGAGCAGCGAGAGCAGCGCCCCCGCCACGACGGCGAAGCCCCCGGGGCCGAGGTGCTCCTCGACGACGTGACGCACGACGGGCGTGCCCTCGTGGTCCCGGAGGCTCAGCTCGTCGGCCATCGTGTGAAACGAGAGCGTGGGCCCGAGCGGGACGAGGGCGAGCGCGTGGCCCGGCGCCGCCTCGACGCGCGGCAAGACCGTGTCGTCCGCGCCGTCCCCGGGGCGGATGAGGAGTGCGTGGGGGCCGGGCGCGAGCGTGGCGCGCATGAAGGGGGCGTGGAGGGACGCCACGCGGGCGTCGTCGAGGAAGACGGCGGCGCCGGCGAGGCTCGTCATCGTCAGCGCAGCCTGGCCGGGGACCGCGCCGACATCGACGGTCACGACGCGGGGGTGCACCTCGGGCGTGTAGCCGTCTTCGTCCCAGGACCCGCCGAAGCCCCAGAAGAGCAGGGCCGATCCGACGAGCATCGCGGCGAGGGCAGCGGCCCCGCGCGTCCCGGCGACGACGCCGACGCGCGGGTCGTGCCAGCCCGCGAGCCAGGCGCCGGCCGCCGACGCGAGCGCCCAGCCGACGGCCACCGTCAGGAACCCGTCGGCGAGCACCGACACGAGCGCCCCGGCCAGCGCCAGCTGCAGCCACGCCCAGGGACGCCAGCCGCGCTCCGGGGCGGGGCGCGTGGCCAGGACGACGCCCGCGCCGAGCGTGACGGCGCAGACCAGCCCGCACGCGGCGAGGGCCCGCGGGTCGAGGAGCATCACGACGCCCGCGTCGACGTCGCCGAAGCGGGCTCCCCGCGCGACCGGCTCGAAGAGGGCGCGCGCCCCGACCGGGAGGCGGGCCAGCAGGAGCGCGTGGCCGAGGGTCGCCGTGGCGGTGAGCGCGATGCACCCGAGCCCTGCCGCGCGCGCCGACGCGAGCTCGCGAAGGACGGCGCCGGCGTCACCCGCGCGCGCGATGCGACGCCGGGAGACGGCGAGCTGCCAGAGGAGGCCGACGAGCGGCCACGCGACGACGAGCCACAGGGTCCGCGAGAGGGCGAGACGCTGGAGCGTTCCTGCGTAGTCAGGCATCGGCGGAAGTCAGGCTACAGGCTACGGCGTCGGGTGCGGATTGCCCACGGCCGCGTGGGTCAGCCGTCAAAGGAATGGGCTCAGGTGGCCCTCGCCGCCCGGCGCGCCGAGGCCGTACCGGACGCGGTGCGCCAGCGCGAGGCCCGCGAGCGCCACGGCGCCCACCAGGGTCGCGCTGACCAGGAGCTGCGCGGGGCCGACCGGGCTCCACCACGTCCAGGCGGCCGTCGCGATGAGCACCGCGATGGAGAGGGGCACGAGGGCGAGCGCGGTCCGGCGCGTGCCTTCGCCGAGCCGGCGGTGCGGCAGGGCGGTTCGCGACCATGCCAGGAGCACGACCAGCCCCCAGGTCTTTCCGAGCATCCACGCTGCGCCGGCGAGCTCCAGGGCGGGTCGAGCGTCCTGCGCCGCCGGGGAGAGCCCCGGGAGGAGCCACCCGCCGAGAAAGAGCGCGCTCGCCAGCCCCGCGACGACGAGCCTGTGCGCCCTGCACGCCGCCTCGAGCCACGGCCCGCGCTGCGCCCGCGCCGCCGGCGCGCCCTGCTCGAGCTTCGAGCGGAGACCGGAGACGCCTTCGGCCGCCCCCGGCTCGATGCGTGCGCAGGCGAGGAGCAGGGCGAAGGCCACGAGCGCCGCTGGGCTCCGGAAGGCGAGCCAGTCCCACGGCCAGCCGCCCTGGGCGTGCTCGATCTCCTGCACCCGGAGCGATCCGGTGGTGAGGACGACGCTGATGACGGCGACGGCCGCCGGGAGGTGCTGCCACGCGACGTGGGCCGCGGCGCGCGCTCCGCTCCAGGGCGACGGCGCGGCGACGAGGGCCGCGGTCGCGAGCGCGGTGGCCGCTGCCACGAAGAGGAGGCCCACGTCGAGCTGCGCCGCGACGAGGTACTGGCCGAACGGCATGGCCGCGAGCAGAGCGCACGCGAGCACGTCGACGACGGCCGGGACGCCCGCAGGCGGGAGAGCGTCGCGGGCGGCCGCCGAGAGCGACGCGAGGCCACGATCCCACGCGGACGAGCCCGCGACGCGGCGCGCTCCGGCCCGGGTCGAGCGCAGGCGCGAGACGGCGCGCTGGAGGGGCGCCGCGAGCGACGGGCGCAGCGGCGCGGCGAACAGGAACACGATGGCCAGCGCGGCGATGGCGATGAGCGCCGCCGCGAGCAGCTCCGCGGGGGGCGCGTGCCGGAAGCCGTCCACCGCGACCGTCTTGATGGACTCGGTGGGCGACCCGCCGCGCCTCACTCCGACCACGGCGTCACGCTCGCCCGGCGCGGGCACGACGTCGGCCGGCGACCCGACCCGCACGCCGTCGAAGCTCGCCAGCACGTCCCCCGGCGCGATGCCGGCGAGATCCGCGCGTGATCCAGGGCTCACGGCCTCGACGGCCAGCCCCGACGGGCTGCTCGCCGCTTGCAACCCCAGCCACGTCAGGACGCGCTGCCCTTCGCGGTCGCCCTCCGTGTTGGACGCCGCCGAGCCGGGGCGGACGTCGAGCGTCACGCGGCGAAGCACACCGGCGATGGGGGGGGCGCCCGGGGCCGCGGCGGCGAACGCGACCTCCACGTCGCCCTCGAACGTCGTGTGCACGGCGCGGTCGCCCGCCCCGCAGAAGAGCGCCTGCGTCGCCTCGCTGAAGCCGACCTCCACGTGCTCGGGCCCGAGGACGGCGCCCGTCGTCACGACCTCGGCGCCGTGATCCGGGCGCTCGCCCGGGCGGAGCAGCGTCCCGCGGAAGGTCACGCGCGCGGGCTTGCCCGGCGGGAAGCCCTCCCCGACGAGGTTCACGCGCTCGCCGACCTCGACCTCGCGCGGCGCCATGTCGAGCACCTGCACGAGCTGAGGCGACGCCTCGCGCCCACACGCGCCGCCACCGGCGACGAGCCAGGCCACGCCGAGGGCGAGCAGGACGGGCGCCAGCCACCGCAGGAAAGCCATCGTCCGACGAAAGGTAGAACGCGCCGGGGGGGCAGGGCGAAATAGGAGCGAAAATGGCGCCCGGCGTCCGGCCTCGGCGGCGCTGCGCTACCCCTTGGCGCGCACCGGGGGCTCGCTCCGCGCGAAGGCGAAGTGATTCGTCGACGCCGCCACGCGCGCGGCCTCGGCCAGCTCGGTGCGAACCTCGAGCGGGGCGACCTCGCGCACGCGTTCGAGGGTGTTCTCGATGAAGACGCGGCCACGGCCCTGCACGACGAGCAGGACGTTGGCGATGACGCTGCGCTTGATCGAGAGCTCGAACTCGTTGCCCTCGAGCACGACGTGCATGGAGTCGCAGTAGGTGAGGATGTCCCGGTAGAAGCCGACCAGCGCGTCGCGGACCTTGCCCTCGGGGAGCGACTTCGGTCCGATGACGGAGAGGTAGAGGAGCCTGCGGTTCAGCCTCGCGTGGGCCTGCCGGAGCTCGCCGATGACCGCGACGAGGTCGTCCGGCTCGGGCGCGCGCCACGCGACGCAGAGGACGCGCCCCACCAGCATTCTCCGCTGCGGCATGCGATCGGAACAACATAGCCCGGGCGAGCGGCCTCGTCCTCTTTCCCGCGGAACGAGGGCAGTATGTTCAAACCCGGCCTCCCGCCCATATCCTCCCCCTCCCGCACGCAAGGAGAGACCATGAGCGCGCTCACCGAATCGCCCGCCTGGAAGGCCCTCACCCAGCACCACGCCAGCATGCGCGACACCCACGTCCGCGATCTCTTCGCCCGGGACGACCGGCGCTTCGAGAAGCTGTCGCTCGAGGTGGAAGACGTGCTCGTCGACTTCTCCAAGCACCGGGTGACGGGCGAGACGATGAAGCTCCTCTTCGACCTCGCGCGCCAGGCGAAGGTCTTCGAGTGGCGCGACAGGATGTTCGCGGGCGAGAAGATCAACCGCACGGAAGACCGCGCCGTCCTCCACGTGGCGCTCCGCAACCGCTCGAACCGGCCCATCCTCGTCGACGGGAAGGACGTGATGCCGGAGGTGAACGCGGTGCTCGCGAAGATGCGCGGCTTCACGGACAAGGTCCGTAGCGGCGCCTGGAAGGGGCACACCGGCAAGCGCATCACGGACGTCGTGAACATCGGCATCGGGGGCAGCGACCTCGGCCCGGTCATGGCGTCCCTCGCCTTGAAGCCCTACTGGCACCCCGAGATGCGCGCGCACTTCGTCTCGAACGTCGACGGGACGCACCTGGCCGAGGCGCTGAAGGTCGTCGACCCCGAGCAGACCCTCTTCATCGTCGAGAGCAAGACGTTCACGACGCAGGAGACGCTCATGAACGCGAAGAGCGCCCGCGCGTGGCTCGTCGAGAAGCTCGGCACCGACGCCGCCGTGCCCAAGCACTTCGTCGCCGTCTCGACGGCCACCGAGGAGGTGAAGAAGTTCGGCATCGACACGAACAACATGTTCGGCTTCTGGGACTGGGTCGGCGGGCGCTACTCGCTGTGGAGCGCCATCGGCCTCCCGATCGAGCTGATGATCGGCGCGGACGCGTTCGAGGACTTCCTCGCGGGCGGGCACGCCATGGACGAGCACTTCCGCACGGCGCCGATGGAGAAGAACGTGCCCGTCGTCCTCGGCATGCTGGGCGTCTGGTACATGAACTTCTTCGGCGCGCAGACGCACGCCATCCTCCCCTACGACCAGTACATGGCGCGCTTCGCCGCGTACTTCCAGCAGGGCGACATGGAGAGCAACGGCAAGCGGGTCGACCGCGAAGGCCGCTTCATCGACGACTACACGACGGGCCCCATCGTCTGGGGCGAGCCGGGGACGAACGGACAGCACGCGTTCTATCAGCTGATCCACCAGGGAACCCGCGTCATCCCGTGCGACTTCCTCGCGCCGCTCGAGACGCACAACGAGCTCGGCAAGCACCACGAGGTGCTCCTCGCGAACTACTTCGCGCAGACCGAGGCCCTCATGAAGGGCAAGACGCCGGAGGAGGCGCGCGCCGAGCTCGTCGCGCAGAAGCTCTCGCCCGAGCGGGTGAACGAGCTCGTCCCCCACAAGACGTTCCCCGGCGATCGTCCGACGACGTCGATCCTCTTCACGAAGGTGACGCCGAAGACGCTGGGGATGCTCGTCGCCATGTACGAGCACAAGATCTTCACGCAGGGCATCGTGTGGGACATCTTCAGCTTCGATCAGTGGGGCGTGGAGCTCGGCAAGCAGCTCGCGAAGAAGATCGAGCCGGAGCTGGAGAGCAAGGGCCCGGTCACGTCGCACGACGGGAGCACCAACGCGCTCATCAACCGGTACAAGAAGCACTACGGACGCGGCTGAGCGCGCACGCTCGGAACCGAGGTCGGCTCGACGTCGAGGCGGACCTCCTTCAGCACGCGGGCGGCCTCCTGCGCGGTCGGGCGGGCCTGCGGGTCGAGCGAGAGGCAGCGGTCGACGAGCTCGGCGAAACGCCGGTCGAGGCGCGGGCGCGCCATGGCGAGCGGCGTCGGCGGCGGGAGCGAGCGGCCGTGCACGGCGCGAACGAAGAGGGGGTCGCGGAAGGGCGGACGGCCGACGAGCAGCTCGTGCGCCATGACGCCGAAGGCGTAGAGGTCGATCGACGCGTGCACGGCCGCGCCCTCGCGGGCGAGCTCCGGCGCCATGTACGTCGGCGTCCCCATCACGCGCCCGGCCCCGGTGACGCGCGCGTCCGCCACGGCCTCTTCGCCGGGTGGGCGCGACAGGCGCGCCGCCGCCTCGGCGAGGAGCATCGAGACGCCGAAGTCGGCGATCTTGCCGATGGGGCCCGAGAGCGTCTCCTCGACGAGCACGTTCGCCGGCTTGAGGTCGCGGTGCACGATGCCGCGCGCGTGCACCTCGGCGAGCCCTTCGGCGATCTGCCGCAGCACCGTGAGCGACCAGGCCATCGCGGGATCGTCGTCGAGGTACTGCTCGAGGGACTTGCCGTCCACGTACTCCATCACGAGAAAGAGCACCCCCTCCCCGGTGAGGTCGACGTCCACCACGCCGACGATGCCCGGATGCGACACCTCCGAGGCGAGTTTGGCCTCGCGGGCGAAGCGCGACAGCGCGGCGCCGCTCGAGCGCCCGTGGAGGAGCTTCAGCGCGAGGCGCCGCCCGTCGGTCTCCCGCGTGACCTCGTAGACCCAGGCCATGCCGCCGGAGCCGACGAAGCGCACGACGCGGTAGCGCCCCTCGACCAGCGTGCCCGCCTCGAGCTTCAGCGCCGGCAGGTGCAGCGAGCCCACGTTCGCCAGCGTCTCGGCGAGCTGCTGCGAGCGGTTGCCGATCTGGCGCCTCAGCTCGTCGTTCAGCGTCTGCACCTCGGCGTTCGTCCGCTGCAGCGCCTCGACCCGTCCCTCGAGCTCCGTGTTGAGCGCGTCGGACCTCCGCAGCGACGCCATGAGCTGGGACCCCAGCGCCGCCGCCTGGAGCAACGACAGCAGCGCGGTGCCGAGGCTCGCCCCGCGGACGCCGTGGTAGAGCTCCCCCGCGCCGAGCCACGACGCGAAGTCGTCGCACGCCGCGATGCAGACCACCGGCCAGCCGATCGTCGCCAGCACGTTCGCGAGCGGCGGCCGCCGCCCTTGCCGCAGCTCGTGGACGAGGAGGTTCACGCAGTAGAAGCCCGCGAGCACCGTCGTGAAGATCGTGATGGGCGAGAGGTAGCGGGTCGAGCGGAAGGGCCCCGGGTTCCAGATGGCCACCGCGAGCCAGAGAAGGAAGATGAGCCAGTACGCGCGCGGGTGCGGCAGACCGAAGACGCCCGACGTGAAGCGCATCGTCGTCAGCGCCGAGAGCAGCACCGCGCCGCCCATGACGAGCGAGTCGTAGCCGCCGAAGACAGGCTGCGTGATGCCGAGGCTGAACGCCGGGTAGACCGCCCCGGTGAAGGACGCGACCGTGAACCACCCGTACGCTGTGCGCCGGCGGTCGGCGAGGAAGACGATGCCGTTCGCGAAGCCGACGAGCAGCAGCATCGCCAGCCCCGCCGCCGCGCTCCCCTGGTCGAAGAGCTTCACGAAGACGTACCCCGAGTCGCCGGCGGGGTCCGCCGACAGGCGCGGGACCGTGTCGAGCCACGCGCTCTGCGTCCACCGGTGCTCGACGGTGAGCTCCAGGGCGAGGTCCCCCCCGCGCGTCGCCGCCGCCGGGACGACGAAGCGGTGCGCGCCCGTGCCGCGGTAGCGATCGAGCTGCCCCGAGTCGAGGTCGAGGAGGTCGCGCCCGTCGACCCGGAGCGACGTCAGCGCGGCGAAGTACGGGATGGTCAGCGCGAGGTCGCGGTCACGCATCCCGGGCGGCAGCTCGGCCCGGGTTCGCAGCGTGTAGCGCGCGGGGCGGTCGCCGAGCAGGCCGTCGAAGTGCGCGGGCAGGGACAGCGGGGTCGTCTGCCCGTGGGCCTCGAGCGTCCAGCTGGGGAGCATGAGCGGCCGCTCGGGTTCGCCGCCTCCGCAGGCTGCGAGGAGCACGACCGCCAGAAGCAGCAGGACGAGACGCCCAGCGCGCATGAGCCCTCGTTCGACAGTGTCGCCCCTGCGCGGGCGAACAGGAAGAGAGACGGCAGCGTGACGCCCCGCATCCCTTGACGCACCCCGTGGGCGCCCCCAATACTTCGCACGCTAAAGAAACCCACCCGAGGTCTCCCCATGGCTGATCTGCGCTTCGACAACCGCGTCGTCATCGTGACGGGGGCCGGCAACGGCCTCGGCCGCTCCCATGCTCTTCTCTTCGCGTCTCGCGGCGCCAAGGTGGTCGTCAACGACCTCGGGGGAGGGCACACCGGCGGGGGCAAGTCGTCGGCGGCGGCCGACAAGGTGGTCGAGGAGATCAAGGCGGCCGGGGGCGAGGCCATCGCGAACTACGACTCGGTCGAGGACGGCGTGAAGATCGTCCAGTCCGCGCTCGACACGTGGAAGCGGGTCGACGTCGTCGTCAACAACGCCGGCATCCTCCGCGACACGTCGTTCCAGAAGATGTCGCAGGAGGACTGGGACCTCATCTACCGCGTGCACGTGCTCGGGAGCTTCCGGGTCACCCAGGCGGCGTGGAACCACATGCGCGACGCGGGCTTCGGCCGCATCGTGATGACGGCGAGCGCCGCGGGCATCTACGGCAACTTCGGCCAGGCCAACTACAGCATGGCGAAGCTCGGCCTCCACGGCTTCGCGCAGACGCTGGCCATCGAGGGCAAGAAGAAGGGCGTCCAGGTCAACACCATCGCCCCCATCGCCGGCTCGCGCATGACGGAGACCGTGCTGCCGCCCGACCTCATCGCGGCGCTCAAGCCCGAGTACGTGTCGCCGCTCGTGGCGTGGCTGTGCCACGAGTCGTGCGAGGAGAACGGCTCGCTCTTCGAGGTGGGCGGCGGGTTCATCGGCAAGCTCCGCTGGGAGCGCGCGGAGGGGACGCTCTTCCGTCTGTCGCGACCGCTGACGCCCGAGCAGGTGAAGGGCAAGTGGAGCGTCATCTGCGACTTCGGCAAGGCGACGCACCCGACCAACGTGACCGAGTCGATGCAGCCCATCCTCGGCAACCTGGGCACGGCGAAGGGCAAGGGCGGCAACGAGTTCATCGACGTCGACGAGGCCCTCGGATACGAGCTCGGCCCGGTGAACGACGCGTTCACGGAGCGCGACCTCGCCCTCTACGCGCTCGGCGTGGGCGCCGCGCACGATCCGATGGACACGAAGGAGCTGCCGTACGTCTACGAGATGAGCGGCGACGGCTTCCGGATGGTGCCGACGTTCGCCGTCGCGCCGGCGCTGAAGGCCATGTTCGACCTCGCGAAGGAGGGCAAGCAGGCCCCGGGCCTCCACTACGGCCTCGACCGCGTGCTCCACGGCGAGCAGTACACCGAGATCCGGTCGCCCTGGCCGACGCACGGCAAGCTCCGGCACTCGATCAAGATCAAGGACATCTTCGACAAGGGGAAGAACGCCCTCGTCATCACGGCCATCACGACGACGGACGACCAGGGCACCGAGCTCGCCTACAACGAGCTGACGACCTTCGTGCGCGGCGCGGGCGGCTGGGGCGGCGACCGCGGGCCGAGCGCCGAGGTGAACGTGGCGCCGACGCGGGCGCCCGACGCGACGGTGGAAGAGAAGACGCTCCCCAACCAGGCGCTCCTCTACCGGCTCTCGGGCGACTGGAACCCGCTCCACGCCGACCCGGCCTTCGCGAAGAACTTCGGCTTCGACCGGCCGATCCTCCACGGGCTCTGCTCGTTCGGCTTCGCGGCGAGGCACGTCATCGGCAAGTTCTGCCCCGGCGGCGACCCGCGGTTCTTCAAGAGCATCAAGGTGCGCTTCGCCGACACGGTCATCCCGGGCGAGACGCTCGTCACGGAGATGTGGAAGGAGGGCGACACGAAGATCGTCTTCCGGACCAAGGTGAAGGAGCGGGACAAGGTCGTCATCTCGAACGCCGCGGTGGAGCTCTTCAAGGAGCTGCCGAAGAAGGCCGAGAAGCCCAAGGCGGTCGCTGCGACCGCGGCGGCCGGGGCCCCGCTCTCGCCGGAGTCCTTCACCAGCGCGGACGTCTTCACGGGCATCGAGGATCACGTCGCGCGGCACCCGGAGCTCGTGAACACGATCGGCAAGTCGTACGTCTTCAAGCTGACGGGCCCCGACAGCGCGTGGACGCTGGACCTCAAGACGGCGCCGGGCAGCGTGAAGCCGGGGGCGGCGACGGCCGACTGCACGCTCGAGCTGGCGGACGCCGACTTCATGCTGATGACGAGCGGCAAGGCCGACCCGATGAAGCTCTACATGGGCGGCAAGCTGAAGATCAGCGGCGACCTCATGGCGTCGCAGAAGCTCTCCTTCCTGCAGAAGATCGACCCCAAGCTCGCGCTCGAGGCCATCACGAAGAAGCGCGGCGGGGCTCCGGCGACGCCGCCGGCCGGGGGCGCTCCCGCAGCGGCTCCCGCGCAGGGCGCGTTCGGCTCGGGCGACGTCTTCATCGCCATCGAGGACCACGTGGCGCGCAACCCGGACCTCGTGACGCGCGTCGGCAAGACGTTCGTCTTCAAGCTGACGAACCCCGACAGCGCATGGACCGTGGACGTGAAGAACGGCAAGGGCGCCGTGACCACCGGGGCCATGGACAAGCCGGATACGACGCTCGAGCTGTCCGACGCGGACTTCCTCGACATGACGAGCGGCAAGGCCGACCCCATGAAGCTCTACATGGGCGGCAAGCTGAAGATCAGCGGCGACGTGATGGCCTCGCAGAAGCTCGACTTCCTGAAGAAGATCGACCCGAAGCAGGCCCTCGAGGCCGTGACGAAGAAGAAGGGCGGCGCGGCGCCTCAGGCTGCGGCTCAGCCGGCAGCGGCGGCCCCCGCGGCCTCGACGGCGCAGGCCAAGGCGCCCGCCATCCTGAAGGCGCTGGGCGAGCGGCTGGCCAAGACCCCGGCGCTGGCGCGGGAGTACGGCGGGGCGGTCATCCAGCTCGACGTGAAGAACCCCGACGGGAGCTGGGTCATCGATCTCACGGGGAGCGGCGCCGTCCGCGAGGGCAAGGATGCGAAGGCGGCCACCGTGCTACGGATCGACGATGCGGACCTCGTGGCCCTCACGCGGGACCCCAGCCAGGCGCAGAGCCTCTATCAACACGGAAAGCTCAGGGTGGACGGCGATGTGCGCCCCGCCACGAAGCTGAGCTTCCTCAAGGACCTCGTTTAGCCAGGAACGGTGAGCACCATGGGACGACGAGTGAATGTGATCGGCGTCGGGATGACGAAGTTCGCCAAGCCCGGGCAGAGCGAGGATTACCACGTGATGGCGAGCAAGGCGGCGCACGTCGCCTTGCAGGACGCCAAGATCCCCTACGCCGAGGTGCAGCAGGCGTACGCGGGGTACGTCTACGGCGACAGCACGTGCGGGCAGCGCGCGCTCTACGAAGTGGGCCTCACGGGCATCCCCGTCTTCAACGTGAACAACAACTGCTCCACGGGCTCGACCGCGCTGATGCTCGGCAAGCAGGCCGTCGAGGGCGGCCTCGTCGAGTGCGTGCTCGTCGTGGGCTTCGAGAAGATGGAGAAGGGCGCGCTCGGGTCGAAGTACGCCGACCGCGAGAGCCCCGTCGGCAAGCACGCGCAGACGATGATCGACGTGCAGGGCTTCTCGAACTCGGTCCCGACGGCGCAGATGTTCGGCGGCGCGGGCCGGGAGTACCGCTGGAAGTACGGCGCGAAGAAGGAGACGTTCGGCCAGGTGAGCGTGAAGGCGCGCAAGCACGCGGCGAACAACCCGTACGCCATCTTCAACCAGCTCCTCACGCTCGAAGAGGTGATGGGCAGCGAAGAGGTGTTCGATCCGCTGACGCGCTACCAGTGCTGCCCGCCCACGTGCGGCGCCGCGGCGGCGGTGCTCTGCTCGGACGACTTCGCGAAGAAGCACGGGATCACGAGCCCCGTGTGGATCGCCGCGCAGGCGATGACGACGGACTACGCGTCGAGCTTCGAGAAGAGCATGATCAAGATGGTCGGCTACGACATGACGCTGAACGCCGGCAAGAAGGTCTACGAGCAGGCGGGGCTCGGGCCGCAGGACGTGCAGGTGTGCGAGCTGCACGACTGCTTCTCGGCCAACGAGATATTGACCTACGAGGGCCTCGGTCTCTGCAAGGAGGGCGAGGCGGAGAAGTTCATCTGGGAGGGCGGCAACACGTACGGCGGCAAGGTGGTGACCAATCCGTCCGGCGGCCTGCTCTCGAAGGGGCACCCGCTCGGCGCGACGGGCCTCGCCCAGTGCACGGAGCTCGTGTGGCAGCTGCGCGGCACGGCGGACAAGCGGCAGGTGCCGGGCGCCAAGGTGGCGCTCCAGCACAACCTCGGCCTCGGCGGGGCGTGCGTCGTGACGATGTACCGGCGGGACTGACGTTCGCGGCGCGGCTCGCGTCTTGCTTCGATCGTGCTGGAGAGGGAAGGGACCATGGACGCCACTCCGGTCGCAGGCAAGACGCTCCGCTTCCGCTTCGACGACGGCCCGATGGCGGGCAAGACGTTCGAGCATGTCTTCGAGCCGAGCGGCGCCGTCCGCTACCGCGACGTCGACGGCAAGGGCGAGGGCACGACGGAGAAGAAGTACGAGGCCGCCACGATCGGGACGGACGTGTGCGCGGTCTCGTACCTGGGCTCATCCGGGTACACGCTGACGGTCGTGCTCGATCTCCGCACGAAGAAGCTCGTCGCCTTCTCGTCGAACGAGAAGATGCACCTCATGCAGCACGGCACGTTCGAGGAGGTCGAGGCGTCGGGGGCGCCCGCGCGCAAGGGCGAGGGAGAGCCCGCGCCGCCTCCTCGATGAGCCGACGGCCCCTCGGACGCACGCTGCCCCCGTGGAGGCGCGCGCTTCCCCCGCGCGTTCGCCCGCTTCCCCCGTGGGGACGCGCGCTTCCCCCGCGCATTCGCTCGCTGCCCCCGTGGGGACGCGCGCTGCACCCGTGGAGACGCGCACTCCCCGCGCTCATTCGCTCGCTCCCCCCGTGGGGACGCGCACTGCCCCCACTCATTCGCCCGCTCCCCCAGTGGGAACGCGCACTGCACCCGTGGGGACGCGCACTGCACCCGCGCATTCGCCCGCTGCACCCGTGGGGACGCGCGCTTCCCCCGCGCATTCGCACGCTGCCCCCGTGGGGACGCGCACTCCCCGCGCTCATTCGCTCGCTCCCCCCGTGGGGACGCGCACTGCACCCGTGGGGACGCGCACTGCACCCGCTCATTCGCCCGCTCCCCCCACTCATTCGCTCGCTCCCCCCCGCTCATTCGCCAGCTCCCCCCCGCTCATTCGCTCGCTCCCCCCGCTCGTTCGCTCGCTCCCCCGAGGTTCCACGTGCTCCCCCGGGCCGCTCCGGGCGCTCCCCCGCCTCGTGGCATGACCGACGAGGCTCGCCGGTCGCTCGAAGGAGGGGTCGCAGGCGTCCCCAGGTCGAGAACGACGCGTCCCCCCGGCGGGCGGCCCGCCTACTTCGACACCCTCGCCGTCGTCACCAGCAGCGCGCCCATCTTCATCCAGCGCAGCTCGAACACGAACGGCCCCTCCCCTTCGCGCAGGTGCGGCGTCACCTGCCCCGTGCCGTCGTCTCGCAGCGTCACGGCGACCTCGAGAAAGCCCACGTACCGCCTCACGTACGGGTCCAGCGCCTTGTACACCGCCTCCTTCGCCGAGAACCGCAGCAGCACCGCGCTCGCCCGCTCCTCGGCGCTCAGCCCGGCGATCTCGGCCAGCTCGTCCGGGCGCAGGATCTTCGGCGCGATGTCGTGCTTGCGGGGACGCTCGACCTCCACGTCGACGCCCACGCGCGCCGTCGCTTCCACTGCCGCGAGCGCCACCGCCACGCGATCCTTGTGGCTGATGGACCCCGCGATCCCCGGCGGCAGCTGCGGCGCCCCGCGGTCGTCGGTGAGGATCGGGGGCGCCGTTCGCCCGATGCGGGCCAGCGCCTCGCGCATCGCCACGCGGCCTCCCACCCACCCTCGCCGCCGCATGGGCGCGAGCGCCGCGGCCGCTTCGCGCTCCTCGGGCAAGAGGGTCTCCGCCGCCATGGCCGCGATCGCCGCGTCCTCCGCGGGGAGCGTCACCGCGACGCACCGCCCGTGATCCAGCACCTCGTCGAAGAGCACGTCGACCATCGCGCGGGCCCAGTCTGTCACGTCCGCCCACGCGCCCGCGAGCCGTGGTACGAGCGAAGGTACGATGCCCCACGTCCACGCCGTCATCCTCGCCGGAGGCTCGGGCACCCGCTTCTGGCCCGCATCGCGCCGCTCCCGGCCCAAGCAGCTCCTCGCGCTCGCCGGCTCGGGCGACGAGTCGCTCATCGCGGCCACCGTCCGGCGACTCGAGCCCCTCATCGCGGGGGGGGACGTGTGGATCGCCACGAGCACGGCGCTCCTCGACGCCACCGCGAAGGTCCTCCCGGGCGTGCCGCGCGAGCACCTCCTCGCGGAGCCCACGGCGCGCAACACGGCGGCGCCCATCGGCTGGGCGGCCTCCGTCATCGCCCGCACCGATCCCGACGCCATCGTCGTCGTGCTGCCCGCCGATCACCACATCTCGGACGAGGCCGGGTTCCGCGACGTGCTCGGGCGCGCCATCCGCACCGCCGAGCAGGGATGGCTCACGACCATCGGCATCTCTCCGACGCGCGCCGAGACGGGCTACGGCTACATCGAGCTCGGCGGCGAGCTTCCCGAAGGCGCCCGCTCCGTCACGAAGTTCGTCGAGAAGCCCGACCGCGCGCGGGCCGAGGGGTTCGTCGCGGGCGGGCGTCACCTGTGGAACGCGGGGATGTTCGTGTTCCGGGCGCGCGTGATGGTCGAGGCCATCGGCCGCCACCTGCCCGCCCTCGCCGAGGGCCTCGCCGCCATCGACGCCGCCGCCCGGAAGGGCGACGAGGCGCGCGTGCTGGGCGAGGTGTTCCCCTCGCTGCCGAGCATCTCGGTCGACCACGGGGTCATGGAGAAGGCCGAGCGCGTCGCGGTCGTGCCGGGGAGCTTCGGCTGGAACGACGTCGGGAGCTGGGAGGTGTCCTGGGAGCTCGCGCCCCACGACGCGAAGGGCAACGCACTGCCGGAGGGGACCGTCACCGTCGACGCGACGAACAACCTGGTGAAGGACCTTTCGACCGGCAAGAAGCGCCGCTTCGCGCTGCTCGGCGTGAGCGATCTCGTGCTCGTGGAGACCGACGACGCGGTGCTCGTCATGCCGCGGAGCCGCGCGCAGGACGTCCGCGCCGTCGTGGAGGAGCTGAGCCGCAAGCAGGGGCCGGACGAGGTTTAGGCTATCCTCGGTAGGGCCGTCCCCTTGACCGACCCGCTGAAAGAGACCTTCCCGCTCTCCGACCGCATCGTTGGCCCGTTCGCCATGGGCGAGCGCGTGGGGGACCTCGTCCTTCGCTCGGTGCTCGGCCAGGGCGGCATGGCCACGGTCTACGAGGCGCTCGACACGCGGCTGCAGCGGTCGGTCGCCGTGAAGGTGCCCCGCGACGGCGGGGTCGCGGCCGAGCACCTCCTCAGCGAGGCGCGCGCGCTGGCGTCGATGCGCCACCCCGGGGTCGTGACGATCTACGGCATCGGCGACCACGCGGGGGTTCCGTACGTCACGATGGAGCACCTGACGGGGACGACGCTCGAGGACCGCATCGAGGCGCGCATCCGGGGCCGCGAGCCGTTCCCCATCGTCGAGGTGCTCGAGCTGCTCGTCTCGCTGGCCGAGGCGCTCGGCGCGGTGCACAGGGCGGGGCTCGTCCACCGGGACGTGAAGCCCGCCAACGTGATGGTGTGCCCCGGGGGCCGGCTCGTCCTCATGGACTTCGGCCTCTTCGAGACGGAGGCCCTCGGCGCGGAGCGAAAGGTATCCGGGACCCTGCCGTACATGGCGCCCGAGACGTTCACGAACACCGTCGAGACGCGCTTCGGCCACCTGGTCGACGTCTACGCGCTCGGCGTCGTCGCCTTCGAGCTGCTCACCGGGCAGCCGCCCTTCTACGGCGAGGACGTGACGGACTTCTACCGCGCGCACACGGCCTCTCCGGCGCCGCCCGTCGGCTCGCTGCGCGTCGACACGCCAGCCGCGCTGGCCGAGCTCGTCGATCGCCTGCTCAGCAAGGATCCGATGGCGCGGCCCGCGGACATGGAGTCCGTGCTCTGGTCGCTCCGCAAGACGCGCGTGGAGGCCCCGCGCGAGGCGCCCCCGCTGGGCGTGCTCATCGCGGAGGACGACCACGCGATCGCGAAGCTCATCGAGCTGCGGATCAAGAAGGTGGCGCCGTCGGCGCGCATCGAGCGCTCGCCCGACGCCCTCGACGCGATGAAGCGCCTCGCCGGGTGGACGCCGGACCTGCTGGTGCTCGATCTGCACATGCCGCACATGAGCGGGGTGGAGCTCGCGATGCACCTGCAGGGGACGACGGTGCTCGATCGCTGCATCACCATCGCCATCAGCGCCGGCGCGAACCCGACCGACCTCGCCCTTTTGCGTCAGCTCGGGATCACGCGCTACGTGGAGAAGGGCAGCGGGTTCTCGGAGGCACTCGCCGAGCACGTCAAGCTGATGGTCGACGGCAAGCTCCCCCCCGGCTCGAAGGGCACCTCGGGCGGCGGCGCGGAGGCGACCTTCCTCAACACGATGGGCGAGGCCGTCCTCGTGACGGACCTGAAGGGGACGCCGCTCCAGTGGAACGCGGAGGCCGACCGGCTCCTCGGGATGGAAGGGTTCTCGCCGTCGAAGAGCGGCCCCGCGTGGCTCGACCGCAAGGGCGTCTTCGCGGCCGACGGGACGACGCCCCTCGCCCGCGAGGCTCGCCCGCTCGCGAGGGCCCTGGCCGGCGAGATCGTCGACGCCCACGAGATGGTGGTCGGCGAGCACGGCATGGTCGCCTCGGCGCGCCCCTTGCGCCGCGCGAACGGCGACGTCGTCGGCGCCGTGGTGGTCTTCCGCGAGATCAGCATGAAGAAGTAGCGGGGGATCGCCCTCTCCCCGTTCGACGCCTCACTTCGTCATCGCGTCTTGTACTTGCGGCCGTTCTTCGCGGGGGCCGCCTTCGCGGTGCCCTTGCCGCGGACGCCGCTGCCGCGTCGCTTGCTGCCGCCCGCGTACGGATCGAACGCCACGCCGTCCGTCCCCGTGCCCGCCTGGACGCCGGCCAGCGCTTCCAGCTTCTTCAGCTCGTCACGGAGGCGCGCGGCGCGCTCGAACTCGAGGTTCTCGGCCGCGGCGAACATCTCGAGGCGCATCGCGGCGAGGCGCTCCTGCACGTCCACGTCGTCACCCCCGCTCGCCTGGGCGGCCTTCGACAGCTTCGGCACGTTCAGGTAGTCGATGGTCCCGCTCGCGGGGTTGATGTTCATGACGGCGCGCACGATGGTCGTCGGCGTGATGCCGTTGTCGGTGTTGTACTGCCGCTGGACGGCGCGCCGGCGCGTCGTCTCGTCCATGGCGCCCTTCATGGCCGGCGTGACGCGGTCGGCGTACATGATGACGCGGCCGTTCACGTTGCGCGCCGCGCGGCCCATCGTCTGGATGAGCGAGCGCGGGCTGCGGAGGAACCCCTCCTTGTCGGCGTCGAAGATGGCGACGAGCGACACCTCGGGCAAGTCGAGCCCCTCGCGGAGCAGGTTGATGCCGACCAGCACGTCGAACTCGCCGAGGCGCAGGTCGCGCAGGATGTCGATGCGCTCGAGCGTGTCGATGTCCGAGTGGAGGTACCGGACCCGGACGCCGAGCTCGCGGTAGTAGTCGGTGAGGTCCTCGCTCATGCGCTTCGTCAGCGTCGTCACGAGGACGCGCTCGTTCTTCTTGCAGCGCTCCTTGATCTCGCCGAGCAAATCGTCGACCTGCCCCGACACGGGGCGCACCTCGACCTCGGGGTCCATGAGGCCCGTCGGGCGAATGAGCTGCTCGACGACGACGCCCTGCGACTTCTGCAGCTCGTACTCGCCCGGCGTCGCCGACACGTAGATGGCCTGCCGCACCTTGCCCTCGAACTCCTCGAACTTCAGCGGCCGGTTGTCGAGCGCGCTCGGCAGACGGAACCCGTAGTCGACGAGCGTCTCCTTGCGGGCGCGGTCGCCGCGGTACATCGCCTGGAGCTGGGGCACCGTCTGGTGCGACTCGTCGACCACGAGGAGAAAGTCCGCCGGGAAGTAGTCGATGAGCGTCGGCGGGGCCTCGCCCGGCTGCCTCCCCGAGAGGTGCCGCGAGTAGTTCTCGATCCCCTGGCAGAAGCCCATCTGCTCCATCATCTCGAGGTCGTACTGCGTGCGCTGCTCGATCCGCTGCTTCTCGAGGAAGCGCACCTCCTTGTCGTAGTAGTCGATGCGCTCGCGGAGCTCGTCGCGGATGCCCTCGATGGCGCGCCGCATCTGGAGCTGGGGCGTCACGTAGTGCGAGCCCGGGTAGATGGCGTAGCGGTCGAGCGTCTCCTTCACGCGGCCGCGCAGCGGGTCGACCACCTTGATGGACTCGATGTCGTCGCCGAAGAACTCGATGCGGATGGCCGTCTCGTGCTCGTACGTGGGGAAGATCTCGACCACGTCGCCGCGCACGCGGAAGGTGCCGCGGTGAAAGTCCACGTCGTTGCGCTCGTACTGGATGTCGACGAGCTGCCGGAGGAGCGTGTCGCGCCGCAGCTCCTCGCCCTTGGTCAGCTGGATGACGAGGCCGTGGTAGCTCTCGGCGCTGCCGATGCCGTAGATGCACGAGACGCTGGCGACGATGATGACGTCGCGCCGGGACAAGAGAGCGACGGTCGCCGAGTGGCGCATCCGGTCGATCTGGTCGTTGATGATGGCGTCCTTGTCGATGAACGTGTCGGTCGACGGGATGTACGCCTCGGGCTGGTAGTAGTCGTAGTAGCTGACGAAGTACTCGACGGCGTTCTCCGGGAAGAGCTCGCGCATCTCGCCGTAGAGCTGCGCCGCGAGCGTCTTGTTCGGGGCGAGGATGAGCGTCGGCTTGTTGGAGCGCTGGATGACGTTGGCGATGGTGAACGTCTTGCCCGAGCCGGTGATGCCGAGGAGGACCTGGTGCTTCTCGTGCGCGTCGAGGCCGTGCATCAGCTGCTCGATCGCCGTCGGCTGGTCGCCCTTGGGCTCGAAGCTCGTTCGGAGGCGGAACTCGGACGGCATGGAACAGGGAACTATCGCCGCGCGGCGGACCTTCCGCAAGGCCGGCTGCCCGTGGAGCGGCCCCCGTCACGACAGCCGGCTGTCAGGAATGTCGCCCCCGTCGTGCTAGACCCGGCGCATGGCATCGACCGCGGCCGGCAAGCCCTCGATCGCGTTTCTCGGGCTCGGAAACATCGGGGCGCCGATGGCCAAGCGCGTCGCGGCCGCGTTCCCGCTCACGGTGTGGAATCGTACAGCGGCGCGGGCCGATGCGGTCGCGTCCGCCGTGCAGGTGCGCGTGGCGACGACGCCGGCCGACGCCGCCCGGGGAGCGAGCATCGTCGTCACGTGCGTGGCGGACGCGATGGCGCTCGAGGAGATCCTCGGCGGGCCGCAGGGCGTGCTCTCGGCGATCGAGCCGGACGCGATCCTGCTGGAAATGTCCACCATCGGCAGGGCCGCGGCGCGCGAGGCGGCGCGCGCGCTCGAGTCGAAGGGGGCGCGGCTCGTCGACGCGCCGGTGAGCGGCAGCGTGGGACCGGCCACGCGCGGAGAGCTCCTCGCGCTCGTGGGCGGGGCGGACGCGGACGTCGAGCGGGCGATGCCGGTGCTGCGCGTGATGTGCGACCGCGTCCTCCGCGCGGGAGGCGTCGGGCAGGGGCAGGCGCTGAAGGTGGTCCTCAACGGCCTGGGCGCGCACCACTTCGTGGCGTTCGCGAGCATGCTGGCGCTCGGCGAGAGGGCGGGGCTCGCGCGGGAGACGGTCGTGCAGGCGTTCACCTCGGGGGCCTTCGCGACGCCGAGCTACGTGGGCAAGCGCGAGAAGGTGCTGGCGCGCGACTACGCGTCGGCCGAGTTCACCCTGGCGCTGGCGCTGAAGGACGGGGCGCTGAACGTCGCGCTGCAGCAGGAGGTGGGCCTCACCCTGCCCGTCCAGCGCGAGATCGCGCGCGAGGTCGCGCAGGCCGTCGCCGAGGGGCTGGGGGACGAGGACCTCTTCGCGATGGAGAAATACTTCGCCCATCGGCAGTGACGACGCTTGTGCTTCACGGACGCCTTCGTTCCCCGGTAAAAGAGGCACCCCATGCCCACGCCCCTCGTCGAGTGCGTCCCGAACTTCTCCGAGGGGCGAGACCGCGCCAAGATCAAGCGCATCACCGACGCCATCGAGGCCGTGAGCGGCGTGACGCTGCTCAACGTCGAGCCCGGGGTCGACACGCACCGGACCGTGGTCACCTTCGTCGGCCCGCCCGCGGCGGTCGAGCAGGCGGCCTTCGCGGCGATCACGACGGCGTCGCAGGTCATCGACATGCGCACGCACACGGGCGCGCACGCGCGCATGGGCGCGACCGACGTGTGCCCCTTCGTCCCGGTGGAGGGCGTCACCATGGAGGACTGCGTCGCCCTCGCGCGGCGGCTCGGCGAGCGCGTGGGGCGAGAGCTCGGGATCCCGGTCTATCTCTACGAAGCGGCGGCGACGAGGCCGGAGCGACGCAACCTCGCGGACATCCGCCGCGGCGAGTACGAGGGCCTCGCGAAGAAGCTCTCCGACCCCGCGTGGAAGCCGGACTTCGGGCCCGCCGCGATGAACGCGACCACCGGCGCCACCGTCATCGGCGCGCGCCCGTTTCTCATCGCCTACAACATCGACCTCAACTCGACCGACAAGAACCACGCCGCGGACATCGCGTTCGCCCTCCGCGAGAAGGGCCGCGTCGCGCGCAGCGGGAATACGGCGCCGTACTACTCGCGCGGCAAGAAGCTCTTCTATCGCGACGGCGCCTTCCCCTGCGGGAGCTGCGACTTCGTGGGCACGACGTATCCGGAGACCGCCTCGCATTGCGACCAGGTCCACGGGTACGACCTCGGCGAGCTGCTACGGTCGAACGATCTCGCTCCGCCGAACGTCGTCGGCAAGTCGGTGTACCGGCCGGGGCTCTTTCGCGCGTGCAAGGCGGTGGGCTGGTACGTGAAGGACTACGACCGGGCGCAGGTCTCCATCAACCTGACCGACTTCACGACGACCGCCCCGCACCAGGTGCTCGAGGCGTCGCGCGCGCTCGCGGCCGAGCGGGGGCTCGTCGTGACGGGGAGCGAGATCGTGGGCGTCGTGCCGGTGGCGGCGATGATGCAGGCGGGACGGTACTACCTCGGCAAGCAGGGGCGAACGCTGGGGCAACCGGCGAGCGACGTCTTGCGCACGGCGGTGACGTCGCTGGGCCTGAACGACGTCGCGCCGTTCGACGTGCGGGGCAAGGTCATCGGGCTGCCCGTGGTGCCGGCGAGCGCGCTCGTGCAGCGGACGGTGCTCGACTTCACCGACGAGGTGTCGCGCGACTCGCCGGCCCCCGGCGGGGGCTCCGTGGCGGCGCTCGCGGGCGCGCTCGGGGCTGCGCTCGCGTCGATGGTCGCGAACCTCACGTACGGCAAGGAGGGGACCGAAGCGCGCGACGCCGAGCTGGCGCGCGTCGCCGAGGAAGCGCAGAGCATCAAGGAGCAGCTCGTCACGGCGGTGGACGCCGACTCCGACGCGTTCCAGGGGTTCATGGACGCGCTGCGGCTCCCGCAGGCGACGCCCGAGGAGAAGGCCGAGCGCGCGCGCAAGATGCAGGAGGGGCTCAAGGCGGCGGCCGACGTGCCGTGGTCGACGGCGAAGGCGAGCTACGCGGCGATGCAGCTGGCTCGGTCGGTGGTGACGCACGGCAACCCCGCCTCGCTGAGCGACGGCGCGGTCGGCGTGCAGATCGCCTTCGCGGGCGTGCGCGGCGGCCTCTGGAACGTCCTCATCAACCTGAAGGACGTGTCCGACGCGGGGTACGTCGCCGAGAAGCGGGCGGCGTGCGCGTCGCTGCTGACCGACGCGCGCGCGCTCGCGGAGGAGGCGGCGGCGGCGGTCGACGAGCGGCTCGTCGCGATGATCGAGAAGCGGTAGGCAGGGGCGCCGCGCTACTGCCGCATCGCGCCGGCGCTGGCGTGGGTGACGTAGAAGTAGACGGGCCAGTGGCGGGCGAAGCTCGTGTGGACGATGGGCGCGCCGTCGGCGGGCGAGACGTCCTGCCCCAGACTGCCGACGATGCGCATGAGGGACCGCTGGCCGACCGCGCGCGGCCCCACGTCGTCGTCGCCGCGGAGCGTGACGAGCGCGTAGACGACGCCGAAGTCCTTGTCGCTCACGGTGACGCGGCACGAGTCGTCGTCGTGCTCGTTCACGCAGAGGTTGCGCGGGTCGAGGCGCCGCACCGACAGCTTGAGCAGCGCCTGCCCGCCGGGACCTGCCGTCCGGCTCTCGACCACGCCGAAGAGCGTGACCCTCCCCTTGCGCCACTCCTCGGGCTGGCGCTCGACCATCACCGGGTCGTACTCGCGCGCCCCCGTCACGGCGGTCGTCTCGTCGCTCAGCTCGACGTAGCGCGGCGAGTGGCCGTAGGGTCCGGCGCTGTAACAGCCCGCCGACGTTCCCAGCAACGTCGCGAGCACGGCAAGAAGGGCGATCCTCATCGCGGCTAGCCTAAGTCAAACCGCTTCGACTTTGCGTCGCGACCACGCACGAAGCGCGATCTCCGCGGCCACGAGCGCCAGCAGCGCGAGCGCCACCTGGCCGCTGATGTCGACCGCCGCGCGCCGCTCGCCCATGCCTTCGCCCGAGGTCGCCGGGGCCGCGGGGCGGGGCCGGAAGTCGAGCTCGCGCGCGACGGGGGCGGCGACGCGCGTCTCGGCCTTGCCGTCCACGGTCAGCCGGTAGACGCCCACCAGCGGCGGCACGACGCGCACGACGCCCTCGTCGCGCGCCGTCGCGATCGGCCCCTTCGGCCCCTGGGCCTCGACCGAGTGCGCGCCGGGGAATCGCCAGGTCGTGCCCACGTCGCTCCGCTTGGGCGCGGCGCGCTCGCGGGCGGCGTGCACCCACGCGTCGAGCGTCGCCAGGAAGGCCGGGCGCAGCGCGAGATCGCTCTCGTCCACCGAGAAGGGCAGCGTCACGAGCCAGCCTTCGCCCCGGCCCATCGCGCGGCGGGCGATGAGCGGCGCGCCGTCGGTCCACTTCACGAGCGGCTCGAGGGCGCTCGCGTCCTCGGGCGCCAGCGTGGCGCGCCGGCTCGCGCCGAGGTCGACCAGGCTCCGCGCCGGCTCCGCGAGGGGACCGACGGCGCTCGCCGGGTCGCCGCCCGCCGACTTGTTCTCGCCCCAGGCGACGCTGCGCGAGAGCAGCGGCTCGAGCGAGGCCCCCAGGGGGGCGGCCGCCGCGTGCGGTCCCAGCGCGAGCAGGACGACGCCGCCCCCGTCGAGGAACGCGGCGAGCGCGTGGCGCTGCTCGGGCGTGAGCCCCGGCGGATCGTCGAGGATGACGCCGAGATCGCCGGCGAGGTCCTCGGCGCGGTCGGGGAAGGCGGGGATGGGGCGGACGTCGACGTCGAGCTTCAGCGCCGAGAGCGCCTGCTCGACGATGGGCGCGCCGCCCGTCACCACCGTCTCGTCCGCCGAGTCGACCACGACGCCGATGGCGCCGCGGTTCATCTCCGGGAGGACCGGCGCGGCGTCGTCTCCGGGCACCGCGTCGCCGCCGAGCAGCCTCGCGCGCGACGCCGCGGCGTCCTCCGACGGGAGCAGCACCGTCGTCTCGCCCGTCGTCCCGGTCGGCGCTGCGGCGCGGCCGAGCGCCTTTCCGTCCGCGTCCTCGACGACGACCTCGCGCCCCGACGCCGTCACGCCCGGCCCGCACGTGACGCCGACACGCACGCGACCGCCGCTGCGGTCCGCCCGCATCAGCGCGCAGTCCGCCGCCGGGGCCCGCAGCTCGGGCAACGCCACCCACACCGGGACCGACTCGTCCGCGCCGAGGGGCGGCCCGTGGGGGTGCCCGTCGGCGAGGTCGCTCAGCACGACGATGCGCCGGTCGACCTGGGGCAGCGACGCGACGAGCCCGCGCGCGAGGGCGACCGCGCCGTCGAGGTCCGTCGCGCGGTCGGCCGCGGCGAGCCCGTCGAGAGTGGCCCGCGCGGCGCCGAGGTCCGTCGTCGCAGCCAGGGCGACGCGGGCCGGCGCGCCCGCGAGGACGACGGCGACCGCGTCCCCCTCCCGCGCGGAGCCGAGCAGCTCGAACGCCCCGGCGCGCGCCCTCTCGAAGCGGGTCTTGCCGTCCGCCACGGCGTTCATGCTCATCGAGTCGTCGATCACGATGGCCATCGCGACCGAAGCGCCCCCGGAGCGCTGGAGCGAGAGGCGCGAGCACCGCACGAAGGGCGTCGCCCCGAGCAGCGCGAGGAGCAGCACCGACGCGGCGCGCGTCCCGAGGAGCGCGCGGTCCTCGATGCGCGAGCGGCGCCTCGTCTGCGGCGGCGCCGGCTGGACGAGCCGCGCCGGCGGGAAGGGCTGCTCCTCGGCGCGGCGTCGGCGGAGGCGGTGCGCGACGTACGGAGCGATGACGAGGAGCCCGACCGCGAGCGCGAGCGCGCTGAGGAACGTCACCGGACGCCCTCCACGATGCCGCGCACGACGCCCACCGCGTCGTCGGTCGTGGTCGCCCGCCGGAAGCGCCCGCCCCGGCGTACGGCGGCGCTCTCCCAGCTCTCGGTGAGCGCCGCGAGCGCGGCGAGGTAGCGGTCGCGCGTCGCCTCGGCGTCCGTCTCGACCACCGCGCCGCCCTCGAGGGCGCGAAGGCGCACCGTACCGGCGAACGGAAAGTCGACCTCGGCCGGATCGAGCGTCTGCACGATGGAGAGGACGCGCCCCGTCGCGGCGATGGCCGTCACGCGGTCGGCGGCGTGATCGGGCAGGTCGACGAGGTCGCTGAGGAAGACGACGATCGCCCCCCTCCGCGTCGCCCTCGACAGCGCCTGCAGCGCGCGGTCCAGCATCACGTGGTCGACCCGCGCGTCGCCGCCCGGCTCCACGGTCTCCAGCGCCGCCACGATCCGCTCGAACTGGTCCCGGCCCGCCGAACGCGGGACGTGCGCCGCGCGCTCTCCGCCGCCGAGGAACGTGAGGCTCACCGGGTCGCCGCTCGCGAGCGCCACGCGCGTCAGCGCCGCCGCCACGACCGCCGCGAAGGCGATCTTCGCCCCCGGCGCCGCCTTGCTGCGGAAGCCCATCGACGCCGACGCGTCCACGAGCAGGCAAAGAGCGCGGTCGGTCTCCGTCTCGAACTGCCGCACGACCAGCCGGTCGTGCCGCAGCAGCGACCGCCGGTCGAGCCAGCGCAGATCGTCCCCCTGGACGTACTCGCGGTACCCGCCGAACTCGACCCCGGCGCCGCGCTTGTTGCTCCGGTGCATACCGGCGTAGACCCCCTCGGCCACCTGCCGCGCGCGAAGCTTCAGCGGCGCCAGCTCGCCCCAGTCGATGGCGCGGCGGAGGGCGGCAGGCGCGGTCACGGGATCGCGACGTCGGGCGGGAGCGGGCCGCCGACCTGCGACTTGCCCGGGTCGAGCAGATCGCGGGCGAGCGTCACTTCGCTCAAGGCCAGCCCCGTCCCCGCGACCACCTGCCGGAGCAGCTCGTCGCCGCCCTTCGTGTCGCCGGCGGCCCGGTGGTCCATCGCCGAGTAGAAGAGCGCCTCGTACTTCTGGATGGGGTTCTTCGCGCGCGCGACCAGCTCGTCGCCCTTCAGCTTGCCCTCGCCGAAGTGCGCCAGCGTCGTCGTCCACCGGCCGTCGTCGGTCACCGAGGCGAACACGCGGTCGGGCGTCCCGTCGGTGGGCAGGTGGAGCTGCCGCTCGAGGAGCCTCACCCAGAGCGCGAAGTAGACGAGGTCGTCGTCCGCGAGGTCCGCCGCCATCGCGCGCTGCAGGCCATCGCGCGCGCTCGGCAGATCCGCGCGGACGAACGCCCTGCCGATCAAGAGCTCGATGGTCTGCGTCACCTGCCGCTTGTCGCCCGGGGCCGCCGCGTACGCCCTCTCGAGCGCCCGCTGCGCCGGCTGCGCCGCGCCGAACCGATCGAGCACCCTCGCCAGCACCCGCTCGACGCGCGCGCGCGAGTCGGCGTCGGGGGCGGCGTTGCGCGACTGCAGCAGCTCCTTCAGCGCCTCGGTGAGCGGCGTCCTCGCCGCAGCGGCGTCGCCCTTGTCGTGCGTCACGTCGCTGATGGTCAGCAGGATCTCGCCGCGGAGCGCCGGATCGCGCGACGAGTCGTGCGCCTCGAGGGCGTCGCGCAGGTGGTCGAGCGCCGCCTGCGTGTGCCCGTCGCGCCACTCGATCCGCGCGAGCGACAGCAGCACCCCGCCGGACTTCTCCTCGTCGACCGATTGCTGCAGGAGCTTGCGCGCCTCGTCGAGCCGCCCCTCGTGGAGCTCGATCTCCCCCATCGACGCGCGCACCCGCGCCGCGCCCGGGTGCACCTTGCCGACCAGCGCCTTGTCCGACGCCGCCGCCAGCAGCGGCCCCGCGGCGCGGAAGGTCCGCCGCGCCGAGTCGACGTCGCCCGCGCGCTCCTCGCTGGCCATCGCGTCGAGCGACAGCGCGAGGGCCTCGCTCTCCACGCGCGCCTCCGGGTGCGCGCGCACCGCCTCGATGAGCACCGCCGGCGTGGCCTCCGCCATCCCCAGCTCCTCCAGCGCGACGCCCAGCGTGAGCGCCACCTCGGGCACCGTCGGGTCGAGCCGGTAGCACTCGCTCGCCACGCCGAAGGCCGCCGCGCCGAAGAGGTCCCGGTCGTCCTGGAAGTCCTCGTCGTCCTTCGCCGGCTCGCGACCCGCGAGGGGGCGCAACTGGTGCAGGAGATCGATGCACCGGTCGACGCTCCCCTCCTGCGCCGCCGCCTCCAGCGCCTGCGCGAACTGCGGCCGCTCCGACTCGAGCAGCTCCCGCGCCTGCGCCGCGTCGAGCGCCTTGACCGCCCCCGGCATGTCCGCGTCGCGAAGGAAGAGCGACGCCAGCACCACGGGCCCCGTCTCGAGCGCGCGCCACGCCTCGGCGCCCTCTTCGCGGGGGGGCTGCACGCGGTTCTTGCGGAACTTGTCCCGCAGCGCCAGGGCACGCCGGATCCACTCGCCCGTGCTCGTCGCCGCGTCGCCCAGCGCCTCCGCGCTCGGCTCGAGGAGCCTGCGGTGCACCGCCACCCGCTCGAGGCCGCCCGCGCTCGCCACCGGGCCGCCCGTCGCGACCGCCGTCCGCGTCCACGTGTCGAGCGCGTCGATGTGCGCGCGCACGTCGGCCCTGTCGGCCGCCGGCCCCACCTGGAGCAGCAGATCATAGAGCGCGCGGGCGCGCCCCTCGTCCCCCTTCGCCGCGATCTCGCGCACGGCGCCCTTCAGCGCCTCGGCGCCGTCGGGGCCGAGGATGCCCTGCGCCGGCTCGCCGACGCGCACGAGATAGAGGCCCCCGCTCACCGCGGCGAGGCCCCGATCGACCTCGTGCGCGTGGAACCGCGCCTGCGCGCGCGTCATCTGCCGCGACTCGACGGCGCCGAGGCGGACCGAGCGCTCCGTCGTCCTCGGCTCGCTCAGCAGAAGGTCGTGCACCGCCGCGGCGAACGCGTCATCGCCGATCTCCGCGACGGCCGGCGCCGCCCTCTCGGCGTGCATGAGCGGACCGCGCATACCGCCGCGCGCGCCGCAACCGACGAGGAGCGGCGCCGCGAGGGCCAGTGCCGCGAGCGAGGTGTGCAACGGCCGGGGCCCGTGAATCACGGGCCGCGTCCTCCCGAAGGTCGGCCAGGCCATGCGGGTGCGTAGCATCTCCGTCGTTTGAGTCTACACGCCGCTCGCCCTCTCGCGAGCCGCGCGTCGGGTCTAAAACGACCCGATGACGCCGAGCCTTACACCGAAGGCGCCGTTGTCCTTGGGTGGCCCCGCCACGGGAAGGATGACCCCGGCGTAAGGGCGCACCGGACCGAAGCGCATCGCGATGACGGGCTCGACCGCCGCCGCCGTGACCTTGTCGTCCGACGTCCCCGCGTAGCCGACGTTGACCCAGCCGCGCGCGGCGACCTCGACGTGCGGGTGCACCCAGTAGCCGACCCGCAGCGCGCCCACGAATTCCCCCACGTACGAGGCGTCAAGGAGCGTGGAGGTCCCGATGAGGTTCTCGAGCTTGACGTACGGCTCGACGGTGAGCCCGCGGAACGTGTAGACGAGCGCCAGCTTGGGGACGAGGCCGAGGCGGTTCGGCTCGAAGAGCGCGTTGTCCTCGTAGCCGCGCGCGAAGGCGGCGGCGCGGCTCAGCGACCAGCGGTCGTACGACCCGGCCGTCGACGAGGAGAGGCTCTGGGCGGTCAGGCCGTCGGGGATCTCCTGCCCCGACGCCGTCGGCAGGGCGACCCCGAGCGCTCCGAGGAGCTTCAGCTGCCGGCCGAGCGGCACCGCGTACTCGCCTTCCAGCTCGAGATTGCCCAGCGAGGTCGCGGCGCGGGACGCGGAGCCGTCCGGCGAGAAGGTCGCGAAGGTGAAGGGCAGCCGGAACCCCACCTCCAGGTGCTCCGCAACCTCGGCCGAGGCGCCCAGCAGGAAGGACTGCACGTCGACCGCCGTCTGGTCCTGGCGCGAGTAGGTGAGCGCCTGCTGGCCCTCGGTCGGCAGGTTCTGCACCGCGAACGGCACGTGTCCCCAGCCCAGCACGAGGTCCACGCTCACGTGGAACCGGGCCTCGCGCTCTTCCTCGGCGCCCTCGTGGGGCTCGGCCGGCTCCGCGCTCCCGTGGACCTGCGCGCGGCCCTCCGTCTCCGGGCGCTCCACGTCGGCGTCCCCGTGGGCGGCCGCGTTCCGGCTCACGACGAGCAGCGCGGCCGTCGCGGCGAGGGTCGCGAGGGCCTGGCTCCACGTTCGCATTCTCATGACCGGCCAGACTAGGCGACCTTCGGAAGCCTGTGCGGCGTGATTCGCGCCGCCCGACCGGCGCCCCCGCCTGTGCGCTGCGATCCGCACGGCCTATGCTCGCCCGATGGCACGCGCGCACCTCCTCGTCGTCGACGACGAGCCCTCGATCCTCACGACGCTCCAGAAGGCGCTCACGCTGGAGGGCTACGGCGTCGACGTCGCCGGCGGCATCAAGGTCGCCGAGGAGAAGCTGAAGAAGCGCACCTACGATCTGTGCCTCTTCGACGTGATGCTCCCCGACGGCGACGGCGTCGAGCTGCTCCAGCGGATGCGCGGCTCGAAGGCCGACACGCCCGTCATCATGATGAGCGGGCACGCCACCATCGACACCGCCGTGCGCGCCGTCCGCGTCGGCGCGCTGAACTTCCTCGAGAAGCCGCTCAACACGGACGCCCTGCTCATCGCCGTGGAGACCGCGCTCCGCCTCACGCGCGCCGAGGCCGAGGCGCGGGACCTGCGTCGGGCGGCCGGCGCCACGGGGGAGCTCGTCGGCGAGAGCGCCGCGTTGAAGAAGCTCATCGAGCAGATCGGGCGCGCGGCCAAGAGCGCGGCGAGCGTGCTCGTGACGGGCGAGCGCGGGACGGGCAAGGAGCTCGTCGCGCGCGCCATCCACACGCTGAGCCCGCGCGCCAAGGGGCCCCTCGAGAAGCTCAACTGCGCGGCGCTGCCGTCGGAGCTCATCGAGTCGGAGCTCTTCGGCCACGAGGCGGGCGCCTTCACGGGGGCCACGAAGCAGCGGCGGGGCAAGTTCGAGCGCGCGTCGGGCGGGACGCTGTTCCTCGACGAGGTGGGGGACATGCCGCTGCCCATGCAGGCGAAGCTGCTGCGCGTTCTGCAAGAGAGGGAGATCGAGCGCGTCGGCGGGAGCGAGACCTTCGCCATCGACGTCCGCGTCGTCGCCGCCACGAACCGCGATCTGCTCGCCGCGCAGGACAGCGCCGCCTTCCGCCCCGACCTCTACGACCGGCTCAACGTCCTGCCGCTCGCCATCCCGCCGCTGCGCGCCCACAGGGAGGACGTGCCCCTTCTCGCGCGGCACTTCCTCGCGCTCGCCGCCCAGTCGAACGACCGGAGGGACATGCGCCTCGAGGACGACGCCATCGCGGTTCTCGCGAGCTACTCGTGGCCCGGCAACGTGCGCGAGCTGAAGAACATGATCGAGCGCCTCGTCATCCTCACGCCCGACGACGCCATCCACGCCGACGACGTGCGCACCTGCCTCCCCGGCGGCAGCAGCGCGAAGGCCGCGGGCCTCTATCGCCCGGGCGTCCCCTTCCGCGTCCTCGTCGAGGAGGCCGAGCGCGTCATCCTGCAAGAGTCGCTGACGCACCACGGGGGGCAGATGGCGGCCACCGCGCGGGCGCTCGATCTGGAGAGGAGCCACCTCTACAAGAAGGCGCGCGCCCTCGGCCTGCGGGGCGACGTCAAGGAGACCGGGAGCGACCCGGGCGACGAGGACTCCTAGGCCGAGCTACACTGAAGGGTGGAGGGCCTCCTGCCCGAAGGGACCACCCAGTCGCTGCGCCCCGTCGGGCCGTCGTCTCGCCGTTCCACGACGAACGGCGTGCGCCGCACGTGGAGCGAGCGGGGCGAGGCGACCGACGCCGAGGAGCGGCGGCGCGCGCTGCCGAAGCTCTTCGCGTTCGTGCTCGTGGGCTGGATGCTCTTCGGGCTGCTCGACGTGTACATCGCGCTCGTCGCGTCGCCGTCGACGTCCATCGCGTGGATGCTCGGGTGGCGCTTCGCCGGCGCCGTGCCGCCGCTCGTCGGCTGGCTGCTTCATCGCAAGCGCACGCAGGTCGACGCCCTCAGCTCCGCGCTGGAGCTGACGACCTTCATGGGCCTCGCCTTCTGCCTCGCCATGCGCGCGCTCGCCTTCGGGGGCCTCGACAGCCACCTCGTCTCGGGCATCTCGCTGCTGCTCATGGTGCAGATGCTGGCCATCCCGGTGCGCTGGCAGCGGTCCATCGTCCCGGCGGTGCTCACCTACAGCGTGTACCCGGCCGTCATGGCCCTCGCGGCCGTGTGGGACCCCTCCGTCGCGGCGCAGTGGCGCTCGGTCGGGCGGTCCGGCTTCATCGTCGACTACTCCATCGTCGCCGCCGTGGCCTTCGGCGGCGTCATCGGGGGGCACATCATCTGGGCGATGCGCCGTCAGCTCTATTATGCGCGCCGTCTCGGGCGCTACCGCCTGAAGGCGCGCATCGGGCACGGCGGCTCGAGCGAGGTGTGGCTCGCGTGGGACGACGGCCTGCGCCGCGACGTGGCGCTGAAGATCCTCGACCGAAGCGTCTCGAGCGACGCCCGGGCCATCGCGCGCTTCGAGCGCGAGGCCATGGCGGCGAGCGGCCTGCAGAGCCCCAACACCATCCGCGTCTTCGACTTCGGCGCGAGCGACGACGGCGTCTGGTTCATGGCGATGGAGCACCTCGAGGGCGTGGACCTCGCGACGCTCGTCGACGAGGTCGGCCCGCTGCCGCCCCCGCGCGCGGTGCGCTTCGCGAGGCAGGCGTGCGGCGCGCTCGCCGAGGCGCACGACGCGGGGATCGTCCACCGCGACGTGAAGCCGGACAACCTCTTCGTGTGCCGCATGGGCGACGAGGACGACTTTCTCAAGGTGCTCGATTTCGGCATCGCGAAGATCGAGGGCGCCGAGGAGGACGCGACCGTGACGCGCGCCGGCTGGGTGCACGGCACGCCTGCCTACATGAGCCCCGAGGTCTGCAACGGGGAGAGGGCCGACGCCCGGAGCGACGTCTACTCGCTCGGCTCGGTGCTCTATTTCCTTTTGACGGGGACGCCGCCCTTCACGGCGCCCACCGCCGCGGCCGTCATGGTGGCCCACGTGAGCGAGCAGCCGGACCTGCCGAGCCAGCGCGGGCCCGTGCCGGCGGACGTCGAGAAGGTCGTCATGCGCGCGCTCGAGAAGGAGCCCGAGCTGCGCTTCCAGAGCGCCCGCGAGATGGACCTCGCGCTGGCCGAGTGCAAGGACGCGAGCGGCTGGACGCGGGCGCAGGCGACGGCGTTCTGGAGCACCTTCGACCACAAGCCCCGCTCGGGGGTGGCGACGCGCCCGCTGAGCGACGACGAGGCCGACACGAAGGCTCGGCCGTCGATCGGGCGAGGGATGAAAGTAGGCTGAACGGAGACCCGGGGCGCCAGGGAGAGGTTGGCCGCAGAGCCGCAGATCCGCAGAGAGGAGGGGGGTTGGGACCCCTTTTCCCCCCCAAATCTCTCCTCTCTGCGTCTCTGCGCCTCTGCGGCC
>DASXZL010000001.1:0-236678 GCA_036501935.1 Polyangiaceae bacterium | reverse complement strand
TCTGAAACGGTAGAAGCGAGTTGTTCATGGTGTTCGGCCCTCCGCCCCGTCGGGGGCCGAACACCATGAACATCTCCAGCTTCCAGACCCGTCGAGCAGGTCAAGTTCGATAGCAGCCGCAGTGCCACGCTCCTGCGTGGCACTGCGGCTGCAGTTAGGTCGAAGCGTCGTGCCCTATCGCGATTGGGTCGAGGTCGAGGTCGAGGTCGAGGTCGAGGTCGAGGTCGAGGTCGAGGTCGAGGTCGAGGTCGAGGTCGAGGTCGAGGTCGAGGTCGAGGTCGGGGTCGAGGTCGAGGTCGAGGCCGAGGTCGAGGTCGAGGTCGGGGTCGGGGTCGGGGTCGAGCTCAAGGGTCGGGGTCGCCGGCCACGGCGCGCCGCCATGATGCGACATCGCATGACGGTGCTACGCGGTCTCGAGCGGCGCATGACAGCTCGTATGACGGTGCTACGCGCTCTGATGCCGTGCATCGCTGCTCGCGTAACGGTGGGCACGACCCCGACCCCAACCTTATCGACCTCGACCTCGACCTCGACCCCGACCTCGACCTGACCCCGACCCCGACCTCGACCTCGACCTCGACCCCCAACCCCATCGACCTCGACCTCGACCTCGACCCCGACCTCGACCCCGACCTCGACCCCGACCCCCAACCCCCATCGACCTCGACCCCGACCCCGACCTCGACCCCCAACCCCATCGACCCCGACCTCGACCCCGACCTCGACCTCGACCCCTGGGGTCGGGGTTTACATCGCGCATCCCGCTGCCGGGATCCCCGCTCCCTGCAGGATCCACGTGCTCACCGTGTCCAGCTCGTCGCCCGTCAGGGGCGCGGTCGTCGAGTCGAGCGGCGCGCTCGGGTCCACCGGGTACGGCATCTCGCGGCCCTGGATGTAGTTCGACAGGGTCGCCCGCTCCGAGTCCGAAAGCAGCGCCCACGCCGGCGTCACGAGCGGATACCGGTTGTCCTCCACGCCCGGCGCGCCGGCGTCGCACGCGGTGCCCGGCGTCGAGGAGCACGCGGGCGGCTCGGCGAGCAAGAGCTTGTAAACGAGCCAGCTGTTTCCCGGCGAGCCGGGCGAGATGATGGGCATGTCGACGCCGAAGAGGAGACCCGGCGGCTCGGCGCTGGCGGCGTTGCCCGTGTTCGAGCCCTGCGCGACGCGGCCGACCGCCGTGGCCTGGATGCCTTCCGGCGTGGTCATGAGGAGGCCCGCCGCCGGCAGCGGCCCGGTGCCGTGGCAGACCGCAGTGCCGCATTTGCTCGCGAAGATGGGCAGCACCTGCGAGCAGAAGTCGACCGCCGTGGCGCCGGCGCACGCGTCCGAGCCCGTGTACGCCGCGCCGGCCACCACGGGGAACTCGATGACGGGCGACACGGAGGGATCGAGCCCCGCGCCGTCGATGGCGCGGAAACCCGCCGGGTCGGTGGGGCTGGTCGGAGCGATGATGGTGAGCTGGTAGCTCTGGTCGGGCAGCAGCGCGGGGGAGCTCTGCATGCAGAGGCGCACGACGCGCGCCACGGGATCGTACGAGGGGGTCGGCTCGAGGAAGTTGCCGAAGAGATCCTGCAGGACGAACGTCTGCCGGTTGACCGCGAAGGGATTGAGCAGGCGATCGAAGGCGATCTCGATGGGAGCGCCCGTCACGAGCGCCTGCGTCGGCCCGACGTTGGCCCCGACGATGTGCACGGGCGCCCCCACGCCGACGGGCTGGTCGTCCTGATGACCCGTGTCGCATCCGGCAAGCGCCGCGGCCCCGAGCAGGCCCGCCACCAGCGCTGCAGCGAGACCGTGCCTGTTCAGCTCTCGGAATAGAGCTGAAGCTGCTCGCGCACCACGTCGTCGCTCACGCCCGTGCGAAGGTGGTCCTTCAGCACATCGGCCAGCGTCAGCAGCAGCTCGTCGACCCCCTTGTCCTCGATCAGCTTCTGCAGGAGCTGCCGGGCCTCGCGGCTGTCGTCCGTCCGCAGGAATTGCCGCACGGTGTCCAGGGAGATCTCGCCCTGGAAGTCCAGGTACATGTTCTCCAGGAGATAGCGCACGAGCTCTTTCACCGTCGGCCTCCAGATTGAAACAAGGGTCGCAAGGGAAACGTTCATATCCCCCGGCGACCGAAGCGCGCAAGGCCGTTTCGCCTTTGGGTTCAGAAAGTTGGGCGAAGGCGCGGGGCAGCTTCATCGGCAGGCGGCCAGGTGTGGGTCGCTCGGCTCGTGGCAGACGAAGCAGGGGCGGGGATTTCGACGCATCTGCGTGCCGCAACCGCCGAGGAAGCCGTTCTTGTGGGGATCGAAGCCGCCTCCGACGCCGAGGGCTCCGTGGCAGCTCACACAGTCGCGCTCGGTATGGCAGCTCACGCACGCATTCAGGTTCCGCTCGGCCTCGAAGCCGTGGGATCCCGGCTTCATCGGCGGGTCGCTCCAGATGCTCTTCGGCGGGTGGAAGCGCCCGCTGTCCTTCGAGTTCGTGGGGCTCGACTCGGCCACGCCGACGCGCAGGTGGCAGTCGAGGCAGAAGCTCTGGTCGCGGTGGCAGCTCTGGCACTTCTGCGGCTCCATCCGCGCCTCCACCGGGTGCATGTTCAGGTAGTCGTTCGGGTGGATGCTCCGGGGCCGCACGCGCCCGTCGTGGCAATCGGCGCAGTAGTCCTCGGTGTGGCAGTTGGCGCAGAAGGCCGAGTCGTCGGCCGCGACGAGCTTGTGCCGGTCGATGAAGTCCGGCGTGTGCTCGGCGTTGTGGAGCCAGCGCGGGGGCTTCAGCGTGCCCGACGCGAACATCGTCTTGATGCGGGTGGGACCGCTCTTCGAGTCGCCCTTGAAGTGGCACGTGTCGCACGCGCTCTTTGCCGTGCCGCGGGACGCCGAGTCGGGCATCTCGTGGCAGTGGAAGCAGCCGCGCATGCGCGGGAGCTGATCGCGCGTCGCCAGCTCGAGCTGCTCGACGGGGCCGTGGCACTGCGCGCAGCCGATGTTCCTGTCGACGTGCGACTTGTGATCGAAGACCAGGTTCGCCCGCGGCATCTCCAGCGTGGCCACGGCGTTGCCGTCGGTCGGCTTGTATCCGAGGTGGCAGAAGCCGCACTGCCCGGAGGCGTCGTCGCCCGGCTTCACGGCGGAGAGGTCGTCGTGGTCGGTCGAGTGGCACGTGTCACACGTCGACCCCTTCGGAAGGAGGACGTCCTGCGCCGAGGCGCTGCCGTACGCCTTGGCGTGGCAGGTCTTGCAGGTGAGCCCCATCTTCTGGGTGAGGTGGAGGGAGTGGTTGAAGCGCAGCGTGATGTGCTGCGCGGGGAAGATGACGTCGCTCGGCCCCTCGTCGGGCGAGAAGGACCCGGGCGGCAGCAGCTCGTGGGGGACGGCCCGGTCGTCCGGCAACGGCGCGAGGCCGTGGAGAGGCGCGGCGGTTCCCTCGGCGAGGGCCAGCGGGACCGCCGCGAGGAGGGCGAGGAGCGCCACGATGGAGAGGAAAAGGCCCTTCATTTCGTCACCGCCACGGTCAGCCACAGCATCAGCCGGAAGCGCTGCCCCACGAGGCCGTTGACGTCGTGCTCCCACTCGATGAGCGCGCGCGAGCGTGGCGCGAAGCGGTAGCCGACGCCGAGCACGTAGTTGAAGCTCGTCGTGCTGCGATCGGGCTCGAGCTTGTCCTGCCACTGCCAGACGCCCGTGCGCAGGCTCGCCACGTACCGCGTCTCGAACACGTGCTCGCCGGCGATGTCGGCGCCGACGCGGTCGCCCTCGCCGCCCCAGTTGCCGCTTCCGCGGAGGACGACGCGCGTCTCGCCCGTGCGCCACCGGGCCGAGACGTTGCCTCCCTCGTCGAAGGGGTGGCCGTTGGTCGGGTAGAGGCTCTGCCCGGCGGCGTAGTTCGGGTAGGGCGAGTACGCCGTGCCGGCGCCGGGGTTGAGCGGGCCGGTCTGCACCTCGAAGACGCGGACGTGCCCGCCGCCCGCGAGCGAGAGGCGATCGCTCACGTCGACGTTGGCGCGGAGGCCGAGGTCGTTCGTCGGCTCGCCGGCGAAGAAGTTCCAGATGCTGTCGGCGTCGTAGGTGGGCACGTAGTAGTCGTAGTCGGCGCTGACGGTGACCTTCTTCGCCGCGTACGCGTCGACGGTCGCGTAGAGGTTGGTCATCTCGGCGTTGTAGAAGTCGTAGACGACGCCGGCCTTCACGCCGCCCAGCGTGGCGAGGTTCGCGTCCATCGAGTAGCCGACGCGCTCGGACGAGATGCGCCCTCCGTCGTACACGGCCGGCGCGTACGTGGAGCTCGCGTACTCGGTGACGTTCGAGGCCCCCGTGTCGTAGACGCGCCGGTAGGTGAGCCGGCCGTGGATCCACGTGACGCCGGTCGACTCGATGGCGGCGCCGAACGCCGGGGCGAGGGCGGCCGACTGGAAGGCCGAGGCGAGGGACGGGTCGTAGTTCGTGCGGTCCCCGCGCCAGACGCCGTCACCCTCGAAGCGCCCCGTGCTGAGCGGCATCCCCCCGCGCTGCTCGAACCCGCCGTACGCTTCGACCTTCACGAAGAAGGGCGTCGTCGCCGTCACCTGCCCGCCGTCGAACGACCACCACCCGAGCGAGTCGACCACGTACTGCCGCCCGAGGCGGAAGCCGAGCCACCCGTGGAGCAATCGGCGCCCCTCGACGTACGCGTACATGAGGTCGACCGCGCCCTGCGAGAGCCCGGGGACGACGCTGCCGAAGTTCGTCGGATCGGCGGAGCCGCCGTTGATCCCGAAGTCGGCGTCGTACCGGACGCGCGCGCGGAAGGAGAGGTCGGGCGCCGAAGGATCGCCGACGGGCGAATCGAGGAGGTCGTACGCGCTGACGGCGAGGGTCGTCGTCAGGCGGCGGCGGTTGAGGACGTTCTCCCCCGTCGGCGAGCGCACGTCGTAGAACTGCGCCGCCGTGTCGCTCGTCACCTCCGCGTCGGCGGCCAGCGCCGTCACGGGGGCGAGGAGGACGACCGCCGCGGTGAGGCCGGCGAGGCGCAGGGAGGCCATCGGCGAGACTTCAGGCCTTGGTGGCGCCGAACTCTTTCTCGAGCCGATCGTCGAAGGTGTCGGCGACCGCGGCGAGGTGCTTCACCGTCTGCTCGACCTCCGCGCCGCCCAGGCCCTCGATGGGCCGCTCGCTGACGGCGACGACCCGGTCGCCCACGAGCCCGAAGGCGGCGTTGGCGAGGCCCCCGGCGTTGAGCTCGAGCAGGTGGCGGAGGAGCGCCCCGTGCTTGGCCTTGTCGGCGGGGAGGGTGACCACGGGCGAGGCGACCCGCAGGTAGGTCTCGTCCTCGTCGGTGTGGAACGTCACCGTCACGAGCACCGAGGCGCTCCCGCGCTTCAGCGTCCACGCCGCCTGGGCATCGGTCGAATGCGCACGCGTCGTCGCGGGGTCGAGCCCGAGCTTCTTGATGGTCTCCTCGACGAGCTTCTTGGCGTTCTCGAAGTCAGTGTCCAAAACGGGCCTCCCGGGCTTCCTGAGGGCGAAGGCTCAGCAGTATCGGCTAAGAACGGCGGTGGCGAGAACAGGATTCGCGAGGCGGCCGGCTCGCAGGCCGTGCGCGCGGCAGGGGAGGGCGCGCAAACGGGCCCGGCCACTCCTTGACCCGTCCTCCGGGGGGATGGCACCTTAGGGAGAGGACATCCCGGCGGAGCCGGGGCCCGCCAGGCCGCCCGCACCCGCCGACCCGCCATGACCGACAGCCAGCAGCGTTACCGCGTCGTCGAGAAGCTCGAGTCCGGCGGCATGGCGGAGGTGTTCCGCGCCGAGAGCGAGGGCCTGCAGGGCTTCCGCAAGCAGGTCGCCATCAAGCGCGTCCTCCCGCACCTCTCGTCGAAGAAGAAGTTCATCTCGATGTTCCTCGACGAGGCGCGCCTCTCGGCGCAGCTCTCGCACTCGAACTGCGTGCAGGTCTTCGACATCGGCGTCGGCGACAACGCGTTCTTCATCGTCATGGAGTTCGTCGACGGCGCGAACTTGAAGGCGATCATCGAGCACATCAAGAAGAGCGGGCGGGACTTCCCCGTCGAGGCGGCGGTCTACATCGGCCTCGAGCTCACGAAGGGCCTCGCCTACGCGCACGAGCTGACGGACAACAACGGCACGCCGCTCCACATCGTCCACCGCGACATGTCGCCGCCGAACGTCCTCATCACGAAGAACGGCGAGATCAAGATCGTGGACTTCGGGCTCGCCAAGGCCAACAGCCAGCTCGAGAAGAGCGAGCCCGGCATCATCAAGGGCAAGTTCTCGTATCTCTCGCCGGAGGCGGCGATGGGGCAGGAGGTCGACCTCCGGACCGACGTCTTCGCGGTGGGCATCATCCTGTGGGAGCTCCTCGCCGGGCAGCGCCTCTTTCTCGGCGACACGGACTTCCAGACCGTGAAGAAGGTGCAGGGCGCGGTCGTCCCGCCCATCTCGGGCATCAACAAGAAGGTGCCCCTCGAGCTCGAGAAGATCATCAACAAGTCGCTCGCGCGCGACCCGCAGCAGCGGTACGGCACGGCGCGCGACCTCGGGATGGATCTCTCGAAGTTCATGTTCAAGTACGGCGTGCCGGTGAGCACGTTCGACATCGCGTCGCTCGTCAACGTCGCGATGAAGGAGCGGCAGCGGCATCGCCCGATGCAGGCGAGCATCATCGACAAGCTCATCGAAGAGGCGCTCTTCGAGTTCACGTCGCTGACCGACGACAAGCAGGCCCCGGGCGGCGCGAAGCCGATCGACTCGGGCTCGATGGGCGGAATGGGCGGGATGAAGGGCCCCGTCCTGGCCAAGCCTGCGGCGGCGGGCGGCGCCGGCTACGTGAACGTGGGCTCGTGGATCGACGAGATCGTCGTCGGCTCGAAGCCGGATGACGACGCGCTGCGGGCCTCGCTTCCCCCGGGGCTGTCGGAGGGAAACCTGGCGGCGCTCGAAGAGGAGCCCGCGGAGCCGTCGTCGCCGAACATGCGCGCGGCGATGGCGGCCCCGCCCGCGGTCCCGACGCCTCTCCCCAATACGCCCGCGCCTCGCTCGAGCCCCCGGCAGCCCATGCCCCTCTCGCCGACGTCGACCCCGTCGGTGGGCGAGAAGCGCTCGAACGCGGGCGCGAAGGTTGGCGTCCTCGTCGCCCTCGTCGTCGTGATGGCGGCGGGGGCGGCCGCCTGGTTCACGCACCTCATTCCGCATCCGTAGAAGACGAGCCAAAGGGGGGCGACAGGGAGAGGAGGAGGAGAGGCGCGGTGAGTGTTGGGTAAAAGGAGGCGCTCCCAAACGTCACCGCTCCTCGCCTCGTCCCTTCTCCGCAAGACCGCTCTTCTCTTGCTCGGGGTGATCCTCTGCGTCGCGTGCGGGGAGGAGGGCACCGAGACGACGCCGAAGCTCGTCCGGTACCGGGCGACGCACGAGAAGCCGGCGCCGCGTGCGCCGAGGACGGGGCCTTGTCCCGACGAGATGGCGCGGGTCAACGCGTCGTGCGTCGACAAGTGGGAGGGGTCGCTCGTGGAGCTGACGCCGGGCGGGGAGCGTCCGTTCTCGCCGTTCCAGGTCCCCGACGGGTCGGTGCCGGTGCGGGCGGTGTCGATGCCGGGGGTCGTGCCGCAGGGGTACATCTCGCGCGACGCGGCGGAGCTCGCGTGCGAGGCGTCGGAGAAGCGGCTCTGCGCGGAGGACGAGTGGATCGCCGCCTGTCAGGGCGACCCTCCGCGGGCGTTCCCGTACGGCGACACGCGCGAGAAGGGCGCGTGCAACGACTCGGGCATCTCGCCGCTCCACGTGTACTACGCCGAGGCTCCCGAGACGTACCGCGCCGGGCCGATGAACGATCCGCGTCTCAACCAGACGCCGAACACGGTGGCGAAGACGGGGGACTACGCGAGGTGCACGAACGGGTTCGGCGTCTTCGACATGGTGGGCAACCTGCACGAGTGGGTGATGAGCACGCGCCCGACGTTCCGCGGCGGCTACTACCAGGACACGCACATCAACGGCGACGGCTGCGCTTACCACACGACGGCGCACGCGGCGGGCTACCACGACTACTCGACGGGCTTTCGGTGCTGCGCCGACGCGAAGTAGGACGGTAGGGCCGACGACCCCGACCCCGACCCCGGGAGTCCGTCGAGCGTGACTGGGAGCCCGTCGAGGGTGGCTGGTGAGCCAGCGACGATGACCGGGAGCCTGGCGACGTCGAGGTCGGGGTCGAGTCAGTCCCCCGTCGACGCTTCTGCCGTCGCGCCGGTCCCCGCGTCGACCGCCGGCGCCACGCTGGCGTCCGCACCGGGGCAGCCGCTCGGGTCCCACGTCCACGTGAACTCGCTCGCGTCGCCGCACGAATCGGGATCCGTCGTGCACGCGCCGCCGTTCGCGGTGAAGCACCAGCCGCAGCCGAGGACCGGGGTGCACGTGCCGCACGTCGTGTACGCGCTGCACGTGGACGTGTACCCGACGCTCCCGCCCGCGCCGTAGGCGTAGGCGACGTCGCTGCTGTCGTCACCGCATGCGCCGAGCGAGACGGCGACCGCCGATGCCAGGAGGGTGGCCGAAAGGAATCGATTCATGGCGGGTCAAATTCTAGACAGCGAAGCCGCGCGAGGCCAGTGACCTTCCGCGCGCGGCGCCGTCAGTCGCAGAAAAGCTCGCTTCCCTGCAGCCGGCAGTCCGTGCGCCGGCAGTCCCGCTTCTTCGCGTACTTGCCGTCCTGGCACACGAGCTCCGCCTTCCGGTCCACTGCACAGGCGATGCGCTTCGGCTGGTCGCACGGGTCCCCCTCCGCGGCGAGCGCGTCGTCGCAGTCCACCTTCCGCGTGTCGCGCTGGATGCGGCACCCGTCGGGCCCCCGGCACGACGACGCCGCGGCGAGGGTGCTCCCGTCGCAGAGGAGCATGGCCTTGCCGTCCGCCGAGCACGCATAGGTGCCCTGCTGGGCGCACGGGTCGCCCGGCTGCCCCAGCGTCGTGTCGCAGCGAACGTTGCGGCCTCCCTCGACCTGGCAGGCGTCGGGCCCCCGGCAGGCGCGCCAGAGGGCATAACGGCCCTCCTTGCACACGAGGGCGCGGGCCTTGTCGGCGGTGCAGGCGTAGTCGAGCGGCGGGTTGCGCGGGCAGGGATCACCCTCCGACGCGACGGTGTCGTCGCACTCGTCGGTGTCGCGCGACTCTCGCGAGGTGTGCGAGCAGCCCTGGGCGCCCTTGCAAGGCACCTCGACCCACGCGCCGGTCTCGCAGAGGAGCGCGCGGTCAGGCCCGCCGCACACCAGCTGGTCGGGCACCCGGCACTTGCCGCCGGACGCGGGCTTGTCGCGGCACGCGGCCATCGCGCACGCGGCGAGGGCCGCGCACGCGACGATGCCCGCGAACGCGCTCCGCCTCAATCGCAGTAGACCTCGTTGCTCTTGATCTTGCAGCCGCTGTGCTTGCAGTCGCGCTGCTTGATCCACGTGAACTGCGGCGAGCACTTGAGCTCCTGCGTCGCGTCCTCGCTGCACGAGTGGTCGTCGACCGGGCGGCACTTCTCCCCGAGGCGGGCCATCGACCGGTCGCAATAGACCCTCTCGTTTTCGATGTAGCAGCCCTTGGGGCCGCGGCAGGTGTTCGACGGCTGGAACTTGCTCGTCGCCGCGTCGCACACGACCTCGATCTTCTTGTCGGTCGTGCAGCCGTAGTTGTTGTCACCCGCTTCGACGGTGCAGGGGTCGTTCACGTCGCCCATGCTGTCGTCGCAGTTGATGGTGTTCCCGTTGATGGTGCACTTCTTCGGGCCCTTGCAGGTGCGCGTCAGCTTCCACGTGCCGCTGACGCACGTCAGCTCGCTCAGCTTGTCGGTCCCGCAGGCGAGGTTGTCGCCGCTGACGGCCATCATGCAGGCCTCTCCGGCCACCGCGAAGTCGTCATCGCACTGCGAGGCGACGCCCATGCCCGAGCAGCCCTTCGGCCCGCGGCACGGCATGGTGACCATCTTGCTGCCCTGGCAGAGCATGGCGGTCGCAGGATCGGTGCACTGGTACTTGCCGTTGCTCACGCAGGGGCTGCCTGGCGTGGGCTTCAGGCCCTTGCACTGCGAGAGGACGACGACGAGAGAGATGGAAAAAGCTGCCGCTGCGAGACGATGCCACACGCGTGCCATGGACCCTCCTTCACATACACACACGCGTGAGACGTACGCGCGCCGCGGATCAGAGCCGACTTCTCCCGCCAGGTCAAAGGCCTTATGCCTGAGGACGCTCATGGCCAGCAAGGGACGCCCCTACCGAACCCTCCGTGTCCAAGGTTTCGAGGTGCTCGTCGGGCGAGGCGCCGAGGACAACGACTATCTGACGTTCCAGGTCGCCGAGCCCCGGGACGTGTGGCTTCACGTCGCCGGAGGCACGGCGGGCAGCCATGTCGTCGTGCGGAACCCGGAGGGGGTCGAGGTCCCCGCCGAGGTGCTCGAGGTCGCGGCGGCGGCGGCGGCCTGGTACTCGAAGTCGCGGGGCGCGGCGAGGGCCGAGGTGCACTTCTGCCGCGCGTCCGACGTGTCCAAGCCGCGCGGGGCGCCCGCCGGCCTCGTGCAGCTCGCGAGGTGGAAGAGCGTGAAGGTGAAGCCCGCGATCCCGCAAGGTGAGGAGGAATCATGAGCGAAGGAGGCACGAGTGAAGGAGGCACGAGCATGGCGGGCCTGCCCGCGCGCGCCATCGGCGTCGTGAAGTGCTCCGTGGCGGAGCCGCGCGACGACGACTGGGGCGGGGTCGTGTCGGAGGTGCACTTCGACCCGGAGCTCGCGCCGGGGCTCGTCGGCCTCGAGCAGTTCTCGCATGCGCTCGTCGTCTTCTGGATGCACCGGTCCAGCTTCGACGCAGCCGCGGATCTCGTGCGCCGCCCGCGCGGACGGCAGGACATGCCGGAGCTCGGCATCTTCGCCCAGCGCGCGAAGCACAGGCCGAACCCCATCGGCATCACGGCGGTGCGCGTGGTCGCGCGCTCGGGGGCCGTGCTCACCGTGAAGGGCCTCGACGCCATCGACGGTACGCCCGTGCTCGACGTGAAGCCGTACGTCCCGCCGTTCGACACGCGCGCCGACGCAACCGTGCCCGAGTGGATGAAGCGGCTGATGGAGGGGTATTTCTGACGCGAGGAGACGTTCACGGCGTGTGGGCGATCGTCGCCGGACCGGGCCGCCGTATCACGGTCGCGAAACGACCGCCCCCGTGAGCTCGTCGCCCTCGGGGCGCTCGAAGTACCCCTCCATGAACTCGATCATCCCGTCGGTCACCTCGAAGGCGAAGGACTCTCGCTTCTCGGCGTTGCGCTTCTTCACGCGCGCGGTCCGCGTCGCGAGGTCGACGTCGAGGAAATGGAGCTTCGCCTCGAGGCCGAGCGCGCGTGCCCGGGCGCGGTGCTTCTCGCGGTGGTCTCTCCTCGACAGGCCGAGGTCGAGCACCGAGTCGATGCCGCGCGAGGCCAGCTGCTCGACGAGCTTCCAGACCTGTTCCTCGAGGCGATGGATGCGCTCCATCGTCCACGGCATGTCCATCACGTCCTTCATGTCCGCGTGGAAGAGCGTCACCATCCACTCGTCGGTGGAGAAGCGCAGCCCACCGAGGCGGTCGGCGAGCGCGATCGAATAGGTCGTCTTCCCCGCGCCCACGTTGCCGGTAATGAGGTGAACCGTGGCCATCGGCGGCGAGTATGGCACGCGCGCCGCGGCGCCCCCATGGGCTCGCCACGACGTACGAGGAGGCCGCCAAACCTCCGCTGTGGTGGTATGCCGACTAGCGGCTAGCTCTTGCCAAAGCTCTTGGAGGAGGGTCCATCCCATCGCTTCCACGAAGAAGAACTGGTCACGAGCGGCGCTCTTGCTCGTTCCGTTGCTGCTCGCCGGCGCGGTCGTTTCGCTCTGGCAGCTCTCGCGGACCGCCGAATCGGTGGAGCACACCCATCAAGTCGAGCTGTCGCTGGCCGCCATTCTCTCGACGCTGGTCGATGCCGAGACCGGCGTGCGCGGCTACGCCATCACCGGAGAACGCGAGTTCCTGGAACCATACGATCGCGCGCTGGAGCGATGGCCCGGCGAGTTCTCGCGCCTCCGCGCGCTGACCGCGAACAGTCCGGCTCAGCAAGAGCGGCTCGCGAGACTGGAGCAGCTCACTGAGGAGCGCCTGGGGTCCATCGGCGAGCTGCGCTCCGAATACGATGCGGGCCGGCGGGGCACCGAGCTGACCACCTCGGTACGCGCGGCCAAGGGCAGGATGGACACGCTGCGCGGCCTCGTGGCCGAGCTGCAGCAGGAAGAGGCACGGCTCGACGGGGCCCGCCGGCGTGACGCGGTTCGACTCTGGCAAACGACGCTCTTGCTATTCGTCGGTGGCACGTTCGCGTTCGTGGGCGCCATCGTCGTGACGCAGCGCCGGCGATCCAGAGCGGAGGCCGAGCTGCGGGGCGCCGAGGAGCACTTTCGCCTGATGGTCGAGAGCGTGAGGGACTACGCCATCATCACGCTCGACCGCGAAGGTCGCGTGACCTCCTGGAACCGCGGCGCGCAAGCGATCAAGGGCTATCGCAGCGACGAAATCATCGGCCAGCACTTCTCTCGGTTCTATCTCCCGGAGGAAGCAAAGTCCGGCAAGTGCGAACGCGAGCTCGAGACCGTCGCTCGCGAGGGGCGCTTCGAGGAGGAGGGATGGCGTGTCCGCAAGGACGGCTCGCGGTTCTGGGCCAACGTGGTCATCAACGCCGTCAAGGACGAGCGCGATCAGCTCGTCGGCTTCACCAAGGTCACGCGCGATCTCACCGAGCGGAAGCAGGCCACCGAGGCCCTGGCCGACGAGACCCGGCGCCGCACGGCTGCAGAGCAAGAGACGCGCTTCGCGCAGATGTTCGTCGGCATTCTCGGCCACGACCTGCGAAACCCGCTCAACGCCGTCATGATCTCCGCGCGTCTGGCGAAGAAGAAGATGGGCGCTGCGGATTCGACGCTGATCGACCGGATCACGGCGAGCGGGCAGCGCATGTCCAACATGGTCGATCAGCTCCTCGACCTGACCCGCAGTCGACTCGCGGGCGGCATTCCCGTCACGAAGAAGGCGGTCGACCTCTCGGTGGTCATCTCCGGGGTCGTCGAGGAGCTGCGCGCCGTCCACCCGGAGCGGCAGATTCGATGGGCTCCCTCCCACCCCGGCGACACGCGCTGCGCGGCGGATCCCGATCGAATGGCGCAGGTCGCCTCGAACCTCATCGGCAACGCGATCCAGCACTCCGATCCCTCGACGCCGATCACGGTGAGCCTGACCACCGACGGGAGCGAGATCGCGCTCCGCGTGCACAACCTCGGCCGGCCCATTCCCGCCGAGTTGCTGCCCCACATCTTCGAGCCGTACCGGCGCACCACCGTTCGCAGCCAGCTGTCGAAGGGCCTCGGCCTCGGCCTCTTCATCGCCGAGCAGGTGGTCCGCGCCCACGGTGGGCGCATCGACGTTTGCTCGACCGTCGAAGAAGGTACGACGTTCACCATCGAGCTGCCCTGCGCGAGACCCACTGAAGTGGCGGCGACGGCGCCGGTCGAGTAGCTTGACGCCATGGCGGTGGCCGGCCACTCGGTGATCCTCGTCGTCGAGGACGAGGAAGAATCTCGCGAGACCTTGCGCGAGCTGCTGGAGCTCGAGGGCTACGTCGTCCAGACAGCGGCGAACGGCCAAGAAGCTCTCGACAAGCTGAACTTCATCGAGCCCTGCATCATCCTGCTCGACCTCTTCATGCCGGTCATGGACGGCTGGCAGGTACTCGACAACCTCCGCGCGGACGGCCGCCTGAAGAGGATCAACGTCGTCGTCACCACGTCTGCGGCCAGCAACACGCCCACGGACGTTCGCGTGCTCGTGAAGCCGCTCGATCTCGACAACTTGATGCGCACCGTCGACGCCGTCTGCTGATCTGTCCCGGGACACCCCCGGATCTGTCCGGGACAGGCGCACCCCGCGCGCTGCTGCGGGAAAACAGCATGTCCAGGTGCGGCACGGCGCTCGCTGAGCGGGCCTGTATCGCATGCTCGCCACCGCCCTCAGCGCCACCCTCGTCGGCTTGCAGGCCCACCTCGTTCGCGTCGAGGTCGAGGCCCGACGGGGGCCGCCGTTCTTCGAGCTCGTAGGCCTCGCCGAGGCCGCGGTCCGGGAGAGCCGCGTGCGCGTGAAGAGCGCGCTCGCGCAGTGCGGCCTCTTTCTTTGGGAGTGCCAGGTCATCGTCAACCTCGCCCCCGCCGACGTGAAGAAGACCGGCAGTGGGTTCGACCTGGCCATCGCCGCGGCCGCCGCCGGAGCGCTGGGGCACGTTCCCGCCGAGACGCTCGCGGGCGTGCTCTTCATCGGGGAGCTGTCGCTCGAGGGGACCGTGCAGCCCCTCCGAGGCGTGCTCCCGCAGCTTCTCGGAGCGCGGAGCCGCGGCGTCAAGCGCGCCATCGTGCCGCGAGCCAACGCCGCGGAGGCGTCGCTCGTCGAGGGGGTCGACGTCCGCACCGTGGGCTCGCTGGGCGAGCTGCTCGATGCGCTGCGCGGGGGAGCCGAGCTGCCGGTCGCGGTCGGAGCCCCGGAGACCCGGGCCGGGCAGGGGACGCTCGACGATCTCTCCGAGGTGAGGGGCCAGTCGGGAGCGCGCCGCGCCCTCGAGATCGCTGCCGCCGGAGGGCACAACCTCCTGATGATCGGGCCTCCGGGCGCGGGCAAGACGATGCTCGCTCGCCGCCTGCCGGGCCTCCTGCCGCCGCTGTCGACCGACGACGCGCTGGAGGTGACGGCGATCCACAGCATCGCGGGCCTGCTCACGTCGACGCGCCTGTCGCGCGAGCGGCCCTTTCGCGCGCCGCATCACACCGTGAGCGAGGTGGGCCTCGTGGGCGGAGGGGACGGGCCACGCCCGGGCGAGGTGAGCCTGTCGCACCACGGCGTGCTCTTTCTCGACGAGCTGGCCGAGTTCCGCCGCTCCGCGCTGGAGGCGCTGCGCCAGCCGCTGGAGGACGGGGTGATCACCATCTCGCGGGCCTACGCGAAGGCCACGTTCCCGGCGCGCTTGCTCCTCGTGTGCGCGATGAATCCCTGTCCGTGCGGCTGGATGGGTGACGGCACGCGCCGCTGCGCCTGCACGACGGACCGCGTGCGCGCCTACCGGGCGAAGATGAGCGGCCCGCTGCTCGACCGCATCGACGTGCACGTCGTGCTCCCGCCGGTGGAGGTCGCGGCTCTCCAGGGAGCGGCGAAGGGCGAAGCGAGCGCCGTCGTGCGCGGCCGGGTCGAACGGGCCAGAGCGGTGCAGAGACAGCGGGTCGAACGGGGAGAGGCGAGCTCGACGACCAATGCATCGCTGGCGCCGAGGGATCTCGAGCGCATCGCCGTCCTCTGCGCGGACGGGACCCGGATGCTCGCCGCCGCGGTCGAGCGCCTGGCGCTCTCGGCGCGCGCCTACGGCAAGGTGCTCCGGGTCGCGCGCACCATCGCGGACCTCGACGGGTCGACGGCAATCCGACCCGTTCACGTTGCGGAGGCCATCGGCCTCCGGGTGCTCGACCGAGGCGCCCTCGCCGCCGCGGCATGACGTCGCGCCTCCGGACTGCTCCGGCGGCGCGCTGACAGCAACGAAGAGAAGCAACACGCAATCGCACGAAACAACGGAAAGGACAGGACCATGCTGGAACAGATCGCGGACAAGATGCGCGCCCTCAAGGGCGTGATGGTGGCGGTGGAGAAGCAGTTCGGGAAAGGAGCCGTCATGACGCTGGGCGACGACGAGGATCCCGAGCCGGTGGCCACCATCTCGACGGGGTCGCTGGCGCTCGACCTCGCGACCGGAATCGGCGGATACCCGCGCGGCCGCGTCGTGGAGATCTACGGACCCGAGTCGAGCGGCAAGACCACGCTCGCCCTCCACGCCATCGCCGAGGCGCAGAAAGCCGGCGGCGTGGCGGCGTTCATCGACGCCGAGCACGCGCTCGACGTCGCCTACGCGCGGGGCATCGGCGTGCAGACCGACAAGCTCCTCGTCTCGCAGCCGGACACGGGCGAGCAGGCGCTCGACATCACGGAGATGCTCGTCCGGAGCGGCGCGGTCGACCTCGTCGTCATCGACTCGGTGGCGGCGCTCACCCCGAAAGCCGAGCTGGAGGGGGACATGGGCGACGCGCACATGGGCCTCCAGGCGCGGCTCATGAGCCAGGCGCTGCGCAAGCTCACGGCGGCGGCGTACCGTGCAGGGACGACGCTGATGTTCTTGAACCAGCTTCGCCAGAAGATCGGCGTCACCTTCGGCTCTCCGGAGACGACGACGGGCGGCAATGCGCTGAAGTTCTACGCCTCGATGCGGTTCGACGTTCGCCGCATCGGCCAGGTCAAGGTGGGCGACGAGCCCGTGGGCGGCCGGACGCGGGTCAAGTTGGCCAAGAACAAATGCGCACCGCCGTTCACGGAGGCCGAGTTCGAGATCCGCTGGGGCACCGGCGTCGACCGGATGACCGAGCTGCTCGATCTCGGCATCGCGCGGGGCCTCGTCGACAAGGCGGGCAACCACCTGTCGTTCGCGGGGTCACCGCTAGGCAACGGGCGCGAGCGCTCACGCGACTCGCTGACGGGGAGCGCCGACCTCCAGAGTACGCTCCGGCAGGCGATCATCGCCTCGGGCCCCGTGCGGCCGGGGAGGCGGGTGGAAGCCGAGGCCTGACGTTCTCAGGGCCGGGACACGAGGCGGGCCGGTCCCGCCTCGTTGCCCGGGCTCTCGCCGGCCGCGGGCGATTGCCACCGCGCGCGCAGGTAGGGCAGCAGCGTCTCGGCCATGCCCTTGATGTGATCGATGTGGTCCTTCGCGGTCTGCCCCTCGTAGCCCTCGACGTGGAAGCTGCCGCGATGGCTCTCGTAGATGGCGTGCATCCCGCGCGGCCCGACGGCGTCCGTCGGGGTCTTCTCGACCGAGGTCTCCCGAAGAAGCTCGCCGATGGTCTCGGTGGTGCTCGGGTAGCCGAGGGTCTGGATCGACGAGTGCGTCAGCGCGAAGAGCTTCTCGCCGCGCATGGCCGCCTCGGCGAAGCGCACCCACTTCTCCATTCCCGGCTCGTAGATGTGATGCGGGCTGTCGTACATCGTGTGCGGTCCATCCTCGAGGAGCACGGCGTCCACGCGGTCGGCGACGCCCGGCTGCTTCAAGATGGCGCCGACGGACGCGAACCCTGCGCTCCACGCGGAGAGCGCGATGCGCCCCAGGGTGGCTCCGGGCGCGCGCCCGGTCTGGTCGAGCGCGCGCTGCGTCTGCTGAAGGAGCAGGTCGAACGAGCCCGGCGCGCGGAACGCGCCCGAATAGGCATCCGACGCGAGGCCGAGGTTCACGCTGACCACGACGGCGTTCACGTGAGCGCGCTCGAAGTTGTCCTCCTGGAGCGAAGGGATGCCGTGAAAGTGCACCACGAGGTCGTAGGTCCCGGCGACCGGCTGGAAGAACGTCGGCACGTAGAGATCCGCATGGCCGAACTTCACCCTCGAGGCCTCGGCACGTACGCGCTCGGCGGCGCGGTCCCCGGCGCGGACCACCGCCTCCTGCGCGGCCGCCGAGCGGGAGGCAGGAGACTCGGCGCGGGCGAGGTCGGTGGTCACGAGGGCTCCGAGCAGCGCGAGCGTGGGGAGGAGCCAGCGTCGAGCCGTGCAGGCGGGCATCCGGATGGGCATCGTGGTCGGCATCGGCGGCTCCTCGGGGAGCAGCCCCTCTTCAAGGGCCGCGCCGTCGAGCTCAAGTGCTGGATCCCACGGGTATTTGCCCTTCGGGTGCCCCCTCCTCGCGATGAGCTGGCGAGGCAGCAAATTGCGGCTTTACGACATCAGGGGGGCGCGGCGCCCACCCTGGCGACATCCCTTCGGAAACCGCGGCGATTGGCGCATGGGAGCGGCGGCATTGCCCTTGCTCCAACGGCGGAAGATGGCGGCAGAGCGGTTCGACTCGGGCGGGGTGCTTTCTCGGGCACGACCGGTCCTCACGTTCTCGACGGCGGTGCGTGGCGACGCGCCACCGTCGGCGCGCCCCCGCCTCCACACGCCGCTCCCGGTTCCCATGTCCTGGAGTGGACCTCAGGTGCCGCGTCGCAACGAGCTGCCCGTCATCCCCCGGATCGTGCGCCGGACGACGATGGAGCAGCTGCTCGAGCCGCTCGTCTCCGTGGCGCGCGCCGTGAGGCGGGCAGGGGGCATGCTCGTCTTCGGCGCGCTCGGCGTCGGCACGCTCGGGACCATCGCGGTGCTCGGCCTGGGCTCGCAGCCGGGCGAGGCCGCGCCCGTGGTGAGCGGCGCGGCACGCCCCTTCGACGCGACGGCGACCGAACGAATGCTCGCGCGGGCCCCCGCGGCGCCGCGCGTCGACCGCATCCTTCCTCCGCCGGTGCCCAGGGTCGTCGCCGCGGCCCCGGCTCCCGTTCCGGTGCCTGCTCCCGTGCGCGTCGCCCCTGCACCCGCGCATGCGACCTTCACCGCCAGCCACGTCGCCACTCATGCCGCCAGGAAGCACGCTGCCTCTTCCGTCGTCGCGCACCGCTGACGCCACGGCTGGAACGGGCGCCCGCCACCCGCTGGTTCGTCGGGGTCGCGCGCGCCCCCTCGGATGCCATACTCTGGGACTGCGTGAGTAACCCTCGCCGTCCCATACCTCCGCCGCAACCCACGCCTCCCAGGCCCCCGGTTCGTTCGCCTTCCTCCATGCCGCCCGCGGGGCCGGAGTCGGGGGCCGCCTCCGCGCCCATCGCGCGGACGCCGCCGGCAGGCCCGGTCGGGCAGCAGACGACGCGTCCCTTCATCGACATCCCCGGAACCGCGCCCAAGCCCCCCTCGTTCTTCCCCTCCGGCGGCGACGGACCGCCCACCATGCTCAAGCGCGACGAACAGAGCGTCGCCACCGTCCGGCAGCTCATCGACACGGTGGCCATCCCGAGGCTCTCGCTCACGGTGGAGCGCGAGTCGGGCAAGGCGACGTCGCGGACGGTGCTCTACGACGGCGACCTTTGCCGCATCGGGACGCACTCGTCGAACGATCTGGTGCTGCAGGATCCCGCGGTGTCCCGGTTTCACTGCCGCCTCGTGCGCGAAGAGGGCGCCTGGCGCGTCCGCGACTGGGGCTCGCTGAACGGAACGAAGCTCGAGACGGTGCGCATCCGCGACGCCGACCTCCCGGTCGACGCGACGCTGGCCCTCGGCGATTCCATCGTCCGCGTCCACGCGGTGGCGCCCGCGGGGCAGGCGGTCGTGCCGATGATCCCCGCCTTCGGGCAGCTCGCGGGGACGAGCGTCCCGATGCGCAAGCTGTTCGCGCTGCTCGAGAAGGTGGCGCCGAGCGACATCAACGTCCTCATCGAGGGCGAGAGCGGCACGGGCAAGGAGCTCGTCGCCAACGAGATCGGGCAGCGCAGCCCGCGCGTCGACAAGCCGTTCGTCGTCGTCGACTGCGGCGCCATCAGCCCCAACCTCGTCGAGTCGGAGCTCTTCGGGCACCTCCGCGGGAGCTTCACGGGCGCCGACCGCGATCGCATCGGCGCCTTCGAGGCCGCCGACGGGGGGACGGTGTTCCTCGACGAGGTGGGCGAGCTGCCGGTCGAGCTGCAGCCGAAGCTGCTGCGCGCCATCGAGGCGCGCGAGATCCGCCGCGTGGGGGAGACCAAGCCGCGCAAGGTCAACGTGCGCGTCATCAGCGCCACGAACCGCGACCTCGAGCGCGAGGTGAACCGCGCGCGCTTCCGGGAGGACCTCTACTTCCGCCTCGCCGTGATGACGGTGCGGGTCCCGCCGCTCCGCGAGCGGCTCGACGATCTCGTCATCCTCATCCGCGTGTTCCTGCAGACCCTCGGCGTGCCCGACCAGGAGCGCCTCTTCTCTCCGCAGGTGCTCTCGGAGATGTCCCGCCACGACTGGCCGGGCAACGTGCGCGAGCTACGCAACTACGTGGAGCGCTCGGTGGTGCTGCAGAAGGCGGGGCCGGCCATCCGGCGGTCGACGCCGGGCGTGGCCTTCGGGCTGCCGCCGCCGGTCGACATCGGGGTACCGTTCAAGATCGCGAAGGACGGCGCCATCGACACGTTCGAGCGCGCCTATCTGACGGCGCTGCTCGAGGCGGCGGGCAACAACATGAGCAAGGCGGCGCGCATGGCCGGCATGGACCGGATGTACCTGCACCGGCTCGTGCAGAAGCACGGGCTTCGCGGAGGCGGGACGGCGGGCGGCGCGCCCTCCATCGGGGGACCGCCGTCGTCGACGGGTTGACCGCGAGGCTCAGCGCTTCGGTCGGACGACGCTGCGCACGAGGGCGAGGTCGGCTTTGCCGATCTCCCCCGTCACGACGAGGAGCGCGAGGTACGCCACGCCCACCGCGGCGGCGACCAGGGGCGTCACGAATCGACCGAAGTGCGGCGTGACGAAGCCGAGCGCGACGCACGCCGCCAGCCCGAGCCCCGCTCGCACCGCCGTGGCCATCGGCACGAAGGCCCCCGTCCGCGCCCGCACGATGGCGCCCGCGACGACCAGCGTCGCCAGGAGGGCCACCCCCGAGGCCTGCGCCGAGCGCACCAGCTGCTCGTGGCCGAAGGTCGCCTGCGGCACCAGCACCGCGCACGCGCCGCCCACGGCGATCACCGCCCCCAGCGTCACCAGCGCCGCCATCCGCTCTCGCCCGATGCTCGTCAGCACCGTCGTGGCGATGCCCAGCATGGCGAACGCCGCCTGCGCGAGCGCCATCATCCGCAGCACGTCGGCGCCCTCGGCCGCGTCCACCTTGCCGTACGCGAAGGAGAGCATCGACTCCGGGATGGCGACGACGACCCCCACGAGGAGCCCCCCGAAGATGGCCGCGAGCCTCGCGCCACGGGCGACGTGGTCCCGCATCGCCTGCGTGTCGTTCGCGGCCTTGGCGCGCGCCAGCATGGGAAAGAGGATGAGCGTCACGCTGAAGAGGAGCTGGTAGGGGAGGAAGGCGAAGGTCTGACACTCGCGGTAGATGGCGACCCATCGCGTTACCGCCTCGCGCTGCATGTCCCCCGCGATGCCCGCCGAGGCGGCGCCGTCGCTGAGGAAGCGACCGAGCAGGAAGATGTCGATCTGCATCAGCGCGTTCGTGCAGAGCTGGGCGCCCGCGATGGAGGCGAGGACGCCGAGGTAAGGACCGGCGCGCGGGACCGACGCGGGTCGCGCCGTCCCCGAAGGGATGCGCGTGCCGAGGCCCGTGGAGCCGACGGCGAGGGGCACGATGACGAGCGCCGCACCCAGCCAGCCGAGCGTCGTCCCCAGCACGCCGGAGAGGCCGTGCTTCACGAAGGCGTAGCTGACGCCGATGAGCCCCGCCGTGCGCATCGTCGCGAAGACGACGTCGAGCAGCGCTTGCCGGCCGAAGCGGTGCGTCCCGTTGAGGAACCCGATGAGCGGAGCGTAGAGCCCGTAGAGGAGCGCCACGCCCGCGAGCACGATCAGCGGCGTCACCACGTCGGCCGCGTGCTCGAACCTCGCGTAGACGGGAGCCGCCAGGACGACCCCCCCCGCGATGACGAACGCCAGGACGCCGTGCACCCGCAGCGCGGCCCGCAGCACCTCCCGCTCGTGGCCCTTCGCCCCGGCGACCGCGCGGCTGACACCCTGCGTCCCGCTCGTGACGACGACGTTGTTCACGACGTTCGACACGACCATCGCCTGCGCGAGCGCCCCGAAGTCGCTCAGCCCCACCACCTTGCGCAGGAGCGGCTGCTGCACGAACCCGACGACGAGGAAGAACAGCTTGGCCCCGAGCACGGCCACGCCGCCGCGCCCGGCCGTGCGCGCGTCGCTCCCGGTGGAGCCGGAGACCTTTGCGTCCATGTTCATGCGCCACAAAGAACGAAGGCCGGGAGCCCGATGGACCCCCGACCCCGTCCGAGCGCGACGCTCCTGTCAGAAGCCGCCGCCGTACTGGCTCTTCAGACTGTCGTCGATGGTCGAGAAGATCGCGACGAGGTCGAGCATGAGGCCGACGCCGGAGCAGACGATGCCGGCGATGGCCATGCCGCCGCCCTTCCACTGCTGGGGGCTGTTCTTGATCTTGCCCATCGCGAGGATGCCGAGCACCAGGCCGGCGATCGGAAAGGGCGTGCCGAAGAAGTTGCAGCAGCACATCGGGATCGACAGGATGCCGAGGATCATCGAGATGATCGCCATCGCGTGAAAACGCGGCTGGCCGCCCATCATCATCGGCCCGCCAGGGGGACCGAACCCGCCGCCCGGAGGCCCGAAGCCGCCACCCGGCGGAGGACCGTAGCCCGGCGGACCGCCCGGAGGCGGACCGTACCCCGGAGGGCCACCCATCGGAGGACCGCCGCCCGGAGGCCCGTACCCCGGAGGGCCACCCCCCGGCGGTCCGTAGCCAGCGGCTTGCACGATCCCCGTCTCCATCCCGCTCTGCATCATTCGCGATTGCCTCCGCTCCAGGTGCATCCCCAGTGCCGCGCCCGAGCCCGCGGGCCGACGCGCCGCAGGATGGTCTCACGAGTCAAATGGCGATGGTAGGATCATTCTACGGATGGCGGCCGAAAACACTCCCCCCGCCATGCACACGCCGGCGATCCCGAGCATGTGGGATCTCGATGAGCTCGAGCGTATGCCGACGCCGCCCCTCGGCCGGCGCGCCTTGCGGGCGTCCGCCGTCGCCGCCGCGTGGGGCCTCGCGATCTTGCCGGTCGCCATGGGGTGGCAACGCTGCGCCGTGGCGATGCTGCTCCATCGCCCGTGCCCCGGCTGCGGGATGACCCGCGCCATTCTCCTTCTCGTCGGGGGACACGTCGAAGCCTCACTCCGGATGCACGCGCTGGCCGTGCCGGCGCTGCTGATGGGCGTCTTCCTCATGCTCGCGACCGTGTGGACGACGCTCGTCCTCGGCACTCCGCTCATCCCCTACCGTGGCCTCCTCGGTCGCATGGTCCTCGCCGGCATGGCCCTCGTCTATGGGGCCACTCTGGTCCTGTGGATCGCCCGATGCTTCGGCTACTTCGGCGGCCCCGTCCCGGTGTACTGAAGGCGTGCGCTAGTCGAGGTGCGTCGGGTCCAGGATCTTGCCGTCCGGGCTCAGCCCCACCTGCTTCCACCTCGAGGCCACGTCCGGCAGATCCGGCGCCGGCGGGTGCGTCGTCGACATCAGCTTCACCCGCGTCTCGTTGAGCGTCACCGCGAGCTGGATCGAAAGCTCCGTGTACGGCGGCAGCCCCGGCGTCGTCACGTGCTCGAAGGTCGCCACGCGCTCGCTCTCGCGCAGTGACCCTCCCTGCAGCCGCGGCCGCAGGTAGAGCACCAGAGCGTGCACCGTCATCGGTCCGCCCGCCTCCAGCGTATCGGGGTAACGGTGCTCGACCACGAGGCCGCGCGGGAGCGTCAGACCGAACGCCTTCTCCGTCCCCTCGATCAGCTCGTCCGGCCCGAGATGGTCGGCGGGCCGCGCGCTCGGCACGGGCACGTCGAGGTTCGACGCGGGCGCATCGCCACCGCCCACCGAAGGCTTGCCGCATCCCGCCGCCAGCATCGCCAGCACCGCTCCCGCACCCACCGTCCCCGCGAACCCCGCGAGCCCCGCCCGGCTCACTCGAGCACCGCTGCCCACGAATCGATCACCGTCGGGGACACGGGCGTCGTCACCGCCATCGAGATCTGCTTCGTCGCCGCGCCGTTCGTGCCCTTGGCTCCGACCTGCGAGAAGACCGAGAAGCCTCCCGACTGCGAGTAGTTCTCCGGCGCCGCGTGCTGCGCGCCGGAGACGTACGAGTCCGGCCCCGGCGTGCCGAGGTTCGCGCACGCCGGCGTCGCCTTGATGGACACCCCCGGGATGACCTTGCCCGCCAGCGTCGAGTCGTAGACGTCCGGCTCGATGAAGGTCGGCGGCGGAGCGGTGGGCAGGTTCGGCGGTGGCGGCTGCATCTCCGGCAGGCCGCCGAGGGCGAGGTTGCACGTCCCACCTCCGGCGCACGCCGGATCGGCGGGCGTCACGAAGTCCCGCCCCCAGAGCTTCGCAGTGCCGGCGCTGCACGACTGCGTCCCGACGGGCGCGGCCGCGAAGGTGGAGAAGTAGAGCGTCCCGTTGAACACGGTCATGGGCCCGGAGACTCGCTCGCCCGGCAACGTGTCGATGACGGCGGGCTGCATCCACCAGTTGACGTTCGCGCGAAGCTTCGCCGTGCCGCCGAGGAGATTGACCTTCTCGGTGATCGAATACACGTACTCGATCCCCGTGGTGTCGAACTGGTCGGTCGTGCCGCTCGCGACGTTCAGCACCACCTCGCCGGCCGGATCCAGCGACAGCACCGGAGGCACCTGCAGGGGCTGCCCGTCGTTCCACGAGGTGGTGGTGGGGTTGGTGTCGACGGTCTGGTTGTAGAGATCGAGGTAGATCTCGCCGACCCAGTTGTTCGGCTCGGAGCTCGACAGGTCGAAGCGCCAGACGGTCCCGTCCGCGTCGCCGATGAAGAACTTGGTCGCGTCGGTGCCGACGTCGTTGGGATAGACGATGGGGGTCCCGGTCATCGGCGAGTCGAGCTGGACGTCGGTGAAGCGCTTGAGGCCGTTGATCGTGTCGCTCGGGAAGAGCGCCATGTCCTGCTTGCGCGCGAAGACGCGGAGGACCTCGCCCGTGTCGATGCGCACGATGCTCACCGAGCGCCCGAGGACGAAGTCCGACGCGGCCTGCGGCGGCGCCGGCGGTCCGGAGGGATTGGGCGGGGTCGGATTGCCCCAGCAGCGGACGCTGGGGCGCCACACGTATCCGGACCCGTTGGGCGGGTTCGCGTCGCTCAGCTTGGGCTGGCGCGTGCACGAGGTCTGGGTGGTGGGTACCACGTCCTCGCCGCCGGGCAGGATGGCGACGCCGATCTCACGCGGGCCGCCGCTGTCGTGCGGGTCCATGTAGAGCGTCGTGACGGCGGGGGTCGCGGAGTGCGCGCCGAAGAGCGGCATGTTGGTCGACGGCATCGTCGTCAGCTGCCACCGGAAGACCGGCCCGGTCGGCCACGGATCCGCCGGGAGCGTGCTGGCGGTCTGCATGCCCGTCGGGTCCGGGTTGGTCACGTCGACCGCGTAGTACCCGCTCTGCGAAGAGCCGTATCCAGCGACGAGCATCGTGTGCCACGCCTTGGGGTCGGACGCCGCGGAGGTCGAGCCGAGCCCCACGCTCCCGGACCCGCGGTCCCAGACGAGGTCCTTCACGACAGGCGCCCCGTCGGCGAGGAAAGAGTGGCTCGACGGGTACGAGCCGCCGTTGATGTTCGGCATCGCCGCCGGCAGCAGCATGGCCCAGAGCTCGTTGTTCTCCTGCTTCGTCTCGTCGGCCCAGAACGCGTGGAGCAGGCCGTCGTTGGTCGGCGCGTAGACGATCGTGTTCCGGCCCGAGGCGGCGTGGAACGTCGCCGGCGCGGCAGGGGCCTGCCATTGCGACGCGAACCCGATGTACCCCGGATCCTGAAGGAGCGAGCCGGGGGGGCCGACGACCATCGGCGTCGCGTGGTAGATGCTGCCGAAGGCGTTGCCGGCCCGCGAGACGAAGCTGAAGTCGCTCGGCTCCCCGCTGAAGCTCGGCTGGGCGAACGTGTAATCGAGGAGCATCGTCGCGCACGTCGCGGTCGTCAGCTGCTTCGGCGCGCCGTTGACGTTCGAGGTGTATGGGCACGGCGCGAGGAGCCCCATGCCCGTGGGCGTGATGTTCGTGTCGATCGCCGACGCGGCGCCCACGTACATGGTCGCCGTGTTCAGGCCCACGCTGTCGACGCCCGGGGTCGCCCAGGGGCGGATGGTCACCGAGCCGCTCGCGGGCTGGCCCGTCGCGGTCGTCGTCGGCTGGTACGCGATGAAGGTGCGCGGCGGTCCGGAGCCCGAGTTGACGTTGGCCGAGAAGTCGTCCCCCTGCGAGTTCGTGATCGTCGGCGGCGGGATGGTGTACCCCGATCCCGAATAGGTGCAGACGTAGCGCTGCCGCTGCAGGTCGCCGGACCAGGGGAGCCCGGGCGACGGGTTGAACGACGCGAGGTAGATGGACTCGTTGCTCTGCGACGGACTGGCCGTGGTCGAGAGGACGTTGGTGACGACCGGCGAGTAGGCCGGCGTCGTCCGCGTCGTCGTGCTCTTCGCGATGTCGGCGAGGATGGAGCCGAGCGCGGACTGGAGGTCCCCTTGCGTCTGAGCGAAGTAGGCCGAAGTGGTGCCGCCGTTCTGAGCGAGGCACTGGAGAACGCAGCACGGCCCGATGTTGCCGCCGCCGGTGCCCGGGGCCACCGCCGCGGGGAGGTTCGGATCGTTGCAGTTGCACTGGCCGGCGAGGCTGCCGTTCTTCGCGAACTGCGAGCAGTTCGCCGGGGTGCCGTTGTCCTGCACCGTCGAGACCGCGAACCCGATGACGTACGTCTTGATCGACGCCTGCGACGACGTGGACACGCCGTTCGCGTAGAGCGTCGCCGCCGTCCCCGTCGCGGAGTAGGGAATCGGGAAGGGGCACGTCCCCGCCGCCTGCCCGGACCCCGGCGTCTGCGAGCAGCTCGGCTGGAGGTCGAGGTTCGGCGCGCCGTCCGTCAGGAAGATGATGTACTCGTTGCGGCAGTTGCCCTGCACGTACGGGTCGGTCTTTCCCGGGCCGGTCGGGTCGTTCCAGAGGTAGTACTGCGCCCCCGCGAACATGCCGGCCGCCGGGGTGGCGCCGTAGGCGCGCGACGCGAGGATGACGCTCGAGACCTCGTCGTTGTTGTGCTCCTGCGTCGTGATGTCGGGCGTCGCCGCGGCCTGGAAGGGCACCATGCGCCCCTCCCAGGGAGGAGCGCCCGGGTTGCGTGCCCCGACGGCGAGCATCGACAACGTGCCGCAGTTGACCGGGTCGCCGTAGGCGCTGCTCGCCCCGCCGCTGTTCCAGTTGGGGAAGTAGGTCCACATCCCCTGGAACGGGGCGCCCGTGTTGATGAGCGTGGCGCCCGTCACGCCCGTCGAGGGATCGGGGTCCGAGTCGAACGTCATCAACCCGAAGCGCATGAGGTCGCGCATCTCCGTGATGGCGCCGTCGGGGTACTGCGGGAAGCCCGTCATCGCGCCCTGCGTCTGCGAGGAGCAGAGCACCTGACCGCCGTTGACCCCCGGGAGCTTGCCGTACTGGCGGGCGATGAGGGCTCCGGAGGGATAGGCCGTGGCCAGCCCCCCCATCCCGCTCGCGGCGCCGAGGCCCATGCTCTGGCCGAGCGGCACTCCGGGCACGCCTCCAGGCGCCACGACGCAGGCGACGCCCGGCTTGCCGCCGGAGGTGTCCTGCGCGACGAGGCGGTGAAACGGCATGTAGTAGTTGATGTCGTAGGGCGACTGGCCGAGGTGGTACTCCTCGTCGAAGATCGACCCGGGCGTACGCGGCATCGCGACGCAGTTGAAGCCGTTCTGCAGCGACCCGGTCATCGCGGTCTGGACGATGTTCCAGCGGTTCGGCGCGGGCGCGACGCCGTTGGCGGCGGACCACGTGGCGCAGGTGATGAGGCCCGTGCCGTTGTCGACGCAGTTGCAGGCGTTGGTGCCGTTCGCGGTCGCCGGAAGGGAGGTGCTGGGGTCGGTCTCGGGGGTGTTGCCGTCGATCATCCGCTCCATCGATCCCGAGTTGTCGATGAGCAGCAGCACGTTGGGGAGCGGCGGGTTGGTGTCGGTCTGCTGGGCGCTCGCGCCGCCGGCGACCGCGATCAGCGCCACGGCCGCCGACGCGGCGGTCAACGATCGGGGCCGGCACTGGGCAAGGAACCTCATGGTCGATCTCTCCTCACCTCGGGCACTGGACGGGGCCGGCGATGATGCGCGCTCGCTGGACCTCGATCCCCTCGTTGGCGTACGACCCCGTCGGCTGTCCGGCGATGATGGGTTGCGTGATGCCGCTCGAGGTGGCGGTCATCTCGATGAAGCAGAAGTGAAGGTCGGTCGAGTAGCGAGGGGGAGCCTGCGCCTGCAGCGGCTCGGTGAGCTCCACGAAGAAGTCCCCGGTGAGGGGGATGGGTCCGAAGCTGCCGGGCGCGATGCCGGTCTGGTAAGCGGGCGTGGTCGTCCCGTTGCCGAAGGGGACGGTGATCGACGCTCCCGTCCACTGCTGGCCGAGCTCCGCGGAGCCGAGCCGCCGGCACGCCTTCGTCACGGGGCTCGCGGTGGCGGGCACTCCCGGGAGTGCGACGCAGGGGTTGTCCGGCGCGGTCAGCATCAGGCCGAGATAGAACTGCGCCTTGCCGGAGACCATCTCGTGCGTGATGCCGAGGACGCCGTACTCGGACAGGTAGTGCGTCTGGGTGTTCTGCCGCTCGTTGCCGCTGGTCCGCACCTCGTTCGAGGCGGCGGCCAGGGCGTACACGCCGACCGAGGCCAGGACGGCCGTCGTCATCGCGACGATGAACATCACCGCGCCCCCCTCCTCGAGGCGCCGTGACGATCGGCGTTTGGCGAGCGAGCGCGCGCTTTGCATCAGAAGAAATCTCCCGACGAATTGGGTAGAGACACCTCTGCCGTCACCGTGCGCGCGCGGGCCCAGCGGAGCGTGCCGTCGTTGGTGGCGCACGACGGCGACGAGTTGACGCAGTACCGGTACATGAAATCCGTCGCTAGACCCGCGGGGCTGGGCAGCGGCACGGTGACGGTGCGATCGGGCTGCGCCGCGCGGGTCACGAGGCGCACGCGCGCCGAACGGATGCGCTGCGGCCCCTGGTTGGCGACGAAGGGGCTGACGGTCGAGACGTCCTTGCCCCACTTGGTGCCGTTGGTGCTGTCACTGAAGGCCAGCGTCGTGATGCTGGGGGACTGGTCGTTGAGGATCGTCGTGTCGACCGAGAACGCCAGCTTGAGGTCGACCGCGTACTCGGCGACGATCTCCGTGGTCGTCGGCACCGGAGTGTCCGTGGCGTCGAGGTACGTGCGGATGAGATCGTACTTGTTGGGATCGACCGTGCCGCCGACCCCCGAGACGTAGCTCGTCGGCGTGTTGTCGAGCGCCGTCGCGTATTGCGGCGTGTTGACTGCCTCCTGGGTCGACGTCGTGATCTCCCAGCGAACGAGCTGCACGGGGTTCAGGATGCAACCCACGCAGAACCCGGCCGCCCCGCCGATCGCCTGCTGTCCGACGCCGGCCCCCGTCGTCTGCGACGCGTACTGGATGGGCGTGTCGGCCGTGTCGAGCCACACGTAGGGCTGCGTCCCCTGGAACCCGGCGGCGGCGCTCATCGCGCACGTCGCCAGGTATTGGGTGTGGCCCGTCGTGTCGACGAGACGCACGATGAACTGCGTCGACATGCCCGCCGCCACGGGCTGGAAGGCGTTGCGGAGCTCGAGCGTGGACGCGGCCGACCCCAAGCCCGTCGCCGCGACGCGATACATCGCCGCCGAGGCCGACGACAGCAGCACCTGCGTGCACGCGCCGCTGGTCGGGATGATCATCTGCACCTCGAACTGCTCGGCGGTCGTCATGTTGCCGGCGAGGTCGAAGCTGTCCGGCGTGAGCGCGGGTGTCTGCACCGAGGAAAGCGGGATCCCGTTGGTCGCCAGCGAGCCGCCGGACGTCAAGTTGATGGACTGGAGGCGGAGGATGCCCCCCATCGAGGCCTTCGTGGTGGCGACGTTGGTCGTCCCGGGCACCTTGGCGATCATCGGGTCGCCCATGATGTTCGCGGTGCTCATGTACCCCGCGCGCTGGAGGTCTGCGCGCAGGCGATCGATGGCCGTGCGCATCGTCGCTTCGGCCGCCGCACCGCGCACTTCTTCGTTGAAGGTGCGGGTGGCCTCGCGGGAAAGCGCCATGATGCCGAGCGCCACGATGAGCCCCGCGACGAGCGACACGGTCAGCTCGATGAGCGTGAAGCCCGCCTGGCGCTGGCGGAGACGGCGGCTCATTGGGCCGGGCTCTCCTTGAGGGTCGTCGTCATGTAGATCGTGTGGAAGAAGGGCGTCTGGCCGGCCGGCGCCGATTGCTCGGGATCCGCGAGCGCCGCGGTCGCCGCCGTGCAGAAGCCCGCCGCCGGCGAGCCGCCCATGATGCCGCGAGGCCAGAGCACGCGGACGTCGGCGCGAATGAGACCGGGCTCGGTCGTCCCCGCCGGGTTCGGGACGGGCGGCACGAGCCACGTGAGGCGGACGTTCGCGCAGAACTGGGCCCCGGCCCATCCGGACGCCGACGACGGGACGAGCTCCGCGGCCGGCAGGTCGCGGCCGAGGATGTCGAAGCCCGGGCTCATGCTCTCCGGCGTGGTCTTGCCGAGGTACGCCACGGGGAGAAACCAGAGCCCCGTCACGTTCCCGCAGATGAGCTGCGCCCCCGTGGCCGCCCCCGTCGCGCACATGTTGTTCGTCGTGGGGCAGGCCGCGCTCGGGCAGGTCCACTGCATGGCGTCGCGCTGCAGGCGCTCGACCCAGAGGCGCGCGATGTTGTTCGCCATGTCGGTCTTGCGCGCGTCGAGGTTCCCCGTCACGGCGGCCTTCTGCATGCTCATGACGGCCGCGGCCCCGATGACCATCACGGTCATCGCCATCAGCACTTCGACCGCCGTGTAGCCGGCCGCATGGCGGCGGCGCCGCGACCGTGACGAAGGGAGAGGGAGGCGCATCGGCTCGTCGCTCACGTGTGCGAGAAGAGGCGCGCCATGCCGTTCGGCGGAACGAGCACGCTGCGGAAGGTGCCGCCGTTGGCGCGGGTGACGCGCGCCTCGAGCGCGCTGGTGGTGGGAAGAACGCCGTCGAAGATGGGCTGCGCGAGGGCGCCCACGTTGATGTACGTGTGACCCAGCGGCGTGTAGCAGATGTACCCGCTGGCGATGGAGGTCTGCGCGCTGTTAGAGGGGCTCGTGTACTCGAAGAGCTGCGTCTCGATGTCGCCCTCGACCTCCGCGGAGCCCAGGCTCGTGGAGTTCAGGTTCACGGCGTCGACGAGCAGCACGTTCGGGTTCGAGGTCGGCAGCGCAATCGTGGGCAACGGCTGCCACGCTGTCGGGCTCTTGCACGTGGCGACTGGGGTGCGCGCGAGGCCGCCGTTGATGTTCGGCGTCACCGCCTCGTACATGATGAAGGTCCCCCGGTCGGTCGCGCCGTTGGCGGTCATCGCGATCATGACGGCCCCTCCCCGCGCGACCGAGCGGGTGCGCGCCGAACGGAAGAGCATCATGATGTTGCCGGCGTCGTTGTAGGCGCGCCGATCCCACCCCATGACGGACATGGCCGGGATGGCCAGCGCGGCGACGATCCCGATGATGAGGATCACCACCATCAGCTCGATGAGCGAGAAGCCCCCGGTCCGCGGGCCCCTGCGCCCTCGCGTTGCACGTACCCCGGGCGACATGGTGACCACCACCTGAGGCTCCCGAGCAAGCGTCGTGCCCCCGCGGCGGAGCTGATTTTTCCCCGTAGAACGCGTACTTGGGCCTCCCCCCTCCGCTCCCGCGCAGCAACGATTTCAACGCCTTGCAAAACGTGCGGACCGCCGCGCCGCCGTGGTACACGGCCTGCCGTGCGCCTCCATCGACTCCTCCTCGCTTGCTCGATGACGTTCGCGGCCTGTCTCCCGGCGTGCAAGGACGACCCGAAGAGCGACTCGCCCCCGCCCCCGCCGCCGCCTTCGTCGGGCTCGCCCCCGCACGCCGACGTGTGCGCCGGCGGCGGAGGGCAGGACACGGACGCCATCAGCGCGCCCTTCGTCCCGCGCGCGGCGGGCGGCTACTGCCTCGATCCGCAGAGCGAGCCGAAGACCTACGGCGACAAGGGCAAGCTCACGATGGACGAGGTGTGCACGACCAACTTCGACGGTGACTGCGAGGTGTACAAGCGCTTCGGTCTCGATCGGGTGGTGGTGCTCCGGTACGTCGACGGCCAGGGGGCGCCCAACAGCGTCGAGGTGAATCTCTCGCGCTTCACGACGGCGGACGGCGCGTACGCGATGTTCGCCCATCGCATCGTGGCCGACGGGGACCCCGCACGGGCGACCGTGAAGCCGATGACGGCGGGGGCCGCGGCGGCGACGAGCAGCAGCAACGCCTACGTGTGGCGCGGGCAATACCTGGCGGAGCTGACGTTCGTCACCGAAGACACCAAGATGACGGCGGCGCAGATGGCGCAGGCCAACGAGCACGCGACGGGCGCCATCGCCAAGGACATCGGCGGGAAGCTGCCCGGCTCGACGGACCTGCTTCCGGCCGCGGCGGCGCTCCCGACGGCCTCGCGCATTCCGCTCGGCATCGCCTATTACCCGAAGGACGCTCTCGGCCTGACCGGCGTCGGGCCCATTGCCGTCGGCTACTACAAGGACGGCGACAAGCGCTGGCGAGCCGTCGCTCTCGTGCGTGCCGACGCCGACGCGGCCAAGGAAGCGTTCCGTGCGTTCAAGCTCAAGGCGGGCGCGATTCCGGTCAAGGGGCTCGCCGACGAGGCCGTGCAGGTCGTCATCCAGGAGGCCCCGGACCGGGCGAAGGCCGAGTACGTCGTCGCGCGCCGCGGGACCACCGTGGCCGGCGTCGGCGACGAGGAGCTCGTGCTCGATCCGTCGACGCCGAGCGACAAGCTCGCGCACCTCAAGCTGACGAAAGACGAGAAGATCCAGAAGCTGGCAGCGTGGCTCAAGTAGGCTCGAGGAGCGGATAGAGGGCCCTCCGCTCGAAGCAGTCGTCGGGCAGCCCGCGTCCCTTGCGCGACAGGCGCGTCGCCTCGATGAAGCGCGACGTCACCGGGTCGTGATACCCGCTCGCGTCGGGCAGCTCGGGATTGTCGGTGCGCTGGTAGCGCACGATGCGTCCCATCAGCACGTCGCGCACCCACTTGCCGACGAGGGACGCCATGCAAACGAGGAGATGCTTCGCGTCGGCGTCGCGGACGAACGCGATGCTCCCGAGGCCGGGCATCACGTACTCGCTGCGCGCGCGTCCCTCCGCAGCGATGGCGTGCAGCCGCCCCCCGAGCGGTCCGAACGCCGTCGAGTAGCGATCGAATCCCCCGACCTTGCCGCACGTCGCCACGACGTCGCGTCCGGCTCGTTCCCGGGCGTCGAGGGTGAGCCGCTCCATCGCGTGGAGGTCCATGTGGAATCGCGTGAGCCCACGCTCGACCCCCTGGTTGAGCCGCCGGGTGCACGTGACCACGCAGGCCGCCCTCGTCACGTCGACCCCGGCCTGCTCGAGCTGCGCAAGGTCCCTCTCCACTCGGGCCAGGAGCTTCGGCTCGCAACCGAACTCCTCCCCTGCGGCGCTCCAGCACTGCGCCGCGTGCTCTCCCGGGCAAGGAGCCGCCAGGACCTCTGGCGCGTCGAGGGACAGCACCCTCACGACGGCCTCCGGGCTGCCGAGGTCTCCATGGCCCATCCGCTTCGCGATGGCGCGCGCCCACGCCTCTCCGAGCGCGTTGTCCCGGTAAGCCACGAGCTTCTTCGAGTCGTCGAGCCGCTTCCGCAGGGCGCCCTTGGGCCTCGATTCGGCGCGGGCGTCGCCTCCTCCCGACGTGACCGCCACTACGGCCGTGACGACGAGCGGCCCGAGCCGGGGTCCGAGCCCGTTCTCGTCGATGCCGATCCGGACGGCGTCCTGCATCATCGCTTCTCCCATACCGCCGTGTCCGCCCCGCCGGTACCCTCAGCTTTCCTCCGCTTGCATTGACGACCGCCCCCCCGCTGCTTAACGTGCTGCCCCCTCAGCGTAAGCGTCAAGCTCCGCTGCTCTTCCTACCCAGTCGCTTCTGACTCGAAACTTTCCCCACGAACGGCCCTCTCAACCCAGTACCCCCCCCGCAGCTCTCTCGAGTGAACCGAAGTGGACGGAGCCCAGCCCCGACGGAGTCCACGTAGGTCCACGAGGAGCTCCACGAAGTGGAGCGACGAGTGAACAAGGCCACCCTCAAGAAGTTCAAGACTCTCCTCACCGACAAGCGTGACGAGATCCTCAAGAAGGCCAAGCAGACGCTCGAGCAGGACATGGCCCTCGACACGGACGATCTGCCCGACGAGATGGACCTCGCCTCGAGCGAGTACCTCCAGTCGTTCACGTTCCGCCTCCGCGGCCGCGAGAAGAGCTTCCTCGACAAGATCGAAAAGGCCCTCAAGAAGATCGACGAGGGCACCTTCGGCGTCTGCGAGGAGTGCGGCGAGGAGATCCAGCTGAAGCGCCTCGAGGCCCGTCCGGAGACCAACCTGTGCATCCGCTGCAAGGAGGACCAGGAGCGGATGGAGAAGGACTATTCGTAGCCCTTCCGGTGTTTCTCGGGCAGATCTCTAGCTGAATGCCCGATCTCGCGCGCGCCTCCGTCGCTGGTTGTCTCGTGCTCGCCGGGGTCGCGGGAGGCGTCGCGTGCTGGCAAGTCGCCCCCGACAGCTCGAAGGACGAGTATCTCGAGAGCGGTCTGGGCGGCGACGTCATCGTCACCATCGAAGGCGCCGTCCTCGTGGAGGCCGGCGGGGGCGACGACTCGACGAACCCGGGTGACGACGGCGGAATCGAGCCCGGCGACGGTGGAGGCGACGGACAGGAGGCCGCTCCTGTCGTCGTCGTCACGCCGACGCCTTCGCCATCCATCGGAGCCGGCGTGAGCTTCGGCTGCGACATCGACGCGACCGGCGCAGTCTGGTGCTGGGGGAACGACGAATACGGCCAGGCCGGGAGCTCGCCCAGCAGCACGAGCATCGCCGAGCCGCAGCTCGTTGCCGGGATCACGAGCGCGACGTGGGTCGCCCTCGGGGACTATCACGCGTGCGCCGTCACGGCGTCGCACGTCGTATATTGCTGGGGCCTCAACGGGTCCTACCAGCTCGGCCACGCCGCCGCGACGTCCGGGGATCTCGTCTGCCCCGGCGCCGTGGCCGGGCAAACGGTGCCCTGCACCGCGACGCCCACGCTCGTCGCGGGCCTCCCACCGGCCGTCGCCATCGCGGCCGCGGGGACGTGGACGTGCATCATGGCCATGGACGGCAGCGTCCAGTGCTGGGGCGGCATGCAAGTCAGCAGCGACGCCGGCGTCCCCTGCGGCGTGGGCACCCAGGCCACGGGAGGCACCTGCTACCCGGCGCCGACGGTCATCGCCGGCGTGAGCGGCGCCACTCTGCTCGCGGTCGGGACCGACCACGCGTGCGCCGTCGTCGCGGCGGGAAGCTCCACCGACGCGGGCAACCAGGTCGCCTGCTGGGGCAAGAACAACGAAGCTCAGGTGTCGCCGACCGCGTGTCCCCAGTCGGACTGCATCACGCCGGCGCTCCGGAGCGATCTGCCGACCACGACCAGCCTCGTGGCGGGCAACGCCTTCACGTGCGCGCTCGCGCCCAGCGGCTCGGTGAGCTGCTTCGGTGACAACAGCTACGGAGAGCTCGGCCATGCCGCGGGCTCGTCGGGGGACCAGGGAAGCACCAACCTCGAAGCAGGTCTCGGCGTCTACAACCCGACGCCCATGACCGCTGCCGCCACCTCCGTGGCGTCGCTCGTCGGCGGGGGCAACCAGGCCGCGTGCACGCTGCTCGGGACCGGAACGGCCGAGTGTTGGGGACAGGTGACCTCCGCGGGCACTCCCTCACCGACCTCGGTAGCGGGACTGCCCCTCATGAAAGCGCTCGGCAGCTACGATAGCTCGTACGTGTGCGGGCTCGCCGCGTCGGACGGATCCATCTGGTGCTGGACGCTCGGCAGCACGACCCAACCGGCACAGCTCGTGCCGCCCGGGGGTGACGCCGGAGACGCCGCAGGCCCCGGCTGACGCGTCAACCGCGGGTCCGCCCATGGCGCGAGCGAGGTGACGTCCTTACGCTCCACGTCATCATGTTTGGACGACGCCTCCTGGTTCCGGTGCTGGCAGTTGGATTGCTCGCCGTCGCGGCCGATGCGAATGCCGGGAGCCTCGTCCTCCGCGACGAGGCGCAGATCTTCACCCCGGGGGACATCGAGCAGCTGCGGGGCATCGTGGCCCGAGCGCCGTTCGACGCGCGCCTGGTGACGACGACCAACTACGCCGACCAGCCCGGGTTCTCGCGGTTCGTCGGAACGCTGGTATCCGAGCCGGACATGGTGGTCGTCGGGATCGACCCGCAGCACCATCACGTGCAGGTGCACTTCGGGACCGCGAGCCACATCCCGGACGCGGACTGGTCGGCCATCGAGCGGGCGGGCAACGACGCGTTCAAGCGCGGCGCCTGGGAAGAGGGCGGGGCCGACATCTTCCGGGCGGCGACGACGGCCGTGTCGAGCACCGGTCGTTCGACGACCCCTGTGACCACGCCGGCGTCCAGCAGCGCGGGGTCGCTTCTCGGCGTGGGGCTGATCGTCATGCTCGTCTTCGGCGTGGGGCTCGCCGCGGTCGTCTTCTCCCTTTTGCGGCGCCGTTCGTCCGGTTACGGCGCCGGTGGCTACGGCGGCGGGCCGTATCCCGGCGGCTATCCCGGCGGGCAGGGTCCTTACTACGGCCCCGGTGGCGCGCCGGGTGGAATGGGGCCGCTCGGCGGGGGCCTCGTCGGAGCGGGCCTCGGTGGACTCGCCGGGTACGAGCTCGGCAAGATGGAGGGCGAGCGCGAGCACCGCGGCTTCGAACCGGGCAGCGGCTTCGATGCGGGAGGGGGCGGCAGCTCCTCGCCCCCCGACAATGGCTCCTTCGACGCGGGCGGGGGAGGCTCGAGCTGGGACGACTCGGGGAGCTCGGGGGGTGGCGGCAGCGATTTCGGCGGCGGCGGAGGAGGAGACTCCGGCGGAGGCGGGTCGGACTTCTAGAACCGAAGGCTCTCGAGAGGGTGACTCGCCACCCCTACCCGCGCGCGGCCCTCTTGCCCGCGGGCGAGCTCCTCGCCAGCACCTCGCTCAGGTACCTCGCCGTGTGGGACCTTGCTTCCTGAACCACCTGCTCGGGCGTCCCCGCCGCGACGATCTCTCCGCCACCCTCTCCCCCCTCGGGGCCGAGGTCGATCACCCAGTCGGCGCAGGCCACGACGTCGAGGTTGTGCTCGATGACGACGATGGTGTTCCCCTGGTCGCGCAGATCGGTCAGCGCCGCCAAGAGGACCTCGATGTCCGCGAAGTGGAGGCCCGTGGTCGGCTCGTCGAGCACGTACAGCGTTCGCCCCGTCGCCTTCCGGGACAGCTCCCTCGCGAGCTTCACCCGCTGCGCCTCGCCCCCCGACAGCGTCGTCGCCGGCTGTCCGAGCGTCAGGTACCCGAGGCCCACCTTGCGGAGCGCCTCGAGCTTGTCGGCGATGCGCGGCACCGCTCCGAAGAGGTCCGACGCCTGCTCGACGGTCACGTCGAGCGCATCGGCGATGGAGAGGCCTCGGTACTTCACCTCGAGCGTCTCGCGGTTGTAGCGGCGCCCGCCGCAGGTGTCGCACGTGACGAACACGTCGGGAAGAAAGTGCATCTCGACGCGGAGGACGCCGTCGCCCTGGCACGCCTCGCAGCGACCGCCCTTCACGTTGAACGAGAAGCGCCCCGCCTTGTACCCGCGGGCGCGCGCGTCGGGCAGGGCCGAGTAGAGATCCCGCAGGAGGGCGAAGATGCCCGTGTACGTCGCCGGGTTGGAGCGCGGGGTCCGGCCGATGGGGGCCTGGTCGATGGAGACCACCTTGTCGACGTGGTCGAGCCCGTCGACGCGCTCGCACTCACCGACGGGGGCCGTGGCGTTGTAGAGCTTCGCGCGGGCGGCGGGGAGCAGCGTATCGACCACGAGGCTCGACTTGCCGCTGCCGCTGACGCCCGTCACGCACGTGAAGAGACCGAGCGGGATGTCGGCGTCGACGCCGCGAAGGTTGTGCGCGCGGGCGCCGACGATGCGCACGGCCTGCTTGCCGCGCGGCTTCCGTTTGGACGGCACGGGCAGCTGGCGCTTGCCGCTGAGCCATGGGCCCGTGATGGACTCGGGGTTCGCCATCAGCTCGCGCGGCGTCCCCTGCGCGACGATCTCGCCGCCGTGCACGCCCGCTCCGGGACCCATGTCGACCACCTGGTCCGCGGCGAGGATGGCCTCCCGGTCGTGCTCCACGACGAGGACGGTGTTGCCGAGATCGCGCAGGCGGATCTGCGCCTCGATGAGGCGAGCGTTGTCGCGCGCGTGGAGGCCCACGCTCGGCTCGTCGAGCACGTAGAGGACGCCGACCAGCGCCGCGCCGATCTGCGTGGCCAGGCGGATGCGCTGCCCCTCGCCCGACGAGAGCGTCTGCGCGCTGCGGTCGAGCGTCAGGTAGTCGAGGCCCACGTCGATGAGGAAGCCGAGGCGCGCGGCGACGGCCTTGAGCAGGGGCTCGGCGATGGCCTTCTCGCGGGGGCCGAAGGTCTGTCCCGACGTCTCGCCGCCGAGCGCCTCGACGAACTTGCGCACGTGGCGGAGGGGCATGGCTCCCACCTGCGCGATGTCCCGCTCGCCCAGCTTCACCGCCAGAGCCTCGGGACGCAGGCGCTTGCCCTTGCAGGCGTCGCACGTGCGCGTCACGAGAAAGCGGCCCAGCTCGTCGTCCGCGATGCCTCCCTCGCTCGCGTCCGGGTCCTCCGATTCGGGGTCCTCGGCGCGCGCGTCCGCCAGTGCGACGAGGCGCTCCTCGAGGCGCGGCACGATGCCCGGGTACGATTTCTTGCGGCTCTTGCCCCCGACGCCGAGGAGGATGGCCTTCTTGTGCTCGTCGGGGAGCTTGCTCCACGCCACGTCCGGGCTCACGCCGAGCACCTCGACGGCGCGGGCCGTCTCTGCCGCGAGAGCGACGCTGCCTCGACGTCCCCACGCGAGGACGACGCCCTCGCGCAGCGTGTGACGTGCGTCGCCCACGCAGCGCTCGGGGTCGACCACGTCGCGCGCGCCGAGGCCGTCGCAGGCGGGGCAGGCGCCGTGGGGTCCGTTGAAGGAGAACATCCGCGGCTCGATGGGGGGCAGCGAGACGCCGCAGTCGATGCAGGCGAACCGCTCGCTCATCCAGAACGGCTCGTCGTCCCCGGCCTGCACGAGAAGACGCCCTTCGCCGAGCTTGAGCGCGAGCTCGACGCTGTCGGTGAGGCGCCCCTTGAGGCCGTCCTTGAGGACGAGGCGGTCCACCACCACGTCGAGGTCGTGCATCTTGGAGCGATCGAGCTCGATCTCGTCGCCGAGATCGACGACCGAGCCGTCGATGCGCGCCCGCACGAAGCCCTCGCGTCGCAGGCGTTCGAGCTCGAGCTTGAGCTCTCCCTTCCGCGCGCGGGCGATGGGCGCGAACACCGAGAGCCGCGTCCCCTCCTTCAGCCCGAGCACGTGGTCGACGATCTGCTGGACCGTCTGCGCCTCGATGCGCTTGCCGCAGCTCGGGCAGTGGGGGACGCCGACGCGCGCGTAGAGCAGGCGCAAGTAGTCGGCGATCTCGGTCACCGTGCCCACGGTCGAGCGAGGGGACTTGGAGAGTGGGCGCTGCTCGATGGCGATGGCGGGACTGAGGCCTTCGATGCGCTCGACGTCGGGCTTGGCGAGCTGCTCGAGGAACTGACGGGCGTAGGCGCTGAGCGACTCGACGTACCGCCGCTGGCCCTCGGCGTAGATGGTGTCGAACGCGAGCGACGACTTGCCGGACCCGCTGGGCCCGGTGAAGACGACGATCTTCCCGCGCGGAAGATTGACGCTGACGTTCTTCAGGTTGTGTTGCCGCGCGCCGACGACGACAAGCCTATCCACAGTAGGCGAGACCGTTAGCACGGAACGCCCCGCAAGGTTGGCCGCGACGGCCATTCCCCGGGACTATCGCAGGGCCGACTCCGCAGGCCTATCCGAGGGCGGCCGAGAGGTCGCGCCAGAGGTCGTCCGTGCTCTCGATGCCGACGCTGAGGCGCAGCAGGCCGTCGGAAATGTTGGCGGCCGCGCGGGCCTCGGGGGGCATCGTCGAGTGAGTCGTCGACGCCGGGTGGACGAGCAGGCTTCGCACGTCACCCAGGCTCACGGCGTGGGTGATCGTGCGCACGGCGTTCAGCACGCGGCGGCCCATGTCGAGGGCGCTCTCGTCTCCGCCCGGGCGGAGCTCGAAAGAGAGGAGCGCGCCGTACGCGTGCATCTGGCGGAGCGCGAGGGCATGGCCGGGGTGGGTCGGCAGCGAAGGGTGATGCACGACCGCGACGGCAGGGTGGCTGGCGAGGCGTTCCGCGAGGATGGCGGCGGACGCGCACTGCTGTCGCTGGCGGAGGGCGAACGTGCGCAGGCCCCGCGAGACGAGGAAAGCCGTGAAGGGCGAGATGACGCCGCCGAAGCCCTTCACGACGAGGTCCCGGATGCGCGAAACGGTCTCGCGGTCGCCACAGACGCAGCCGCCGATGGCGTCGCCGTGACCGCCGAGGGCCTTCGTCATCGAGTGCACCACGACGTCCACACCCAGGGCGTGCGGAGTCTGCGCGAAGGGCGTCGCGAACGTGTTGTCGGCGACGGTCTTCAGGCCGCGCGACCTCGCCAGCGAGACGATGGCCCCGATGTCGGCCACGGCGAGGTTGGGGTTGGCAGGCGTCTCCACGTAGAGGAGGCGGGTGCTCGGGCGAAGGGCGGCCTCGTAGGCGCCGGGGGCGGTGGCGTCGACGAAGGTGGTCTCGATGCCGAAGCGCGGGAGCCGTTCTCTCAGCAGCCGCGCGCTCTCGGCGTACATCGACCGCGGCGCGATGACGTGGTCCCCCTGCCCGCACATCGTCATCAGCGCGCCGCTGACCGCCGCCATGCCGCTCGCCGTGGCGCACGCGTCGGCGGTCGCCTCGAGCGCCGCCAGCTTGCCTTCCAGCGCCTCGACCGTCGGGTTCCCCCAGCGGCCGTAGATGTACGCGTCGTTCTTGCCCTGGAAGGCCGCCGCCGCCTCGTCGGCGCTGGCGAACCCGAAGGCGCTGGAGAGGACGATGGGCACATCGAGCGCCTGGGTCGCCGCGTCGGGGTGATCCCCGGCGTGCACGCACAGAGTCCCGAGGGCCGCGGCGCGCGCGGAGAGCTGTGAGTCGTAGGCGAGGGTGGGGTCGATCACAGGCTCAGGCGTTAGCATTGCGGCGCCTCTTGCGGGAAGCCATCCCGGTTGCGGAATCGCGTCGCTGCTCGGCTGCGTGTTACGCTCTCGGCGAACATCGATGCTGAAGGTCGAGTGCGAGTCGTGCAAGGCGCCGTACCAGATCGACGAGCGGCGCGTTCCGCCGGCCGGCCTGAAGATGCGGTGCCCGAAGTGCGGGCACTCGTTCCTGGTGACGAATCCGAACGCGCCGCCCGGCACCGCGCCGGCCGCGACGGCGGGGTCGAGCGGTCCGTCGCCCAAGCCTGCCCTCCCGTCGGCGGCGAAGCGCACGATGATGGGCGTCGCACCTCCACCGCCGCCCGCCGCTCCCCGACCCGCTCCTCCGGCGGCGCCGCCGCCTGCTCCGCCTCCGGTGCCCGCGCCCGCGCCCGCGCCTCTTCCCCCGATGCGCGGAGCGCTTCCGTCGGACTTTCCAGCGGCGCTCGGCTCCCTGGATGAGTCGGACCTCCCCGTGGTGTCGCCGGGTCTGCCCGCGATCTCGGCCGGGCTTCCCGCCACGCGGGGCGCCGCCGGGGGAGGCCGACCGCCTCCTGCTCCGGCGCCGCCCGTCGCAAAGAGGTCGGCCGGGTTCGGTGAGGTCGACCTCGACTTGCCGGTCGTGTCGGCCGATCTCCCGGTCGTGTCGGCGGATCTCCCGGTCGCCAGGCAGGCCCCACCGAAGCCCCCACCGCCCGCGGCGCGGGCGTCGTTCGACATCGATCTGCCGGCGCGCGTATCCGATCTGCCTTCCCTGAAACACGGGAGCGACCTGGTCGACCTTCCCGCGATCGCGGCGGGGCTCCCGGTCGTCTCGGCGGATCTGCCTTCGCCGGCGGCCTCCCTCCCCGTGGCCGCGGCGAACCTCCCGGTCCTCGCTGCGAACCTTCCCGTCGTCGCCGGGAATCTGCCTGCGGTCGCGGCCAATCTCCCGTCGGTCGCGGCGAGCTTGCCGGTCCCCGCCTCGGCGCTGCCGGTTCGGGCAAGGGGCTTCGGGGAGATCGACCTGCCGAACGTCGCGGAGATCCTCCCGACCACGCAGCCTGGCGAGCAGCAGATGCCGGCGCGGCCTTCGGGGGGGCCGCCGGCTGCCTTCGGGGAGATCGAGCTACCGCGCGAGCGGCCCGTCTCGTCGGTTCCGCCCGCCCCTGGTGCCCATTCCAACTCTGCGGACTTCGGCGACCTCCAGCTCGGCGACAAGCCCAGGAGCCACCGCACCGGTCAGAGCGTCGTCGCGCACGTCGACGCACCGAGCGAGGGCGGGGGAGGAATGACCTTCGGCGAGGTCGACTTCGGTGGCAGCGACGCCGCGCACTCCGGCCGATCAGGAGCCATCGGCGTCGACAGCGCCGGCTCGAGCCTCAGCGCGGGTGGCCCGTCCGGGCGTGCCGCGGCGACGGCTCCGGTATCGACGTCCGTGCGTCCGGGGCCGATGGGACGCGAGCGGCCGGCGCCCGAGCCGGGCAAGCGCTCCTACGGCAAGGTGATCGCCGGCGGCATCTTCATTGCGCTGGTCCTCGGCGGCGGGGCGCTGCAGCTGACGAGCTACGGGGCGTTCGGGTACCTGGCCATCGGCGACGCGATTCACGCGGGTGACTACGCGCGCTCGACCTCCACGGCGATCGGGGATGCCGAGAAGGCGCTGGGGGTCGACACGTACGACGCCGCGAAGGCTGCGGCGGATGCCGCGTTCGCCGCCCACGTGAGGGCGCCACGGGCGCGGGCGCTCACCGCGTACGCTGCGGTGGTGGACGCGGCGATCACCGTCCGCTTCGGAGCGGATCCGTCCCGGCCGTCCCACCTGAAGCAGCTGATCGCGGAGCTGCCGCCCAACGAGCCCGTGAAATACCTCGACGTCGCCAGCGCAGCCCAGGCGGCGGCCGACGGCGATCTCGACAAGGCCAGGCGTGGCCTCGAAGCGGCGAGCAAGCGCGACCCCGCGGATCCCATCCAGGTCGAAGTCGCGCTCCTCCGGGGCAACGTGGAGCTGGCCGGCCACGACGCGGCCGCGGCGCTCGCCGCGTTCAAGCACGCGCTCGAGCTCTCCGGCGACGCGCGAGCGCATTTCGGGCTCGCGCGCGCCTACGTCCTCCAAGGCGATCCGACGAGCGCGCGGAAAGAGGTCGACGCGACGCTCACGACCTCGCCGCTGCATCCCGGCGCCCTCATCCTGCGCGCCCGCATGAAGGGCGTGAAGGTCGACGAGACGCAGGCGCTGGCGGATCTCGGCAAGGTGATCGACGGGCCGGCCCGCGCGCAGGCAGCTCCGGACGAGCTCTCGCGCGCCTACGCGGCCAAGGCCTGGGTCGACCTCGATCGCGGCGCGGCGAGCGAGGCACGCGAGGCCTTCGCGCAGGCCGTGAAGCTGAACCCTCGGAACCTGGAAGCTCTGAACGGCGAGGGGCGTCTCCTGCTCAGCGAGGGCCGGTTCACCGAGGCCCTCACGCGCTTCGACACGGCCTTGCAGTACGACCCGAGCTCGGCCGAGACCGTCGCGAACGACGCGGAGGCGAAGATCGCTCTCGAGCGTCTGGCCGACGCCAAGCAGCAGCTGCTCGACGCGAAGCAGAAGTTCCCCAAGAACATCCCCATCCTCCTCTTGCTGGGAAAGGTCGAGCAGCACCTCGGCAACAACGACGCGGCGGAGGCCGATCTGCGCGCGGCGGTTTCTTTCGTGGATCCGACGAAGCTCGATGCGGTGCTGCCGTACGTGGCGCTGTCCGAGCTGCTCTCGGCCCGGGGGCGCCTGGCCGACGCGTCGACGACGCTCGAAGACGCTCGCAAGAAGCTGCCCGCCTCCGCGACCCTCGACCGGGCCTTCGGCGAGGTGAGCGAGCTGCAGGGGGAGTACGAGACGGCCATCGCGGACTACCGGTCCGCCCTCGTGAAGGACCCGAAGGACGTGGCGACGCACTTCCGCCTGGCGGTCGCGCTGCGGCGCGTTCGCAAGTTCGACCTGGCCGGACCCGAGCTCGATCGCGTGGCGGCGGTCGACAAGGATTATCCCGGGCTGTCGCTCGAGCGAGGCCTGCTCTACGAGGAGTCGGGCGACATCGAGAAGGCCATCGACCAGTTCAAGAGCGCGCTCTCGAAGGCGCCCGACGATCCGGATCTGCAGCTCCGCGTGGGGAGCGCGTACGTCGCCATCGGACGCCCGGACGACGCGCTCGTGATGCTGCGCAAAGTGGTGCAGAAGCGGCCGCAGAGCGCCGAGGCGCACCACTACATCGGTCGGGCGTTGATGCTCCGGGGCCGAGGCTCCCAGGTCGACGCGCTCCGGGAGCTGCAGCGGGCCGTCGACCTCGACCCGAACCGGGCCGAGTTTCACGTGTACCTCGCGTGGGCGGCGAACGACGCGGAACCGGCGAAGATGGATGTCGCGCGCGACGAGATCGACAAGGCGCTGGCGCTCGACAAGCTGAACGCCGAAGCCTACTGGCAAAAGGGCGTCCTCGAGCGCATCGAAGGGGCCTTCGACGACGCGATCCGCGACGAGAAACGGGCCCTCGAGCTTCGCCCGTCCCGATACGAGGCGCACGCCACGCTCGCCGAGTGCTTCGACGCCAAGAACGATCAGGCCACGGCGGCTGCGGAGTGGATCAAGGCCATCGCCGGCGACGGGAATGCGACGAGCCCCGACGGCACGGTGCCGCACCCGTACTGGCGCTACGCGTTCGGCAAGCTGCTGACGGACCACGGCAACACGGGCGCCGCGCTCCCGCACCTCCTCGCGGCGGTGCAGGCGGCGGAGAAGTCGGACCCGCATCCCGGCTGGTACGGCGCGGCGGAGTTTCTGGCGGCCGAGGCCCTGCGCAAGGCCGGCCGCAAGGCGGACGCGATCGAGCACTATCGCCGGTTCCTCGACGTGGCCCCCGTGAACTCGCCCGATCGCGCCGACGCTCAGAAGGCGCTCGCGTCGCTCATGCCTCACCCGTGATCGCCCGGTCCAGCGCGTCCGCCATCCGCGCGAACGCCTCCACGTCGAGCGTCTCGCCGCGCGCCGCGAGCGACACCCCCGCGCGTGCTGCCGCCGCCTCCAGCGTGGCCGGGTCGGGTGCGAGCTTCGACCACGCGTTGCGGAGGGTCTTGCGTCTCGCGCCGAACGCCCCGCGGACGAGGGCTCGAAACCGCCCGGTCTCGGTCGCGCGCGGAGGCCTCACCGGGAGGAGCTCGACGACGGCGCTGCTCACCTCGGGGGGCGGGTGGAAGGCGCCCGGCGGGGCGCGCAGCACGCGCCGCACGTCGAACGCGGCGCGGATGAAGACGGTGAGGGCGCCCCACTCCTTGGTCCCGGGGCTGGCGCCGAGCCGTTCGGCGACCTCGTCTTGCAGCATGAAGACCACGCGCTCGACGTGAGCCGCGTGCTCCATCGCCCGGCGTAGCAGGGGGCCCGTGATCGCGTAGGGGAGGTTCCCGCAGAGCACGCGCGGGGAGCCCGGCTCGGGCTCGCCGAGCAGCGCCGCCAGATCGACCGTCTGGGCGTCGGCCTCGACGACGCGAGCCCCGACGTCCGCCAGGTCGCGCGAGAGCAGCGGGACGAGATCGCGGTCGCGCTCGATGGCGGCCACCGTCCGGGCGCGCACGGCCAGCAGCCGCGTGAGCACGCCGGTCCCTGCGCCGATCTCCACGACGCGCGCGCGCCCCACTTCGTCGTCGTGCACGCAGGCTTCGGCGATGGACGCGGCAATGGAGCTCGCGACGAGGAAGTTCTGCCCGAAGCTCTTCTTCGGGCGGAGCCCGGCCTCGCGGAGGACGGCACGCGGATCCCGCGTCACGGCGCCGCCTCCGGGAGGCTCGCCGTCTCGCCGTGCGGAGCGACGGGCACGATGTTTCGAACGATGACGCGGACACCCAGGCGGCGCAGCATCCGCTCGCCCCGGGTGCGCGTCGCTCGCGCGCGGAGGCGGACGGCGTCGTCCACCGCGTCGGCCACGGCGCTACGGCGCTCCCGGTCGGCCCCGACACCGGCGTCGAAAGCGGGGAGGCTCCAGCGAACTTCGATGCGATGGCGGCGGAGCCCGGCGATCGCCTTGGCCGTCGTCTCCGCCTGCGTGGGCGCCGGGGCCCAGACGTGGACGACGCTCGCGCGGGGCTTCTCGGTGGCGAGCCTCTCGAGCACCTGCGCGAGCGTCTTCTCGGCCCGCTCGCGCTCGCCGTCGACGCGCGGCGGTGACTCGATACCGAACGCGGCCAGGTAGTGGCGCAGGGACTGCTCGCGGTTCGAATGAGCGAAGGGGACGCGAGGGGCGAAGGGCGCACGGGCGCGGAGGAGGTCGGCGCGCGCCGCCAGTCCGTCGAGGTCGCCCTTGCGCAGGTCGGTCAGTCCTCGGAGGTCGAGCGGCCGGGCGTGCTCGGCCACGCGCTGGGCCACGTCGAGCTCGTCGAGCTCCGAGCGGTCGGCGTCGATGCAGCTCGCCGCGCTCGCCATCGCGCCCGCCAGGACCGCTCCGTGCGCCGCGCCCCGATCGGGCGCAATCCACGAGCGCAGGCGCGACGCGGCGACCACCATGCCGACGCGATCGCCTCGCCGCAGGTGGCGCACGGCGATGGACGCCAGCTCTTCGACGGCACGGTCGAGCGGCGCGCTTCCCGGCGCACCGGCCCACAGCTCCACGGAGGCGTCCAGCACGAGCCAGACGACGTCGCGCTCCTCGCGCTCCATCTCCCGGACGAGCAGACGTCCGCGTCGGGCGCTCGCCTTCCACGCGATGCGCTTGAAGGGATCCCCCGGGACGTGGTCGCGCAGCTCCCGCATCTCGTCCCCTTCGCCCGCGACGTTGGCGGGGCGACCCAGCTCCGAGGCGTGCCGCGCACGTCCGCCGCGCGGAGACGCGAGGAACGCGGCCACGGCGGGCGGCAGCACCTCGACGCCGAGCGGATTCGCGAACAGCAGCGGCACCTCGTAGAGACCCTCGCCGCCGAGCGGGGTCCCGCGCACCTCGAGGGCCAGGCCGTGCACCCCCCAGCGGCCGACCCTGCGCGCCCGGACCGTCACGTCGATGCGGGCGCGCGCCCCGGCGGGTAAGTCGATGACCTTCGGCTCGACCTCGGCGTCGAGCATGCTCGAGTGGAGAGGCCGGATCGCCACCCCCCGGACCGTGTCGGCTCCCCGATTCCGGAGCTCCGCCTCCAGCACGACGGCCGCCCCGCGCGCCACCCGCTGCACGCGCGCCGGGCCCGTCCACACCATTTCGAAGCCGGAGGCGCGCAGCCGCGTCACCGCCACGAGCGCGATCGCGCGACCCAGCGCGACCGCGAGCAGCATGGCCCCGCCGAACGCCACCACGGGCGCCAGCCTCGCGGCGGCCCCCAGCGCCACGAGGCCGGCGCCGGCCACGGCGACGTGGAAGGTCGAGCGGGTCGGGTGGAGCTGCACGACGGACCCTCCGCGACGGCGCTAGATCGCGCGCATCCCGCGGCGGTAGCTCACCTTGGACAGCGCCTCTTCGATCAGGCGCTCTCGCGACCGCGGCTCTCCCTCGGCGTCCGCCGTCATCACGATGCGATGGGCGAGGACACTGGTGGCCACCGCGCGCAGGTCGTCGGGCGCGACGAACGTCCGTCCCCCGATGAGGGCCCACGCCTTCGCGGCCTGCACGAGGCCGAGAGAGGCACGCGGACTGGCGCCGAGCGCCACCCTCGGGTGACCGCGGGTGAAGCCCGTGATGGCGACCGCGTAGTCCATGAGGTCGTCCTCGAGGTACACGCGCGCGGCGATGGTCTGAAGCTGCACCACGTCGCGGGCATCGAGCACGGGCCGCGAGCTCGGCGGGTCGATGCCGTGCGTCTTGATCATCTGCGCTTCCTCGCGCGCGGTCGGATAGCTCATCGACACGCGCACGAGGAACCGATCGATCTGCGCTTCGGGGAGCGGGTACGTTCCCTCGAGGTCGATCGGGTTCTGCGTCGCGAGGACCAAAAACGGCAGCGGCAGCTCGAAGCGGTCCCCCTCGATGGTGACCTGTCGTTCCTGCATCGCCTCGAGGAGAGCGCTCTGCGTCTTCGCGGGCGCCCGGTTGATCTCGTCGGCGAGCACCACGTTGGCGAAGATGGGACCCGCGCGCAGCGTGAACGTCCCGTCGCGCGGCGAGAGCACGTACGTCCCCGTGATGTCTGCGGGGAGGAGGTCCGGCGTGAACTGGATCCGCCGAGCGCTGCATCCCAGCGCCGTCGCGAACGCCTTGACGAGCGTGGTCTTGGCGACTCCGGGGACCCCCTCCAGCAGCGCGTGCCCTCGCGCCAGCAGCGCCACCAGGATGGTGTCGACGGGCCGCGACGATCCCACGTACACGCGCCCGACCTCGCGCCGCACGTCGTCGATCCGCTCGCGCGCTGCGGCGATCTCGTTGGTGTTCGCGGCGGCGGTCACGGCAGCTCCTTCGAATGTATCACGGGCGCGCCCTGGCCTACCGCGTCGAGCAGCGCATGGATGCGGGCCGCGACCGCGAGCACGTCGGCGTCGCGAACGCGCTCCACCGACCCGCGGCGCTTCGTCAGGAGCAGAGCCTCGACGTGCGAGAGGTGAGCGAGCAGCGCGGCGAGCGAGGCCACCCCGGTCTCGTCGAGCAACCCCGCCGCGTGGACACGCGCCACGAGCTCGTCGTTCGGCACGGGCCGATCGAGCGCGAGGCGAGTCGAGAGCTCCTCCTCGAGGGCGCTCTTCAGCTCCAGCATCGCCAGGACTCGCGACGTCCCGGGTGCAGCGATGATCGCCGCGTGCCCCGCCACTCCCCCTTGCGCCACGGGCGGGACCCTTCGCACGAACCGGGGCACGACGGCCTTGTGCGGCCGACCCGCGCGCGTGCTCGTCCACACCACGACGCCGAGCCCCACCGCCAGCGCCACGAGGTACGCCGCCAGCGAAGGCATCCCGTCGTGCCGCAGCATCTCGAGCGCGTCGGTGAGGGACCGCCGGACGTTGCCCCAGGCGCCGCCGACCTGCGAGTCATCGCCGAAGCTGCCCGTGGTCTCGAAGTCGTTCGTGAGGATGTAGAGCTTGCCGCTTCGCCGGCCCCAGGCGTCGTCCTCCGTCACGTAGCGCACGAGCGAGGCGCACAGCATCCGGTTTCCCGGGTAGCGCATCATGGCGTTGATCCCGACGGACGCGTCGCCGAGCGCCAGCAGTCTCCCCTGGCCGACGGCGCCCGCCACGGCCAGGAGCACGTCGGGCTCTCCGTCGCCGCGGACGACGAGGACGGGAGAGAGAGACGGATGCTCCACGCCCGTGGCGTGGTTGGTCACCACGCGCGCGATGTCGCGCACGGCGGGGTGGGCGCTCGCCGGCTCGGCGATGGCGAGCGACGGGTTGCCGCGAAGCATCTCTGCCGGCCGCGCGGGCAGAGGGACGCGGCGGATGTTGAACCGAGCGAGCAGCCCATCCCCCGCTCCGTAGTCGTCGAGGAGGACGAGCCGCCCACCTGCCCGCATGAACGCCGACAGCTCGTCGGAGTCCACGAAGCGCTCGGGATGCACCAGAATGACGCCGTCCTCCCGCCCGAGATCGTGGAGATTCAGTGTGGAGGTGACGACGACACGCTGCGGGCCGAGCTCGGCCTGGGCCAGGCGCACGAACTGCGACAGTCCCTCCCAGTCTTCCCCCCGCGGATCGAAAGGCGACGCAGCCGCGGAGCGCGCAGAGAGACCGAGGAGAGCGGCGACGACGACAGCGAGCAGCCACGCAAGGCGTAGCGACCCGCGCGGCGGGCGTGGCGGGCGTGGCGGGCAGCGGCCCGCGAATGTGGCGAGGCGCGTCATGCGGCGTTGGCCGTCGTGGGGGGATGAAACCTTGACCCTGGCACTTGCGTTGCTACTTTTGCAAGCAATAGGGAGAAGAGTTGGGCGATAGTGACGAGTAAGGGTGCCCATCGGCTCGATCGCGTCGGTCGAACCGCTTATCCTCGAGGAGGTCTCTCATGCTGCCTCCGTTCATCATCGAGCAGATCCGGCAACGGGAAGAGCAGGAACGAGCGCGGCACGAGCAGCCGCAGCTCGAGCTGCCTGTCGACCGTCCCGTACCCCGGGCGCCTCAGGCCCCCGACGAGAGCGCGGAGCGCGGCGTCATCATCATCGACCTCCTGGGTTGACCCGCGAGGTCGAAGTCCGGCGCGAGAGGGCGGCATCGTGCTAAGCACGGGCGATTGAGCCCGCTCGACACTCACGCTTGCGCTGACTAGGCTCGCCGCGTCATGACGCTTCTCTTGCGGGCGGCGCGCCTCGCGCTTGGCGCCGCGGTGGTCTCCGCGGTGATCCCCGCCTGCTACACGGCGGGCGGCGGGACCGCTCCGCCCACGAACACCTTTTACTTTCCCACCGGCCTGGCCGTGTCGCAGGGAGGGAACGTCCTCTACGCGATCAACTCGGACTTCGACCTGCAGTGGAACGGCGGGACTCTGCAGAGCTACGACCTCTTTCAGATCCGGCAGGACACCGCCTCGCTCATTCAGGACAACCTCTCCGGATCGACCACGCCGCCGCCGAACATCCCGTTCGTCCTGCCGTGGCAGCCCAACTGCCCCTACAATCCGCCGCCGCCGACGAACGACCTCTCGGGCGAAGGCCTGCTCCTCGGCGAAGCCTGCGCTCCCGCGGTCGACTCCACGCCGTACGTTCGCGATTCCGCCATCGTCGGCGCCTTCGCGACGGACCTCCAAACGTCGATCTTCGGCGTCTCGGCCTCGGTGGCGGCGTCCACGGGGGCCGTCGCGGCGGGAACGCGTCTATTCGCGCCGGTGTCGGGCAACGCGACCGTGACGTGGGCCGACGTGGGGATCGACGATCCGAGCCAGCCGCCGAACGAGGACGTGGACCAGGCGCAGTGCGGGCAGCCCGGCAGCGCGTCGCAGTCGCCGTTCACGCTTTGCTGCGGCCCACGGGTCGACGATCGCTGCGACGCCGCCCACGCGACGGGAAACGACGTCTCCCAGCCCGGCGATACTCGCCTGCTCACCATGCCAGGCGAGCCCTTCGGCCTGGGTCAGTCGCAGGACGGCACCGCCATGGTGGTGACGAGCGAGACGGCGACGCAGACCTCGCTCCTGACGACCGGCTTCGCGCCGGGCAGCGCGACGGTCCCTCCCGCCCTGCAGTTCGTCGTGGACCAGATGCCCAACGGCGGGGTCTCGGCCGCGGCCGTGCCCCACGACCCCAACGCCGTCATCCGCTGCGAGGACGTCGGCGACCAGCAGCCCTGCACTCGCCAGGCCTTCCTCCAGGTGAACCGGGGGTCCACCGAGGTCGACCTCCTGCGTTACTACGACGACCAGGGAGCCTCGCTGTACCGGCCGTTCCTGCAGAAGGAGCGCTCGTACACCATCAACACGAACTCCGCGGGGTCCGACGCGCGGGGGATCGCGATCGATCCGTCGCAGCGTCTCGCGTGCGAGGCGCAGCAGTCCACCCCCAAAGGCAAGATGCTGTGCGCGGAGCAGTACCCGGCGCGCGTCTTCATCGCGAATCGCACGCCGCCGAGCATCGTGGTCGGTCAGATCGGCCTCGTCTCGAACACGGGCGACGGCACCTACGATCCCGATGCGCTCATCTTCACGAACAACGTGTCGCTGACGGCCGGGCCGTCCAAGATCTACCTCGCGCCCGTCGTGATGAAGTTCCCCGACGGGCTGGGGCACTACGTGCTCCGCCTCTTCGTCGTGTGCTTCGACACGAGCACGGTGTTCATCTTCGACCCGAACGACCTCGGAAACCCGCTCGCGACGCCCGAGGCGCTCGTCTACACGGGCGCAGGACCGTATGCGCTCGCGTTCGATCCGTTCTCGATGGAGGACGTCGCGACGAACGCCGTCGTCCCGGTCGATCCACGGGCGCCCCCCAGCCTCGCGCTCAAGCGCTACCGCTTCGCCTACGTGGCGAGCTTCACCCAGTCGTACCTGCAGGTCATCGACCTCGACCAGGACTCGCAGGACCCCGTGACGTGGGAGCACGTCGTCTTCACGCTGGGCAAGCCGACGCCGCCGAAAGGCCAATGACGATGTCACGACTGCGGCTCACTTGTCTTCTCGTGGCCTTGACGGTGCTCTTCGGCGGGGCGGCCGCGGTGGTCGCCAGCTGCTCGCAGACGCCGACCAACGTCCCCGTCCGCACCTTCGAGCTGGCGCAGAAGGTCGACGTCGTCTGCATGCAGGTCCTGGACGACAACGGCGACGCGCTCCTCGAGCCGGTCCCCTCGCCGGAGGAGGACTGCGCGCCCGTGCCGCTCAACGTCGACGGCGGCGCGCTGCCCTTCCACCTCTTCGCGGCGGTCACTCAGGTCGCGCGGGGCGAGCTCGCCGTCGTCGATCTCACGTCGGGCAACGTCATCGACGAGGACCAGTCGACGCCGGGCATCAACTTCATCCCCGTCGGCTCGCTCCCGACCGACGTCGCCATCGCGCCGGACGCGCAGATGACCTTCGTGTCGAGCCGTGATCCGAACAAGCCTGCGATCTACGGCATCCCCAACACGCGCCTCCTCGGGACCTCGCTGGTCCCTCCCGTGGGCGGGTACCCGAACGGCCTCGCGCCGGCCCCGCTCCAGCTGACGGATCTCTTCGCGTGCGCGCTCTCGCAGCCGCCCGAGGCGCTCACGATCGCTTCGCTTCCCGGCGGGGGCTACGTGCTCCTGGCGATGCTCGGCTCTTTCGCCGGAGAATCGGCGAAGATCGCCGCCATCGACCCCTCGCCGCTCCTCGGTGGCGCCGGGCTGGGCGACGGCGGGGGGGACGGAGGCTTTGCACCCGGATCCCTCAATGACTGCCCCATCCTGGGCGCGATTGCGCTGGCGACTCCACCGCCGTCCACGTCGTGGACACCCGGTCCCGTGTGGCCTGACGGGGTTCCCTATGCCGACGGCGGGATCGTCCTCACCGACGCCGAGCCATCGCCCGGACCCACGTGCTCGGGATCGGGCGGCGGGTCGGGCACGGGCGGCGACGCCGGCGACGGGGGGACCGCGATGCCGCTCGCGATGGGAGGGCTGGACGCTCCTCATCCGACCGCGATGGTGGTGCGCAACGACGTGCCGCTCCTCTACGTGGCCGACTCCGCGCTTCCGGTCATCCACGTCATCGACGTGAGCGATCCCACTTCGCCGAAGGAGCAGGCGCCGCTCCTCGCGACCAGCGTGAACAACCCCACGCGCCTCATCGCGGTGGGCGCGATCGCCATCAGCCCGCCGACGCACGACTACCGCCGCTACCTCTACGCCGTGGACTCGAACCAGGGCAGCGTCATGGTGTTCGACGTCACCGATCCGGTGAATTCGCCCCACCGGCCGCTGCAACGGCCCCATCCCGAGCTGAATCCCTTCTCCCCACCGGATCGGCTCCTCTTTTCGGCGCCCGCGGCGACGCTGGCCTTCGTGCAGCACGACTGGCCTCTGCCGTCGCAGGTGCAGGGCTCGAGCCCCATCCAGCAGTACACGGGCCTTTTGTGCAATCCGAACCCGAACGCTCACCCGAACCCGACGACCTTCCTCGACCGGGGCGCGTACTACCGGGCGGATCAGGACACGGTCATCCAGATCAACACGAGCGGCTCGCTCGGCTCGGTGGAGAATTTTCCCTATCGGCTGCGCGGGATCTTCGCGTTCGTCACGCTCACCAACGGGACCATCGTCGCCATCGACGTGGACGACTGGGACGCGCCCTGTCGTCGTCCCGACCCGATGAGCAATGGGCCCGTGCCGGATCCCACGGATCCCTCGATCGTTTACTCGGGACCCGCGTCGGGCATCGGGATGACCGGATCACTCGACATGCCGGAGCCGGACGCCGGGGGTCCGACGGACTTCGATCCTTACCACGCGCCCGTCACCTACAACTCCTCCATCACCGAGCTCGCGGGGACGACGCTGGAGTCGTTCTTCCCGGTCTCGCAGCCGAACCGGATCCGCTCGAACTTCCTCCTGCGCAACGATCCGACGTCGGGTCTCCACATCCCCAACGAGCTCGGCGCCGCGCTCCTCTTCGACGTCAACGGCTCGCTCGTGGCGACCAACGTCACCGGGGGGTCGGCCGCTCCGCTGCTGCTTCCCACCCCGTTGCCGCCGAACTTCTACGATCCGACGTACCTCCAGAATCCCACCGAGCCGGATCCGAACGGACGCCTCCCCCTCAACGCGGCGTCGCAGGGGCTCGTCAGCGCCGTCGGTCAGTCGACCAACCAGGCGGAGCTCTTGCCGAACTCGACGCAGACGGCACCCCCGGGGGTCCGCGTGTCGTTCGACGACCCGACCGCACAGCAGGACCAGGACTGGACCGTCACCTACGAAGGGTCGCTCCCGTCGTTGGCCAACATCGCGCTCGAGATGGCTTCGGACGACGATACCTACCAGACGCTCACCCTCTCCACCGGGCTTCCGGCGCCCGACGGGGGCACGCCGCTCAACAGCGGGTCGATCAGCCCCGGGCTCTGCGGCGCGGGCATCGAGGACTGGACCATCGGGCAGGCGCGCGCCAACGCGGTCCTCGCAGCGCTCCAGACCGCCGGGCTTCCGGCGCCCGGGGCCGGAGCGCAAGGCAACCCGAAGCTCACGCAGTGGACGTCGGACTACGTCGAGCTGGCCGACGACCTCCTTCCCCAGGGCGACCCCTACTGGGCCACTCCGAGCTCGACGACGCCCGGGCAGGAGCAGGACTGCTGGGATCCCCCGCTGGCCGATCCCGACGGCACCGCGTACCCGAGCCCCCTCGCGAACGATCGCTACACGACCTGCGCCAACCAGTACGGCGCGGACGGCGAGGACGCGGCGCCCGAAGGCAACCAGAGCGTCGCCGACATCAACCTCTGGCGCGACCTTCCCATCCTCGAGGCGTACGACGATCACCTCGTGCTCGGCCGCTTCGGCTGGTTGCCGCAGGACAAGAACGGCGCCACCGTCGGCGAGCAGACGAACAACCGCGTGGTCGTGGGCCCGGATCCGAGCAACGCCCCGTTCCTGCGGCTTGCCCGCTGCTGCTTCCACCACCAGGCGACCTTCAAGGTGCGCACGGGAGGGGAGTGGTTGGCGATCGGCTCGGCGACGGGCCTCCTCCACCACGTGCAGGCCGACCCGTCGACGAGGCGGTGCGTGCTGACCTGCAACCCCACGGACGTCCTCGAGAACGCGCGCTCGTTCGACATCCCCTGGTCGACCCCGCCGACGACCGCCTCGAGCGCGACGAGCTGCACGCCCCCCGGCATGCTGCCCGCGGGCCTCGACCGCAACAGCGTCCTCGCGATGCGAAACCCGATGTTCTCGTTCGTCATGTGGAGCGGTTGCACGCCGCTCGCGGGCAACGACCACACCGAGACGGCGCGCGATCTGGTGTGGAAGTTCTCGATGCGCGGAGGCTTCTCGCCCGTCACCGTGTCGATCTCGCAGAACACGACGACGGCGGTCCTCCCGCAGTCGATGAGGTTCATCGACTCGCTCGGTCAGCTCGCCGTGGTCGACGGCGCGCAGCAGGGCCTCATCCTCATCGATCTGAACACGCTCCAGTTCGCGCACGACCCGTACTACTGATCCGGGGAGGCCGATGTCGAGAGCCGCTCAGTCGCCGATGATGCGGCAGTATCTGTCCGCGAAGGCGGCGCACCCGGACGCGCTGCTCTTCTTTCGCATGGGGGATTTCTACGAGCTCTTCTTCGAGGACGCCGTGGAGGCCGCGCGCGCGCTCGATCTCACGCTGACGGCTCGCAACAAGGGGTCGGACGACGAGATCCCCATGGCGGGCGTGCCGCACCACGCCGCGAGCGCGTACGTGCAGCGCCTGCTCGAGCAGGGGTTCAAGGTCGCCATCTGCGAGCAGATGGCCGATCCGTCGAAGGTCAAGGGGCTCGTCCCGCGCGAGGTCGTGCGGGTCGTCACCCCGGGCATCGCGTACGACGACGCGGGCATCGAGGCGCGGCAGAACCACTACCTCGTCGCGGTCGAGCACGACGCCGTCGGAGCCGCGGGAGCCACCGGCGCCGCGGGAGCCACCGGGCCGTGGGGCGTCGCGGCGCTCGACCTGTCGACGGGCGAGCTCCTCGCGTGCGAGGCCGCTGACGCGGCGACGGCGCTGTCGGAGGTGGCCCGGCTCGACCCACGTGAAGCGCTCCTCGGGCCCGGAGCCCGGGGCCTCGCCGGCGAGCTGTCGCAGGCGCGCCCGCGCATCGTCGTGCGCGAGGTGGTCGACGCCTCGTCGCTCGACGAGGCCGACGCGGTGCTCGACGCTCAGCTCGGCGCCGGCGAAGGGAAGGCGGCGTGCGCGTCTGCCGTGGCGCGGCGGGCCGCCGCGCGGTGCGTCGCCATCGCTCGGGCCTGCGAGGCCGGGCGACCGCTCCCCGTGGCGCGGCTGTCCTTCTACGAGCTGGGGGACACGCTCGTCCTCGACGAGGCCACGCAGGCCCACCTCGAGCTCGTCCGCGCGGTCGACGGCGGCGCGCGCGGATCCCTCCTCGCGGAGATCGACGTCACCCGTACGGCCCCGGGGGCGCGCCTCATGCGCCGGCGCCTCCTCGCGCCGCGCACCACGGTGGCGGACATCCGCCGGCTCCACGACGCCGTCGAGCTCTTCGTCTCCCACCCGGGCACGCGCGCCGAGCTGCGCCGGCACCTCGACGAGGTGGGCGACCTCGAACGCCTCGCCATCAAGCTTGCGCTCGATCGCACCCTGCCGCGTGACCTCGTGGCGCTGCGCCGCTCCCTCGCCATCCTGCCCGCCGCGGCCGACACCCTCGCCGGCTGCCCCGACCCCGCCGCCCGCGAGGCCCTCGGCGTCGCCGAGCGGGCCCCCTGGATCGACCCCTGCGCCGACCTCTACGACCTCCTCGCGAAGGCCGTCGCCGACGAGCCCCCGGCGCGCCCCAGCGACGGCGGCGTCGTGCGCGACGGCTTCGACCCGCAGCTCGACGAGGCGCGCGAGCTGACGCGCGGCGGCCAGCGCCTCATCGTCGAGCTCGAGGCGCGCCTCCGCGAGTCGTCGGCCATCCCGAGCCTCAAGCTGCGGTTCACGCGCGTCTTCGGCTGGTACATCGAGGTCACCCGCGCGCACGTCACCAAGGCGCCCGCCGAGTGGCGGCGCAAGCAGACCATCGCCACGGGCGAGCGCTTCACGTGCGACGCGCTCGACGCCCTCGCCGACAAGCTCGCCCACGCTGAGGAGCGCGCCTCGGCGCGCGAGGCCGAGCTCTTCGCGCGCCTCGTCCGCGACCTCGCCGCCCACGCCGAGCGCCTGCGCTCGGTCGCGGCCCGCCTCGCCACGTGGGACGTCGCCGCCGCGCTGGGCGAGGTGGCCCACCGCGACGACTGGTCCCGCCCCGGCATCGACGACTCCGCGGAGCTCGTCCTCGAGGACGCGCGCCACCCCGTGGTGGAGAAGCTCGCCGCGGCGGGCCACTTCGTCCCGAACGACGTGTCGCTCGGGGCCGGCGAAGGGCGGCCGCGGCTCTGGCTCGTCACGGGGCCGAACATGGCGGGCAAATCGACCCTCATGCGCCAGACCGCTCTCGCCGTCATCCTGGCGCAGATGGGGTCCTTCGTGCCGGCGAAGCGCGCCCACATCGGCGTCGTCGACCGCGTCCTCACGCGCGTGGGCGCGAGCGACAACCTGTCGCGCGGCGAGAGCACCTTCATGGTCGAGATGAAGGAGACGGCGAACGTGCTGCGCCGCGCCACGCGCCGCTCGCTCGTCCTGCTCGACGAGATCGGGCGCGGCACCAGCACCTACGACGGCCTCGCCATCGCCTGGGCCGTCGCCGAGCACCTTCACGACGCCGTCGCCTGCCGCGCCCTCTTCGCGACGCACTACCACGAGCTGACGGAGCTCGGCGCCACCCGCGCGCCCACCTGCGAGAACTGGAGCGTCAGCGCCCGCGAGCACCGGGGCGAGGTCGTCTTCCTCCACAAGCTGCAGCGCGGGGCCGCGTCGCGCAGCTACGGCGTCGCCTGCGCCCGGCTCGCCGGCGTGCCCGAGCCCGTCGTCGCCCGCGCGCGCGCCCTCCTCGACGAGCTCGAGCGCGGCGCGGCCCTCCCGAGCGGCGCGCCCGCCTCGCTCCGCGCCCGCTCGCGCGCCGGCCGCACGCAGCTCGACATGTTCGACGCCTCCGGGCCGCCCCCGCCGGCCGAGCCCCACCCGGCCATCGACGTGCTCCGCGCCGTCGACGTCGACCGCCTCACCCCCCTCGAAGCCCTGCAGCTCGTCGCCAGCCTGAAGACCATGGCCAAGGGAACGTGAAGCCGCGCGCCCTCCCGTACGCGGCCGTCGCTCTCGCCGCCTGCGCGTGGGGTACCTGGGGCCTCATCATCCGGCGCACCGACGCCATCGGCGCCATGCCGAGCGCGCTCGAGTCGACCATCGTCATGGCCGTCATCACGGCCGTCACCGGCCTCGCGTCCCTCTGGGATCGCGTCCCGGGCCGGGCCTCCTGGAAATCACGCGCCTGGGTCGCCTGGCTCGGCGTCGGCGACGCCTTCAACATCCTGCTCTTCTTCGCCGCCTACAAGCTCACCATCGCCGTCTCGGTCCTCACGCACTACCTGACGCCCATCTTCGTCGCCGTGGCCGCGCCCGTCGTCCTCCGCGAGCGCATGACCCTGCGGACCGCGGCCGCTGTCGCCACGTCCTTCGCGGGGCTCGCCGTCATGCTGGCGCCGTCGTCGGGCGGCGCAACCTCCGCCGCGGTCTGGACGAGCGCGATGCTCGGCGCCGGCAGCGCCGTCTTCTACGCGTCGAACGTCATCGTCAACAAGTTCGTCGTCGCCGACTTCTCGACCAGCGAGACCATGTTCTGGCACGGCGTCGTCGGCACCCCGCTCCTCGCCGCCTTCGTCCCGCCCTCCGCGTGGTCCGCCGTCGACGCGCGCGCCGCGGGCTTTCTCGCCGTCGCCGCCATCGGCCCCGGCGCCCTCGCGGGCCTCGCCTTCGTCTGGGGCCTGCGCCGCATGCCCGCCGCGCACGCCTCGACCCTGACCCTCCTCGAGCCGCTCGTCTCCATCGTGCTCGCAGCGGCCCTCCTCGGCGAGTGGCTCGGCCTCCGCGCGGTCGCGGGAGGCGCGCTCATCCTCGCCGGCGCCGTCGTCGTGATGCGCACCGCTTCTACCCCTGCGTCTTCCCCGAACCCCGGCTCGAGGCATCGATGAACGTCGCCCCCTCGGCCGTCACCGCGGCGAGATCGTCCGGCAGCCCCAGGTCCACGCCTCGCGCCGGCTCGGCCGTCCCCCGCAGCGCCTCGACCGCCACGTCGCGGAACGCCGCCAGCTTGGCCTCGTCGCCGAGCACGAGGCTCACCTTCTGCAACCTCGAGCCCCCCAGCGCCAGCCGCCACCGGAGCGCCGTCACCATCGCGTTCGCGCACGTCTCGATGCTCACGTGGGCGGCTCCCGTCCCGAGCGCCGGAAACGCCAGCGTCCGCAGCCCGAGGCGGTCCGCCACCGACAGGGCGCGCTCGGTCGCCCGCCCGACGCACGACGTCCCGCTCCACGCGCTCACCGCATGCAGCACGTGCTCCGCCTTCAGCGTGCCCGCCGTCGTCGGCACGCACTCGCCGAGCGCGCGCGGCCCGTCCTTCATCGCCTGCTGCTCGATCACCTCGCCGCCGCGCTTGCGCAGCGCCTCGCCGACCCCCGAGCGCATGGTCATCTCGTAGTTCGCGCTCGAGACGATGCCGTCCACCTCTTCGTCGGCGATGTCACCGGCGCGGAAGGTGATCTCGCAGTCGAGGAAGCGGAACTGGTTCTTTCCCACCACCGCGAGCGCGTCGTGCTCGCGCCACGGTCGCAGCGCCGCCGACAGCGTCGCGAAGTGCGTCGCGGGCTCGCACAGATCGGGCGGGCGGTCCTCCTTCCGCTTCGCCAGCATGCCCCGCAAGAGGTGCTGGAAGTACGCCTCCGCCGGCGAGCGCGGCTGGGGAAAGGACGGCGCGGTCAGATCGTCGACCACGGCGCTCACGTCGCGGTACGGCGACCTCCCGTAGCGCAGGTCGAACGCCGTCGCGCCCGCGCCGTACGCGTCGGTCGTGCGGTCCGCCGCCTCGCCGCGCAGCTGCTCGGGCGCCATGAACTTCAGCGTGCCGCTCGTTCCCCCCGCGCCGCACTCGGCGGTGGCCACCGCGATGCCGAAGTCGCCGAGCCGGATGCCCGTCTCGGGCGCCGCGAAGAGGTTCGACGGCTTCACGTCGCGGTGGATGACGCCCGCCTGATGCGCCGCGTGCAGCGCCCGGCACGTCTCCTCCATCACGTAACACACCGTCCACAGCGGCAGCCCGACCCCCAGCGCGCCCCGCCGCTCCCGGTCGAGCTCGGCCAGGTCCACGCCGTCCACGTACTCCTGCACGAGGTACGGCTGCCCATCCAGCATTCCCGCGTCGATCGCCCGCACGACCCGCGGGCTCGTCACCCGCGCCATCAGCCGCGCCTCGTCGAACATCCGCTGCGCCCCGGCGGCGCCCACGCTCTCCGCGACGGACTTGCGCAGCGTCTTGATGACGACCGGAATGCTGAGGACGGTGTGCTTGGCCAGCCACACCTCGCTCATGCCCCCCTCGCCGAGGAGGCCCCACACTTCGTAGTCGTGGATCCGTGCTCCGCGCGCGAGCATGTCCCCGCAGACTATCAGCCGCCGTCGGGCTCGACCTGGCAGTTCGACTTGCTGCTCGCGTCCGCCGGCGTGGGGCAACAAAAGTCGCCCGAGCGCCCGCCGACCGGCTGGCAGGTCAGGTCCGACGAGCACTCGTCGTTGCCGCTGCAAGAGTCGCCCTCGCCCTTGCCCATCGGACCCGCGCACCCCGCGACGAGGCCGGCCACCGTGACCACCGCGATCCCCACGAACGCCATCTTACGAAACATGGTTTCTTCTCCGTGACCCCTGACGCGCGCCCGTCAATGGGCGGCCGTCTTCAAGTACTCGCCGTACGCCTTCGCGTCCATCAAAGCATCGACCGACGCCGGATCGGCCGCGGCCACCACGATCATCCACGCCTTGCCGTAGCAGTCCTCGTTCACCAGCTCGGGCTTCGTGCCGAGGTCCGCGTTGACCTTCACGACCTTGCCGCTCAGCGGCGCGAAGAGGTCGCTCAGCGTCTTGACGCTCTCGATGGTCCCGAACGGCTTGCCGACCTCGATGGTGTCGCCCGCCTTCACGTCGAGGTTGACCAGCGTGATGTCGCCCAGCTGCTCGACCGCGAACGTCGTGATCCCGACGGTCACGTTGCCCCCCGCGCCCTGGGCCCACTCGTGATCCGTCGTGTATCTTCGATCGGCCGGAAGCTCGCTCATTTCGCCCTCTTGTAGAACGGGGTCTTCACGACGACGGCTTCGACGTTCTTGCCGCGGCAGTCCACCAGCAAGCGCGTTCCCACCTCGGTCATCGCGGAGGGCAAATACCCGAGCCCGATGTTCTTGCCAACCGTAGGCGCGGGGCTGCCGCTCGTGCAGACGCCGACTTCGCGTCCGTCGACCTCCCGGAGGGGGTACCCGTGCCTGGCCACGCCCCTTCCTGTCACCTCGAAGCCCACGAGCTTGCGGGGAAGCGGCCGGCCCTTGATCTCCATCAATGCGGCCCGTCCGATGAAGTCGCCTTTTTCCACCTTCACGACCCAGCCGAGGCCCGCCTCGATGGGGTTCGTGGTCTCGTCGATGTCGTTGCCGTAGAGCGACAGCCGAGCTTCGAGCCGGAGCGTGTCGCGGGCCCCGAGCCCGGCGGGCTTGAGGCCGAGCGGGCGACCCGCCTCGAGGAGGGCGCGCCAGAGCGCCGGCGCGTCGTCCCACGCGCAGAAGATTTCGACGCCGTCTTCGCCCGTGTACCCCGTCCGGGCGGTCGTGCAGGCGACGCCGCCGAGGACCGCGTCGCGGAAGTGGAACGCCTTGAGCTCGCCCGCCTTCGCCCCGTCGTCGCCGAGCTTCGCGAGGATCTCCATGGCGCGCGGCCCCTGGACGGCGACGAGGGCGGTCTCGTCGCTCTGGTCCTCGAAGTCGCAGTGGTTGTCGGCGGCGCGGGCGAAGTGGGTGCTGATCTTCTCGCGGTTCGACGAGTTGCAGACGACGAGCCAGTCGTCCTCGTTGCGCCGGTAGACGATGACGTCGTCGAGGATGGTGCCGCGCTCGTTGCAGACGCACGTGTACATGGCCTGCCCGTCGACGAGCTTCCGCGCGTCCCCCGTGACGAGGTAGTCGACGACGTGCTCCGAGTACTCGCCGCGGAGGCGAAGCTCGCCCATGTGGCTGACGTCGAAGATGCCCGCGGCCGTGCGGACGGCGGTGTGCTCGTCGACGATGCCGGAGTACTGGATGGGCAGCTCCCACCCGGCGAAGGGCACGAGGCGGCCGCCGAGAGCGACGTGCTCGGCGTAGAGAGAGGTGCGACGGAGGGGCTGGGCGGCCGCAGTCATGGCGGCGGGAGGGTAGACGCGAGGAAGAGGCGCGTCGAGGGGAGAGGGCGTGGGGGAAGGGTGGGCGAGGGCGAGGGCGCGGGCGCGGGCGTGAGCGAGGGCGCGGGCGCGGGCGCGGGCGAGGGCGAGGGCGAGGGCGCGGGCGCGGGCGAGGGCGAGGGCGAGGGCGCGGGCGCGGGCGAGGGCGAGGGCGAGGGCGTGAGCGAGAGCGAGAGCGAGAGCGTGGGCGCGGGCGCGGGGGTGGGCGTGAGCGTGGTCGATTGGCGTGAAGGATTACCAAGGCTCCGCCCACCCTCGAGCCCTCGCTCTGTTGTCCTGCCCCCCCCGCCAGCGCTCACGCTCACGCTCACGCTCACGCCCTCGCCCACGCTCACGCCCTCGCCCTCGCCCACGCCCGCGCTCACGCCCACGCCCTCGCCCACGCCCACGCCCACGCCCTCGCCCACGCCCGTCGCCCTCGCCCTCGCTCACTCGTTCTTCGTACAGTCCTCCGTCGTCCCGCACGAAAGCTCACAGTCCGCCGCGCCGTTGCAGTTAATCGTGCAGTCCCCGGTACACCCAGTCATCTTGCAAGACGACGACCCCAGGCACGTGAGCGTGCAGTCGTTCCCCGCGCAATCCATGCTGCAGGCCCCGCCGCTGCAGGTCTGCATGCAGTCGCCCCCGGCGCATTCCATCGAGCACGACGCCGACCCGCTGCACGTCTGCACGCAGTCGCCACCCGCACAGCTCTCCGAGCACGTCGACCCCATCGCGCACGCGTACTGGCAGTCCCCACTTCCGGGGCACGAGTCGGTGCACTGAGCACCCGGCGCGCAGCTGCACGTACCGCCGTCGCACGCGAAGCCCTTCGTCGAGAGCGGCGCGTCGCTCCCTCCCCCACCGTCCGCGGCGATCCCGCCGCCCGTAGCCCCGCTGCATCCGAGCGCGAACGCGAGCGCGAACGCGAGCCCGCAGAGCGCCGCCGCCGCCGTCGATCGGAGTCTCATGGGAACCGAGCGTACTCGTGAACGCCGACGACGAGTCGCTTCGAGCTTCGGCATGCGCCGCCGTCCTTGCCCGCGCCGCTCGGACCTGCACATCCTGCCGGGGACGATGCCGAGCCCTCACGACGCCCTCTTCAAGTCGACGTTCGGCCAGCCGGACATCGCCCGGAGCGAGCTCGAGCTCGTCCTGCCGGCCGAGGTGCGCGCGCACATCGATCTCGAGACCCTCACCGTCCACCCGGGCTCGTTCGTCGACGAGGAGCTGCAGCACACGCATACCGACTTGCTCTACGGCGTCCGCGCCAGGGCCGGACAGCAGGCTCTCGTCTACGTCGTCTTCGAGCATCAGTCGTCGGCCGACGCGACCATGCCCTTCCGGTTGCTGCGCTACCTCGTGCGCGTCTGGGAGCGCTGGCTGCGAGACCACCCCGAGGCGAGGACGCTCCCGGTCGTTCTGCCCGTCCTCTTGCACCACGGAGACGGACGATGGAAGGCAGCCCCCGACTTTGCCTCCATTCTCGATGCCAGTCCCGCGCTGCTCGAAGCCGTCCGACCCTACCAGCCGCACTTTCGCTTCGTGCTCGACGATCTGGCGGCGCTGTCGGTCGACGCCCTGGCCGCCCGGACCCTGCATGCGCTCGGGCGCCTCGTGCAGGTCGCCTTGTGGTCGTCACGCTCGATGGAGCGTCTCCAGAGCGCCGCACCGCTCATGAGCGTCATCACGGGGGCGCTCGTTCGTGACGCTCGCACCCGCGCCTTGCTCATCCAGCTCTACGCCTACCTCTGGCAGACGGCGCCCCCGGAGGTTGCCGTCGACGACATCCGGAGTATCCTTCTCCTGGTTGCCGGACCCCATGGTGCAGAGGATGTCGTGAACGCAGCCGAGCAGCTGATCGAACAAGGCGAGGTCAAGGGCCTTCGAGGGGCCGTCCTCACCGCGCTGTCGGTGCGTTCGCTCCCGCTGAGCGAGCTCGGGCGCGCACGGCTCGGATCCTGCGCCGACGTCACCTTGCTGAAGCAGTGGCTCACGCGCGCGATGACGGCCGCGTCCGAGGCCGAGGTGTTCGCCGGCGTCGACGGTCTCTGAGCCCACTCGAGGTCCGCGCTAATGCGCGTCGGCCCAGTTCGAGCCGACGCCCACGTCCACCACCAGCGGCACCGCCAGCTTCATCGCCCCCGCCATCAGCGCGCGGATCCTCTCCCCCTCCTCCTTCGCCTTGCCCTCGGGCACCTCGAACACCAGCTCGTCGTGCACCGTCAGCACCATCCTCGCCGCGCCCGCGCTCCCCTCGACGCTCACCATCGCCAGCTTCAGCACGTCCGCCGCCGTGCCCTGGATGGGCGTATTGCGCGCCACCCTCTCGGCCTCGAACCGCAGCCCCCGGTTCGCCGAGTGGAGGTTCGGCAAGAACCGCCGCCGCCCCAGCAGCGTCCTCACCGCTTCCCCCTGCCGCGCCGCCTCCACCGTCTTCTCCATGAACCGCGCGACCCCCGCGTACCGCTCGAAGTACGCCGCGATCCAGCGCGCCGCCTGCTCGCGCGGCACGCCGATCTGCTTTCCGAGCGCGCTGTCCCCCATCCCGTAAATGACGCCGAAGTTGATCGTCTTCGCCGCCCGCCGCTCGTCCCCCGTCACCTCGCTCTCGCCCTTGCCGAACACGAGGGCCGCCGTCCTCACGTGCACGTCGACCCCCGTCGAGAACGCGTCGATGAGCTCCGGATCCTCCGACAGGTGCGCCAGGATGCGCAGCTCGATCTGGGAATAATCCGCGCTGAGGATCACGTGCCCCGCCGGCGCCACGAACGCCGCCCGGATGGCCCGCCCGAGCTCCGTCCGGATCGGGATGTTCTGCAGGTTCGGATCGCTCGACGACAGCCGCCCCGTCGCCGCCACCGCCTGATCGAACCGCGTGTGGATCCGCCCCGTCGCGGGATTCACGTACCGCGGCAGCGCGTCGATGTACGTCCCCTTCAGCTTGTCGAGCTCTCGGTACGCGAGGATGGCCCGCGGCAGCTCGTGCTTGTCCGCCAGCGCCTCGAGCACGTCCGCGTCCGTCGAGCGCCCCCCCTTCGGGGTCCGCTTCACGACGGGCAGCTTCAGCTCGTCGAAGAGGATCGTCTCCAGCTGGTCGCGCGACCGCAGCGTGAAGTCCCTCCCCGCGACGCGCTTGCACTCCGCGTCGAGGTCCCGCATCTGCTGCTCGACCTCCCTGCCGAGCTTCTCCAGCGCCGGCAGCGCCACGAGCACCCCGTGCATCTCCATCGCCGCCAGCACCCGCGCGAGCGGCATCTCCACGTCGCGCATCAGCGCGTCGAGCCCCTCGGCCGCGAGCCGCGGCTCGTAGCGTGCCCGGAGGGCCAGCGCGATCTCCGGATCCGGCGCGGCGAACCCCGTCGCCCGCTCGACGTCGAGCTCCTCGAAGGTCGCGTGCGGCCCCCGCGCCTTCGGCTGCGACTCCTCGAACGGCGCGAGCGTCACCCCGAGCTCCCGGCGCGCCAGCTCCTTCAGCCCGTTCGGCGACTCCGGATCGATGAGGTAGGCCGCGACGTGCGTGTCGAACGTGGCGCCCGTCAGCGGCACCCCGGCGCGCGCCAGCACGATGGACGTCTGCTTCACGTCCTGCCCCACCGTCGTCACCTTCGGGTCCGCGAAGAGCGGCGCGAGCACCGCCCGCACGCGCTCCCAGGTGAGCTGCGGCGGGCAGCCGAGGTACCGGTGCTGGAGCGGCACGTAGTGCCCTCGCCCCGGCGCGCTCGCGAGCGACACCCCCACGATGCTCGCCCGCATCGCGTCCGTGCTCGTCGTGTGCAGCGCCACCCCCACCTGCCCCGCGGCGCGCGCCTCCTCCGCCACCTGCTCGAGGCTCGCCTCGTCCAGCACGCACGCCACCGTGCGCTCGACCGCCGCCACTTCGACGCGCGGCGTGTAGGGCCCCGTCACGGCGTTCGCCGCGCCCGCGCCCGCGCTCGCCCCCGCGCCCTCGGCGCTCGCGGGCTTCGCCAGCGTCGCCAGCAGATCGAGCTGCCGGTTGAACTCGAGGTCCGTGTAGAGCTTCCGGAGCTCGTCGACGTCGGCCCCGCCCCACACGAGCTTGCCGCGCGACCAGTCGAGCGCCGCGGTCGCGTCGAGGGTCACGAGCTTCTGCGAGATGCGCGCGTCGGCCTCGTGCTCGCGCAGGCTCTCGCGGAGCTTGGGGCGCGCCACGTCGGCGAGCCCCGCGTAGATCCCCTCGAGGGACCCGAACTGATTCAGCAGATCCGTGGCCGTCTTCGGCCCGACGCCGGGCACGCCGGGGATGTTGTCGCTCGTGTCGCCGGTCAGCGCGAGGTAGTCCCGCACGCGGCTCGGGGCGACGCCGAGCTTCTCGCGCACTTCGGCGGGGCCGTAGACGCGGTCGCGCATCGAGTCCCACAAGACGACGCGGTCGTCCTCGTCGCGCACGAGCTGCATGAGGTCCTTGTCGGCGCTCACGATGACGACGCTCCAGCCCTCGCCGAGCGCGCGCGACGTGACGGCCGCGATGAGGTCGTCCGCCTCGAGCCCCTCCTTCACGAAGCAGGCCGCGTCCCAGGCGCGGATGATCTGCTCGACGCGCGCCATCTGCTGCGAGAGGTCCGGAGGGGGCGCGGGGCGCGTCGCCTTGTAGCGGACGTCGAGATCGTGGCGGAAGGTGCGGCCCTTGAAGTCCATGGCCACCGCGAGCATGTGGGGCTTGCGCTCGCCCACCACCTTCTGGAGCATGTTCACCGTGCCGAGGACGGCGTGCGTCGGCTCCCCCTTCGAGCTCGAGAGGGGCGGCAGCGCGTGGTACGCGCGGAACACGTACCCCGAGAGGTCCACGAGGTAGAGGACGTCGGCGGCCCCCGGTTGCGGCAAGCTCGCGCGCCGGCTGGCTCCCTCCGGAGGGGCGTCGCCGGCAGGGCCCGTCCCGGGCCCCCGGGGGGTCTTGGGAGAGGTCGGCGAGCTCGAACGGGGCATGGCGGGCGAATGCCTAGCCGACCGGCCAGGGAGGCTGTGCATCGTGATTCACAATGCCTTGTTAGCGGCTGGGGGGAGACTCGTCTAATGTAGACATGGCATCCCGGATGGATCCGCAGCCGACGCCGCCCGGCGGCCTCATCGCCGGCAAGTACGAGGTCCTCCGCCTCATCGGAAGGGGCGGCATGGGCTCGGTGTGGGAAGGGCGCCACGTGACGCTGGGGACGCGCGTCGCCATCAAGTTCATCGATCAGGAGTACGCCGAGAGCAAGGAGGCGCGCTCGCGCTTCGACACCGAGGCGCGGGCCGCCGCCGCCCTGCAGAGCAAGCACGCCATCCAGATCCACGACCACGGCGTGACGGACGACCAGCGGCCCTACATGGTCATGGAGCTCTTGACCGGCGAGCCGCTCGACGAGCGCATCGACCGCGTCGTGCGCATGCCCCTCGCGGAGACGGCGCGCATCGTCGGCCAGGTGTGCCGCGCGCTGCAGCGCGCCCACGAGGCGGGGATCATCCACCGCGACCTCAAGCCCGAGAACATCTTCCTCGTCCGCTCGCCGGACGACGACGACGAGATCGCCAAGGTGCTCGACTTCGGCATCGCGAAGATCAAGCAGGCCCCCGGCGAGCAGGGGCTGACGAGCAGCACGAAGACGGGCGCGGTCCTCGGGACGCCGTACTACATGGCCCCCGAGCAGGCCCGCGGCCTCCGGAGCATCGACTACCGGGCCGACCTCTGGTCGCTCGGGGTCATCGCCTACAAGTGCGTGACGGGCGTGCTCCCCTTCGAGGGCGAGAGCGTCGGCGATCTCCTCGTGAAGATCTGCACTGCGCCGGCGCCCGTGCCGTCGATGACGGTCCCGGGGTTGCCGGTGAGCTTCGACGCCTGGTTCGCGAGGACGATGGAACGCGAGCCGGGGGCCCGCTTCTCGAGCGCGGCGGAGCTGGCCGAGGCGCTGGCCGTCGCGGCGGGGATCAGCGTGCGGCGCGGGCCGATGTCGAGCTTGCCGCACGGGGCTCCGGGTCCGGTGACGCCCCTGCCGTCGTTCGCGCAGGAGCGCACGCCGCCGCCCGCGGCAGGGCTCACGTCGGCGCCGTTCGTCACGTCGACGTCGCCGCCGAAGTCGTCGCGGGGCGCCGTGGTCGCGGTCGCGGTCGCGGCCCTGCTGGGGGGGACGCTCGGCGTCGTCGGGGTGGTGAAGCTGCTCGGGCGCACCCCTCCGGCGACGGCGACCGCGGCCTCCGTCACGCCGTCCGTCGCCGCGAGCGCCGCGGTCGGGGGCACGGTCGGCGGGCCGGGTCCGACGCCGACGGCCAGCGCGGCGGAGACCGCGTCGGCGGCGACCGCGGCGAGCACCGCGCCGATCGTCACGGCGAAGCCCGCGCCGTTCGGCGCCGCCACCGGCCACGGAAAGCCCGCGCCCACGGCGAAGCCGCTCGCGACGGCGACGGCCGCAGCGACGGCGCCCGCGGCAGCGAGGCCCCCCTTGCCCAAGACGCTGCCTCCGTCGTCCGACCCCGGCTACTGAGCTTCCTGGCTACCCTCTCATCGCATGCGAACGCTTCGACTTCTCTTGCTCCTGGCGGTCCCGGGCGCGGTCACCGTGCTGTCCTGGTCGACCCCCGCCGCCGCGCAGGTGACCGAGTCCGAGCGCGCAGCCGCGCGGCAGCTCTTCAAGGAGGGGGACGAGCTGCAGCGCGTCGGCAAGTTCACCGACGCGCTCGACAAATTCCAGCGCGCGCAGCAGGTCTTCAGCGCGCCGACCAACGTCCTTCGCATCGCGGAGTGCGAGGCGGCGCTCGGCCACCTCGTCGCTTCGGCGGAGTCCTACCGCGCGCTCGTGCGCACCCCGCTGCCGGCGGGCTCCCCTCCCGCGTTCCAGGCGGCCGTCGACCAGGCCCGCGGCGAGCTCGCGCAGGTCGAGCCGAGGGTGCCCAAGCTGGTCGTCCAGGTCGAGCCGCCCAACGTGGCCGCGCCCCAGCTCCAGATCGACGGCCAGCCCGTGCCCGCGGCGCTCCTCGGGGAGCCCTTCCCGCTCGATCCCGGCCCGCACAAGGTCCTCGTCTACGCGTCGGGCTACGTGGGCGCCGAGCAGTCCGTGGTGCTCAAGGAGCGGGAGACGCGGACGCTCCAGGTCCCGCTGAAGTCCATCGCGGGGGTGACCTACGTCCCCGGCTCGGGCCCTCCCCCTCCGCCGGCGACGACCGAGGTCCCGCCGACGGCGCTGGAGACCTCGCCCGGGATGCCCCCGCCTCCGCCGGCCATCGTCGACGCCAACGCCCCAGGCGCGCTCCACAAGCGATCGCGCGTGGCCCTCATCCTCGGCCTGCACCTCGGCCTCGAGCTGCCGGCAGGGCAGATCCCGAACCCGACGGGCACCTCGTCGGCGGTCGACATGTCCAGCGTCTCGGGCGGAGGGTTCGCGTACGCGCTCGACGCCGGCATTCGCTTCGCCCGCTACGGGTACGTCGGGCTCACGCTCGAGCACGCGGGCCTCGGCGCGGGCGGCACGCCGGCGAACCTCTCGGCCAACGCGTCGGGGCTCTCGTCGAACACGACCTCGCTCGGCGCGGTCATCGGCGTCATCGGCAACCCGGACCGCGTGAGCTTCTTCGGGGAGCTCGGGTTCCAGGCGCGCTGGTACTCGCTCCACTACCAGGACGCCGGCGCGCAGTCGGCCAGCTACTCGGGGGCCGAGCTCCTCCTCGGCATGGGCATCTGGATCCCCGCGGGGCATACCTTCCGCCTCCTCCCGGAGGTCACGGGGGGCCTCGGCTCCTTCAGCACCCCCAACTCGACGTCGTCGAGCGACTCGAACAACCCCGGGCACGGCTTCGTCATGCTGGGCATCGGGGGCCTCTTCAACATCGATCTGTAGAAGGTCGATCTCTCGAGCAGGCGCTCCTCGAAGGCGCGCGCGCTCGCCCCGCGCCGGACAATGGCGTGCAACGAAATACAAGTCGCTGACAATTGTCCGAAGCACGCTCGGCTATCTCATCAGCATGCATTTCGCGCTGTGCGCGGCCTATTTCGCCGTGCTCCTCGTCCTGGCCATGTACGGCCTGCATCGTTCGCACCTGGTGCTCACCGTCCTCCGCCACCGCCGCGCGCTGAAGGCCCTGAAAGAAGGCATCCCCGCCCTGACCGCCGGCACGGTCGAGGGGCGCGACGATCTGCCCTGGGTCACCATCCAGCTGCCGCTCTACAACGAGGCGACGGTCGCGGGACGGCTGCTCGACCACGTGGCGGCCATCGAGTGGCCGCGCAGCCGCCTGGAGATCCAGGTGCTCGACGACTCGACCGACGAGACGCGGGCGCTCGTGCGCGCGAAGGTCGAGAGCCTGCGCGAGGTCGGTCTCGACGTCGTCTACATCCACCGCGTCGATCGCACGGGATACAAGGCGGGCGCGCTCGACAACGGGCTGCACGTCGCCAAGGGCGACCTCGTCGCCATCTTCGACGCCGACTTCCTGCCGCAGCCCGACTTTCTCCGCGCGGTCGTCCCGCACTTCATCGCGGACGCGAAGGTGGGCATGGTCCAGGCGCGCTGGGGGCACTTGAACCGCGCGCACTCGCTGCTGACGCGGACGCAGGCGCTGATGCTCGACGGCCACCACCTCGTCGAGAACCGCGCGCGTATGGCCGCGGGGTGGCTCTTCAACTTCAGCGGCACCGGCGGCATGTGGCGCAAGGAAGCCATCGCGGGCGCAGGCGGCTGGCAGCACGACACGCTGACGGAGGACCTCGATCTCTCCTACCGCGCGCAGCTCGCCGGGTGGCGCTTCGTCTACCGCGAGAACATCGTGACTCCGGCCGAGCTGCCGGAGGACATCAGCGCCTTCCGCGCGCAGCAGTTCCGCTGGGCCAAGGGGACCGTGCAGACCGCGCGCAAGCTCCTCGGGCGCATCCTCCGGTCGCCGCTGACGCCGATGCAGCGCGTGGAGGCGTGCTTCCACATGACGCCGCACTTCGCGTACCCGCTGATGGTGCTGCTCAGCGTGCTGCTCCTGCCGGCGCTCGTCTTCATGCCGGCGACCGACACGAAGGCGATGCTCCTCATCGATCTGCCCCTCGTCATCGGGACGACCGGGTCGCTCGCGGCCTTCTACGCGATGGCCGAGGCCGCCCAGGGGCGAAGCCGCATCGAGGCGCTGAAGCAGCTCCCGGTCCTCCTCGCCCTCGGGGCGGGGCTCGCCCCTCACCTGACCAAGGCGGTGTGGGAAGGGCTCCATTCGATGGCGGGCGAGTTCGTGCGCACGCCGAAGAAGGGGACGACCGAGGGCCGCTACCGCGCCGCGGCGGATCTCCCGATGATCGAGATCGCGCTCTGCCTCATCTCGGCGGCGAGCATCGTGGCCGCGCTCGAGACGGGGCACTGGTTCGCCGCGCCGTTCGCGATGCTCTTCACGTACGGGTACGGCTACGTGGCCACGTTCGTCGCGTTCGAGCAGCTCGGGCGGCGCAAGGCGCAGCTCGCTCGCGACGCGGCGGCGTCCCTGCCCCCGTCGGCGCCCGTGTCCGGCGTCGCGGCGGCTTCCACGGCCGGTCCGGACGCGTCCGCCCTGGAGGGCGAGCTGGCCGCGTGAGCCCTGTAGCCATGGGCTAAAATCGCGTTTAGACTCTTGCTTCGGCCCGTACCGGGGGGAGAGTCGGCGCTCATGACCAAGGCGGAGATCGTCCAGGCGCTCTACAGCAAGGTCGGCGGTTTCTCCCGAAAAGAGTCGGCAGAGCTCGTCGATCTGGTCTTCGAGATGATGAAGGAGACCCTCGGGCGCGGCGAGAAGATCAAGGTGAGCGGTTTCGGCAACTTCGTGCTGCGCGACAAGCGCCAGCGCCCCGGCCGGAACCCGCAGACCGGCCAGCCGATCAAGATCAGCGAGCGGCGCGTCCTCACCTTCAAGGCCAGCCAGATCCTCAAGATTGCGCTGAACGAGCGCGCCGGGCTCTCGCCGGCGAGCGGCAGCACCATGGCGGCGGCGAGCGGCGACTCGACGGCGACGAAGGACTGAGCCGGGCGCGTCATGTCGGAGCCCGAGCCCTCCCGCGGGAGCCTGCCGCCGAAGCTCTACTTCCGCATCGGGGAGGTGGCCGAGCTCGTCGGAGTCGAGCCGCACGTGCTCCGCTACTGGGAGCGCGAGTTCCGCAGCATCCGGCCGACCAAGAGCGCCAAGGGCCAGCGCGTGTACTCGCGGCGCGACGTCGAGAACCTCATGCGCGTGCGCGAGCTCCTCTATCGAGAGGGGTTCACCATCGCGGGCGCGAAGAAGAAGCTGCAGCGCACCGGCATCGAGCCGCGCGACGCCGCGGAGTCGTCGGGCGAGGACGCCACGAAGATCCGAGAACAGCTCGGGGCGATGCGCGTGGAGATCGAGGCGTTCCTCGCCGAGCTCGGGCCCGCGCGTCGCTGAGTCCCCTCGGGGGAGCGTGCGGGATAGAGGCTTACGCTCGACCGCAGAAGTGATAAAACGCGCGCCAGCTCATGCTTTGGCGCCGTCGCTCTTGCTTGCTCTTGTCCGTGGCGCTCGCCGCGGTCCCGCTCGTCTCCGCCTCGGTCGCGCAGGCGCAGGCCGCCCCGCCCGCGCCCCCTCCGGCGACGTCCGCGGGCGCCCCGACGGACACGCGCCCGCCGCTCGTGCCCGGCACGACGAGCGCGCCCATCCCGCCGCCCCCGCCGCCTCCGGCTCCGGCCATGCCGCCGTCGGGCATGGCCCCGTCGACGACGTCCCCCGTCCGGGCCATCAACCCGAGCCACGACCAGCGCGATCTCGCGCAGCAGGGCGCCCCCGTCGCCGGCGAGTCGGCCGGCGCGCACGAGGTGTTCAGCGAGGACTGGTGGGGAGGGGCCCGGCCCGTCATCGAGGTGCATGGGTACTTCCGCACACGGGGCGAGCTGTTTCACAACTTCTTCCTCGGCCGGCACAGCTCCAGCGTGATCCCGTCGGGCGACCAGCAGTACCTCTGGCCGATCCCGCTCGACAACACGTTCGCGTCGACGAACGGCTCGCCGGGGCAGACGGTCGCGCTGTGCGGCTCGAACGGCACGTCGAACTGCCAGGACAAGACCGAGTCGAGCGCCAACCTGCGCCTGCGCCTGAACCCCGAGATCCACATCTCGGACAACCTGCGCATCATGACGCAGCTCGATCTCCTCGATAACCTGGTGCTCGGGTCGACGCCGGAGTCCTACGCGATGCAGCCCGCGACGGGGACGTCGTCGGGGACGTCCAGCCAGAAGTCGTACCCGAACGGGTATCAGCCCGTGCAGTACAACGGCGGGTACGCGCCCGTGAACTACGCGCCCATCGGCTTTCAGGCGACGACGCAGGGCCCGCCGACGGCCGGCGTCAACGGGTGGACGAACTCGATCAACGTGAACCGCGTCTGGGGCGAGTACATGACGCCCGTCGGTCAGGTCCGCTTCGGCCGCATGCCGCAGCAGTGGGGCCTCGGCATCGTGGCCAACTCGGGCGACGGGATCGACAGCGATTACCAGTCGACCGTCGACCGCATCATGTTCATCACGGGCCTCAAGTCGATGGACCTCTACTTCGGCGGCGGGTGGGACTTTCCGAACACCGGGCCGACGAACGCGAACCCGTACGACGTCTACGGCGGCCAGCCGTACAACACGTGCAACCTGTGCAACGTCAACGAGTACATGCTCTTCCTCGCGCACCGGACGAACCCGGAGCTGCAGAAGCTGAAGCTCGGCCGGGGGGACCTCGTCATCAACGGCGGCGCGTACACGGTGTATCGCTCGCAGTACCTCGACGTCGCGGCGACCTCGAACCCGCAGACGATCGACTACGGCACGGCGAGCAACAACGGGCTCGAGCGAAGGAGCGCCTGGGCGGTCATCCCGGACCTCTGGGTGCAGGCCCTGTGGCGCAAGCTCCGCTTCGAGGCGGAGCTCGTGACCATCCAGGGGCAGATCGGCTCCTCGCCGCTCAGCACGGACCTCAACAACCCCGTCAACGTCCACCAGTACGGTCTGGCGACGCAGACCGAGTACCGCGCGGTCGACGACAAGCTCGATCTGCAGTTCGGCTTCGGCTGGGCGAGCGGCGACGCGTACGCGAACAACGGCGGCGCGGGGGCCCTGCAGCCGCCGGTGACGGGCCTGCAGTCCGAGTTCAACCAGAACGGGCAGACCTCGTCCCTCTCGACGTTCCGGTTCCACCCCGACTACCGCATCGACCTCATCTTCTGGCGCCAGATCATGAGCCGCGTCGAGGGCGCGTACTACTTCCGCCCGAGCGTCGACTACGACTTTCTCCGGAACCCGAACGGCGAGAAGTTCGGCGGCGGCGCGGCCCTCATCTGGAGCCGCGCGAGCGAGTTCGAGCAGACGCCGGGCCACCACCGCGACCTCGGCGTCGAGATGGATCTCCAGCTCTACTACCAGTCGAAGGACGGCTCGCTGAACGACGACCCGTCGAAGATCGGCGGCTTTTACACGATGCTCCAGTACGGCGTCTTCTTCCCCCTGGCGGGCCTCGACTACCTCCCCGGGCAGGTGGCCAACGCCGGGTTCGACACCGGCCTCTCGGCGGCGCAGACCGTCCGGTTGTTTCTCGGAATCGTCTTCTGACGAGCGCCGTCGCGCTACATTGCGATCGTGTCGATGCGACGAATCGCGCTCGCGCTGTCCCTCCTCCTCACGGGGTGCGACGACGCCACCGGCGTCGTGCAGGGCGGCCAGGCGCTCGTGAGCCAGGAGGCGGGGCCCCCCACGTGGACGGGCCTCTACGACGACTACTTCGGCCCCTCCGGCGTGGCGAGCTGCACGGCGCAGTCGAGCTGCCACGGCACGGCGACCCAGGCGGGCGCGCAGACGAGCGGCTTCGTGTGCGGCGCGACGAAGGACGAGTGCTGGGCGGGCGTCACGATGGGCGTCAACCCCGTCGACGCGGGCGGCGTCTTCTGCCCCATCGTCTGCATCGGCGCCGACGCGGGCGGCGCGGGCTGCCCCCAGAACACCTCGTTCGCCTGCCCGACCGACCCGACGCAGCAGGCCCTCTACACCGACATCCACAAGACGAGCGGCGGGGGCCTCGACAACATGCCCTGCGGGGGCAATCTCGTCACCTGCCCGATCTCCGGGTCGACCTACACCTTCACCGCCGACGACCTCGCCCGCATCTCCACCTGGATCCAGCAGGGCGCCCAGGATAACTAGGGGGGCGCGAGGACGCCGCCGAACATGCCGAAGATCCTCATCGTCGACGACCAGCGCAACATGCGCACGACGCTCGCGATGATGCTGCGCGGCGCCAGCTACGAGGTCGACGAGGCCGCCGACGGCGAGCAGGGGGCCGAGCGCGGGGCGACCGGGGCGTACGACGTCGTCTTGACCGATCTGCGCATGGGGACGAAAGACGGCATCGACGTCCTCCGCTCGACGAAGGACGCGCACCCGCTCACCGAGGTCGTCGTGATGACGGCGTACGGGACCATCGAGAGCGCCGTCGAGGCCATGCGCCTCGGCGCCTTCGACTACATCCAGAAGCCGTTCACCGAGCAGGAGCTGCTCGTCAAGGTCGCCAAGGCGCTCGACAACCGCCGCCTCGCCGGCGAGGTGACGTTCCTCGCGAGCGAGTTCAAGGATCGTTACAAGTTCGAGAACATCATCGGCCGCTCGCGCGCCGTCCGCGAGGTGCTCGGCCGCATCGTGCGCATCGCGCCGACCGACGCCATCGTCCTCATCACGGGCGAGAGCGGCACGGGCAAGGAGCTCGTCGCCAAGGCCATCCACGCGAACAGCAAGCGGAGCGAGCGGCCCTTCGTCCCCGTCAACTGCGCGGCCATCACCGAGACGCTCCTCGAGAGTGAGCTCTTCGGCCACGCGAAGGGGTCGTTCACCGGCGCGGTCAGCGCGCGAAAGGGCCTCTTCGAGGAGGCCGACGGCGGCACGTTCTTCTTCGACGAGATCGCCGAGACGCCGATGACCTTCCAGGCCAAGCTCCTCCGCGCCATCCAGGAGAACGAGGTCCGCCGCGTCGGCGAGAACAAGCCGCTCCACGTGAACGTGCGCATCATCGCGGCGACCAATCAGGACCTCATGATCGCCGTCGCCGAGAAGCGGTTCCGGCAGGATCTCTACTACCGCCTCAACGTCGCCCGGTTCCAGCTGCCCCCGCTGCGCGAGCGGCGCGAGGACATCCCCATCCTCGTCAGCTACTTCATGGACAAGTACTCGCGGAAGATGGGCGTGCGCCCCAAGCTCAACGACTCGGTGCTCGACGCCCTCGCCCACTACGACTTCCCTGGAAATATCCGCGAGCTCGAGCACATGATCGAGCAGGCCGTGGCGCTCCAGCAGAACGGCGTCATCACCGCGGACGACCTCCTGCCGCCGCCGCCGAGCACGCCACTGAACCCGAGCGGCTCCGGCGGTCGGGCTCTGTCCGACGTCGTCGACGGGGCGGAGCGCTCGGCCATCGAGGGAGCGCTGCGGGAGAGCGAAGGCAGCCGTGAGCGCGCCGCGGAGCTCCTGAACATTTCCCCGACCACCCTGTGGCGAAAGATGACGAGGCTCGGGATCACGTTCGAAAGCCGGGGATGAGACGGAGGCGGGCGGCCTCCCACAAACTCGTCCGTCCGTTCACCCCTGATAGACCGGCGGTGCAAAGGTGAAACGCGACCGGTGGAGCGGTCCGAGCCAGACCCGCGGAAGCTGCGGTAACCACTCGGTCGGCGTTCACCTGTCCGTCTGGGCATGTAGCTTGCGAGGGAACGCGGCAGGCACGGAGCGGGCGCCCAGCGACGGGAACCCCGGCTCCGTGCCGAAGACTTCGGCAAGAACATGCAGCTTGTGCCCAAAGTCCTGGTGGTCGACGACGAGGCGAACCACGCCCGCGTCATGGCCATCGGTCTGCGCATCGAGGGCTTCGAGGTGGAGACCGCGGCGGACGCCGACAGCGCGCTGCGCGTGATGGCCGGCGCGGCGTTCGACCTCGCCGTGGTCGACCTCATGATGCCCGGCACGAACGGCATCCAGCTCGCGCGGCTCATTCGCGACCGGTTTCCGCGGACGAGCGTCGTCCTCACGAGCGCCTACCACCTCAGCGAGCGTCAGCTCGTTCGCGCTGACTGCGGCGCGGTCGGCTTCGTCCCGAAGCCGTTCGATCTGACGGAGCTCGCGCGCTTCCTGCGCGGCAAGCTCGCCGCGAGCGACCCCTCCGCGATGGGAGAGGGTGGCCCGAGCGCCGGCCCTTTCGTAGCGCGGGGGGCCGCGGCATAGTGGGGTAGAGCACGCGGGGCCCGCGAGGAGCGGGTCTTGCGGGGCATGGGCGGCCGGGGTATCGCGGCTCGCGCCATGCGGGTCGACGCGTTTCACTACGAGCTGCCCCCGGAGCTCATCGCGCAGCGGCCGGCGGAGGACCGGGAGCTCGCGCGCCTGATGCTGCTGCCGCAGGGCGGCGCACCGGCGGAGCACCGGCGCGTGTCCGAGCTGCCGGAGCTCGTCGCGGCCGGGGCGCTGGTGGTCGTCAACGACACGCGCGTCATCCCGGCGCGGCTCCTCGGGCACAAGCGCGAGACCGGTGGACGCGTCGAGGTGCTGCTCGTCCGGCGGACGGGGGTCCGCGAGCTCGAGGTGGCGCCGGGGGACGTGCGCGCGACCCAGGTGTGGCGGGCGCTCGGCAAGGCGAGCAAGCCGCTGAAGTTCGGGGCCGACGTCGAGGTCGCGGCGCGCGGGAGCGAGGAGGGGGGGCCCGCGGCGCTCGTCGTGCGGCTGCTTGGCCGCGCGGAGGACGACGGCCTCCTCGAGGTCGCGCTCTGGAGCCGATCCGGAGAGCCCATCGACGCGGTCATCCGCGCCTGCGGCCACGTCCCGCTCCCTCCGTACATCAAGCGCGACGACGAGGCCGACGACGCCGCCCGCTACCAGACCGTCTACGCCCGCCACGACGGCGCGGTCGCCGCCCCCACCGCGGGGCTCCACCTCACGAACGCGATCCTCGGCCGGCTCGCCGTCCGCGGCTGCGACGTCGCGAGCGTCACCCTGCACGTGGGCCTCGGGACCTTCCAGCCCGTCACCGTCGACGACCTCGACCAGCACCCCATGCACTCGGAGCACTACGTCGTCTCGCAGTCGACCGCCGACGCCGTCCGGCGCGCGCGCGAACGTGGAGCCCCGGTCATCGCCATCGGGACGACGACGGTGCGCGCGCTCGAGAGCGCCGCGGACCCCGGCCGACCCGGCCACGTCGTCGCGTCGAGCGGCGAGACGCGCCTGCTCGTCCAGCCGGGCTACGACTGGCGCGTCGTCGACGGCCTGCTGACGAACTTTCACCTCCCCCGCTCCACGCTGCTCGCGCTCGTCGGCGCCTTCGCCGGCACCGAGCGCATCCTCGACGCCTACCGGCTCGCCGTGGCCGAGCGCTACCGCTTCTTCTCCTACGGCGACGCGATGCTCCTCTGGAGGGGCGGTTGACGCCGGCAGCCGCCGGCTTCGCCTTCCGCGTGACGGCCCGCGACGGCCAGGCCCGCCGCGCCACCCTGACGACGCCGCACGGCGAGGTCCAGACCCCCACGTTCATGCCCGTGGGGACGCAGGGCAGCGTGAAGACGCTCTCGCCCGTCGAGGTCGCGTCGACCGGCGCCGAGGTCGTCCTCGGAAACACGTACCACCTGATGCTGCGTCCCGGCGCCGAGGCCATCGCGCGCCTCGGAGGGCTCCACGCCTTCACGCGCTGGCCGCGCGCCATGCTCACCGACTCGGGCGGGTTCCAGGCGTTCTCGCTCGGCGCCGGCGCCGCGCCCCTCGTCGGGGCCACGGAGGACGGCTTCTCCTTCAAGTCGCACCTCGACGGCGCGATGCACTGGCTCACCCCCGAGGAGGCCGTCCGCATCCAGGGGCTCATCGGGGCCGACATCCAGATGCAGCTCGACGTGTGCCCCCCGGGCGACGCCCCGCGCGAGGTCGTCGAGGCGGCCGTCGCGCGCACGACGCGCTGGGCAAAGCGCGCCCTCGCCGCGCCCCGGCCGCCCGGTCAGGCCCTCTTCGGCATCGTCCAGGGAGGCTGCTTCGCCGATCTCCGGCGGGCGCACGCCGCGGAGCTCGGCGCGCTCGCGTTCGACGGCCTGGCGCTCGGCGGCTTCTCGGTCGGCGAGGCCATCGAGCGCATGCACGAGACGCTCGTCGAGGTGGCCCCCGCGCTCGATCCCGAGCGTCCCCGCTACCTCATGGGCGTCGGCACCCCGCGGGACCTCGTGCGCGCCATCGGCGCCGGCGTCGACATGTTCGACTGCGTCCTTCCGACCCGGAACGCCCGCAACGGCCAGGCCCTCACGCGCTTCGGCCGCATCGTCATCAAGAACGCGCGCTGGCGGGACGACCCCCGCCCCCTCGACGAGGCCTGCTCCTGCGAGTGCTGCGCCGCGGGCTATTCGCGCGCCTACCTGCGCCACCTCTTCGTCGCCGGGGAGATCCTCGCCCTGCGCCTCCTTTCCCTCCACAACCTGCACTGGTACGGCGAGCTCGTCTCGGGCGCTCGGAAGGCCATCGAGCGGGGCGGCTACGCGGCCTGGGCGACGTCGGTGCTCTCAAGAATGGATGCGGAGACCGGGTGAGCGTAATCTAGGCGTGGAGAGTCCCCAGCGACCCAATGTCCAGCGACGAGAAGCGGCCGCTCGGCAAGATCCTGCTCCAGAGAAAGCTGGTATCGCAGCAGGAGCTCGAGGCCGCGCTGCGCGCTCAGAAGCGGGCCGCGACGCCCGAGCCGCTCGCGTCGGTGCTCGTCAACGAGGGGACGGTCGACGAGATCGAAGCCCTGCGGGCCCTCTCCGAGCAGCACGGCGTGCCCGGCATCGACCTCACGCAGGTCGCCATCGTGCTCGAGCACCTCGACGTCGTCCCCCGCGAGGTGGCCGACACGCACCGGATCCTGCCCGTGCTCATGCGCGGCGACCGCATCTTCATGGCGATGGCCGACCCGCACGACAAGCGCGTCATCGACGAGCTCGAGTTCGTCACGGGCAAGAAGGTGTACCCGTACATCGCGGTGCACTCGACGCTGACCCGCACCATCGCCGAGGCCTACGAGGCGAAGGCGCGCGGCGAGAAGCACTTCCTCGGCCCGCGCGTCCCCGAGGAGACCCTTCGCCAGCTCGGCCTCGCCGGCCCGACCTCCGCCCCCGTCTCCGCTCCCGCCCCCGTCCCCGCCCCCGCGCCTGCGCCTGCCCCCGCCGCTCCCGCCCCGCCTCCCGCTCCCGCCCGCGCGGCCCCCCCGCTCCCGAAGGGCGCCCCCGGCGCCAAGCCGCCGCCGCCTGCCCCCGCGCGCCCCGCCGCCCCGCAAGCGCCCTCGTTCCCGCAAACCCCCGCGCCCGCCCCCTCGCCGCCCGCGGCCGCCGCCCCGCCGGCGCGCCCCCGCCCGGCGCCGCCCGGACCGGGCCCCATGCGCCCGAAGGTACCCACTTCGCCGCCGCGTGAATCGCTGGTCCTCGACCAGGGCCTTCAGGCTTCGTCCGAGACGACCGAGGTCTCGACCAGCGAGTTCGGCGCCATCGGGCAGGACATCTCGAGCGTCACCAACCTGCCCGACGAGCTCCGCGTGGGCACGGCGACGGCGGCCGACGCCGTGGCCGTCGGCGGCGGGAAGCTCATCCTGGTCGTCGACGACGAGGAGGACATCCGCAAGCTCCTCAAGCGCCTCCTCACGCAGAAAGGCCACCGCGTCATCGAGGCCGACCGCGGCCTGCTCGCCCTTCGCCTCGTGAAGGACCACGTCCCCGACCTCATCATCCTCGACGCCATGCTCCCGGAGCTCCACGGCTTCGACATCGCGCGGCGCATCAAGGGGAGCGCCAAGTACGGGCGCATCCCCATCATCATGGTGAGCGCGGTCTACCGCGGCTGGCGCATCGCCGAGGACTTGAAGCAGAACTACGGCATCGAGGAGTACCTCGAGAAGCCGTTCCGCATCTCCGACGTGCTCGAGGCCGTGCAGCGCATGCTCACGCGCGACGACGCGAAGCCCGCCGAGCCCAAGCGTGATCCGGAGTTTCTCTCGTCCGAGGCCGAGAAGGCCCTCGAAGAGGGCATCGCGGCCTACAAGGCGGGGCAGACCGACCAGGCCATCGAGCACCTGAAGCGGGGGGTTGGGATCGACCCGCTCGCGTACCGCCTCCATTTTCACCTGGCTCTCCTCTACGGCAAGCAAGGAAAAGTCTACGAGGGCATCCAGGAGCTCGAACGGGCCATCGATCTGAATCCCAAGCACTTCGCGGCGCTGAAGAACCTTGCCGTGCTGTACGAAAAGGCCGGCTTCAAGAACAAGGCCGTCGAGATGTGGGAGCGCTGCGCGTCGATGGCGCCCGACGAGCCGACGCGGGCGTCGATCCGCGAGCACCTCGTGAAGCTCATTTAGGGGCGGGGGCCGCGCGGGCGCACCCCGTCGTGGTTCTCGCAAAACGCGGTCGTGGTCGTGGACGTTGACGTTGACGTTGACGTGGTCGTTGACGCTGACGCTGACGCTGACGTCGTTGTGGTCGTCCATCCGTGGTCCTGGTCGCCTGTCACGATGCCCACGACCGACCAGGACCCGTTGCGCAGTCCGAGGTGGGACGACCAGGACCACGGCCTTCGGCGCGACCACGACGACGTCAGCGTCAGCGTCAACGACCACGTCAACGTCAACGACCACGTCAACGTCCACGACCAGGCATGTCCTGCCGCGAGCCCGACCAGGGGGGGAGAGGTACTTGTTCTCTGCCGGAGCCCTTCCTTGCTAACGTGGCGGAAAGGGCGCGGTGAAGTTCCTCTGCGAACAGTGCAAGGCGAAGTACCAGATCGCCGACGACAAGGCCGCCGGCAAGACGGTGCGCATGAAGTGCCGCAAGTGCGGCTACCTCATCGAGGTGCGCGCCGCGGCGACCGAGGGGAGCGCGTCCGCGTCGCAGCCTCCGGGGCCCGGTGGGTCGAAGCCGCCGCCCGGGCCGAGGGCCGCGCAGAAGCCCGCCCCTCCCCGCGCGGGGCCTCTCGCGACGAGCCTCGCGTCCGCCCGCTCTCCGGCGAAGCCGGGCGGCCCGCTGGCCAACGCGCTGAAGACCGCGCTGCAGCGCGAGGACGAGGTGTCGGCCCCCGTCGACATGTCGGATCTCTCGCCGAGCGACGAGTGGTACGTCGCCATCAACGGCGTGCCCGTCGGGCCCATCCGCATCGGCGAAGTGCGCCGCAAGGCGGCCATCGGCGCGGTGACCGACGAGTCGCTCTGCTGGCAGGAGGGGCTCGACGAGTGGCGACCGCTCCGCTCGTTCCCCGAGCTCGCGGCGCTCGTCCGCGAGGCGTTCTCCTCGGGGCGCTCGTCGCTGACGCCCCAGCCGCCGCCCGACGGACGCGCCAGCCTGCCGCCCCCGGGCCGCACCTCGGTCCGCCCCGCCGGTCCGGCCGGCGTCGCGCCGCGTGCGCCCGCGCCACGCAGCCCCGTCGCGAGCGCCCCACCGCCCGCCGCGCGCAGCAACGTCGTCCCCTTCGCCTCGCGCCTCGCCACCGCCGAGAAGCTCGCCGAGCCGCCGGACGATCTCACGCGCCCCTTCACCGGGCAGCCCATCACGGCGCGCGCCGTCGAGCCCTCCGTGCAGCCCGATCCCTTCGCGGCGCCGCCCCGGCCGAACCCCGCGCCGATGGCCCCCGGCTTCAGCTATGCCGCGACCGGCGCGGCGATGGCGCCGATGACGCCCTCGCCGTCGAGGCCGCCCGGCTCCCTCTCGTTCGGGGACGTCCCGAAGAAGGGACTCCCGTGGATGGCGATCGCCATGGTCGCCGCCGCCGCCGCCTTCGGCATCACGGCCGGCATCGCCGTCTTCCTTCGCCCTCCGCAGCAGCCCACGCCCGTCGTCGTCCAGGTGCCCGGCGCAGCCGCCACGGTCGCGGCGGCCGGCACCGCCGGAGCTCCGACGTCGACGTCGACGACCGAAACGCCCGAGCCGACGGCGCCGACGACGACGGCCGCGCGGCCCGTGGCGCTCGCGGCGATCCCGAAGGGCACCCCCAGCGCGGCGGGGCCCGCGGCGGCGGGGCACGGGCCGCTCGACCTTCACGGGCTGACGGGCGGGACGACGATTTCGCCGGTCGACGATCCGGGCGGCGGCAGCGAAGGTCCGAAGGCCCCCGGGCAGTGCATCTCCGAGGGTCAGGTCCAGCAGGTCATCGGCCTGCACTCGGTGGGGCTCCGGCGCGCGTGCTGGGAGCGCAGCACCGCGTCGAAGACGACGGCGAACGTCACCGTGTCGCTCACCATCGGCGCGGACGGCAGCGCCCAGGGCGTCTCGGCGTCGGGCGACGAGGCGTCGGTCGCGAGCTGCATCGCGAGCGACGTCCGCAACTGGCGCTTCCCCGCGATGGGCTGCTCGCAGCGGACGGCGATCCCGTTTCACTTCGTCCGGCAGTGAGCGGGGCTCGGGCCGAGGCGAAAGCCCGGCGCCCCGAGCCGGGAGCCTGCGGGCCCCCGGGGCTCCCTGTAATGACGTTCTCCGTCGCGCGTTGAAGGAGTAATCTCCCCCCGAATGGCTCATCCGCTGGAGGCTCTCCGATGAACGAGGTTCGCAAGGTCCGCACGTGGTCGCTCGTGGCGCTCGGCGCGGCGGTGGTCCTCCCCATCGCGGTGGCGTGCCAGCCTCCGGCCACCAACCAGGCCTCGAACGTCCCCCCGGGAGGCGCCCCCGGCTATCCCTACCCCGGTTACCCGCAGCAGCCCGGCCAGCCCGGTTATCCCGCGCCCGGCGCGTATCCGGCGGCGGGCCAGCCCGGGTACCCGGCGCCCGGCACCCCCGGACAGCCCGTCTATCCGGGGGCCGCGGCGCCCGGCTACCCCGCCCCGGGTGCAGCGCCCGGCCAGGTGCCCGGCGCCATGCCCGGCCAGCCGACGCCCGCGCCGACCGGCTCGGGGGGCCCTCCGCTCGCGCCGACGGATCCCAACAGCCTTCAGGGCATCCTCCAGGGCATCCAGAACGCCATGCAAGGTCAGACCGTGCCCGGCGGCGGCGCCGGCATCGACCTCACCGACGTCGGCCTGAAGGCCCACGCGATGCGCGTCGCGCCCGGCATGCAGCCCGAGGGCGACGAGCTGAAGCAGAACCTCCAGCAGGGCCAGCACGCCGTCATGATGGTCACGCTCCAGGCGGGCAAGTGCTACACGCTCGTCGGCTTCTCGGCCCCCGGCGCCGTGGCCGATCTCGACCTCAACCTGCTCGCGCCCCCGCTCTACATGACGCTCGCGGGGCAGGACCTCACGCACAACAACACGCCCGTCATCGGCGCGCACCCGGGCCAAATGTGCCCGGTCATCGCCTTCCCGTTGCAGTACAAGCTGGACGTCGTGGCGAACAAGGGCTCGGGCATCGTCGCGGTGCAGCTCTTCTCGAAGAACAAGTAAGGTCGTAGGCGTCCAGCGAGACCCCGGAGGAGCACGGACCATGAGAAAGACGACAGCGAACCTCCTCGTGCTCGGCGGCCTGACGGCCATGGCCGCGGTGCCCGTGCTCTACGGGTGCGGCGGCGGGAGCAAGCCCGCGGCGACGCCGGTGGCGGCGAGCGACACGGCGACGCTCCCCGAGCCGCAGGTCCTCGCGACGGCGTCGGCGGCTCCGGCCGACTCGACGCCCGTCGTCGACACCTCGCCGCTGGCGCAGGTGCTGGTCACGGACTCCAGCCAGATCCAGAAGATCTTCACCGCCGCCTCCTCGGCCCCCGCCGCGACGCTCAAGCAGAACGGCGCGACCGGGACCGATCCGCTCGCCACCGGGATCCGCGACGCCGCGAAGAAGCTCCCCGCGGGGATGACGCCGGACGGGCCCCTGGCGATGGGGAGCATCAAGGAGAAGCAGCACCTTCAGACCGACGTCACGCTGGCGCCGGGCAAGTGCTACTCGATCGTCGGCTACTCGAAGAAGGTGAAGGACCTCGACCTTTACCTCCTCCTTCCGCCCGGCGCGCTCTCGGGTCAGGACCTCACCGACGACAACAAGCCCGTCATCGGCGGCCCCCCGCAGCCCATGTGCCCCGTGTCGACGACGCCGGTCACCTACAAGCTCGACATCTTCGCCGACTCGGGCGGCGGCGACGTGGCCGTGCAGCTCTTTTCGAAGGGCAAGTAGCAACACCCGGCGGCCCGCGGCCGACTGGAGGGCGTGACGTCGCCCGCGCCCGTCGAGCTCTCGCCCCTTCACCCCGGTTACCCCTCGCGCCTTCGCGGCGTTCCCGACCCGCCCGCGTCCCTCACGACCGCGGGGGGCTCGCTGGAGGCCGAGCGCGTCGTGGCCATCGTCGGCTCCCGCGACGCGACCCCCGCGGCCGCCGCGTTCGCGCGTGACCTCGCCGGGAGGCTCGCGCGCATGGACGTCGTCGTCGTCTCGGGCGGGGCCGTCGGCATCGACGCCGCCGCGCACCAGGGCGCCCTCGCCGCGGGCGGGCGCACGTGGGCCGTCGCCCCCACCGGGTACGGCGCCGTCTTCCCCGAGCAGCACGCGTCGCTCTTCGACACCATCGCCCGCGGCCCCGGCGCCATGGTCTGGCCCTTCGCCCCCGACTACCGCCACCGCTCGGCGTTCCTCGCCCGGAACCGCGTCCTCGTCGCCCTCGCCGACGCGGTCGTCGTCGTGCAGGCGGGCTTCCCTTCGGGGGCCTTGCGCGCCGCGGCGGTCGCTCGCACCTTGGGGAGGCCGCTCTGGGTCGTCCCCGCCCCTCCCTGGCTCGACGGGTTCCACGGCTCGCGGCTCTTGCTCGACCGTGGCGGAGCGCGACCGCTCGGCTTCGTCGACCCCTTCCTCGCGTGGGTCGCCGCGCTGCCCGCGGCCGCCTCGCGGAGCCCTGCCCCGCCGCCCCGTCCCCTCGACGCGAACGAAAACGCCGTCTTGAACGCCACCTCGACCGCACCGCTTCACCTCGACGCCATCGCCGCTCGAGCTGCCCTTCCCGCCCAGGCCGCCGCTTCCGCTCTCTTGACGCTGTCCTTGGAGAACGTAGTAGTAGAGGGCCCGCCGGGGTTCTTTTCGAGAGGGGACGCAGCTAGATGACGAAATTGCTTACGGAATTGACCGGCAATCGAAAGAAGTGCTCCTGATGGCCAAGACGCTCGTCGTCGTCGAATCGCCCGCCAAGGCCAAGACGATCAAGAAATACCTGGGCTCCAAGTACGAGGTCATGGCCTCGAAGGGCCACATCAAGGATCTCCCCAAGAAGATGGGGATCGACATCGAAAAGGGCTTTCAGGAGACGTACGAGGTCGTCCCGGGCAAAGAGAAGGTGGTGCTCGAGCTGAGGGCCGCCGCCAAGGGCGCGAACGAGATCCTGCTCGCCACCGACCCCGACCGGGAGGGAGAGGCCATCGCCTGGCACCTCGCCGAGGAGCTGAAGCAGCCAAAGACGGGGATGAAGCGGGTCGAGTTCCACGAGATCACGAAGAAAGGCGTCCAGTACGGGGTCGACCATCCGCGCGAGCTCGACAAGCACCTCTACGACGCGCAGCGGGCGCGGCGCGTGCTCGACCGCATCGTGGGGTACGACGTGTCGGCGCTCGTGTGGAGCAAGCTCGCCTTCGGCCTCAGCGCCGGGCGCGTGCAGAGCGTGGCCCTGCGGCTCATCGTCGACCGCGAGCGCGAGATCGAGGCGTTCGTCCCCGAGGAGTACTGGAACTGCGGCGCGGCGCTGACGACCGAGGGCGCCGAGCACCCTTTCCTCGGGCGGCTCGTGTCGCGCGGCGGCGAGAAGCTGGCCGTCAAGAACGGCGACGAGGCGGCGGTCGTCCGCGGGCACCTCACGGACGCGAAGTACCGGGTCGCGAAGGTCACGAAGAGCGAGCGCAAGCGCAACCCGCCCGCGCCGTACACGACGAGCAAGCTCCAGCAGGACGCGGTCAACCGGCTCGGCTTCGGCGCCAAGCGCGCGATGCAGATCGCCCAGGGGCTCTACGAGGGCGTCGACCTCGGCAAGGGCGAGGGCAAGGACGGCGGGCCGGTCGGCCTCATCACGTACATGCGCACGGACTCGGTGCGCCTCTCGCCCGACGCGGTGGAGGCGGCGCGCGACTACGTGCTCGCCAAGCACGGCAAGGCGTTCGTGCCGGCGCAGCCCAACGTGTTCAAGTCGAAGAAGAGCGCGCAGGACGCCCACGAGGCCATCCGGCCGACGTCGCTCGAGCTGCCGCCCGAGAGCGTGCGCGCGCACCTGAAGGACGACCAGTTCAAGCTCTACAAGATGATCTGGGAGCGCTTCCTGGCGAGCCAGATGACGCCGGCGGTCTACGACCAGACGAGCGTCGACATCGAGGCGGTGGCGAAGGACAAGACGGCGTACGGCCTCCGGGCGAGCGGGCGCATCTTGAAGTTTTCGGGCTGGCTCGAGGCGTACGGCAAGGGCGAGGTCCCGAAGGCGGCGGCGCCGCTGGCGGGCGAGGGCGAGCACGAGGCCGAGGGCGAGCCGAAGAAGGACGCGGCGACGGCGCGGGATCTCCTGGCCGAGGACGCGGAGGCGACGCTGCCGGATCTGTCGGAAGGCAATCCGCTGCGGCTGGTGGTCCCGCCGGGGGTGGTGACGGACCAGAAGTTCACGCAGCCGCCGCCGCGCTACACGGAGGCGTCGCTGGTGCGCGAGCTCGAGGAGCGGGGCATCGGGCGGCCGAGCACGTACGCGGAGATCATCAGCAAGGTGCAGGCGCGCGATTACGTGGAGAAGATGGACGGGACGCGCTTCCGGCCGACGCTGCTGGGGAAGTTCGTGGTCGACGGCCTCGTGAAGAGCGAGCTCGATTTCATGGACCCGACGTTCACGTCGAAGATGGAGGAGGAGCTCGACGAGGTGGAGGCGGGCAAGGAGCAGCGCGTCGATCTGCTCAATCGCTTCTACAAGCGGTTCCGCCACCAGCTCGACAAGAGCAAGAAGCTGAAGCGCTGGAACCCGGAGCCGGAGCCGACCGACGAGAAGTGCGACATCGACGGCGGGGTGATGCTGAAGCGCTGGTCGAAGAACGGCTGGTTCCTCGGGTGCGCGAACTACCCCGAGTGCAAGAACACGCGGGACCTCGGGCAGGACGGCAAGCCGACGGTCTACAAGGAGACGGGCATCGACTGCGACAAGTGCGGCAAGCCGATGATCATCCGGAGCGGGCGGTACGGCGCGTTTCTGTCGTGCACGGGCTACCCGGAATGCAAGAACGCGAAGCCGGTGCCGCTGGGGGTGCCTTGTCCGAAGTGCGGGGGCGATTTGATCGAGATTCGCCCGAAGAAGCGCGGGGGCAAGACGTTCTACGGGTGCTCGAACTACCAGAACGAAGCCATCAAGTGCGACTTCAAGCTCTGGCAAAAGCCGATCGCGGAGCCGTGTCCGACGTGCGGGGCCCCGTATCTGGTGCTCGGGGGGTCGCGGACGAAGCCGATGATCACGTGCGCGAACAAGGAGTGCGGGTACAAGCGGGCGGTGGCCGATCCGGAAGACGCGGTGGTGCCGGTGGCGGGCGGGGAACCGGCGAGCGTCGCCGTCTAGACCACCTCCCCCCGCTGTCATCCTTCGTCCCCGCACTGTCATCCTGAGGTCGCGAAGCGACCGAAGGACCCCACTTCAGCAAAAGGGGGCAGCGGGGACAGCGCCCGCCGTCGTCAGGCCGGTGCTCGCGCTGGCGGGTCCCTCCGACCTCCCCCGCGCGGCGCTTTGCTTCGCAAAGCTTGCGCGGGAATTCGGGAGGAACCCCCCGCCAGCGCTGCGCGCCGGCCCGACGACGGCGGGCTCTTGGCCGAAGAGACCGGAGAAGCCAGTCAGCGCCGCGCGTGTCAGCAAGCGGTGAGCCGACGAGCGGCTGGTGCGACCGCGAGACGCGGGTCGTGCGATGGAAGGGCACCTACGCGCGACGCCGGCGAGGGGGCGTGAGATGGCGGCGAGGGAGCGGGCGACGCTCGCGAGCCACCGTGAGACGCCGGCGAGGGAGCGCGAGACGCCGGCGAGGCACCGTGCGACGCCGGCGAGGGAGCGCGAGACGCCGGCGAGGCACCGTGAGATGCCGGTGAGGGAGCGGGCGACGCTCGCGAGGCACCGTGCGACGCCAGCTCACCGGCGGGGCACGGTACCGAGGCGGCGTGACGCGCTCGGGCTCCGGCGACGCACGGAGGGGCTTGGGCGTGCGGCGCCGGACAAATCGACCGCCCTGGCGAAGAAAGTCTGTAACAAAAACGCACCTCGTACGGCCTTCTCTCAGGGGGGGTCGACACGGAGGGGATTCTTTCGACGCCGGGCGGACAGGTTTTGCCGTCTGCGTCGATGGACGCACGAGAGGGGACGAAGCCGGCGCGCGATGCGCCGGTGGGATCCCGGGCACGTCACGAGGCATTCGAAGGAGATCACCATGTCCAGGTCCAGGAACGAGTTCGTCGCGCAGGTTCTCGGGTTCATCGCCGGCATCGGCAAGCACTACGCGGGGGCGACGCTGCAGCTCGACTCGCAGAGCGTCCCCGCGGCGTCGCTGGTCACGCTCTTCCAGGCGGCCGTCGACACCGACGCCCTCGTCGCTCCCGCCAATACGGCGCGCACGGCGGCCGTCGAGAAGGCGAACGCCGCGATGGAGACGGCGAGACCCATGGCCAAGGCCTTCAAGGGCATGGTGCTGGTCGCGTCCGGGACGGACACGGCCACGCTGGCCGACTTCAAGCTGACGCCGCGAAAGGAGACGGTCATCTCGCCCGAGACGCGGGTCACGGCGGCCAGGAAGGGGGCCGCGACGAGGAAGGCCCTCGGCACCAAGGGGGCCAAGCAGAAGAGGGACGCGAAGAAGGCGCTGGCGGCGCAGGCGTCCGCAGGGGAGGCGCCCGCCGCGACGCCGTCCGCCGTGCCGGCGGCTCCGAAGGCCTGACACGGGTCATCGCTCCCCCGCCCTGCGCTGCGGGGCGGGGGCCGCGGCGCGCGCTTCAGATCTTCACGGCGAACGCGACCCCGTCGCCCAGCGGGAGGACGACGGCGCAGAGGTCGGGCCGCGTGACGAGCGCCAGGTTGAACGCGCCGAGCGCCTTGCCCCGCTCGCGCTCCTTCTCCGGCGGCGACGGGTGGGCCACGTGGCCGCCCCACAGGACGTTGTCGGCCACGACGACGCCCCGCGGCCCGAGCTTCGGCAGCGCGATCTCCAGGTAGCGCACGTACTCTTCCTTCACGCAGTCGACGTAGAGGAGATCGATCGGCCCCTCGATCTTCTCGAGCTCCGCGAGGGCCAGGCCGTGGCGCACTTCGATGCGCTTCGACAGGCCCGCTTCGTCGATGTAGCCGCGCGCCTCGGCGACGAGGTCCGCGCTGTACTCGATGGTCACGACGCGCGCCCCCTCGCCCGCCGCGCGCGCCATGACGATGGAGCCGTAGCCGATGTTCGTCCCCACCTCGACGACGAGGGCCGGGCGCGCGAGGCGCGTCACGATGGCTAGGAAGCACGCGACCTCGGGATCGCTGATGGGGTACCCGCGGTCGGCGGCGCGCGCCTCCATCTTCGCGAGCAGCGGATCGCGCCCGTGCACCGCCTGGGTGCGCGCCATCGCGGCGAGGGCCTGCGCGCTGTTCGCGTGCAGGGCGTCGAGGTAGTCGGCCTGTTCGGTGCGGAGGATGGCGTCGGACGCGCGCTTCATGGCCTCTTCACTTGCCCTTTCCGGAGACGATGTCGCCCTTGGTCTTCTCCACGAGCTTGTCGAGCAGCTCCTTGGCCACCGCGTCGTCGACGCTCCGCGTCTTCAGGGCAATCGTGAGATCCTCGACGAAGGCGTCCCACTGCGCGGAGCCGATGCCCATGCCCTTGTGCGCCTCGGCCATCGGCTTGCCGTCGTAGGCGCACTCGTCGCCGCCGCCGGCGACGACGCACAGCTCGGCGACCATGCGCGCGTGGAGCTGCTTTGCCCGCTCCTTGTCCTTCTTGGCCTTGTCGAAGAGCTTGCTGATGCGGTTGTCGGCGAGCACGTTGCCGAGGAGCTCGTCGACCACGCCGTCGAGCGCCTCGCGCTTGCCGAGACGCTGGTAGAGGCTCGGCGCGGGCGGAGGAGGCGGGGGGGGCGGCGGCGGCGTCGTCTCGGCCTCGGAGGGCTCCGGATCCACGGGGGGCTTGGCGGGGCTGCACCCGGAGAGGGCCGCCACCGCGAGGGCGACCACGAGCATGCGGAGGTGCTTCCGGCGCATCGGGCGTCAGGGTACGGCGAAAAGGAGCTCGTCCGCGCACCCTTTTTTTGTGTTCTCCCGCCCCCGCGCGTCATGCTTCGCGGTGGGGATCTGCCCGTCTTGCCCGGTTCACCCTCTCGATGCTCTCTCGCCCTGGGGGATGCGCTCGTCCTCGTCGCCGAGGGCGGTCCGCCCGAGGTCGAGTTTGCGCTCTTCGATCCGGGCGACATCGAGCTTCACGCGACCGAGCCGGGGAGCATCCGCGAGATCGGCTACCGGACGACCGTCGGCGAGGCGCGCGCGCGGCTGAGCGACGCGGGGTTCACGCCGGCGGTGGGGGCCGAGGTCGCCGCCGTCGCGCAGCCGTCCATCGCCAAGGCCTATGCCCGCGGGGCCGCCGCGCGGTGCGTCGTCGACCGGCTGGACGGGGTGGAGCTGCTCGAGGCGCGCACCTTCGACGCGGCGACGGGCGTCTACCCCGGGACGTGGCTCGACCTCGGCGCGCTCGCCGCCGATCTCGGCGTCCCGCGCGCCATGGCGCTGCTCCGAGCCGCCTCCCTCGCCGCGCTCCTCGCCGAGGTCCACGAGGACGAGCAGGTGTTTCTCGCGACGTCGGAGCTGAGCGCCCTTCGCCGCCCCGGCGAGCGCACGTTCCGGCGCGTGACGCTCGGCGACCCGAAGGCGCTCCTCGACGCGCTCGCGGCGCTCGAGCCGAGGCGTACGCGCAGCCAGGACTTCTCGGCCGACGTGGGCCTCAGCCGGCACGAGGCGGTCCTCTGGCTTCGCGAGCGCGCCGCGCAGGTGCCCGAGGCCCGCGAGCGCCTGCGGACCGCGGAGATCGTGCTCGGCACGCGCGACGCGCCGCCGCGCGGTCCCCTCGCCGAGACGGCGCTCTGGACCATCGAGTCGAAGCTCGCGCGCGGAGAGACCACGGGCGTCCTCGAGCAGATCGACGCCCTCGAGCAGCGCCGGGGGCGCGTTCCGGGGTCGATCTACCTGCGGGCGCGCGTGGCGCTCATGACGCGCACCGAGGAGCCGGCGGCCATCGCGAGGCGCGTCTCGGACCTCTCGACGTCGATGGCGGCGTTCCACGAGCTGCAGCTGCTCGCGGCGCAGGCGCACCTCGCCGCGGGCGACGCGCGGCGGGCGCGGGCGTTCGCGCGGGACCTGCTGGAGAACGCGGGGGCCGACGACGTGCTGCGCATGCAGGCGCAGGATCTGCTCGAGGCGGCAGGCGAGTCGTCGTCGGCGCACGTGCTCCCGAGCGTCCCGCCGAAGCCCGTCGTCAGCGTGGGGCCCGGGGGGAAGCCGACCCTCGCGAGCGAGGTCCCGACGCCGCGGAGCCCGGAAGCGTCGCTGCCGCCCGACCTGACCATCCCGCGGCCGCCGCTCGCGCCGTCGGGCACGGAGTCCCCCGTCGCCGTGAGCATTCCGGCGTCGCTGACGCCGCGGACGAGCACGCGGCCCGGCTTCCCGGCCGCGCCCCCGCACCCGAGCGCCGCGATGCGCGCGCCGCCGCCGGGGACGTCGCTGCCGCCGTACCGCGTGGAGCCGCGCGGGGAGCGGACCTGGTCGACGCCGCCGCCGCACGACGTCGAGCTCGAGCGCCTCGAAGCGCTGAGCTTGCCGCCGGGCGTCCACGCGGAGGCCACGTCCGTCATCGACGAGCACCCGCGGACGGGACCGGTCGCGCGCCTGACCTGCACGTACCTCGCCCGCGAGCTCGGCCGCGAGCTCCGCGCGCGCTACGGGGCCGACGTCCGGAGCGACGTCGACGGGCTCGAGCTGGCGCAGCGCTTTCTGCGCGAGGAGCTCATCGACGGGCGCGTCCGTACCCCGGAGGAGCACCGCCACGTGATGCGGCAGGGGGGCTTTCTCAGCGAGCTGCTCGCGCGCCGGCTCGGGGCGCGCTGGGTGGACCTCGAGGCGATCGAGCCGGGCCGCTGGGCCATGCTCGTCCCGTCGCGCTCGCGTGCCGATGAGGTGTCGCGCGTGTGGCCGTTCGCGCGCGTGCTGAGGTTCGTCGCGATGGGGCACAAGGAGCGCGACCTCGTGAGCTACTATCTGGAGCTCGAAGGGCGCGCCCGGTGAGGCCGGGCTAGGCTCCTCGCCGCCCTCTCGCCACCCCATGCCCCTCCGCAACCATGTCGCCGAAGTCGCCCTCGATCCGGAGCGCGAGCTCGACGAGACGACCGGCGAGCGCTTCGACCGCGCGGCCTTCGCGCGCAAGGCGCTCGAGCTCGTGAACCCGCCGCGGACGACCGTGGCCATCTGCGAGGGGGCCTCGCGCATGCGCGTGGCCTCGGGACGGCTCTGGGGCCGCGCGCGCGAGGAAGAGAGCGAGCGCTGGGCGCTCCTGGCCATCCCCCAGCACGCCTCGCGCCGCGCCATCGCGCTCGCCGTCGCCGAGCTCGCGCACCTGCCCCGCCCCTACGTGCTCGACGTGCTCATGGGCTCGAGCCGGCCTGCGGCCCCGCCCGCGGAGCCGGAATGAGCGACGGGGCGCCCGTCTACATCACGCGCGAGGGCGCCAAGCGCCTGCAGGACGAGCTCTCCGGCCTCTTGTGGCAGCAGCGCCCGAAGATCGTGCAGGACGTGTCCGACGCGGCGGCCCAGGGGGACCGCAGCGAGAACGCCGAGTACATCTACGGCAAGAAGAAGCTCCGCGAGATCGATCGCCGCATCCACTGGCTGACCAAGCGGCTCGAGAGCGCCACGGTCGTCGAGCCGCGCGTCGACGCCGTCGAGGCCGCGTTCTTCGGGGCCTACGTCGAGGTGGAGGACGAAGAGGGCGCGCGCGCGGCGTACCGCATCGTGGGCGAGGACGAGATCGATCTCGACAAGGGCCACATCTCGTGGCGCTCGCCCCTCGGCCGCATCCTGCTGAAGAAGCGCGCGGGCGACACGGTCACCCTCCGCCGCCCGAGCGGCGAGGTCGAGCTGACCATCCTCAGCGTCCGCTACTGACGCGCCCTACTGGCTGGCCTCGATGAACACGCGGCCCGGCGTGATGGGCGAGCCCTGATCGTGCAGGTAGAAGTCGTACGTCCCGGCGGCGTTCACCTGGCGGACGTACGGATCCATCTTGCCGGCGCCGAAGGACCCGGGATCGTGCCCGAAGCCCTGCGCCTGGTCGTCGGCGTGGATCTCGTGCGAGACGTTGTCGTCGTTCTGGAAGTAGACCGTCACGGGGTTCGACGCGGAGAGCCCCGCCGGCGCGACGATGCTGATGGGATAGGGGCCGTACGCGGTCGTATTGGGGTTGCTCACCGTGGCGCCCATGTTGTTCACGCCCGCGGGGATGTGCAGCGTGATGACCGACTGCACGGTGAGGGCCAGGGCGGTGCTGAAGGTCGCGCCGCCGGCGCTGGCGCTCACCGAGAGGGGGACGTCGCCCGGAGGCGTGGAGGTCGCCGTGGTGATGGTGAGGGTCGCGGTCCCCGCGGACTCGCCGTCGAGGGTGAGCGTCGCGTTGTCGAAGGCGGCGGTGAGCCCCGTGGGCATGGTGCCGGCCGAGAGCGCGACGGGGCCGGAGTAGCCGTTGGGCGCGACGCTCACGTGCACCGTCGCCGTGGCCATGAGCTGCACGCTGAGGGCCATCTGGTCGAGCGTGACGCCGAGGTTCGCGGGCACCTGCTGCGCGCCGCTGCTCATGCCGCCGGAGCTGCTCATCCCGCCGCTCGAGCTCGTGGTCATGCCGCCGCCCGAGCCGCCGCCGCTCGAGCCGCTCGTCGTCCCTCCGCTGCTCGTCGTGCCGCCGCTCGAGCCGCCGCCGCTCGACGAGCCGTTGTCGGCGTTGCCGCCGCCCGAGCTCGACGCCGTCGGGGTCCCCGTCCCTTCGGAGCCCGAGCCGCTCGGCCGGTGGTACGAGGTCGGGATGGCGGTGGCGTCGCCGCCGCAGCCGAGTCCGAGGGTCACGAATGCGGCGCTGAGGGCCAACGCGGGCAGCATGGTGAGGAGGCGGGTCCGCATGGCTGGGGTCCATTGCAAGGCAGAGTCCAGGCCGCGTGCTGCGCATGGGCCCCGAAAAGTCGCGCGATTCTGGTGGGTTCTCGGGGAGGTGGGAGCGCGTCGTAGAGGGGCGCAAGCCTCGGTCTGGGCCGCCCCGGATCCAGTCGCCGTTTCGGCTTGGGTCTCGCAGGGGACTGCGGTACGAGTCGAAAGGTCGGCTGATGCAGAGGTCCCGCAAACTCGCTGTTCTGCTCGGGGTTTCGACCCTTCCGGCCCTCCTGGTCGGGGCGGCGGCGCGAGCCCAGGACCCGGCCGCGGCGCCCGTCCTCGTGGCGCGGGCGAGCATCGTCGAGTCGGGGCGCGGCGCGCGAGCGACGGCCGAGCCGCCGGGCATCTCGAGCGCGTGTCCGGACGAGATGGTCCTCATCGAGGGCGACTACTGCCCCAAGGTCGAGCAGCGCTGCCTGAGGTGGATGGACCCGCCCGGCCGCTACCACGAGTACCGCTGCGCCGAGTACGCCAAGCCGGCGCGCTGCCTCGCGCCGCGCGAGCACCGGCGCTTCTGCATCGACCGGCACGAGCGCGTCGACGAGGAGTCCGGGCTGCCGCTGAACGTGCAGTCGTGGACCGACGCGAAGCGCTCCTGCGAGTCGCAGGGGGCCCGCGTCTGCGTGGAGAGCGAGTGGACCTTCGCGTGCGAGGGCGAGGAGATGCGGCCCTACCCCTACGGGTGGCGGCGCTCGGCCGACAAGTGCAACGCCGACCGGGTCGACCTCCTGGCGGCCGGCGGGGCGCGCCTGCGCGACGAGCGCGATCCGGCGGGGGCCCATCCGCAGTGCGCGAGCCCGTTCGGCGTGCTCGACATGGCCGGGAACGTCGCCGAGTGGGTGAGCGTCGACGGCTTCCCCGACGGGCAGCTCGTCGTGCAAAAGGGCAACTGGTGGCAGCCGGGCAAGCACGCTTGCCGGGACGCCCAGGGCGGGCACGATCGGTTCTACAAGGGCACCGAGACGGGCTTCCGCTGCTGCGCCGGCGCAGAACGCGCCCCATAACCGCGCGGTTCTGGGACGCGTTCTGTCCTCTTTGACCCGTCAGAACCCGCCGTGCACCGGCAGGGGCGACCGTCAGTCCTTCGCGTTCGCCGTCAGCCACTCGAACGCATCGCTGAAGACCCGCTCTCCGTCCGCGATGTTGCCGTGGGTGCAGCCGGGCATCTCGACGTACTCCGCCGGGACCCCGGCGGCGGCGATGTGCCGCGCCCCGTCGCGCATGCGCCCGGGCACGTCGCGCGAGCAGGACATGGTCACGACGCCGCGCGCCTTCGCGAGGAGGGCGGGCGACGGATCGCTCGGCGCCCCGATGAGGACGACGCGGGCGTAGCGCCGGGGCCAGCGCTGGACCATCCGCTCCCCGATGCCCGCGCCGGCGGAGTACCCGACGAGGATGTAGCCGCCCTCCGGCGGCTCGGCGCCGCCCCCGACCGCCTCGAGCGCTGCGTGGAGGCGGGCGTCCTGGCGGGCCGGGTCCCAGGAGAAGGACCGGAACCCGCTGCCGGCGGCGCCGCAGGGCCGGTCGCCGTCGATGGCCACGATGCCGCCGTGCGCGCGCGCGGCCTCCGGGAACGAGAGGAGGTAGGCGTACGCGTTGGAGCAGACGCCGGGAAGAAAGAGGATGCGGGGTGGCGAGCCGTCCGCCGCGCGCACGAGGGATGCGGGCGAGTCTCCCGGGACGTCGACGCGGGCGACCTCGGCGGGGGCCGGCGCCGGGGGAGCGGCCGGCAGCGCCGGGGGAGGGGCTTCCTCGGAGGCGGGCGCGGACGCAGGCGCCACAACGACGGGCAACCTCGCCGGATCCGGGGTGATCGGCAGAGGCTCGCGCCGACCGCAGGCGGCAAGGGCGGCGAGGACCGGAAGAAGCCAGGGACGCATGCCGGTTCCTCGGCGCAGCGTCCCGGAGTGTGACGCGCGCCCCGCTAGCTGCCGAACCGGGCGATGAGCGCCTTCGCCCGCTCGACGAAGGCCTCCCGGTGGAACCGCTCGAAGTCCGTCCAGGTGCAGAGCGTGCGCGTGTCGACGACCCCGTCGACGAAGAGCCTCCCGTCGAGGTGATCGAGCTCGTGCTGGAACGTGCCCGCCGTCAGGCCCTTCACCTCGAACTCGAGGTCCTTGCCCCGGCGGTCCCACGCGCGCACGCGGACGCCGGTGAAGCGCGGCACCTCTCCGCGCAGGTTGGGGACGCTGAGGCACCCCTCGTAGTTCAGGAAGGTCTCCTCGGTGGTCGGCACGACGACCGCGTTCACCAGGATCGTGAGGGGCCAGCCCGGCAGGTACGGGTAGCGCGGGTTGTCCTTGATCTCGACGACGCAGACCCGCACGGCCTCGTGCACCTGGTTGGCGGCGATGCCCGCGCCGTTCGCGTCGCGCATCGTGTCGACGAGGTCGTCCACGAGGCGCTGCATCGGCGCGGTCCCGAGCTCCTCGCGCGTCACCTCGCGCGCGACCTGCCGGAGGACGGGGTGACCGATGGTGGCGATCTTCCGGAGAGCCATGCAGCTCCGGAGATGTTAGCGCTTCTCCGCCAGGATGATGGTCCGCGGCGACTCGTTGCCGAAGAAGACGCCCGGCGTCGCCACGCGCCCGCTGACCTCGCACACCTTGAAGCCGTGGTCGTGCAGGATCTTCCCGAGCTCGTGCAGGCTGTAGACCCGCATCGAGTACTCGATCTCCCGCGAGCGGCCGTCGTCGAGCATCATCGTGCGCTTGATCTTCATGCGGCTCGTGATGAAGTCGACGCTCATCTCGTCCATGCACACGCAGCCGTCGCCCTCGAACCACGCGAGCGACGGCGACTGCCGGATGAGAAAGTCCCGGTTGATGACGTCGAGGAGAAAGAGCCCCCCGGCGCGGAGCGAGCGGTGGATGCGGTCGACCACGAGCGCGTTCTTCTCCTCTTCGAAGAAGCCGAAGCTCGTGTTCCAGCAGAAGACGCCGTCGAACTGCTCGTCGAAGGTCATCTCCCGCATGTCGCCCTGGACGAAGTTCACCTTGGCGTCGTGGTCCTGCGCGTCCTCCCCCGCCCGGGCGAGCATGGCGAGCGAGAGATCGAAGCCGACGACCTCGTAGCCGCGCCGCGCGAGCTCGATGGTGTGGCGTCCCGTGCCGCACGCGAGGTCGAGCACCGCCCCGCCGCGCTCGATGCCGAGGCTGTCCTCGACGAAGTCGACCTCGCGCGCGATCTGCTCGTCGGTGAGCTTCTCGCAAGTGCGGAGGTAATCGTCGTTGAAGAGATCTTCCCACCACAGGCGTCCCTTCCTGCGAAGGCCCGAGCCCTCGCCCGACTGCGCGGCGACCGTGCCGACGTGCGGGGGCACGATGACGAGCGGCGTCTTCAGCGGCGGCAGGGGCTGCACGCTCGGCTTGCGGCCCGGCGTCACCGGGACCCCGGGCGGCTGCGACGCGAGCCGCGGGCGCATCGGAGGCAGCGGCTCCACCGCGACCAGGTCCTCCGCGGCGATCTCGGCGCCGGGATCGGAGCGGCGCTCGCGGTCGCTCGACGGGGGCGTCTCGAGGATGCTCACCGCGGGAACCGCCGGGGTCGGCGCGTCGTCGTCGAACCTCACCTCCTCGCCCTCCGGCTCGGTCGGCGCGAGGGCGCGCGGGGGCGGCGGCGGGACGGGCGTGGGCTTGGCGGGCTGGATGTCGTCGGGCTCGAGCGACTCGGGCGCCGACTCGGCCGCGGGCGGGAGGTCCGTATCGATCGGGATGAGCTCTTCCGACGCGAGCTTGGAACGCGCCTGGAGCTTGCCGTCGAGCGGCGCGCCGTCGGCGGCGGTCGGCTGGTACGGCGTCCAGCTGTCCTCGGGCTCCTCGATCCCCGGGGGCGGCGGCTCCGGCGGCGGCGGCTCCGGCAGCGGCTCCATGGCCGTGGCGGCGGACGGGTTGATGGTGATGATGCGCATCGGCATGAGCATCACCGCGGGCTCCGGCGGGGGCTGCGGGGCCGCCACCGTCACGACGGGTACGACCGACGGCGGGGGAGCCGACTCGCGCCCCCCGTCGACGCTCGACTGCGGCCTTGAGATCTCGTCGTCCGGGATGCGGAGCGTCGTCCGCCCGCGACGGCGTCCGGGCGAAGAGTCGCGCGCCCCCGAGCGCGACGCGGGCGGCGGCTCGCTGTCGGAGAGCGACGGCGTGGACGGCACCGCCGCCACCGGCGCCACGTCGGTCGTCGTCGAATCCGGTCCCAGCGCCGGAGGGGCGGCCGCGGCCGGATCGAGCGGCTTCGGGGCCGGCGCGGCGCGGCGTTCTTCGCTCACGCCGCCACCATCCGCATGAGGGCCTGTCCGTACCGCACCGGCCCCTCGCCCACCAGCCAACGGCCCGCCGCGCGCTTCTCCACCAGGACGACGGCGGTCGAGCCGAGATGGAAGACCCCGAGCTCGTCGCCGCGGCGGAGCTGGAGGGCCGGCTCGAAGAGGTGGTCGCCCAGGGGGACGTCGCGCGCCTCGATGCCGACGGTCGTGATGCGCCCCACGATCATGGCCACCACCATGACGACGGTGACGCGCCCGAGGCCGTCCTCGGCGTCGATTTCGAGCGAGACCCTGCGGTTGCGGCAGAAGAGGTTCGGCACGTGGCGGACGCCGATGGCGTTGACCGGATAATAGTCGCCCGGGAGCGAGCGGATGCGCCGGATGGTGCCCGAGACGGGGGCGTGCACGCGATGGTAGTCGCGCGGCGAGAGGTACACGACACACCCCGCCCCGCCGAGGAAGCGGCGCGCCTCCTGGGCGTCGCCGACGAGCTCGGCCACGGCGTAGGGGCGGCCCTTGACGACGAACCGGCCCCCCTCGTCGATGGGGCCCATCGAGTCGATCCGGCCGTCCGCCGGGCTGACCACGGCGCGCGGATCGGGGTCCACCGCGCGGGACCCGTCCCGGAGGCGGCGCGTGAAGAAGGCGTCGAAGCTCGACCACCCGCCGTTCTCGACGCACTCGTCGAGCTCCACGTCGTACACGTGGGAGTACACGCCCACCACCGCGCGCCCCAGGGGCTGCGACCACCGGTGGTCGGCCAAGTGGCCGAGCACCCGGCCGATGCGCGCGCGCGGAAGCACACGCAGGATCTGGGCAGTGGCGTAGGTGACGGCGCTCATGGATCCGGTGTCGCCCGCCCACACGACGAGCGTGGGGGCTACCCCGAGCTCTACGTCGGCGCGGTAGCCCGAGGCGAAGGGATCGCCTTGTGGAACATGCTACCTGCCCGGCTCGGAGCGGGTCAATCTCGGGTCCTTTTGCGGCTTTGTCATCGCATGGGCCTTGCACGCTGCGTCAATCGGCTTCAAAGGGGGACTCCCCGCTCGCGCGCGCGGCGTCGCAGAGGGCCTTCTTCCCCGGATCAGACGGAGCAGAAGCCGGATCGATGGACTCGCACGCCGCCTCGGCGTCGAACGGGTCGGCCGCCACGCCCTCGATGAAGGACGCCGCCGCCGTGGGCTCGTCACCCCGCAGCCGCGCCCACCGCCCGCGGACCGCCCACCAGGGGCCATACGAAGAGAGCACCTGCTTCGGGTCGGCCACGAGGGGCTCCCCTTCTTCGCGCCGGCCCGCCGCCTCGAGGGCCCGGGCCCGAAGCCACCGGACGCTCGGATCCCCCATCGCGCGCTCCCACGCCTCGGGGGCCACCGGCGAGCCGGCCAAGGCGATGCGGTCGAGCTCGAACACGGCCTCCTTCGGGTGGTCTCGGGCGAGCAGGAGCTCCGCGAGGCGGGTCCGGTCCCGCAGATCGCGGAGCTTCTCGCCGTCGTCCTTCTCGCCGCCCAGGCCGAAGAGCGCCGGGATGGGCTCGTGCGGCCGGCTCGCGATGTAGGCGCGCCAGCGGACGTCCCACGCCTTGAGGTCGGCGCCGCTCGCGGCCTGCAGGGCGGCGTCGGGGTCCTTGCCGTCGCGGAGCTCGTGGAACAGCTTGGGCAGCGCGTCGTCGCCGTCCTCGCGCGCGTAGAAGCGCACGAAGCTCGTCACCTCGGCGAACGCCACCATCGCGGCGTCCGCGCTCGGCAGCATGGCGATGCTCGGCCCCAGCTTGTCGAGCGGCAGCCCCAGGTTGAGCTCGAGGCCGCGCTGCACCACGGCGTCCGGGGTGGGCCGATCGTCGAACGGACCCGGCTCGCGCCAGCGGATCTCCTCGCGCTTCGCCACGCCTTCCTGGAGCCAGAGCGGCGCGTCGTCGCGCGACGCGCGCGTGACCGCCAGGTGCGTCAGCTCGTGCGTGACCGTGTCGCGCCAGGAGTAGCCGTGGTGGCTCGCGCGCGGGCTGAGCAGCGTGACGCGGCCCCACTTGGCCACCGCGACGGTCCCGGTCGTCTGCGCGCTCTTGTAGGGCAGCCCCGTCATCGCCGACAGCGACAGGAGATCGCGCACGACGACGATCCGCGTCGGCAGCGGCCAGTCGACGCCGAGGTCGCGCGTGATGGCCTTCCGCGCCGCCGCGACCGTGTCGAAGAGGAGCGGCGCGAGCGGGCGATCGTGCTCGTCCTGCCAGCGGACCTCGATGCCGCGCTCTTCGTCGCGGTCGACGGCGAGGGCCGCCGTCACGCGCTGGCACCCGCGGGCGATGTCGGCGAGCTCCTCGCCGCCGTCGAGCTTCTGCACCTCGGGCCGGGCGAGGATCGCCGAGGCGCCGTCGCAGTCGAGCTCGTAGATCGCGAGGCGGGCGCGCTCGAGGGCGACCGCCGGCGCGTCGACGTCGGCCCCGGAGAGGACCTGTCGGGCCTCCGGGTAGTCGAGCCCGGCGATGAAGGCCCGGGCGCGGTGGGCGTCGTCGAGCTGCGCGCGCGTCGACGCCGGGGCCAGCGTGGCGAGCGCCGGCAGCACGAGGAGAGCCAGGAGACGGGGCAGCTTCATCGCAGCAGACCCTCCGCGTAGCGGTGCACGGCGTCCTTCAACCCGCCGCTCGCCGGCTGCCCGAGGCCGCGCACGACGCGCCGCCGGAACTCCTCGGGCCCCTTGTGCTCTCCGGCGTTCGGGATGGCCACCGGCGCCTTGCTCCTCGCCCCCTTGTCACCGTCGTCGCCCTGCGGCTGGCCCGAGTCCTCGTCCCCCTCGAGCTGCTGGCGCGCCTGCTCGAGCGCGCGCTGCGCCTCCCGCTGGTGCTCGAGCCCCTTGTCGGCCTGGCCCTCCTTGAGCGCCTCGGCCGCCTGGCGAGCGGCGTGCTCCGCGTCCTCGATCGACTCCACCGCCTCCTGCGGCAGCGAGCCCTTGTCGCCCGCCTTCTGGCCGAGCTCGCGCGCCCGGTCCGCCAGCTTGCCCTCCTCGTCGCCGCCCTCCTCGAGCTGCTTTCGCGCGCGCTCCGCCGCCTTCTGGCGCATCTGCTTCAGCGCCTCCTCGGACCACTTCTCCTCGGCGTCGAGCTTGCGCCGGACCTCTTCGAGGCGCTTGCCTTCCTCGCCGTTCGGGTCCTCCAGCCAGGCGCTCTTCTGCAGGATCTTCTTCGCCTCGTCGAGCGATCCCAGCGAGCTTCGCCCGCTCTGCACCGCCTCGTCGGGGCGCGCCTGCTCGAGCGAGTGCGCCATCTGCTCGGCCAGCTCGCGGGCGGCCGCCCCCTTGCTCGTCCACGAATCGCTGCCGAGGCCCACGGTGGGCAGCTCGCGGACGGCCTCGCGGATGGCCTCGGCGTGGCGCTTGGCCTCGTCCTTCAGCTCCTTCAGCTCTTCGTCGCTCGTCGCGCCGGCGAGGGCTTGCTCCATCTTGCCGATCTCGCCGGCGTGGTCCTGCGCGAGCTGCTCGAGGTCTTGCTCGGCCGCCTGCTGCGCCTGATCCACCTCGTCGCCCGAGTCCTCGCCGTCCTCGCCCGGCGTGCCGTGCCCGCCCCCCGACTCCCCTCCCCCTCGGCCGACCCTGCCGCGCGCCCCGAACGACGGGTCCGGCTCGCGCAGGCGCGCCGCGAGATCCCGCGCCGCGAGCTCGGCGTGGAGGAAGTCCTGCTCGCCGCGACCGCGCTTCACGCGCAGGAGGTCCGTGTCGACGATCTCCCCGAGGTCGCGCCCGAGAGAGCCCATGCGCACCATGACGTGCCCGCCCCCCGCCAGCACGAGGTGCGCCGCGTCCATCCGCGTGCCCGCGTGCGACCGCGCGTCGCGGTCCTCGCCCTGCATCTGCGACGCGCCGAGCGCGAGGTCGTCCGCCACGTCGGCGAGCTGCTTGGCCGATTCGCGGACGTCGTGAAACCCCAGGCCACGGATCAACGCGTCGACCACCAGCACGAACCGCTCGGTGGCCTTGACCGCGCCGAGGTGGGTCGACGCGGAGGGAGCGCGCGTCTCGGCCGTCACGGCGGTGCGCGTCTTCTGCGACTGCGCCGTCAGCATCGCCCCGAGGCGCGAGGCGACGCGGACGCCGCCATAGGTGGCCTCCAGCGTCGTGTGCAGGCGCGCCTCGTCGGCGTCGAGGTGCGCCTTCTCGTCCGCCACGAAAGCCTTGCGGGCAGCCGCGTCGGCCGGGGGCTCGTTCCCGATGCGCCAGGCCAGCGAGTCGACCAGCCCGTCGCGGACCGCCCGGAGCCCGTCGAGGCGCCGCGCCTCGGGCTCCCCCACGTCGGGCGGGATGAGCGTGAGCGCCGGGCTCGCGCCCCACTTGGGGCCCGTGAGGGGATCGTTGTCCTTCGCCTCGACGGTGACCTCGATGGGCGCGTGGCTCTTGCGGAGGAACGGATCGCGGAGCTTGAGCATCTGCCCGCCCTTGCTGCTCTGCGTCTCGCCGTCGAGGTGCGCGAGCACCCGCCGCTCTTCGCGCGTGCCCGAGCGGAGCACGAGGTGCACCTCACGCAGCCCGTGGTCGTCGGTGGCTTCGTACTTCAGCGGCAGGTCCTCCGTCTCGTCGAGGAGGCGCACTTGCCGCGGAGCCCCTTCGAGCGTGACGACGGGCGCCGAGTCCGGGATGGACTGGAGCGAGAGCCCCTCGGGCTCCGGGACGACGACGGCCCCGAAGCGCGCGACGACGTGCAGCGTCGTGCCCAGCGTGAGCGGCCAGCGGGCGACCACGGCCCCCGCGCCGTCGTCGACGAAGGGCACCTCGGTGGTCCCGTCGCTGAGGAGGAGCCGCCGCCCCGGATGCATGGGGACGCCGCGCACGGTGACGAGCGTGCCGTAGGGCAGCGCGAGGGGGTAGAGGGCGAGCTCGTGGTGCTCGATCTCGTGAAGGTAGTCGGGGGGGCGCGCGACGACCTCGATGTCGTCGAGCCAGCGTATGGGCACGGGCGCGACGCCGCCGCGCGCGACGAGGACGTCCGCGCCCTCGAGGACGGACCACGCGTTGGCGAGCGTGAGCCCGAGGACGCCCACGCCGACGACCAGGGCCGCGGCGCCGACGACGCGTGCGATGCGCGCCGCGCGCTCGACGATGCGGTCCGAGGGGAGGAGCGCGAGCGAGCGGGCGATGTGGATGCGGGCGAGCTCGACGGACGTCCCCTCGCCGCGCACCTCGCCGCCCGGGCCGAGGAGCGAGAGGGCGCGCAGGGCGCGGTCGGCACGGTCGGGGTCGACGGAGCGGGCGAGGCTGCGGACGATGCGGCCAGGGTCGCGGAGGCGGCGGGCCTCGACCAGGCGCCAGGCGACGGCGAGGAGCGCGCTGAGGCCGATGGCGACCCCCGCGATGAGGCGGTCGCGTGGGGTGCCGTGCCGCGCCAGGAGGAGCGAGAGCACCCAGGCGAGCGCGACGAGCGCGAGCGCGATGCGCCGCCGGGAGGAGCGGGTGACCGTGCGCCAGGCCTCGGCGAGCTGAAGCAGCGGCTCGGTGAGCGGGGAACGCACGGGGTTCACGGAGGTTAGCAATGGGGGGCGGAGCGCGCGAGCGCGGCTCGTGCGTGAGCTCGCGCCCCGCTACCCCCGGATCCCCTCCAGCTCCTCCTTGTGCGCGCGCGTGACGAGGAGCTTCATCGCCTCGAGCAGCGGCCGACCCTGATGCAGGACGTGGTGCACCTGCTCGGTGATGGGCATGTCGACGCCTCGCGCGCGAGCGAGCGCCCACGCCGCCGCCGACGTGCGAAACCCCTCCGCGACCGACTTGTGCCCCTTCACGTACGCCTGCGGGTCCTGCCCCTCGGCCACCGCCATCCCCAGCTTGCGGTTCCGTGACAGCTCCCCGCCGCAGGTCAGGAAGAGGTCCCCGACTCCCGCGAGCCCCAGGAACGTCAGCGGGTCCGCGCCCAGCGCCACGCCGAGCCGGCTCATCTCGGCGAGGCCCCGCGTCGTCAGCGCCGCGCGCGCGTTGAGGCCGAGCGACAGCCCGTCGCACGCGCCCGCCGCCACCGCGATGACGTTCTTCACGGCGCCGCCGACTTGCACGCCCACCATGTCGCCGCTCGCGTAGACCCGGAACATCGGCGCGTGAAGCGCCGCCTGCACGGCGCGCGCGGCCTCCATCCCCGCCGACGCCGCGACGACGTCGGTCGGCAGCCCCGAGGCCACCTCGCGCGCGAAGCTCGGCCCCGAGAGCACCGCGAGCCGGCCCGGCGAGACCCGCGGCAGCGTCTCTCGCACCACGTCGGTCATCAGCGCGTGCGTCGTCTCCTCGATGCCCTTCGTCGCGACGACGACGAGCGCGTCGTCGTGCAGCGCCGCCGCGACGCGCGCCGCCACCGGCCGCAGGTACTCGGACGGTGGGACCAGCACGACGAGCCGCGCGTCCCCCACGACCGCCGTGACGTCGGTCGAGGCGCGAAGACGCGCGGGGAGCGTGATCCCGGGAAGGTAGGTCGTGTTCTCGTGGCGGCGCGTCACGTCGTCGGCCACCTCCGGCTCGACCGCCCACATCGACACGTCGTGATCCAGGCGGGCCGCGTGGCACGCGAGCGCCGTCCCCCACGCGCCGCCCCCGACGACCGCGACGCGCACGGCTCAGATGCTCCCGGAGCTCCCCGCCGGCGCGGGCGACGGCGGCGCGGGCGGCGGCCAGGCCGGGAACGCCGTCGGGAATCCCGGCGGCAGACCGAGGCCGCTCGGGAACGCGGTCGGGAGCGTGGACGGCAGGATGAACGGCGGAGGCGCGCCGCCGCCGGCGTCCGGGATCGCATGCGGGGGCGGATGGCTCGAGGGACCCGGGCGCGGACCTGGCCCCGGCCCGGGGCTCGGGCCCGGGTGATTCGGCGAGAGCGTCGGAACGGGCGACCCGGTCGGCGACGCGGTCTCCACGGTCGGCGGGCCTGCGTTCGTCGGCGCGGCGGCCTCGGGTTGCGCGGTGCGCGTCGCGAGCGGCAGCGGCGGCCGCGGGTCGGCGCTCGAAGTGGGCGACCACGTCCCGGTCGCCACGAGGACCATCACGATGCCCGCGCCGAGCAGGATGGGCAGCGCGACGAGCGCCGCGATGCGCCCCGCGCCTCCACGGCGAGGGTCGCCCCCTCCCTGGGGCGCCGGAGACATCGCGACGCCGGCGTACACGGGCGTCGCCGGCGCCATCGCCTGCAGCGGTCCCGTCATCGCCGTGGCCAACGGGGGCGCGCGCTCGGTGTTCGGCGACGCCTCGTGCCCGCTGGCCGAGGGACCGGCCGGAGAGGCCTGAAGCGGGGCCGTAGCCGGGCGCCCCGCCGCGCCGGCGATCACCTGCTGCGCCGAGACGTTCTTCAGCGTGCCCGTCGGCGTCAGCTCCGGTGAAGGGGCGGCGGCCGAAGGCACCGGACCGGTCGCCCCGCCCGCGGGGGCACCCGTCATCCGCCGCGCGCTGACGGCCTTCTCGAGCGCGAGGCGCATCTCGGTCGCCGACGCGAAGCGCAGCTCGGGCCGCGCCGCCATCGCGCGATGCACCAGGCCCGCGAGCTCCCGCGGGGCGTCGGGCGCGGCCTGCACGAGCGGGATGATCTCTCCGCGCTCGACCTTGAGCGCGATGATGCGCGCGTCGTCGCCGTTCACCGGACGCGCGCCGGCGATCATCTCGTAGAACATGACCCCGACGGCGTAGAGGTCCGCCCGGGCGTCGACCCGGTCCGCGCTCCGCGCCTGCTCGGGCGCCATGTACTCGGCCGTGCCCATCACGACGCCGGCCACGGTGAGCTTCTTCTCCTGCGGGTCGGTGCGGCGCGCCTTCGCGATGCCGAAGTCGATGAGCTTGAGCAGCGGCTTGCCCGCCGTGAACGTGACGAACACGTTCTCGGGCTTCAGATCGCGGTGGATGACGCCGAGCGCGTGCGCCGCCTCGAGCGCCTCGAGGATCTGCAGGGTGTAGTCGCACGCGGTCGCCACGGGCAGGCGCCGCTGGCGCTCCATGACGGCCGACAGCGGCTCGCCCTCGAGCAGCTCCATCACGATGTACGCGTCGCCCTCGGGCGTGCGGTCCACGTCCGTCACCTGCACGACGTGCGCGCTGCGGATCTGGGCGGCGACCCGCGCCTCCTGGAGGAACCGCTCGACGAGCCCTGTGCGCCGTCCGAGCTCCGGGTGGAGCACCTTGATGGCGACGCGCGTCCCGAGCACCGTGTGCTTGCCCTCGTAGACGGACCCCATCCCGCCGTCGCCGAGGAGCCTCGTGATCTGGTACTTGCCGTTGACGAGGCTGCCGATGCCGATCACGGGGATAGGCCCAGCCTAGCATTGCCGGCGCGATCCCCGCGCTCGCGTCGACGCTCGGCTCGAAGGGGTACACTGAGCTCATGAGGTTCATCGCAGGAGCCGTGGCCGTGATGCTGCTCGCGTGCGGCGGCGCGACCCAGGGTGCGCTCGGCGGCGGGACGGAAAGCGACGGCGGGGGGAGCGGGGACGGCGGCACCGGCGCCACGCCGTGCCCGTCGAGCCCCCCGAGCGACGGCGACGCGTGCGGGCCCCAGGGGCTGACGTGCGAGTGGGGGTCGAGCAACGTGCAGGACTGCGACGAGATGGCCCTGTGCAACGGCGGTCGCTGGCAGGTGACCCTCCAGGGACCCGGCGGCCTCGACTGCGGAGGGGCTCCGCAGGGGATGTGCCCGTCGTCGTTCGCGTCGGTGCCCCGCGAATCGCACTGCTCACCGTACGGGTCCTACTGCGACTACCCGCAGGGACGCTGCGCGTGCACGGTGCCCGCCGGACCCGGGTTCCCCGCGGACGCGTCGGCGGTCGCCGAGTGGATTTGCCAGGACCCGGCCCCCGGCTGCCCCGAGCCTCGGCCCCGCGTCGGGAGCACGTGCTCGCAGGAGGGCCTCGAGTGCGACTACGGAGCGTGCACGGTGCCGGGTGGCAACTCCGAGACGTGCCAGGGCGGATTGTGGATCGAGGGCGGCGTCGCGTGCCCGGCCGCCCGGCCCTAGCCGCTTCATTCCGCGGTACAAGGGCGCATGCGCATCGCCCTCCTGCTCGACTCCCCGGCGGCCGCAGACCAGGCCGCCGCCGGCGAGCTCGCCGCCCACCCTGGCGCGCGGCTCTTGCTGCTCGCGCACGCCGACAGGGCCGCGCACGCGCTCGGGATGGCGATGCACGCCTATGGGACGGCGGACGAGGACGTGATCGTCGTCCGACCGGTGGGCGACGGCGTCGTGGACGCCGCGACGTGGCACGAGGAGCTCGCGCGGCGCGCGGTCGCGCTGGACGACGACGCGGCGATCGAGCGCCGCATCGCCGAGGCGTCGCGCGCCTTCGACGAGGGACGGCTCGACGACGCGCAGCAGGGGTACGCGCGCTGCGACGTGCTGCTGGCCGGCGAGCGCGGGCCGCGGCGCGCCGAGGTGCTCGCGTGCCTCGCGCGCATCGCGGACGCTCGGGGAGCGCCGGACGAGGCGGCGCGGCACCTCGAGCACGCGCTCGCCATCTTCCCGATGCACCGCGGCGCCGTCGCGATGCGGCGGGAGCTCGCGCGGCGCGGAGGGGACGCCGAGGTCGCCGCTGCGATGACGCGCAGGCTCCTCGCCTTCGCGAGCAGCGACGACGAGCGCATCGCGCTGCTGACCGAGGCCGCGGACCACGGGTTGCGCGTCGCCGTCGACGCGTTGAACGCGGCCCTGCGCATCCGTCCGCGCGACGGCCTGCTCCTCGATCGCCTGCGTGCGGTGCACGAGGCGACGGCCGACTGGCCGCGGGCGGTGGACGTCGCCGTGGCGGCGGCCGAGCAGATCCGCGAGCCGAGGGCGCGCGCCCGGGCCTTCGTCGCCGCGGCCGAGACGAGCGCGGCGCGGGCGAAGAACGTCGGCCGCGCCGTGGCGCTCTACGAGGCCGCCATCGCGGACGACCCCGAGGTGCCGGGCGCCTTCGACGCGATCGAGAAGGTCCTGCTGGGCGAGGGGGACTTCGCCGGCGCCGAGCGGGCGTACGTACGCCACCTGGCGAGGCTCGCGGGGCGAAGAGAGGCCGAGGCAGCGCTCCTCGACAAGCTGGCGCGCGTCCGGGAGGTGCACCTCGGCGACCGGCCGGGCGCCATCCAGGCGCTCGACCGGCTCGTCGTGCTGAGGCCCGACGACGTCGAGGCGCTCACGCGACTGGCGCGGCTGCTGGAGGACAACGGCGAGGATGCCCTCGCCGTGCGATGCCTCGAGGTCGCCGCGCAGCACGCCCCGGCGCGCGCCGAGACCTTCCGCGCCCTCGCGCGCATCTCCACGCGCGTCGCCGACGCCGACCGCGCGTACGCCGCGTGCGGTGTGCTGGTGCACCTCGGGGAGGCCGACCTCGACGAGCAGATGACCTATCAGCAGTTCGCCCCGGAGGTCGCGGTCCGGCCGGCGCAACCGCTCGACGACGCGGGCTGGCGCGCGCTCCTGCCCTCCGAGCTCGACGGCGTCGTCTCCGGCCTCCTCGCGGCCATCGCCCCCGCCGCCATCGCGGCGCGCGTCGACCAGCTCCGAGCAGCGAAGACCCTGCCGAAGCCCGAACCGAGCGAGCGGCAGGACGTCGAGCGGACGACGGTGAGCGCGGTGCGGACGGCGGTCTGGGTGTCGAAGCTCCTCGGCGTGCCGACGCCGGCGGTCTATCTCCGCCCGCACGACGTGCCGGGCGGGGTCGCGGTGATGCCGACGCAGGAGCCGGCGCTCGCGCTCGGGCCATCGGTGCTGACGGGGCGGTCGGTGACCGAGCTGTCGTTTCTCTTCGCGCGCGAGCTCGGACACGTGCGCATGACGGGGCGGATGCTCACGTTCTATCCGCAGGTGGCCGAGCTCCGCGCGCTCGTGACCGCCGCGATCCACCTCGTCATCGGGCAGACCGGCCAGCTCGCCCCCGACGTGGAGCTCGCCCGGCGCGAGCTCGGCAAGCGGCTCGATCCGGCCCATCGAGGGGCGCTCGCCACGGCGGTCCGCGCGCTCACGGACCGCGGCGGCCAGCTCGATCTCCTCGCGTGGCTCCGCTCCGTGGAGCGCGCGGCCTGCCGCGCCGGGCTGCTCGCGTGCGGGGACGTCACCGTGGCGGCGCGCGTCCTCTCGGTCGACGGCCACGTCGTCGGCGGCCTCTCCGCCGCAGACCGGCTCCGCGATCTCGTGCCCTTCTCGGTCTCCCCCCGCTACGCCGAAGTCCGCCGCGCCCTCGGCATCGCCGTCCGCACCTCGCAGCTCGGCTAGAGAGGCTTCAGGCGGCTCGCTTGAGGATTTCGCCGACGATGTCGGCGTCGGCGATCGCGGCGAAGACGGGGCGAAGGGCGTCGTTGCGCTCCTCGGTGCCGAAGGCGCCGCTCGGGGCCATGGCGCGCGCCTGGGGCCCGTCGAGCACGAGAAACACGTCGTGGAGCTTCTTCCACGGGGCGTCGATGACGAACGCGATGCGCGAGCGGTCGAGCGACAGCTCCTCGTTGTCGCGCCGGATGAGGACCCGCGCGTTGGTGACGAAGTAGCGCGTGACGCGCGCGAGGCGCACGGGGCGGAGCACCGCGGCGTACGCGACGCCCACGGCCACCGCGAGGAGGAGCAGCATCCCGAGCGCCGCGCCGCCGACGAGGACGGCCGCGAGCACCGGAGGCAGCGCGTGGAGGCGCAAGACGCGCGCGAGCGTCGGCACCGACTTGACCATCGATCGAACGAAGAGGAGCGCCAGCACGCCGCCCACCGCCGCCGTCGCCGCGCGCCGCGCGGTCCACGCCGACGCCAGCGGGGAGCCCGACCAGAGCACGCGCTCGCCCGGATCGAGCCGCTGCGCCAGCGGGCGGTCGCCGTTGCCCAGCGGCACGCTCGGCTCGACGCCGCGGATGATCGCCCAGAGGCGATCGGGCGCGTCCACGTCGTGCAGCGTGAGCGAGAGCGTTCGCCGCAGCGCGCCCGTCGGGACCGCGCGGACGATGACGAGGTCGCCGATGGAGGCGTCGCGCGGATTCCAGCGCACGAGCGCGTAGCTGATCTGCTTCCTGTCGATGGTCCGCCTCAACCGGCCGCGCCGCCAGATGACGTGCTTCTCCGTGACGAGGTACTCGACCCGGGAGCGCCACCACAGCGGGAAGCGCCACGCGGCGAGCGCGAGGGTCGCGCACCAGCCGGCGAAGAGGATCATCCCGCCGACGGGCACGGCGAGCGACTTGGCGACCACGAGGGCATACGAGAGCGTCACGACCGACAGAACGGCGGCCATGACGGAGACGACCTTGTGAAGGAAAGGCACGGTCACCGCCCGGCAGCGCCCCTGCCAGACGATCCGCTCGCCGTAGAGCGAGTCGCGAGTCACCACCCGGGAACCTCTTCTCTCGGTACTGTCCCAGTTCAAAGAGTGGGCCCCCGGCACACGCATGTCCAGGGGCGGTCGGGGCGTTGGACGCGCGGAGACGGCGAATGTTGGCTCCCGATCCGCTGACAGCGCACGCCGCATCGCGCAGCCCCGCCGAGAGCGCAGTCACAGCGGAAGCGGCAGGGGCCGGTGCCGCTTCGTCGGCCCGCGCGCGTGTGCGCGGACGACCAGGGCATCGCACCACCGCGGCATCGGGAGACCGTGCACCGCGGCCGCCTCGGGGTAGAGGCTCGTCGCGGTCATCCCCGGGAGCGTGTTGACCTCGAGCAGCGTGACCGCGGCCGTGTCCTCGCCGTCGCCCACGATGAGGTCGACCCGCGAGAGATCCCGGCATCCGAGCGCGACGTGCGCCCCGACGGCGACCTCTTGCACCCGTGCGAGGACCGAGGCCGGAAGGTCGGCCGGGCAGACGTGCACGCTGCGGCCGGGGGCGTAGCGCGCCTCGTACGTGTAGAAGGGATCGTTCGGCGACAGGATCTCGGTCGGCGGCAGCGCCGTCGGTCGCCCCTCGAGCTCCAGCACACCGCAGGTCACCTCGCGCCCGCGCGCGAAGTGCTCCACCACGGCGAACTCGTCGAGCGCCCACGCCGCCTCGAGCGCGCGCGCCACGTCGTCCACCGGCGCCTCGGCCTCGAGCCGCGCCACGCCGATGGCCGAGCCGTGGGACGAGGGCTTCACGACGAGGCGTGCGCCGATATCGCGGCGGGCCCGCTCGGCCGCCGCGCGCGCGCCCTCCCCTCCTCGAGCGACCGCAAACCCCGGCGCCACGGGAAGCCCCGCCCGCTCGAAGAGCACGCGGGCCACGCGCTTGTGCATCGCGAGCGCGCTGGCGAGGACACCCGAGCCCACGTACGGGAGATCGAGGACCTCCAGGAGCCCCTGCAGCGCGCCGTCCTCCCCGACCGCGCCGTGCGCCACCGGGAAGACCACGTCGTAGCCGCCGGTGCGGAGCGACTCGGACAGGAAAGCGTCGAGCTCCAGCCGCACGACGCGATGCCCCGCCTCTTCCAGCGCGCGCGCCACACCCTTGGCCGACGCGCGGCTCACCTCCGCCTCCGTCGACGGGCCGCCCTGGATCACCGCGACGCCGAGCGGCGTCGACCGGCTCTCCCCGCTCACGCCGGCGCCTTCGCGAGGACGGCGCTCGACATGTCGACGAGCTCGAGCCCGAGGCGCGTCGCGACGTCGAAGATGCGCGTGTCGCGATAGAGCTCCCCGAAGCAGATGCGCCCGATGCCCGCGTTCGCGATGAGCCGGAAGCACCCCCAGCAAGGGCTCGCCGTCACGTAAATGTGCGCGCCGTCGACACGGACCCCGTTGCGCGCCGCCTGCACGATCGCGTTGGCCTCGGCGTGCACCGTGCGGACGCAGTGGCCGTCCTCCATCAGGTGACCGTCCTCGTCGCAGTGGGGTAGGCCTCGGATGCTGCCGTTGTAGCCGGTGGCGAGGATGCTCTTGTCGCGCACGATGACGGCGCCGACGAACTTGCGGTCGCAGGTGGAGCGGGTGGAGACCTCCCGCGCGATGTTCATGAAGTAGTCGTCCCAGGAAACACGGGCGCGGGGCATGTGCGGATCGCTGTCTAGGGCGCGGGCCGGGCGGCCGCAATGCCCGGGCCGCGCGTCCGAATTGACAAAGCCCGCGCCGCACGGCATCGAGTGGGCTCGAATGCTTTCTCAGCGATGGCGACGATGGGGGCGCACGGCCGGGGGAGTGGCCGTCGCAGGGCTGCTGGCGACCGGCTCTGCGGGGGCCCAGGGCGCCGACGACCACGCCGCGGCCGAGGCGCTCGTGCAGCAGCTCGAGCACGACTCGGGGCACACGGTCGTGACGGCCGACGCTGTGGCGAGCGCGAAGAACGCTCTCGAGCGAGCCACGCGGCTTCGTGCCGCGGGCGATGAGGCGCACGCCAAGGCCGCGGACGCCCTGGCCCTCGAGTGGGCGCAGACGGGGCGCGACCTGGCGAAAGCGGTCGACGCCGAGGCGACGGCGACCGAGCTGCGTCGCAAGGCCGTCGACGCGCAGGCGCAGCTCGAGCGCACGCGCGCGCAGGTCGAGGAGGGGATCGCCCACGTGGGCCGGCTCCGGGCGCAGCTCGAGGAGGCCGAGAAGGCCGGCAAGGTCGACCACGTCGCGGTCGAGGTGCACGAGGGCGACCCGCCGCCTCCGCCGCGAAAGAAGGGGGCCGGAAAAAAGGGCGCCTCCTCCGAGGGGGCCAAGAGGCCGCCGAAAGCGGCGACCGGAGGGGCGCCGTGAGGCGCGCGGCGTCGGTCCTCGCGGCGGCGATGGCGGCGAGCCTGCTCCTCGGCTGCGGCGGGGCGGTCATGCAGGTCGCGGCGCTCGACGACGTGGAGCGCGCGCGGGCCGCTCCCGCGACGCAAGAGGGGGCGAAGCTCGCGCCGGAGGCCTACGCGCGAGCCGAGCAGGAGAGGCGCATCGCGCTCGAAGAGCACGCGGCGGGCGACGACGTGGGCGCGGTGCTGCATGCTCAGAGGGCCGTGGCGGCGTACGGACACGCGCTCGCCGTGGTGCGGCTGGCCCGGGCGACGACGGAGCTGGCCGACGCGCAGAAGACGCTCGACGACGCGACGACGCAGGTGCAGGCGATCGAGGGCTCGCGCGCGCAGCTCGAGCGTGAGGCGGCGGAGCTCGACGAGCGCGTGCGTCTGTCGCGCGAGCGGCTGCTCCCGGCCTCGAGCGCCCCGGCGACGGGGGAGCACGAGGCGGCCCGGCTCGTGGCGGCGCGTGCGCTCGCTGTGGAGGCCCGGCTGCTGTGCGGCGCGGCGCGCCTCATCACGGCGGACGCCGCGGGGCTCGCCGACGCCGACGGCGAGATCGCGAAGCTCGACGGCCGGCTGGCCATGGGCCCGCGGCCCGCGCCGATCGACACGGCGGCCCGCGTGCGGGCCCGCTGTCTCGACGTCCTCACGCGCGCGCGACGCGCCTCGGGCGACGACGCGGGCGCCTCGGATGCGCTCTTGTCCGAGCTGTCGGCGAGCGGCGGCTGGGACCCGGCGCGCGACGAGCGCGGGGTCGTGGTGACGCTTCACGACGCGTTTCGCGGGGCCGAGCTGGGCGCCGACGCGACGACGCGGCTGAAAGACCTGGGCCGCGTGGCCGCGGCGCACCCGGGGTTCGCGGTCCAGGTGGTCGTGCACGACGCTGTGCCGTCCCGCCCGAAGGACGACGCGGATGCCCGGCGCGCGGGAGCCGCGGTGCAAGCTCTGGTCGCGGGCGGGGCGTCGGCGGGGCGCATCAAGCCCGAGCTGGCGGGGACGCGCGCGCCGCTCGTCGATCCGGGCGACGCGAAGCAGAGAGCCCGCAACGAGCGGCTCGACGTCGTGTTCATCGCGTCGGGCAAGTGAAGCCAGCATCCCGAGGCGACGCCGAGGGACCCCACGCTCCTGCCGTGGGATGCTCCGCCCTTCGGGCTCAGCATGACGGCACGTTGGCTACGGAGGCGTCGCGAGCTTGTAGCCGAACCCGTAGACCGTCAGGATGTGCTGCGGCTTGTCCGGGCTTCGCTCGATCTTCTTGCGGAGCTTCACGATGAAGTTGTCGACGGTGCGGTTGGTCGACGAGCCTTCGAGCCCCCATATCTTCGTCAAAATCTCATCCCGCGCGACGGGTTGACCGGCACGCTCGGCCAGCATGCGAAGAAGCTCCACCTCGTAAAAGGACAGCGTGTGCTCGCGTCCGCGCGCGCTGACGGTCTGCGCCGTGAAGTTCACCGTCGCCTCGCCCAGAGCCAGCGTCTCGGGGATCGACGCGGCCCCCCGCGCGGCGTGCGCGCGGCGGAAGATCGCTCGGATGCGCGCGATGAGCTCGTTCACACCGAAGGGCTTCGTCACGTAGTCGTCGGCCCCGGCGTCGAGGCCACGGATCTTGTCCGTCTCCTGCGAGCGCGCGGTCAGCATCAGGATGGGGACCAACGCGTTGATCCGCCGCAGCTCCTCGCAGACCGCGTAGCCGTTCACGTCGGGCAGCATGAGGTCGAGGATGATGGCGTCGGGGGCCTCGCTCCGCGCCAGCGCGATTCCCTCCTTCCCCTTGCCCGCCGCGAGCACGCGGAACCCCTCGAATTCGAGAGCGTCGCGCAGCCCCATCACGATGTGAGGCTCGTCGTCGATGACGAGGATGCTCCTCTTCGTCGGCGCCATGGTGCGCCACGTAGCATACGCGGCCGCAAAGAAGAACGGCGCGGCCCGCTCGGGAACCGCGCCGCTATCCGCCCTGCAGGGTTCCGGCGATCAGTCTCCGCCGCCGCTCGACCCGCCGTCTTCCCCGCCGTCGAGCACCGTGACCGCTTGCTCGATGCACTGCAGGCTGACCGTCGAACCGTGCGGCGGCTCGCCGGCCGTGAAGAGAATCGCCTGGGGGCAGCCATTGGCGGCCTTTCCGGTCACGTAGCACCAGCCCTCATCCGTGGCCGACGAGCACCCACCGGCGGCGCCCGTCGGGAAGTCCGCCGTGTTCGGCGCCCCGCTCGGCAGGTTCGGCAGGAGCTGATTGAGCGCACACGTGGGGTACGTATCGGGATCGCCGGAAGCGCCGGGCATGCCCGTGTACGCCGCCTCCTGGGCGTCGCAGAACTTCGTCAGAATGTCCTGGCTCACGATCGGACCGGTCTGCCCCGGGGGAATGTCGCCCGGCCCGAAGAGGCCCTGGCTATTGACGCACGCGGCGCCCGGGTTCGCGCAGGAGCCCGGCCCCACCGCCGTACCGAGCTGCACGAGGATGAGGCACGGCACGTTGCCGGCGGAATCGGGCTGGAGCTTTTGTGGCAGGCACTGGTTGCTGAGCGAAGCCTTCAGCCGGTTGATGATGGCGTTGACCGCGGGCCGGTAGCCGTAGAGCGGGTCGCTCCCTCCCGACTCGTCGGTCACGTGGATGGGGCAAAGGCTCGACACGATCCCCTGGTCGCCCGACGTCGACTTCGACATCGCCTTGGCGATGATCATCTCGCGCACCGACGGGTAGGCCTTTCCGTAGACCTGGAGCGTCGGCGTCGCCGAGTCACAGAGCTGCGTGCCGTTGTTGATCGACGTCGACGAGCAGTCGCAGGCGCCCTGGTACTCGGCCTGCGAGCAGTCCTTGCCGACGCCGCCGAACTGCGGAGTCAAATCGAAGATGCACGAGAACTGGAGGTCACCCTTGCTGGTCGCCCACTCGCGGCCGTTGATCGGGTCACACAGCGGCTGGCCCTTGACGCTCCCGCCCATGGTCGGAGGGCACGCCGAGGCGTTCGCCATGATGTTGCCGGCGAGCGGTCCGTGCTCCTCCGCGCTCCACACCGAGCCCGGCGTCGTGCGCGGATCCCAGTTCTCCACCATGTGGAAGTCGGCCCCGCTGAAGTCGTAGTTCTCGGGATCGTTGCCCTCGATGAGCTTCCAGTCGGCGTCGGTCAGCGTGTCCTTCTGCGGACAGTCGGCAGCCGCCGTGCCCGTCGGGCACGTCCCGTCCCCGGGCTTCGACTGGAGCAGCTGGTGGGGTACGCCGGCGATCGCCGCGTAATAGACGAGGTCCGACGTGCGCGTTCCGCGCGTCAAGTTGCACAGCGCCGGATCCGTCGGTCCCGTCGCCGAGGTCGGCAGGTTCTGCGCGTAGATGGGGTTGACGCAGTTCGCGTTCGCGTCCTGGTCGCCGACGTAGTTGCCGTTGCTGTCGTGCTCGTGAGCGGAATCCGGCACCGTCGCATTCTGCATCCCGCGGACGTAGCGGGACGTCGGGTACCCTGCGAAGAGACCGAACCGCAGCTTCTGGTGATAGAAGCGCGTGTTGAGCGTGTCATCGCTCGGATCGAGGTAGCCGTTCGCGCCGCTGGCCCCGTCCTTCGGGCATCGCATCGCGAAGTTCGGGTCGCCCCCGATGAACGCGCACGACGTGCAGTTCGGGTCGTTCGGGCCCGTCGTCATCGGATTGTTCGGATCGAAGTTCTGGCACTCGACCGTCCCCTGCGGCGAGGCGCCGCTGGCCGAGCCCGGGAAGTCCTGGTTGTCGAACGCCCAGCCCTGCGCGCCGATGGAGAGCGGGTCGGCCGCCTCCTCGTTCTCGTCGGTCACCACGATGATGGCGAGGAGCGAGTCGGACCGGAGGAAGTCGTGCCGTTGCTGGAGGATCGTCGCGTCGACCCCCGAGAACTGCGCCTGCGTCTTGACCTTGGTGATCGAGTCGAACGGATCGGGCTGCACGAGGAAGCGGTACCACGCCTCGTTCTGCGCCTCGAAGCCGCAGCCGTGCTCGTGAACGCCTTCGACGAGCGTCGTGAAATCGCTGACGAGCGTCGTCGTCACCGAGACGGCCGGAGGCAGCGGCGCGGGATGGCCCGTGTTCGTCGTGACGTTGGGGAACCAGGAGAGGAAGTAGCTGGAGTTGAGGTCCGGCGCCGTGTTCTCGACCGTGGGATTCCCCGAGACGCCGCCGCGGTTGATGAGCTCTCCCCGGTCGTCGTTGTGGGCGTTGAGCATCGTGTTCGCCGGGTTCGTCGCCGTGTCGCTGCACTGGTCGCCGCCGCGTCCGCCGAGCGACGAGGTCACGACGCCGATGTGCATGTCGTGCACGGGCGGGAATTCGGCCTTGCCGTTCGTGCAGTTGCCGTTGACGTCCGCCGTCGCCGGGGGGGTGACGGGGTTTCCGTTGTCGTCGACGCAGTTCGGGGCGACGAGGCGGTTGATCATGTCCGGCACGGCCAGCGCCAGGAGCGCCTGCTTGTCGCCCATCGACGCCGAGTTATCGATCATGAACAGCAGATCGACCTTGTCGACGGACTGGTTGTGCACCACCGACGTGAAGTTCGTCTGGATGAGGGGGCTGGCGTTGGTGACTGGGCGCGTGAGACATCCCGCGCCGAGGATCCCGAGCACTCCGAAGAGCAGGGCGGCGGTGGATCCCACCTTCAACGTACGGATCATGATCGCTCTCTCCTTCGAGAACTGGCGACGGCGCGAGTCGCGGGCACCGGTCGCAGTGCTACTACCATGCCCGGGGAATCTCCGGCAATTGCCGGATAGTATGCCACGTCGATCGTCAACGCGGTTGGCGTTCAGCGGCCCGCCGTTGGCAATGGATCCCTCTCGCCCTCGAGTGTGGGCGTGGGTGGGAAGGCCCGGCGCAACGCGCGGACATGGCGAGCCGTGACGCCCGGTACGGCGAGGAGCGCCTCGTCGGCGGCGGCGCGGATGGCGGCGAGGTTTCCCACGTGCTGGAGGAGCGCCTTCTTGGCCTTCGGTCCGAGGCCCTTGACGTCGTCGAGCGGCGAGTGGAACCGGCGCTTTTTGCCGATGCGCATCCGGGCCCGGTTGGAGAACCGGTGCGCCTCGTCGCGCATCCGCGCGAGCAGAAAGAGCGACGTCGTGCTGCTCCTCAGAGGGACCGGGTTCTTCTGGCCCGGCAGGTACACGCGGTCGACGAGCGTGTCTCCGGCGAGGTTCTCGCGCTCCTTCGCCAGCGCGACGATGCAGAGATCGTGCAGCCCGAGATCGTGCGCCGCCGCCTGCGCCACGGCGAGCTGCCCGCGACCGCCGTCGACCACGAAGAGATCCGGCGCGTCCCACGTCGTATCGCTCTCGCGTTCGGGGTTGCTCTCCGCCAGCGTCTCCGGCAGCTCCTCTGCCTTCAACGCCCTTCGGAAGCGCCGGGCGAGGACCTCGTACATCGCGCCGTAGTCGTCGTTCACGCCCGTCGCGCCGCCCGCGCCCTCGCGGGATACGGCGTCGCCCCTCACGTTGAAGGTGCGGTAGCGCTTCTTGTCGAGCTCTCCGTCGGTCATCGCCACGATCGCGCCGACCGTGTCGCCGCCTCCCAGATGCGAGATGTCGCAGCACTCGATGCGCCGCGGGAGCGTGGCGAGGCGCAGCCGCTCCTGGAGATCGCGCAGCCGCTCCTGCACGTCGTCGCTCTGGCGCTGCTTCTCGACGAACGAGTGGCGCGCGTTGTCGTTCGCCATCGCCAGCAGGTCCACGCGGTGCCCGCGTCGCGGCAAGAGAAGCGACACCTTGTGTCCGGCCCGGTCGGCGAGCCACTCCGCGATGCCCTCCACGCCCTCTGGCTCGCACGGCAGGATGATCTCGTCGGGCACCAGCGTCGTCGGGAGCCCTGCGTCCTCGGTCTCCCGGACCAGCGAGCCTCCGTAGTGCTGGGCGACGAAGGCCGCGACGATCTCCTCGTCCGGGATCTCGGCCTGCCGGATGGCGTACGTCCCCACGTCCTGAAGCTTGCCGGCGCGCACGTGGAGGAGCGCGATCTCGACGAGCTCCCCCTCGCGGTAGAAGCCCATGACGTCGCGGTCGATGTCGTCGATCGTCACGACGCGCTGGTCCTGCCGCACCTTCTCGATGGCGCGCAGCTGGTCGCGGTACACGGCCGCGAGCTCGAAGTGCATGGCGCGCGCGGCGTCCTTCATGCGCCCGTCGAGCTCGCGCGACAGCTCGTCGTGCCTCCCCTCGAGGAACTTCGCGACCGAGTCGACCTGCTCGGCGTACCACGCCCGCTCGACCGGCAGCACGCACGGCGCGGGGCAACGCTTGATCTGGTGCTGGAGGCACGGGCGCTTGCGGCTCGCGAACTCGACGTCGCTGCACGTCCGGAGCTGAAAGTGCTTGTTGACGAGGTGGAGCGTGCGCCGCGCGGCGGTCGCCGAGTGGTAGGGGCCGAAGTAGCGGGCGCCGTCGGGCGTCGGCCGGCGGACCACTTCGAGGCGAGGCCATGGCTCGCCCGCGCCGAGGCGTCCGAGGCGCAGCGTGATGAAGTCCTTGTCGTCGCGGAGCTTGACGTTGTAGCGGGGCCGGTGCTCCTTGATGAGGTTGTTCTCGAGGATCGTCGCCTCCTTCTCGTTGGCGGTGACGATGGTCTCGAGGTCGCCGATCGTGCGCTGGAGGATCGGAATGAAGGCGCGCTGGTCCCCTTGCGATTCCTGGAAGTAGCTCCGGACCCGCGAACGCAGGCTCTTGGCCTTGCCGACGTAGACGACCGCTCCCTTCTTGTCCTTGAAGAGATAGACGCCGGATTGAGGCGGCAGCCCTTCGAGCTTCTGGAGGACGGCGTCGGGGAGCATGAAGGAATTGTCCGTCGGTCGCCTCTCAGTCGTTGGTGCGATCGTACTCCGCGCACTTCAGCTTGGTGGCCGGGTCGACCCAGCGGAGACACCGCTTCGTCGTCGTGGGTCCGCCGTCGACCTTGACCTTGGGCTTCGGCGTGAACGTCAGGGCGAGATCGACCTTTTGCACCGCGCCGGCCGTCACCTCGACCGGAGACTCGGCGTCCGCGTCGATGGTCGGGTGGTGGACGCCGACCTTCAGCTTGCCCACGGGTACGCCGTCGATGCGATAGTGGCCCGCCAGGTCCGTCACCGCGTGGAGCGGGTGACGGAAGACATAGAGGTCCTCCCGGACGTACGGCTCCATGTGGTCGGTCAGCAGGAAGTGGCCTGCCTTGTCCGGGTAAAGCTTCACCGGCTCTCCGTTCTCGCGGGGAGGCGCGACCATCACGGCCGTGTTCATCGAATCGTCGATGGCGGGCGCGAAGAGCAGCCGGCTCTGGTTCGCGACTTCGAGCCGCTGGCCGTAGGTGATGGCGATGGTGCGCGTCGGGTACGCGCAGCTCGGCGTGATGGTCACCTTCACCGCGTCGTTCTTGTCCGGCAGGTAGAAGCCCGAATAGCCGATGATCACCACGACCGCGTCGGCGAGGGCCCGTGGGCCGTTCGGCGTGTCGGCGGTTCCCTCGCGGAACAGCTTGCCGTACGTCTCCAGCGCGGCGGGGCACTGGGAAGTGTTCACGGCGACGCTCGGCGACGGGGGCCCCTGTACGGTCACGGTCCCCTCCACGCTTCCGGTCGGGCCGTCGTAGGGCGGGAGACCCTGGGGATCGAGCACCAGGTTGACGCTCGCGCTGGGCACGGGAAAGGCCCCCTTGGAGGCCGCCGACGGGGACGCGTCGGCGCTGGCCGACGATGCCGTTTCCCCCGCGGGCGCCGACTCGGTGCTGCCTTTGTGGCAAGCCAGCGGCAGCGCTACCACGGTCACGGCGCCAACGGAGATGGCGAGTCGCACGAAGAAAGTCCGCATGTCCGGTGTCCTCAGCAAGGTCCGGACCTAACATCGGCATTCGCCGTTGCGCAAGCGGGTGGGCCGGGGCGTCAGAGGTAGAGCGTCAGGGTCGCGAGCGACGTGCGTGGTGGCGCCGCGACGAGGTGAACCTGCGCCGAAGCCCGGTTCTGCCCGGGTTGGAAGCTCCAGTTGGAGACGTAGTACTCCTCGTCGTCGGCGTACTTGAGGCCCAGCACGTTGAACATGTCGAAGCCGAGCTCGACGAACCGGTAGCGCACCGAGCCGAGCGCGTTGAGGACGTTGTTCGGCGGGGCGATGATGATGTCGTTCACGTGGCGGCCCGCGAGCGCCGTGTAGCCGACGCCGAGGCGCCCGGTGACCGGTGTGTTCCTGAACCGGAAGAGCTCTCCGTGGGCGTTGACGTCGGTGCGCCACAGGAAAGCGGGGACGTTGGGCACGTAGTGCGAGCTCCCGACGACCAGCGTGTTGAAGGTCGCCGTCTGGACGGAGACCGCGCTCGACGCGAGCAGCCACCCCGTCGGACGCGCCAGGAACGACCCCACGATGCCGCGCCGCGTGCTCGCGCTCTCCGTCGTCAGCCCGCCCGAGGCCACCTCGAAGACCAGCTCGTTGGCGACCTGCGTCTGGAACGCCGTCAGCGTCGTCACGTAGCGGCCCTTGGCGGCCTCCGAGCGAAAGCCCGCCTCGATGCTCGTGACCTGGGAGTCCGGCTGCCCCGGCGTACAAGGCTTCAGCTGACTGCTCGGCACGCCGGTCAGCTTGAGGGTGGGCTGGTTGCACAGCGTCAGGCTCCCGGCATCGAGCGACCGAAAGCCCTCCCCCGCCGAGATGACCGGCGTCAGCTCCGGGGTGAGCTCGTAGGCGGCGGTGACGCGGGGCCCGGGAGCCACCCCGGACACGTTGGTGTTCGACCCCTGGAGCGCGCCGCTCGGGATCGGAGGCACCACCCCGGCCAGCTTGTTGGTGATGCCGACGTCGAGGAAGTCGGCGCGCGCGCCGCCCGAGATGCGGAGCTTCTTCCAGAGCCGTACGTCGAGGTCGAGGTATCCGGCGATGTCGACGGTGTCGAGCCCGTAGCCCTCGCGGTAGTCCCACGGGTCGAGGTCGGCGGGGTTGACGAGGTCCTTGCTCTGGTCGGTGTGACCGGCCCGCACCGAGACGCCGGGCTCCATCACGATCTCGACGAAGCTCCCGAGGTGAACGGGCGCCGCATGGAAACGCGCCGTCGCCCCCCACGCGCTCTCGACGTTCGTGAGCTGCCAGAGGTCGCCCAGGCTCCCGAGGCCGGGCTGGAGGTTGGAGCTGTTGAGGTCACCCGTGTAGTTCTGGCGCGACAGGAAATTGGTCCACATGAACCACGGCGCGATCTCGAGGTGCGCGCCTTTGTCGGTCGTGTGGTCGAGCTCCGCGGCCACGATGACGCGCGCGGCGTCGACGCCCTGGGCCGGCTGGGCGCACGAGGCCGAGCTGCAGTTCAGAGGAAGGTACGAGTTGAAATAGGGATACGCGCCGTAATACCCGATGCGGCCGGCGTTCACGTCGTCCTGCCTCACGACGCCGGGGAGGGAACCGCTCGCGGCGTACGCCGTGGCGAGGAGGCGCAGGTGGTCGCTGTCGGTCACATCGGTGCCGTACTGGGTGTTGAGCGAGGCCGACTTCGACGCCCGATCCTGGCCGAAGCCGTTCGTCTCGCGCAGCGAGAACGCGGCGAACGTCTCGTCGCTCGCCTCCTTCGGCGCGGCGATGCCGACGAGCCGCGCCTGGCCGAAGGAGCCGTAGGTGGACTTGACCTGGTAGCCTCGCTCGGGAACGCCGAGGTCGAAGAGCGCGCTGCCCACGATCGCCGAGTCTCCCTGGCGCGGATCGTAGGGACCCTCGAGCACCCGGATGCTCCGCACCACTTCGGGGATGATGAAGTTGACGTCCGCGTACCCCTGGCCGTGGATGTGGAGCGGGATGTTGATGGGGACCTCGCCGACCTTCATCTCGATGCCCGAGCCGTTGTCGAGATCGAAGCCGCGAAGGTAGACGTCGTTGCCGAGGCCCTCCCCGTCCTCGTGATCGACGAAGAAGCCGGGGGCGGCCGAGAGCATCTCGCTCGTCTGCTGGCGCGGCGAGGCCGTCAGCGTCTCGCGATCGACGCGGACGTCACCGAGACCGCGCGGCGAAGACCAGGCGATGCCGCGGACCTGCACGCTCTGCACGGGCGAGCTCGCCGTGGTCGGGCTCGGCGCCGGCGTCGGGGTCGAGGGTGGGGTCCGGGCCCGCGCCCGACCTGTGGCGGCCGGCGACGCCCCGGGCGGAGGGTGGAAGACGACGACGTACTCGACGCGCGATCGGATCGGACGACCCTCGCGCGAGGACGGCGTGAACCGGGCCCGCGTCACGGCGTCGATCGCCGCCTCTACGAACACGTCGGGCGCGTCGCGCGGGAGGCGCGCGATCTCCACCGCGGACTCGACGGCGCCCGTCGCATCCACCACCACCTGCAAGGCCACCTGCGTCTCGCGAGGCACCTGTCCGCCCGGGAACGGCGGGGCGATGGGCGCCGACGGCTCGGCCTGCACGACCTGGGCGGCGGCCCCCTTCGTGATCGCCAGCGCACCGAGCAACGTCGACAACTGGACCGCGCGTCTCCCCCTCCGAGAGAGCGCGGTCAACACGGCGCGAACGCGTAATACACGCTCACATCAGGCTCCATTGCCCGTCGTTCAGCCCCGGAACGTTGCTGTCGCCGGGCGCCCCCGACGCGAAGGGGTAAAGCAGGCCGTCGGGGGTCGGCGTGTCGAAGGTGACCGTCGCGCTCGCGCCGGGCATGATCGGGGCGATCGTCGAGCCTGCCGGGAAGCAGGCGTCGGGGGAGCACCCGCTGGGCAGGGTCGGGTACACCGAGCAGACGCTGACGCAGGCCACGGTGAAGCCGTGGGGCTTCGTCCCGGTGTTCGTCAGCGTCAGCGTGATCTGCGCGTCGTTCTGCGTCGCGATGATGTTCTTCGCGCCGGCGTCCACATCCGTCGCCGTGAAGCCGGTGTCGTCGACGTCCAGTTGGACCGTGAAGCCGCCGCCGGTGATGCCGTCGTTGTCCGGGTAGCACGTGCCGGCGTCCTGGGTGTAATCGGCGCTGGAGCTGAGGCTGGAGCAGGTGACATCGCCGACGCCGCCGTTGCCCGAGCTGCTGCTGCACTGGAGGAGCGCGAGGCTCGAGAGAATGAGCGTCACGGAAAGGGCGAAGGTGCTGCGGGCCGGAATCATGGGTGGAAAGCTTAGGTGGCCGAGCCTGCTGCCCGGTATCCGACAACTGCCGGATAGCCCTGCCCACGGGTCCTGTCTCGACGCGCAACCGCCAGGCGTGCTAGGCCCGGTCGGCTTTGCGTTTCACCGGCCATCTCGGGCTCCTGCTCCTCTCGGTCGCCGCCGCGGCGTGCGGCCGTGCGCAAGGCGCCGGGCCAGCGCCCGAAGACCCGCTCGGCGTCCCGGAGCTCCAGTCGCCCGCGGCGCGGGTCGACCCGCCGCCCCCTCCCCCGCCGTCTTGCCTCGACGACGCTTGGACGACGTACGGCCACGACGCGGCGCGCACGTCGACGACCGGCGGGTGCCTCTTCGCGCCGCTGCGCGCGAGCTGGTCGTTCAGCCCGCGCTGGGTCAAGGGAACGCCTTCGCATGCGACGCGGACCATCGTCGCCGGCGACGCCGTCTACGTGACCGGCGGCATCGGGCCGACCCCGACCGTCTGGCGCCTGGACGCCAAGACGGGCGCCATCGAGTGGACGTACATCACGATGGCCGACGCGACGCGCGACGGTTGGCCGACGCTCGCCGGAACGAAGGTGATGCTCGTCGACGACGGCGTCTACTCGATCGACGCGGCGACGGGCAAAGGCCACCGCGGGGAGCTGGACGCCTGGGGGGAATCGCTGACCGACGGTGACCAGCTGTTCGCAGAGAACGATCGATACTGGGACGGCTACGGCCTCTATCTCAGCGCGTTCGACCTGGAGGCCAAGCTTCTGTGGCGGCGCGACTACGACGCGCTCGTGCGCTTTTTCACGGCGCCCGATGTGGGGGGCCTCGCGATGGATGGGGGTCGCGTCGTCCACGCGGCGCAGCATGGGGCGCTGCACAGCACGGGGCTCACGGCGTACGATCCAGCCTCGGGAGAGCGGGCCTGGAGGGTGGCCGTCTCGCCGGTGAGCTCGCCGAGCATCGCCGACGGCCGGGCCTTCGGGATCGAGCACTGGAAGGGAGAGGCCGTGGATCGTCTCGTCGCGCGGACCGTGCGCGACGGCGTGCTGGTCTGGTCGCACGAGGTGCCTGACGCGCGCGGGCCTGCGCCGCTGCTTGCGGCGGGGCTCGTCGTGGTCCACGCGGGGGCCGGCGTGCTCGCGTTCGACCGGGCGTCCGGAGGGCCGGTCTGGTCCACGCCGCTCCCTCGGACCGCGCAGGCCGTCCAGTCGGCGACGACGATGGCTGCGGCCACGGGCTCGGGCACGCTCGCGGTCGTGTCCGGCCGCGCGGTTCACCTGCTCCGTCTCTCGGACGGGACGGAGACGTGGACCGCGGACGTGACGCCGCACGCGAAGCGCGTGGAAGGCCCGGTGATCGCCGAGGGCGCCCTCTACGTGGTCGCCGACGGGGCCCTCCTGCGCTTCGAGGGCGCGGACCATTCGGCGTTGCGGTAGGACGCCCGGTCCACCCGGGAGAGATGAGCGAGCGACGCGCCGGCGGCCGCGGGGGAACGAGATAGGCGCGCGAGCCGAGCGCGCGAGAAGACCACCGCGAGCTCCGGATTGCCTCCATTCACGGCGATGACCGAGGGCGGCAGCGAGCCGGAGGCGGCGGCAAGCGGCAATTGGTATGCTCCGTCGATGACGCGCGCTCCGGCGCCCTTGTCGCTCTTCGCGGCGCCGCACGACTTGGTGACCATCGCCGAGGCGGGCTTCGACATCGCCCTGGTGCCGAGGGGCGATACCCTTCGCGAGCGATGACGCCTGCGCCCCGTCCGAGGGATATCCGGCTCTTTGCCTACGTGGCGCTCGGCGTGGCGGCCGGCGCTCTCTACGTGGTCTTCGATCTGCTCTCCGAGGCTCGGCTGAAGAGCGGCACGCTGACGGGATTCCTGGCCGACGCGCACGACGTCATCGACCATACTTCTCCCCTCCTCGTCGGGGGTCTGCTCGGCGTGTGCGCGCACTACCTGCGGCTACGCGCGCAGCTCTCGGCGGCCCAGGAGGCCGCGGCGCGCGCCGAGGCCTTGCGGACGCGGCTGCAGAAGGTCGAGCGCGACCAGGCCGTGTGGGTCCTCGCCGCGGCCGTGCTCCACGAGCTGAACAACCCGCTCCACGCGCTGGGGTTGCTCCTCGACGAGCTGGCGGGGAGCGACGGCGACCACGCGCATCGAAGCGATCTCGTAGAGCGCGCGCGAGCGCAGACCGAACGCGCGCTGAAGCACCTCGAAGCGCTGCGATCGATGCGGAGCCTCGGTGAGCCGGAGTTCCAGCGCATCGCGCTCGATCGCGTCGTCGCAGGCGTCGCCGGGGACATGGCGGCGCTCGCGGCGGAGGACGGGCTGAGGGTTCGCGCCGAGTGCTCGCAGACCGTCCAGGCCCGCGCGGACCCGATGTACGTGCGAACCATCGTGGAGAACCTGCTCGACAACGGGCTTCACTCCGCGCGCGCGGCCGGCGCCGGCGGAGGCGTGAGCATCCGGGTCGACAGCGAGAACGGACGCGCCGTCGTCCGCGTCACCGACGACGGACCGCCGCTCGACGAAGCGGCTCGCGAGGCGCTGTTCGAGCCCCTGAGCAGCACGAAGACGCAGGGGCTCGGGCTGGGGCTCTCCATCGCGCGCGCGCTCGCGAGGGCGATGCGCGGCGACCTGGTCCTCGAGAAGTCCGAGAACAAGGCTTTCCGGCTCGAGCTTCCGGGAGGCTTCTGATGGCGAAGGGCACCGTTCTGCTCGTGGAGGACGAGCGCGATACACGCGAGCTCCTGTCGCAGGCCATCGAACGGGCAGGCTGGCGGTGCGTGAGCGCCGCCGACCCGTGCGAGGCGCTGCAGAGGGCGAGCGAGGCCGGCTTCGTCGACGTGGCGGTCACGGACGTGGTCCTCGGGAGCGACGACCGGGCGGGGCTGCGGCTCTTGAGCGAGCTGCGCGCCGCCGGGGTCCATGCCCCGGTCATCGTCATCACCGCCTACGCCGACGTCGAGAAGGTGAAGATCGCTCTGAACGAAGGGGCGGCCCATCTGCTGGAGAAGCCGTTCCGGGCGCCTCAGCTCATCGGGGCGATCGAGCGGGCGCGGAGCCACGGGGGCGACGCACGGCACGCCGTCGAGCAGGTCCTCTCTCGCGCCAACCTCACCGCCAAGGAGCGGACCGTCGCGCTTCACCTTCTGGAGGGGCTATCGAGCACGGAGATCGCGGACATCGAGCACAACAGCGCCAAGACCATCCGGCAGCACGTGAGCCAGATCTACGCGAAGTGCGGGGTCAGCAGCAGGGCGGAGCTCTTTCGCCTCGTCTACGCGCGGTAGCGACGCCCCAGAGCCGTCCCCCCGCCACCTCTTCAGCGCTCGGCCCAGTACGACGCGGGGGTCTCGCCGAGCTGCTCTTCGATCTCGGCGCGCAGCTCCGCATCGACCACACGCGAGAGAAGCTGGCGGAGCAAAGGCTCGAGCTTCGGCGACTTGAGCCAGGCGAGGAGACCCTGCATCTGCTCGGTCACGCACGGATCGGAGGACGTGAGCAGCGGCTCCAGGTGAGGAGCCACGGCCGCGAAGGCGGCCCCGCGCACGCACATGACCGAGAGCAGCTCGGCGCGCTCGGGTGCCGGCGCCGACGCGAGCACTGCCGCCAGACGACGGTCGCGCGGATTCCAAGGCGGCTCGCTGGCGAGGAGCGCGATGGCCGCTTCCGCCGCGGACGCTCCCCGACGCGCTGGCGAGGCGAGGGCCGCCTCGAGCTGGGCGCGCACGGCCGGACTGCCGCGCCACGTGCGAGCCACCGCAACGAACAGGGGGGACTCGGGCCGAGCGAGCACGTCGCGGGCCCATGCGTCGTCGAGCGCGCCGAGATCGCGGAGCCCGCGCGCACAAGCGACCGCAGCGCCGACCGCCTCCTCGTTCGTCTCCGCGACCTCGAGCACGCGCTGCGCGATCACCCGTGCCGCCGCCGCGCCGCGGCCGAGCGCCATCCACGCCGCGTTCTCCACGCGCGCCCAGGCCCGCTCGGCCAGCGCGAGGGCCATGTCCGACGTCAGCCGCGTGTCGCTCGACCGGTCCGGCCACGCCACGATGAGCTTTCTCGCCTCCCAGGAGCCGAGCTCGTCATCGAGCGCGAGCGCCATCACGCGGTCGAGCAGCTCGGGCGGCGCACCCACCAGCGCCAGAAGCCGCAGCGAGTCGTCGATCTGCCCGGCGTCCTCCGAGAGCACGTGGCGCGCTGCCAGCTCGCGCAGCGGGACGGCGTGCTCGCGGGCGATGACGCTGCTCTCCACGAGGTCCCCCAGCCGGCGCGTCCAGGCGAAGCTCTCTGGCTCGCAGAAGCGCGCGGCGAGCGCGCACAGGCCCTCGACACCCACGGCCCCGAACCGCTCGACCAGCGTCGCCGCCCAGCCGTCTTCCCGCCCCGGCGACAGGGGCTCGCTCGACTCGGCGTCGTCTCCGACCAGTTGAAGCAGGAGCACCAGCGCTTCGCGGTCCGGCGCCTCGGCCAGCAGCGCCCGCGCCATCGCACGACGCGCGTCCGCCACGCGGCCGTGCATGACGGCCAGACCCGCGAGGAACCGGTCGCTCGGCGGCGCCACGAGGAGGCGGCCTCCCACGAGCTCCTCGACGGGCACGGTCAGAGCCTGTCCGTACCGTTCCAGCCACTGTCGGCGCGCGACCTCGCGCACCGAGGCCGCGGGGTCGCTCGCGGCGAGACGCAGGCGCGGCTCGGCCAGCACGTTCGGGAGCCGCTCGAGCGCCGCCAGGGCCTTCATGCGGTCGTGCGCGTGTGCGCACCGCAGCCAGTGGTCCGCCATCACTGCGCCGGTGTCCGGAAAGCCGACCGCGAGCGCCTCCGTGGCCCACCCCGCGTCGAGCCAGAGGGCGTCGTGCTCCGCGTCGATCCAGTCGAGCAGGGCCTCGCCCGCCGTGTCCGGCTGGACGTGGGCGAGCGCCGTGAGCACCGCGTCGGCGAAGATCCTCTCGTCCTCTTCTCGCTCCTCGCCTCCGAAGGGATCCGGGGGCGCGTGCGTGACCAGATCGCGCAGGACCTGCACGAGATCGTCCGGCGCGAGCAACGGTGGCTGCGCGGTCGCCAGCGCCTGAAGCGCCCGGGCGCGGACCGAAAAGCTCGGCAGGTGCAGCGCCCGCCTCAAGGCCGACACCGCGGGGTCGCGGCCGACGAAGCGCGAGATGAGCTCGATGGCCACGGCGCGCGAGGCGTGCGACGGCCCGTCGTCGACCACGTCCGCCAGCCGGGCCACGAGCGCGTCTTCGTCGCCCACCTCGGGCGTCCACTCGTCGTCCGCGAACAGCGCATCGGCCATGTCCGAGTCGCCCGCGCGCGCGATCTCGACCAGGAGCTCGGCCGTCTCGGGATGGTCGAGCGGCATGAGCGACGACACGCTCGCGACGCGCTCGCGCTGCCGGCGCGTCATCCGTGGCGAGCATTGCAGGAGCAAGCGGAGCAGGCGCACCGACTCGGTGGGCCACTCCTGCATGCCCACCACCTCGACGCCGAGGCGATGGCTCCGGGCGAGCAGTCTCTTCACCGCCTGGAAGCGCTTCTCGTCGTCGGTATCGGCCCAGGCCTCGGCCGTCGCCAGCGCAAGCGGCTTGCACGCCGCGAGCGAGCGAGCGCGAAACTCCTTCAGAGCCTGCTCGTCCTGCGGCTCGCGGGCCGGCTCTTCCGCGACTGCGGGAGCGCTCGCGCGGGCTGCGGCAGCCGCCGCGCTTTCCGCGGCGCGCAGCCGGTCGTCGACCTGCGCGGTCTCCTCCGGGGACACGTAGCTCCAGGCGAAGTGCTTCGCGAGTGTGGCGTCGATCTCGTCGCGGCGCGGCATGTCTTCTCGCTATCTAGTTCGAGCACCCGGCTTGAGCCCCGTCAATTCCGCCGGATGCCCGGCGACCCGGTCTACGCCATAATAGCGGCGCCGATGGCTTCTGCACGCTCGCAACGCCGGTCACGGCGATCCCGCCGCTCCAGGTCCCCGGCCATCGTCGCGGTGGCCGCGCTGGCCCCTCTGGCGCCGTTCGCCCTCGTCGTGATCGCGCTCGGGGATTCGGCGGCGTGCAACCGTGGCGCGCCGGCGGCGTCGAACGTCGCGGACGGCAGCGTCGGACCCGCACCGATGGACGCGGCGCCCGACTATGTTCGCATCCCCTACGATGGCCTGCCGGAGCCCGAAGCAGGGCCTCGCACCGCCGTCCAGGCCGAGTTCGTGTCGACGCGCGTCGAGACGATGGAGCTGATGTTCGCGGCCGGCGAGATGCAGACGAGCGGCGAACCGTTCGTGCAGAACTTCGCGGGGAGGAACCTCGCCTACTACGACCGGTGGTACATCCCCGTCGACCAGTACCTGGTCCCCGTCGCGCAGCACGTCCTCCCCGCGCAGTACACGGATGTCTTCGGCTTCAGCGGCGCCGTCGAGTCGTACGAGTACTCGAAGATGCACATGAACATGGTGGCGAACCAGACGGGCGCGGGCGTCTCGCTCGCGAACGGCCCACTCATCGCCCTCCGCCCTGGCGCGACGCCCCGCGACAAGCTCCGCACACGCATGGAGCAGCTCATCGTCGCGGCGGGGACGGTCGCTTCGGGCTACGCGACGCTCGACGCGGGGGCCGGGAACCCGCTGAACGACTTCGGCTTCGCGGGTCTCTGGCCGGATCTGGCGCCGTACCGGAGCTTCGATCCGACGATGGCGCCCGATCCCACCATCGCGCACTCGTGCACCACCGTGACCGGATACGGCGGCGTGCAGTTCTTCGGGAATAGCCCGGTCAACGAGTACGAGTGCGCGTACAACTCGCTGCAGCTCACGAACCGCACCGCCCAGATCGAGCCCGTCATCGGCCCCGGAATCCTCGGCTACACCAGCTGGAAGGAGGCTCTCTGGGGCGTCGACTTCACGGGGCGGCTCCACGACAGCCTGGCGCAGCCGGTCACCGCGCTGGCTCCTCAGGACATGTCCTCCGTGGGGCTCCTCGGAAATCTCGTCCAGGGCGTCGAGCCACCCCCCTGCGCGCTCGTGAGCTCCGGCGTCCTGTGCTCGAGCCCAGGGACGTACATCGGGTCCACGCCGCTCGAGGGAATGTGGGGCCTCGCCATGGTGGAGGAGATCGACAACGCAGCGGCATGGCTGCTGTCGTCGCTCGCGACGGGCGACGGCGCGACGCTGACCGGCTTCGGGTCCGTGCTCCAGGCGATCCAATACGACTATTCCTCGCCGCTCCTCTGGTTGCCGACGGCCATCGGCGTGACCGAGGACGGCAACGCGCCGTACCCGGGCGTCTCGTCGCTGGCCATCCAGGATGCGACCAGCAACGCCGTCGACCTCGCCGCCCTCGCTCAGGGGTACTCGCTCTTCTTCGGGATGACGGACTCGCGCAACGTGGCCGTCGGCCAGCAGATCGGGCTCCAGATCGCCTTCAACGGCACCACGTTCGCCGCCGACGACGGACTGCCCGACGGCGAGCAGACCCCGCACGACCGGGCCCTCGGCGTCATGCGGGTGGCCTTTGTCGACCTCGACAGGATCCACACCGATCCTGCGACCGGGATCATCGTCGACAGCGCGACCATCGCCGGCGGGACCATCACGCGAGGGACGACGGTCACGACCACGTCGCTCGGTCACGTCGTGATCGGCCTGCGGCACCTGCTGATGGGCTGCAACGCGTCCGTGTCCCAGTACGGGGCCCCCGATCCCGATCCAACGAAGGATGCCCTCGGCGTCCTCAACGCGATCCCCATCCACCCGAACCCCGTCGACGGTGGCACGCCGCCGCTCTTCAGCCCCTACGTCCGCCACGTGCTGCTCGCGCAGGCCCAGTTCGTCCGCGACGTCCTGACGACCCCGACGGGCACGGTGGCCAACGACGCGACCCTCGCCGGCGCAAAGTGGACGCCGGACACCGCTCCGACGCTGCTCGAATCGCAGGGCGCTGCGCTGCGCGTCCTCGTGGAAGCCTGGTTCCTCACGCAGGACACGTCGTACCGGGACCGGGCGCAGGCCGTGGCGCGCACGCTGCTCACGGCGTTCTGGAGCGCTCCCGCGCGGATGTTCCGGTCGCAGGTCGGGGGCGCGGACGACGTGGTGATGACCCCCGAGCGATTCGCCTGGCTGCAGCAGGCGCTCCGCGAAACCTACGAGGGCGTCTGGGTGCCGGAGGATCCGCTGCTCGATCGCGGCGTGCTCGAGGGCTACATCGCGCGCGTGAACACGCTCTATCTCAACGGATGGGACGACCTGAACGGCAACCAGGCGGTGGACCAGCCGGGCGAGTGCCTCGCGGCGCGCATGCAGATGGGCGAACAGGCCCTCACCGGCGAGATCGGCACGCAGAACAACGGCGTCACGGAGCCGAGCGAGCCCGATCACGACCACGACTGCGTGCACAACATCGCGGACGTCGGCGTGGGCAGCCTGCTCGCGGGCCAGGTGCACTTTCACTCGCCCTGACGCTCAGCGGGCAGGTACGGGAGCTTCCACGAGTAGACGTCGATGCAGGGGGCGCGCCGGTCGATCCGCGGCGGCCGGCAGAGCGTCGCCACGTGCTCGAGGGAGGGCATGCCTTCGCGACCCTCGACCTCGCTCGTGACCCAGACCCGCGACGGCAGCGCCGCCAAACGGGTGAGGCGGACCTGGACGTCCCCGAGCGAGCCCGCCGTGTACGCCTGGTGCGCGAGCTCCGACGTCTCGAAGAAGCGCACGCTGGAGGTCCCGAAGACTCCGAGGCGTTCCGGGGAAGCCTGCGCCCGCGCGAGGTCGAGCAGCTGGACGCCCGGCGGCGGAACGGTTCGGCGCGCGTGCGCGTCGAAGGCCGCCCGTGTCGCGACGAGCACCGCGAGGACGCCCACCACGCCGAAGGCGCGGCGGGACGTCGCGGCCGGCAGGGCGAGGGCCGCCGAGAGCAGCGCCACGAGGGGCAGAGCGTGGCGGGGCTGATCCCGCAGGTTCTGGCCGAGCGAGATCCATAGGAGATACGGAGCGACCACGATCAGCGCGGGGCGCCAGCCGCGCCACTGCAGCCTCCGCCAGGCCACGAGGGCGACGGCCAGGGCCAGGATGAGCGCCACGCCGATGGCGAGCCCCAGCGCGTCCGTGCCCGCCCCGAGGCCATCGACGAAGAGGTCGCGCGCGAGCCACTCGAGGCGCACCATGCCCGGCTCGGTCAACGCCGTCCCTCCCCAGCGCTCGGCGTGACCCGAGAAGTGCGCCGCGCTGAGGGCGTAGAGTCGGGACGCGCCGACGATCGCGACGAGAGGCGCCAGCCACGCCGCCGAGGACGCCACGGTCGCGGCCCAGGCTCGCGCTCGTGTCCCGGCCGGCGCCAGGACGAGGCACGCGACGAAGAGCGGCGCCCACGAGAGCCTCACGCCGAGGCCGAGCCCTGCCCCGAGGCCGAGGACGATCGCGCCGGCCCAGCGGGTTCGCTTCGCCGAGACGAGCCCCCACGCGCACGCGGCGGCGCACGCGAGCGCCGGCGCCTCGCTGCCGACCCCGCTGCAGACTCTCCATGCGAGCGGCGTCACGGCGACGAGCGTCGCGACCGCCCAGGCGCCGCGCTCGCCGACGACCGACCGCGCGGCGCTCCATGCGAAGGCGACCGAGACGACACCGCTGGCGACCGCCACGATCACGCAGGCCCGCATCGGGTCCCGGACGAGCCACGCCGCCACGCGGAGCAGCGCCACGTAGACGGGGTAGCCCGGAGGGTGCGGCTGGAACTTGCCCAGATCGAAATGCCCGACGGACTCGACGAACCCGACGCCGTCCCAGTCGTCCGGCCACGCGGGCGCCGTCAGGAAGAGCAGCACGGCGTACGCGCCGAGCGCGGCGAGCCGCCGGATCACGGGGCGACGCTCTGCGGGACGTCCTGCGTGCGGAACGGCAGGGTCTTGTCGCTCGTCGCGATCTGCCGGACGAAGAGCTGCACGAAGTTCCCGAACAGCGCGTCGGCCGGCCCGATCTCGGTGCTGCCCGTCGGGCGCGACATCCAGCGCCTCATCTGCTCGACGACGTCGGCGGACACGGGGTTCACGTCGACGACGACGCCGAGAAAATAAGGCTGTCCCGGGACGAGGAGACCCCGGCCGGAGCTGTCCTTGCGCCGGCCCACGGGGAGGTCGCGCGCCTCCGTGCAGAGACGGAGCGCGCTGTCGAGCAGCACGGCCTGATCCCGCTCGCCGCGCTCCGGTTCGCTGACGTGCACGCGGAACACCTCGTCCCAGAGGTCGTAGACGACGCGGCAAAGGCGGGTCGTCAGCGCGATGGGGATGTCTTCTCCTTCGCGGTAGACGTAGGCGCGCATGGCGACCACCATCGGCAGGCCGCTGGAGAGTTTCTTCATCAGGACGGGATCGAGCACGTCGCGGTACGAGAAGCTGGCGCGCAGGAGATCGTTGTCCCAGGCGTAGTTCGCGAGGCGCTGCGGGAGCGCGGCCGGGTGCGCGGGCTGCTGCGACTGAGCCGGCTGCTGCGCGTGCGCGGCGAGCGGAGCCAGGGCGGCCGCCATCGCGAGGGCCAGTGCGATGCAGCGGGCCCGAATCATGGGCGCGCCGCCCCGGACTGCTCCCCGCGAACGGGGATGAGGCCGACGAGGTTGGAGATCCCGAAGACGAATCCCCCGGCCTGCGTGTCCATGCGAAGGCCGGCGTTGAACGTGAGGTCGATCGGCCAGGTCGCGAAGCCCGTGTAGCCGAGCGGGTGGTCGGTGAAGTTCTGCTCGTTGGCCAGCCCGTAGACGCCGAAGCTCCCGAAGAAGTCGACGCCGTAGATGGAGCGCGTGCCCCGGTAGATGGGCACGCGGTACACCGCGTCGAGCTTGGCGGCGTAGGTGCCGTAACGAAGCTCGACGATGTCGGTGCTGAGAAAGTTTGGCGCCGGGCGCCGGTCGAAGGCCAGATCGAGCGCGCGGTCGGGGAGGAGATCGCTGAGATCGCCGACGTAGAAGCGCTCGAAGAGCGGCGCGGTGCCCGCGATGGTGCCGGCGAAGCCGTCGAGCTGGAGGACGTGACCCCACGGCAGCGCGAACCACTGCGAGCCGTGGAGCGTGAGCTTCGTGTACGGGTAGTCGCTCCCGAACGGCGTGAGGCCCGCCTCCAAGCTCGCGACCAGACGGTGCCCGCGCGTCGGCAAGAACGGCTCGTCGCGCGTGTCGTTGACGAACGTCGCGCGGACCGTCGACAGGATGCTCGAGCCGCGGATGAGCATGAAGTCGATCGGCTCGACCTCCTGGCCCACGTGATCGCTCGCCGCGAGCGGCAGCGAGGAGTCGATCTTCTCGAGCCGGTAGTCGAGGAAGATCTGCGACGAGATGCCCAGGTCGTGGCCGGCGCCGACGCGGCCCCCGAAGCGCTTGTACTGCGCGACGGCGAAGTCCTGCTCGCTCGGCTGCGTGGGGTCGTAGACGAGGACGTCGCCGTTGCCGAAGAAGTCGCGCGCGGCGCTGTAGAGAAGCTCGGTCTCGACGGTCCAGCTCGAGCGCAGGAACTGCGGGTCCGCGAGGCGCACGCGGAGCGCGAGCTGCTGGTCGGCCACGGCGAACGCGCCGCCGAGCGCGATCCCGGTGCCGGCCAGGTTGGTCTCGGTCACCCGGGCGCCGCCGTAGGCGCTGAGAGGCTGCGCGTTGCCGTTGGAGCCGACGTCGGCGGCGAGGCCGAGCCAGACGTCGTCGACCACGATGGTGTTCCGCTCGACCACGTCGACGACGAGGATGACCAGCCCCCTCCGGGTCCCGCGACGCAGGGAGAGCTGGACGTCGCGGAAGAACCCCGTACCGAGCAGGCGAAACCGCGTCAGCTCGAGCTCGGGATCGTCGACGTCGAGGACGTCCCCGGCGTGGAACGGGACGTACCGCAGCACGACCCGCGCGAGCGTCGCGGTGTTGCCGCGCACCTCCAGTCCCTCGAGCGTGTACTTCGGGCCAATCGCCTCCGGAGCACGCGTCGAAGGCGGAGTCGGCTCGGTGACCGGCGGGCTCGAGGGACCGGAGGTCGATCCCGGCAAGGGCGTGCCGAGCGTGACCGGGGGGGGCTCCGGCGGTCCGGGAGGCGAGGTCGCCTTCGGAGGTCCGTCGGGCTGGGCGCCCCAGGTGCGGACGGCCTGCGCGCGCGCCAGGCCAGGCACCAGCGCCGTCGTGAGAAAGAGCCCGCCGAGCACGGCGGCGAGAGGACGCCGTCGGGGCAGGTTCTTGCGCCGCGGAGCTCTTCCCACGCTGAGGCGGATCCTACACGGATTACGCTTTCTTCACGGCGTCGGGCTGCGCTTCTGGAGCCGCACGCCGGAAGGCATCGAGCTTCATCGCGGCGTCGAACGAGCGCGAAACGCGGGCGAACGGCGCGAGGTCGATCTTGAAGCGCAGCGCCGCGACGACCTGCGGGACGAGGAACGCGTCCGCCGCGCTGACCGCGTCCCCGTACGCGTAGGGGCCGCGCGCTCCTTCTCGCTCGTGGCTCTCCATGGCCGCTTCGAGCGCCGCGAGGCCGCGGGTCACGAAGTGCCGGAGCCACTTGTGCTGAACCTCCACGTCGGGCGAGAGAAACTGGGTCACGTTCCGATTCTGGAGCGGCTGGATCCCGCTTCCCACGATCTCGACCAGCGCGCGCACCCGGGCGCGACCGTGAGCGTCCTTCGGGTAGAGGGGCGGCGACGGGAACCGTTCGTCGAGCAGCTCGAGGATGGCGACCGACTCGACGTACGCCACACCGTCGATGACGAGGCACGGCACGTAGCCCGTGGGGCTTCGAGCTTTGTGCTCCGCGCTCGATTGCTCGTCCGCGAGGAGGTTCACGGCGACGTAGCGGTACTCGAGTCCCTTCAGCGCGAGCGCGATGCGGACGCGATGGGACGACGACGACCGCCAATAGTTGTAGAGGGTCAGCTCCGGCATGGCGCGCATGTTAACGCGCCGCGGCGCGACCCGGGGTTCTCGCGCGACGCGAACGTCGATTCGCGGCCCCCACCAGGACGCCGCGAAGAGCGCAGGAACCAGACGCGAGAGTCGGGGCACGGCATTTGCTGCTCGCTGCCTTCATGTCGATCGCGACGCAGCCCTCCAGTCCCATTCCCGAACCTCATGACGCGCCGCGTGCCACGGTGGCAGCGCCGCGGATCACCGAGCCGGAGGTGACGTCCGATCCCGAGCCGCTGGACGACGCGCTCGACAATCCGTACGACAACATCGCTTGCACCGACTGAGTCTCGAGGGGATCCGCATCCAAGCGCTGCGCGCGCGACCGCTCTCGGTGCCCCTCCTCGAACCGTTCGTCATCGCGAGCGGACGCGTGGATGCGACGCGGGCGGTAGAGGTCGAGGCTGAGATCACGTGGCGGGGCCAGCAGGGGGTCGGGCTGGGTGAAGCTGCTTGCCTTCCCCCTGTGACAAAAGAAGACCAAGGTGACGTTTTTCGCGAGCTCGAGCAGCGCGGCGAGGCCACCGGCGCGGACGTCCTCGACCGGCTGGGCCCCGTCGCGCGCGCGGCGGTCGAGACCGCCGTCCTCGACGCGATGGCGAGGATCGAGGGCGTGCCCGTCCGGGCGCTGCTCGGCGCGGGGAGCGTCGACGTGCTCGAGACCGACGTCACCATCGCCATCGCGGAGCCGGCGAAGATGGCCGAGCTGGCGCGCGCCTGGACCGCGCGAGGCTTTCGCGCGCTGAAGGTGAAGGTCGGAAAGGACGTGGACGCGGACGCCCGGGCCCTCGAGGCCATCGGTCGCGCGGCGCCGCGGGCGATGCTCCGGGTAGACGCGAACGCGGGCCACTCCGCCGCCGAGGCCATCGGGCTCGCGCGGGCGTGCGAGCGTCTCGGGCTGCAGGTCGAGTGCTGGGAGCAGCCCTGCGCCGCGGACGACCTCGACGGAATGGCCCAGGTCGCCGAGGCGCTCGCTGCGCCCGTCATCGCCGACGAATCGGTGAAGACGCTCGACGACGTCCGCTTGCTCGTCCGGCGCCGCTACGCCGACGGCGTGAACCTCAAGCTCGCGAAGTCGGGGGGCCCGCTGGCGTGCCTCGCAATCGGCGCGGCCGCACGGGACGCGGGTCTACGGCTCATGGTCGGCGGGATGGTCGAGACTCGGCTCGGGATGACCGCAGCGGCGCACGTGGCGTGCGCTCTCGGCGGCGCCGACTTCGTCGACCTGGACACCGCGTGGCTGCTGGCCGAGGACCCTTACGACGGTGGCTACGTCGCCGACGGCCCGCGCTACCACCTGCCGGACGTTCCGGGCCTCGGCGTGCGCCGCCGGTGACGCCGTGGTCGCGCGCTACTCGATCCGCTTCGTGCTTCCGTCGCCGCTGAGGGTCTGCCCCGTCGAACGCGCGTGAGCCTCGGCCGCAGCGAACGCGCGCAAGAAGTTCTCGCCGAGGACCTTCTTCACGTCCTCGTCCGACCACCCTCGACGCAGGAGCTCCAGCGTGATCTTCGGCAGGCCGTCGACGCCCTCCAGACCCTGCGGCATCGAGTCGACGCCGTCGTAGTCGCTGCCGAGGCCGACGTGGTCCACGCCCGCGACCTTCGCGATGTGCTCGATGTGATCGACCAGCACTCCGAGCGGCACTTTCGGCAGGTCGCCCGCGCCCATCTTCAGCGCGGCCGCGCGGACATCCGAGAGCTTCGTACCTTTCTTCTCGAGTGCGGCCAGCTCCGCGCCGTGACGCGCGAAGAACGCGTGCATGGCCGTCCGGTATCCGGGATCGAGGTACCCCGAAAAGAAATTGACCATCACGACGCCGCCCGTCGCGGCGATCGCGCGGAGCTGATCGTCCGAGAGATTCCTCGGAGCGTCGCAGAGGGCCCGGGCGCTCGAGTGCGAGGCGATGACCGGGGCGGTGGAGACCTTGAGGACGTCCTCGATGGTCTCGTCGCTGACGTGGGACACGTCGACCAGCATCCCGATGCGCTGCATCTCCCTCACCACCTCTTCGCCGAACCCCGACAGTCCATGGTGCCGCGGCTTCGGCGGCGTCGCGCCCAAGCCGGACGAATCGGCCCAGTCGTTGTTCGTGGCGTGGGTCAGGGTCATGTACCGGACGCCCAGGCGGTAGAAGTCGCGGAGCGCGTGGAGCGAATCCTCGATCGCGTACCCGCCCTCGATCCCCATGAGCACGGCGATCTTTCCGTCCTTCTTTGCACGGCGGATGTCGTCGGCGCTGGATGCGAGGACGAGGTCCTGCGGGTGCCGCTCGATCTGCTGGTACGTGATGTCGATCATGTCGAGCGCGCGCCGGGCACCGCCGCCGTCACGCGAAGATGGGTGCTCGTAGAAGCGCGCGTCGACGTAGATGGAGAAGAACTCGGCGGTCAGACCGCCGGTGCGCATCCGGGGGAGATCCGTTGCGGTCTTGCCGTTCGGGTGGGCGAGATCGAAGCCATCTTCGAGGATGGCGGACGTGATGTCGTTGTGGGTGTCGACGACGATGGCGGCGGCGTGCAGGCGAGCCGCGCGCTCTTCGAGGGTGAGAGGAGCGGGCGGGGGCGACGGCGGCGGCGGGGGGATGGGGACCGGCACGGTCGCGGGCACGGTCGCGGTCACGGGGGGAGAGGCCGGGCTCGGTGGCACGGGGCTCGCGCCGCATGAAATGACGAGCGCGACGAGAGGGAAGACGAGCGGGAAGACGAGCGGGAAGAAGAGGGCGCCACGCTTCATCGGGCCCGCATCTTGCCATGCTATTGACGACGCGATGGCCGCGAAGAAGACCGCCGCGAAGACCTCCGGCAAACCGCGTCGCACGGCTCGCAAAAAGGCAAAGGGCGAGTCCACCGGGCTCGACCCGAGCCAGTGCCTCATCGACGGCTCGTCGGTCCGCGAGCTCACGCAGCGCATCGAGGCCGAGGGAGGCAGCGTCGTCGGCTGCTACAACGATCCGCTGGGCGGCCAGCCGCTCGTGCTCGCCGTCCTTCCCATCGGCAAAGTCGAGCCCACACCGTTCCAGCGCGACCTCTCCGACACGCATCACAAGCGCCTCGCCGACGTGGTCTCCCGGATAGGGCGCTTCCTCGATCCCATCATTGCCATCACCGCTCCGGGCGAAGGCTTTTGGACCCCCAACGGCCGTCACCGCCTCGAGGCGATGCGGCGCCTCGGCGCCCGCGCCATCACGGCGCTGGTCGTGCCGACGCGCGAGGTCGCCTGGCAGATCCTCGCGCTCAACACCGAGAAGGCTCACAACCTCAAGGAGCGCTCGCTCGAGGTCATCCGCATCTATCGCGACCTCCTGGCCACGGACGGCTCGCGTCCCGAGTCGAGCTTCAGTTTCTACCTCGAAGACCCGGCGCTGGTGACCCTCGGCGTCTGCTACGAGAGGCAGCCGCGCTTCGCCGGAGGCGCGTACCACCCCGTCCTCCGCCGGACCGAGTCGTTCGTCGACGAGCCGCTGAAGACCGCGCTCGCTTCCCACGAGAAGCTGGCGGACCTGGTGCTCGAGCTCGAGGAGAAGGTCGCCGCCGCGGTGGCGCGGTTGAAGGCTCGCGGGCTGACGAGCCCGTACCTGCGCTCGTTCGTCGTCGCCCGGGTGAACCCGCTGCGCTGGATCAAGGGCGAGCTGCCACCGGCCGAGAAGGTCATCGTCCAGATGCGCGACCGCGCCGCGAAGATGAACCTGGACCGCGTGAAGCAGGAGGACCTGGCTCGGATGGGCGGCGGCGCACCCGACGAGGAAGCGTGACCGTGGGTCGAGTCGAGCGTCGGTCAGAACGCGAGGTGAATCTTCAGCCGGGTCGTCTGCCGCGGCTCGATCGTGAAGCCGTAGCTGCTCGGGCGCCGATCGCGTTCCCGTCGGACGAGCGTGAGCTTGTGGTGCCCCGGCCGAAGCGCCATCGTCTGCGGCGTCCACATCCCGGTGGGCTCGTCGTCGAGGATGATCTCGGCGCGGGGCTCCGAGTAGACCTCGAGGAAGCCGACGTCGCGCGGTTGGGCGCGAACCGCGCCGCCTCCCAGGAGCACCGCCACGACCGCGCTGATCGCCAGGAGGGTCTTCGTCATGCCCCGTCTCGCCTCGTTCGACGGGCACGTCCCCGCCTGCATTCACGCGACCGTTCGCTGGCGCATTCTGGCCCGTGTGGTCCGGCGAAGCAATCCATCAGCGAGGGAAGCCGGGGGCCAGCACGGAGACGAGCGCCTCGGCGTCGGCCACGCCCTGCTCCCTCAGCCACGCCGACGTCCGGGCCTCGAGCGCGCGCTGTTCGTCGCCGCCGACGAGCCGGGCGAGCCGGTATCTCGCGGCCGTCGCGTGCATCGCCATCTCGGCCGACTCGAAGCCGGCGATCGCCTCCCGCAGCAGACTGACCGCGCGCTCGCGGTCGCCGCGGAGCGAGGCGGCGGAAGCCCGCAGGAGCCGCGACAGGGCGGCCGTCCACGGCGCCCGCTCCCGTGCGATCTTCCGCGCGTCCCGCTCGGCCGCCACGATGAGCGCGCCGCGCTCGGTGGGTCGCTCGCACGCCACCGCCAACGCGCAGCGCGCCCGCATCTCGAGGCACCGCACGCGGACCGTCTGGATCCGGAAGAGGAGCACGCCTCGCAGCGCGCCCCACCGCTCGTTCACGCGCCGGAGCCCCTCGGCCGGGCGTCCCTCGTAGAGATCGGCGTTCACCAGAGCCACGAGCTCGTAGAAGTGCTCGAGGTGGTACCCCTTCTTCGACCAGGCCTCCATCGCCTGCTCGACCTCACGGCGCGCGCCCTGCGCGTCGCCCCGAACCAGCCACACGAAGTTCGCGTAGCCCATGCGCATGCAGACGGCCGCGTAGACGTCGCCGCGCTCGAGCGCATCGCGCAGGTAGAGCGGATGCCGCCGCTGCAGCTCGCGCAGGTCGCCCACGTGCACCAGCGCCATCAACGCGAAATGGTGGGTGGTCGCCTGCTCCCACGACGTCCCCGGAACGCGGTCCCGGAAAAGGCTCTCGGCCCGGTCGGCGTCCACGACGGCGCGGCGAAAGTCCCCGACGAGGTAGTGCGAGAGGGCGGAGTTCGCGATCGCGTACGCGATGCTCTGCGGGTCCGCGGTGCGCTCGGCGATGGCGCTCGCCCTCGCGAGCTGCGTGGCCACCTGCGCCGAGGCACGAGCGCCGCTCGTGGCCGCGTAGCCGCTGCTCACCGCGAGGGCGCGCGCGACGCGCGTCGGCTCGCCGACCTGCAGGGCGAAGAGCATCGCGCGGACCTGGAAGACCGATCCGTAGATGTGGTCGCTGACGCCGAGCGCGAAGGCGACCGACCAGCATACGTCCACCCGCGTGAGGTCGCGTGCGGGCACTTGAGTCGGGTCTCGCTCGCGGTAGCCCATCCCGCGCAGCGCGAGGAGCGCCCGCCAGAAAACGAGCAGGACGAGCGCGTGGAGCGGCGAGCGCGGATACGTGAGACCGAGTAGACCCAGCACTTCGCGCACGGCGACGATGCCTTCGTCGAACCGGCCGGAGCGCAGGTACTGCTCGGCGGCGCGGCGCCGCAGATCCAGCGCGTCGGCGGGCGGCGCGCCGTCGGCGGCCAGCGAGTACGCCTTCGCGGCGAGCCCTCCCCGGCCGGCGTTCGCCAGCGCCTCCGCCAGGCGCACGCGCAGCGGTCCGTGCTTGGCATCCTCTGCGGGCGTCAGCTCGAGGGCACGCTCCCAACACGCCGCGGCGCGATCGAACGCGAGCGCCTCGGTCGCCTGGTGAGCCGCTGCCACCGCGTACTTCGCCGCGCGTGGCCGGTTCCCCGCCCGGGCCCAGTGCAGCGAGAGCGCCTCGCCGTCCGGCCATCGCGACGCCTCGAGCGAGAGTGCGAGCCGCTTGTGGCACGCTGCACGCTCCGGCGCCGAGAGGCACGCGACGACCGCCCCCCTCACGCGCTCGTGGTACGGCTCGATGCGATCGGAGGCGCGTGCTCCGCTCGTCTGAACGAGGTGCGCGACGCGGAGCTGCGCGACGACGCGCGCGAACGGTCCCATCTCCATCCCCGCGGCCCGCGCCACGGTCTGCTGCTCGAGCGGTCGTCCCGCCACCGCCACGAGCTCGAGCGACTCGCGCGCCGGCTTGTCGAGGCGCGCAATCCGCGAGAGCAGGGCCTCGTCGAGATCGAACGTGGGCCGCACGAGGACCATCGTGTCCTCCGGACCGTCTCCGGCGATCTCGCGATCGGCGAGGAGCGCCGCGTGCCGCGCGAGCTCGTCGATGAAGAGCGGGTGTCCCTGGGCCTCCCGGGCGATGGCCCCCGCGTCCCGGGCGCGGTGCGGCGCGATCGCCTCCAGCAGGGACGTCGCCAGCGCGTGCGCGTCCTCCTCCGGCAGGCGCCCGAGGTGCACGACTCGCACCGGGCACGGCAACCTCGCCGCGAAGTCGATCGGCGCTCGTGGAGGCGCTCGCATGGGCATCGTCCCCTCCGGGATGGGCGAGTCGCGCACCGTGCCCACGAGCAGGAGCGGCGGCGCGTCGGATCCTTCGAGCAGCGCCGAAAGGAGCGACAGGCTGTCGGCGTCCGCCCACTGCAGATCGTCGATCGCCACCACGACCGGATGCCGCTCGCAGAGACGCCCGACGAGGACCCGAAGCGAAGCGAAGGCGCGGCGCCGCAGCTCCCGGGGATCGCCCGGCTCCTCGGTCATGGCGAACGCGAAGGCGCGCGACCGGCGCAGCACCGGGAAGATCTGCGCCAGAGGGCCGGCACGCTCGGGGACGAGCTCGAGCGCTTCGTCGTCGGGCAGGCTCGCCAAGTGCCGCGCCAGCTCGTCGATGGCCCCGTCGAGCCCCTTGTAGGGGACCTGCTCCCGCTCGTAACAGCGGCCCGCGAGCACCACGGTCGCCGGGTGCGCCGCGACGACGTCCTCCGTGAACCGTCGCACGAGGCAGCTCTTGCCGACGCCGGACTCCCCGTCGACGAGGACGGCAATGGCCGAAGACTCCAGCGCCTCGCGGAACGCCTGGTCCAGCTGCTCGAGCTCTTGGACCCTCCCTACGAACGTCGTGCCGCGGGTCCCGTGAGCCGCCGGCGGTCGCGAGCTGCCCGTCCGGCCCCGGGGCGCGAGCATCCGGACGACCTCGACACCCGGCGGCCTCGCCGCGGGATCGAGTTGAAGCAGCCGCATGCACAGCTCGTCTAGATCCGCCGGCACGGCCGGATCGACCGCGCGCGGGGACGGCGGCACCTGGGTCTGCTTGTGCATCAGCACCTGGAGCGCCGTCCCGTCGAAGGGGAGCTGCCCGGTGAGCGCCTCGTAGAGCATGACGCCGAGCGCGTACCAGTCTGCCTCCGGGCCCACCGTCAGCGACGTCGCCTGTTCCGGCGCCATGTACGCCGGCGTCCCTGCGATCTCGCCGTCGGTGGATGCGCGCTCGGACACCTCGGCGATGAGCCCGAAGTCGAGCAGCACGACGCGCCCGGCTCCCGTCACGCGGACGTTGGACGGCTTGATGTCCCGGTGCACCTTGCCGGCGGCGTGGAGCGCCTCGAGGCCGCTCGCGAGCTGCGGAAGCGTCGCCCGGAGCCGCGCCTCGTCGAGGCGGAGCCCGGCGCTCGCGCTGCGGCCGATGACGCGCTTGAACTGCATCGGCGCGTCGTCGACGCTCGAGCTCGTGCGATCGTCGGGGTCGACGACGAAGACGCCCCCGGACTCCATCGGCGCTCGCGGCCGCACGTAGGCCAGAAAGTCCGTGCCTTCCACGAGCTCCATCGTGAAAAACCACTGCTGCCCCTCGGCGATGAGCTCACCCAGCGTGACGAGATTGCGGTGATGCAGATCCTGGAGGGCGCGAAACTCTCGCTTGAAACGGAGGAGCGCCTCGGCGCCTGCCCGGCGCGAGCTCAGGCTCTTCAACGTCTTCAGCGCGACGCGCGCGTTGCGCTCCCGGTCGAACGCCTCGAAGACGACCCCCATCGCCCCCTCGCCGAGAGGGCCCAGAAGCTGGAATCGATCGGGTACCGACAGCTCCAAAAGGAGGCCTTTCGCGCCGAGGCGGCATTCCCCCACGCTCAGCATGCCCTCTCGATGTTTCCGACGTGCGACAAGCAGCTACCGAACACCGCGATTTGGGCGACGAGGTGTGCGAGGGAGGGTCGACGTACGTGCGGCGGGCGCCGTGGGGGTGCGCTATGGTCGAAGGGCGATGGCGAAGCGAAGGAGCCTCGTTCTGGCGGCTGCGTTCGCGGCGACGCTGGCCCTCGGAGGGGTGCCGGGGACTGCATTCGCGCGCGGTGGCGGCGGACACGGCGGGGGCCACGCCGGCGGCGGGCACTTCGGAGGCGGCGGATACCACGGCGGCGGGTGGCACGGAGGCGGGTGGCACGGCGGGGCTTACCACGGCTATGGCGGGGTCTATCTCGGGCACCGGGGCGGGTGGTGGGGCTCTCCCTACTGGGGCCGCGGCTTCTGGGGCTGGCGCGGGACCGGGTGGGTCTGGATGGCGGGGCCCTGGTACGTATCGCCGATCTACCCGGGGTGGGTCTGGGTCGAGCAGCAATGGGTCTGGGATGGCCAGGAGTGGATCTGGCAGGACGGGTACTGGGCGCCAGCCGGCTGAAAGGCTCGCTGGCGTCGGCCCGCGGCCCGAAGTAGAGGAGGGGCCGTCGAACTCGCCCTCGTAGCTCAGTGGACAGAGCAGCGCTTTCCTAAAGCGTTGGCCGCAGGTTCGACTCCTGCCGAGGGCGCCCTGGTTGTTCTCGTCCCAGCGAGCGGAGGGCGTCACCGGCGCGGCGTCGAGTGACCGTAGTGCTCCCCGGCGCGACCCTTTCCGGGCATGTCGACGCCCCCACGCGTGCTGTCGGTGCCGGCGCCCGTCCCCGTGACCCGCGACGAGTCGCTGAGACGCGAGCGTGTCGATCGGGACGGGGGCGTCGCCGGATCCACGCAGGAAAGGCTCGTGGAGACGAGCACGATGGCGATCACCGCCTGGAGGACCACGGAGGCGGTCATGGCGCCGGGAGCCGGTGAAGGTCGAAGCGATGCCATTGCATCGGCGCCTGCGCGAGCCCTACGACGACCACGTCGTAGCCCTCACGTGCCGCGATCCGCGCCAGCGAGCTTCCTCCGGTGCATGCCCGGGTCAACCAACCCTTCACCTCGACGACGCCCCGTCGCTCGAGCGCGTCCAGTCGGTCGAGCCGGTCCCACGCTCCGAGCGTTCGCGAGAAGCTCGATACGGCCGCGATCGCGCGATCGGCATCGCCGACTTGCGGTGAGCCGTCGCTGGACCAGAGGTAGTAGACGTCGATCGCCGTCGGGCGCTCGCCACATAGCTCCTCGGCGCACCGCAGCGCTCCTTCGGTCTCGGGCGACAGGTCGACGGCGACGAGGACGCGAGCGGCGGCATGCGGGGAAGACATCGCGCCGCCTTCCAAGCAAGCCCCGGGCGAGGCCCCCGTTGACGGCAATTTTCCCGGTGCGCCGCAGCGGCCATCGTGCCCGACGGTGACGGCGTCACCGGGTGGTAACGCGGGCGGCCGGGTCAGGAGTCGTCGAGATCGGAGTCGGAGATCCCGTGGGCCCGGAGCTTCTCCCAGAGGTTCTTCCGCGAGATTCCGAGAAGCTCGGCCGCTCGCGTGCGCCTGCCCTCGGCGACCGCGAGGGCCCTCAGCAGGTGCTCTCGCTCCGCCTGCTTGAGCACGACCGCGAGCGGCGCCACCGAGTGCCCTCCCCTGCCCGTGGACGTCGCGACCTTCACGATGTCGTCGGGGAGGTGCTCGAGCAGGATGGCGCTGCCGCGTGAGAGGATGACCGCGTGCTGCATGGCATGGGCGAGCTCGCGCACGTTGCCGGGAAAGGGGTACATGGAGAGCGCCTGCCAGGCTGGGAGCGAGATCTCGGGAGGCGCCCGGCCCGCGGGAGAGAAGCGTGCGACGAAGTGCGCCACGAGGAGCGGCAAATCGCCTGGGCGCTCGCGAAGCGGTGGCAAGTGCAGGGCGACGCCGTGCAGGCGGTAGTAGAGGTCCTCTCGGAAGCGTCCCTCGGCGATGGCCTTCTTCAGGTCTCGGTTCGTCGCGGACACGAGCCTCACGTCGACGCGGACCCCGGTGTTCGTGCCCAGCGGCTCGAACCGACCGTCCTGCACGACGCGCAGGAGCTTCGCCTGGGCCGGCAGCGGCATCTCGGCCACCTCGTCGAGAAACAGCGTCCCGTGGTCGGCGGCCTTGAAGCGCCCTTCGCGTCGTTTGACGGCGCCCGTGAACGCTCCGCGTTCGTAGCCGAAGAGCTCCGCCTCGAGGAGCGCCTCCGGGAACGCCGCGCAGTTGACGGCGACGAAGGGGCCGGACGCTCGGGGACTGCGGGCGTGGAGGCGTCGCGCCGCGAGCTCCTTGCCCGTGCCCGTCTCGCCCACGACGAGGACCGGCGCGTCGCTGGGCGCGACCGTCGCCAGGCGATCGAGGACCGCCGCCATCGCCGGAGACGCGCCGACGATCTCGCCGTCGGCTCCGTCCGCGAGACGCGCTCGAGCCGACGCCAGCTCGCGCTCGAGCGCCCGCCTCTTCGCGATCATCCCGACGCGGAGCAGCAGCTCGTCCACGTCGAATGGCTTGGTCAGGTAGTCGTTCGCTCCCTCCTTCAGCGCGCCCACCGCGGCGGTCACCGACGCAAACGACGTCATCAAGATGACGTCCGCGCGCACCGCCAGCGACCGCGCGGCGCGGAACACGGCGATGCCGTCTATCCCTCCCGGCAGGCGGATGTCCGTGACCACGACGTCGAATACGCCCGCGGAGAGTCGTTCGAGCGCGGCCCCGCCGTCGGCGACGGCCACGACGTCGTGCCCGGCGTCGGTGAGCCCGGGAGCCACCGCGAGTCGAACGTCGGGATCGTCTTCGACGAGGAGAATGCGGAGCAACGACGAAGCGTACCTCGCCGCGAGCGCGCACCGGCGCGCCGATCGCGCATCAGGCGGCACGTCACCGGACGGTAACGCCGTTACCAGTCCCTACGCCCCTTCGGTCGAGCACGCTGCCACCTCGGGCGGCAGGTGCTCCGCGTCGATGGGGCCCCCCTCGGCCAGGGCGAGCGCGTGCTCGAGGGCCCACCGCAGCTCGCGGACGTTCCCGGGAAACGGGTAGCTCGACAGAAGCCGCCAGGCTTCCGCCGTCACCCCCGGACGGGTGATCCCAGGCGGCAAGAGCTCGTCGAGGAGCTCGACCACCAGGTCGCAGAAGTCCGCAGAGCGCTCGTGGAGGGCCGGCACATGGAGATGCACGGCGCTGAGGCGGTAGTACAGCGACTCGAGCAGCTCGCCGGAGCCGGCGCGCCCCGTGGGATTCTCCCGGGTGAGGGTCAGCAGCCGCACGCCGAGGGGAGTCCACCACGGGCTGCGACGCGCGGCTGCGCCGGGGCCGTCGATGACGCGCAGCAGGCGGACCTGGGCACGGAGCGACAACCGCTCGATGCCGTCCAGAACCAGCGTGCCTCCCATCGCCTCGCGAAAGCACTCCTCGGCCACGTCCGGCAGGTCGTCCGCGTCGCGCCGCTCGGAGAGCAGCTCCCGCAGGATCGTTCCGTCCGCGATCACCAGGGGGCCCTCGCGCCGCGGCCCTTGCGCATGGATCGCGCGCGCCACGAGCTCCTTGCCCGTCCCGCGATCCCCGCTGATGAGGCCCGAGGCGTCGGTGTTCGCGAGCACCTGGATGCGCTCGGCGACCGCCCGCATGACGGGGGACACGGCGACCAGCGTGGTGCCGGTCGCCCGCGCGGCCTGGGCCGCCTTCGCGCGCTCGAACGCCTTTCGCAGCCCCCGTTGCACGGCGATGGGCTCGACGATCTGGCGCGCGAACTCGTCGGGGTCGAAGGGCTTGGTCACGAATTCGACCGCGCCGTCTCGCAGCGAGCTCACCGCGTCGGGGATCTCGCCGAACGCCGACATGATGACGACCGCAGTCCCGGGGGCATCGCGCCGGATCCGGCGCAGCAGGGCCATTCCTCCGAGCCTCGGCATCTGGACGTCGCAGATGGCGAGATCGAACACCTGCGACGCCATGAGCTCCACGGCCTCCGCGCCGTCGGTCGCCTCGGTGACCCGGTGCCCTGCGCTCACAATCGCGCTCGCGACGGCCTCGCGTACGTTCTCGTCGTCGTCCGCCACCAGAACCTCGAGCATGGGCAGCTCTCCCTTTTCTTCCGCCCGCCGCTCGCAAACCGTGGGCCAGCGTCGCAGCCCCTCCCGTCGTCTGGCCCGGTCCTCGCAATGGGGCGCGCCGTCTTGGAGGCTCCGGTCCTCGTGCACGCACCGATGCGCATCCCCTCCCGCTCGACGCTCTGCGGCGCCATCCTCGCCGTCGCAGTGGGCTCGTACGACGGCGCGGCGTGGGCGGGAGGGGGCGCCGCCACGGACTCGTACGAGGACATTCGCGACCACACGTTCGTCGATCTGCACGCCCTCGCCGACGTCTACGTTCAGCACGAGGAGCCCACCGGAGGCTCGCTCCAGCTACGCGCCTTCGACGTTCGCAGCGACCAGCCCGCGCTGAACCTACTCCGCGTCACCGTGGCGCACCGACCCGATTGGTTCGGCTTCCGCGTCGACGCGGGTGTGGGCGACATGCCGGACGCGTTCCTTCGATACGATCCCGCGGCCACGGCTCACCCGGGCCTGTCGCGCGGGCTGTCGTACCTCGAGCAGGCGTTCGTCACCGTCGCCGCGCCCGCGGGCCGCGGTGTCTCCATCGACGTCGGCAAGTTCGGAACCCCGGTCGGGCTGGAGGACAACGAGACACCGAGCAACTGGAACTACTCCCGGTCGCTGCTCTTCACCGTGGGCGAGCCCACCTACCACACCGGCGTCCGCGCCACGGGCCGGGTCACCGAAGACCTGGCGTTCTCCGCGTTCTGGCTGAACGGATGGAACACCAACGTGCTCGCCGGCAACGGCATGCGGAGCTTCGCCTCGGCGGCGACCTGGGAGGCGCGTCACGTCGACCTCGAGCTCGTCTACGCCGGCGGCCTCGAGCGCGCTCCAACGCACCTCGTCGACCCGACCCTCACGTTCCGCCACGAGCTCGATGCGTCGGCCGTCTTCGCGCTCCGCAGCTGGCTCGGCTTCGCGGCGACCGCCGACTACGGACGCGACGCACGCTCTGGAGGCGTCTCGTGGTGGGGCGTGGGCGGGTTCGCGCGCTGCCGCATCTTGCCTTGGCTCGCGGCGGTCGTGCGGGGTGAGCACTACGCGGACCCCGAGGCCTTCACGACGGGCACCGCGCAGCGTATCGCCGAGGGAACCGTCACCACGGAGGCGACGACGCACGTGGGCCCCGTGACGGTGATCGGCCGGCTGGAGTACCGCCGCGATCAATCCGACGAGCCGGTCTTCCGCGCGGCCGGCCAGCGCACGCTCACGCACCAGGATTCGTCGACGCTGGGCCTGATGGCGGCGTTTTGACCCCAGGGCCTGCAGCTGCCCGCGGGAGCTCGAACCAGAAGACCGTCCCGGCTTCCGCGCGCGCCACGCCGACCCGCCCGCCGTGGCGATCGACGAAGCGCTTCACCGTCGCCAGCCCGAGGCCCAGGCCGGGCTGCGTCACGCCAGGGGCGCGGACGTACGGCTCGAAGATGGAGTGCTCGAGGCCAGGGGGGAGACCCGGCCCCGTGTCCTCCACCTCGATTCGCGCCCGGTCGGGCGCCACGTGCGCTCGCACGGTGACCCGTCGTACGGGCGAGTCGCGGGTGTACTTCTCCGCGTTGCTGAGGAGGTTCGAGAGAATCACCTGCAACACGGCCTCGTCGCAGGTGACCTCGCACTCGTCGAACGGCTCGATCTGCACGAGCGGCGGCGAGCTCAGCTCCGAGGCGAAAAGCTCTTCCACGGCCGCGTGGACGCCGGAGCGGAGCGCGGCGCGGGCGCCAGCCGCCGGACGCGCGCCCGACCGGGCGAAGTTGAAGATGCCGTGGACCATCTGCCGAGACCGTCCCAGCGAGCGCAGCGTGCGCTGGACCACCTCCTTCGTCGCCGGATCGGGGTGTCTTCGCTCGATCGCACCCAGGCTGAAGACGACCCCGGACATGGGGCTGAGGAGGTCGTGCGCCACGCGCTGCGCGAACGATTCGAACTCTTCGGCGCGGGCCGTCTGGAGCACGGCGTTCTCCCGGAGCACGCCCTCGAAGTGCCGCGACGTCCGGATCGCGAGCCACGCGGCCACCGCCGCGACGAGCGCAGAGCCGATCTCGAGCGCGATCGCCAGCTGCACGGAGTGTTCCCGTTCGCGAAGGATGTTCGCGATCGCGACGTAGGCTTGTTCGTGGTTGAGGTCGAGCAGCGTCCCGAGCGCCTCCTCGGCTGCGTCCGCGTCGACGAAGAGGCGTCGCTCGGTCGCCTGGCGTACGCCGGCGTCGACCTCGGGGCCGAGGTCCCCGAGCCGTCGGACGTCGTCGTCGAATCGCTGCAAGCTGGGCCGAAGCTGCCCGTCGAACACGTCGCGCTCGCCCGCGTACCACGGCGTTTCGGCGTACGTGTCCACGTCGGCCTCGAGCTCGCCCCGGATCTTGGCCATCCGGACGAGAGCGTCGCGGCGAGCACCCGGCGGCAGGTCCGTCAGAGCCTCGATCTCCGGGACCAGGTGCCCCATCTCGGTGCGGGCCTTCGCGAGGTACGTCACGCTGGGCAGCGAATTGGTCCGCAGGTCGACGAGCTCCGTGTCGATCTGCGCAGTCGCCCGCTGGGCGACGACGGCGGCCACGAGGAACACGACCGCGACCAGCGCGAAGGCGCCGACGAGACTGAGGAGGTGGCGGTCCTTGCTGAGCGGTCGCATGGCGCGAGGGTCGATGTCGCGCGGAGTGTCGCCCGAAGACGCGTCGGGTCAATCGCCCAGGCCGGGTCCGTGCGCTGGATCAACCGAAGCACGCCGCCTTCTTGGGACACAGGTCGTCAGTTCCCGGCATCCTCCGCTTCGCCCCAGAATGCGAACGCCTCCTCCAAGTAGACCTCGTTCGCACCGTGGCTGAGCGGGTGCTCGGCCGAGCGTACGGGCCACCGCGCCGCACGAAGAACGGCGATGAGACCGCGGGCGTTCGTCCTCGACTGCTCGTCGTACGTCCCGAAGCCCACGTAGAACGGTCGCGGCGCGAGCGTGGACAAGTGCGCCGCGGTCCCGCCGGCGGCCCCGCCCGACATCGCACCGAAGCCGTCGACGGGGAAGGACGGCGTCGGGACGTCGCCACGCAGCGCGAGGGCGGACACGTAGTAGGCGCCGTTCGAGGAGCCGGCGAGGTAGGTCCTCTCGAACGGCGCGCCGGCGAGCTCCTCGAGCTTCTTCTTCGAGGCCGCCCACCGCGCGACCAAGGCCGGCGTCATTTCGGCGATGGCGGCCGAGGTCGTCGGCCAGGCCCACCAGTCGCGCGCCCCCGGCACGGGACCGAGGCCACGCCGGCCTCGCGGGACGAGGGCCGCCACCCCCGAGCGCACGCTCGCTTCGAGCACCGCAGTCTCGAAGTTGCGCTTCTGCGGGCTGTCCGGCCGAGGAGGCACGATCCCGTGCAGGTAGACGAGCAGCCGCCGGGGCGCGCCGGCTGCGGGCATCGGCAGCACGTAGCAGTCCTCCTCGTCGAGCGCGGAGAAACCCTCGATGCACCAGTCCGTCGCCACGACCGCAGGCGCAGGAGGCGCGGCGGGCGGCGGCATCGGCGGTACCGCGGACGACGCGGCGGCCCGATCGGCGACGCCGAAATCCACGGGGCCTGCGTCGACGCCGCCCGCCGGCGAGCGGCAAGCGGCGAGCACGACGAGCGCGAGCCACGGGCGCCGCATCCGGCCCGTGGTCAATCGTCGGTCGTCATGCCGATGGAGAACGTCTGCGTCTGGCCGCTCTGGCTGAGGATCGCGAAGCCCCCGGCGCCCATCGGTTCGGCGCTCATTTTCGTGATGGTCAGCTGCACGGTCTGCCCGGGAGCGCCCGTGTCGGGGCTCAGCGTCAGCGTCAGGACGCTCGGCTGGCCCGTGAACTGGTTGAGGTCGAAGGCCTGGAGCTGCATCGACGTGACGTCCGCCGAGCCCACGAGGAGGACCGGAACGGTCACCGTCGCGCCCACGGCGAGCGTCACGACCGCCGTGGGAACGGGCATTCCGTCGCCGACGAGGTCGAGCGACTCCATGTCCGGGACCTGAGCGGCCGCGTAGAAGTAGCTCGGCGAGTCCGCCGGGACGCACGGGTTCGTGCCCGCCCACGCCGCGCTGTTCGAGAAGATCTTCTGGACGTACCAGGGGTACCCCGGCGGCTGGTAGTAGGCCGACTGGTCGAACTCGCACATGTCGCCGACCTCGCTCGCCTCGGCGAAGAGCCAGCCCGAGTGGTTCGAGTCGGGCGCGGCGAACGCGGGCGCGGTCATCGGCTGCGGATCGGTGCAAGCCTCGATGAACTCGTGGCTCGCCGCCGTCGTGAGCCCGTCCATCACGGTGCCGCCCCCCTGCTGGGGGCACCTCGGCACGACGGCGTACGAGACGGGCGTGCCGTCCGCGAGCTGCGTGCCGTTGTGGTAGCCGCCGAACCCGCTGCAGCTCTGCGCGCCCTCGAGCGTGATGGTCGTCGATTCCGGGTACCAGAGGGCGTACACGGTGTCGGTCGCGGGCCGGGGGAACTGGGGATCCTTCGAGTCGATCTTGGCGACGAGCCACGCGGCGATCTGGTTGTCGTCGATGGTCGTCGGCGCCTTCTCGGTGACGGCGACGGGCGGCCCCGCGACGGCCTCGCCGACGGCGTAGTCGGCCGTGATGGCGTGCCAGTAGTCGGTGCAACCGACCGACGCCGTGAAGTCCTCGAGCTGGTCGGCGAGCGTGTCGGAGGGGAACGTGACGGAGATGAACGTCGGGTGGTGGAGCGTCGTGCCGCCGAAGCCGACGACCTGCGGCAACGCGACGACGTCGGGCTCGGCGCCCGCGTCGAAGGCCGCCGCGACGCCCGCGTCGGTCCGCACGCAATGGGGCGCCTGGTTCACGTAGCCGTCGCCGTCGGGCGCAGCGTCCGGACCGGCGTCGGCCTGCGGCGCGGAGTCGACGCTCGCCTCCAGCGTGATCGCGGCCTCCGGCCCGGCGTCGGGCGCGGTCGACTGGTTGACGGAGCCCCCGCAGCCGTAGAGGAACGCGGCGGGGATGGCGAGGGCGACCAGGACGGCAGGGAGGATGCGCACGGGCGCGGAGTATGGACGCGGCCCCGGAGCACATCCCTCTCGCTCGTCGGTTCCGTTGATCCCGGTCAGATCGACGTGCTTCCCGGGTGGAACTTTCGTCCCGCTACTCCGCCGACCCGGTCAGCCGGCCCTTGGCCGTCGCCATCAGGTCGACCCCGGTCGCAGCCCGCACTTGCTCGTTTGCCGTGATGATCGACCGCAACGCCGACGTTCCGCCCCCTGCACCGGCCGACCCGAGCACCACCATCCGGTCCACCTGGATGGCTCGCAGCGTCCCCGCCAGCTGGTCGAACACCGGCAGGAGCTTCTGGAGAAGCAGAGCATCCCGCCCGCGTGCTCCCGAGGCCCGGTAGGCCTCCGACAGCGCCGTCATCGCCGCCGCCGCCGCGCGTCCCTGCGCGACGACCTGCGAGGCCTGCCCCTTGGCCTGCGCTTCGGCCTTCTGCCGCTGGGCGTCCGCCGGCGCCACGACGTCGGCCTCGAGCTTGCGCCGCACCTGCTCGACCCGCGCCGTCCACGCCTTCAGCTGCGCCCCGGCCTCGGCGACCTGCGCCTGCACCTCGCCGCGCACCTCGGCGATGACCGCGGCCCGCTGCGTCGTCGCGGCGATGATGCGCCGCTCGTTCTCCTTGCGCGCCACCTGGATGTCGGCGTCGATCTTCGCGATCTCGGCGTTCATCGTGTTCTCGGCCTTCTGCACGAGCGCCGTCGCGCGGGCGCGGACCTCGCCGATCGCCGCGTCGCGCCGCACCTTGGCGCCGCGGACGCGCCCCACCGACGTGAGGTACCCGACGTCGTCCGAGATGTTCTGGATCTGCAGGTTGTCGAGCACGAGCCCGAGGCGCATGAGATCGCGGTCCGCCTCCTCGATGAGCTTCTGCTGGAAGACGACCTTCTTCTGGTTGATCTCCTCGGGCGTCAGCTCCGCGATGACGCCGCGAAGGTTCGCCTCCAGCGTGTCCTTCGCGATGAGCATGATCTGCTGCTGCGAGTAGCCGAGGAACCGCTCGATCGCGTTGTGGAGCAGCGGCTCTTCGCTCGGGATCTTGATGTTCGCGATGGCCGTCACGTTCAGCGGGACACCCCCCTTCGAGTACGCGCCCTGGACCGCCAGCTCGATGGCCATGTTCGTGAGGTGCATCCGATCGACCACCTCGAAGAGGGGCACGCGCATGCCGCGCCCGCCGCGCACGACCCGGAAGCCCAGCTCCTTGCCGTCCGGCGCCTTCCAGCGCCGGCCCGAGAAGATGAGGACCTCGCTGGGCGAGCACACGTAGAGGTTGCGGGTGACCGTCACGAGGACGACGAGCGCCGCGACGAGCAGCACCGCGACGATGACGCCGAGCGACGCGGGGCTCACCGCGCACCTCCCGTCCCGGCCGACGCGAGCATGGCCTGGACGTCGACCCCCGTCAGGTCCTTCAACGTGCCGAAGACCGACCCGACCACCGCCGGGAAGCTCGCCGCCAGCGCCGAGAGCGCTCGCCCGTCGCCGCCGTCGACCACCTGCACGTTCGCCACCGAGACGCCTTTCACCTTCTCCGCGACCTGCGCCACGAGCGTGTCGAGCTGCGAGAGCACGAACATCTCGCGCGCGTCGCTCCCCGCCGTCGCGAGCGCCTGGCTCATCGAACGCGTCGTCTCCGCCGTGGCGAGGCCCTGCTCGCGCTGCTGCGCGGCGGCGCCCTGCGCCAGGAGCTCGGCCCCCTTGCGCGCAGCTTCCGCCGGCAGGACCACCTCGCACTGCAGCCGCCGGGTCTCCAGCTCCTGCCGCAGCGACTGGAGCTCCTGCTCCGCCTCGGCGCGCGCCTGCTCGGCGGCGACGACCGCCTCGCGCTCGACCGCCTGCGCCGCGCCCTCGAGCTGACCCACGAGAGCACGAAGCTCGTTTCGCTTCTGCGAGACGCCGATCTCCGCCTGCTTCTGCGCCAGCTCGGCCGACTGCCGAGCCGACGCCTCCTCCTGCTTGAACTCCTGGTTGGCCTGGTTCTCGGCGTTCTCGGCGTCGCGGAGCGCGTTGGCGATCTGCGTGCGGGCGATGTTCACGAGGTACTTCGCCTCGTCCTCGACGCGCTGGATCTTCAGCGTGTCGAGGTGGAGCCCGAGCTTGTCGAACACCTCGCTCGTCGTCTCGAGGAGGCGGTTGGCGAACTCGATGCGGTCCTCGTTCACCTGCTCCGGGGTGAGCTGGGAGATGACGTCCCGCAGCGCGCCCTCGAGCGTCTGCTTGGCCGTCATGTGAATGGCCTCGGGCGGCAGCGTGAGGAACCGCTCGACGGCGTTGTACGTGTACTGCGGGTGGCTGGTGACCTTGATGTTCGCGATGGCGTGGACGTCGAGCGGGATCCCACCGTTGGAGAGCACCTTCGTCACCGACAGCTCGGTCGGCATGAGGCGAAGGTCCATGCGGGACACCCTCTGCAGGAACGGCACACGCCAGTGCGATCCCGACTGGATCACCGTGTAGTTGGCGGCCTCGCCCGAGGGCAGCGTGTGCTTCTTGCCGGCGACGACGAGCAGCTCGTTCGGGCGGCACACGAAGAGAAACCGCCGGAGCAGCGCGAGGAAGACGAGCAGGCCGACCGCGACCGCGAGCGCGACCCCGACCACGATGACGAGCTGCTGCGTTTCCGGGGCATCGCCTGCCATGTCGGCCGCCCTCGACTGCACCGGTGCGAATGACGTGAACATCGGACCCTCCCTCGAATGGGCTCCGAGGATACACCCGGGCGGCCCGGCGAAGCCCACTCACGAGGCGCTCGTGATGAAGACGAGGCGCCCACTCGAATCGACGCGATGGAGCATCGGATGCTCATCGTGGTCACGCGGGACGACGAAGTGCGCGTCCGAGTGTTCTCGCTGAAGCTCGTTCACCTCTCCGCGCCGCGTTCGTCGAACCGGATGCGGCTCGCGGGTCGACGAACGGGGCGCCTTTTCGAGCAAGAGCGCCATTTTCTCGATGAAAACCGTCGTCGTGTCGAGCAAGAGCGGCTCCTCGTTCGACGAACGCGTCGTCTTGAAGAGCAAGTGCGTCATCTTGAAGAGCGAGTGTGTCGTCTTGAAGAGCGAGTGCGTCGTCTTGAAGAGCAAACGCGGCTCCCGAGTGGACGGGAGACGCGGCGACAACTCACGATGCGCCTTCTTGTTCTCGAGATGCGTCACCTTGTCTTCACGACGACACGTCGCGAAGACAAGATGGCGCATCGGCTCGACGAGATGCGTCGTCTTGTCGAGACGATGACGCTCCCGAGTCGTCGGAAGCGGCTTCTTGGTCTCGAGACGACGCATCGCCAAGACAAGATGCCGCGTCTCGTCTTCAGCGTGACACGCCTTGTCGACCGAGTAGCGCAGCTTGTCGACAAGAAGCGCCTTCCCCTCTTCAAGATGCGTCGTCTCGTCTTCAAGTCGCGCCATCCCGGCGACGAGATGCGGCTCCTCGAAGACGAGATGGCGCATCCGGTCGAGACGATGGGTCTCCTTGAAGACAAGATGAGGCATTCGGTCGACAAGACGACGCAACCGAAGGTCGAAGCGTCGCGCCGGCGTTCCTCCCTCCCCCGAGCGCACCCCGCAACCCGCTGGATTGCTGCACGTTTCCGCCGGAAACGGCGGAGCCGGCGAAGACGCTCCTGTCAGAACCTCTGCGGCGACGGACTAGGAGGCAGCCGGGAGAAATGCCCTTTCCATGAGGCGCAAGATCCCGTCGGGCTCTCTCAGGGCAGCCTCCACGATGACGTCGGCGCGCGCTTGCGAATCGGCGTTGGCGTAGATGCGCAGCTGGGGCGCGTTGCCGGACGGCCGGACATGCGCGACGTCGCCGTTGTGAAAGGAGACGCGGACGCCGTCGACGACGTTGACGCGCACGATGCGGTCGAAGCCGTCCGCCGGGGTGAAGAAGCGCGCCAGCGTCGACCGACGCTCCTGCCAGGCGACGGCGTCGGGGCCGGAGAGGGCGACCGCGCGTCCGTCGTCGTCGAACTCGACTTCGGCGGTGTCCCCGGGGGGAACGAGCTCGGCGAGGATCGCGGCGCTGACGGCGACGGGGACGGCGTCGATCAAGCCGGACCGCCCGAATCGCGCCGGCAGCTCGCTCCATAGCGTCGACAGCGAGGCGCCGCGTTCGGCGGCGGCGAAGAGGTTCGCCAGGATGGGCAGGGTGGCGTCGCGCGTCGGGAGCTGCGCGAGGACGCCCGCCGGGAGCGCGAAGGGGCTGCCGAGCAAGAACCCCCCGTTGGCCTCCCAGCCGGCGATGCGCGCATGGGCCTTCGTGCGCTGGAGCGCGTCGAGCGCGGCGATGACGTACGGGGAGCCGATCTTCGTCTTTCGCAGAAGAGTCCCCCGCTCGCGCATGCGGCGCTCGACGGCGTCGTTTGCGCTGATGGGGACCGCCGCGGCGTCCACGCCCAGGTATTCGGCCACCACGATGCCGAGGAGATCCCCCGGCAGAAAGCGCACACGGCGCCCGCGCGCCCCGTCCGCGCCGGCGGGGAGCACGGCGGCGACGAGCGGCCGATCGGAGTCGCCGTCGGTCGAGACGACGGCGTGAAGCGGCGCATCGCCGCCGTCGGTGCGGACGAGCTCCTCCAGGCGAGAGAGCATCTCGTCGGTGATGTTCTCCGTATCGATGGGGACGAACGTCTCCGCGCGGCCCGCCGTCACCACGTCGGCGCCGAGCTCACGAAGGATGCGCGCGAGGAGATCGCGACCCACTGCCGAGTGCTGGTAGACGAGGACGCGCATGCCGGAGAGGCCTCCGGGAGGAAAGCTCTGCCGGTAGCGCAGGGCGTACGCCTCCTCGGCCGACGCATCGAGCGGCGGGAGCGAGGGCGATCGCTTGAAGGCGCCGGACGCGCTGAAGGCCGTCGCCTCGGCGGTGCGCGCGTACTCTTCGGCCCGCACGCGCGCGACCTCTGCCGTGATCCCGACCTCGTCCGTCTTCGAGATCTCGCCCGCGCTCTTGCTCAGCTTGATGCCGTTGCGATCGAAAGGGATGTGGCTGCCACTCACCATCACTCCGGCGCGACCCGTCGACATGCCGCGGAGGATCAACGCGGGCGTCGGGATCGTCCCCGCGTTCTCGACGACGCAGCCGGAGTCGACGATCGCCTGGGCGCAGGCGCGCATGATGCGGTCGCTGCTGGGTCGAAGGTCACCGGCGAGCACGACGCCACCGCCCGGCTTCACGTCCCCGGCCGCCGCGAGGTAACGGAGCGCGCCCTTCACGTTGACGTACGCCTCGAGATCCGTGATGTCGTCGACGAGGCCCCGCAGGCCGCTGGTCCCGAACGCGAGGGACACGGGCACATGCGTGAGAAACGACGAGCTCGGCATGAGCGTTCTCCTATTGCGGGCTCACGGGTTGCTACTCGAGAGCGGCATGCCTACCAAACCCTATATGAGAAGGAACAAGAACAGGACGGCGAGCCCCGGGAAAGGGCACAAGCACCTCGTTCATGACGCCGAAGGCGCGGCCACCGGCGCGGTCGCCGGCGCGATTCTCGGAGTGGTCGCGGGGGCCCCGGGCATCGTCGCGGGGGCCCTCCTCGGCGCGGCCGCGGGCGCGGTTGCGGCAGAGACGCTCGAGACCGACGGCGAGCGCGTCGCCGCCCACACGCGCGAGCTCGACGAGGAGATCGGCGTCATCGGAGGCGACCTCGGCGCCGCGAACCTGGAGCACCCCCCGGCGAACATCGGGGCCTATTCGACGGCCACCACGGGCACGCCCACGTCGCCTGCGCAAGAACCCGCCGAAGGCCCGATGCAACCCCCGGACGATTAGTACGCGTGGACGGAGGGGGCATCGAGTCAGGCTTCCGGTTCCGGCAAAGTGAGGGAACGGGAAGCCTCGAGGGCTCCCGGCGCCGGCAGCGCGCCGCCCCGTTCAACGAAGGATGTTTCCTTCGGCGTCGCGCATTTCCGGCGCCGGGAGCCCCAGCGTGTCGAGCATCGGCCGCACCTGCGCGCGAGGGCCGACGACCACCAGGATGGCGCCCTCCGGCGCATAGAAGCGCTTGGCCAGCGCATCGAGCTGCGGTCGCTGGGCTTCGTCGCAGGCCAAGCTCGCGCGCGCCTCGTAGTCGGCGCCGCGGCCGAGCGAAGCGTCGTTCGCGAGCCGCCCCGCGATGCCTTCCACGGACTCGTAGGTGTCCACGCGCGACGCGCGCGCCTGCGACCGCGTTCGCGCGATCTCGTCGTCCGTCAGGCCCCCGCTCGAGAACTGGTGCAGGTCGCCCAGCATCGCGCCGAGAGCGTCGCCCGTCTTGTCGGTGACGACGCTGGCCCAGGCCACCACCTGACCCGGGCCGCGCGATACCGAGAAGCGTGACGAAGCGCCGTACGTGTACCCGCGCTGCTCGCGCAGATCCTGGTTGAGCCGCGAGGTGAAGCTGCCCCCGATGGCGTCGTTCACGCGCTCGAGCGCCGGCAAGTCCGGGCTGGACGCCGCGAGGCCCGGCCGCAGGACCGCGATGACGGACTGCGGCGCCTCCGGTCGATCGACGAGGACCACGCGAGGCCACGGACCCGCCGGGGGCGGAGGCACGAGGGGCGGCGCCGGCGGGGTCGGCGGCGCCTTCCACGTGCCGAACGCCTCGTCGAGCATCGTCACGAGCGCCGCCCGATCGACGTCGCCCGCGCACACGAGCGTGGCGCGATCGGGTCGCCACGCGGCGCGGTAGAAGCGCCGGACGTCGTCGAGGCCCACGGCTCGCGCGCTCTTCGGCGTCCCGTCCCACGGGTGCGCATAGGGATGGTCCGGTCCGAAGAGAGCCGCGCGAAACACGACGCGCGCCGTGGCGTCGGGATCCTTCGAGCGCTCGAGGAGCTCGCTCGCCCAGAGCTCCTTCACGCGCTTGTACTCGCCCGCTTCGAGCCGCGGGCGCGCCACGACGTCGCCGAAGATGGCGAACGCTTCGTGGAGGTGCCGCGTGAGGACGCTGAGCGAGACGGTGCTCGAGTCCGCGTTCGCCGTCGTCCCGAGGTTCGCGCCGAGGTCGTCGATGGCTCGCGCCAGATCGATCGCGCCGCGCTTGCCCGCGCCCTCGTCGAGCATCGCGGCGGTCGCGTACGCCACGCCGCCCTTGCCCGGCGGATCGCTCGCGGCGCCGCTCGGGACGGTGATGTCGCACGCGACCACGGGAGCGCCGTGCCGCTCGAGCAGCCAGACGGTCATGCCGTTCGTCGCGGTGAAGACGACGGGCGCCGGCGGCAGAAAGGCCGCAGGCAGGCCCGGTTCGGGACGCGGCCCGAGGACGTCCGGCGGAGGCGCGGCGGGCGGAGCGGCGGCCGACGCAGCGGCCGGCGGCGGGGGCTTCGGCGGCGGAGCCTGCCCGCCGCACGAGGCGGTCCCCACGAGGGCCGAGGCCGCGACCACGAACGAGCGAACGACGCGGGACCTCATCGGCGCACCCCCTTCTGCGGGACCGTGGTGAGCACCACCATCGCGTCCGGCACGAGCACCTTCCGGGCGTAGGTGACGAGGTCCTGCGCCGTCGCCTTCCGGTACCGATCGAGATCGCGCTGCACGTACCCCGGGTCCCCCACCTCGATCTGGTACATGTTGAGGAGCGACGCGCGCGCCGGGATGCTCTGCAAGCGGTCGACGAAGGCCATCTCGTATTCGTTCCGCGCGCGCTCGAGCTCCTCGGCCGTCACGGGCTGGGCGCGGACCGAGGCGATCCCTTCGAGCAGCGCCTTCTCGACCCTCGCCGGATCGATGTCGGGGCGCACCAACGCCGTCACGAGGAAGGACGAGCCGAGCGACTCGGACTCCTGCGCGGCCTCGACGTTCTGGGCGATCTTCTGCTCGTAGACGAGCGACTTGTAGAGACGGCTCGCCTTGCCCGACGTGAGCACGCTCGCGAGGAGATCGAGCTCGGCGTCGCCGGGGGCCAGGTGACGCGGCGACTGCCACGCCAGCGTCACCTTCGCCATCTCGACGTCGTCGGGCAGCGTCCGCCTCACGACGCCCGACAGCGTCGACTTGAACTCGCTCGAGGCGAGGGCAGCCGACGGATCGGAGGGCTTGCCCCGGCTCGGGATGGTGCCCATCCAGCGATCGACGAGCTCGCGCGCCTTCGCCGTCTCGAAGTCGCCCGCGACGACCAGCGAGGCGTTCGCCGGATCGTACCAGGTCTCGAAGAACTGCTTCACGTCGGGGACGGTCGCCGCGTGGATATCCGCCGTCGAGCCGATGACGGGGTGGTGGTACGGGTGCCCTTCCGGCCAGAGCAGCGTAGGGAGCTCGAGCTCCTCCTTGCCGTACGGCTGGTTCTCGAGACGCTGGCGGCGCTCGTTGAGCACGACGTCCCGCTGGAGATCGAGCTTGGCCTGATCGATCTCGACGCCGAGATCGCGCAGGCGATCGGCCTCGAGCCAAAGTAGGAGCGGAAGCGCGGTGGGCGGCGCGATGTCGTAGTAGTCGGTGACGTCGGTGTGCGTCGACGCGTTGTTGCTCCCGCCTGCCTGCTCCATCCAGGCATCGAACATGTGGGTCGGCGCGCGGCGCGTGCCCATGAACATGAGGTGCTCGAAGAGGTGCGCGAACCCCGTGCGCCCGGGACGCTCGACGCGCGAGCCGACCGCGTATTCGATGTTGACCTCGACCTGAGGCACCGCGTGATCCTCGCTGAAGATGACGACCATCCCGTTGGGGAGGGTCGTCTTCGTGAACGGGATGCTCACGTCGTCGGCGCGGCTCGCCCCCGACGCGAGCAAGCACGCGACGCCGACGAGGCCCACGAGACCGCTGAAGAGTCCTTGTCGCATCGCGACCAACGTTAGTGGAGAGCGACACGAGCGCCAGCCGCCACGCGCCATCGCGCAACTTCCAGCGCGCGTGAAATCCGCCAGGAGAGAGACGCACTCGCGACCCCGATTCGCCTTGCAACCGCGGCCGTGTCGGCTCTACTCCGAGCGGCCCCGAGGAGGGCTCCCATGCGCCGCCGGTTTCTTTCCATCGCGTCGTTCTCGACGATCCTGGCCATGGCGCTCGCGCCCGCCTGCGGCGGGGCGACCGATCCCCACGATCTGCTTGGCGGGGGCGGCGGTACGAGCTCCGGCGGCCTCGACGCGGGGCACGACACGTCGACGCACGTCGGAGGCGGCTTCGACTCCGGGAGCGCCTTCGAGGCGGGCCCCGCGCTCGACTCGAGCATCGGTCCCATCGACTCCGGCAGCGGTCTCCCCGAGGCGAGCCCGCTTCCCGAGGCCGGCCAGGAGGGGTTCTCGTGTCCGCCGACCACGTGCATGGAGCCGAGCGTCTGCTGCGCGACGGGAACCGGCCAGGGGATGACCCCGGCGTTCAAGTGCCAGGACGCGAACAAGGCGTGCGGCAACACGACCTCGCCCGGGACGCCCATCACCTGCGCGGTCGCGGCCGACTGCCCCGGCGAGGTGTGCTGCGGCGACAACCTCAACGGGTTCTACTCGCGCGTCGCGTGCGCGGCGACGTGCATGGGGACGACCACCGGGGGCGCCACCGCGATCACGTTCTGCGATCCCGCAGGCGACGACTGCCCGTCGGGGACGACGTGTCAGGCCAGCCAGGTCCTCGCCGGCTACAGCGTGTGCAACTGAGCCGCAGTCCGGGCCGCATGTAAGGGGGCCGCCCGGCCAGGCGTTCTCCCTTCGTGAGCCTCGCGTTGGCGCTACCGACTATGCTGCGCTCCGTGGCGGGGCCGTCCGACAGCGACGAGCAGCTCGAGCGCGAGCGGCGCCTCGTCGAGCGAGCGCACGCCGGAGACAAGGCGGCCGTGGGGGAGCTTCTGGCGACGTACGGGCCCGCGCTGTACCGGAGCGTCCTTTTGCCCCGCCTCGGCTCGGACGCTGCGGCGCGCGACGCGCTGTCCGAAGTCTACGAGCGCGTCGTCGAACGCTTCGACCGCTTCACGTGGCAGAACGTCGGCTTCTGGCCGTGGCTCCGCACCGTGGCCCTCCGCGTGGCCCTCGATCAGCTGCGCGCGCGAAAGCGCCTCGTCTTCTGGGACGCCGAGGACGTGGCGCGCGAGGTCGACGCCACGCAGACGGTGACCCCGGTCGACCAGAAGCTGAGCGAGCACCGCGATCGGCAGCTCGCCCGCGCCAGGGTCGAGGAGGCCCTCTCGCGCATCAACCCCCGCTACGCGCGCGCCATCCGGCTGCGTGTCCTCGAGGAGCGATCCCGGGAAGAGGTTGCGCTCGAGCTCGAGGTGTCGCCCGCGACCTTCGACGTCGTGCTTCATCGGGCGATGCAGTCGCTGCGCAAAGTGCTCGGCTCGCCCGCGGAACCGGTCAAACCGGCCCCTCCTCGCGAGCGCGCCGCACAAGATGCTCCCCCCTCCAGCGAGGCTCCCGATGTCTGATCCGCGCGATCTGCCCGAAGACCCCCTGCATCCGGCCGTGGACGCCCCGGCGACCGAGGAGGAGCTCGCCGAGTCCGCCAAGCTCCGGGATGCCCTGGAAGATCCGACCAGCCCAAACGAAAACGCGGAGCTCGCCCGCGCGATGTCCTCGGCGTGGTCGCCGAGGGATCTCTCTGCCGAAGCGCACCGGAGCCTCGTCGCGAAGGCGCTGGTCCACCACGACACGCGACGGCGGAGGGGTCGCGTCGTGCGCGTGTCGTTCGGGGCCGGCGCAGCGCTCGCGGTCGCGGCGGCGGTGCTCCTCCTCGTGCGCAGCGACCGGCAGCCGCCCGAGACGGTGCACGCGACGGCCGTGGCGGTCAGCCGCTCGACGCAGGCCCTCTTCCAGGATCGCTTCGCCCCCACGGGCGGCGAGTCGGCCAGGATCGATCGGATTGCCATGGCGCGCGCGGCCGACCTGCGCGACAACGAGTTCGCCAAGTGGGGCGTGCGATGAACAAACCCCGCGAGCTTGCGAGCTCGAAACTGGGATGGATCCTCCTCGCGGTCGCGCTCGGCGGCGGCGCGGCCATCGTCGGATGCCGCGGCGAGGGCTCGACCCCGGGGTGCCCCAGCGCCGAACCGGCGGGCCCCCCGGTCGACGAGTCCCTCCTCGCGTTCCTCTCTGCAGCGCGAGCGCTCCATCACGAGGCGGATGTCCGTCAGGGCGCCAGTGACACGCCCGGGGCCATTGCGGCGCTCGAACGGCTCGTGGCCCTCCCCTCTCCGCCGGCCGTCGAGGTCGACGAGGTCGTGGCCGACGCTCGGGCGCGCCTGGCCGAGCTTCGCCTGGGCCAGGGCGACGTCGACGGCGCGGACAGGGACGTCCACGCGGGGCTCGAGCGGGTGAAGGGACCGACCTATTTCCGCGGGCACCTTCTGGAGGTGGAGGGGCTGCTCGAGGAGGCGCGCGGCAACGCTCTGGCGGACGCCGGCAAGGGCGCCGACGCCGCGCGCGCCCGGGCCAGAGCGGTGGACCTGCTCGAGCAGGCCGTGAAGGTCCAGGAGGGCGTCATCGATCGTGCGCTCGCCGACGGAGGGAAGGATGGGCAGCGATGACGCGAACGCCTAGCCCCGGACGGCGGGCCGCGCTGTTGCGGTTCGTGCCGTTGCTCTTCGTGACCCTCTGCCGTTGCGGCGGCGCCCAGCAAAGCGAGGCCCCCGCCCCGACCGCACCGAGCCCGACCCCGGCGGTCCGCGACCAATTCGCGCCCGCGTCCGCGCCCCCGCCAGGCTCGGGGAACGTCGCTCCGGCGCAACCCTCGTCTCCCGTCGTGCCGCCGCCTCCCCCGCCGTCCGCGGACCAGCCGACGGACCGTCGCGCCGCGCGCCTGGCGGCAAGCGCCGAAGTCGAGCGCGCCCAGCGCGACCTCGAGTCCGCGGCGAGCGACTGCGAGTCGGCGTGTCGCGCCCTCGCCTCGATGGAGCGAGCGACGTCGCATCTCTGCTCCCTCGTCGAGGAGGCCGACGATCAGCGGCGCTGCGACGACGCGCGGGGCCGGTTGACGGCGGCGCGGGGTCGGGTGCACGCCGCGTGCGGCGGCTGCCGGTGACGTCCTCCGTCGAGCGAGGAGACCGACATGATCTGCGCCAGGGCGGCACCTGGACGGCCCTGCAACACTCGAAGAACGACGCGCTCTGGCTCGTGGCCTCGCTGGCGCTGATCGCCACCCGCCCGCTCCCGCTCTTCTTCCTGCGCGCTCTCGGGCGAGCGCTCGGTCGCGCCGCCCACCTGCTCGTCGGCAGCGCCAGGCGCACCGCACGGGAGAACGTCGCCCGCGTCTTCCCGCGGCTCGAGAGGCGGGCACGCCACGAGCTCGTCCAGCGGTGCTTCCTCTCGCTGGGTGAGCTCCTCGGGGACACGGTGGCGATGCTGCGCGCGAAGGGCGGCCCGCCGCCCCTCGTCGTGTCCCAGGAGGCGCGGTCGGTCCTCGACGACGCGCGCGCCGAGGGCCGCGGCGTCCTCTTCGCGTCGGCCCATCTGGGACCCTGGGAGCACGTCGCAGCCTCCCTCGTGGCGGCAGGTGTCCCGCTCGTGGCCCTCGTCCGGGAAAGCTACGATCCGCGGTTCTCGAGGCTCTACGCAAAGCTTCGCGGGGGCCGCGGCGTGCGTGTCGTGTGGCGCGGAAGCCTCGGCGCGGCCGCGCGCATCCTGCGGACGCTGCGCGCCGGAGGGGTCCTCGGCGTGCCCATGGATCTGCGTTCCCGGGTTCCCTCGTGCGACGCTCCCTTTCTCGGCCTTCCCGCCCCCACGGCGGTCGGCCCCGCCCGGATCGCCCTGCGCGCCCGTGCTCCGGTGGTGGTCGGCACCGCCGCTCCAGGCCCGGACGGCGCCCTGGTCGTCACCGCCACGCGCATCGAATCGCGAGACCTCGCCCGCGACGAAAGCGGCGCTCGGGAGCTCACCTGTCGCATCAACGCCGAGCTGTCCCGCCGCATCCTGGCCCTGCCGCATGCCTGGGTCTGGATGCACGACCGATGGATCACCCGAACCGGGGTATGATCGACCCCGGAGGTTCTCGTTGCCCGAGGCGCGCTTGCGTACGCCGAAGCCCGTCGCCGACCGCCCCGATGTGCGGAGCGCCCCGCTGTCTCCCACCGACGGCTTCGTTCTGTCTCGTGTCGACGGCGTCGCCACCGAGAAAGACATCCTGGCGACGACCGGCCTGCCCGAGGACCAGGTGCATGCGTCGCTGGCGAAGCTCGAGGCCCTGCGGCTCATCACGTTCGATGGAGTACAGGCGCCCGCCGCGCCGGCGTCCTCGGGAACGCTCGCCGCCGCAGAGGCGCACGCGGCGTCCTCGGCCAAGCTCCGCACGGCGGCCCCCCGGCCCGAGCCCCCGCTCACGCCGGAAGAAGAGGCCCTCCTCGGCGAGGACATCGACCTCGACGTCGACATGCGCCGGCGGGTGCTGGTCATGCATCGGGGCATCCAGCGGCTGGACCACTACGCGGTCCTGGGCGTCGCGCCGACGGTCGACCGCAAGGGCCTCAAGCGAGCGTACTTCGATCTCGCGGCGAAGTTTCATCCGGACAAGTACTTTCGCAAGAAGCTCGGCACGTACAAGCTGCGGATGGAGGCCATCTTCGGGCGCATCACACAGGCGCACGACACGCTCACCAACCGGGAGGCGCGCGCCGAATACGACGCCTACCTCGACGAACAGCGACGGTCCCGCAGCATCGAGGATCTCCTCGCCGACGCTCTCGCGGAGGTGTCGCGCGCCGAGGAGAACATCGAGCGGGAGGCGGGAACCGTCCACGAAGCAGCCTCGCCTGGAGGGTCCTCCGGGGCGCCCCAGCGCAGCCCGACGGCGACGCCGAGCACGACGTCCGCCTCGCGCGACGTGGACCCCGCGGTCCGCCGGGAGGCGCTGGCCAGGAAGCTGCTCGCGGGACGGAGTGGCGCAGGCTCGACGTCGAGCGCCCCCCCGGTCGCCCGGACGTCGTCCTCGCCGTCGATGCCCTCGGTGAACGACGCGATGGAAGCTCTTCGCCGCCGGTACGAAGATCGACGAGCGATGGCTCAGTCCGCTCAGGCCCGCAAGTACATCGCCAACGCCGAAGCGGCGATGGCCGCAGGAGACGCCGTCGCCGCAGCCAACGCGTTCCGAGTCGCCCTGACGCTCACGCCGACGGAGCCGGGGCTCGCGCAGCGCGCTCAGGAGGCGCAGAGAAGCGCCGACTCGATCCTCGCGGAGACCTACACGCGACAGGCGTCGTACGAAGAGAAGAATGACCAGTGGGCGGACGCGGCCCGCTCGTGGGCCCGGGTGTGCCGCGCGCGCGTCGACGACGCCAACGTCCACGAGCGAGCGGCCAACGCGCTGGTCAAGGCCTCGGGCGACTTGCACGAGGCCTCCCGGCTCGCGCAGCGAGCGTGCGCGCTCGACGCCGAAAACGCGGCCTATCGGCTTACGCTGGCGAACGTCTACCTCGCGGCTGGGCTTTCCCGGAATGCCCGCCGAGAGCTGGAGACGGCCGCGCAGCTGGCTCCCCATGATGATACCATCCAGGCGATGCTCAAGCGTGTGGGCAAGTCGGCGTAAAGCCTCGGCTCCACGTCAGCGGTCGAAGGGAGACGCGTGCGGATGGAGAAGGTGATCGGCATCGATCTGGGGACGACCAACTCGTGCGTGGCCATCGTGGAGAACGGGGTCCCGACGGTGATCCCGAACCGAGGCGGCTACAAGACGACGCCGTCGATGGTGGCCGTCACGGAAGCCGGCAAGCGCCTGGTCGGCCACATCGCCAAGCGCCAGGCCATCACCAACGCCGAGAACACGGTGTACGCGGCCAAACGCCTCATCGGGCGCAAGTGGACCTCGCCGCAGGTGAAGAACGCGGTGGCCACCTCCAGCTACCGCATCGTGCAGGGCCCCCACGCCGACGTGCGGATCGTGCTGCGCGAGAAGGAGTACGGCGTCCCCGAGATCAGCGCGATGGTGCTCCAGGAGATGAAGCTCATCGCGGAGGACTACCTCGGCGAAGGCGTGACCAAGGCCGTCATCACCGTCCCCGCGTACTTCAACGACAACCAGCGGCAGGCCACCAAGGACGCCGGGGAGATCGCCGGGCTCGACGTCATCCGCATCATCAACGAGCCGACGAGCGCCGCGCTCTCCTACGGTTTCGGCAAGAACGTCGAGAAGACCATCGCCGTCTACGACTTCGGCGGTGGCACGTTCGACATCTCCATCCTCGAGATCGGCTCCAGCGCGGTCTTCAAGGTCATCGCCACGGCCGGCGACACCTTTCTCGGCGGCGAGGACGTCGACGCCCGGATCATCGACTGGCTGGTGCACGGCTTCAAGGAGGAGCACGCCATCGATCTGCGACAAGACAGGATGGCGCTGCAGCGACTGAAGGACGCCGCCGAGAAGGCCAAGTGCGAGCTCTCGAGCGTGCGCGAGACCGAGGTCAATCTACCGTTCATCATCTCCAGCGGCCGCAACGAGGCGCTCCACCTCCAGCGCACCATCGACCGGAAGACGCTCGAGGAGCTCTCGGCCGATCTCATCGAGCGCACCATCGACATCTGCAAGCAGACGCTCGCCGACGCCCACCTCGAGAAGGAGGACATCGAGGAGGTGGTGCTCGTCGGAGGCATGACGCGCATGCCGAAGATCCAGCAGGCGGTCGCCGACTTCTTCGAGCGCGAGCCCTGCAAGGGCGTGCATCCCGACGAGAGCGTCGCGCTCGGCGCCGGCATCCAGGGCTCTGCGCTCACCGACGACAAGCAGGAGATGGTGCTGCTCGACGTGACCCCGCACGCGCTCGGGATCATGACCCAGGGGGGCTACTTCGAAGAGCTCATTCCGCAGAACACGACCGTTCCTACGCACCGTACGAAGATCTTCACGACCAGCCGAGAGAACCAGACGGCCGTGAAGATCGTGGTCATGCAGGGCGAGAGCGAGCGCGCGGAGGACAACGAGCTGCTCGGCGAGTTCATCCTCACCGGCCTGCGGCGCGCACCCAAGGGCACCGTGGAGATCGAGGTGACCTTCGAGATCAACGCCGACGGCATCGTCAGCGTGCACGCGAAGGACCTGGAGACCGGCAAGGAGCAGTCGATCGAGGTCACTGCATCGAGCGGCCTGACGCGCGACGAGATCAAGGACATGCTCGAGGGAGCGAAGGACTACATGGTCGAGCGACGCTCGACCGAGGAGTTCGAGGCCGCCAAGCAGGAGGCCGAGCGCATCGTCGGCGAGATCGAGCGGCTCTTCCCACAGGTCGAGCAGATCGTCGCGGCCAGCGACTTCGGTCGGGACGCCATCGAGAAGGCTCGCGCCATCGTCGCCAAGGCGCGCGCGGCCATCGCGAAGCGTGACGTCGCGGCCGTGAAGGCGGAGATCGAGGGCCTCTCGCGGACGCACCGCATGTTCAAGGGCGTGGTGGCAAAGACGCACTGAGATGGCCCAAGATCCCCGGAAGAAGCGCGGCACCGCGCCGGCCGAGCCGTCTGGCCCTGACAGCGAGCGCCCCACGGTGAATCCGCCCGAGGCGACCAGCGAGAACGAGCGGCCCACCGTCAATCCGCCGTTCGACGTGGAGGCGTTTGCGCGGCAGGCGTCGGGCCCCTCCTCGCAGCGTCGGTTCTCGCCGGAGGCGCCGACGCAACGTCCTCCCCCGCTGGGGACCCTTGCCGAGCACGGACCCGGCGAGTCCCGCGAGAAGCAGATCACGCTGACCGACGAGGCCGAGCTGGAGGCTGCGCGGCTCGCCTCGACCATGCACAGCGAACCGCCCCCCGGTCGGCCCAGTGCCCTGTCGATCGCCGACGCGCGCTCGCCAAGCTCGGGCACGGTGCCTGCGGTCGGTCCCACCCGCAGCGTGACACCCACGAGCATCGAGGCGGCCGTCCTCGGGGCCATCGGGACCTCGGCCGGACCGGAGATCACCGAGCGCACCATCGACGACCCCGCGGCCGAGATGCGCGAGCGGTTCTCGCTCGGCGATTACACCGGCGCGCTCGAGATGTCCGAGCTCATTCTCGCCCAGGAGGCCGACAACCTCGAAGCGGCCGAGTGCGGGGAGAACTGCCGCAGCGTCCTCGAGCAGATGTACGCGGCTCGCCTCGGCCCTCTCGAGCGAGTGCCCATGGTGGTCGTGCCGCGAACGCAGATGCGCTGGTTGTCGATGGACCACCGCGCCGGCTTCATCCTGTCGCTCATCGACGGAGCGTCGAGCGTAGATCTCATCCTCGACGTGTGCGGCATGCCCAAGCTCGACGCCCTTCGCATCTTGCACGAGCTCGTTCAGCAGAAGATCGTCGCGTTTCGCTGAAGCTCTCGAGCGCTCGGAACTGCGCGCGCCTTAACGCAGAAAAGGCGAAGCGCAAGTGAAAGTTCCACTCGGGTCGAGAGGCCGCGAGGCGCTCTTTTGCGCGTTGCGCGTGCTGTTCGAGGAAGCTACACCCTGGAGAAGCGAATGGACGGTCGCACGCAACAAGCGCAGGAGCTGCGCCGCCAGATCGAGTGGACGCTCGCACGCGCAGTCGACCCGAGCGACGTCCTCCCCATGCTGCATCGCCTCGCTCGCCTCGCCGTCGACGGGTCCGATGAGAACCTCTTCGCGCATCTGCACCTGGCGGAGCTGCTCGTCGAGCGTGACCCCTGGCGCGCCGCGCTCTACGCGAAGCGCGTGCTCTCGCATCGGCCGGACGACGACCGCGGGTGGGCCACGCTCGCCCTCTGCCAGACGCTCCTCGGCAACTATCGTTTCGCGGTGACGGCCTACCATCACGCCCTGACGAGCGCGCCGAAGAACCCGTGGTACGCGCACAACCTCGGCCACCTCCTCGACGTCGCGCTCGGACGAGCACGCGACGCCGTCGGCTGGCTCAAGCGCGCCTACCAGAGCGCGGCGTACAGCGGCGAGGTGGCGGCCAGCTACGCGCACGCGCTGGCACGCGTGGGACGCATCGCCGAGGCCCGCAAGGTGCTCGGGCGTGCCATGAAGCGGACCTCCTCGCGCGAGCACACGGCGATGCTCCGCTGGCTCGACCAGGGAGCGCCTGCCGACAAGGACCACCCGTTGCCCCGCCCGGCGCCCGTGCCTTCCCTCGCGTCTCGCGAGCGCGACGACGGGGACGAGAACGCTCCGCGCTCCCAGACCAGGCGGGACGACACGCCGTCGCGGCGACAGATCCGCTCCCCCCTGGTCGCCGAGCTCGACGCGGTCCTCCTGCGTGGCCTCGCCAGCCTGCCGCTCGACGCGAAGCAGCGCGCCCGCGCGAAGGCTCTGGCCCGAGACGCGCTGTCGTATTTCTCGCGACCGAGCGGCGCGCGCGGAGGGGCTGCCGTGCAGGCCGTGGCGGCCGCGGTGGCCTACGCCATCGTGTACGTCGACCACGTCCCTCTCACGCAGGCCGAGGTCGCCGCGTGCTTCCGGGTCGGCGTGGCCAGCCTGCGGGGGCGTTTCAGCGAGCTCCGCGCTCACCTCGATCTCATGCCCGGCGACGCACGATACGCCACCCTGCGACGCCGATAGCGACGACGAGGCGAAATCTTCGAGCAGGCTCGGGCGAAGGAATGGCTGTGCACAAGAGCGCGCTTTCGCGTGCATGGGCACCGTCACCTAGGCTAGCCAGAGAGAGCCATGCGCAAGGCCCTGCTTCCCGTCCTTCTGCTTCTGTTCGCTCCCGCCTCGGCGGCAGCGCAGGCCACGCCGCCGGCCCAGCCCGGCATGGCGGCCAGCAGCTCGATCACGCTGCCGCCGCCACCGGCCGTGAGCGATCCCATGCTCGCTCCGGTCCCCCCGCCCCGCCGGGTGCTCTCCTCGTGGCAGGAGGCGATTACCTACCTCCGGGCTCGCTCCACCGATCTCAAGATCGCGCTCGACCAGGTCCTCCAGGCCGAGGCCGCGACGCGAATCGCCCTCGCCCAGTACCTCCCGAGCCTCTCGTCGACCGGCGTCATGAATCACCAGCTCATCACGTCGAGCGGCGTCTACATCTCCAGCGCGGGGGCCACGAGCAGCACCACCACGTTCAGCGGCAACCTCCAGCTTCAGCAGACCCTCGTCAACGTCCAGCAGTTCGACCAGATCAGCATCGACGAGCTCAACGAGGACGCCACCAAGCTCTCCGTCGACGACAAGAAGCGCACGCTCGCCCTGAGCCTCGCGAACCAGATCGTCGCGGTGGTGACGGCCGAGCGCAGCGCGGACATCAACCGGGTCGGCTTGAAGGTGGCCCTCGAGCAGCTCGAGATCACGCGCCGCAAGCAGGGGCTCGGCGCGGCGAACGGGCTCGACGTGGTCCGCGCGCAGCAGAACGCCGCGAACGCCCGCGCCACGCTGGTCAGCGGCGACGAGTCGCTACGCGAGGCTCGCGAGGCGCTCGGGCTCGCCCTCGGCGTCCCCGAAGAGACGGGAGTCGCCCCCAACCTCAACGTCGACGGCCTCGCCCAGAGCGCGATGGGGTCGTGCCGCATGGTGAGGGACATCGACTCCCGGCCAGACATCGCCGCGGCTCGGACGAACCTCGAGGTCGCCAAGCGCAACCTCCGGAACGTCTACTACCAGTTCATGCCCACGCTGAACGCGCAGAGCACCGCGACGCAGATCTCTCCCGCGCCCGCCTTCGGCGCTCCGGATCCGACATGGAACATCCAGGCGGTCCTCCAGGTGCCCTGGTTCGACGGCGGCGTGCGGTACGGCAACCTCCGGAACGCGCGCGCCGCGGAGGACATCGCGGCGCAGACCCTGGAGTCGCTGCGGCGCGCGGCCCTCATCCAGATCGAGCAGGCGCAGCGGCAGCTGGTCGTCGCCGAGCTCTCCGACAAGGTGGCCACCGAGCAGCGCGACCTCGCGGCGCAGAACGACCAGATGACGCAGACGGCGTACACCGTCGGTCAAGGGACCAGCCTCGAGCTGGTGACGGCTTCGGAGGCCCATCGCCAGGCGGAGCTGAACCTCGCCCTGTCCGACTTCGGCGTCGTCAAGGCGCGGCTGCTCGCCGTCCTCGCGCTCGCGACCTGCCCCTGGTGACGTCGTTCAGGAGCCGTGCGGGGCGGCGCTGTCCCAACCGCTGACGAGCGCGAGGTTGCTCATCGCGACGTTGTAGTCCATGAGCGCCGTCAGGTGCTGCACGCGCGCGTTGAGGTAATTCCTGAGCGGGAAGTTCAGCGAGGTCTCGTTCCAGGTGCCGAGATCGATGTGGTCCTGCGCGATGGAGATCCACTGCTTGGTGATGTGCTCGGCCTTCTCCCACGCCTCCTCGCGGCCCTTGGCCTCGACCGCGTCGGCGTAGGCCTTCTCGACCTCGAGTGCGGCGTTGCCGAGCGCGAGCCGCTCGAGCGCGCGCGTCTCCTCGAGCTGCGCCTCGGCCTGCTGCGTGCGAGCCGCCTGCGGGAGAAGATCGAGGCTCCAGTGCATGCCGAGACCGCCGGCGTACCCGAAGCCGTTGAACGGGTCGTTGGCAAAGAGGTTGTTCTGCTGCGTCGCGCTGGGCGTCACCGAGAAGCTCGCACCGAGAGTCAGGCCGATGTCCGGATAGAGCCTCGCCCGGTTGTAGTCGACGAGGGCCTTGCGAGCGACGATCCCCGCTCGGGCCATGTTCACGTCGGGCCGCAGAACGCGCGCGGCCTCGAGGTATTGCGCGATCGCCACCAGCGGTTGGTCGGGCCTCCTCAGCGGCTCGTCGGGGATGTCGTAACCGACCTCCACCCCCGTCAGGAAGCGAAGCCCGGCCAGCGCATACGCCTCTCCCTTGGGAGCCTGCAACGACGTGGCGAGGACCTCCTGCTTGTAGGTCTCCAGGTTCAAACGATCCGTGTCGTTCACGCTCTGGTCGCCCTTGACGAGCTTCGTCTTGATGCCCTGGATGGCCTTGTCCAACCGTTCGATCGCGTCCTTCGCGATGTAGGTCACGTCGCGCGCGAGCTGCAGGCCGTAGTACGCCCGGCGCACGTCCATCCGCATGCTCTGTCGCGCCTTCTCCATGTCCCACTCGGACACGCGGACGTTGGCCTCCGCTGCATCCATCGCCGACGTGATCTTGCCGAACGTGTAAAGGGGGACCACGCCGCCGATGTCGAAGTGGAACGCGGGCTGCAAGTCGCCCAGCCCGGTGATGTTCTTGGAGAAGTACGTCGCCCCCTGCGGGAAGATGACCGTGCCTTGCAGAGGGGGCGTCACGCCGAAGAGCGAGTTGGCCGACCACTGGAACCACGGCGTCCAGCGGGCCTCCTCGAGCTGCGCGTGAGTGAAGGCGAGACGGGCCCGGGCCGCCCACAGGTTGGGGAAATTGCGGTCCGCCAGCGCCAGGCTCTCGTCGAGCGTGTACTGATGGGCGCGGATCGTCGGGCGCGCGAGCGGCGCGTCCTCACCGGCGGCCGGCTCGGTCGGTGCCGGATCGGCGGCTCGCGCCGGCGCCACGACGATTACCGCCGCGGAGGCGGCGCAGGCGAAGAGAGGCAGGCTCGACGTCCGGAACATCGTTGCTGCGCGCCCTTATAACGCGGGCTCGGCCGAGGCGCGACTCTGCCGCTACTCGTCGTCCTTGTCGTCCTTGTGGCGCTTGAGCAGACGCCGGAAGTTCGACCGGTCCAGCCCGGCCTGGCGGGCCGCCTCGGACATGTTGCCCCCGGCCTTGCGCAGGAGCTCGCCGGTGTAGGACTCGTCGAAATGCGCGACCAGCCGGCGTTTCGCTTCGGCGTACGGCAGCGCGGCGAGCTCCGACACGGCAGGAGCTCCGGGATCGTCGAGGATGGACGGCGCCCCCGCCGCCGCGGCTCGCGCGGGGGGCGCCCCCGGCATCGTCCCCGACTCGCGCAACATCGACGACTGTCTCGCGAAGGGCAGATCCACCGGCATGATGACCTCCTTCTGCGAGAGGACCATCGCGTGCTCCATGGCGTGCTCCAGCTCGCGGACGTTGCCGGGCCAGTCGTAATCGCACAGCGCCCGGGCGGCCTCCGGCGAGAGTCGCTTCGCGCCCCGCTGCATGCTGCGCGCGAACTTCTGGAGAAAGTGGCTCGCCAGGAGCAGGACGTCGTCGCCGCGCTCTCGAAGCGGCGGCAGCTCGATCGCGATGACGTGCAGTCGGTAGTAGAGATCGCGCCGGAACTCCCCGGCCTGGATCCGGGCCATGAGGTCGACGTTGGTCGCGGCGAGCACGCGGACGTCGACGGTCCGCGTTTCGTCCGCGCCGACACGCTTGATCTCGCCCTCCTGCAGCACCCGGAGAAGCTTCACCTGCGCCGCCAGCGGAAGGTCACCCACCTCGTCGAGGAGGATGGTCCCCCCGTCCGCCGTCTCGAAGAGCCCTGCACGCGCCGTCTGCGCACCCGTGAACGCCCCGCGGACGTGCCCGAAGAGCTCGGACTCCACGAGCTCCTTCGGGATCGCGCCGCAATTGACGGCCACGAAGGCCTTCTTGGCGCGCGTGCTGTGCTGGTGGATGGCCCGCGCGACGAGCTCCTTCCCGGTGCCGCTCTCGCCGAGGATCATCACCGTCGAAGACGCCGGCCCCACCCCTTCGATGAGCCGGAACACCTCCAGCACCTTCGGTGAGTCGCCGATGATCGCCCCGAAGCGCTCCTTGGAGAGGAGGACCTGCTCGAGCTGACGGGCGCGGTCCGCGAGACGCTGGTGCTCCGCCGCCTTTCCGACCGCGTGCGCCACGGCGTCGTTGGAGTGAAAAGGCTTGGTCAGGAAGTGATACGCGCCGGCCTTCATGGCGGAGACGGCCGAGTCCACGTCCGCGAACGCGGTCATGAGAATGACCTCGCAGCGCAGGCCCATCGCCTTCACGCGCGTGAGCACCTCGAGCCCTCCCAGGCCGGGCATCATCATGTCGACGAGCGCCACGTCCGGAGGCGTGCGCTGCATGTACTCGAGCCCCTGGGTCCCGTCCTCCGCCACGGCGACCTTCATGCCGCGCGTCTCGAGCACGCGCGCCAGGCTCCGCCTGAGGGCCGGCTCGTCGTCCACGACGAGCACGTGCACCGCGCGCGACTCGTCGTCGACGAGCGGGGGCGGCGCTGCGCTCAGCGTGGGGCTCGACCCCGAGGTGGATGCCGTCACTTCGAATGCGAGCGTAGACCCACGCCAGGCGCTTTGGCCAACGAGACCACGCCGGCAGCCACCAGGACCTTGCGGGCGAGGGTCGAGTGGGGGCGCGAGGAGAGCTCCTCGACCCGAGCGACCTCGATGGCGTCGTAGTCCTCCCCCGGGAGCGCCCAACGGCGTCGCCTGCCCAGCGGCGCCACGCACACGTCCACCTCCATCCGGCGGTGCGACAGCACGTGGACGACCCGCCCGCCGGGGCGCAGCGTGCCGGTGACCCCCAGCGCGGCGACCAGCGGACCCGGGTCGTCCCCGTGCGCGAAGGGCGGCTCCCACAGCCCCCCAAAGAGCGTCTCGCGCCGGCGCCTCGCCAGCACGACGTGCGACGCCGAGGCGATGACGAGCGCCACCCGTTTCACCTCGAGGGGGCGCCGCTTGGGCAGCGTCCGCGGCAGCTCGCCCGCGATGCCGAGCGCCCTTCCCTCGCAGCCCTCCGAAATGGGACACGCGTCGCAACGAGGCTCCCGGGGGGTACACACCGTCGCACCCAGCTCCATCAACGCCTGGTTCCAGTCCCCGGCGGGTCCGTCGACCTCGGCCACCAGCTGCTCGGCGAGCTCCCACACCCGCCCGGCCCCCGTCCCGCTTTTCACGTCCTCCTCGATGGCGAAGAGCCGCGCGAGCACGCGTGCAACGTTCCCGTCGACCAGCGCGGCCCGCTTCCCGAACGCGATGCTCGCGATCGCCCCCGCCGTGTACGCCCCGATGCCCTCGAGCCTCCTCAGGCCCGCCGCGTCTTCGGGGAGGCGGCCTCCGTGCTCCTCCGCGACGGTCCTGGCCGCCGCATGGAGCATGCGTGCGCGACGGTAGTACCCGAGCCCACTCCAGAGCGCGAGGACCCGCTCCTCGGTGGCCTCGGCGAGGCTCACGACGTCGGGCAGCTCCCGGAGAAACCGCGCGTAGTAGGGGAGGACCGTCTCCACCCGCGTCTGCTGCAGCATCGTCTCGCTGATCCAGATGGCGTACGGGTCCCGGGTCCTCCGCCACGGTAGATCCCGGCGGGACTCCCCGTACCACTCGAGGAGTGCGCGCTTATCGAAGGGCGTCTTCACGGGGCGATCACGATGAGAAAACTAGTGCGAGGGAGAGGTTGAGCTATCTTGAGGAAACCTGGGGAATGAGCGAGCAGCGAGCCAAGCCTCTCGTGCCCGTCACACCATCCGACGAAGGGCAAACGACCGTCTCGACGGTCCGCCCACCGTTCGATCCGATGGCGTTTGCCCGCGACAGCGAGTCCAAGATCCACATCGGTGAGACCGACCCGCCCTCCGCGCGGCCCACGGCTCCTCCGCCGCCCGGCCTGCCGCAGTACCAGGCGGGGCTCACGAGCGGGACGATGCACTCGCTCGGCAGCGTGAGCGCCGAAACGGTCCCCGTCCTGGCGCTCGCGCGCGACGACCTCGCGTGGTTCGCGCTGCAAGAGCCTGCGGCCACGCTCGTGGGGCTCCTCGACGGGACCGAGACGATAGGCGACCTCGCCGCCCGCAGCGGCGTCGCGCTCGACGCCACGATGTCCGCCTTCCACGAGCTGGCGCTCCAGGGCATCGTCACTTTGCGCCGATGAGCGTGTACTTCAGCGCGAACGCGCCCTGATCGTTGGGCGACTGCCCGTCCACGACCGCCCAGTACGTCCCGGCTTCCAGGGTCGTCTCGAGGCTCGTGCGCTTGGCGATGTCCGCCTCGCCGCTGCACGCCAGCTCGACGGTCCCCGAGCTCCGCGGGGCATCCCCGCACGACTTTCGCAGCGCCAGCAGCGCATCGAAGCCGGTCGACGTCACCTCGAGCCGAATCCGGGCGCGCGTGGCCAGCGTCAAGCGGAACACCCGATCCGGGCCGCTCGCGGCGAGGTCGTGGGAGGCGCCGCACGACGTGGCGAAGCGATCGCCTGCGCCCGCCGTGGTGCCGCCCGCCGTCCGTCCCGCCAAGAGCAATGGCGCGCCCGCGCAGGCCACCGACTGCGGTCCGAGGTCCTGGAGCACCCACGGAAGCTCGAACCGGCCCAGCGCCTCGCTCGTCGCTCCGTCCACCCCGACGAAGTACGTACCCGGCGCCAGCACGTCGTCGAGCTGCGGACCGCAGCCGATCTCGGAGGCGCGGTCGCCGCACCGGCGCCAGGCCACGAGGACGTGCGGCGCCTCTTCGTCGAGGAGCGCGGCACGGAACCGCGAGCGCTTCGCGACGTCGAGGCGGTACACCACGTCGGCGGCTCCGGCCCCGCCGCAGGTCCCCGCCACGTCGTCGCGCGCGGTGAACGTGTCGCCATGCGCGGTGCTGCTCGCTCCGGCGAGGGCGACGGCGTCGCCGCAGCCGTCCCCGACGGTGCCCGCGCCGGCGAGCGGCGCGGTCTCGAGCGACAGCGTGTAGTGGCCGGCCGCCTCGCGCTCGCGCGCGTCCGCGAAGACCGTGTACGCGCCGGGGTCGAAGAAGCCCGTCACGGCGGCGTCGTTGGACGCGAGCGGCGGCTCGCCGCACGCCGTCTCGCTCTCGGGGTCGGTGCAGGCGCGACGCACGTGGACGACCGGCGCCACGTCGTCCGAGTGCTCGACCAGCCGGACACGCTCCCGCGAGACGAGGTCGAACCGCCACGGCGCATCGAGCCCCTCGGCCCCGCCTCCGCAGCTCGCCTCGGCGTCGTTGCCCGCGCCCTCCGTCGTCCCCGTCGCGGGCGCGCCGAGCCCGAGCAGCGGCGCGCGCCGGCACGCGTCCGAGAGCGCCACGACGTCGCTGACCGAGACCGTCAGCTTGTAGCCCCCCGACTCCTGGTTGTACCCGTCGACGAAGACGAAGTACCTGCCCGGCTCGAGGACCCGCTCGATGTGGGACTTGTTCCGACCGCCCGTCGGCGAGTCGTCGTTGCACTCGATCTCGGCGCCCTCGTCGGCGCAGTCGTCCTTGCGCAGATACAGCACGGAGTCGAACCGCGCGTCCACGTCGAGCACCACGCGCTGCCGGCGCGGCACCTCGAGCACGTAGACGATCTCGCGCGCGTCGCTGTGGTCGCACGAGCCGGTGTTCACGCTCTCGCCCGTTCGCGTGGTCCCGCTCACCGTGCCCGCCGCGAGCGGCACCGGCGACTCGCACGTCCCTGCTCCGCGCAGCGACGCCGCGGGAGCCTGCGCGCTCGCCGCCGGCGCCGATCCGGCCCCGCCCGCCCAGGTGCCCACGACCCAGCTCCCGGCACCCGCCGCGGCCTTCACGGTGAGGACGTACGTGTCCGCGCTCTCGACGCAGGCCCGCAGCACGGCCTGCGGCTCGCTTGTCGTATCGTGCGCGATCACCTGCCCGCGGGCGTCCCTCAGCGTCGCGTCGACGTTTCGCATGCCCTCCCCCCCGAACGCGACCATCGTCGTGCACCCGGCCGCCAGGTCGAGCGGTACGCGCGCCTCTTGCCCCTCGGCGAGCGAGCCCTCGTGGATCGGTCCGACCTGGGCGAAGCCCATGGCGGCGAAGGCGTTGTGCACGGCGACGAAGCGAGGCTCGAGCGCGCCCGTCGACGTGCCGCGCGCGGCGACGCACGCGACGAGGGAAAGGCCGAGGCACGCCGCCACGCGCGGACGAAGTCGGGGCATCTAGCGGTAGGGGTTGCGCGAGATGTCGTCCGGGACAGGCGCCGCTGCGGGCGCGGCCGTCGGCGGGGGCGCGGCGGTCGGCGCTGCGGGCGCCACGGGCTCGCGGGGCGCCGCGGCCGGGTGAGGCCTCCAGCCTGCGCGTGGGATCACCACGGGCGCGGCAGGCGCGGCGGTCGCGGCGGTCGCAGAGGACGGCCCCGTCGCGACAGCGGTCGACGTGTGCGGAGCGTCGGGCGGCGGGGTCGTCGCCGTGCCGGTCGAGGCGACCAGGGACGACGCCGTCGTCGTCGGCATCGCGAGGCCGACCGCGCTGGGCGGCGCCGCCGGCGCAAAAGGCGCCGCGCCTGCAGGTACGCCGAAGCCCCGCGGATAACGCATCCACAACCCACCCCCCGCCACCGCCACGACCAGCGCGACCCACGGCCACACCCGCGCGCTCCGGCGAGGGTCCCCGGGGGATACCGCGGAGACCGACGACGACGAGGGCGCCGGCACCCCCTCTGCGACGGGCGGCGGATTCGAGATGACCGCCGACGTCACGCTCGACACGCTGGTCACACCCGACACCGCGGACACCACCGACACCTTCGACACGCTCGACGGGGTCCCCTCCCCCGCCTTGCGCTCGACGCGCGTCACCGACGTCGGATCCGCGCCGATCGGCGGCTCCATCCCGTGGCGGCTCGGCTCGCTGCGCGCCAGCCACGCTCGCACGACGTCGCGCTGCTGGCTGATCTCCGTCCCCAGCACCGCCTCGAGGTGAAGCGCCACTTCCTTGTGAGTCCCGAGCGCGCCGACGACCCGCGAGGCCCTCTCCAGCGAGTCCGCGAACTCGGCCGCCGTTCCGTAGCGCTTCGTCCGATCCCGCTCGAGCGCCTTGGCCACGACCGCCTCGAGCGCCGCCGGGATGGTCGGCGCCGCGCTCCGCACCGGCGGGATGGGCTCGTTCATCACGCGGTTCAGCGTGTCGGCCTCGCCGTCGCCCTTGAAGAGGCGCCGGCACGCCAGCACCTCCCACAGCACGATCCCCGACGCGAAGATGTCCGCGCGCCGGTCGACGTCCTTGTGGCCCTTCGCCTGCTCGGGGGCCATGTACGCGAGCTTGCCCTTCAGCTGGCCCGTGCGCGTCGTCGACAGCTTGCTCGTCGCGCGCGCGACGCCGAAGTCGCTGAGGCGCGAGCTGCCGTCGACGCCAACGAGCACGTTCTGCGGCGAGATGTCGCGGTGCACGATGCCGAACGGCGCGCCGTCGTCGTCCTTCAGCTCGTGGGCGGCGTCGAGCCCCGCCAGCATGTCGATGACGACGCGGAGCCCCACCTTGACGGGAAGGCGCACGCCCGTCTGCGCCGAACGCGCGAGGAGGCGCCCCAGCGTGTCGCCTTCCACGTACTCCATGACGATGTAGTAGCCCTGGTCGCTCTGGCCGATCTCGAGGATGGGGACGACGTTGGGGTGATGGATGCGCGCGGACAAGCGCGCCTCCTCGAGGAACATCTCGATGAACTCGGGCTCGCGCGCGAGGTGCGGGTGGAGGCGCTTGATCGCGACGAACCGCTGGAAGCCGCCGACGCCCGACAGGCGCGCGAGGAACACCGTCGCCATCCCGCCGGTCGCCAGCTCGGCCACCAGCTCGAAGCGATCGAGCCTTCTCGCCTCCCCCTCGACGGCGACCAGCTTGCTCAGGGGACCCCCTCCGCGGACCGCGTCATGCCCCCATTATGACACCCGGCCAGGTCAAAACGCCCCTTTCAGTACGACCTCGTGTAGCCCGAATGCAGGCTCCACCTGGAAGCCGGTCCGGGGTCGGTCGACGTGGGACCACTGGGTGAAGAAGAGTCCCGTGACGGCTGTGATCGCGGCGACCCCGCCCGTCGCTGCCAGCAGAATGTTCGTCCTCAGCTGGGCGCTCAGCCCCTGCTGGTATTCGGGGCAGCTCGTCCCCTGCCCCACGCAGTCCGCGCGCACGGCGGCCGTTCCCGGGTTCTTCTGAGCGTCGAGGCCCGACCAGACCGTGAAGCCTACACCGACCGCCGTCAGACCGGCGCCCACGAGGAAGACGACGGGACCGAGCGGGCGGGGCGTCGCGACGGGCGCCTGGGGAGGCGGCGCTTCCGGAGGGGGCTTCACGGGGATGGGCGGCGCCTCGGGCCGGAGCACCTGGCTGGCGCCGGCCCGGGCCTCGAGCGGCAGGCTCCGCGTCCGCCCCTCGCTCCAACCGAACACGAGCGTGTGCTTGCCGGGGTCCACGAAGATGAGAAAGTCCTTCGCCTTCTCGGTCGTGACCACCTTGTCGTCCACCGCCACGTTGCACTCGATGGGCGAGACGACGTGGACCTCCTGCGTCTTCGGGCGCGCCTGCGCGAGGGTCTCGGCCGTGAGCTTGCCGAGCGCCGCGTCGTTCGGGTAGCGCCGCTCCGCGATGGCCGACAGCGTCGCCGCGCGCGCGAGCTGCCCCGCCTCGCGACGCGCGCGGATGGCGCTGCGGAGCTCGGCCGGGTTGGGGGCCGCGAAGAAGGCGTTCTCGAAGTGCGTCGCGGCCTCGTCGAAGCTCTTCGCGACGTAGGCCCGGTAGCCGAGGTCGTGCTCCTGCGCCGCGAACTGCAGCTGCTCGGGCGCGTCCGCGGCGCGCGCCGCCGGCGTCCACGCGAGCGCCGCGCACAGGGCGAGGAGCACCGGGGAGCCACGTCGCATCCGGGGATCGTGCAGGTCGCGGGCGGAGCCGTCAACTCGTGCGCTCGCGACCCGTGGTAGGCTTCCTCGGGTGCAGGCCCGCTCCGCCACGTGGAGACGCACGGCAACGCTGCTCGGCGCGTTCCTCTCGGGCGCGGGCATCCTCGGCTTCGCGTCGTGGGTGGGCTGCTCGATCTACAATCCCTCCCTTCTCCTGCCCGAGCCGGACGAGGGCGGTCCCGACGTCGTCGTCGAGGCCTCCCCCTCGCACGACGCGGGAGACGCCGCGACCGAGGCCCCGCCGCCCACCTGCCCCGAGGTCTTCCCGCCCGCGGCGCCCGCGGCCGACGATCCCTCCGACGCGGGCGATCAGACGGCCGTCCTCGCGCTGCACACGCTCGATCTGGGAATCGACTACGAGGGCGGCGCGCCGCCGGCCATCGGCTACGATCTCGACTCGGTCTACACCTGCTGCGACGCAGGCGCCGAGTCGTGCAAGGCGGCCTCCGTCGGGGCCACGCACTGCGACGAGGCCCAGGGGCGCGACAACTCCGGCGAGCAGCTCCTCTCCAGCCTGGCCTCGCTCGACTCGAACGAGTTCAACGACACGACGATCTCGGAGCGACTGCAGGCGGGCGCGTACTCCATCCTCATCCAGCTCCTCCACTACAACGGCCAGCCGAACGACACCCAGGTGACCGCGGCCCTCTACGCGTCCGACGGCATCCAGCCCGACGGCGACGCCGCCGTGGCCGCCAAATGGGACGGTACCGACGTCTGGACGGTCGACGACGGCTTCGTGGTCTCGCCCGACGCGTCGCCGCCGCTACCGACCCACTTCGACGCCAACGCCTACGTCTCGAACGGCACGCTGGTCATGCACGTCGACTTCCCGATCTCGCTCGGCACGAGCGGCACGGGGAGCCTCTCCATCACGTTGACCTCCGGGGTCATCACCGCGACCGTGGGGCCGAGCCAGCCGCCGGGCACGTTCCACCTCACGAACGGCGTCATCGCCGGGCGCTGGAACATCTCGAATCTGCTCGGTTCGCTCCAGTCGCTCGATCTCACGTTCGGGGGCACCTCGCAGGCGCTCTGCCGCGGGACGTCGACGTACAGCTTCATCAAGCAGCAGATCTGCGCGCACGCCGACATCATGACCGACTACACGAAGGACAAGACCGGCGCGACGTGCGACGCGCTCTCCATCGGCTTCGCGTTCAGCGCCGATCCGGCGCTGATGGGCGCGGTCACGTCGGCGGGCACCAAGGGCACCCTGTGCGGAGACGGCGGGGACGACGACGCCGCGCCGGACGACTGCACGACCCCGTAGGGCCATCGGTCGGGGATGCCCGATCGAGTGTGGAGGGCTGGCGATCGAGGGACGGGGACTCGTGTCCGTCGCACGGGGACTGGCACCCGCTCGACGGGGACTCGTGTCCGTCGCACGGGGACTGGCGAACGATGATGGATCACGGGCGCCCACGGCAGAAGAGCCCGTGCCCGACGAACGGGCACGCGTCCCCGTTCATCGATCCCTCGTCCCCCTCGAAGAAGCACCGGGCCCCGTCGATCGATCGCCCGTCCCCACGGCAGAAGCACGAGCCCCCGTCGTTGGATCACGAGCCCCCATCGTTGGATCGCGAGCCCCCGTCGTTGGATCACGAGCCCCCATCGTTGGATCACGAGCCCCCATCGTTGGATCACGAGCCCCCATCGTTGGATCGCCCGTGCCCGTCGAAGCAGTGCCAGCGCGCGTCGAATGGGGTCCCTTCCGGAAGGGAGATTGGCCGCAGAGGCGCGGAGACGCAGAGCAGAGAGGGGTTGGCCTAGGTCATCTCCAGCCACAACCGGTCGGGGTTCTCGAGGTACCCGATGATCTCGTACGCGAACGCCGCCCCGATGTGTCCGTCGACGATCCGGTGATCGAACGACAAAGACAGCAGCATCACGTCCCCGATCACGATCTGCCCGTCCTTCACGACGGGCTTCTGCTTCATCTGGTGGACTCCCAGGATCGCGACCTCGGGGAAGTTGATGATGGGGGTGGCGAAGAGGCCCCCCTGCGCGCCGAGGGACGTGATGGTGAACGTCGACCCTTGCAGATCGTCGAGCTTCGCCTTGCCCGAGCGCGCCTCGTTCGAGAGCCTATCGATGTCGCGCGCGACGTCGAGCACGCTCTTGCGGTCGGCGTCCTTCACGACCGGCACCATGAGGCCCGCCTCGGTCGCCGTCGCGATGCCGATGTGAAAGTACTTCCGGAAGACCAGCTCGTTGGTCGACTCGTCGAGCGCCGTGTTGAGCATGGGGTGCTTCTTCAGCGCCGCCACGGTCGCCTTCACGATGAACGGAAGGAAGCTGAGCTTCACGCCCGCCGCCTCGGCCGGAGCCCGGAGGCGAGCCCGCAGCGCCTTGAGGGCCGTCACGTCGCACTCCTCGACGAAGGTGAAGTGGGCGGCCGTGTGCGTCGACTGCGCCATGCGCTGGCTGATCTTGCGGCGCATGCCTGCGAAGGGGATGCGCTCCTCGAGAGGGCCGTGGACGATGGAGACGGGCGCGTGCGCAGGCGCGGATGCGCGCGCGAGCGTGGGCTCGGGCGTGGAGATGCGCGAAGGCGCGCGCGTGAAGCCCTCGACGTCGGTCCTGGTCACGCGGCGTGCGTCCCCGTATCCGCGCCCGCTCGGAGGCACGCGCCGCAGATCGACGCTCATGTCCCGCGCGAGCTTCCGCGTCGCCGGAGTCGCGAGCGGCTTCTCGTTGAAGTACCCCTGCATGCCCCCGCCCGCGCCCCCGCCCGTGCTCGCTCCCGAGCCCACGCTCTCGCGCACGCCCCCGCCCTCGCGCACGCCCACGCCCTCGCGCACGCCCGCGCCCGTCCCCCCTCCGCCCATCCCCGGCAAATGCTCCTTGATGTCCCCCACCGCCGTCGCCGCCGGCCCGTCGTCCTTCACCGTCGCGTGCCCGTTGGTCCCCGCCCCGCCGGCGTGCGGCGCCGCGGACACCGCCGCACCTCCGCCCAGCTCGAACACCAGCAGCACCGCGTGCACGGCGACGACCTCCCCCACCTTGCCGCGCGTCTCCACGACCGTGCCCGACTTCGGCGCCGTGATGGTGACCGTCGCCTTGTCGGTCATCACCTCGATCATCGGCTGGTCTTCCTTCACGACGTCCCCCGGTTTCACCAGCCAGGCGACGATCTCGCCCTCGGTGACCCCTTCGCCGATGTCCGGAAGCTTGAATTCCCAGCGCGCCATCTCGGTCTCCCTCTCCAGAGTGCTCAGGTGCCTGTGCAGTTAGCACACGCCCGCGGCCTCGCTCACGACTCGGCTAGTACCGCGCCGTGGCGAGGACTGCCGGCAGAATGCGGTGGGCCAGCGGCAGATAGTCCATCTCGAGCGTGTACGGGAACGGCGTGTCGTACCCGCAGACCCGCGCCGGGGGCGCCTCGAGGTGAAGGAACGCTTTCTCGTTGACGAGCGCGATGAGCTCCGCCCCGAAGCCGCACGTCTTGGGTGCCTCGTGGACGACGACGACGCGGCCCGTCTTCTTCACGCTCGCGACGATGGTCTCGATGTCCACCGGCCAGAGCGTCCGCAGATCGACGATCTCGCAGTCGACTTCCTGCTTCATCGCCTCGTCCGCGGCCGCGACGGCTTCGTAGAGCATCGCGCCCCACGCGAGCACCGTCACGTCCTTGCCCGGGCGCACGATCGCGGCCTGCCCGAGAGGCACGGTGTAATCGCCTTCGGGGACCTCGCCCTTGGACGCCCTGTAGATGCGCTTCGGCTCGAAGAAGAGCACCGGATCCGGGTCGCGAATGCTCGCGAGGAGCAGGCCCTTCGCGTCGTGCGGGTTGCTCGGGCAGACCACCTTGAGCCCCGCGACGTGGATGAAGAGCGACTCGGGCGACTGCGAGTGATAGAGGCCCCCGCGGATGCCTCCGCCGACCGGCGTGCGAAGCACCATCTTCGCGGGGTACTCGCCGCCCGAGCGCCACCGGAGCTTCGCCAGCTCGCTGACGATCTGGTCGTAGGCCGGGTAGATGAAGTCCGAGAACTGGATCTCGGGTACGGGCAGGAGACCGTAGAGGGCCATCCCGATCGCCGTGCCGACGATGCCGCCCTCGGAGAGCGGCGTGTCGACGACGCGGTCGTCACCGAACTCGTCCCACAGGCCCTGGGTGACGCGGAAGACGCCGCCGACCTTGCCGACGTCCTCGCCGAGGACGACGACGCGGTCGTCGCGCCGCATCTCGAGGCGGAGCGCGTCGTTGATGGCCTGGACCATGTTCAATCGAGGCCCGGCGAGCCGTTCCTCGATCGCACCTCCAGGGACCTCGTCCCTGCCCGGTTTCGTCTGCGTCATCGTCGCGGCTCCGGATCTCCGTCGTCTCGCTGGTCTCTCAGGTGCCACGGCAGCTCGCCGTACACGTCGTCGAAGAGGGTGGCCCGCGCCGGCCCCTCGGTCGCCGCCGCCTCGGCAAACGCGCGCTCGACGTCGGCATGCACCTCGATCGAAAGGCGCTGCTCGCGCGCGGCGTCCCACAGCCCGCGCGACTCGAGGTGGTGCCGCGTGCGGACCACCGGGTCGACCCGTTTCGCGTCCTCGCGCCCGGGCATCACGGCCTCGACGAGCGTGCCGCCCTGGCCCGCGGCCGCCCGCGCGCGCGCGTCGCGCACGGCGCCGAGGACCGCGACGACGTCGGCCCCGTCGACCCGGACCCCGCGCAAGCCGTACGCCACGGCCTTGACGGCAAAGCCGACCGTCGCAGTTTGCCTGGACGCAGGAGTGCTCGTCGCCCAGCCGTTGTTGCGGCAGAGCGCGACGACGGGCGCGCGCGTCACGCCGGCGAAGTTGAGGCCCGTGTGAAAGTCGCCGCTGCTGGTGGCGCCGTCGCCGAAGTAGACGAGCGACGCCGTGTCGGTCTTCTTCAGCGACGCCGCCCACGCGACGCCGACCGCGTGCGGGATCTGCGTGCCGACGAGCGGCGACACGCTCGCCACCCGCGCCGGCTTCCAGAAGGGCGGATCGGGGGCGTTTCGGCCGCGGCCGGGATCGCGCGCGTTGCCGAAGCAGTGGTGCGCGTACGCGACGAGCGGCATGCCGCGCCAGAGGGCGGCGGCGAACTCGCGCGAGCTCGGGAAGATCCAGTCCTCGTCGCGCATGGCCGCGGCGGCGCCGACGATGGCGGCCTCTTCGCCGAAGGCGCTCGCATGGCTGGCGATGACGCCGTCATGCTGGAGGGCGACGAGGCGCTCGTCGACCGCGCGCGCCAGCACCATGTGCTCGTAGAGGGCGATGCCCAGCTCGTCGGAGAGGACGCCCGCGTGAGCGGGGTCGACCGAGCCGTCGTCGCGTAGGGCCCCGAACGGCGGCACCGGCGAGGAGAGGGCCTGCATGACGCGCGGCACCTTACCCGAAAGGTGCGCGGGCCGCGACAGGGCGCCTTCGCCGGCGGGCGCGGCGCAGTGCGGCGCGAGCTTCACGAGCCGCGCCACGTTGCGACGGTGAGGGTGGAGTCTTATCGCCGGAACGATGAGTGGGGAGGGGCTGCGAGACGCCGCCAGCGAGCTGGCTCTTCGATTGCGAGGGTTCCGCCCGCTGCGTGCAGCGCTGCGGCTCGAGATGGGTCACGGCGTGCGCGTGGACGGACGGGTGTGGCTCCCCGGACCCGGCCGGGTCCGCATCGGCGACGGGGTGCGCCTCGCCGGGCGGCGCTCGGCGATCGAGCTGCGTGCCCACAGCGGCGGCGTGATCATCCTCGAGGACGGCGCGGTCCTCGAGGACGGCGCCTCCATCGAGGCGACGAGCTGCGTCCGCATTGGCGCGCGGGCGCACATCGGAGCGTTCTGCAAGATCATCGACAACCACTTTCACAACGTGACGGGCCCTCGCGCCGGCCGCCCCGAGGCCGTTCCGGTGGAGGTCGGCGCGGATGCGATCGTCGGTCCGCGAGCCGTCCTCTTGCCCGGCGCCTGGATGGGGGAGGGAGCGTGCCTGGGCTCGGCGAGCGTGCTGTCCTTCCGGCTGCCGGCCGGTGCCGTATTTCCGGGAGCACTCCGTGCATGACGAGGGCGCGTGGCCGACCAAGCGCACCCCCGAAGGGCCCGACCCCGCCCATCCGAGGTCGTGGCCATCCTGGGCTCGTTCGCCCGTGCACGCTACGAGCTCCGCGCGACCCGACGAGGCGCACGCGTGCGTTGCTTCGGCGCGCTCAGCGTTCCGCATCGGGATGGCGTAGCGATCGGCGCGAGGGTGGTCTTCCTCGGCGGGCCGATCGCCACCGCCCTCCGTTGTGCGCGTGGCGCAGAGCTCATCCTCGGAGAGCGCAGCATCTGCAACTACGGCGTCGAGATCGCGGCGAGCACGAGCGTGCGCATCGGCAGCGACTGCATGATCGCCTCGCTGGTTCACATTCGCGACAACGACGGACGGCGCACGGCCCCGGTCGTGATCGGCAACGGCGTGTGGATCGCGCACGGCGCGGTGATCGAACCCGGCTCGATCGTCGGCGACGGCGCCGTCGTGGCGACGATGGCCGTCGTCTCGGGCGTCGTTCCCTCACGTTCGCTGGCCGCCGGCAACCCGGCGCAGTGCGTCCCTTTCGAGGGGGTCCACGTGGCGCCGCCCGGCAGTCACCCGGCCCTTCCTCGACACTCTCCCGACGACGTGCGCGCCGCCATCCTCGAGTGGCTCGACGACACGCGCCTCTTCGGGCAAGCCGAGAGGCTGGTGACGAGCGACACGCTGCCGCTGCGCGAGAGCGGCCTGCTCGACAGCCTCGGCACGGTCGAGCTTCTCCTCGCGCTCGAGAGACGCTTCGGCGTCGTCATCGATCGCGGGCAGGCCATTCGCCTGCAGAGCGTGAAGGCCTTCGTCGAGCTCGTGACCCAGCCCGGAAGGAGAGCCGCCTGATGCAACCGCTCCACCGATCGAGCCCGAGCGCCGCCGCGGCGTCGCAGCTCTCCGACTTCGCGCGGTTCGTTCGTCGTCGAACGGGCCTCGTCTTCGAGGACTACGGCGCCCTTCACGCGTTCTCGACGCGGGAGAGCGAGCGCTTCTGGACGCTGCTGCTCGAGTGGAGCGGCGTCGTCGCCGCCGGGGACCGCGAGCCCGCCCGCGTCGGCGCCGACATCGTCGAGGCCCGGTTCTTCCCCGGGCTGCGCGTGTCCTGGCCGGAGAACCTGCTGGCCGAACGCACTGCGCGCGAAGAAGAGGCCGTCGCGGTCGTCGGGGTGGACGAGACAGGAGCGCGAACCGAGATCACGCGCGCGGCGCTGCGGCGACGCGTCCGGGCGGCGGCCGCCGGCCTCCAGGCGCGGGGCCTCCGCGAGGGCGACCACGTCGCGGCGCTCGTCCGCAACACCGTCGACACGGTCGTGGCGTGTCTGGCCGTGACGTCGCTCGGCGCCACCTGGTCCTCGCTCTCGCTCGACATGGGGACCGCGACGGTGCTCTCGCGGGTCGAGCTGCTCGAACCGCGGCTCCTCTTGGTTCATGGGCGCATGCGGCTGAACGGCGCGACGATCGAGCTTCCCGTGGCCGAGATCGCGGGCGCGCTTCCGTCGCTCGAGGGCGTCGTGCGGCTCGACGACGGCGGGCTGCACGAGCTCGAGACCGGGGGACCGGCGCCGACGGGGGAGCGCGAGAAAGAGTGGCCCCGTTTCCCGTTCGACCACCCGCTCTTCATTCTCTTCTCGTCGGGGACCACCGGCGCGCCCAAAGGCATCGTCCACGGGCACGGCGGCACCCTGCTCGAGCACCTGAAGGAGCATCGCCTGCACTGCGATCTCGAGCCCACCGACACGCTGTGCTTTCAGACGTCCACGGGCTGGATGATGTGGAACTGGACCCTCTCGGCGCTCGCCACCGGGACCCGGATCGTCCTCTACGACGGCTCGGTGTCGTTCCCGGAGCGCGACTCGTTCCTCCAGGTGGCGGCGCGGGAACGGGTGACGGTCCTCGGCATCAGCCCGGCCTACCTGCAGTACCTGCTCGACGCCGGCGTGACGGGCACCCACGAGCCACTGCGCGAGGTTCGCACGATCCTCTCGACGGGCTCGGTCCTGCCCGCGCGCCTCCACCGCTGGGCCCGGGAGCACCTCTCCCATGCGCCCGTCGAGTCGATCTCGGGCGGGACGGACATCCTCGGGTGCTTCGTCCTCGGTAGCCCGTGGAGCGACACCTACGAGGGCGAGAGCAGCTGCATCGGGCTCGGCTTCGACGTCCGCGCGTGGACCGACGAAGGCGCCTCCCGCGAAGGAACGGGGGAGCTCGTGTGCGTGCGGCCCTTCCCTTCGCGGCCGGTCGCGTTCCTCGACGACCCCGACGGCTCACGGCTGCGGGGCGCCTACTACAGGCAGCACCCCGGCGCGTGGACGCACGGGGATCTCGTGCAGCTGACGGGGCACGGTACGGTGCGCGTCCTCGGCCGCTGCGACGGGGTGCTCAACATCCGAGGCATCCGGATCGGGCCCAGCGAGATCTACGACCTCGTCGGGCGCACCATCCCCGAGGTCGCGCAGGCCATGGCGGTCGACGCGGCGGCGCCGGCCGAGCCCGGGGGCAAACGCCTCGTCCTCTTCGTCGTGCTGCGACACGGGATCACGCTCGACCGCGCGCTGACGCTGCGGATCAAGAAGGAGCTGAAGCAGGGTGCCAGCGCCGCCCACGTCCCGGCGGTCGTCGTCGCCGTCGACGAGCTGCCGGCCACCTTCAGCAACAAGCTCTCGGAGGCGGCCCTCCAGGACGCCCTCAACGGGCGTCCCGTGCGCAACCTCTCGGCGCTACGGAACCCGGGAGCCATCGAGCATGCGCTCGACCGCTGGCGTCGCGCGGGAGATCTGGCCGCTCTCGTCTCGACGACGGTGCCCTAGCTAGAACTCGCCGCGGACCAGGAGGCCGCCGCCGTTCTGTCCCACGGCGGGCGTCGCCTGGACGTGGGTCGACGGCGCGACGAGCCAGAGCGTCGCCCCGCCCGCCGCGAGCACGCCTCCGGCGATGAAGGCGATGGTGGAGATGTTGCCGAAGTTGACGGCGTCGCTGCGGTCGCTCACGCCGACCGAGTCGCACTGGTTGGCCCCGCCGAGGCTGCCGCCGCAGTGACCGCTGTTGGCCGCCGAGTTCTTCGACAGCGCCAGGACTCCGAAGACGCCCCCCGCCGCCAGACCGGCGACCCCGACGCCGCCGACGATGAGCCCCACGGTCTTCAGCGGAGAGGACGGCGACGCGGCGGCGTCGGCGCCCGGAGCCGGGGCCGGGGTCGGCGCTCCCAGGGGCGCTCCGTTCGCCGGCGTGGGCGCCGCGACCGGGGCGTCCACGAGCGCCTCGACGTGCACCGTCGTGCTCGACCCGGGCGATTGCACGTCCTGCGACGCCGTCCAAGCCAGCTTGCCGGGCGCGCTCGCCTCGACGGTGTGCTTGCCGGGATCCACCGCCAGAGGGCTCCCCCACTGCCCTTCGCGAACCACCTCGCCGTCGCGCTTGATCACGAGGCCCTCGACCCGCACCGCAGCGGGCACGTCGATGACCAGCTGCGTGAGCTTCGGCTCGAGCGACTTGGCGCGGCCCCGGGCGACCCTCTCGCGGTCGGCCGATTTGGCGCCACCGTTCTTGTGCTCGGTCGCCGCGAGATCGAGGAACGTGGTCCACGCGCTGGCCGTGCGCCCTTCCCGCTCGTAACAGTCGGCGAGGTAGAACTCCGTCACGGGCGTCGGATCGAGGCGCTGGCTCTCCTCGAGCTTGGGGCATGCATCGGACCACTTGCTGCCGGCCATGAGCTTCTTCGCCTCGTCATAGAGCGACTGCGCGACCGCCTGGTCTTGCGGCGTCGTCTGCGCGGCCGCCGGGCGGGGAGCCGCGAGGGGCAGGGCGACCGAAGCGAGCAGAGTCACCACCGAAAAGGCGACGGATCGCGTTCTCATCCTCTTCGATCGTCTCCGAAAGGATTGCCGTTCGCGGGAGGCTTGGTCGGTCCGGGCGTCACGGCCGGTCGTGGAACGCCGGCGGGCGGGCGATGGCCGGATGCCGCAGGCGCCGTCGTCGCGGTCGGCGCAGGCCCCGCAGCTGCCGGCGCCGCGGCCGAGGACGACGAGGTGGCGCTCGGCTCGGCGAGAACGACGGTGACCGAGGGCATGGCGGAAGGCTGCGCCGTCGCGATGACGCCCCCCTGGGGAGCGCTCGTGGCCGTTGCGGGGGCCGGCGCGGCGGCATGCCGAGTCCACGCGACCAGCCCCACGGTGCCCCCGACCGCGAACACGACGAGCGCCACCACCGCAGCAGCGATGGCCCCGCCGCTGGGACCCGTGCCTCTCATCGCCGTCGCGACCGACGACCCGCCAGTGGTCCCCGCCATCGGCTGCGGCGACCCGAAGCCCGGCGACGACCCGGTGACGAATCCGGCGCCGCTCGTGACCATCGGCAAGCCCGTCGGGACGCCGAGCACGCGGGCGATGCGCTCCGCCGATGCCCGCGCCGACGGCGACCCGAAAGGAGCCAGCGCCGCGGCGAGCTGCGCGACGTTGGCGAACCGGCGATTGCGGTCCTTCTCGAGAGCGCCGAGGACGACGGCCTCGAGCTGCGGGGGAATGTCGGGCCGGCTGTCACGCATCGGCCGCGGAGGATCCTGCAGGATGGCGGCGCAAAGGGCGGTCATCGTGTCGGCGTCGAACGGGGGACGGCCCGAGACGAGCTCGTGGATGACCGCTCCGAGCGCCCATACGTCGGCACGCGCGTCGACGTCCTTCGTCGAGCGCATTTGCTCCGGCGACATGTACCGAGGTGAGCCGAGCACGGCCTGCGTCTTCGTCACCCCGGCGTCGGCGCCGCTCGCCGCCTGCTTCGAGATGCCGAAGTCGAGCACTTTGACCGAGGGCGTCCCGTCGGCGCGTCGCGTCAGGAAGAGGTTTGCCGGCTTGAGGTCGCGGTGAACGATCCCGAGCGCGTGCGCCTCGGCGAGCGCTTCGCTGGCCTGGAGCACCCAGTCGATGACGTCCGGAATGGGCAGCACCGGCTGCGAATCGCCGATGGCCGCCAGATCCCGGCCCTCGAGGAACTCCATGACCATGTAAGGAGCGCCCGTCTCGAGGGTGCCCACATCGAGCACCCGGACGCAGTGCTCGCTCCGGATGCGGATGGCGGCTTTCGCCTCCCGCAGGAAGCGCTGGACCACCTCCTCGTTCGACAGCATCGCGGGGAGCAGGAACTTGATCGCAACGCGCTCGTCGAGCTGCAAGTGCCGCGCGGAGACGACCGCCCCCATGCCACCGAGGCCGATGACGCGCTCGACCCTGTACTTGCCGAGGATCACGTCACCCGGCTGAGGTTGACCGAGGAGGGGGTTTGCGGGCTGCATGGGGGCGTGGGGCGAAACGAGCGACGAGACGATCGGCGTCAGGACCGGCGGCGCGACGGGCAGGATGACGCCGAAGACCGGCGGAAGCACCGTGCTTCGGGACCTCTCAAGGATACTGCATTGCAGGAGAGAAGACTCCCGGAGCGTTTCGCGCTATGATTTCTACCTGATGGCGCGGCGCGCGTTCGTACCGCCCCCCACCCTGGCGTCCGATCCGACGCCCCGCGGCGGCGGGGGGCCACCTCCGTCTCGCACGCCGTCGCAGCTCGGTCTCCGACCCAGCGCGCCGCCGCCCCCGCCGCGTCCATCGGTGCCGCCGGCGCCCGGCTCGGGCTCTCTTCCGGACTCGCGCCGGTCGGTTCCCCCGCCTTCCCTGCCGGGGGCAGACGGGGTCTCCATCACCGCGTGCTCGCAGCTGCTCGACCGCCTCGCCGCGGCCGACGAAGCGCCGTTCATCGCATCCTGGATCGAGGGCGTGCTCTCCGGGCGCTCGCGGACCGATCCGACCCTGGCCGTGCGCCTGCTTCGCGCCTACCGGGAGACGGGCCGCGTCGATCGGGCGCGCGACCTCGCCGCCTCGCTCCCCAGCGCGCCGGCTTCCTGGAATCCACTGGACGGCGCGCGTCTCGCCATCGAGCGGGCCATCCTCGCGACCATCGACGGCCGCGCCGACCACGCCGAGGCCGAGCTCCGCCTGGCGTCCCGCGCGCTCTCCGCGGCCCCCAAGGGGACGGGCCTGCGCGAGCAGCTCGACATGCACCTCACGCAGGCCCAGCTCGAGCTGAAGCTCAACCGCGTCGTCAACGCGTCGAACGCGCTGCGCCTGGCCGAGCACGTCGCCGAACGCCTGGAGGACGGCGCGTGGCGCGCGCCCGTCGCGATGACGCTCGGGCATCTCTCGATGCGCCTGGCCGACCCGCGGACCGCGGCCAAGCACTACGCGACGGCGCTCGCCCGCGCCCCTGCGCGCGGCACCGCGTCGATGAGCGCCCACGGCAACCTCGCCATCGCCCTCGGCAGCATCGGCCGCTTCGACGAGGGGCGCCACCACGCGACGCAAGCCATAGGCATCGCGCGCGAGCTCGCGGCCGGGTGGCGCCACGCCGACGCGCACGACGTGCTCGCCATCGTCGAGATCGCGGCGGACCGTCCCCTGTCGGCGCTGCACGCCATCGACGAGGCCCTCGTCGTCCTCGGCGAGATCGACCACCCGATGCTCCGCTACCAGCTCGCCGAGCACCGCACATGGGCGCTGGCGATGCTGGGACGCGCGCAGGCGGCGCGGCAGTGGCTCGGCAAGGCCGAGAAGCTCCGGGCCGACCTCGCTGTGGTGGACGCGATCGACGAGCAGGACCTCGTGGCGACCCGCGCGCGAACGCTGGAGTCCTGCGCGCAGATCCGCGACGCGCTCGAGCACGCGGCCACGCACGCCGAGAAGCTCCCCGAGGCGTTCGTGACGGGGTCGCTCAACCTGGTGGTCGGCCGGAGCGCGCTGGCGCTGGGCGACGAGGCGACGGCGCGCGCGGCGGTCGAGCGGGCGGCCCTCTCCGGTGAGAAACACGGATGGGTGTTCCCGGACCGGATGGCGTCGCTCGCGATCTGGCAGCTCGCCCTCCGGAGCGGCGACAGCCGCGTCGTGCGCTACGCCGAGCGGATGCTCGCGCTCGTGAACGCGGCGAGCGCCGGTCTTGCCGCGGCCCCCCCGCCGTCGGTCCGCCAGTCGGCGGCGCGCATCAGCGTGCCGCCGTCGTCCGAGGAGCTCGACGCGATGCCCGAGCCGTCCGAGGGCGAGACGCTCATCTACGTGACGACGCCGATGGGCGTGACGCGCGTGCCGGTGGCCGACATGGCCCGCGCCACAGAGGGCGCGACGCTCGTGGTCGACACCCTGGCCCACCATCTGCGCGTCTACGATCGCGAGGTCTCGCTCGAGCGTCGTCGTGCCCTCGAGCCGCTCGTCGTCCAGCTCCTTCGCCGCGCCAAAGAAGGGCTCAGCGCCGACGAGATCCTGCGCGCCGCGGGCGGCCCCGGCCCGGAGAGCGCCGACGCCGAGCACCGCGTCCGGGTCCTCATCTCGCGCGTCCGCGATCTCCTCGGCGATCCGGCGGCGATCGAGCGCGTGCGCGACGCCGGCGAGTACGGGCGCACCCGCTACCGCCTCGCTCCGAGCGTCCGCTTCGCCCTCGTCGAACCCCTCTTCAGCTCGAACGGCGCCTGAACAGGGGGAAACAGGGAGAGACGGAGAGAAAGAGCTTCGGTGGACCGCCCCCCCTCCTTCTCTCCTTTCCTCCCTGTTTCTATTCTTCTCGTCTTCCCGCGCCGACGGCGACGAGGGCCAGGAGCGCGATGATGGCGCCGCCGACGATCCACCTCGGGCTGAAGACGACGTCGGCCTTGGTATCGCGTCCGTTGAGGATCGGGATGCCGGCCACCGCGAAGAAGGCCACGTGGGCCGCCGCCGCCGCGAGGACGGTCCCGGTGCGCTCGCGAAGGCGCGCGAGGGCGAGGCCGAGGACGAGCGTCGTGGGGAGGCTGCGCCAGTCGAGCTCCGAGAGCGTGAAGAGGAGCGCGCTCGCCACCGTCGCCACGCGGGCGCTCGTAGAGCGCATGATCTCGCTGAAGACGATGCCGCGAAAGAACAGCTCGCGCGCGATCGGAATGAGGACGAACCCCACGACCACCAGGGCGATGCGCGACGACATCGTCGGCACGGCGAAGAGGCGCTCCATGGCCAGGGTGTCGTCCGGGGAGTACGGCCAGTGCGCCACCATCCGATCGTCGATCGTCGACAAGAGCGGATAGAGCCCTGCCCCGGCGGCGATGGCCAGGGCGAGGTGAAGCGGCGCGACCGGAGCCACCCCGAGCGTCGCCCGGAGCGATGCCTCGCGCGCGTGCACCCGGACCATCGCGAAGATGACGAGCGACGTCGCCAGCGCCGTGCACGCCCCCAGGTTCACGATGTCGTCGATGGCCCCCGGACGTGCCGCCTGCGTCACGTAGACGCACGTCATCTCCAGAAACCACAGCGCGATCGTCCAGAGCGCCGCCGTGAGGGGCGTCATCGGGCGATCGACGTGCGGCGAGTCGGGACTATCGGCCATGCGCCGGCACGCCGCGTTTGAGAACGGTGTCTCGCGCGAGCTTGGGGTCGACCTCGGGGTAGTCGATGGTGAAGTGAAGGCCTCGGCTCTCGCGCCGGCTCGCCGCGCACTCGACGACGAGCTGGGCGACGCAGGCGATGTTGCGCAGCTCGAGCAGATCGCGCGTGACGACGTGCTTCCAGTAGTACTCGGCGATCTCTTCTTGCAGCAGCGCGATGCGGCGCGCCGCCCGGCGAAGGCGCGTGTTCGAGCGCACGATGCCGACGTAGTTCCACATGAGTCGGCGGAGCTCGTCCCAGTTCTGCGTGATGACGACCGCCTCGTCGCTCGGAGTCGCCGCGCCCACCTCCCACTCGGGGACGTCGGGCCAGGGCTTGCTGCGGTCGATGTCCCGCAGGGCGACCCCCGCGCGGTAGCCGAACACGAGCCCCTCGAGCAGCGAGTTCGACGCGAGGCGATTGGCGCCGTGGAGTCCGGTCGAGGCGCACTCGCCGATGGCCCAGAGGCCGGGGATGGTGGTGCGCCCCTCGAAGTTCGTCGTCACGCCGCCGCACATGAAGTGCGCCGCGGGGACGACGGGGATGGGCTGCTGCGTGATGTCGATCCCCCACCGGAGGCACTCCTCGTAGATGTTGGGGAAGCGGTCGCGGACGAAGTCGGGCTTCTTGTCGGTGATGTCGAGGAGGACGTGCTCGGCGCCGGTCTTCTTCATCTCGAAGTCGACGGCGCGAGCGACGACGTCGCGCGGGGCGAGGTCACCGCGCGGGTCGTGCTCCTTCATGAAGGCGCTGCCGTCGACGCGGCGGAGGACCGCGCCCTCGCCGCGCATCGCCTCGGTGATGAGAAAGCGGCGGGCCTGCGGGTGAAAGAGGCACGTCGGGTGAAACTGGTAAAATTCGAGGTTCGCTATCTCCGCGCCCGCGCGGTACGCCATGGCGACGCCGTCGCCCGTCGCGACGTCCGGGTTCGTCGTGTAGAGGTACACCTTGCCCGCCCCGCCGCTGGCGAGCACGACCGCGCGCGACAGGAGCGTCATCACCTGCCCGCTCTCCTCGTCGAGCACGTACGCCCCGACGCACACCTCGGGGCCGCCGTACTTGGCGAGCGTGATGAGGTCGACGGCGCAGTGGTTCTCGAGGATCCGTACGCGCGGGCTCGCCTTGACGGCGTCGAGCAGCGCCCGCTCGATCTCGCGCCCCGTCATGTCCGCGGCGTGGGCCACGCGGCGCGCGCTGTGGCCGCCCTCGAGGTGCAGATCGAGGTCCGTGTCTCCGCGGGGCGCGCCCTCGGCCAGGTCGAACCGGGCGCCTATGTCCTGAAGGGCCCGGACCCGCGCGGGCCCTTCCTGCACGGCGATCTCGACGGTGCGCTCGTGGCAGAGGCCCGCCCCCGCGGTGAGGGTGTCCGCGATGTGCGCGGCGAACGAGTCCGCCGAGCTGAGGACCGCCGCGACTCCGCCCTGCGCGTACTTGGTGTTCGATTCGTCCGCGCTGCGCTTCGTGATGAGCACGACATCGCCGTGGGTCGCCGCTTCGAGCGCGAAGGTCAGTCCGGCGACGCCGCTGCCGATGACGAGGTAATCCGTCGTGAGAGGCACCGGGCCGACCTTAGCATCAGGGCGGGTTGACACGGAGGCCCTCTCCCTCTATCGACTAGCCGCTGAATCACCATTCATATCGCCACTCATCCGGAGGCGTCCCCGGTGAAGATCCTCGTCGCCGTCAAGCGGGTCGCAGACCCCGACAACCTGAACAAGATCAAGCTCTCCCCGCAGGGCAAGATCGACACGACGGGCCTCGAGCCCAAGTCGAGCCCGTACGACGAGTACGCGCTCGAGACGGCGCTCCGCCTGACCGAGAACGGAGCGAACACCAAGGCGCGCCTGGGTGAGGTGGTCGTCGTCACGTTCGGCCCGAAGGAGTCCGAACAGATGCTCCGGGCCATGCTCGGCACCGGGGCCGACCGCGCCATCCGGGTCGACGCGAAGGACGACGCGCTCGACGGCGACCTCGTCGCGCGCGGGCTGAAGGCCGTCGTCGACCGCGAGAAGCCGGATCTCGTGCTGCTCGGCTACCAGCAGGCCGAGAACGAGTCGAACCAGGTGGGCCAGCTCCTCGCCGAGTACCTCGGCTGGCCGCAGGCCACGTTCGCCGGATCCGTCAAGAGCGAGGACGACAAGGCCCTCGTCGTCGGCCGCGAGATCGAGGGGGCGACCGCGCAGATCCGCGTGACGCTGCCCGCCGTCGTCACGGTGCTCGACAAGATCATCCACCCGAAGAGCGTGCAGTCGAAGCACACCGCCGCGACCCACGCGTATCCGGACGGCGTCCGCTTCGCCGCGCTCATGGCCATCATGGCCGCGAAGAAGAAGCCGCTGGCCGAGCTCACGCTGGCCGAGCTCGCGCCCGACGCGACGCTCAAGGTGACGTACGGCGCCGCGGAGCTGCCCCCCAAGCGCGCGGCCGGCGTGAAGGTGAAGGACGTGAAGGAGCTCGTGACCAAGCTCAAGACGGAAGCGAAGGTGATCTGATGGCCGGCACACTCGTCATCGCCGAGCTTGGCGACGGTAAGGTCAAGAAGTCGACCCACAGCGCGATCACGTTCGCCAAGCAGGCAGGCGCACCGTTCGCCATCCTCGCGATCGGCGCAGGCGCCGCGAACGCCGCGAAGGAGCTGACGGGCTTCGGAGCGCAGAAGGTGCTCGTGACGGACGACGCGTCCCTCGCGCACTACCTCGCCGAGCGCTTCGCGCCCACGGTGGCCAAGGTCGCGAAGGACGGCGGCTGGGACACGGTGGTGGTGACGGCGACGAGCTACGGCAAGGATCTGGCGCCGCGCGTGGCGGCGAAGCTCTCCGCCGGGTACGCGCCGGACGTCGATCGGCTGAAGGTCGACGGGGGCAAGCGCTCGTACCGTCGCCCGCAGTACGCAGGCAACGCCCTCGGCTGGCTGGAGATCGCGACGCCGGTCCACGTGGTGAGCGTCCGGCAAACCGAGTTCACGGCGGCCGAGCCGAGCGGCGGCGTGAGCCCCGTGGAGAACGTCGCGAAGGCGCCCGACGACGCGGCGGCGTCGCGCGTCGAGTTCGTGAAGCTCGAGGCGGGCAAGAGCGAGCGGCCGGATCTCGGGGAGGCGCGCGTGGTCGTCTCGGGAGGTCGCTCGCTGAAGGAGCAGTTCAAGCAGGTGCTCGAGCCGCTCGCGGATGCCCTCGGGGCGGCCATCGGCGCGAGCCGCGCGGCATGCGACGCGGGCTACGCGCCGCCGGAGCTCCAGGTCGGGCAGACGGGGCGAACGGTGGCGCCGCAGCTCTACGTGGCGGTGGGCATCTCGGGCGCCATCCAGCACATCGCCGGCATGAAGGGCTCGAAGTACATCGTGGCCATCAACAAGGACGCGGACGCGCCGATCTTCCAGATCGCCGACTACGGCCTGGTGGCGGATCTCTTCGTGGCGGTGCCCGAGCTGGTGAAGGAGCTGAAGGCGCAGACCTGAGGGAGGGCGATCATGGCGAGCCTCGATCACATCGGAATCAACGTGACCGACTACGCCCGGTCGAAGGTCTTCTACGAGAAGGCCCTCGCGCCGCTCGGGATCACCCTCGTCATGGAGTACGGCAAGGCCGGCGGCTTCGGGCGCGACAAGAAGCCCGACTTCTGGATCGGCGAGGGCGCGACGCGGTTCCAGAAGCCGGAGCAGCTCGATCCCATCACGCCGGTGCACGTCTGCTTCACCGCGGCGAGCCGCGCCGACGTCGACGCCTTCCATGCGGCCGCCATGGCCGCCGGTGGGCGCGACCATGGCAAGCCGGGCATCCGCGCGGAATACCACCCGAATTACTACGGGGCGTTCGTCATCGACCCCGACGGGCACAACGTCGAGGCGGCGATTCACACGGTGTAGCCGGCTGCCCCATCGGGCGCGGGGGCCTCGCCTTCGGTGCGGCGGGGCACACGCCGTCGGGGCAACGGGGCGCCCCGAGGCCGTGGGGACATACGCGGTCGGAGCACCCGGGTACGCCGAGGCCGTGAAGGCTCACGCCGTCCGGGGGCCCGTGCACGCCGAGGCCGTGAGAATGGCGGCGGAGAAGTCCGCCTCGGCGAAGAAGGCGGCCGCCACACGGAAGGCGCGCCGCACCCAGGCGGCTACGACTGCGACGAACGGCGTAGTCGTTGCAGGCAGCGCAAGCGGGGGGGAAGCCGAGCCGTTGGCGGCTCCCCCCGGCTCCCTCTTCCCCGACCGTGGCGTCCGCGGCGCGCGCGTTGTAAGCGGATCTGTACCGTGAGCTACCTCGTCCTCGCCCGAAAGTACCGCCCGCAGACCTTCGAGGACCTCGTCGGCCAGGACCACGTCGCCCGCACGCTGGCCAACGCCATCGCCACCGGGCGCATCGCGCACGCGTTCCTCTTCACGGGGGTCCGCGGCGTCGGCAAGACGACGAGCGCACGCCTCCTCGCGAAGTGCCTCTCGTGCGTGGGGCCCGACGGCAAGGCCACGGGCCCGACGGCGACGCCCTGCAACCAGTGCGCGCCGTGCGTCGAGATCACCGCGGGGCACGACCTCGACGTGCAGGAGATCGACGGCGCGAGCTACAACGGCGTCGACGAGGTCCGCCGGCTGCAGGAGGGGATGACGTTCCGGCCCGCGCGCGATCGGTTCAAGATCTACATCGTCGACGAGGTGCACATGCTCTCGACGGCGGCGTGGAACGCGTTCCTGAAGACGCTCGAGGAGCCGCCGCCGCACGTGAAGTTCATCTTTGCGACGACGGAGGTGAACAAGGTCCCCGTCACCATCCTGTCGCGCTGCCAGCGATACGACTTCAAGCTCATCCCGACGCAGGCCATCGCCAAGCGGCTGACCGAGGTGCTGGCGCAGGAGAGCATCGGCGCGGACGAGACCTCGGTGCAGGTGCTGGCGCGCGAGGCGGCGGGCTCGATGCGCGACGCGATGAGCCTCCTCGACCAGGTCATCGCGTTCAGCGGCACGTCGCTGACGGGGGACGACGTGACGCGCGTCCTCGGCGTGGCCGACCGCAAGATTCTGCACGAGCTGGCGACGGCGCTCGTCGACGGCAACGCGCCGGCGTGCCTCGGCGTCGTCGAGCGCCTCGCGCAGCAGGGGTTCGACCTCACGCACGTGACGAAGGACATCCTGCGCCACCTGCGAAACCTGGTCGTGGCCCGGGTCTGCGCAGGCCAGAAGGGGGTCGAGGGCCCCGGCCTGCGCGAGCTGCTCGACCTCGCCGACGAGGAGTCGCGCGACGTGCTCGAGCTGGCGGCGCACGCCGAGCCGGACGATCTCTCGCGGCTGTTCCAGGGTTTCTCGAGGGCGTTCGACGACGTCGTGAAGAGCGGACAGCCCCGGATGGCGCTGGAGATGGCCCTCGTGCGACTGGCCCGGCGGCCGCCGCTGCTCCCGCTCGACGAGCTTCTGGCGCGCGTCGGTGACCTCGAGCGACGGCTGGGAGGCGCGCCTCCTCCCGGTCCGGCGCCGCGCGGAGGCGGTGGCGGCGGCGGCGGCGGCGGGCGGACGCTGGGCTCTCACGCCTCTGTGGTCTCCGCGCCCGTGACGCCCGACCCCGCGACGCGAACGCACGGCGCGCTGGCGCTCAAGGTCGTCACCCCCTCCCCCGCCCCGGTGGCCCCCGTTGCGGTGCGCTCGCCGCCCGCCCCGGCCCCGGCGCCTCCCGCGGTCGCCCTCGCGGTGGCGCCCGACGTCGACGTGTGGCGCACCATCCTCGACCGTCTGCGCGCGCACCACCCGGCGCTGGCGTCGGTCCTCGACCACGCCATCCCGATGGAGACGACGGCGGCACGCCTCGTCGTCGGCTTCGAGCCGAGCGCCGCCTTCCTCGGCGCCCGGGCGAGCGAGCCGGACGCCCTCGACGAGCTCACGCGCGAGGTGCGCGCCTACTTCGGCCAGCCCACGAAGGTTTCGCTCGAGCTCTCGGCCCGCGCTCCGGCGGGGACGAAGACGATCGCCGCCCTCGACTCGGATCGGCGCTCCGCCGAGCTGGCCAAGGCCCGCGCCGCCGTGGAAGAACATCCGCTCGTACAGGAGGCAGCGCGGCTCTTCGGCGCCCAGCTTCGCGACGTGAAGCTGCCGAGCGGCGAAGGTTGAGCTAAGACAAGCAACATGCAATTCCGCGGCGGAATGAACGAGCTGATGCGCCAGGCGGCGCGCATGCAGCGCAAGATCGAGCAGGCGAAGGCCGAGCTGAAGGACCGCGAGCATTCGCTGGAGGGCCTCGGCGGCAAGGTCAAGGTCACCGTCACGCTCGGACGCGCGGTGAAGCGCATCGAGATCGACAAGGAGATGCTGAAGAGCGAGGACACCGATCTGGTGCTCGACGGCGTCTGCGCCGCCCTGACTCAGGCCATCGAGCAGGCCGACAAGCAGATGGAGGTCGAGCTCGACAAGATCACGGGCGGGGTGAAGATCCCCGGGATGACCTAGGCAGCCTCGCGACGTGAGTCCGAAGGTCCAGCGTCTGGTGAAGCTCCTGTCGCGTCTCCCCGGGGTGGGGGAGAAGACGGCGCAGCGCTACGTGCTGTGGCTGCTCACCGCCGACGAAGCGCTGGCGAGGAGCCTCGGAGCCGAGCTCACGGTGCTGCGCGACGAGGTGGGGCCCTGCGAGCGGTGCGGGAACGTGGCGGAGATCCGCGATGGCCGGGCGCTCTGCGAGGTGTGCACGGACGGCAAGCGCGACGCGAAGGTGCTGTGCGTCGTGGCGCGCGTGCACGATCTGATGGCCATCGAGCGCGCGGGCGCGATGCGCGGGCGGTACTTCGTGCTGGGCAAGCTGCTCTCGCCGCTGGAGGGCATCGGGCCGGAGGACCTGCCGCTCGGGCGCCTGGCCCAGCGCATCCGCGACGACGGCGTGACAGAGGTCATCGTCGCGACGCCGCCGAGCGTCGACGGCGAGGCCACCGCGCTCCTGCTCAAGCGGGAGCTCGGGCCGCTGGGGGTGGCCGTGACGCGCATCGCGAGCGGGGTGCCGCACGGGGGCGACCTCGAGTTCGCGGATCCGATCACGATGGGACGCGCGCTCGCCGGCCGGCAACGGCTGTAGAGTGCCGCGGAGAAGGAGGGTCGACACTCATGAAGGACGCCATCGCGACGAAGGACGCCCCGGCGGCCATCGGACCGTACTCGCAGGCCGTACGGGCCGGGGGCCTCGTATTTCTCAGCGGGCAGATCCCGCTCGATCCCGCGACGGGGCAGCTGGTCGAGGGGGACATCGTGGCGCAGACGAAGCGCGTGATGGAGAACCTGCGCGCCGTGCTGGCCGCGGCCGGGTGCGGCTTCGGCGACGTGGTGAGGACGACGATTTACCTCGTGGACCTGGGCCACTTCGGCAAGGTCAACGACACGTACGGGGCCTGCTTCGAGGCGCCCTACCCGGCGCGCGCCACCGTGCAGGTGTCGGCGCTGCCGAAGGGGGCCCAGGTGGAGATCGAGATGGTGGCGGTGCGCGCGGCGTGAGTCAGTCCCAGGGCATCGGGCGGTCGCCCATGCCGACGGACTCGCGGAAGCGCCGGTGGAGCGCCCTGGCGACGGGGCCCGGGACGCCCGCACCGATGGTGCGGTCGTCGACGCGAACGACGGAGAGTAGCTCGCGGATGCTCGACGTGACGAAGACCTCGTCGGCGCGGTGGATTTCGTCGGAGGGCAGCTCGCGCTCCTCCACGGGCACGCCGAGCTCGCGTGCGGCGGCGAGGACGTGCGCGCGCGTGATGCCGGCGAGGATCCCCGCGGACTCCGGCGGCGTGGTGACGCGGCCCGCCGTCACGATGAACACATTGGAGGAGGCGCCCTCGACGACGTGTCCCCGCCCATCGAGGATGAGCGCCTCCTGGGCGCCCCGACCGCGGGCCTCCCGCAGGGCCAGAAGATTGGCGAGGTAGTTGGTCACCTTGGCGCCGGAGGCCGACGTGTCGTCGACCGCGCGGCGCGTGGAGACGGAGACGACGGCGATGCCGCGAATGTACGCGTCCCGCGGCGGCGGCACGACGGGCTCCACGAGGATGACGCGGAGCGGATGGGCCGCGGTGTCCGGATCGAGCGACAGGGGTCCACTGCCCCGCGTGACGACGACGCGGACGTACGATTCGCCGGCCGCGCCGTCGTGGGCCGCGGCGAGCGCCGTCTCCACCTCGCGGCCCAGCGTGGCGTCGTCGACCGGCAGGAGGATGAAGACCCGCTCGGCCGAACGGCGCAGGCGGGCCAAGTGCTCGTCGAGGGCGAAGGGTCGCCCATCGTACGTGCGGAGGACCTCGAAGACGGCGTCCCCGTAGAGGAAGCCTCGATCGTAGACGCTCACGGTAGCCCGCTCGGGCGTCAGAATCGCGCCGTCGATCGAAACGACGCGGCCGGTCACGCCGCCGCCCTCGCCGCGTTCAGCGCGGCCAGGGAGCGCTCGACCGCCTCGCGCGCGTCGACGCGCTCCCGGGGATCGATCGGCGCGCCCAGCACGACCTCCACGCGCGTGAAGGGCCACGCGACGGCGAAGCGATCCCATGAACGCCTCAGCACGAGCCCCCGACGCATCGATCCCGTCAGCGGAACGACGACCGCGCCCGTCGCCCGCGCCGCCACGAGGAGCCCGCCCTTGACGATCCCCGCCGGCCCGCGCGGACCGTCGACGGCGAACGCGGCGTCCAGGGCCTCGCGCTTCATCGCCCGTACGATCTGTGCGAGACCGCGCGCCCCGCCACGCGAGCTCGAGCCCCGCACCACCCTCAGCCCCTGCACCGCGAGTGCCCGCGCCTGCATCGCGCCGTCCCCTGAGAGGCTGACCAGCACGACGGTCGGTCGCCGCCGCCGCCAGGCCAGCAGCGGCCACTGCGTCCCGTGCCAGAAGGCCAGCACCCATGGCCGGTCCCGGACCGCTTCGAGCGCCGGATGCGCGACGACGTGCACGCGCAGCGTGGCGAGCCAGAGCCGCGCGACGAGCCCGAGGGCGAGCCCCAAGAGCGCGCGTCCCAGCTCGCCGCGCCGTGCGCTCACCCCTTCAGCTCCGAGAGCTTGGTGCGCGCCCGCTCCAGGGCCGGATCGTTCTCGATGGCGCGCTCGAACATCTGCACGGCCTTGGCCCGATCGCCCTGCTTGGCGCTGATCTCCCCGAGATAATAGAAGACCTCTCCCTTCGAGATCCCCGAGTTGGCCTCGAGCCGTTGGAGGAGGAGCGCCCGGAACGTCTTCTGGGCGCGGTCGAGATCGTTCGTCTCGTAGGCGAGGACCCCCAGGTCGCGCAGGACGTTGACCGATCCGGGATCGATCTTGAACGCCATGTCGAGCTGCGCCAGCGCCACGTCCTTGTCGCCGAGCTGGGCAAGCGCCCGCGCCAACCGGTGATGGTAGAGCGCCAGCTCCTTGGACCGCCGGCTGCCGAACGATGCGATGACCTTCTCGAGCACCTGCGCGGCCTCGCGACCGCGCTCCGAGGCGTTGTACGCGTCGCACAAGGCCAGGAGAAGCTCGCGGTCGTGCGGCACCAGCTGGGCCGCGCGCTCCAGGATCGGGATGGCGTCCTGGGAGCTCGATCGCTTCAGGAGATGGATGTCCGCGGCCTGCCGGAGAAGGCGGAGCTGGTCCACCACCGGCTGAGGCACGACCGCCGGCGGCGGCATCGAGCCACCGGGCGCCATGCTTCGCCCCGCCGGAGGGAGCGATGCCCCCCTGGCCGGCGGCTCCGGGACGACGACGCGCGCATCCGGGTTGGCCGCCGCGATGACGTCCGCATCCCCCACGAGCAGCGCCGCCAGCTCGGACCACTTCTCCGCCTTCTCGAAGCGCACCCGCAGCATCCCGCGCAGCTGCGCGTTGCTCGGCTCGAGCTTCAGCCCCTGCTGGAGCGCGTCCTCCGCACCGCTGGCGTCGCCCATCTTCTCGCGGGCCTCCGCCAGGCGCAGCGCCCAGGCCACTCCGGTCGCGTCGGTGGACTGCTGCACGATCTTGCCGAGCACCTCCGCCGCGCGCTCCCAGTCCGCGCGCTTCTCGCTCATGCGAGCGACGGCCTCGAGCCCCGAGCGGTGCTCCGGATCGCGGGTCAGCACTTGCTCGTAGGTCTCCTGCGCAGCGGTCACGTCGCCGAGGCGACCCTCTTGCAGCTCGCCCAGGCGCACCAGGAGCGCGAGCTCCGCGTCGACGTCCCGGCGGTCGCGAGCCGCATCGAGCTGGCTCTTCAACAGGTCGGCGAGCTCCGCGTCGCGGCCGGTCTGCTCGTAGAGGCGCGACAGGCGAAGGACGGCCTCCGCGTGGGTCGGATCCTCGTCGAGCACGCCGCGCAGCGTCTCGATGGCGTCGTCGAGCGACGCAAAGCGATCCTTTTGCAGCTCGGCGAGCTCGAGGCGGAGCGTGGCCCGCGCGTCCTGCGTCGACGCGACGTCGACCAGGTTCGACAGGAGCTTCGCCAGGTCCTTGTACCGGCCCGCCTCGGCGTAGAGCTTGCGTAGCTCGGCGGCCGCCTGCGCGTCCGCCGGCTCGGATTCGAGGATCTCCTCGTAGAGAGAGGTCGCGCGCGTCGCGTCGTGTAGCTTCTCCACGAGCACGCGCGCCGCCTCGTGCTTCAGCGACAGCGCCTCGCCACCGTCGACCGCCAGCTCGGCGCGACGCAGCAGCAGCCGGACCACCTCGGCGTCGTCCCCCGCCGCGCTGCGGAGCTTCGTCAGCTCTTCGAGCGCCCAGAGGTCGCCCTCGTCCTCCGCGACGAGATCCCGCAGGACCGCCTCGGCGAGCTCCCGATCCCCGACCGTCCCTTCCGCCAGCGCCTTGGCCTCGCGGAGCAGGTCCCGCTTCGTCGCCAGATCGCCCTCGAGGCGAGCGCGCGTCCTCAGCGTGTGCACGAGCTCCCGCTCGCGGCCCGGGGCACGCCGGATGTCCTCGAGCGAACGGAGGACGTCGACGTTCTCCGGATCGATGACGAGCGCCTTGGCGAAGGCGTCCTCGGCGCGACGGGCGTCCTGCAGCTTGTCGCGCCTCCAGCCCGCCAGACGGACCCAGAGGTCCGTGCGGGTGGCGGCCGGCATGTCCTGCGCCGCAGCCTCCAGCGCGCCCCCGAGCGCGTCCGCCGCCTCGGCCCACGCCGCGTTGGCCGCCGCCAGGCGCTCGAGCTCCTGCAACGCCTCGTCGTCCGCCGGATCCTCGACGATCGCCGCCTCGACGGCGCGCTGCGCCCGTGCGCGATCCCCCGCTCGCTCCTCGAGCACACGCGCCAGGGCCAGCCGCGCATGCGTCCGGTCACGAGTCACCCGTGCGCGGGTCACCCGACGCTCGTAGAGCTTCGCCAGATCCTCGTTCAGGCTCAGCGCGCCAAGCACCATTTCCAGCGCGTCGAAGGCGTCGTCGAAGAGCGCGTCGTCCTCGAGCAGCTTCTCCAGCGCCGCGCGGCTCGCGGCATGGTCGGGCACGCGCTCCAGCGCCTGCCGGAGCGTCGCGAGGCCCTGGGACTTCTCACGGAACTCGTCGATCTGCAGGCTGGCCAGCCGATGGAGCAGATCGGCCTGCACGGCCGGCTGCGCCTCCACGGCGATGCGCCGCTCCAGCACGTCCGCCAGCGCGCGCGTGTCGCCCAGTCGGGCGAACAGGCGGTCCAGCGAACCAAGGACGCCCGGATCGTCGCCCATCCGCTCGGCGGCCGACACATAGGCCTTCGCCGCCCGCCCCGGATCGTCCAGCTTCTCCTCGCTGACCTTGCCGAGGCGCACGAAGAGGTCGGCCCCGACGACGGCGTCGAAGATCGCCACCGCCCGCTCCTGGAGCGCATCGGCGTACCGCTTCCACCCCTCGGCGCCGGAGCGGGCAGCGAGGCGCTCGATGTCCGCGTGGAGCGCCGCGTCCTGCGGCTCCTCCGCGAGGGCGCGCAGCAGCGCCGACTGGGCGCGGTCCGCGTCGCCGAGCGCGCTCTCCGCGACTTCGGCCATGGCCCGCAGGGTCCTGGCCCGGTCGGCCGGCTCGGACTGCGCCCGCAAGCGCAGCTCGAGGACGGCCGCCAGCTCGTCGTGCCGCCCGGCCGCGCGGAGCACCGGCTCGAGGGCGTTCGCGGCGTCCCCGCGGAGCTCGTCGTTCGTCTCCCCGATGCTCCGGATGGCGGCCGCCGCTTCGGCGTCGAACCCGGTTTCGAGGACGTCGCGATAGGTCTCGAGGGCCGCCTGGGGGTCCTGCAGCTCCACGGCGTAGAGCGCCGCGATGCGCTTCTTCAGCGCGCGCCGCGCGGCCTCGTCGGAGGCCGCGCTCGCCTGGAGCTTCAGGTTCTCGAGGAGCTCGGGCCACAAGCGCTCCTGCGTGTAGAGGCCGTCGAGGCGCCTCAGCACGTCGCCGTCGCCCGCGCGGACCGCCAGGGCCTGCACGAGCGACTCGATGGCCTCCCGCCGATCGGAGAGATCGTTCTCGAAGCGACCCGCGGCGTCGACGAGGAGCTGGAACCGGAGGCCGTCGTCGTCCTCGCCGCACTGCTCGACACGCCGCCGGTAGAGATCGACGAGCCGGGTGGCGTCGTTCTTCTGCTCGTAGAGGGCAATGAGGTTGTCGAGCGTGAACGCGCTCGTCGCCTCGAGCTCCAGCGCGCGCTCGTAAGCGTCGATGGCGCCCGGGAGATCGTCGAGCATGTCGCGCTTGGCTTCGCCCACGCGGCGCCAGGTGGTCGCCCGCGTCTCGTCGTCCGGCAGGAGCTCGGCCTTGCGCGTGAGGACGCGCACGAGGGTCGTCCAGTCGCTGAGCAGCGTCGCCAGCCCGTCCATCTCCTCGAGCGGCTGCAGCTCCGTCTCGTCCAGCGCGAAGAGCCGGTCCCACGCGTCGAGGGCGCGCCGCGGATCGTCGCGTCGCTTGTCGTGGAGCTGCGCCAGCGCGGCGAGCAGCTCGCGCTTGGTCAGCCCGTCGGTCTTCGCGATGGCCGTCTCGTACGCGCTCGCCAGGTCCTCCCAGCGCTGCGTGGCGGTGGCGAGCCGGTCGAGCTGCTCGCGCGCGTCGCCGTCCTCGGGATCGCGGGTCCACGCTTCGCGCATCGCGTCGAAGGCCTTGCCGCGATCGCCGCCGCGCTTCTCCCAGAGCTCGGCGGTCTCCCGCAGGATCTGGATCCGGTCGCTGTCGTCGGTCGCCAGGGCCAGCCTCTCGCCGTTGACCTCGACGAGGTGCCGCCAGTCGTCGGCTCGCTCGTAGATCGGCCGGAGGATGTCGACGACGCGCGCCTTGTGCTCGGCTTTCTGCAGCAGCTTCTCGAGGACGGCGACGGCCTCGGCCCCGGGTCCCGCGGCCGCGGGGGGGGCGAGGTCGACGACGAGCTGCAGCTCGTCGATGCCGGCTTGAGGCTCGCCGAGCTGGTTCAAGAGCAGCTTCGCGAGGTCCATGCGGAAGCGGGCCTCGTCCTCCGGCAGCGCCGCCTGCTCGGCGCGCCGCCGCGTCATGTCCGCCAGATCGCGCCACCGCTCGGTGCGCGCGTAGAGACGCGACAGCGCCTCCAGGCCGTGGGCGTCCTCGTCGTCGACCTCCAGCGTCGCCCGGTAGGTCTCGATCGCCGCGGCGTCGTCGTGGAGCTCGGCCTCCTCGATCAGCGCGATGGTGTGGAGCGCCGCGAGCCGCTCGGCGGCGTCGTGCTTGTAGTCGAGCGAGTCGCGGAACAGCTGCACGCGGTCCCTCGGCCGGCCGGCCTCCCGCAGGAGCCGGTCGATCGCCTCGAACGTGCCGTTCTTCGCCTCGGGATCGAACGCATGCGCCCGCCGGTAGAAGGACAGCGCGCGGTCGACGTCCTTGTGCATCTCGAAGAGCTCGCCCGTGCGCTGCGCCAGGCGCGCCGTCGAGGGCTCGTCCGCCGTGATCTTCTCGAGCTCCCCGGCGAAGATGTCCGCGAGCCGTGCCTCGGCGTTGGCGACCCGCGCGAGCCGCTCGAGCTCACCCCAGGTGCTCTCGTCGGTGGAGTCCTCCGCGAGGAGCTTGGCGGTCGTCTCGAGCGCCGCGGAGTAGTTCTCCTCCTGCTCCTCGTGCATCTTGGCCAGGCGGCGCAGCAGCTGCCTGCGCTCGTCCGGATCCTGGCTCGCCTCGAGGCGCGCCTCGAGGGTCGCCATCACGCGGCGCCAGTCGAGCCGCGCCAGGTAGACCGGCTCGAGCATCTCGGCCGCACGGGCCCCGTGCTCGCGCGCCGCCATCAGCGCCTCGAGAGAGGCCACCGTGGCCGGGTGCTTCGGGTCGATCGCCAACGCGGCCGCATACTGGTCGAAGGCTCGATCCACCTCGTGAAGCCGCCGCTCGAGCACGTCGCCCAGCGCGTGGTGCAGCGCCGCCTTGCGCTCCGCCGACACCGCCGGGGCCGCGATCTGGCGCTCGTCGAGCGCCACGAGGTCCTCCCACCGCTCGGCCTGCGCGTACAGGCGCTCGAGGGCGGCGATGGCCTCGTCGTCGAGGCCGAGATCGAGGATCTGCTCGTAGACCCCGATGGCGGATCGGGCGTCGCCGAGCTTCTCGTCGCTGAGGCGCGCCTGCTTGAAGAGGAGCGCCTTGCGCTCGGCCTCGCTCTCGGCCGCTTCCGCCCGCCGCTTGACGACGTCGAGTAGCGCCACATGATCGCCCGTCTCCTCGTAGAGCGACTGGAGCGCCAGGAGCGCCCGGCGGTCGTCGCCGCGGAGCTCGAGGGCCCGCACGTAGTGCTGCTGCGCCAGCGCCGGATCGCGCAGGTGCGTCCGCGCGATCTCGGCGATCCGGAGCGTCACCTCGAGCTGGACGTCCCCGTCGAGGATCTCTCCGACGACGGACCGCAAGAGCTCGACGAGCTCGGCGTGGCGGCCCGTCGCCTGCGCGAGGCGCTCGACCCGCTCCAGCCACTGCGGCAGCTCGGGCTCGGCCACGGCGCCGCGAAGACCGCGCGCCGCATACGACAAGGCCAGCGCGCCGTCGCCCAGCGGACCCTCGGCGACCTGCGCCGCCTGCGCGATGTTCGCGAGCTTCTCGGAGATCGACTCGGCGAACTCCGCCTCGATGTCGAGCACGCGCAGCAGCTGGACGTGCAGGCCGTCGACCTCGTAGAGAGGCCGCAAGATGGACGCCGCCTCGCGGCGCGCGTCCGGGTTCTCGAGCATGGCTTCCAGCGCCGCGCGGCATCCCGCGTGCGACGGATCGAGCACCAGCGCCTGGCGGTACGCCTCGATGGCCCCCGTCACGTCCGCGAGGCGCTTCTGCCGCACCTCGCCGAGGCGGGCCAGGATGGCCAGCTTGTCCGCGGAAGACTCGGCGAGCGCGAGGTCCGCCTCCAGCGTGTCGGCCAGATCCTGCCAGCGGTCGGCCAGCTCGTAGAGCGTCGCCAGCGACGAGAGCGAGGCTCGATCGGCCCCGAAGTCGTCGACCACCATGCGGTACGCGAGGATGGCCTCGGTCACGTCGGTGAGCTTGTCGGCCAGCGTCGTCGCGATGCGGATGATGAGCGTCCGCCGCGCGGCCCCGTCTTCGGCCAGGCGTTCTCGGGCGCGGAGCACGTCGACGAGCTCGCGCCAGCTCTGCGTCCTCTCGTAGAGCCGGTCGAGCGCCGAGAGCGCCTGCGCGTCACCCGGATCGTCCTCCAGGCGGGCACGCCACGCCTCGATGGCCCCGCGCGCGTCGTCGAGGACCGTCTCGCACAGCTCGCCGAGCCGCCCGCGGATTTCGCGGCGGGCCTCCGCGTCGTCCTCGAGCTTCACCTCGATGCGCAAGATGTCGCAGAGCTGCCGATTGTCCCCCGCCGTGGCGTAGATGCGCTCGAGCGCGCGGCAGGCCGGCAGCGCGATGCTCGCGTCCTCGGGCGCGAGCTGGACGACCTGGCGGTACATGGCGTCCGCGCGCCCGACGTCGTCGAGCTGGTTCTCGTAGAGCCGCGCCACGTCCATGAGAATGTCGGCCCGGGGCACCGGAGCCGCGGCGGCGCCCGCCGTCGTGGTGAGCACACCGGCCGCCTTCTCCTGCGCGCTCAGCCGCCGTGCGATCTCGAGCATGCGGTGGCGCGCGCGGGCGTCGTCGGGATCGAGCGGCAGCAGCCGCGCGAACGCATCGAAGGCCCCCGCGTCGTCGCGCAGGCGCTCGTCGCGGAGCTCGGCCACCCGGCGGAGCAGATCGCGCCGCTCGCTGACGCCGGTGGCGAACTCGAGGTGGATTTCGAGCACCCGCACGAGCTCCGGCACCTCGTCGCGCTCGGTGTACACCGCCTCGAGGACGATGGCCGCGCGCGCCCGCAGATCCGCGACGTCGAGGATCTTCTCGACGAGCCGCCGCGCCTCGGTCGCCGCCGGACGCTCGCGCAGCACCTGCTCGAGGTACGACAGAGCCGCGGACGCGTCGCCGATCTGCCCGAAGAGCAACGTGCCGAGGCGCTGCTGCAGATCGAGCCGATCGTCGCCCATGGCCGACTGGAGCCGGCGCTCGAGGAGCTGGGCCAGCCGACCCCATCGCTGCTCGGCGGCGTAGAGGCCGTCGAGCGCGCGGATCGCCTGCTCGTGCACCGGATCGAGCTCGAGGATGCGCTCGTAGTAGCCGATGGCGCCGACGCGATCGCCGGTGATCTCCTCGGCGACGAGCGCGACCTCGGCGAGCAGCTCGGCGCGTCTCGGAGCCTCGGGCGTCGCGGCCACGACGCGTTCGTAGAGGGCGGCGAGATCGCTCCACTGCTCGCGCGTCGTGAGGATCTGCTTCAGGCGCTGGAAGGCGCGCTCGTTGCCCGGCTGGCGGGCCAGCATTCGCTCGAGGTAAGGCCGGGCGCGGTCGACATCGCCGAGCTTCTCGTCGAGGAGGGTCGCCGCGCGCTCGGCCAGATCGAGCTCCACGCTCTCCGGCAAGCCCGTCTCCCCCTCGGGCGGGACGACGGCCACGATGGCGTCGACGAACGCGCGCGCGCGCCCCGTCTTCGAGGCCAGCAAGGAAAGCCGGTCCCACAGCGGCAGCGCCGTCGGGAACTCCCCCGCCGCGCGGGAGACCACCTCGAACGCCGCCGCCGGGTCCGCGAGCTTCGTCTCGTGGACGTCGGCGAGCCGGCCGTAGAGAGCCATCCGATCGTCGTGCGCCGCCGTCGTGGCGATGAGCACCTCGAGCACCTCGGCCTGACGCTTGGCGGCGCCCGTTTCGTCGTACGCGCGCTCCAGGATGTGGGCCGCGCGCGCGCGCGTCTCGGACACCGGGAGAAGCTGCTCGACGACCTCGACCGCGCTCGCGTCGTTGGGCGCCAGCGCGAGCGCCCGCTCGCACGCCGCCAGAGCGTCCACGTACTTGCGCAGCGGATCGACCAGCAGCCGGGCCAGCTCGATCTCACGCGCCGACCGCTCCGCCCCTTCGCGCTGATCGCGATCGAGCGCGATGACCTCGACGGCTCCCTCGGCGTCCCCCTGCGCGCGAAGCAGCCGGGCCAGCGCCCGCAGCGCCGCGCCGTGGTGCGGAACGATCTCCAGCATCCTCCGGTAGAGCGTGACGGCGCGCTCCGGAGCGCCGAAGGCCTCCTCCTCGAGGATGGCCCAGTCGGTCAGGAGCTCGAGCTTCATCGCCGTGTTCGCCCGGTCCACCCGGAGATCGAACAGCCAGCGCAGATCGTCCCGACGGTCGGACTCGCGGAGGATGCGATCGAGCGTCTGCACCGCCAGCTCGTCGCTCTCGTCCTCCTCGACCAGCGACCGGTACGTCGCCACGGCCTCGTCGACGCGGCCCATCTCCCGCGCGAACACCTCGGCGAGCTTCGCTCGCAGGAAACGCATCTCCTCGCGGCGGCCGCCGGTGTCGCCACTCTCCTTGTCCTTCTTCTTCTTTTTCTTGCCCGCGCGAGTCGGTTCGCCGGCGCCCTCGATCGCCGCGAGCCGCGTGTTGACGGCGTCGACGAAGCCCGTCCACTGCCCCGCCGCACGCGCCGCCTGCTCGAACGCCGCCAGCGCCCCCTCGCGCGACGGCGACATCTCGAACGCCTTGCGCGCCCACGCGAACGCAGCCCCCCGGTCCTGGAGCTGGTGCCCCGTGACCTGGACGAGCTTCTCCATGAGGGCCAGCTTCTGGTCGAGGTCCTCCGCGTGGCCCGCGAGGATCTCGTAGAGCGACGGCAGCCGGCCCCACTTCTCTTCCTTCTCGTAGAGGGGGACCAGGGCCGAGGCCGCGCGCGCGTCGTCCGGACGAACCGAGAGGATGCGCTCGTAGGCGCGGAAGGCGCGCTCGGGCACGCCCAGCTTGCCCGTGTAGATCTCCGCGCACCGGAAGCTGAGATCGATCTTCGTCTGCGGATCGGGCGCCTTGTCCGCCGCGCCCGACAGCACGTCGACGAGCCCCTCCCAGTCGCTGTTCTGCGCGTAGAGCCGCGTCAGCCCGTCGTAGTCGCCGATGGCCAGGTGACTGTCACGGAGCACGCGGAGCGCCTTGGCGTGCGCCGGCTGGATCTCCAGCACGCGCGACCAGGCGTTCATCGCCTTCGGATGATCGTGGAGCCTGTCGGAGTAGATGCTCCCGAGCTTCTGCAGCACGTTGAGGCGCGTCGCCTCGTCGGGCGCCACCGCGGACCGGCGCTCCAGCACCTCGGCGACCGTCGCGAAGTCCTTGTCGCGCTCGGCTTGCTTCTCGAGGGCGTCGAGCGCGCTGGACGACGACGGCTCCTCGTCGAGGATGCGCTTGTAGAGCGCCACCGCCTGCGAGCCCATGTCGAGCCGCTCGGCCGCGAGCTTCGCCATCTCGGTCCAGAGCTCGCGTCGCTCCGGGCCGGACGACATCGCGTCCGCCTCCTGCGACAGCAGGTCGTAGAGCGGCTTGTAGGCGCGCCGCTTGACGTAGAGCTCCTTCAGCCGGTCGATCGCCTCGCGGTCTCCCGGGTTGACCGCGTGGAGCTTCTCGTAGGCCTCGACGGCGTTCTGCACGTTCGAGAACTGCTCGAGCCAGCGCCGCGCGATGGCGCGCAGCAGCTCCGCCTTCACCGTCGGCTCGGGCTCGAGCTCGGCCTGCCGCACCTGCATGGTCAAGAGATCGCGCCAGCGCTGGAGCGCCTCGTACACGCGAACGAGCTCGCGCACGCTCGACAGATCGTCGGGATCGAGCTGCACGATCTGCGTCAGCACCGTCACCAGCGCCGAGTCGCTCTTCACGTGCTCGCGGTAGATCCCGCCGATGTCCCGCAGCAGCGCGAGCCGCCCTGCCCGGTCGTCCTGCGGGAGCTTCTCGAGCTCCTGCCGCAGGAGATCCGTCAGCGCGTTCCAGCTCGCCGTCTGGCGGTAGAGGCGCTTCAGCGCGTCGCGCGCGTCCTTGTTCTTCGGGTCCTGCCGGAAGATGGTGCGCCACTGCTCGATGGCCTTCTGCGCGTTCGCCCCCTCCTCCGCGAGGCGGGCGATCTCCGCCACGACGGCGGTCCGCTCCGGGCCCTCGCCCATCGTGCGCTGCGCCTCGGTGAGGATGGTCGCCAGCCGGGCGCTCTCGCCCCGCGCGCTGCACCACTCGCGGAAAAACGACAGCATCCCCGGATGGGCAGGCTCGAGCTTGCGCACGCGCTCGAACCACGGCTCCGCCGCCTCGGGCTTGCCCCGCATGCGCCAGTGCACCATCGCGATCTGCAGGATGGCGCCGAGCTCCTCGTCCTTGCCGCGGAGGGCGCCGGTCGCGAGCTGCCCCTCGTAGAGCGCGATGAGGTGGTCCCACATCTCGCGCGACGTGAAGTACTCGGCGAGAAAGCTCGTCGCCTCGTGGTGGCCCGGCGAGAGATCGAGCACGTGCTCGTAGGCGCCCGTGGCGCGGTCGGGCGTCTTCGTCTTCTTCGTGAAGACGCGCGCCAGGCGCAGCCACGCCGCGACCTTCTCCTCCTTCTGCGAGGACTCCTCGGCGAAGCGCGCGATGTCCTTCGCCAGGTCGTCCCACCGCTCCGCGTCGCGGAGCAGGCGCTCGAGCAGCATCTCGGCGCGACGGTTCTTGGGGTCGACCGCCAGCGCCTCGCGCAGCAGCGCCTCGATGCGGCCCGCGGCCTCGGCGTCGCCCGCCAGGCGCCCGAACCGGTACGTGACCTCCGCCGCCGTCACGAGGAGCGAGCTCCGGAACGCGGGATCGGCGGCCTGCCGCGCCTCTTGCCCGTACCGCTCGACGAGATCCTGCCACTTGCCGCGCTTGGCGTCGGCGCGCTCGACCGCCTCCGCCGCCGAGGCGTCGCCCGGCCGCAGCGCCGTCAGCAGCTCGTAGGCTTCTCGCGCGCCCGTGTCGTCGAGCAGGTCCTCGTCCCGCACGCGCGCGAGCTCCGCCACGAGGTCCGCCTCGCGCGGCCCGCCGCGTGCGGCCGCCGACTCGATGGCCAGCATCCGCCCAACCGCCTCGGTCTCACGACGACCGTCGTGCGCTCGACGAGCGGCCTCCAGGAGCTTCCCCAGCTCCTCGGGGTTCATGCCCGGATCGCCCTCGACCTCGGCCCGCAGCTGTTGCCATGCCTGGCCGTGGTCTGGATCGTCCTGCAGCAACCCGAGGGCGCTCTTGATCGTCTTCGCGCTCATCCATCACCTTGCAGAGGGTCTCGACACCGGCACCGGGCCGGAAGAGAGAAGCAGAGAGGAGAAACGGCACCAAAGCGCACGCAGGAAAGGCGACGGCAATACGCCCGAAACACGCGAAATCCCGCAAGGAATCGGTGGCTCGAGGCTGTGCCATGCTACGGAGGGCAATCGGCGATAGCAAGGGTTGGCGCGCGCGGATTCGGATGGGCTCATCCCTGCCCAGATGTGATACCTGACGTGAGGCAGAGCATGGTGTCGAGCGCGGACGACGGACGCTCCCCGATCGGCCGTGCGGGCCCCAAGTCGCTCGTTCTCTCGCTGAAGAACATCTACGAAACGCTCGCCATCAGCGTGCCGACGATGGTCGACGCCTTCCGCGGGACCATCACGAAGGACTTGTGCGATCGGCGCCTCGCCGTCTGGGCGCACTCCATCGTCATCGACAACGGCCACTTCGACCTCGAGGTGCTCGGCCGGGAAAACCTCCGTCCGGGCGAGACGTACCTCGTCATGAGCAACCACCAGTCGCACTACGACATCCCGGTGCTCTTCGAGGTCATCGGCTCGAACATCCGGATGATCACGAAGGAGGAGCTCTTTCGCGTCCCCATCTTCGGCAACGCGCTGAAGCTCGGGGGCTTCATCTCGATCGACCGGGGCAACCGGCACGCCGCCATCCGGAGCCTCGAGCAGGCGCGCGACCTCATGGCCAGCGGCACGCACGTGTGGATCGCCCCCGAGGGGACGCGGAGCCGGACGGGGCAGCTCCTCCCCTTCAAGAAGGGCGCGTTCTACCTCGCGCTCGAGGCCCGGCTGCCGATCCTGCCCGTGACCATCTCGGGGACGCGCGACGCCTTGCCGGCCAAGGGGTTGCGCTCCCGCGGCGGGGCGCACGTGCGCGTGACGTTGCACCCGAGGATCGACGCGGCGCCGTACGCGGCGAAGGGCCGGGCCGGGCGCGACGAGCTGATGACCGAGGTGCGCCGCATCCTGGAGAGCGCGCTTTGACGTCCCGCTGGCCCGTGCCGGCGCCGGGAGGACCGACCGGCTCCGGACTCGCGATCCTCGTCAACGCCAACGCCAAGCGCGGAGGGAGGCGCGTGGCCGTGCAGATCGCGCGGGCTCTTCCCGGGGCGAGCGTGCGCCTCACGAAGGCCGCGGGGGACGTCGACGCGTGGCTGCGGACGCTCCCCGGGCCGCGCGCCGTGCTCGCGGCGGGGGGCGACGGGACCGCGGTCGCGCTGCTGAACGCGCTCGCGCGGGTGACGCCCGGGGACCAGGCGCTCCCCGCGCTCGGCATCTTGCCGCTCGGGACGGGCAACGGATGGGCGCACTCGCTCGGCGCCCCGAAGCTCCATCGCTGCCTCGAGCTCCTCGCGGGCGCTCCGGGGCCCCTGCCCTCGCGGCGCTGCGGCCTCGTCGACGTGGACGGGACGCTCGCCCACTTCGCCGGCTCGGGGTGGGACGCGATGATCCTCGACGACTACAAGCAGCAGCTCGAGGGCAGCAAGGGACCGGGGCGACACTTCTCGAAGAGCGTCTACGGGTACCTGTCGGCGTGCCTCTTTCGCACGGTTCCGCGCGTCGCCCTCCACGGCAACCCGAGGGCCATCATCGAGAACCTCGGCGACGCGGTCTTCGGGGTCGACTACCGCGGGAGGCCGCGCGTGCTGGAGGGGGTGAAGCACGGCGCGGTCCTCTACGACGGGCCGGTGGGCATCACGTCGGTGGGCACCTGCCCGGAGTTCGGGTACCGGTTCCGCGCGTTCCCGTTCGCGGAGCGGATGCCGGGGTACATCAGCGTGCGGGCGTACTCGCGGGGGGCGTTCGGCGCCGTCGCGTCCATCCCGCAGCTGTGGAAGGGCGCGCATCCCATGAAGGGGATGTACGACTGGCTCGCGACCCACGTGCGGATGACGTTCTCGCGCGCGGTGCCGCTTCAGATCGGCGGGGACGCGTGCGGGATGCGGCGGACCGTGGAGTACCGGGCCGCCGGGAGGGCCGTCGCCATGCTCGACTGGAGGAGGCTGCTCTGCCTCGACTAGGCCTCGGGCAACTCGCTCAGAACGTCGTGCCGAGCAGGGGCACCGTGAAGCCCGGCGCGCTCTGGTAGGCCGCCTGCGCGGTCTTCGTCAGGCCGTCGGTGTTCTGGGCCTCGTCCTCCGGGGGACGCGTGGCCTTCGTGCTGTTCATGATCATCGAGCCGCCGACCACGCCGGTGACGATGCCCGCGATGATGAGGGCCGTCCCGCCCCAGTAGAAGTTCGTCCGCGCGTTCGACGTCGTGCCGCTGTCGCCGACGCCGCCGGCGCCCGCGACCGCGCCCTGGGTCGAGCCGACGATGTCGAGCACGATGCCGGCCACGGTGAGGCCGCCGCCGACCCCGAGCACGATCCAGCCGGTCTTTGCCTTGGCGGGATCCGGCTGCTCCTCGGTCGCCTTCTTCTGCGCCTTGGTCTCCTGGACCGGCATGCTGGCGGTGCCGTCCGACGCGTTGTCGGCGAGCGCGGGGGTAGAGAGGAGCGTGAGCTGAGCACACGCGACGAGGGCGAGGCCAAGGCCGGCTTTGCGCATTGGGAAAACTTCCTTCCGAGGGTGAGGCGCGCGGGAGGATGGTCGAAGTGCCGCCTGCCACGCCAGCTTTTTCGGCGCAACCTTGATCTGGAACCATCTCGGTCGTCCGCGCGTAGCCTCATCCTACGCCATGCGAACGTCCTGGCTGCTCCTTTCCGCTCTGACCGTCCTTGCCGGCGCCGGCTGCGCTCCCTCCACGAACGCTGCGGCGAGCCCGGCGGTCCTCCCTGCCGGCCGCGTCGACGAGGAGGGACCGAGCGGCGCCCCCCGCGCGCCGCTCGCGTGGGCGGAGCTCGACGCGGCGACGTTCGCGAGGGCCGTCGCCGAGAAGCGGTTCGTCGTCATCGATGGCGCCGCGGAGTGGTGCCACTGGTGCCACGTGATGGAGGCCACGACGTACCACGACCCAGAGGTGCGCAGGCTCCTCGACGCGAGCTTCATCGCCGTGAAGGTCGACGTCGACTCGCGCCCGGACTTCGAGGAGCGCTACGGCGACTGGGGCTGGCCGGCGACGGTGCTGATGACGTCGGACGGGCAGGAGATCGGCAAGTACCGGGGCTACCTCGCGCCGGAGAGGTTCGTGGAGATCCTGAAGGCGGTCCTCGCGACCCGCGGAGCCCCTGCCGCGGGCGCGGAGACCGCGGCGAGCGGCGAGCCGAAGGCGCCCCTCGGCGAGGCGGAGATCGCGAGCGTCGCCGCGTGGACGCAGAAGGAGCTCGACGAGTACTGGGATCCGGGGGCGGGCGGCTGGGGCCGGCCCCAGAAGGTGCCGCTCGCCTGGGACAACGCCTGGGAGCTGACGCTCGCGAAGGCGGGGGACGCGACGGCCAGGCAGCGCGCGCTCGTCGCGCTCGACCGGCAGCGGGCCATCGTCGATCCCGTCTGGGGAGGCCTCTGCCAGTATTCGACCGACGGCGACTGGCAGCACCCGCACTACGAGAAGCTGATGACCTACCAGGCCGGCGCCATCGACAACTACGCCGCGGCCTATGCCCTCACCCGCGACGCCGCGTGGCTGCGCACCGCGCAGGCCGTGCGCGGCTTCGTCGACCACTTCATGACCGGCCCCGAGGGCGGCTTCTACACGACGATGGACGCGGACCTCCACGCGCACGAAACCGACAAGCCTTTCGTCCTCGGCAAGGACTACTACGCCAGAGGGGACGCCGAGCGCCGCGCGCTCGGGATCCCGCGCGTCGACACGCACGAGTACGGCCGCGAGAACGGCCTCGCCATCGCCGCGTACGTGACGCTCTTCGAGGCGAGCGGCGACGCGACCGCCCTCGCCTCCGCGGAGCGCGCCGCGGCTCGCGTCCTCGCCACCCACTCCACCGAGCAGGGCGGCATCCTCCACGGCCCGCGCGGAGAGGGCGAGACGGGCAAGGTGCTCTACCTCGCGGACAACGCGGCCTTCGGCTTCGCCCTCGCCCGCCTGCACGAGGCGACGCACAAGCCGGAGTACCTCGAAGCGGCGCGGAAGATCGCGGCCATCGTGACGGGCGAGCTCCGGGACGACAAGGGCGGCGGCTTCTTCTCGTCGACGCCCGATCCGGACGCGGTGGGCGTCTTCGCGACGCGTCGCAAGCCCTTCGAGGACGACGTGATGGCCATCCGCTTCCTCGCGCGCATGCAGCGTCTCGCCCCGAGCGACGCGACGAGGGACGCCATCGCCCACGCCCTCCCCGTCGTGGCCACGCGCTCCGCGATCGCCGAGCGCGGCCGCATGATCGGCGACCTGCTGCTCGCCCTCGAGGAGACGAAGGGCGTCCGCTGACGACTCGGCTACGCCGTCGCGGCGCGCGCGGAGGCCTGGCCCTTCGACGCGCGCTTGGCGTAGAGGGCCTCGATGACCGGGCCGTGCGTCTCGATGACCTTGCGGCGCTTCAGCTTGAGGCTCGGCGTCAGCATGCCGTTGTCCGTCGTGAAGTCCTCGGCGACGAGGGCGAAATCCTGGATCGACTCGAAGCCCTTGAACGCCGCCCCGTACTTCTCGATCTCCTGCTTGAGGAGCGAGCGCACCCGGTCGTCCTTCACGAGCGCCTCGGGGCTGCCGGGCAAGCTGAGGTGCTGCTCCGCGGCCCACTTCTTCACCGCGTCGACGTTCGGCACGACGAGCGCCACGTTGAACGGCTTGTTGTCGCCGTAGACCATCACGTTGGCCACGTAGGGGCTCAGCTTGATGGCCTCCTCGAGGGGCGTCGGCACGACGTATTTCCCGTTCTCGAGCTTGTACTGCTCCTTGATGCGCCCCGTGATGAAGAGAAAGCCCTGCGGGTCGATGAACCCGAGGTCGCCCGTGCGGAAGCCGCCGTCCTTCGTGAAGACCGCGGCGTTCTCGGCGGGGCGATTCAGGTACCCCTTCATCACGTTGTGCCCGTGGACGACGATCTCCCCCTCGAAGCGCGCCGGCTTGCCGCCCTCGGCGGGCTTGCGCTCGCCGACCGCGGGGTCGATCTCCACGGTCACGCCGGGGATGGCCCTGCCGACGCTGCCGATCTTGCGCGCGCCGGGGAGGTTCACGGTCGCGATGGGGCTCGTCTCGCTGAGGCCGTAGCCCTCGTAGACGGTGATCCCGAGGCTGTCGATGAACTCGGCCACGTCGCGCGAGAGCGCCGCGCCGCCGCTGACGGCGTACTTGAGCCGTCCGCCGAAGCGCGCGCGCACCTTCTCGAAGACCACCTTGTCGACGAGCTCGAGCAGCGCCAGCTCGTGCAGCTTGAGGCGCTCGCCCCGTCGCTCCTTCGCCGTCACCTTGAGGGCGGCCTTCACGAGCTCCTGCACCGCCCTCGGCTTGCCGGCGATCTGCGCCTGCACCGCCGTGTAGATGCGGTTGAAGATGCGCGGCACGCTGAGGAGGACGGTGGGCTTCACCTCGGCCAGATTGTCGAGGATCTTGTCGACCGCCTCGCAGATGGCCATCGACGCCCCGATGGAGAAGAAGAGGTGGAGCTCGCCGGTCTGCCCGAACGAGTGCGCCCACGGAAGGAACGAGAGCGAGCGGTCCGTCGTCCCCACCGGGATGAGCTCGTGCACCGCGCTCACGTTGTAGGCGATGTTCGCGTGCGTGAGGATGACGCCCTTGGGATCGCCCGTCGTCCCGCTCGTGTAGATGAGGGCCGCCGTGTCGGCGGGGACGGGCTTGATGGCGTCGGCCTTCTTTCCCGAGGCGAGGAGCGAGGCGTACGTGACGATGCGCCCGTCGCCGTTCGTCGTCCCGTCGATGAGGACGATGTTCTTCAGGGAGGGGACCGAGTCGAGCATCCCCTTGGCCTTGGCGAGCACCTGGTCGTTGGCCGCGACGAGGAGCTTGGCCTCGCAGTCGCGGATGATGAAGTCCCACTCCTTGGGGTTCTGCGCCTCGTACATCGGCACGAACGCGGCGCCGAGCGAGTAGCAGGCGTACGCGGCGACGGCCCACTCGACGCGGTTGTTGGCGACGCACGCCACGTTGTCCCCGCGCTGCACGCCGAGCGACGCGAGCCCCCCGCGGAACCGCTCGACCATCGAGCCGAACTCCGCGTACGTCGTCCACACCCAGCGGCCTCCCTTCTTCGTGCCGAAGAGCTCACGCCCCGCGTAGGTGGCCGTGCTGTGCTGGAGGATGTCGACCAGGGTGGTGTACTGGGGCTCGAAGATCATGGCCTCCGGGAAGGTACACCTCGCACCCGCCCGGGCAAGCGACGCAATGCGCCACGTTCGAGTCTCAAGCCGCTACAGCGTCCTCAGGTACGCCTCGAGGGCATCGAGCTGCTCTGGCGAGAGCTTCGCGGTGTGCCCCATCTTGCCGTCGCTGCCGACGAGCAGCGCCCGGAGCGTGGTGTAGCGGCCGTCGTGGAAGTAGGGCGCCGTGCCCGACACGAACCGCAAGGAGGGGGTGTCGAAGCGGCGATGGGGATCGCCCTTGGCCTTGCTCTTCACGTCGTGGCGGTTGCCGTCGGTGAACGTCCCGTCGGACATGTGGCACGACGCGCAGCCGGTGGATGAGGACTCGAAGAGGTCGCGACCCTCGGCGACGAGCGAGTCGGCCTCCGCGGGGGCGGCCGCCTCTTCATCGACGGGGGTGACGTGAGCGACCGTGGCGCGCGGCGGCTCGTCCATGTGCATGCAGTAGGCGACGAGCGCGTCGATCGAGGCCTCGTCGAGGCCCGTGCCGCCGAGGCGCTTGACCGTACCGGTGACGTGCTTCGTCACCGTCGACCGCGACCCGTTCCAGCCGTAGGGCGCGGTGCCGGCGAGGCGGCCCGCGAGGGTCGGGGTCTGCCGAGGGCCGTCCGGGGTCGCCCAGACGAGGCCGTCGTCGCGCCCGTCCGGGTGGCAGCTCGCGCACGCCCGTCCGTCGCTCGAGATGCGGGTGTCCCCCGTGAGATGAAAGAGCCCGCGTCCGACGGCGACCGCGTCGGGCACCTCGACGCGCGGGCCGAGGGCGACGACGTGCATCGTGTCGTCGGGCTCGTTCGGAGAGGGATGATAGGCGTCCATCGCCATCGACGTGACGGTGTGCGACCGCTGCGACCAGGCGAAGAGGGTCCGCGTCGCGCCGTCGATGGCGAGCCCCGTCGGCTCGCCGCCCACGCGCCACACCGCTTGCCGGCCCGCGTTGCCCGCGGGGCGCGCGTCCATCCGCCACACCTCGTCCTGACCCTCGCACGCGACCGCCAGCCACTGCCCCTCGGCGTCGTACGCCGCGGCGCGCGGGAGCAGGCACCCGTTGGCGTTGCTCGAGCCGAGCGGGCTCGCCGGCACGTCTCCCTCCCCTCGCCCCCCTGGAGCGTGCGGATGCACGACGTTCACGGCGAAGCTCTCGGCGGGCGCCGAGAACGCGTCGACGCCTCCGTAGGTCTCCGTACGCACGGTCGTGTCCCCCGTCTCCGCCGTCACGCCGGGCGCGAGGATGCCGAAGTCGGCGCGGGCCAGCGCGTACCCTTGCCTCCACTGGACCTGCTGGCCCTCGTGCTGGAAGTCGGGCCGGTCGAAGCGCACCGCCTCGACCTCGTGCTCCGGCGCCTCCAGATCGACCACGCTGACGAGCGACGCCGAGGCATGGGCCACGTACGCCAGCGCCCCGTCCTCGCTGGTCACGACCGCGCGGGGCTCGCGCGCCATCCCGACGCGGAACCGGTGCTCCAGGGTCTTCGTCGCGAAGACATCGAGGGCGTGCCCCCAGCCGCACGCGACGAGGAGCGAGCGTCCGTCCGGCGTCAGCGCCAGCGCCGTCGGCTCCTCCGCGGTGCTCACCCTCGCCGCGACGCGAAGCGTCGGCTCGGAGTCCGGCGTCACCTCGAGGACGTCGACCTCGGCGCGATCGCGGAGGGCGACGAAGACGCGCCCCTCCCCCGACACGACGAGCTGCGACGGCGCCCCGTCCAGCGCCGTCACCCGGAGCTCCTCGTCCGTCTTCGTGTCGAGCATGCGGACCACCTTCGCGTCCGAGTCGGCGACGAGCGCCAGCCGCCGGTCCCCGCGCTTCACGAGCGCGAGGGTCGAGCCCGCCCCCGTCGCCGACACCGGCGTCAGCGGCGCGATCGGGCGCTCGAGACCGAGCGCCGGCGGCGGCTTCTGCAGCGAGATCAGCCCCTCCCCTCGCCCGCACGCCGCGACCGCGAACACCCCTCCCAGGACCCCCAGAGCTCGAAGACTGCGCATGCCGTTCGTACGCCCCCGCCGGGAAGCGCATTCCGCGCTATATCGAGGGCCCGTGTCCTTCCGGTTTCTCGTCGAGACGTTCGGCTGCCAGATGAACGTGCACGACTCCGATCGCATGGCCGGGGTGCTCGTGGCGGGCGGCGGCGTGGCGGTCGACCGGGCGGAGGACGCGGATCTGGTCGTCTTCAACACGTGCAGCGTCCGCGAGAAGGCCGAGCAGAAGCTGCGGAGCGAGGTGGGCAAGCTCGCCCCGATGAAGCGCGACCGGCCCGGCATGGTCATCGCGGTCGCCGGCTGCGTGGCCCAGCAGGAGGGCGAGAAGCTCCTCGCGCGCATCCGTCACATCGATCTCGTCATCGGACCGGACAACGTCGCCGAACTTCCCGCGCTCGTCCTCGAGCAGCTCGCTGGCGCGCCGCCCATGGCGCGCACGGAGTTCGACGTCGCGATGCCGCGCTTCCTCACGGCGACGCCGGAGGCGGGACGCGCCCCGGTGACGGCGTTCGTGACGACCATGAAGGGCTGCGACGAGCGCTGCTCCTTCTGCGTCGTCCCCTACACGCGCGGCCCCGAACGCTACCGCCCCTCGAGCGAGGTGGTCGACGAGGTGCGTCGGTTCGTGGAGGCCGGGTCTCGCGAGATCCTGCTCCTCGGGCAGACCGTCGACAGCTTCCGCGATCTCGCGCTGCCTCCGCCCGAGAGCGACGATCCCGACGAGACGCAGTTCCCGCACCTGCTCCGCGCCATCGCGCACGAGGTCCCGGGCCTCGCGCGCCTCCGGTACACGAGCCCCCATCCGCGGCACGCGACGGCGTCCCTCGCGCGGGCGCACGGCGAGCTCGACGTGCTGGCGAAGCACGTGCACCTGCCCGTGCAGTCGGGGAGCGACCGGGTGCTGCGGCGCATGATCCGGCGGTACACGCGGGCGGAGTACGTCGCGCGGGCGAGGCGGCTCGTCGAGTCGCGCTCGGGGGCGGACAGGCTCACGCTGTCGACGGACGTCATCGTCGGCTTCCCCGGTGAGACGGAGGACGACTTTGCGGCGACGCTGTCGCTCGTCGAGGAGGTGGGGTTCGTCGCGCTCTACGGCTTCAAGTACTCGCCGCGTCCCCTGACGCCCGCCCTCCGCCTGAAGGACGACGTGCCCGAGGACGTGAAGAGCGAGCGTCTCGCGCGGCTCTTCGCGCTCGTCGAACGGCTCGGGGCGGCCCACAGAGAGACGCTGGTGGGGACGCGGCAAAAGGTGCTCGTCGAGGGCGCGAGCAAGAGCGAGAAGGGCGACCTCACGAGGGACCGCGTGCAAGGGCGCACGGACCACAACGAGATCGTGCACGTCGAGGCGCCCGGAGCGGGCGGGCTCGTGGGGAGCATCGTCGAGGTCGAGGTGGTGCGCGCCAACAAGCACTCGCTGGCGGGCGTCCCGACCGAGCCGCTTCCGGCTCCGCGGCGGACCGGTCCCCGGTCGCTGCCCCTCGTCGCGGCGGGTTGAGCGGCGCGGAGTGGGTAGAAGAGGAGGAGCAGGCGATGGCGCTCTATGAGCTCGACGGGGTGCGTCCGACGCTCGGTCGCGGCGTGTTCGTGGCGGAGAACGCGACCGTCATCGGGGACGTGCACCTCGGGGACGAGGCCGGCGTGTGGTTCGGGGCGGTGCTGAGGGGGGATTACTTTCCGATCCGCATCGGCGCGCGGACCAACGTGCAGGACAACACGGTGGTGCACATCACCTCGGGCCGCGCGGCCACGACGGTGGGCGACGACGTGACCATCGGGCACGCGGCGATCCTTCACGGGTGCACCGTCGGGCACCGGTGCCTCGTCGGGATGGGGAGCATCGTGCTCGACGGCGCCGAGGTGGGGGACGACTCGTTCATCGCCGCCGGATCGCTCGTGACGCCGGGGACCGTGATCCCGCCGAGGAGCTTCGTGATGGGAAGGCCGGCGAGGGTCGTGCGGCCCGTGAAGGAGGCGGACACGGAGTGGATCCGCGAGGCGGCGGTGCTGTACGCCGGGTACGCGCGGGATTTCATGAAGGGGTGCAAGCGGGTTGGCTGAGGGGCCCTACGGGCCCTCGACGACGCGCACCTCGACGCGGGTCACGCCCGCCCTCACGAGGTCGATCCGCTCGGCGGCGCCGCGGGAGAGATCGATGATGCGGTGCTGGCTCGCGGCGGCGTACGGGCCGCGGTCGGTGATGCGCACGCGTACGCTGGCGCCCGTGTCGACGCGCGTGACTTCGACCCACGTCCCGAAGGGGAGCGTGCGGTGAGCGGCCGTGAGGGCCAACGGGTTGAATGGCTCGCCGCTCGCGGTCCTCCGGCCGGCGAAGGCGGCTCCGTACCAGGTGGCGTTGCCGTCCTGCACCTCCGAGCGCGGCTCGGGCGAAGGCGGCTCGTAGGAGCCTTCGACGGCGCCGCCGGGGGCGCGGGGCGTGAAGCCCGTCTCGCCGGTTGGCACACATCCCCCGCAGGGGACCGCGATGGCCATCGGGAGAGAAAGCGCCCAGCCGGCGAGGACGTGGCGGGGATTCGCCATCCGCTCGATCCTACCTGTAGACTGGGTAGTCATGCACACCCCTGCACAGACTTCGGGGCAGCGTTGGCGGGTGATCCTGGGCGTCTTGCTCGCCCTGGAGATCCCCGTCGCGGCCATCCTTGCTTGCAGCAGCGGCTCGGCGCCGCCCCCGGAGCTCAGCGCGCAAGGGGACGGCGCGATCATCCTGAAGGAAGCCGCGCCCGAGCCCACTCCGGAGCCGACGCCCGAGCCCACGCCCGAGCCTACGCCGGAGGCGGGGTGCATGCCGCTCGGCGAGGGGGGAGTCGCTGTGTCGCCGGCCAGCGTCTTGTTCGGTGACGGGGGGCTCGTCGGCTGTGGGACGACGGCCCAGGCTCAGTCGATCACCATCACGAACAACACGTGCGAGCCGTTCACGTTCACGAACACGGTGACGAGCGGCGGGAGCAACTACGCCGTCACGCCCGCGATGGGAACGGTGCCCGCGCTGATGTCCCAGAGCGTCACCGTGAGCCCCACGGGCATTCCGGCGATCTCGGCGGTCACGCCGGACCTCTATCAGGGCACGTTGACCATCACCACGACGGCCCCCGGTGATTCGGGGCACATCGTCCTGCTCCACCAGACGGCGTACGGCGTCATCCTCACTTCGACCGAGTTCGGCGCCACCCTTGCGTTCGGCGGCGTCTCCATCGGGCAGACTGCGTCGTCGCAGTACAGCGTGACGAACACGGGGAACGCGCCGACGACGGTCTCCTTCGCCGTGGGCAGCACGCACTTCGCGATTGGCACGGCGGACGGCGGGGCGCCCTCGTTCAACATCGCGGCCAATCAGAGCGTCGCGCCCGTCGTCACGTTCTCGCCGACCGTGGTGCAGCCCTATACCGACACCGTCAACACGACCGTGATGCCAGGGACTCCGCTCTGCGCGGCGCCACCCGCCACCACGTTGCTCACCGGACAGGGGACGACCGGCGTCAGCGTGCAGCCGACGAACCTCGACTTCGGCCTCATCCAGTGCGGGCAGCCGGCCGCCGCCTATCAGACCATTACGATCACCAACACGGGCACGGCGATCACGTACACGCCGTCGTTCAACCTGGGGATCAACTCCCCCTACACGCTCGCCGACAACGCGACCGGCAACCCCATCGTCGCCGGCAACCCCGTCAATCTGGGCGCCGCGTCGAGCACGACGATTCGCGTCGTGCCCAAGCAGATTCTCAATCCGGCCTCGACCGCCGCCGACGGCTACCTCGACACGCTGACGATCACGACGACCGGCGCCGGAGACGCTCCGCACAACGTGTCCTTGCACGAGACTGCGCAGGGAACGATCTTCACGCTGCAGCCTCTTTCGATGTCGCTGTCGGGTATCGCGCCGGGCATCACCGAGTTCGAGAACTTCACGGTCGGCAACACGGGAAGTCTCGCCGCGGGCTACACGCTGGCAACGGCCGTCAGTCAGGGTCCGGTCGGGACGTTCACGCTGCCAGGTCTTTCCAGCGGAAACCTGAGCCCCAACACGACGGAGATGGGTGTCCTCTACGTCAAGGGTCCGACGCCCGAAGGCGAGGCTGCGACCGGTTCGGAACAGGCTCTCGGCACCATGACGTTGACGCCGAACGCGGGAACCATCCTCTGCGCCGACCCGCCCCCGCCGATGCCCCTCTCGTTGACTTATTGAGCCGACGCCCACGCTCCCGCCGACGCCCGTGCCGGGTCGGAGCGCACACCACCTCGGGGAGCTGCGGTTGCGTGTAGAGGAATCGCGGTCACGCGAGGTGAGACGACGGTCGGGCGAAGAGAGATCGCGATGGCTCGACGTGTGACCACGGTTCTTCGAGGAGGAATCGTGGTTCTTCGAAGTGAAATCGGGCGGCCCAGCTCCAGCGCCAGCGAAGAAGCCCGAGCGGCTCGAACGGTGAGCCGACGGGCTCGAGGCGCTTCCCGGGGCACGGACAATGCTCACGTACCGGTCGATGCTTGCTCGATGCCTCCTTTCCACCGCGCTTCTGCTGGGCGCGTCGCTTTGTGTCCCGGCGTGCGAGGCGTCGGCCGGACAGACTGTCGCCCTCGCGCCTCCGCCGCCATCACCTCCCCCTCCGCCTGCGCCTCCCGGTCTAGCTCCCGCGACCAACGAGCCTGCCCCGACACCGGCGGTCACCCTCCTCACGCCCCCTGCGCAGGTCGGCGTGACCCTCACGATCGACGACCAGCGCCAGCCCCCCGCGGCCACCGTGGCGGACGCGGTGCTCGCGCACGCCGCGGCCGTCCTTCCGTGCCCGAGGGACCAGATCGAGATCCGGGAGCTCGTCGAGCCGTCCCCGAGAGATCCGGCGCCGGTGGTCCTCGCCGACGGTTGCGGCCAGCGAGTCGTCTACGAAGTGCTGTGGCCCGTGAGGCACACACCCGGAGCCGACTGGATCGAATCCACCTCGCACGACTTTCATCTCGTCTCGCGCTTTCCGTTCAAGCGGGCGGCGCGATGAGCCAGGGAACGGCGATGACTCTCACCCGCAAGATGGACCGTCGGCCTCTCGGTGTTCCCCTCGCCGCGTTCATCCTCGTCGGCGCCTCCGGTTGCGCCTCTCCGCCGATCCCGGTTGCCCCGGGCTGTCCGAACGGGCGGAGCGAGGTCACGGCGCAGGTCGGCGCTTGCACGGCCGGCTCGCAGCGTCCGCCCTCGAGTCAGGAACCAAGCGACCCGGTGCAGCCGTCATCTCCCGCCCCCACCGCGCCCGTCGCACCGCCTGTCGTCGCAGACCAGCCCGCGACCGAGCGGCGCCAGCCGGACTCCACGCGCGTCGAGTTTGCCTCACCACGCAACGGCCTGGAAGGCGTGCCCGCCTTCCTGCGGAGTCATGCGGCGGGCTTCATCCCGTGCCCCGTCGAGCAGCTCTCCGTCGAGCGGCTCAGGACCAGCCCCAACCCCTGGTTTTCGTCATTCCTCGTCGATGGGTGCGGAAAGCGGGTGGCCTACGGTCTCTGCGAGACCACGGCGGGGGATTGCTACACGGTCACGGCGTTCTTCTCCGTGCCGTCGAGGGCGGCGTCGAAGGCGTCCGGCGCTCCGGCGCCAGATGGCTCGGCACCGAAGGCTGCGACCGGCACCGTTTCGCCGACGGGGACGTGGGGAAGCGGGGAGTAGATCTCTCAGGGTCGCATGGTTCCCGGTAGCAGCGGCGCGGCGGCAGCGCCTTGGGCGTGGGCGTGGGCGTGGGCGTCGGGCGTGGGCGGTCCACCGTGTAGCGCGGCATGGCTCCGGCATCGTGGGACCGAATGGGCCGCGAGGCAGCCGGGCTCCCGACGCTGCCGACCCCGACGCGGGCGCTGACGCCGACGCTGACGCCGACGCTGACGCTGACGCCGACGCCGACACTGACGCCGACGCCGACGCCGACGCCGACGCCGACGCCGATCCCCACAAGGGTCGGCTCGCTCGGCTTTTCGATCGTGCCGCCGTGCTCGCCCAGGTCAAGGCCAAGCCGCCGCGCAGGCGCGGCGGTGCTTCGCGGCCTCGCGGCCGCTCCGCAGCCTTGACCTGGGCTGCGCGCGGCGGCGTGGGGCACGCGCCCTTGCGAGAACCGCGTGGGCCCACTTCCAGGAGGCTGCGATGCTCAAGGTCTACGAAACGATGCTCGGTGTGCTGCGGATGCTTCGTCCCGTGATTGCCCAGATCGAGAAGCACGACAAGGATCTCGGCAATCAGCTCCGGCGCGCGTCGAGCAGCGTGTCGCTCAACATGGCCGAGGCCAGCGGCTCGGCGGACGGCACGCGCCGCGTGCGGTATCGCACGGCGCTCGGGTCGGCGCGGGAGGTCGGCGCGTGTCTCGATGTGGCGCTGGCCATGGGCTACGTCGAAGCCGTGGATGCACTGTTGCTCGGCCAGCTCGATCACGTGAGGGCCGTGCTGGCCAAGGTGGTGCGCTAGCGGCTGCGCGGGCGTCGGCGACAGCGTCGGCGCCCGCGGCGGCGGCGGCGCCCGCGGCAGCGGCAGCGGCAGCGGCAGCGGCAGCGGCGGCGCCCGCGGCAGCGGCGGCGGCGGCGGCGGCGCCCGCGGCAGCGGCAGCGGCAGCGGCGGCGGCGGCGACCGCTACAGCGACCGCCGCCGCATCCACCCGCTAGACCGCGACCCGCACGAGCGTGCCGATGACGCGATTCATCGCCGCGACGAGCGCCCCCGGCATCGCCTCGACGTAGCCGAACCGCTCCGCCACGAGCAGACACGACATCGTCTCCCGCGCCGACCCGAGCGCCGTCCGGTACCGCTGCGTCCTCACCCCTCCGAACGACCCGCTCCCCTCTGCCACGTTGAGAACGACGCTGCTCGCCGCCCGCCGAAGCTGAGAAGCAAGATCCTTATCGCGCCTTTCGATGGCAAAAACCGTCGGGCGCATCATCCCGATCGCATCGAGCATCACATCGTGAATTCTCAGCATCTCGAAAGCCCCTTGTTGGCTCCGCGCCCCGTGCGCGAAACGGATGCGCCCCCCGGGCCATCGCGCGCAGCACCGCTCAAGGACCCGGAGCGGCCGCAGGCCGCGTAGGGCCGCTGCCTCCCGGCAGCGGCGCGAGCTCCTGCGAGCGTCCTTGAACGGTGCGAGCACGATGGCACGATCGAACATCCGGACGAGCAAGACCCCGTCTGGGCCCGTGCCCCCTGCTCCGGCTCGGCCGACTGTGTCGGTCCCGCCCGAGCCCCACGCCCACGCCCACGCCCTCGCCCTCGCCCTCGCCCTCGCCCTTCGCCCTTCGCCCACTCCCGCGCTCTCGCCCGCTCTTCTTCTTTCGCTCGTGGGATGGGCGATTTTCCCATCGTGCTCGACGTCGTCAAGGACGCTCGCAGGAGCTCGCGCCGCTGCAGGAGCAGCGGTGCTGCGCATCCTTGACGACGTCTCCGCTCGATGGGGCGGGGGGGCCATCCGCTTCGCGCCAGGGCGAGGCGCAAAGGAGGTCAACATGTTGCGAATTCACGATGTCATGCTCGATGCGATCACGACGATGCGGCCGATGATCCACGTCATCGAACGGCACGACAGGGATCTTGCGTGTCAGCTCAGGCGGGCGGCCAGCTCCGTCGTGCTCAACGTGGGGGAGGGGAGCGGGTCGTTCGGGGGGACGCGCATGCAGCGGTACCGGACGGCGCTCGGGTCGGCGCGCGAAACGGTGTCTTGCTTGCGCGTGGCGGAGCGGCTCGGTTACGTCGAGGCGATGCCGGCGGGGCTCGTCGCGGCGTTGAACCGCGTCATCGGCACGCTCGTTCGCGTCGCCATGTGAAGAAGAGGCCGAGCCGCCGCGGCGCTCTCGGGGCCGCGGCGGTCCGCCTATCCCAGGAACGCTCGCACGGCGAGGCGACTGCCGGTTCCCGGTGGCGTCACCTCGTCCTCATCGCCGAGGATCTGCACGACCCGGTATCGCCCGTCCGTCTGCGGCTCGAGGTGCACTTCGAGCCGGCGAGCGGGGATGTCCAGAAGCCACAGCACCGGTACAGCCGCGCGCGCGTAGATTCGGGCTTTGTCGTGATCGAGCGCCTGCGAGGTGACGGCCACCTCCACGACGAGGACCGCGTCCGCCCCGCCGGGGTGCCTCGCGACATAGTCGAGCTGCGCCCCTCGCACGACGGCGATGTCCGGCTCGGGGAGGCTATCGGGCAGGTGGAGCGGCTTCTCCTCGCGAACGGCGTGACCGGCGCCGTACGCCGCGCGAAGCGCCTCGGCGAGCGCGCCGACGACCGACGCATGGGGCGGTCCCTGCGGGCTCACGAGCAAGAGCCGCCCTTTCAGCAGTTCCACCGGCTCATCCGGGCGGAGGATCCCCGCCTCGACCATGCGAAGAACGTCCTGCGGCGAGAGCGGCCGCTCGGGGGCGTGGTCGATCACGTTCACGACGGATCGAGCCTAGCACCGACGGTTCGAAAGACTCGGGTGGGCACCCCTTGCGTCCTTGCTCCTCACGTCCCCCTATCGGACGCCTGCGGGCCCGAGTTGCGTACTATCGGCAATTCGGTCGCGCTTCTCACGGCCGCGCTCACGCCCTCACCCACGCCCTCGCCGCGGCCCTCCTCAGTGCCGCGGCGGCCTGGGCTTCTTCAGGATGCCCGGGATGGCCGCGTCGCGGAGCTGCTTCACGGCGGGCGCTTCGTCTCCTGCGGGATCGAGGGCGCGCGCTTCGTCGAGGTGAGCGAGGCAATCGTCCCACCGCTCCGCGTCGCAATCGGCGCCGGCGAGGCGGCGAAGCTCGAGGCGGCGGCGCCTGACCCTGGGACCGGGAGGCGTCGCCCGCATCGTTGGAGGGGCGGCGCTTGCAACGTGTGGTCTCATCTCGACGGCGGTGGACCAGTACGTCACCGCAGAGGTTCTGACAGGATCGTCTTCGCCGGCGCCGCGGTGTTCCGGGGGAAACGTGCAGCAATCCAGCGGGTTGCGGGGTGCGCTCGGGGGAGGAAAGAACGCCCGCGCGACGCTTCGACCTTCGGCCGCGTCGTCTTGTCGACCGAATGCGCCATCTTGTCTTCGAGGCGGCGCATCGTCTCGACTGAATGCGCGATCTTGTCTTCGAGGAATCGCATCTCGCCGACTGGAGGGTGCGACTTGAA